>NZ_JAEKIS010000075.1 GCF_017311415.1 Salipiger abyssi | reverse complement strand
CGTAGCTCCAGAAGCTTTCGATGCCGTTGATATGGACACCGTTTCTGGCGAACTGAGCCTTGCCGTGATTGATCCGGTGATGGCGCTTGAAGCCGGCCTCGACCAGACCGTCATAGGAGCGAAACCCGTCTGTGGTGATCTCTACGGAGAGGTGGACACGGCCCTCTATGATCGCGGAGAGAGTTGCTTTCGAACAGTTTCTTACGATCTGGCAATGCACGCGGCCACCCCGTTCTAGGATCCCGAAGACCGGGGTCTTTTTGCCCGCTCCACGCCCTGGCTGGCCCCTTACTCGGGTCGGACCGAAGTAGCTTTCGTCGACTTCGACTTGTCCACGGAAGGGACAATCGGCCTCGGCCAGCTCGGCCATCCGCAGGCGCAAAAGAGTGAAAATCGCGGCGGCTGATTTGTGGTTAAGGCCGGTCAGTGAGGCGGCGCGATCAGCGGTGATATCGGTTGCGAAGAGGCGCAGAAGATCCCGGAACTTTCTCTCCGAAATTCTCCCCC
>NZ_JAEKIS010000074.1 GCF_017311415.1 Salipiger abyssi | reverse complement strand
AAGCAAAGGAAAAAGGAACGGCTCTGGCTGAACGACGGATCATGCGTGCGTCTGCGACCCGAGCGCCCCAACCATGTCTGGTCCTACGATTTCGTGCAGGATCGGACCGCTGACGGGCGGGTCTACCGCACACTGAACATCATCGACGAATACACCAGGGAGGCGCTGATGATCTGTGTCGATCGCAAGCTCAACTCAACCGACGTGCTGGACGCACTGACCGACCTGTTCATTCTGCGTGGCCCGCCGGAATATATCAGGTCCGACAATGGCCCGGAGTTCATCGCTCAAAAGGTGCGGGACTGGATCGCGGCGGTCGGCGCCAAGACGGCTTACATCGAGCCAGGGTCACCATGGGAAAACGGATACTGCGAAAGCTTCAACGCCCGTTTCCGGGACGAGCTGCTCAACGGTGAAATCTTCTATAACCTAAGGGAAGCGCAAATCCTGATCGAACAATGGCGCATCCACTACAACACGATCAGGCCGCACAGCGCTCTGGGCTACCGTCCACCCGCGCCCGAAAGCACCGTCCCGATGGACCAGAGGCCCACAATGCACTAACAATCAAACCGGACCACCCAATGGGGGCAGGCCA
>NZ_JAEKIS010000073.1 GCF_017311415.1 Salipiger abyssi | reverse complement strand
TTGAGATGTTCTACAACCCGAAGCGCAAACACGCCCGCAACGGAATGCTGTCGCCCGTCGACTTCGAGCAGCAGCACAAACTGAGACACGAAAGCGTCTAAGAAACCCGGGGCTATTCAGACGGCATTGCATTCAGCAGCCAAGGTCGGAGCTGATCGATGTTTTGAAATTCTTCTTGCTGCTGGTGCGAACCCGACGCTTCAGACTGTTTCTGGAAAGACGCCAGCCCTTTTTGCCGCCGAGTTCGGTCGTGCCACGATCTTCGAGATGAGATTGACATGCACGGCATATGAAGTGGGTAGAAGCGAGCTTAAGGAGGCCTACAAACTGGCGCGAGACTCTGCTGAGGATTTCAAGGCAAAGCGTAAGGCCTATGCCATTCAGGGATACGAAATTGCAAGGCGGACGGGCTTCCAGAGGCTTGCGGAGCTAGCGTCGAGGGCGCTTGATGAGTGTTTTTCCGGGGCTTAGACGGCGAATGGCGGCGAGGAGAGAGACGGTTCCGAAAATCTGACCATACGGGATAAGTAGATTTTCGGCCCAACTCGAGCGTTCCATGATTGACTGGTGGGCGACAACCATCTTGACCGGCACCGTCAGGCAAGTTGGCCGCCGCCGCCAGCCGTAGGGAGGGCGTAGCCCGACCGAAGGCTGGCGGCGGCGGCGCGGTTCTCTTCACGGGGG
>NZ_JAEKIS010000072.1 GCF_017311415.1 Salipiger abyssi | reverse complement strand
GGGCCCGCGGCATTGAAGGTCGCAACCAGAGGCCGGATACACGAAGGAACTCGACCGCAATGCTGTTGCCAAAGTCAAAAAATCGCTTGCAGCCCCGGGGGCGTCCATACACGGGACATCGCTTCGCGATGCCCTGCCGGGCAGTGGATAGCCGAAGCGCCGTCTTTCGCAGGACAGCTCCTTTAGCCTCTGTCGCAAATCGGCGCCCCCAGGCCTGGTTGATCGTCGTCTGTAGACACGCGCATCGATCCCGGAGAAGACACAGGCCCGACGCTGGTTGTCGTTTTTCTCTGTCATGGCCCCCCGCTCGGCAAATTTGGCTCTGGCCAAATCGCCTGCCGGGCAGCGATCCACAGCTCGTCGCCTTGCACCGGGTTTCAGAAGTTTTTTCCCACCATCGCCTTGAGCGTAGCGACATCGAGCATCTGCTCCGCCAGCATCTTCTTCAGCTTTGCATTCTCAACCTCGAGCGCTCTCAGCCGCTTGGCCTCGTACACTTCCATGCTGTCATATTTCGAGCGCTACTTGTAGAGTGTGGCATTGCTTATGCCGTGCTTCCGGCAGAGCTCCTTGGCGCCTATACGGCTTGGCGCTCCTTCAGGATGCCACCCTCTTGATGGTGTGGACGCCCCCTCACGGCATCGCTGTGCCAAGGTAGCGGTGTCGAAATTCGCTACGAGGAGGAAGCGTCCATGGAGAAGGTTAGCATTGTAGGGCTGGATATTGC
>NZ_JAEKIS010000071.1 GCF_017311415.1 Salipiger abyssi | reverse complement strand
GTGAACTTCAGGTTGTCGCCCGGCATCACCATCTCGGTGCCCTCGGGCAGCGTCACGGTGCCGGTCACGTCCGTCGTGCGGAAGTAGAACTGCGGACGGTAGTTCGCAAAGAACGGCGTGTGACGGCCACCCTCTTCCTTGGTCAGAATGTAGACCTCGCACTCGAACTTCGTGTGCGGCTTCACCGAACCCGGCTTGCACAGAACCTGGCCACGCTCAACGCCGTCACGGTCGATGCCGCGCAGCAGCGCGCCGATGTTGTCGCCCGCTTCACCGCGGTCGAGCAGCTTGCGGAACATTTCCACACCGGTGCAGGTGGTTTTCTTGGTGTCCTTGATGCCGACGATTTCCAGTTCGTCGCCGACGTTCACAACACCGCGCTCCACACGGCCGGTGACCACGGTGCCGCGGCCCGAGATCGAGAACACGTCCTCGATCGGCATCAGGAACGGCTGGTCCACGGCGCGCTCGGGCTGCGGGATGTACTCGTCCACAGCGGCCATCAGTTCGCGGATCTTGTTCTCGCCGATTTCCGGATCGCGGCCTTCCATCGCCGCAAGCGCCGAGCCCGCGATGATCGGAACGTCGTCGCCCGGGAAGTCGTATTCCGACAGCAGCTCGCGCACTTCCATCTCGACCAGTTCGAGCAGTTCCTCGTCGTCCACCTGGTCGACCTTGTTGAGGAACACCACCATCGCGGGGATGCCCACCTGACGGCCGAGCAGGATGTGCTCGCGGGTCTGCGGCATCGGGCCGTCGGCGGCGTTCACCACCAGGATCGCGCCGTCCATCTGCGCGGCGCCGGTGATCATGTTCTTCACATAGTCGGCGTGGCCGGGGCAGTCGACGTGGGCGTAGTGACGGTTCTCGGTCTCGTACTCGACGTGAGCGGTCGAGATCGTGATGCCGCGGGCTTTCTCTTCCGG
>NZ_JAEKIS010000070.1 GCF_017311415.1 Salipiger abyssi | reverse complement strand
TTTGTGAGCTCAAGGGTGGTTGCGACAGTCTCCGCTATCTCAGTTTCACCATTTCTTCTCTGAAGGCTTCGGTAGGCGTGCGCCATTCGAGGCATTTTCGCGGTGTCGCATTCAGTCTCTCGCTGATCTGCTTCATCTGGGGTCCCGAAAGGGATGCGAGAGGGGTATCGCGGGGCAGAACTCGGCGGGCCCGTCCGTTCAGGTTTTCCACCGAGCCTTTCTGCCAGGGTGCCTGCGGATCGCAAAACCAAGCGGTTGTCCCGATGCCGGCCTCGAGCTTTCTCCAGTCGCGAAACTCGAAGCCGCGGTCGAAGGTGATCGACTTGCGCGCAGCCTGGGGCAGCGGGGTCATCACGTTCATCAAGCTGTTCATGAAGTGCTTGGAACTGCGATCGTTGTTGCGGAACAAGACCGCGAAGCGGGTCTTTCTCTCGACCAGCGTTGCGACGTTCATCGAGCCTTGCGCGCGCTCGAAGATCATCAGATCACCTTCCCATTCTCCGAATGTTTCCCGCGTTTTAACGTATTCGGGGCGCTGATGGATCGAGCGTTCGGGCGGAAAGACCTGGTTGCGGGACCGCCGCGCATACCTGGGCCTGCGTTTCTTGCGCCGGCTGGGCAGGTGTCGCGCCAACTCTTCGGCACGACCCTCGGGGCCATAGACATGGGCGTAGATGGTCTCGTGGCTGACTGTCACGGGCAGACCTTCGAGGCGCATCCGGCCGGCGATCTGCTCAGGCGACCAGCCAGCCTTGAGACGGTCGATAACGGCTTCACGCAAATCGACAAGCCGGATCAGCTTGCGCCTCCGGGCCCGGCGATCGGAGGCTTTGCGCTGCGCAACCATGCCGTAGTAGCCATCGAGATAGGCCACGTCTTCTGTGCGCGCCTCGAAGGCATTGCGCTTGATCTCGCGGTAGACAGTCGAGCGATGCCGACCGATCTCAGCAGCGATCCTGCTGACCGGCAGCTTTGCGTTCAGCATGTCTTCGATCCTGCGCCGCTCACGCAGATCCAGCTCTTTGTGCGCCATCGTCCGTTCTCCTTGCTTTCCAGCAAGATAGGGGATTTGTCGCAACCCAGTTTAGAATGTGCCC
>NZ_JAEKIS010000069.1 GCF_017311415.1 Salipiger abyssi | reverse complement strand
AGGAACCGGTCGACATCTTCGGGCGCGATCTGGGGCCGGATCGCCGCGCGCAGGTCGTCGAGGCCGTGGGCTGTCAGGTCGTCGTTGAAGTCGCCGTGACGAGGCGAGAGCGTCAGCACCTCGATGCCCGCACTGGTCGCAAGTTCGGCTTGGGTCGCGGCGGCCTTCGTGCCCGCTGCGTCGACATCGCGGGCGATATAGAGGCGGCGCACGGACGGTGACAGTCTGAGCGCGGCGAGATGGCTTGCCGACAGCGCGGCGGCCATCGGCATGCCCGGCAGCGCCGCCCGCAGCGACAGCATCGTCTCGATCCCTTCGCCGACGGCCAGAACATCTTCTGCCGCCCCGAAGCGCACGGCATGGCCAAGAAGGTTGCCCATGGCCCGCCGGGGTGTGGGAACCGCGGCCTTGGCCGAGCCGTCCGGCGCGAGCCAGGTACGGTGCGCGCCGGTGATCCTGCCTTGCAGGTCGGTCACGGATGCGATCATCGCCGGACGCCGCTCTGCTGGTCCGCCATCGTCGGGCCGATAATAGCAGCTTGGATGATATCGCAACGCCCCCGCGCCATAGATCGGCATGATGCAGCGACTGGCCAGATAGGTCTCGACCGGCGTACCCCGGATCGGTTGCGCCATGGCGATCAGTCGCCGTGCCGCTTCCGGCGATCCCATGGCTGTACGGGCAGGTGCTGGATTGATGGTCGGGACAAGGTCGACCCGCGGCAGGCTCAGGAAGCGCCGCGCCTCCTCGGCGACATCGCCGAAAGAGGTCAGGCCACAGCTCTCCCGGATCACGTCGAGCAGATCACCGTGCTCGGCCGTGGCGGCATCGGTCCAATGACCGGCAGCACCGGGGCCAGCCTCCGGCCCCTTCAGCCGGACGAACATCGACCGCCCCGGTGTGTTACGTGCATCGCCGACGGTCCAGTACTGACCCTGTCGTCGCCCGTTGGGGAGGTAATGCCGACACACGGCCTCGGCGTCCCGCGCGAGCCGGCGCGAAAGCTCTGCTGCATCGCGCGCCATCACGAAAATCCCCCCGGCGCGCTGAGGTTATGTTGCCCAGCCCCGCGAGAACCCCCGCCAAACCGCGCAAGTTCACGCCACCGCAACATAACCCGCGCCGCAACATGTTCCGTA
>NZ_JAEKIS010000068.1 GCF_017311415.1 Salipiger abyssi | reverse complement strand
TGAATAGCCCCGGGTTTCTTAGACGCTTTCGTGTCTCAGTTTGTGCTGCTGCTCGAAGTCGACGGGCGACAGCATTCCGTTGCGGGCGTGTTTGCGCTTCGGGTTGTAGAACATCTCAATGTAATCGAACACATCCTGCCTGGCTTCTTCGCGTGTTCGGTAGGTCCGTCGCCTGATCCGTTCACGCTTCAATAGGTTGAAGAAGCTCTCGGCGACCGCGTTGTCATGACAGTTCCCTCGGCGGCTCATCGAGTGCTCCAGATTGTGGGCCCGCAGGAATGCCGCCCAGTCCATGCTGGTATACTGGCTGCCCTGGTCCGAATGTATCAGGACCTTCTCCTTGGGCTTTCTTCGCCACGTCGCCATCAGCAGCGCTTGCAGGACAACGTCTGTCGTCTGGCGGCTCTGCATTGCCCAGCCGACCACACGACGCGAGAACAGATCGATGACCACGGCCAGATAAGCGAAGTTCTCCTGTGTCCGGATGTAGGTGATGTCGGTCACCCAAGCCGTATCCGGTGTCGCCACGTCGAACCGCCGATCGAGCGTGTTGTCGACGACCACCGAAGGCTTCCCGCCATACTTTCCCGGTCGGCGTTTGTAGCCGATCTGCGCCTTGATGCCGGCCAAGCTGGTTAGGCGGGCAACCCGGTTTAGGCAGACGCTTTCGCCCTGCTCGAGAAGATCGTCATGCAGCTTGCGGTGACCATAGACTTTGCCGCTGTCCAGCCACGCCTCCTTCAGCATCTCGGTCTGCCGCTTGTCTTCTTGGGCTCGCTTGCTCAGCGGTGCCTTCAGCCACGCGTAGAACCCGCTCGGCTGGATGCGCAGGCAGCGGCACATCGCCCGGACAGAAAACTGTCCGCGATGCTCGGCCACGAACGCGTATCTCACTTTGCATCCCTGGCGAAATACGCGGTCGCCTTTTTTAAGATATCCCGCTCCTCCGTCACTCTCAGGAGCTCACGCTTGAGCCGACGGATCTCAGCCTCTTTCTCGGCGTCACCAGATGACGCCTTCGCGAACTTCTTCTTCCAGGAGTAGAGCGAGTATTGGCTCACGCCCAGACGCTCGGCCACCTCCCTGACCGGGTAGCCCCTCTCCGTGATCTGCGCGACGGCGTCTTTCTTGAAATCGTCGCTGAACTTGGTGCTGCTCATCATGGCCTCCTTGCCTCAAAATTAGCAAAGAAAGCGTCCACGATACACGGGGCTATT
>NZ_JAEKIS010000067.1 GCF_017311415.1 Salipiger abyssi | reverse complement strand
GGGCGTATTCCGTTGAAAAACTCGTGCTTGATCGCGGTGCCTCTGGCTGATTCAATTCCCTCACTGGGTGGGAGGATCGGCAATGATGGGACCGCGGCAGGAGGCGCAGCCGGCGCTGTTCTACGAGTTCTCGCTGGAAGATCATGTCCCGCCAGATCACCTTCTGCGCTCGATTGACCGGTTCGTGGATCTGTCCGGCATCCGTGCTTACCTCGCCGATTTCTACAGCCATACGGGTCGTCCGTCTGTCGATCCGGAGTTGATGATCCGCATGCTGTTGGTGGGGTATTGCTTCGGCATCCGGTCGGAACGTCGGCTCTGCGAAGAGGTGCATCTGAACCTCGCTTACCGTTGGTTCTGCCGCCTGGACCTCATTGACCGGGTCCCGGATCACTCGACTTTTTCGAAGAACCGGCATGGCCGGTTCCGTGACAGCGAGCTATTGCGGCATCTGTTCGAGACGACCGTGGTCCGGTGCATCGACGAGGGGCTGGTTAGCGGCCAGCGCATGGCAGTAGATGCCAGCCTTATCGAAGCGGATGCGAACAAGCAGAACTCGTCGCCGAAGGAGGACTGGGACGCGAGGCAGATCAATCCCGCTGATGCGCCCCGAGCCGTTCGCGAGTATCTGAACGTCTTGGACGAAGCCGCATTCGGCGCAGCAAGCGAGGTCCAGCCCAAGTTCACCTCGCATTCCGACCCGGCGAGCCAGTGGACCGCGGCCCGGAAAGGCCCGGCATTCTTCAGCTATTCTGACAATTACCTGATCGACACGGACCATGGTGTCATCGTGGACGTGGAAGCGACAAGGTCGATCCGGCAGGCCGAAGTAGGATCAACTAAGACCATGCTGAGGCGCGTGAAGGCCAGGTTCGACCTTCACCCTGAACGCCTGATCGCGGACACCGCATACGGCACCGGGCCGATGCTGGGCTGGCTGGTCGCTGGCAAGATCGCCCCGCATATCCCCGTCATCGACAAGTCGGGACGCAATGACGGGACCTGGACCCGCGCCGACTTCGAGTGGGATGCAGAGAACGAACAATACATCTGCCCCGAGGGGCACGAGCTGAAGCAGTTCCGCCGGAACTATTCCGACCCCACCCGCGGGCCGACCGGCAAGGGGACCGCCCGCTATCGTGCCCTGAAAGAGGTCTGCGAAGCCTGCCCATCCAAGGCCATGTGCTGCCCGAACGCGGATGCTCGCAAAATCACCCGCGAGGAACATGAAGACGCCCGACAGGTTGCCCGCGACATCTCCAAGACCGACCAATACGTGATCTCGATGAAGCTGCGAAAGAAGGTCGAGATGCTCTTTGCGCACCTCAAGCGCATACTCGGCCTCGGACGGCTCCGACTACGCGGCCCATGCGGCGCAAATGACGAATTCCTCCTCGCCGCAACCGCCCAGAACCTCCGGAAACTGGCCAAGATCCTTCCCGCACCGCAGCAATCGCGAAACGCCTGACAGGAAAGGCGCTCGCGCCCCTTTCAGACCTCGATATTCTGCGCTCGCGAACGAGTGTTTTTCCACGGAATCGGCGG
>NZ_JAEKIS010000066.1 GCF_017311415.1 Salipiger abyssi | reverse complement strand
ACCTTGCTGTCCTTCATCCCCGCAAGGTGCTGAATCGCCCCGGAAATCCCGCACGCAATATACAGATCCGGCGCCACGACCTTGCCCGTCTGACCGACCTGCCAGTCGTTCGGCGCAAAGCCCGAATCCACCGCCGCCCGCGACGCGCCCACGGCGGCGCCCAGCTTGTCCGCCAGCGCTTCGATGATCGCAAAATCCTCTTCCGAGCCCACGCCGCGCCCGCCGGAGACCACGATCCCCGCCGAGGTCAGCTCCGGCCGGTCGCTCTCGGCCAGCTTGTCCTCGACCCACTCGGACAGCCCCGGGTTCTCGCCCGCCGCAACGTCCTCAACGGGCGCAGACCCGCCGGTCGCCGCCGCGTCGAAGGTCGACGTCCGGAAGGTGATAACCTTTTTTTCATCCTTCGATTTTACCGTCTGCATGGCATTGCCCGCATAGACCGGCCGTTCGAACGTATCCACATCAACCACAGAGGTGACATCCGTCAGAACCATCACATCGAGAAGCGCCGCAACGCGCGGCAGGATGTTCTTGGCATCGGTCGTCGCCGGCGCCACGATATGGCTGTAATCGCCCGCAAGCGACACAACCAGCGCCGCAACCGGCTCTGCCAGGCGGTGGCCGTAAAGCGCATCCTCCGCCACCAGAACCCTGGCCACGCCCGCGATACTCGCGGCCTCTGCCGCCGCGTCCTTGGCAGACGCGCCCACCGCCAGCACGGTGACCTCGCCAAGCGCCATCGCAGCGCTCACCGCCTTCGCGGTGGCGTCCATCGCCAGCGCGCCGTCATTGATCTCTGCCAGAAGAAGAACCGCCATCACACCGCCCCCGCGTCTTTCAGTTTCGCAATCAGCTCATCGACCGAGCCGACCATCTCGCCCGCCTTGCGCGCCGCAGGCTCCGCCGTGCCGACGATCTCAAGCCGCGGGCTGACATCGACGCCGTAATCGCCAGGCGTCTTCTCCTCGAGCGGCTTTTTCTTCGCCTTCATGATGTTGGGCAGAGAGGCATAGCGCGGCTCGTTGAGCCGCAGATCGGTGGTCACGATCGCCGGCAGGCCCACCTTGATGGTCTGCAAGCCGCCATCGACCTCGCGCGCCACCACGGCGCTGTCGCCGTCGAGTTCGAGCGAATTGGCATTGGTGGCCTGCGCCAGACCCGCCAGCGCCGCCAGCATCTGGCCGGTGGCATTCAGGTCGTTGTCGATCGCCTGCTTGCCGCAGATCACCAGACCGGGCTGCTCTTGCTCGACGATCTTCGCCAGGATCTTCGCCACCGCCAGCGGCTCGATATCCTCGTGCACATCCTCGGCGGCGACCACCAGGATCGCCCGGTCCGCGCCCATGGCGAGCCCGGTGCGCAGCGTCTCCTGCGCCTGCTTCACACCGATGGACACGACGATCACCTCATCGGCCTTGCCGGCCTCCTTCAGCCGGATCGCCTCTTCCACCGCGATCTCGTCGAACGGGTTCATCGACATCTTCACATTCGCCAGATCGACACCCGATCCGTCCGCTTTCACGCGGACCTTCACGTTGTAGTCGATCACGCGCTTTACGGGCAC
>NZ_JAEKIS010000065.1 GCF_017311415.1 Salipiger abyssi | reverse complement strand
CCCTTATTCGCGCGGTTTTCGATGAGGTCTTCGACGACGGAGGGATCGGCGAGTGTTGAGGTATCGCCGAGGGCGCCGAAATCGTTTTCGGCGATCTTGCGCAGGATGCGGCGCATGATCTTGCCGGAGCGGGTCTTCGGCAGGCCCGGCGCCCACTGGATCAGATCCGGCGAGGCGATGGGGCCGATCTCGGTGCGCACCCAGGTCCGCAGCTCCTTCTTGAGATCATCGGAAGGCTCGACCTCGTTCATCAGCGTGATGTAGCAGTAGATGCCCTGGCCCTTGACCGGGTGCGGGTAACCCACCACCGCGGCCTCGGCGACCTTGGCATGCGCCACCAGCGCTGATTCGACCTCGGCCGTGCCCATGCGGTGGCCCGAGACGTTGATCACGTCATCGACCCGCCCGGTGATCCAGTAATCGCCGTCGTCGTCCACCCGGCAGCCATCGCCGGAGAAGTAATAGCCCTTGTACTGCTGGAAATAGGTCTGCTCGAAACGCTCGTGGTCGCCCCAGACCGTGCGCATCTGCCCCGGCCAGCTGTCGGCAATCGCCAGCACGCCCTCGGTCGGGCGGTCCTCGATGATCTCGCCGCTCGTCGGCTCCAGCACCACGGGTTTGACCCCGAAGAACGGCTTCATCGCCGCGCCCGGCTTGGTCGCATGCGCGCCCGGCAGCGGCGTCATCAGATGGCCGCCGGTCTCTGTCTGCCACCAGGTGTCGACGATCGGACAGCGGCCCTGACCCACCTTGTCGTTATACCAGTTCCACGCCTCCGGATTGATCGGTTCGCCCACGGTGCCCAGCACCTTGAGCGAGGATAGATCGCAACCGGTTACGAAATCGTCACCCTGGCCCATCAGCGCGCGAATGGCCGTCGGCGCGGTGTAGAACTGATTTACTTTATGTTTTTCACAAACCTGCCAGAACCGGCTTGCATCGGGCCAGGTCGGCACGCCCTCGAACATCAGCGTCGTGGCGCCATTGGCCAAGGGCCCGTAAACAATATAGGAATGCCCGGTCACCCAGCCCACATCGGCGGTGCACCAATAGACGTCGCCCTCGTGGTAATCGAAGCTGATCTCCATCGTCATGGCGGCGTAAACCAAATATCCACCACTTGAGTGCACAACCCCCTTGGGCTTGCCGGTCGAGCCCGAGGTATAGAGGATAAACAGCGGGTCTTCGGCGTTCATCGGCCGCGGCGGGCAGTCGGGGGCGGCGTGCTCCATGAGGTAGTTGAGGTCGACATCGCGGCCCTGGATCCAGGAGGTCTGGTCGCCGGTATGCTTGACGACGAGGCAGCGCACCTTGTCGGAGCAGTGCAGCAGGGCGGCGTCGGTGTTCGACTTGAGCGCGGTCTTGCGGCCGCCGCGCGGGGCGGTGTCGGCGGTGATGACGATCTTGGCGCCGCAATCGTTGATGCGGTTGGCCAGCGCGTCGGGCGAGAAACCGGCGAAGACGATGGAATGGATGGCGCCGATGCGCGCGCAGGCCAGCATGGCATAGGCGGCCTCGGGGATCATCGGCAGGTAGATGACGACGCGGTCGCCGCGCATGACGCCCTGGGAAAGCAGGACGTTGGCCATGCGGTTCACCTTGTCGTAGAGCTCGGCATAGGTGATGTGCTGCGCGGGGTCTTCGGGGTTGTCGGGCTCGAAGATGATGGCGGTCTGGTTGGCGCGGGTCTTGAGGTGCCGGTCGATGCAGTTATAGGCGACGTTGAGCACGCCGTCCTCGTACCATTTGATATCGACCTTGCCGAACTCGAAGCAGGTGTTCTTGATCTTCGTCGGCCGCGCCATCCAGTCGAGCCGCTGCGCCTGATCGGCCCAGAACCCGTCCGGATCGCTCAGCGACCGCGCATACATCTCGTCATACGCCGCAGCGTCGACATGCGCTCCGGAAACAAAATCGGAAGACGGCGGGTAGGTGTCGG
>NZ_JAEKIS010000064.1 GCF_017311415.1 Salipiger abyssi | reverse complement strand
CAACATCCCACACTGTGCTCCCCGATGATCTCGGGAGCATCATCACCATCAGTGTGAGGGGGTCATTTTTGGATGCCGATCACCCCCGCCACGGGGTCAATTTTGCATGCTTGTTCACACCTTAGAGAGCCCTTCTCCCCCTATCGCTCGTTAGAATATGTCTGGCGGCCTTGAGTACGGGCAGCTCGGCAACGACTGAAAACAAGAAGAGCGCGATCACGAAGAAAGATCCGAGGAACATCCAGTCTATGCCATTGATCTCGAGGCCTAAAGGCAGGTCGAGCTCCAGCGCGACTTGCTTGGCGGCGAAGTATACTGCAGCGCTGAAAAAGGCGTAGTCGCGGATCTTCAAAAGGCGCTGTCCTAGTGGAGAGTAGTTCCGCTCCCTGGCTTCCAGACCCTCTCGCCTAAGCTTCAGCCAGAAATCTTCCTCCGTCCCAGTCACTGCCGTTGCGCTTGGAGACAGCTCAGCGCCGCCCAGCCCAACCGCAGCGGCCAGTTGGGCGCTGGCAAGAGGGTCGATCTTGTATACCTGAATGATAGCCAGCCGCGCAGCCTGGGGCAGCTCGCGTTCCCCGCGCTCATAGCGGCGTAGGGCGCGGTCCGAGAGCCCGATGGCCGCGGCGAACTGGGCCTGACTCAGTCCGGTGGACGCACGAATGGCCTGGAGGTTGGCCGCACCAACCCGCCGAGCAATCGATTCGTGATCTTCCTGTGGCGTGGCCAAATCCGTTGATCCGGTGTCTGAGCTGTTTGTCCCTCTCAGGAACCTTAGCTCAGAATGCTGGTCAGCGGTCAGGAAAACAAGGGCATCGGACCGTTTGGTCCGTGCGGACCAAACGGTCCGGGTGGTTTTTTGTTTTACGACAATATCTTGAGAGATTGACTGCTTCGGATGGAGTTCCTTAGCTGGATGATGAGCCCGGCTGTTTTTGCTCTCTCAGAACCAGGAGATCGCCCCGATGCGCACCCCTACAAAGGCGGATTTGGACGCCCACGAGCGTCTGAAGGCGGAACTTCGAATCCGAGGAACGTCACTGGCGCAGATCTCGCGTGAACTTGGAGTCAGTGACTCCGCACTGACTTTGGTCGGAAAGCGGATGTGTCGGTCTCAGCGCATCGAAGAAGCACTTGCGCACGCCGTGGGCATGTCGCCGGAAGAATTGTTCCCAATCCACGAAGAGGAAGGAGTGAGCATGACCTAGAAAAGCAAAGGGCCCGAGGAGTTACCGCTCCCAAGGCCCTTCAGGTGTATCAAGTTGAAGCCAGATACACCTCATTCATGACCCAACTTTCGGCCCCGGTCAAGCGTGCAGAGACTTCTGCGGGCCGGGGCCCCATGTCTCCATGAAAGAGGACCCCGTTGCACCGGCAGGCTTGCCTGCGGTGCCGGGAGCAACAGCCTATGTATGACGAAGATATTGGGGGGCCGTACGCCCCGCCCGAGCGGACGCGCGCGACCCGGATGTTCCCGGCCCGATCGCGGGCGAGTGCACGAGGGTTTCTGGTCGCGAAACTGCGTGCCCAGGCCGCCTGGCGGCAGCTGATCTTCGAGAGCCACCTTGAGCGAAAATGTCTTTTGGTGCTGCTCTCCCAGCATGCGGTCGTCGACGTCTGGGATCAGCCGCCTCAGATCACCTATAGAAACCAAGATGGGAAGCTGAAGCCCCACACCTTCGATTTCCTGGCCACGTTGGACGACGGCAAAAGGATCGCGATTGCCGTCAAACCGGATGGGCTGGTTGAACGAAATGGTTTCGACCGTGAGTTCGCGCTGATCAGAGCTCAGACCGCGAAGCAATTCGCGGACGATGCACTGCTCGTAACGGATAGTAGCTTCTCCGCGGCCGAAGTGCGCAACGCGGAGCTGCTGCACATGTTTCGACAGGTCGAGGATGCCGAAGCAGATTCGGCGGTTCAGCAGGTGCTCCGTGGCATGAACCGCGAAATGTCTCTGGGGCAGGTTGTTGCCGCGACCTGTCTGGAGGGGAGGGCATTCCGCGCAGGCTTCAAGGCGATCTTCAACGGGGCCGCCATGACGAACCTGTCCGTTCCTGTGACCGAGGCCAGCATGCTCTCGATGCCGGAGGTGCGCTGATGGCAGTCAGGCTACGGATCAGCAAATCAGATGCGCTGGTTGTGGGCGGCACCGTGCATGTGGTCTGCGGCGTCTTGGATAGCACGCTGGAACTGGCCTGCTGCCGGTTTCGTGGACACCGAGATAAGGTGTTTATGAAACCGGAGAAACTACATGACGAGAAGAGCATTCAGCCGCGAGTTCAAGCAGGAAGCGGTGGAACTGATCACGA
>NZ_JAEKIS010000063.1 GCF_017311415.1 Salipiger abyssi | reverse complement strand
GATGTTGGTCGTGGAGACGATTTCGAAGATCCGTCGGGCCTTTTTCCAAGAGAAGAAGAAGATCAAGGAGATCTGCCGCGAGTTCCGTGTCTCGCGGAACACCGTGCGCAAGGTGATCCGGTCCGGGGTCACCGAACTTACCTATGAACGCACCGTCCAGCCGTTGCCCAAAATCGGTCCTTGGACCGATGAACTGGACGAGATGCTTGCGGTGAACGCCCGGAAGGCGAAGCGTGACCGGCTCACCCTGATCAGGATTTTCGAGGAGTTGCGGGCCCGCGGGTATGACGGCGGCTACGACGCTGTTCGACGGTATGCGGCATCCTGGAGTAAGGAAGAGCGATCGGCATCAGCCGCAGCCTATGTTCCCCTGACCTTTGATCCCGGCGAGGCTTACCAGTTCGACTGGAGCCATGAGATCGTGCTCATCGACGGGGTCACGACCTCGGTAAAGGTCGCCCATGTTCGCCTGTGTCACAGCCGCATGCTTTTTGTTCGGGCCTATCCTCGCGAGACGCAGGAGATGGTCTTCGATGCCCACGACAAGGCCTTCGCTTTCTTCGGCGGCACCTGCACGCGGGGCATCTACGACAACATGAAGACGGCGGTCGACACGATCTTCGTCGGGCGCGACCGAGCCTACAACCGGCGTTTCCAGCAGATGTGTGGGCACTATCTCGTCGATCCGGTCGCCTGCACCCCGGCTTCGGGCTGGGAGAAGGGTCAGGTCGAGAACCAGGTTGGCGTCGTGCGGCGGCGTTTCTTCGTGCCGCGACCGAAGTTCAAGAGCTACGCCGAGCTCAACGCCTGGCTCGAGGATCGCTGCGTCGCCTGGGCCAAGGCCACCCCCCATCCGGAACTCAAGGATCGCACGACCTGGGACGTATTCCAGGCCGAGCGCGAGAGCCTGGTTCCCTATGTCGGACCGTTTGATGGCTTCCACGCGGTGCCAGCGTCGGTGTCCAAAACTTGCCTCGTGCGGTTCGACAACAACCGATACTCGGTGGACGCACGCGCTGTCGGGCGCCCTGTGGAGATCCGCGCCTATGCCGAGCGCATCGAGTTCTGGCAGGATGGCAAGATCGTCGGCCAGCACGACCGCGCCTTCGGCCGCAACAAGGACATCTACAACCCGCTGCACTACATCCCTGTTCTTGCTCGTAAACCTGGCGCCCTGCGCAACGGCGCACCGTTCAGGGAGTGGGACCTTCCGCTCGCCGTCAAGCGGGTCCAGCGCAAGCTCGGCAAAGTGCCGAACGGCGACAGGCAGATGGTCCAGATCCTGAGCATGATCCCGACAGACGGACTGGATGCCGTAGAAGCTGCCTGTGCCGAAGCCTTGAAGGAAGGCGCACCAGCAGCAGCCGTTGTCCTGAACATACTGGCCCGACACCGCGAACCTCCACCGCCGCTTACGATTGCCACACCCGATGCCCTGCGCCTGACCTGCGAGCCGGTGGCCGACTGCAAACGCTACGACAGCCTGAGGAGACCCGAACATGGAAAGATCACAGGTGCTGGACGCGATGAGCCAGCTGAAGCTCTACGGGATGAAGACCGCTTACGATGAGATCATCGCCACAGCCGTGAAGCGGCAGCATGAACCGCAGCAGATCGTCGGTGATCTTCTGAACGCCGAGATCAGCGAGAAGCAGGCACGTTCGATCAAGTATCAGCTGACCATCGCCCGCCTGCCACTGGCCAAGGAGGTTGATGAGTTCACCTTCGAGGAGACACCGGTGAACGAAACACTGGTGCGGGACCTCGCCACCGGCGACTTTCTGGACCAACAGCGCAACGTTGTGCTTATCGGTGGCACCGGAACCGGCAAGTCACATCTCGCGGTCAGCATCGCGCGATCCTGCATCAGACGCGGCAAGCGTGGCCGGTTCTTCAACGTGGTCGACCTCGTGAACAAACTGGATGCCGAGGCCCGTGCTGACCGCCAGGGCCGCACCGCCGATCTGCTCTGCCGCCTCGACTTCCTGATCCTTGATGAGCTCGGCTACCTCCCCTTCGCGCAGACCGGTGGACAGCTCCTGTTCCACCTCATCAGCCGGCTCTACGAACGCACTTCCGTCATCGTCACGACCAACCTCGACTTCGGCGAATGGCCGTCGGTGTTCGGCGACGCAAAGATGACCACCGCGCTTCTCGATCGCCTGACCCATCATTGCGACATTGTCGAAACCGGCAACGAGAGCTGGCGCTTCAAGACCCGGGAATAGCCGAAACGCCGCTGGCCCGACGCGGCTGCGCTGTGTGGTGGCTACACCGCATCGGGCCAGCTTACGTCGTGCATGAGGGGGTCATTTTTGGACGCCGATAGGGGGTCATTTTTCGGTGCCGATTGACA
>NZ_JAEKIS010000062.1 GCF_017311415.1 Salipiger abyssi | reverse complement strand
GTAACCGACCGGTTGATACCGTCGCCTGATCCTACGACTTCCAGTTCCACGGGAGCAGTTCGTCGAGGCGGTTGATCTTGTGATCGTGGATACGGTCGAGGACATCAGCAAGCCACGCTTGCGGGTCCAGCCCGCTCATCTTCGCCGTCTCGATCAGGGTCATGGCCCGGGCGAGGGTTTCCCCGCCGCTGTCGGAGCCAGCGAAGAGCCAGTTGCGGCGGCCAACGCCGATCGGGCGCATGGCGCGCTCGGCCGGGTTGTTATCGATCCCGATGCGACCATCCTCGAGGAACAGTTCGAATGAGGGCCAGCGGGAGAGCCCGTAGCGGAAGGCCTTCGCGAGATCGCCCTTGCCTGGGATGCGCGCCAGCTGGGCCTCGGCCCATGCCTTGAAGGCGTCGACCTGGGGGCGGGAGTGCTGCTCCCGTGCGGCCTTGCGCAGGTCGGCGGGTTGGCCGGCGATCCGCCGTTCGACATCGTAGAGCTTCCCGATCCGGTCGAGCGCCTCCCGCGCGATCTCGGACTTCGTGGCCTCCCAGACATCGTGAAAGTCACGCCGCAGATGTGCCCAGCAGGCCGCCTCACGGAACTGGCTGCTGCCGTCCGCGCGGCGCTCGTAGAGCTGGCCAAAGCCTGCATAGGCGTCCGCCTGAAGGATACCGCTGCTGTTTTGCAGGTGCTGACGCGGATGCTCGCCTTTCCGGTCCGGCGAGAAGCGGTAGACCACGCCTGGCGGCGCCGTGCCGGCCCAGGGCCTCTGGTCGGAGACATAGGCCCAGACCCGCCCCTGCTTGACCCCCTTGCCGAGGCCGCGGTCGCGACGGGAGCGGTCCAGGACGCGGATTGGCGTGTCGTCCGCATGCAGCACGGGCGCCGCCATGACTTCGGCCTCGATCCTCTCGATGATCGGCGCGAGCACCTTCATCGCCCGGCCGCACCAGTCCAGCAGTGTGCTGTCGGGCACGTCCGCACCCATGCGCGCGTAGATCTCGTTGAGGCGATAGAGCGGGACATGGTCATCGAACTTGGAGACCAGCACATGCGCCAACAGGCCCGGTCCGGCCATGCTGCCCGGAATCGGGCGGCTTGGCGCCGCGGGCTGCACCATCCTCTCGCAGCGGCGGCAGGACTTCTTCACCCGTGCGATCTCGATGACCTTCATCTGCGCGGCGACCATGTCGAGAAGCTCGCTCACGTCCTCGCCGACCACGCGAAGGTCACCGCCGCAATCAGGACAGCAGGTGCCGGGGTCGAGTTCCCGTCGCTCCCGCGGGGTCTCGTCGGAGACCCGGGGCCTGCGGCGGGGCTTCACCTCAGCGGATCCGGCATCGGCGGCGGGAGGTTCGGCATCCGCTTCGCCAGCCGGTTCATTGCGCTGTTCGGCGACGGCTATCAGCAGGTCTTCCAGCGCCAGCTCGAGCTGGGCGATCTCCCGTTCGATCTTCTCCGAGGACTTGCCGAAAGCCTGTTTCTGCAACCTGGCGATCCGCAGGCGCAGCGCCTGGACCAGCTGTTCGTGGGCCTGAAGCGTGGCCGACATGCGCGCATTCTCCGTCTGAAGCGCGACGATCATCGCCTTCAGAACGGTGGGGTCATCGGTGAGAATGTCGGCGTCTTCGGACATGCCGACAAATACCACGCCGTGTCGTCAAAAGCCAATAAAACAAAGGGAATCAGAGGGGTAAATCACCCCACCCGTGCCGGCGGCGCACCCCAGTCCGGACGCCGCCAGTCGATCCCCTCCCAGAGCATGGCCAGCTGTGCCGAGGTCAGCCGGGCGATGCCACCTTCGGTGCTGGGCCAGGGGAAGCGACCGCGTTCGAGCACCTTGTAGTAGAGGCAGAAACCCTGGCCATCCCAGTAAAGCAGCTTCAGCCGGTCACCTTTGCGCCCCCGGAACGCAAAGACCGCGCCGCTCGCGGGCTTCTGGCGCAGGACATCCTGAGCCATGGTCGACAGCCCCGCGATGCCCTTCCTCATGTCGGTGGCGCCGCAGGCCAGGTAGACCCGAACCCCGGTTCCCGGCCCGATCACGCCGCGTCCACCGCCCGGATCAACCGGGTCAGCGCCTCTTCATCGATCCCGCTGTCGAACCTCAGGCAGCGACCGTTGCTCAGCCGCAGCTCGACCGGAACTGACCGAGACGGCGCGGGGGCGCTTGCCGGCTCCGGGCACGAACTAAAATCCACTGGCAGGAAAACGGCCCCGCGATCCGGCGACCATAGGCCTTTCTTCTTCAGATCACGCCGCCAGCCGTAGATCTGGGACCGCGTGATCTCGTGGCGCTGCGCGACCTGCGTCACCGACACCCCGCCGATGCCGACTTCCGACAGGATCTCCAGCTTCTCATCTTCGCTCCACCGTCGGCGCCGTTCGACACCCAGAACCTCGCCCAGCATGGCTCCTCCGAATAAGACACGTGCATAACGACGTCGTTATGCACGTGTCTTACCTCGGAACCCCAGCCTCAGGCAGGCGGCCCCAATCGGTCGGTTAC
>NZ_JAEKIS010000061.1 GCF_017311415.1 Salipiger abyssi | reverse complement strand
ACCCAGAACCTCGCCCAGCATGGCTCCTCCGAATAAGACACGTGCATAACGACGTCGTTATGCACGTGTCTTACCTCGGAACCCCAGCCTCAGGCAGGCGGCCCCAATCGGTCGGTTACGTTAACCCGTGCGGCGTTGGCAATCTTCGCCGCCGCAGCCGCGTCGACGTTGAAGTCCAAGGCGGTGCCATGCGCGGTATCGATTCTGAGATGAGCCAGTAGTTCCGCATCATCACAGTAGTTGGCCGCCGCCAGCCGAGACAACCAACCTGACAACAACTCGTCTGGCAGCGGCGCGACAGTCTTGGGCAGCGGGTGCGGCTTCACACCCGGGACTTCTGGAGCCGCCGATGGGGGTTCGCATGGCGCGACCAAACCGGCGTCCATTTTGCGATTGCGTCATCGGTGATGCATTCCTCGCCTGTGATAATGGCGTCGATGGAAAGATCCTTGACCAGAGCGAAGATGCGCGAGGTCACCCCACCGGTCAGTGCCAAGACCTGCTTGAGAGATTTGACCTTCAGGTTGGACTTCTTTTCCAGTGGCATGGCAGCAATAAGGGTCTGGATCATGTCCGAGAACTCGGCATCGTCGCGCCAGTTTGGCAGATGATGTTCGTCCAGCCGTCGGGCAAGCTGGATATCACCGCGAATAGCATCGACGGCCTCGCTGACCCCAAGGCAGACCAGTGACACCTCGAGTTCATTGCTGAGATACCGCAGGACATTGAGAAATCGGCGCTGTTCGCGGTGGGTCCCGGCCAAGAGATTGTGGACCTCGTCGATCATGATCATCCGCAGGCCAAGGTCGCGTAAGAGCGCGATGACACGGACTTCGAGGGAAGCCACATTTTGAGCGCGGGCGCTAAGAGCCGTCGCCGGGGCGCCGACGGCGGCCAGGATGTGCAGGTAAAACCGCCGTTCATCAGGTGCGGGCGGCGCTTGCAACAGCAGAAGCGGTGTGCGGGTGATGCCCGACGCCGGATCGTATTCTGGTGCGTACTTGCGCGACAGGTTTCGGGCAATCATCGTCTTTCCGATCCCGGAGGCGCCATGCACAAGAAGCCCAGGCATACGGGTTTGTCGTGGCGCTTCGATCATGCCCTGCAAGCGGTCCAACACCTGTTCCGCCCGAGGAAAGCCGATCCAGATATCCGATTGAATGAGGGCGATCCGGCCGTCTTCTTCAGTTGTCCCTGCCCTCAATTCACCATCTCTCCACCTTGAACAATGGGCGCGATGTATCACCCGTATCGATCGGGCGCAGCCCTTCGGTTGTCGAGACGGCCGAGTTCGTGCCCTTCAATGTCCCTTTTCTTTCACGGGTTCTGCGTTCGGCCTTCGTCAGGCCCCGGCTTTCAGCTTCGATCTGGCGTTGCTGTCGGATCAGCTCAGCCAGCACCAGCTCATTAGACCCGGACTTGCCAAGGGCACGGGCCTTCCTCATCGCTTCGCGATATTCCCAGAGCGAGACGGGCGGAATTTCCAGGTTTCTGTACCGCGCCTCAACATACCGGCCATCGTCCAGTTCGACCCAGATCATTGAGATATCGCGAGGATCGTAGCGAACGACCACCTTTCCATCCCCGCGCCCAATGTGGCCTGCAAGGGCATCGGACCAGTACCTTATCTGGAACAGATGGATGCCGTCACGCCTGATCTTGCGCAGTTCACTCGGCAGGAAGCTCACCTGAAAGGCTTCCATCTCGAAGGGGATGTCGCCTGTCATTTGCTCTGAGAGCGCCTCCCATTTGGCAACGGGCGTGCAGCCAAGACTTGAATGAATGCTGTTGTTGTAACGGCAGATTTCCAGAGCAAACCAGCGATCGAATTCGCTCAACGTCATCGTGGCCTTGCTTTCGGCGTCATAGTCGCCCTTTGCCGCGATCGAGGATTGCGTTGTTCCCGGCAACAGGTGAACGGCCCCCATCATGGTGCCGATCAACCGTTCGATGTGACCACCGAAGTGAGGACTTGCTGGCGGTCGATAGACCAGATCGATCCCCCAATCCGCACAGGCCGACCGAAAGGCGCGCGACCGGAAATCGCGACCGTTATCGACGTGGATGCTGTGCGGTTTGCCCTGTGCCGGCCAAGGAACATCGCACGCCAATTCCGCAAGAAGTTCCTCCTTGAGGGTCACCGCCTGTGTCAGGCAAAGCGCCACTGACAGACGCGAAGGTGCCTCGAGAGAGGTGTAATATCCGGTCACCATCCGCGTTGCGACGTCGATCGCCAGCGTGACCCAAGGCCGCCCAATTGGTTTGCGTTCAAAGCCGTCGACAAGAATGATGTCCGCCGGTGTATGATCAATTTGGACGATCTCCAGTGGCATACTGGCCTTGTTCTCACCTGTGACCGGCGCAAATTTCTGGCGGGCCGCCTTTGCGCCCTCTCGTGCCTTCGCAACTTCGCGGGCATCCATCGCATCCAGACGACGCTGAACCGTTCGCCGTGTCGGCGGTTGCAAGCCCTCCTGCCAGCAAGCGCTGCGGATTTCTGTCACGACGCGCGACAAGCTCGAACGCTCCCGGCGCAAGAAATAGCGGCGAAGGTGCTCCTCGATTACCGCTTC
>NZ_JAEKIS010000060.1 GCF_017311415.1 Salipiger abyssi | reverse complement strand
TGTAGAGCGTCAACCTCCTTGGCCGCTACCGACAACCTCCTTGGCCGGTTTTGACCGCTGCGTTCTTCGTTGATGTTACTGTGGGGTTTCCTCCTCGAGCTTGTCGCTGATGTTGTCGCCGGAGGCTGTCGGCGGAGCGACAGCCTCGGGTGATTGTCGGGAGGCTGCAGCTCGCCGGCGGTAGCTGTCCCCATTCATCTCGAGGATGGTCGCGTGGTGGACCAGCCTGTCGATCGCGGCAACGGTGACAGCCTGATCAGGAAAGACGCTTCCCCAGGCACTGAAGGGCTGATTGGCGGCGATCGCGAGGCTCTTGGTCTCGTAGCGCCGGGCGATGAGTTCGAAGAGCACGGAACTCTCGGCCTGATCCTTCTGCGCGTAGGTGATGTCGTCGAGAATGATCAGGTCGAACTTGTCGAGCTTTGCCAGAGCAGCCTCGAGGGCGAGGTCGCGTCGGGCGGCCTGGAGCCGCTGCACCATATCCGTGGTGCGGGTGTAGAGGACCCGCCGCCCGGCTTCGACCAAGGCATGTCCGATGGCGCAGAGGACATGCGTCTTCCCGGCGCCGGAATTGCCGATGGCGATCAGGTTGGCGCCGGTTTCGACCCAGTCCCCGGCGGCGAGCGCCTCGATGCGGGCCCTTGGGACTCCTGCCAAGGCCTTGAAGTCGAAGGTTGCGAGCGTCTTTCCCCCGGGCAGCCCGGACTCGCGCAGGTGGCGCTGGATGCGCCGTGCGTCACGGTCGGCGAGCTCGATTTCGGCCAAGGCAGCAAGAAAGCGGGACGCGGGCCACCCCTCGGCATCAGCACGCCCGGCCAGTGCGGGCCAGTGCCGCTGGATGCTGGGGAGGCGCAGCGCAGTGAGCATGGCGGGCAGCGCATGCACGTCGACGGGGCGCGGCACGGGCGCGGTCATGCCCGGCCCTCCAGCAGGGCGTCGAAGCTGGAGAGGTCGGTCAGGGTGACAGGTGTGTCTCCCGGCAGTTCGCGCCGCCGCGGTACCAGCTTCGGCTTCAGGGCCCGGGCCTCGGGCAAGAGGCCCTCGTCAAGGACGCCGGCAATCAGCCCCGCGAGTTCGGCCTCGCAGGCTTCGTCATGGGCAAGCCAAAGCAGGTCGACCATCCGGCGACAGGCGTCCCTGCGGGGCAAGGCGGTGGAAAGCGCAGCCCAGGCGGCCTCGTACTCGCTGCGGGGAAACAGGCCATCGCGATAGACCGACCCTGCTAAGGCCTGCGGCTTGCGGCGCAGGGCGTGGATGACATGGCGGTAGTTCACGCAATGGACACGCACGCCGTCCCGACGCCCGCGCTGCCTGGGATGGGTGACGACCCGGGTAGCGCCGAGGAATGCCTCGATCCGATCGTCGTAGACATGAACCCGCAGCCGCTTGCCGATGAGCTGGGAGGGCGCAGAATAGAAGACGGCATGCACCAGGAAGCCGCCGGTCTTCGTGACGCGGGAGACAACCTCGGTGAAGTCGGTGGTGCGCCGGATGGGCAGCGGTCGCAGCGCGGCCATCTCAGTGCGCACAGCGGCCTCGCGCCGCCGGTTGCGGCGGGCGACCAGTTCGTCAACGAAGCGCTTCCAGTCGTCGAGCTCGGCGAAGTCGCGGGAGCCGCGCAGGATCAGCGCCTGGTCGAGAGCGACCTTGAGATGGTTGTTCTGAGCTTCAACGGCGCCGTTCTCGTGGGCCTCCCCGGGATTGTTGCGACTGGCCAGCATGCCGTAATGGGCGCAGAAGGCGTCATAGCGCTGGGTCACGTCGGCCGCGGCATTGGCATCGAGGTTGCGGTAAGCGGCCGAAAGGCTGTCAGTCCTGTGCTCCTGAGGCACGCCGCCGAGGGTCCAGAGCGCGTTTTGGAGGTTCTCGGCCAGCGCCGTGAAGCTCTCGCCACCCAGAACCACGGCAACGTGTTCCCAGCCGCTGTAGGCCAAGACGAAGTGGAAGAGCCGGTGCTCCAGCGGCACGCCACCGATGGTGACGCCAAGCCTGCCCGCATCCGTGAAGTCCGACAGCGCCATCCGGCCCGGCTCGGGCGCTTGGCGAAAAATAACATCGCGCTCGGGGCCGTGCAGGGCACGCCAGTCGCGAACGCGGCGCTCGAGGGTGCGGCGGACCCGGTCATCAGGGAACGCGTCTGGATCGGCCATCTGTAGGTGGCGCAGGAGTGTCACGGCTTGAACGGCCGGATCGCGCTCGAGGATCGGCAGCAGCAAAGTGTCCCAAACCGCCTCGAGCGGATCAGGTACGGTACGCCCGCGGGCGGGTTGGCGCTGCGAAGGAAGGCGGGGATCCGCCTCGAGGCGGCGGGCAGTGCGTTCGCTGAACCCTGCGCGGGCTGCAGCGATACGCTGGCTGTATTGAAGGCGGTCGGTCATGTAGACTCCAACTTGCTGGTCGGTGACGGGTTTGCCCGGCAAGGTCCAATCTCCGTTTGGTAGCAGAGACTTCGACCCTACCGGCCCGCAGCGGCCAGCACCCCCGCAATCCCCCGTGAAGAGAACCGCGCCGCCGCCGCCAGCCTTCGGTCGGGCTACGCCCTCCCTACGGCTGGCGGCGGCGGCCAACTTGCCTGACGGTGCCGGTCAAGATGGTTGTCGCCCACCA
>NZ_JAEKIS010000059.1 GCF_017311415.1 Salipiger abyssi | reverse complement strand
GCGACAACATCAGCGACAAGCTCGAGGAGGAAACCCCACAGTAACATCAACGAAGAACGCAGCGGTCAAAACCGGCCAAGGAGGTTGTCGGTAGCGGCCAAGGAGGTTGACGCTCTACATCCGAGGGCCGTCATGAGGTCCATAGAGAAACAGGCCGTCCTTTGGGTGGTGGCTCCTCTGGTCATGGCGGAAGTCGAGTTCTGGCTCATCGAAGTGATCTACGATCAAGCTTGCTTCGGGAAACCTCATTTACCGTCTCCTTCGGGCTCAGCATCGTCGTCGTCAGCCTCTGGCCGCCCGAGCGTGCTTTCGTCCTGCTCCTCGGCATCCGGGTCGCCCACGTCAGGAAGAGCTGTACTGACCGGCGACGTGAAGAGAAGGGGCTCAGAGGAAAGAAGCATGTCCTGGCCTGGAGCCAGCGGAACCCGAATGTAGGCTGAGTCACCCGACATGATCTGAAGGAATGCCAGAAGCCGTCCGTGCCATTGCTTGTTGCGCCAACCCTTGCAGCCCGATCTGCGAAGGCGATGCATCTTCTTCGGATCATCTATGCGTTCGCCCTGCTCCGTATTGTTATCCATCGCGAAAAGGACGCGCGCTTTCAGACGGAAGTGCCAGAAAGGCCAGTTTCGGGGAATCGCCGTCACCCCATAGGACCAAACATGCTTTCGGGCGATGTTGCGCAGCATCGACGACCGGCGCTCACCTTGTCGCCCCCAGGGCACCCGCTCACCAATCGCGACCTGGTTAGGGGACACATGGAAACCATCGCCGTTGGAATACGCATAGGCGACCATGCCAATATTCCTGCAGTGCCGTTCCCATCCATCGCGCAACAGGCCCGTGAGCATGTTCGACAGATCACGTCCCGCGACGCCTATCTCAGGCATACCCTTTTCTACCGCATCGACAACCGGCACAGAAGTCCGTAGGCGCAACTTCGCTACGCCTTCGAGGCTTTCCCCAACATCAGGGGGCGCAGCGAAGGTGATCACGCCTCGCTCATGCGCGACGGCGGGAAACGACAGCCCTCGCACCCGCCTCTTGAGGACGTCGGTCTGGACCGCTCCTGCCGCCTCGTAGAAGTGGAGTTCATCGGGCATTTCCAAGATCTGAATCCAATTCGAGACCAAGGACTCTGGCTCGCGCACTAGCGGAACAGCACCACGCTTGCGGAAGCTGTCCCATTGAGCTGCGACCGCGATGTGCTCGCGTCGGCGCGTTACGCCTTGGCGACGCAGCGTCTCCAGAAGCTTCGAAAGCCCTTCTGCCCAACCCCGCGCGAAATCGGCAGGCGTCGCATCGCGGAGGCCATCAATCTTGGCCCCCTCCTCGATCCGTAACGGGATAATCAGGCGAGTGTCGCCAAAACTTGCAGCAAGCGTTTTCGCCCTGTCGATCAGGTCCATCGCGTCGTCGTTGGCGCGGGTGGCCGCGCCCGCCACTGCCAGAACCTTCGCAGCGCGGTGCTCCAACGCCACTCCAATCTCCTTGTGCCATCTGTCTCCAGGCTCGAGAGTCAGGATCTCGGAAAAAACGCGATATCCGTGCGCTTCGAGCTTTGGACCGAGCCAAAGGATGAAGTGATCGTGGTCGGGGCGCGCTCCGACAAGGAACAGGGTATCCCGTTGCGTTTCCGCCTCTGACTCCACCTTTCCGCCGATCCCTGGCTTTGGAAGCAACGCTCGAAGGACCGAAGGAGGCTTCAGGTGGCCCTCGCGCTCATCCAGCGTCTCATGAAGCATTCGCTTCAGCGTACGCCCGCTCGCGGGGATCCATAACTTGGGATGAGCTTCCTCGATGTCAGGATGCGCGCGCAGCAATGCCTCAAGATCCTCGCGCCCGAAGATGTTTCCCGGAGATCGAATGGCGGGGCCGCAAATCTCCACGAGGTCCTGCTTCCTTTGTGGGGTCATCGCTACGGACGTTGACAGGATGTAGCGATCGGGCGCCAACTGATCGATCTTCGCGCGCTCCTTCGACATTTCACGCTTCAAAGCTGAGATAGCAGATCTCTCGTATCTCTTAGCTTGTAGGATCGTCAGGCTTTGCGCCTCCGGCGCGTGGCGTCCATCTATTCCACCATCAGCTCCTTCGCCGAATTGCTCGAAGCGGATACCAAGAGCGCGCCCGATAAGGTCGGCTGAAAGCGCCTCGAACTCGGAGGGCGATAAGGCAGAGAAATCGGCAGGCATAATATCTATATATCGCCGTCCAGTCCGGATTACACCCAAGACTTACCTCACAGACATGCCGATTTGGTATTTTACAGAGAATCTAGAGCACAGGTACGATGTGTCGCCGCGAAGGTCGGCTTTCTGTCCATGTCGCATGCTCTGATAGGAACTTAGTATAGTTGGCAGGGGAGTTTCCTGTACATCAACCTTGGTTTAACGCTTCTAGCCTCCCCATCTTGGCTTCGCGTGTCGCAGGGGAGAACGGCCCTTCGGTCCGTCGCGCATTCGGCCATGCGGCCTCACCGCGGCGTTGCGCCTGGCATCCCGGTTTGCCCGCCTCGCGAGCACGTCTGTGAACAAGCATGCAAAATTGACCCCGTGGCGGGGGTGATCGGCATCCAAAAATGACCCCCTCACACTGATGGTGATGATGCTCCCGAGATCATCGGGGAGCACAGTGTGGGATGTTG
>NZ_JAEKIS010000058.1 GCF_017311415.1 Salipiger abyssi | reverse complement strand
GCAGCAGGCGGCCGACTGGATGCATGCGCAGCAGCCCCATGCAGAGGAGGTAGCGGCATGACCAAAACCGTTCTCATTGCCGGAAAATTTCAGAATGGGGCTGGACTGTCAGGATATGTCGCGGAGCTGGGTGCAGCATTTCTATGCGCCGATCTGGCCTTGAAGCCTGAACCTGGCAGCGACCATGCAGCCTACATCCAAAGCTGGCTGAAGGTCTTGAAGGGTGACAAACGGGCGATCTTTGCCGCCGCTGCCCATGCGCAGCGCGCAGCCGATTACCTGCACGGCCTGCAACCGCTCATCGAGGAAGAGCCAGCAAAAGAAGGAGTCGCCGCGTAAGGCGGCTCGAAACCCGCGAGAAAATTTCGCGCCTGCCATCCGGCAGGCGCATCACCGTTCTGTCAGGCGACCTCATCGAAGGCATCGGCGACGATGCTCTCTATGAGTTTGATCTCTTCATCAGAGAGCTTGTCAAATGGATCGCGCCCACGGCGCTTGCGAGGGAACAGTCCATCGTTTTGACGGATGAACATTATTAGATCTTCAGCCATACGATTGGGCATTTCCACCGCATTCATGATGCCGCGCATCGCTTCATCATGGCGCTTGAGATATTCAATCTCTCGCGGAAGATCTTTCTCAATCGTGCGCAGAACGCATTCATAAAGAAACTCTGCTTCTGCCGTGCAGTCATAGAAGCGGTACAAATCTGCTGTGTCGTTGGTGACCTCAACGTTCCCATTTGGCAAAGCATGCCATTCAATGAAGTCCATGAGCGGAGCTGAGTGACTTTGTAGGACGCTCCTATATTCATCAATCCGTTCCAACATCACAGTCGAAACAGGGAACACCATGCCTGCCGGAGTATAACCGCGCTCCGCCAACACATGATGAATCAAGCAGCGATGCAAACGCCCGTTTCCGTCAGCCAATGGGTGAATATAAACAAACCCAAACGCAATGCATGCCGCCTGCAACACAGGGTCGATATCCTCCAAATCCGAAATGCGAAGGCGATTGTTGCATTCATTGAGCGCGCTCATCAGTTCCGGCACATCTTGGGCGCGCGCGCCAATGAACTCGGGCAGCGGTTCGTTTTGGTGGTCGCGTTCTCCCAGAAACACACCATCTTCCCTGTAGCCGACAGGCGTGAAGCGATCATCGCTCCCGATAAGAATGCGGTGAAGACGGTAGATTTCAGTCTGATTTAGTGGGCGTTTTCCTGCTTCGAGGATAGCGCGCCCCCAGCGTTCAAGCCGATTGATTGGTGCGCGCTCACCTTCGATCTCGAAGCTCGCGCGGCTGTCGGCCAACAGCAAAAAGCTCGCAGCGCGGGCCACGACCTGCGCCCCAGTTTTGCCAATGGTTTCTTGCGCCTTCTGGGACAGGTTGGACTCGACCAGCTTTTGTAGCTTTTCTGTACGCCGAATGATCGGGCATAGCCCTCCGCTGCCAAGCAGATTGTCCCTGACACGATGGCGTTGAGAAAAGCGGACCTTACCTGTGAAATATTGCTTCTGATCCAGTGCATCGACGGCTGTGACCTTGGGGGCATCCTCCAAATCTAGCGTTTTCCCGGTCAAGGTTTCAAAGAAGAACCATATCCGCCGTGCATTGGCGCCCGTCGGTGTGGCTTCGACAATTTCCTGAATGGCCTTTGCAGGCACGGCGTCAAAGACGCGCTTCAACACCAGAAGATCAATATCTTCATGCCGGAGCGCAAAATTTATTTGCCCCTCCAGTGTATCTTCCGGCTTGTAGCGCTTGTCATAGATTTCCCATTGCCCTTCGGTACGCTTGTTGCCGCGAACATGCTTGTCTGAGATGCATGATAGCTTGCGAACCGGTGCTGCAAGGCCCAAGTGATGAACCAGCGCCGCCCATCCCGCGAGCGTGACGGCTTCCGGTACAGGTTCATCCTGGAAGAAATCGGGTCTGGCGCTGTCTATCATCATAGTCGAAATTCTCTCACATCGGTCGAAAAGGGCTTTACTTCTGCAGGACCAGCAGAAAATCAATATACCAAAACTGATGTCGAAATTCAATCACGAGTGTCGAAAATCGTTCCACTCACGGCCTTTTTGCGGAAAAACACTATCCAGGCAAGAGTTCTAACCTAGAGCCTATGCAGCCTGAAGGCGAGAACAACTTGTTATTTTATATGGAAAAAATCGAGACCGGCCTGACGGCCAGCCGCGAAAAGTTAGAGACTAGGCGCACGCGACGCCAGTTCGGCCTCGATGTTGTGCATCGACTCCAGCGCATTGCGGCGCTCGATGCTGCCGCGCGGGGCGGCGGCGAAGACGTTGAAGGCCTCACGAAGAAGACCGTGCAATTCAGCCGTGCTACGGGATGCCGCTTCAAACTTGGTGACGAGTTTCATGGCTCATCCTCCTTGTCGTTGAAGGAGGCCCCGAACCACTCAGGGCCTTTCGGCCCCGTTCCTCACCATCATTGGCGCGAGTGTTGGCCCTGATGGGTCGGGTGTCTTTGTCCAATTCGATTAGGAGGGGTGCGATGAAACGCATCGGCACGTTTCGATGCGTATGCATTCTACAGTACGGCATTTGCAGGTTTGGCTGAGTAGGCTTTGTTTCGATACGCAGGGTTTTGCATGCGCTACCGTTTTTGCGACGCTCCATGTTATGACCTTGCATGCAGACCATCGCCGAAGGGGTGAACGCTGGCACAGCCTGTCCGTGACGCGGTTGGCCGTGGTCGGTGTCATTTCCGGAATGTTGGCCGGTCTTCCCCGTTGCTTGGGCGCGGCTTGCACCAAGAGCCCCAATTCCCTGGCCGGATGCGGCCCATCCCTAAATATCCTGCCCGCTCCAAGTATCCGTGTTGGATATGACGGCTGGTCCTTTGCCTCCGGCGCTTCGGGAGGGCGTTAGCAAGCCAACCCCAAGCAAAGGAGAAAAGACATGGCACGCGAAAAAGAAAACACCAACCAAGAGCCGAGCGCGCCGGATTATCTGGCCTGGTACGTCACCCAGAAGGGCGAGAAATCCTTCTGGAACAAGGTCGGAGCCGCATGGAAGCACAAAGACGGGCGCGGCTACTCGCTCCAACTGGAGACCTGCCCGATCAATGGCCGCATTGTCCTGCGTCTGCCGCTGGAAGATGCCGAAGCCAACGCAAACGAAGCGGGGCGCTCATGAGCGCCCCCGTCGAAATCCGCATTGTCTGGGATGAAACGCCCCTCACCATCACCTACAGAAAGCGGCGCTTTCACAAAGACTTCGATCATATCGAGCTTCGCGTAGATGAGGGCTTCATCCTGCCGGTCACTGAAACCGGCTGTGAACAAGCATGCAAAATTGACCCCGTGGCGGGGGTGATCGGCATCCAAAAATGACCCCCTCACACTGATGGTGATGATGCTCCCGAGATCATCGGGGAGCACAGTGTGGGATGTT
>NZ_JAEKIS010000057.1 GCF_017311415.1 Salipiger abyssi | reverse complement strand
CGGCAGAGGATCGTCCACGACCGGGTGAGACGACCACAACGGTGTTACAGGCCATTCAGGAAGGCCATGAGGTCCTTGTCCTCCTTCCACCGCCTTTTCGGTCCCGGAGAGCCAACCTCGCAAAGCGCCACGGCATTTGCCTTCAGCGTGAGGTCGATCTCGGCATAGATGTTCGTGGTGCTGATCGACACGTGGCCGAGCCAAGCGCGGATGGTGTTGATGTCGACGCCGGCGAGCACGAGATGGCAGGCCGTCGTGTGCCGGATCACGTGTGGTGTCACCGCCCGACCCGCCAGTCGAGGCACATCGGCAGCGCAACGTTCGACCAGCCGATACACGCCGAACCGTGTGTAGGCATGGCCGAGCCTGCTGAGGAACACCGGGGCCTCGGGCGCGCGGCCGATGATCTGTTCCGCCAGGACTCGCTCCGTTTCCGACCAGAGCGGGCATTGGCGTATCTTGCCGCCCTTGCCGTGCAGTGTGGCTAGATCGTGCCCACCTCTGTCGCGGTCAAGGGTCAGGTCCCGAACCTTCAGCTGCGTGACTTCGGAGACGCGAGCCCCGGTATTGTAGAGGAAGAGAAGCAGCGCGTATTCGCTCTGCCCTCGACGGTTCTTGCGGTCCGGAACCGCGAGCATCGCTTCCATCTCCTCCCGCGACAGCCAGCCGACCGGCGGCAACATCGCCTTCTTCGAGGCGATCGCGCGGATGTGGCTGCACCATTCGACCTGTGCGGGATCGCGGCTTCCCACAAAGCGGGCGAAGGCCCGGATGGCGGCGAGCCGCTGATTGCGCGTCCTGACGGAACATCCGCGCTCCTGCTCGAGATGGGCAAGGAATTTCAATACAAGTGCCGAGGTGAGGTCCTGCATGGCCAGGCGTTCGATGGGCTTCCGGACCTTTCGGCTCGCGAAGGGCAGGAGCAGCTTGAACGTGTCGCGATAGCTCGCGCGAGTGTTCCGGGCCAGATTGCGCTCGCTGACGATATACTCAGTTAGGAAGCGCCGGAGCCATGGCCCAATGAGATCACGGTCTGGCATCCGACCCTCCTCCGGCATAGCGCGCGAAGAGCAGCGAGGCCTGCGCAAGGAGGTCCGGCGTCATCGTCATATAGACCTTTGTGCCTTCGAGGTCGGAATGGCCGAGATAGGTGGAGAGCGCGGGCAGCAACCGCTGTACGTCCGCTCCCTGTCGATACCAAGCGATCAGCCGGTGAACCGCGAAGGTATGCCGGAGGTCATGTAGGCGCGGGTTCTTCCGCCCTCCGGCCCTGCCATGCACATCCGCAACGCATCTCAGGCGATCGAAGGCGGCCTGAACGGTGCTGCTGGCGAGCCGCGTGCCATCCCTGTTGGCGAGCAGGAACGACGTGGCACTCTCCGCGACCCCCTTGACGGGCCGAACCGAGAGGTGGGCATCCAGTATGCCTGCAAGCTGCGGACCCACGGGAACCAACCTGCTCTTTTGGAACTTCGTATCGCGGATCGTGAGGATCGCCTCCGCCGTATCCACATCAAACAGGGTGAGAGCGGTCGCCTCGCCGAACCGCAGCCCGGCCCCGTAGAGCATCAGCAGCAGGGTCCGGAACGTCGCGGGGTCGAGTTGCCGGGAGCCTTGCAAGGCATTGTCGATGTGATCCGGGTCGAAGAGGCGCTGCAGCTGATCCCGGCTGTAGATATGTGGCGGTGCCTGCAAGGGTGGGCGCCGCTCGCTTTCAGGAAGCGGCGACGAGAGGGCATGGCCGCGGCTGATCGCGTAGCGCCAGAACCCGGCCAGCGCGTAGTGTTTGTTTTCGCGGTGCCGGGTAACGGGGCCTGTCCCGGCGAGGAAGGCTTGGACCTGCGCGCATGTGACAGCGTCGCATCCGGCGTCGCCATCGGCGTGCTGAAGGAACTGTCGAAGCAGGTTCCGCGCCGTCAAGAACTTTACGCCGTGCGCCTGGCGCCATGCCACGTAGTGTTCGATCGCATCTCTCAGCTTCATACGAGACCCTCCAGATCGAGGGCCGCGACCTCTCGCAGAGTCCGGAGGTCGACCTTGGCGTAGATCGCCGTCGAGGTCGGGTCCCGGTGCCCAAGGAAGTCGCCGATGACCTTCATCGCCACGCCTTGGTCCAGCAGGTGTTGGGCGGCGGCATGGCGGAGCGCATGTGGTCCTCGACGACCGGAGACCACGCCGATCCCGGCCAGGCGGTCGCGCACGATCTTGCCCAGAGCCTTCCGCCCAAGGGGGCGGATCGGGGCACAGGATGTGAAGAAGAGGCTCCGCCCGAAGCCGGTGGGACGCCCGTTCCGGATGTAGTCGAGGATGGCACCGCCGACCTCCTGCGACAGCGGCCACAGATGCGTGCGACCCGGCTTTGGACAATGCACGCGCAGGAGCTCGTTCTCCCAATCGAAGTCATCGAGGCTGAGACCCGCGACTTCGCCCGCGCGCAGGCCGAAGGAGGCGAAGAGCATCAGGATCGCGCGATCGCGTCTGTCGACGGGCCGCTGACCCTCAGACGCCAACAGACGCTCGACATCCTGACGCTTGATGCCCTTCGGAAGGCACTCATCGGCCCTGTATCCGGGCGCGACGGTGCCCGCGGCCAGCCCGGGCCGACACCACCCGCGCTTCTCTGCGAAGCCGACAAACGACCGGACGCGCTGCGCGAAGTCGTGGATCGTTCTCCGGCTCCACGACCCGCGTTGGTGTTCATCGCCGATGATGCTGTCGATATCGGTGACCTCAAGAGTGTCGAGCCGGATCCCCATCTGGTCGAGGTGTTGGAGGAATGTACCGGCGGCGCGCCCGTAGCTTTCGATACTGGCATTTGCCAGGCCACGTTCGTCGCGCAACCAGCGCTCGTAGGCCTGAAGCTCGGGCGGAGGCCAACTAAATTCGCCTTCGGCGTCTTCGAGCCAGCCGAGATACCGCACCAGTGCAATACAGTGGCTGACGAAGCGTTGGCGGGCCTTCGACGTGGCCGGCGTAGCGCTTCTGCGGCCCCGCGGCTCCGACCAGAGTGTCGCGGCGGCTTCGATGTTCCGCGGGTGGATCCGATCGCCGTCGCGAAGGTCCAGAAGGCGAACGAGGTTGAGGTGGGCGTTGGCCTGTTTGCGCAGGTTGGCGCGGCTCGCGCCGGTTCCCTTCAGGTGGACGAGGTAGTCTGCGCGTTGTGCCGCGAGCGGGGCGTCACGATGTTTCGCCGCGGCGGGCGGCAAGAAGATGTCTTGGAACATGGGTGTGTCTCCATAATGTGGAGACACAGGATTTCGCAGGTCAGGACATGATTTGTGGGTTTTTCGGTTCGGACGGTCTCATGAACACGACCTCGCTGCACCCTTCAGC
>NZ_JAEKIS010000056.1 GCF_017311415.1 Salipiger abyssi | reverse complement strand
ACCTGCCGAAGCTTCGATACAATCTCTTCGGGCCTCTCTCGCTTTCCAGCCATCGCTGATCCTCCAATTTGAGGGATAATCTATCCCAGTTGGTGGACCACTTTCAGCGGGCTACTCCATTAGTCCTTCTTCTTTTCTCCCATCGCAGCATCATGCTGAAAAAGCAAATCTTCAAGAGGATAGCGTACCGATCTCGGAATCAGGACAGTCGGATCGTAATGTCCTACAGCAACGAACGCGATGAAGACCTCAGTCTCCGAAATGTTCGAAATCTTGCGCATATTGCTCTCACGCCCCGAATCCATCGTGGTGTTAAGCGGACAGGCTCCAAGACCCGCGTCCTCGAGGCCCAGTAAAAGCGACATTAAGAACAGACCACCATCTATGAAGGCCTGATTTCTTTCTTTCGGCTGAGTGAACGCCGTCAAATCACAGGTCACCAGTAGTAGCGTCGGCGGTTTCTTGTAGCCCCCGAAGCCTCCCTGCAGATTAACCAGAGCATGTATCTGTTTGGGATCCCTAAAATGATGCACCCGAGGACCCTGCCGATTGCAGACTGACGGTGCCTGTGCAGCAATTTGTACGGCACGCTGGATATCCGCATCCCGAACCGTGGTGCTGGTAAACTCTCGAATGCTCCGCCTGCCGTAAACAACTTCCAAAAATTTATGGTCGCGAATGACTTCAGGAACCGACTCCCGATAAGCTGCGGCTTCAAGGACACCGCCATATTCGTCACTGGCCTGCGAAATGAGAGATTGGACCCGGGGCGAGAACAGTTTCCAATATTCAGATACATCAAAACCAATTTCTTTGTGGCGCTCGAAATATGAATACATCGCCGAAATCGCCGCCTTGAAAAATTGATCTTCCGAACTTCTTTTCGCGGCAAGCCAATTTTCGGTATCTTTGGCTAACCTTTCAACGGCGGCCTTTCCGAAACCGGCCCTGAACTCCATGTGACTAAGACCCTTTTCGATCGCGTGCGTAAAATACATCAGGTGAGCTCGGGCACGGCCGATGGCATCCCCATGGGTAAAGGCTCTGGAATAACGCTCACTGTCCTGAAGAGCCAAAAACTTAGCGCGTTCAGCATAAGAGGGAGCGGCTGGCTTTGAGGGCGCTTTGGGCTTCGCGATAATTTCCCGCAACGTCATGGAGACGATGTCTGCTCCGCCGTCCGTGCCGGTAAAGCTTCCCGCTCCCAGTACAAATTGGGTAAAGCCTTCTGCGGGAACCGTGAAGTCAATAATGTCCTCGTGCAGCTCATCTTTTTTCCCACCGACTCTGATATTACCGATGATATGATTCACGCCAGTTTGCGGATTTCGGACGCATGGCCTGACATTGAGCATCGTCGATCGGAAAGCCCACTTTAACTTAATTCGATAATTTTTATTTGACTGCAAAGCCAGGGGTAATTCACATGCGACTATATTTCCTTGCACAGCCCCCCCCGGAACAACTCTAAGAATGATCGTGCTGCCGCGCGTTGACACCTTCCAGGCCGCGTTGTTCGACTTAAATTCGGGACGAATATCAAAAGCCTGTTCAGACGTCTGCAAATTTTGTGCAGGCAACTTCCGCCCAGCTTTGCGTGGCATCGTCAGAGAAGTTTCAAGAAACTCCAGGGATTCTGCCCGGCGCCTTTCTAGCTTTCCGTTCACAGCGCCCCAATCTATGGGTCGCATCATTTTTTTGGCGTCAATGTCGGCGGATTTAAGAACCAATCGATCCTCCAGACCCACCATCTTTAGGATAGAAGTGAATCTCGCCAACCCGCGACCTGGATTACCGTAAGCGATAAAAGGCTTATTAAACAGAATAGAAAAAGCAACTCCGTGGAAAGAATCTGTAATCACGAAAGCCGCTTCTTGGAAAGAAGATAGCCAACCCGCGACTGTTTTGTCTTCCGCTCCACTTTGCGCCGCCGCATCGCGAGAAAACGGCAGGCCGTCAGTCGAGTATGCACCAAGCGACAAGGATTGCGCCAGGCGGTCAACTGCCGAAACCTTATCTGTTGTAACGTCAAGAAGGTAGGTCAGGATTTGACCGCGATTGGGTTTGCGCGATGAAGATGTCAGAATGGGCTGGTAATCCTCTGGCTTTAGCAGAAGCGTGGGATCAAGTACATGCCGTGGCTCTACCCCAAGATGTTCCCGACAAAGCTCGACAGCCTTGTCCTCCCGAACCGAGATACCATCGAAAAATACTGCCAGCCGGGATGCCTCACGCGTTTGTTCTTCGCTGAATTCCCAGTGTGGCACCCCGAAAGACGCAGCATAGCTTATTCGCTTAACCGGGCTATCTTCGGGAAGAAACCCACAGAAGTAGAAATTCGTCAGAAGAGTTCGCGCGAATTTTGGCCTCCAGACCTGATCGCTACCCACAATGACCGCATCCAGACCGAGAAGATCGATATGTGCGGCGAGGTCTCTGGCCGAAGTGAATTCGCGAGTCACTGGCTGAAGATATTTGTCAGTGAATGAACTGTTCGCGATGGACGGATCAAGGCCAACAGTGTCCGAAAGCAGGGGCAGAGAGGCTCCCTTCGGAGGCGTTGTATTTCTATTAGGATGGCGCGAATTGACAAATACGGGCGTATGCCCTAGCTTTCTCAACGCTTCCATAAGCGCAAAAGCCTGCAGATTGCCGCCGTAATTCGCGTTTAGAGGCAAGGTCATGACACCGACCTTTCTCGGCTTTTCCGAGGGCAGATACTGCGATACGCGGAGAACGTGTTCTTCAGCCTGCGCATTTCCGACTTCTAAATATGCGTCGATCTCGTGAAACAATCGGAAGGCCCGCTCGCGCAGATGCTCTTTTACATCGTCCAGCGACGCCTCATCCACCACTAGCACCTTCTTGTCTGGTGCTGTCGTGATCGAAAATACTTCCGAATTCTGACGCTCTACGATTTCGAGCCGGAAGCGGCCGTTTATCAACGGCGTAATATCGAATGCAAATTGAACTCCTTTGTAGTCGAAGTCGAGGATCCGAGACGAACCGCGATAGACCCACAATCTCGCAATATGCTCGTCAAGCCCTGTTTCCCGGAGGAACATATCGAGAACATTGGAAATATCTTTAAGCACAGTGTCAACTTCCTGAATTGATAGATGGAGCGTTTCTCTGGCGAACGGCCTCAGAGCAAGGTTTCAAGCTAACCTAGCGCAGTTCAAACGGTTCAGACATGCACAGCAAGATACATCCTCCTCGCCTCCGCATCGCAGCCCGCCAATGACAATGGAAATTTCTGCAGTTGCTCGAACTGTGTGAATCGGTAGAGCTGCCGCAGCCTTGGTTGGGACCGAATGTCAAGTGCCAGCCTCACCCTAAGTTAGAAGATGATCAAGATGACCTGAACCTCTGTCTTACCTACCATGCGCGATTTAAGCTATTTGCCAAACCATCGCAAGGGTACGCAGGCGCCTGTTGGCTTCGGGATCAGTGGCCTGCTGCCGGTTTCGTGGACGGCAGTTTAAGCTTTCATAGCTCTCTCCTCGAACGTGATAGGGCTTAGATACCCGATGGTCGAGTGCCGACGCTTTGGATTGTAGAACCGTTCGATGTAATCGAAGACATCTGCGCGCGCCTGCTTCCTGGTGCGGTAAGTTTTCCGCCTAACCCGTTCGGTTTTTAGCGAAGAGAA
>NZ_JAEKIS010000055.1 GCF_017311415.1 Salipiger abyssi | reverse complement strand
GCAGCAGGCGGCCGACTGGATGCATGCGCAGCAGCCCCATGCAGAGGAGGTAGCGGCATGACCAAAACCGTTCTCATTGCCGGAAAATTTCAGAATGGGGCTGGACTGTCAGGATATGTGGCCGAACTGACCTCGGTGTTCCTGGGTCAGACGCTCGGCTTCACGGCGCATACGCTCGAGATGAATGCCGCCTACCTCCACAACTGGTTGCGCGTTCTTCGGTCGGACAAGGGTGCGATCTTCCGCCATGCCGCCGATGCGCAGCGCGCCTGCGACTATCTGATCGCCAGATCGGAGGTGGGCAGGGCAGGGCGCAGTGCCGAGGCCGCCTGACCACACGGAGAACGGAGACTCGCATGTCACGCAAGGAACCCAAGGCGCTGCGGGTGGCCTGCTTTGAAGACGGCCGCCGCAAGATCATCACCTTCAAGCGCGGTGCCTATTGGTGGAGCCCGTCCGAGGGTGCTTATCCGCTCTCGGCAGCGCTCGAGAGCATCAAGCACCAAGGCGGCTGGATCGAAACCATCCCTAACCCGAATTACAGACCCAAGGGGCTGTTCGGGTAGGGCACCTTCTGCTTCGGTCCTTCCGCCAAGCAGAAAAGAAAAAGCAGGCTTTGGGAAGGGTGTTTCAACTTCTCAAAGGAGAGCCCTATGACCATCACTGCACAGCCCCAGACAGAATGCCCGGATCCGAGTGTGATCGCCGCGCAGAACGACGCGTTCCGCAAGCTCGCGTGCCTTGGAGTGCCGCCCGCGCAGCCCATCCAAGGCCGGATGCATGTCACCCGCTCGCTCATGGAGGCCGGTGACGGCTTTATGGCCGAGGCGGTGAAAGCCACCGGTGAGTTTACCACCTTTGAGCAGGACAATGATCCCGAGGGATGGCATGATTTCGGAGCGGTCGAGATCCGGGGCGAGACCGTGTTCTGGAAAATCGATCTCTATGAAGCGGATTCGGATTTCCGCTACGGGGCCGAGACCCCGGGCAATCCCGTGACCACAATGCGCGTACTGACCGTCATGCTGGCGCGCGACTGGTAGAAGGGCAGGGGACGCCTCCCCGTGACATCTCAGACGACTAAGGCCCGCTGCCCCCAAAAAAGGCAAAGCGGGCCTTTTTTCGTGGTGATCCCCGAAGCCGGGGATTGGTCCCGCGCGTAGAGGCGCGGGCCACACCTAACCCATCTGGAAGGATATCCCATGACCACAAGTTTTGCCCCCCTCACCGTCGCTATCGGCGATCTCGTCCCGCATGCCGCCAATGTGCGCAGCAACGCGCCGGAAACCTATGACCCCGAGAACATCGCGCATCTGAAGGCCAGCATCGCTGTGCTGGGCCTCCTGCAGCCGCTCCTCGTCCAGAAGTTCGACGGCAAATACGCCGTGCTGGCCGGTGGACGGCGCCATGCAGCCCTGAAGGAGCTGGTCGCGGACAAGAGCGAGAAGGGGTTCACCGCGAAAACCAAGGTCGACTGCCGCCTTGTGCCCGAGGATTGCGACGTGACGACGGCGCTGTCCCTCGCCGAGAACATCACCCAGGCCCCCATGAACGCCATCGACGAGTTCGAGGCTTTCGCCCGGATGATGGAAGTCGACGGCCAGACGCCCGAGACGATCGCCAAGACCTTCGGCACCACGGTGGCGGCCGTGAAAGGCCGGTTGCGCTACGGTCTGATCCACCCCGACATTCGCGCTGCGGCCCGGGCTAAGACCATCACGCTCGACACGATGAAGGCCTTTGCGGAGCATCCGAGCCAGGAGGTGCAGCGCGAAGTCTTCGAGGCGCTCACCAAGGAAGATAGCTACCTGCAGGCCTATACGGTCCGCCAGGCGCTCAAATCCCGCGGCGTGCAGGTCAGTGACGATATCGGAGCTTTCGTGCGCGAAGACTACGAGGCGCGCGGCGGCGCTGTCGCCGCTGACCTTCTGGAAGAGCATTCCGTGCTCGAGGATGCCGCTCTGGTCGAGACCATCTTGCTCGAGAAGCTCGGTGCCGCTGCCGAAGAGGCGCGTATGAGGCTGGGCTTTGCCTGGGCCGATGCGATGGTCCGCTATGATTACGCGACCATGGCCGACTACGGCCGCGTCTATCCCGGCCCGATCGAACCGGATGAGGCTGCGCAAAAACGCATCGATGAGATCGCCGCCGAGCTTGAGAAACTGCAGCTCGAGATGGAGGATGAGGGGCTCGAGGACGGTGCCTACAACGCGCTTTACGAGCGCGTGGACGCCTTGGAAGAGGAAGCCCGCGACCTGCAGGAGGCCTACAGCGCCGAGGACCTCGCGCGGTCTGGGGTAATCGCGTCCTGGTCGGGCGGGCAGGTGACCCTCCATGTTGGCCTCGTCCGCCCGGAAGACACCGTCAAAAAGGAGGGCGCGCGCGGCTCCTCGGCTAGCCCGACCGGGGAGGAGGCCCCAGACGCCGGCGAAATCACCTATCCGGCCTCACTGGCTGAGGACCTCAAGACCGAGCGAGCCATGGCGCTTGGGGCCGCGATGGCGCTGCATCCGGAAGCTACGCTCGATCTGACGCTCTTCAAGCTGGTGAGCGACGTTCTGGCCAGCGGCATGAGTGTCACGCAGGCGATCAAGATCGATGCCCGCAAGGAATACCGCAGCCATGCCAAGATGGACGAGATCGACGCAACCTCGCTCGAGCAGGTGGCGGCGGCGCATGAGGCGCTGGACCTCTCCTGGCTCGATGACACCCGCGCGCCCGCCGATCAGTTCGCGGCGTTTCGCGCGCTGGAGGCAGGCGAAAAGGCCAAGCTCGTGGCCTATGCCACGGCCAGCACCACGCAGTCCTGCTTCGCGCGGGACCGCCAGCGCGACAGCCTGATGCATGCGTTCGAGATCGAGATCATGCCCGACATCCGCTCCCACTGGACGCCGAATGCGGCGCTCTTCAACCGCTTCAAGAAGGCTTGGCTCCTGAAGATCCTCGGCGAGGATCTGGGTCTCGCCCAGGAGGCGGTGACGCTGGCCTCGTCGAGCAAGAAGGAGATCGTCGCCTTTTGTGACAAGCTCTTCGCCGAGCCCTTCGCCACGCTCACGGACGCGCAGCGCGCTGCCGTGGCCGCCTGGTGCCCGCCCATGATGCAGACAGCCGGTGTCGCCTGTGATGAGGCGGAGCCCGCGGCGGAAACCCCGGAGCCTGACGGCGACATCGCGCAAGCGGCCTGAGTCCTCACGCGACCCGCGCGTGGACCATGCCGCCCGCGCGGGTCGACCCTTCCAAACCGAACAGAAAGACATCCCCATGGCTATTCTCAAGTTCTCTGCCTCCGCTGTTGCGGCGCAAATCGCACATGCGCGTGCCTGCAAGACCTTCCTGCCCAACTGGAACGGGCCCGTGGACAGGCCGGCCCTGATCCTCATCGTCGGCAATGGTGTGCATCTGCGCTCAAACGGCATCGATGGCACGACCACCCGTATCGTTACCACCGAGCAGGCCGATCCCTCCTTCGCCTTCGCCGACGGCATGAACCCGTTTCGGGACACCGACTGGATGGCGCAGCGCCGCATGGCGTTTCGCGATCTGACCGGCCAGTTTTACACCGACATCCTGGATGACGTGCAGGTGCTCATCGACCGGGGGCGAGGGGCCATCCGGCTCGCCACCGATGGCCACAGCATCCGCGTCTTCGTGCGCCGGGCCTCGGACTATCTCATCGGCGGGACCTACGAAGTGCCCTCGGGCCTCGGTGGCACCTTCAGGGTCATCCTCAAGGATGCCTGCGACACCTTTGCGATCGTGCAGAACTGTGGCAATTGCGAGGATTTTGACGCCATGCAGCCCTACCGCGTGCCGCTCGATGCGCTGATGGAAATCGATGACCGGAGGGCGGCGTAACGCGCCCTTTCTCAAACATGCATCGCCAATACCCTGCCGGGCCGGCGGCCCTCTCGGGCCGGCGGCCCTCTTGATGGTGTGGACGCCCCCTCACGGCATCGCTGTGCCAAGGTAGCGGTGTCGAAATTCGCTACGAGGAGGAAGCGTCCATGGAGAAGGTTAGCATTGTAGGGCTGGATATTGC
>NZ_JAEKIS010000054.1 GCF_017311415.1 Salipiger abyssi | reverse complement strand
GATCAGGCCGCACAGCGCTCTGGGCTACCGTCCACCCGCGCCCGAAAGCACCGTCCCGATGGACCAGAGGCCCACAATGCACTAACAATCAAACCGGACCACCCAATGGGGGCAGGCCAATGGTCTCTTGAGCTGAAGTGAATGAGGTCCCTCGTCATGCACCCATCCAGTGGTGCGATTAATGTCGATGTGCGAGCACTTGCGAAGCGGCGAAGATCAGAGACAGAACAGATAACAGCGCCAGGATCAGCGGGCTGTTTCGGGCTCGATCAACCCAGTTGGGAGAGATATGCGCAGGCGAGGCGCGGCTGATGAAAGAGGCTTCAAGCTCGGACTTTTTCGGTCCTGCGACGAGCCCTACCGCCAGTACATCGGGCATTGCCAGGTCGGGTGAGACCGTACCGAATACACTCACCGCCGCACCGCCAACTGCTTCGAGGATGCGAATGCTTTCCCCTCGTCGGAATGTGCCGGTCTTGATCGCATCTGTGCGCACAGAAAACGGCCGGCGTTCGCGAAATTCGTAGCTTCCGGCGAGAAGTAGGCCCGTTTCGTTCGTGTCGGCCGGATATCCGATCCTGGGCTGACCGGAAAACGCAAGCGTGCCGAGCTCGATCCAGCGCTCGCGCGACAGCCATATGCGGAATTCTTCGCCAAGCTCATCGTGATCCGAGATTACGATGACGACCCCTTTCTCCGAAGGGTTGTAGAAATCAATGCGAACCCCATCGTGCAGATAGATATCCAGATCTTGTTCACTGTTCTCGTAAATACGTGCATCGCAAAGCCCCTCGCCTCGAGGAAGATCGAGACGACGAGTCTTGCGAGGCACACACGTCTTCACGCGTCCAAGATCCCAGCGAAGGCGTTCCCGATCCTCGATCTCGATGCTGAGCGCACGGGTGTGGGCATCCAGCACCAAAGATTGCCGGGAAAGTACACCGGTGACGAGGATAAGGATCATGGCAAGCACGATACCGCACCCCCAGAGCACTGCCCGATACAGAAGATCATGGCAGCTTTGGCGCCAATCCCGCAGGCGTCTCATCCTTCCGGCACCGAGGCAACGCGAAGCACGAACTGTACCGGCGGTGCCATCTCGCCACCATCGACCGACAGAACGTCTGCCGTGACCTTGCCCTGACTTGCAAGCGCCTCCGGGATTTCGCAAATCGTGTCGAATGCGCTACGGACTAACTGGGTGACCGGCCGACACTCCTGTTCACCGACGTCCGGTAACTGCGGGAACATCACATAGGTGAATTCTGCGTCAGATGTGTTCAGGAATAGCGACAGTGCCTCTCCCGACTGGGCACCAAAATAGACTGCGGCGGCTTCTTCGAGACCGGTGAACCTGTCGCACGCGCCGGGAGTCAGCAGCCCCGCCAGAGTGTCCGGCGGCGCCTCGCGCAGAAGCGGCAACTGCTGCGTCGGGTAAGGGAACCGCAGGCGCCCGCCCGGAGAAACGCCAACGACACTGTAAGTGTTTCTGCTTTCGTAAAGACCGTCAACCGTTGTCATCCGCAGACAGACCTCCGGCGACGTCCAGTCGGCCGGCAGCGTTCCGGTCACATCAAGTTCGGTTTGTCGCGCACCGATCGGACCACTCCGCGCAAAGCCCAGAAGACGGGCGCCGGCAATTGCGGGCGCCTCATAGACGAACTCGACGAATGCGCCGCGAAGTTGGGCCTCGTGCTGCGATTGCGATGATGCCATAATCGGAATAGCCATCAGCCATCCGGTGAGGACAATTTTTGACATGCGGTGTTTTTTTCCATTTCTTTCCCGCATTGTATTGGGCCTCATCCTGCTTAATCTCCCCGTTGCACTCTTCGCTCAAACCGTGCGGGTTCAGTCCGGCGACCAGTTCGGACATGGGCTGATGTTTCGCTTCAACGACAATTGCTTTGTCGCCCTGCCGCGTCACGTCATCGTCAAAGACAACCCAAAGCTCACCGTATTCACCGCTGCGCCGGTGGTCCATTCCCTTGCATGGGTCACCGATCCGTTCTGGAAGGACATGGATCTTGCAGTCGCGCAGGTGCGCGGCATCGTCGAAGACCGCTGCACCCGGGATCTCGACTGGTTCGCAGAGGCTCACCCAGAGGCAAACAGCATCGGTCAGCTCATGCAACTGAGCGCGACCGGTGAGTCGCGCCCGACGCAGATGCAGATCACCGAAAGCGGGTATCTGACCTTTGATGCCAGGCTCGCCCAGCCCGACGCGGAATTGCGCCAGGGCATCAGCGGGGCTTTCCTGATGGTCGGTGGAAAGCCGGTCGGCATGGCGCTGCGCATGGCCTCCCAGACCGAAGGAATCTTCCTGCGCAGCGAGGAAATAGAGATGAACCTGCGCCGCTGGCTGACGCGCCGCGCCGGTCTGACGGTGACCGAAGTGCCCGCTGCGCCGACGCCAGCCCCGGTGCCCCTGTCGCGGTTCGAGGTTGTCTCGGCCGCTTCCGCACCGGTCTCGCCCGATATGTCCGAGCAGAACCTGATCGGGCCGGGCCGCTATGTGTTCGCGCCGGACGGGCCGAACCGCATCGTCTTTCGGACCCGCGACGGTGCCAGCGCCCCGGTGAGCGGGCTGCACCTGACTTCCGATCCCGAGGCCGGTCACGCTCTGCCCCGCCGCATCCGCGTGACCGTCTCGTCGCGCAGAGACGGGCGTGGTGATCGTCCTTTCCTGACCGGCGAAGCCGGGCCGGACGGTATTCTGGAACAGTCCCGCATGGCGACCACTGCTGTCTGGGTATTCGTCACGGTGCTCGACAGCTGGGATGCGGGAAGTGTGGGCATAGACGAAATCGCTTTCGATTGATACCGTCAGCGGATCGGGATCGAAAGGATAATAGGGCGCGTACTTGTGCCAGCGTACTCAGCCCCGACAACTGCCTGAAGTCTGCCGTCGTCTGTTAGATTCATCTCATACCAGTTGCGATCGGAGCTTTTGAGTTGCAGCGCGCCGCCGACCGCGCGAAACAAGCACTCGTCACCTGATGGCCAGTGCTCAAAGGCGTAGCATGTACCATCAGCCGCCCTTCGTTGGAACTTTCCGATCCAGATCGTTTGAGCATCGTCGTTAGGCACAAGACCCAATGACCCCTTTACGACTGACCGAAAATCCTCAGTCTTTGCCTTGCTCCCGTCGATCTGAACCTCGATCAGCGGTTCGCTGTCGAGGAATGCCTTCACCGCCATGCCCCGCACGTTGGGATCCGCGCTGTAGATGCCGTTCTCCAGCGCGATGCGCTGCATGTCCGGATCGCCGCTATCGAGCATCACCTTCATCGTCGCCTGCGCGCGCTTCGGGTCCGGATCGCTCAGCATTGCAACCAGCTCGTCGTCCTTCGACAGTTCCTTGTCCACCGCGGCACGAAGCTGCTCCATCGTCATGCCCTGCGCAAAGACAGCCGTGCTCGTAATCGACATGCATACGGCCCAGAGGTACTTTTTGAACATAACCGCCCCCTTCTTTCAATTGCAAATGATGTATCGGAAATTTTCCAAGACTTGCAATTTCGAATTTCAACGTTTGCCGCACAACTTTGCCGTCTTCCGGTCACCCGTCAAGTGTCAGGATCGTATGGGATATTATGTTGTCCGCGACACTCTCGGCGTAACACAGCGCGTAGCTGAAGGTGCCACTCGCGATCAACGCATCATTTCCTGCTGACCAGAACTCCCGATGTACCCCTATAACGGCTACGTCGAACAGGTGACCCAACAAATCGCTGTCGCGCAAGCGACCGTGCTTGTTTCTGGAGAAGGAAGAAGATCTCGGGCACGATCAATCAGATCGCAGAGACAGGACCGACGATAGCCGAAGTCGCGATGGTTCACCTTGCATAGCCACCGGAGACTGTCCGACTTGGTGCCAAAGTAATACCCGACGAGCAGCATACGGATGTTGAATTCAGGGTCGACCGAGCTGTAATCACGAGCGAGCCCATTCAGCAGAAAGGGCTGGGACCGGGCCTTCGCCGCGCCTGGCACGAATGACGGCAATGGGCCGGGAGCTCCCTCAGGCCTGGCGCTCTAGGGCAAGGGGCCTGCCGCGCGGACGCAGCTCTGCTTCGGGCTCGAAGGGGGCATACTGCGGCGCAGCGTGTCTTGCGCCTAGAGGGCAGCGACGGCCGTCGCTCCTGGCCCAAAGCCGACACTGGGTGTGGGCGCTGGGAATGGCCGCTTCGGGCTAAGGGGAGCGAAGTGGAGTAGCCCGCTGAAAGTGGTCCACCAACTGGGATAGATTATCCCTCAAATTGGAGGATCAGCGATGGCTGGAAAGCGAGAGAAGCCCGAAGAGATTGTATCGAAGCTTCGGCAGGTTGAGGTGTTGCAAGGGCAAGGGGCGACGATTGCCGAGGCGGTGCGCCAGATTGGCGTGATGGCCTGCTGCCGGTTTCGTGGACGGCAGTTTAAGCTTTCATAGCTCTCTCCTCGAACGTGATAGGGCTTAGATACCCGATGGTCGAGTGCCGACGCTTTGGATTGTAGAACCGTTCGATGTAATCGAAGACATCTGCGCGCGCCTGCTTCCTGGTGCGGTAAGTTTTCCGCCTAACCCGTTCGGTTTTTAGCGAAGAGAA
>NZ_JAEKIS010000053.1 GCF_017311415.1 Salipiger abyssi | reverse complement strand
GCCATCACGAAAATCCCCCCGGCGCGCTGAGGTTATGTTGCCCAGCCCCGCGAGAACCCCCGCCAAACCGCGCAAGTTCACGCCACCGCAACATAACCCGCGCCGCAACATGTTCCGTAAACTTGCCCGCTGCCCCTGGTCCCGACGCAGGGCCCGTCAACCGCACGAAGAGCGACCGGCCGGGGTTGTTCTGCAGATCGCCGACGATCCAGTAGGATCCTTCCCGCCGTCCGGCGGGAAGGTAGGCACGACAGACGCCTTCGGCATTTTCTGCCAGATCGCGCACGAGGTCTTCGGTCTCGGAATACATGGGTCAACAACCTCCGCGATCATGTAGCCTTGCGACAGGACAACGTGCAAGCAGACGATCCAGTATCGCGACGCCATCGGCGTCGGTCGGGCAGAACAGCCGAAGCTTCCAACTGATGATCTCCGAGAAGAAGCCATCGGCCTTGAGCCGATCCTTGGCTGCCTCCGAGAAGCCCGAGAGTTCGATACGGTTCGCGCCCATGACGCGCGAGCGGTGCAATTCCATCCCTTCGGACAGGCACACCACGGTCTTGCCCTCCAGAACGAGGGCATGGACCTGCGCGGCCGAGAGCTTGGGCGCATCGGCGGCCAGCGTGGTCGCGACCCAGGCAGGCGAGACGCGGCGGCCGATGATGCGCTGCCCGTCATCGGTCTGAAGGCGGTAGACGCGGGTTTCATCCTGGGGAAGCTGCTTCCAGATCGGCAGCAGCAGACCTGCGACGATGTGCAGCGTGGCTTCGGAGAACTCCGGCACCTCGGCCAGTTCCGCAGTCCACGTCGCAGTGAAGGCCGAGCGGTCGGCCTCGAGCCAGTGGGTGTCCTCCATGACCTTGGCCGGGACCGTGCTGGCATCAAGCGGGCGGATCAGGCGCAGGCGCGGCTCGATGGTCCCATCGTCCAGCATGTGACTGGTGGCGGGAACTTGCACGGCAGCCCGGCCCGAGCGGCTGTTGACCAGAAGCTGCGCCTGCGGGTCATCCAGCCATTCGAGCGCATCGGCCAGCGAAGTAGGCGTGTTGCGGCGCTTTTCCGCGATGGTCAGCAGCTGGGTTTCGGCGCCGGAGCCCGGATGGGTGTAGATGACCTGTGCGTCGGCCACCCGGAAGCTCTCGGCACGGAGTGTCTCGAGCCCGAGATCATAGACCCCGGCGGCGATGGCGCCCTCAATTCGCTGATCGAGCAGCTCCTCGAAACCCGAGAACAGCACGGCCTGCATGTCGATCGTCAGCGCCAGCAGGCGATTGAGGAAGGTCGTGATCGGCGGCAGGTCGTCCTTCAGCCCGTTGTCGTCGGTCAGGCTGAGGCCTGTGGCATCCTCGAAAGCCCCAAGTGAGCATCCCGCCAGATCGCCGCGATAGATGCGGCGGTAAAGCTGGCGCAGGGCGTCGCGGGCGTAGGGCGACTCGAGGTTGTCTTCGGGCCGGAACAGCCCTTGCCCGCCGGTCTGCCGCTGACCGCGCGTGATCGCGCCAAGCGTGTCGAGACGTCGCGCAATGGTCGACAGGAACCGCTTCTCCGCCTTCACATCGGTGGCCACTGGCCGGAAGAGCGGCGGCTGCGCCTGATTGGTCCGGTTGGTGCGGCCCAAACCTTGAATGGCCGCATCTGCCTTCCAGCCGGGCTCCAAGAGGTAATGGACCCGCAAGCGCTGGTTCTTCGCCCCGAGATCGGCGTGATAGCTGCGCCCGGTGCCGCCGGCATCCGAGAAGATCAGGATGCGTTTTTCGTCATCCATGAAGGCTTGGGTTTCCGCGAGGTTCGCGGCTCCAGCCCGGTTCTCCACCACGAGCCGTGCCGAATGCCCTTCACCCTTCCGCACGATGCGCCGCGAGCGCCCTGTGACTTCGGCCACGAGATCGGTGCCGAAGCGCTGGACGATCTGGTCGAGTGCACCCGGCACGGGCGGAAGCGAAGCCAGTTTCTCGATCAGCGCGTTACGACGCCGGACGGCTTCGCGGCACTCCACCGGTTGGCCGTCGCGCGTGACGGGGCGCGACGAGAGGTTGCCCTCGCTGTCGGTGAAAGGCTCGTAGAGCTGCACCGGGAAGGAATGGGCGAGGTAGTCCAGAACGTATTCCCTGGGTGTGATGTCACAACGGATATCATTCCATTCGTCGGTTGGGATCTCCGACAGGCGGCGTTCCATCAACGCCTCACCCGTCGAGACGATCTGGATGACCGCCGCGTGACCCGCAGCCAGATCTGCATCGATGGATGCGATCAGCGTGGGGGTCTTCATTGAGGTGAGCAAATGGCCGAAGAATCGCTGCTTGGCGGACTCGAAGGCGGACCGCGCGGCGGATTTCGCCTGACGGTTCAACGTCCCGCTCTCGCCAGAAATGTTCGCCGCATCCAACGCCGCAGTCAGGTTGTTGTGAATGATGGCGAAGGCCCCGGCATAGGCATCGTAAATGCCGCGCTGCTCGGGGCTGAGCGCATGTTCGAGCATCTCGTATTCGACACCGTCATAGGACAGCGACCGCGCCGTGTAGAGACCGAGCGCCCGGAGGTCGCGGGCAAGAACCTCCATCGCCGCGACACCGCCAGCCTCAATGGCTTCCACAAATTCCGACCGGGTCTGAAAGGGGAAATCCTCCCCGCCCCAGAGCCCGAGACGCTGCGCGTAGGCGAGGTTGTGGACCGTCGTCGCGCCTGTGGCCGAGACATAGACCACGCGGGCATTCGGAAGTTTGTGTTGAAGGCGCAGGCCCGCCCTGCCCTGCTGCGAGGCCATGGTATCGCCGCGTTCGCCTTTGCCGCCGGCGGCATTGGCCATGGCATGGCTTTCGTCGAAGAGGATCACCCCGTCGAAATCCGCCCCGAGCCAGTCGACGATCTGGTCGACGCGGGATTTCTTGGCGCCCCGTTCTTCCGAGCGCAGCGTCGCATAGGTGGTGAAGAGGATGCCCTCGGTCAGAGGGATGTCGTGCCCTTGTGCGAAACGCGACAGCGGCGTCACCAGAAGCCGCTCCTGGCCAAGCGCCGACCAGTCGCGCTGCGCATCTTCCAGCAGCTTGTCGCTCTTTGAGATCCACAGCGCCTTGCGTCTTCCTCGGGCCCAGTTGTCGAGCAGGATCCCGGCCGACTGACGGCCCTTGCCCGCCCCGGTGCCATCGCCGAGGAAGAAACCCCGGCGGAAGCCGATAGCGTCAGCGGCGTCCTCCGGTGCTGCGGATACCACGTCTCCGGTCTCATCGACGGTCCAAGACCCCGCGAGACGCGCGCCATGCGCCTCCCCCGCGTAGATGACGGTCTCGAGCTGCGCGTCGGACAGCAGGCCGTCGCGTAGGATGGTCGCCGGAAGCTTGGGGCGGTACGTGGGTTTCGGCGGCGCGACCGAGGCCATGGCCGCCGATTGCACAAGCTTGGTCGGGTGTGGGGCTGCGCCGGGGATGTCGATCGCCTGCAAACGGAAGGTCTCGTAGATCGCATCGGACAGACGTGTCGCGTCCTCGGCGTTGTCGCGGAGTTCGTAGCTTAGGTCCTCGACCTCGATCTGCGCTCCATGTTTCTCCGGTTGAGCCGCAGAGGTCGCGCGCGATCGGTTGACGGGCTTGCATGTTGTGGGGGCAGGATTTCCCGGGAAGATGGGAGAGTGGCCCAGACCCGCATTTGCGGCCCGTTCCATCTCGAGGCGCGGCGGAACCTCTGCAGTGACCCTGGACATTAGATGCGCCACGTCCGGGGACGTGGGCTGGTGCAGGTCAGCGGTGATGCCGCCCGGCTCACCGCCGCGGCATTTATCAAAGACAGAAATCCGCGTCTCAAAGCTGGTGCCGTGCTTGGCGAAAGCTGCGCCCGACACCGCGCCGGTGAAAATGAGATGGGCCGTCTCGGTCAGACGGCCGAAGGTCTCGGCCCAGGCCGGCGCATCCGGAGCGAAACCAGCCCCTGTGATGGCGACGAGCCGTCCGCCGGGGGCCAGACGCGCGAGGGCCGAGCGCAGATGCCGCGCCGTCGCCTCGGTCGTCCGACCATCGACATGTGCAACCGCCGAGAAGGGCGGGTTCATCAGGATGACGCTCGGGCTTGAGCAGGCATCGAGATGATCGTCGATCTGCGCGGCATCGAACCGGGTGACCGGTCGGGCCGGGTACAGCAGGCGCAGAAGATCGGCGCGGGTGTCCGCCAACTCGTTCAGAGCCAGAGTGCCGCCGGCGATCTCGGCGAGGATCGCCAGAAGCCCGGTCCCGGCAGACGGCTCTAGGACAAGATCACGGGGCGTGATCTGTGCTGCCGCCACAGCCGCGAGCCCCATGGGCAGCGGCGTCGAGAATTGCTGAAAGCGCTCCATCTCTTCCGACCGCCGGGTGTGCGTGGGCAAGAGGCCTGCCACCTTGGCGAGGATCGGCAAGAGCGCCGCAGGCGAGCCGGCACGCGCAAGCAGCGCCCGACCGAACTTTCGCAGAAAGAGGATCAGCGCCACCTCGCCCGCCTCATAGGCGAGCTTCCAGTCCCAGGTACCGGTCGCATCGGAACCGCCAAAGGCATGTTCCATCTCGCGGCGCAGGCGCAGCGCGTCGATCTGAAGCCCTTGCGCCAGATCGGGCTGCAGCGCTTCGGCAACAGCAACGATCGCAGGGGCAGGATTTGCTGCCAACGGGACAATGGGCGCAGGCAAGGACGCCTGCGCAACAGGGGCAAGATGGGTCATCGGGAAACTCCGGAATGAAGGACAGGATCAGGCCCGAACACCCTCTCTCGGGCAGCCTCGGACCTGATCATTCCCGGCCCCTCTCTCCCTCTCGCACCGAGGTGTTCCCGACGCTTGGCTTGATTTTGTTCTTGTTATGTTCTATGTTCAGAACCAAGCCAGAAAGGGGGTTCCACCATGGAAAGCACCAAGCACGCCATGCCCGTAACACCCAAGCAGATTGCCTATGCGCGGTCGCTCGCCCTGCGCAACCGGACGCTCCTGCCCTGGGAGGTTCAGCAAGACCGGCGATCTTTGAGCGCCTGGATCGAGGCTCAGGCCCGGCTGAAACCGGTATCGGACATGGACCGGCTGCCCACGTCCAAGCAGGTGGCCTTCGCTGAGAAACTCGCCCGGATCAAAAGGCGCGCCGTTCCGGACGAATGCTTTCGCGACAGGGGGCTCATGTCGAAGTGGATCGACGGGAACAGGTGAGAACGGCACCGGCTGGCTCCGACCTGCCGGAGATTCTGCCATACTGTAGAGCGTCAACCTCCTTGGCCGCTACCGACAACCTCCTTGGCCGGTTTTGACCGCTGCGTTCTTCGTTGATGTTACTGTGGGGTTTCCTCCTCGAGCTTGTCGCTGATGTTGTCGC
>NZ_JAEKIS010000052.1 GCF_017311415.1 Salipiger abyssi | reverse complement strand
GTGCGATGAACCTGAAACTGGTGCCGGCGCTCGCCACCGGCGAGCCGGTGCGCCAGATACCCTATCTGCAACCGATCACCATCGAACATCACCGCGAGACGGACCAACTTTGCCTGCTGTGTCACAGCACAGGCATGATGGTGTTTTTAGAGGGGCGGGGACTGGAAGAGCTGGCCGACCTGATCGCGGAAAAGCGCGTTAAGGCCATCTTCATGTTCGACGCCGCGCTGTGGCCGCAACCAGATAATGAAGCGGCTGTGGTGAGTAAGATTAGCGTGGAGCAATCTTCATAGAATTGTAATATTCTCCATGATGTTCATTGTGTAAATTATTATAATGGAATGCAAAAATCACAAAAATCTGAACATCCCAAGAGGGGTGGTTTTTTTCGGTGACTCAATGCATATGGACAACGAAATTGTAGATTTCGTCATCCAGACGGTTAAAGAACATCCTCCCAAGAACTTATACTTAGAGCTCCCCCAAGAGATAGAGGAGGAATTTTACAACTCCCCTAGAAACGAGAGATTTCACTTACTTCAAAAATGGAGTTCAAGGCCAGAGAAGACATTGGAGCTATATGAAACGGCAGAAGCAAATGATGTCAATATTCGTTTTTTCGATAGCAGAGCGAATTTGGAGGCAGTAAAGGCCGCGTACGAATCTTATACCCGTGAAATTTCTTCTCAGACGGAAGAATCCGCATCTGAATTGCTGTCGCTGAGGATGGAAGTAAATCAGAAAGCAGCAGATTACATATCAAACACATCAGGAAAAGAAACTGCATTTGTATTTTCCGGAATGCTGCATACTGCGGGTAATAATGATATAGACAACATGGTTGGATTGAGAAGCACTGTTATCAATATATATCACAGACCCTCTGACAGAAAATCAACAGAAGACCTTCTTTCTGGAATTTTGGAAAGTGTTGAGACTGACGGACAGGAGTGCGTTTTCATAGAAAGCCCGTCGGCTTCTATTCCTGTATTAGGCCGAACTACTTTTCAGCAATCTCGTCAGTGAACTGGAAAGATTGTCCTTCCTTGGGGGTGCTGCCATCATGCGGGCAGAAATAGTGGTTTTGTTGAACGATAATTTTCTGGCCGTTTTCTTCACAGTATCTCACTGTGTATATTCCAGAGCTTTCTACGGCCTCATATATTTCGCGCTCAATTACTGGTATCTTATCGTGTGAGTCTGAGACATAACCAAGCTCAGACATAGTTTCCATCGTAGCATCTGTGGTTGTGGCGTAGGCTATACCGCCACCAGCAACGGTTAGAATCATTGCCCCTGTTTTTGTAAATGCTACGCCCTTAACAATGAAAGCGGTTCCTATCGCAGCGGCCTTCAGAGCAGCGGCGCTTAGAATTACTGCTTTTCCTGTTAGGCCAAGTGCTGCGCCGAGATACGCAAGTCCTTTGGGTACCAATAGAAGGATTGGTGCTGCCATTTCTTGTCCTCCATACCTAGCCTGTCTTATTGACGATGGGGATGGAGTCGATTCGCTACAAGACCTAGGGGCAACTTTTTATCCCTGTCTTCGGAGCCGCCTTCGCTTGTCCCGTGAAGGAGCTGTCGGGATTCTTCCTGCAAAGGCGCGAAGCGGGAGCGGAGACACGCGCAGGATGCGCTAGCATCCGAGCATGGCGAGCACCCACCCTTTGCAGGGAGGTTCCCAGAAGCTCTAGGGGCAGTCTAAGCGAAGGTGGATCAGGAGGCGTAGGGATGCCCCCTGTCTTTGGTGAGCCTGAAGCGGTTCTTCAGGCCGCCCTTGGCGGCCTTTCAAATCTTGTCGGCCCATGGCCGACGCTTTCTAAGCAAATGCTTGTTCGGCAACCAGCTGGACGCCTTGTTGAATTCGCACCTTTCGGAACCACTCAGACTTATCCACAGGCGAAGCCTAGTGTTAATAGTGTTACCTACGGAGTAGTGTTACGAATTGCGCAAAGCCTTGGTAGCAATGGAGAAAAGTGACGTCCGGGTTCCGAAAGGGTCAAACTTTGGTTCCGAAAGGGTCAAACTTTGGTTCCGAAAGGGTCAAACGAAATCGACGGCAGACATGGTTCCTGATAGGTCAAACAAACCGTGCGAGACTGGAGCTATCCACAGAGGTTCCTGATAGGTCAAATTTTTGGTTCCTGATAGGTCAAGCTTTCGCTATGCTATCAGGATGGCTCTTCTCCCCGATAGACACCCTCAGCAGGACTTTTTCGTGCTCGACATCGCTGACGTTGTGCCGAAGGATGACACGGCCTCGATGGAGCATCCGCTGTTCTCTCTGGCCACCAAGCCGGATCATCGCCACTTGCACTATCGATCAGGCGACAACTCCTTGACGATAATTCCATCGGGCATTGGTCTGCCCACGATCTTCGACAAGGACATCCTCATCTTCTGCATCAGCCAGTTGATGCACAAAAAAAACCGTGGTGAAAAAATAGGCAAGCGCGTTCGATTCTCGGCCAGAGAGCTTTCTATAGCCACCAACCGTCCCATTGGCGGCAACCACTACAAGCGGCTGGAACAAGCCATGATCCGGTTGGGTGGAACGCAGTTCAAGACGGATATTACTACGGGAAACAGACGTGAGACGCGCATTTTCGGACTTGTTGACGAGGGCGGCTTCGTTATGAGAGAGACCGGTGAATGGCGGCTCGACTACTGCGAGATCGTTCTTTCAGACTGGTTGATGCGCGCTATCGAAGCTGCCGAAGTCGTCACCATTTCGAATGACTATTTCCGACTGCGGCGCCCTCTGGAACGGCGGATTTACGAGATTGCGCGCAAGCATTGTGGCAACCAGCCACGCTGGCAAATCGGTCTGGCCAAGCTGCAAGAGAAGACAGGCAGCAATGCGCCGCTGAAAAAGTTCCGGCTGAACATCCGGCAGATCATTGAGGATGACCATATCCCCTTCTATAGCATTGAGCTGGCGAAAGATGATTTGGTGGTGTTCCGGCCGCGCAAGCCCAAGCGGCAGATTACGGCCGATCTGGTCATCCCGGCATGGGCCGAAGAGAAGGCGCGCAAGATCGCCCGTGAGAAGGGTTGGGACTATCACGCGCTGGAAGCTGAATGGCGCGGCTTTGCCGATAACCCGGACAATCCCGGTGCGGCTTTTGTGGGGTTCTGTAAGCAGAAAGAGAGCCTACGCTAGATTCTCGGGCACAATTTGGTGCTGGAAATTTTCCCTTTGAAACTATATGATTAGCTTATGAAACCAGAATCGAAACAAAACTTCACGCCGTCCGAAGATGTCTTCGATGAAATCGACATCGAGGCGTTGCCTGCTATCCGCAGGGGGCTGGCCGACAGTCGCGCCGGGCGCGGACGCCCTGCCGAGGAAGTGTTTGCCGAGCTGGAAGAACGCTACCGCGCGATGATGTAGGGCTTTATGCTGTGCATCTTCCGCGATGAGGCGATTCAGAACCTCAAGGAAATCGGTGACTTCATCGCTCAGGACAGCCCTGAAAGAGCGGTGAGCTACATTCAGGAAATGCGCGCTTACTGCCAGCAGATCGCGCTCAGCCCAACCATCCGGCGCGTTGTTGCGCACATCGAGGGGCGGGCAGTCCGCAAGGCGCTCTTTGGCAACTACCATATCTATTACACCCTCCTGAGCGATGAGGACGGCATTGAGATCGTCCATATCCGCCATGGAGCGAGGCGGCGGCCAACCTTCTGAGCCTTTTCCTAGCGGCCCGTGAGGCGGGCCCAGAAGCCCTTTGGGGGCTGACGCTGGTCGGTGACCATGGCCGTCAGTTTGCGGCGTTCTTCGCTCTCCGCATCAAGGCGCTGGCGCAAATCATCAATGGTTTTCTGGCGGTCGTCCGCGATCTGACGAAGTGCTTCAAGTTCCACTTGCAACCCACTGGTTTCACGGGGTGTTTCTGCCGTTTCATCTTGGGTTGCGATTTGCTTCATTTTGCTGTTTCTGTGACCGTTGCTGTCAACCCACCTCTGAAGCTCAGCCGGGTTGATCTGATAGCTATTGTCCTCAAGCCTCGATGCCGAAAGCTTACCGTTTTTAATGGCTCTTGAGATGGTTGCCTTGCTACAACCCGCCTCCTTCGCCGCCTGTCCCAAAGTGTACAATATGCGTTCCCCCGCAACGTTCGAATTTGCATCATATGATGCAAATTCGAACGTTTCACTGAAACGCCCCCCGGTCAATCAGAAGCGCCAAGTTATCCAGACGAATGCGAGCGCATCTCGTAGAGATGCATAAGTGAACATTCGTCTTATGGCGCAACTTATGGTAGGGTCGGAGGGAAGGGGCAAGAAACCGACATGGCGATCTATCATCTACGGGTTAAGTTCGTGCAACGCTCTGCGGGCCGTTCCGCGGTTGCGGCGGCGGCATACCGTTCCGGCGAACGGCTCACAGATGAACGGCGCGGAACGGTTGAGGACTACACCCGCAAGCAGGACATTGAGCATAGCGAGGTAATGCTGCCAGAGGGAATTCCCGTTTCATTGCAGGATCGCGGGGCACTGTGGAACGCGGTTGAAACGGGTATCAAACACCCACGGGGGCAACCCGCCTTTGAGGTGGAGGTGGCCCTGCCGCGTGAGCTGGACAAGGCGCAATGCGCCCAGCTCGTGCGGGAATTTGCACAGGATCATTTCGTCGCGAAGGGGCTGCCCGTGGATTTTGCCATTCACCGCACCCCGGCCAGCGACGGCGGGGAGCATCCCCATGCCCACATTCTCGTCAGCACCCGGCGTTTCAACGAGGATGGCTCGATCGGCAAGGCAGCGCGCGACATGCAGGACAACCCCAAGCTGGTCGCCAAGGTCTATGCGCTGGAAGAGGAGGGGAAGATTGACGAGGCGGTGATGCTGCAAAAAGACCTGAATCTGGGCCAGTGGCGCAAGAGCTGGGAGGATTATAGCAACCGTTTTTTGTCCGATGCAGGCTCTAGCAGCCGCATAGATCACCGCACACTGGCCGCACAGGCCGTTGAGGGTGAGCTGGCAAGGGAACCCACCCCAAATATCGGGATCGGCTTCTACGGCCATCTGAGGGCCTTTCAGGGCCATATGGCCGAACGGGTGCAGCATTGGAAGGAAGTCGGCTTCAGGAACGCCATGCGGGAGCAGATGGATCGGATCATGGAGCGGCGGCCCGATCTGAATGCCGAGTTTATCGCCCATGCCCGCGAGTATGCGCGCAACCTGTTCCCGGAGATTGGCCGGGACGAACCGGAACTTGAGCAGGGGCTGGATTATGAGCAGTAGGTTTCGGGAGCATTTCGGGTTTGATGTCCAGGAGGATGACGGGCGCTATCGCGCCTGGCACACCTGCCAGCAGGGAAGTGCGATGAACCTGAAACTGGTGCCGGCGCTCGCCACCGGCGAGCCGGTGCGCCAGATACCCTATCTGCAACCGATCACCATCGAACATCACCGCGAGACGGACCAACTTTGCCTGCTG
>NZ_JAEKIS010000051.1 GCF_017311415.1 Salipiger abyssi | reverse complement strand
TTATCTTGACAGTCTGCACCGCATGCCACCTTGCCGTAGGATGGGTGACAGGCGTTGACGGTAGGCAGTTTTCAGGCTGGCCGCCGCGCTTACCAAAGAGCTGGCGGCGGCCAGCCTGAGAACTGCCGGGCCGAAGCGTGCGCCGGGTGGGGGCATGGGGAGGGTTTTGCGCTGGTGTCGATTATTTCTGTTTGCGAGCGTCGCGAGGCCGGGGGTCTCGCCGCGCATGTGCCGTTGATCCTGCGCGGCGACGCGCTCTACGACCCCGATCTGGATCGCTTCTTTCTCGACCTGCCGCTATCGGGGATTCGATCGCGGCATTCGCTTCGCGCCCAGGCCTATGATGTGACAGTCTGGCTTCGCTTTCTCGATGCTTGCGGCAAGACCGTATGGGCTGCGACCCGCGACGATGTCGAGGCTTATCATCGTGCGCGTCGGCGCGGCGATGCTGGTCAGCGGATCACGGCGGCAAGCTGGAACAGGGCCGTCGCCAGCCTTGATCGCCTCTATCGCTGGGGCGAGCGGCAAGGGCTGATCGCCGAGGCACCGTTCAACCGTCGTGCCGTGTGGCGACCGGCGCAGGGTGGACGTCGCGGAATGATCGCCGCGCGCAACGACGCCTATGAACGTGTTGCGAAGCGGTCGGATGTCCGGTTCGTCACGATGGACGACTACCGCATCTTCCGCGAGGTCGGTCTGCGCGGCCTCGCGCCTGACGGCAGCGAACGCCCCGGCGCACGTGATCGGAACGGATTGCGCAACGCGCTCTTCGCCGATCTGCTCGTCACGACAGGTTTGCGACTGGAAGAAGCCTCAGGTCTGCTCTCCGGTGATCTCGCGGTCATTGTTCCGGACGGCGATGAGAACCGGCAGCTCTGGTTGCGCCTGCCGCCGCCGCTCACCAAGGGCGATCGCGGACGAAGTGTTCTGGTCCCACGCCGGCTGCTTCGTCAGATCGCGGCCTATATCGATGTCGAGCGCGCGGCAGGCGCGGCCAAATTCGTCGCGCGCAATGGCGCGGCGCGCTTTGACCGGCCGATCCATATCACCGACGCCGGTCTCGACCGCATGCGCGATGTCTGCACGCCAGAGGAACGATGCCGTCTGATCCTGTGCAACGAGAACGGAACGCCGCGCGAGCCCGCGGCGCTATGGCTGACCGAGGTCGGACAGCCCGTTCGACCCAATTCCTGGGAGGTGATCTTCGCCCGCGCCTGCAAGCGCTGTAGAGACTATGGTTTCTCGTTGTCGATCAGCCCGCACCAGCTGCGCCACACCTTCGCGGTCCATATGCTCGCTTTGCTGATCCAGGAGCGTCTGCGCGAAGCCGCATTGCCGGCGGGGCCGATGGAGAGCTACCGGCTGATCCTGGGCGACCCGCTGCAGCAGGTGCAACGCCTGCTCGGCCACGCGAGCCTCGCCACCACCTATATCTATCTCGACCATATCGCGACCCGCGCCGATACGGTGGATTCGGCGGTCGAGAAGTTGCTGGCACTGCTGCCGGGACCGCAGGGCGCATGAGCGGGCGTCCCCGCAAGGGCAGGCCCGTTGCTTTCGCGCGCGTCACGCCGGAGCGAGCCAAGCCCGATCCGGTGCTCGGCCTCAGGTTCGTCATCGAGGCGCGGCATGGCGGGACCGTCCTGGTTGACATGACCAATCTCGATCCTCGTCCGCTCGCTATCGCCTTTGCCAGCGCGTTGCGCCGGTCGGCCGCGCTCGGCGGCCCGATCGGTGCGGCCAGCGTCATCAAACAGTATGTAAACTCCTATCGCCGTTTCTTCACCTGGCTTTCCGATGAGGCGGGGGAAGTGGACGGGCCCGAAGACATGCGCGCAGCCCATGTCGAGGGTTTCGCATCGGCACTCGAACGCGGGGGAATGGGCGCGATCTACCGGCATGTGACGGTCAGCAAGATCGTCAATACGCTGCGTGCGATAGAGGCGGATCGGCCCGACAGTATCACGCCCGACCTCCATGAGCGGTTGCGCTATACAATGGCGACCTCGGCGGAACGCTCGACCCCGCGTGATGCCTACAGCCCCTTCGTCGCCCGTGCGCTGCGCGACGCGGCCCGTACGGACGTGGAAGCGATATTCCGCCGGATCGGCACCGAGGATCGGACCGATGAGGGCGATCCGGTCATTGCCGGAGCGCGGGCCGATGTCGAAGCTCTCATCGCGCGCGATGGAGCCGTTCGGACCGAGAGCGTCGAGTTGCGCCGTCTCTATTTCATGCGCTTGCGGCGCGGTTTGCCGATCAGCACGCTGATCGACGACCTGCATCGTCGGCATCATCTGCACGTCACCGATCTGCCGCCATTGCTCGTGCTGCTTGCTCTCGATACCGGCCTCGAGCCGGAATGCCTGAAGGCGCTGACGGTCGATTGCCTGGCCAATCCCTCCGCCGGAACCGTCGAACTGCGATACCTGAAGCGACGCGCCGGCGCCGCCGGGCACAAGAGCATGCGCGTGCGCGACGGCGGCCTCGGCACGCCGGGTGGCCTTCTCCGCCGGCTGATCGAGATCACGACCGTCGCCCGTCAGCATCTGCCCACCGATTGTCTCTGGGTTTACCACAGCGTCGGCGGTCTCCATGCCGGCATCCGTCATCCGCGCGAACGCCTCGACGCCTGGGTGGCACGGCACCGGATTGTCGATGAGGACGGCAAGCCGCTCCATCTTCTGCTGTCCCGGCTTCGCAAAACCCACAAGGCGCTGTGGTACACCAAAACTGAGGGGTACATCGCCCGCTTCGCGGTCGGCCACACGCCCGAGGTCGCGGCGCGCCACTACGCCGATCTGCCATCGCTGCGGCCCCTGCACGAGGCCACCGTCGCCGATGCCTTCCGCGACGCTGTTGTCGCCGCGATGCCGACCATCCTCGCGCCAGCAGCCGAGAAGACGCTGCGCGAAGCGCCCGAACAGGCCGGGCCGCTGATGCCGCCGGATGCGGTCGGTTCCATTCTCGATGGGGAGCAGGATCTCTGGCTCGCCGCCTGCGCGGGGTTCCATAGCAGCCCCTTCGCCGAGGCCGGCTCGCCATGCCAACAGCCGTTCTGGGGATGCCTCCATTGCCCCAACGCCGTCATCACCGCCCGCAAGCTCCCCGCGATCATGGCCTTCCTGTCCTTCGTCGAAGACCAGCGGCAGGGGCTTCCCGGTCCCGACTGGATGGTCAAGTTCGGGCAGGTTCATGCCCGGATCGTCCATCAGATCTTGCCCGCGTTTTCCGATGCCGTTGTCGCCGAAGCGCGGTTACGCGCCGGGGAGGAGCGCCTCTATCTGCCTCCCGAGGCGCGCGCATGACCGCGCCCGCCCTTGCTCGCGCTCCCGCGTTCGACGATCGGCCCGTGCTGGCGTGCGCGCCGCTCAAGCCGGGCCATGCCCGCGAGGACCTGTCGCGCGTCGGCGATCCAAGCTGGGATCTGGGTCCGGCCGTCTTCCGCGAGAACGCCCGGCGCTGCCACGTCACCGTGCATTTCGACGTGCTGGAAGATGCCGATGTGCAGGCAATGATGCGCGCCTATCTCTATGCGCGTCTCAATGTCGACCTTCCCGGCCATCGTCCGAAGCTGCCGCCCAGCTGTGTGCGGCAGGCGTTCAACCGGGCGCGGCGCTTCTTCGCCTTCGTCCGCGAACGATTGGGCGCGCTGGACCTTGCCCGCATTGATCCTCCGCTGATCGACGCCTATGCGCGGCATCTCCGAGAGGACCCGGCAAGGCGGCCCGTCATTGTCGGGCAGCTTCTCGAGATCGTCATCGACTTCTATCTCTACCGTGAGCACCTTCCCGCCGGCGGCTTGTCGTTCGAACCGTGGGACGGACGGCCACCCGCACGCGTCGCGGGCTATCGTCATGTTCCCGAGAACCGGACCCCGCGCATCCCCGAGCCGATCATTGCGCCGCTTCTGGCATGGTCGCTGCGCTACATCACGGTATTCGCAGGGGACATTCTCGCCGCCCGGCGTGAGCTTTCCCGGCTCGAAGCGCGCCGCGACCGGCTTTTCGTTGCGGAACAGGGATTGCCGCATGCGGAGCGCCGCCGCCGGCAACGGCAGCGACTGGCGCGCTATTTCCGGTCCCGCGCGCGGCAGGGTCGGGGCGTGCCGGTCTGGGCAAGCCCGCCCAACGGTTCCGCATCCGTCGATCCGGTAAGCGGGGAGCTTCTGCCCGTCGTCAACGTGCAGCTTCTGCATCTTCACGTAGGGGTCGATGCCGCCAGGGAGCCGGCGATGCATCTCGCTCTCGCCGGCGGCGCGTCCGATCTCATCGCTGCCGCCATCGCGGATATCGGGATCGAACCCGGCGGCATGGATACGCCGATCTCGGTCGATGCCGATCTCGGCCGGCCATGGCGGCTCCGCTTCGATGCCAAATCCCTCGTCCTGGAAGAGCGCATGCTGCAGGCAGCGGCTTATGTGGTCTGCGCCTATCTGACCGGTATGCGCGATTGTGAGGTGCAGGCGATGCGCCGGGGATGCCTGACGCTTGCGCGCAGCGAGGACGGCACCGTGTCACGACACCGCGTCCGTTCCACCGCCTACAAGGGAAAGGGGGCCCGGGGAGCGCCGGCAGAGTGGGTGACCATCGAGCCCGTCGCCGATGCGATCGGGGTGCTCGAACAGTTGACCCGGCGCGCGGCTGTTGCCCATGGTCTCGATACGCTCTGGCCTGTGCTGTCAGTGACGCGAAGTAGCAAACCGCACGTCTCCGCCGAGATCGTGCGCCAGATCAACGCCTATCGTGACCACCTGAACAGGCTGTTCGGGACGGAAGAGGCGCCCGCCATACCGCCCGGGCCGGACGGCAAGCCCTGGCGGATCACGACCCGCCAGTTTCGTCGCACGATCGCATGGCACATCGCAAACCGTCCTTTCGGAACGGTGGCCGGCATGATCCAGTACAAGCATGCATCCGTCGCCGCGTTCGAAGGCTACGCGGGTAGCAGCGCCTCGGGTTTCCGCGCCGAGGTCGAGGCGCAACGTCGGCTCGGCCAGATCGATGATCTGCTCGAGTATTTCGACAGGCGGCGCGGCGGGGCCGACCTTGGTGGGCCGGCCGGTCCTCGTGTCGCGCGTACCCTCGACGAGACAGCCACCGAGCTTGGGCCATTGCCGCCGATGATCGCCGACCGGTCTCGTCTGCGCACCATGCTCGCCAGTCTGGCCCGCACCCTGCATGTCGGACCGCTTGCCGATTGCTTCTTCGATCCGGCAACCGCCCTGTGCCTCAAGCGCGTGACAGATGCCGCGGCAGACCGCCCATTGACAGCACTTTGTGAACCGACCCGCTGCCCGAACGCCTGCATCGCGGAACATCACAGGCCCGTCTGGGAGCGGAGTGCCGATGAGGCACGCATGTTGCTGCGCGAGAAGCGGTTGCCCGGATTGCAGCGGACCGCGCTCCAGCAGGAGGTTGACCGGATCGAGGGTGTGCTGGCCCGGATCGCGCCCGAGGGCGCGACGCCGCCCGTTCGGGCGGCGGTAAAGGGAGAGGAAGCTTGGGATCGGGGTGAGTGACGGGATGAGGAGAGCGGGAGAGGCCTGCTCCGCCCGTCCTGGAGACCTGTCATGTCCCGATCTTCCTCATCGGCCGGGCGCGCCGATGTTTATAATCGTATCACCACCGAGATCATCGCCGCCATCGAGGCCGGCGCCGGCGACTGGCGTGCGCCCTGGTTCCACAACGGGAGCAGCATAGCGCGTCCGACCAACGTTTCATCCGGCAAGCGCTATCGCGGCATAAACACGTTGGCGCTCTGGGCCACGGGCTTTGCCGCCGGATATGGCGACGGTATCTGGGGAACGTACAAGCAATGGCAGGATGCTGGCGCGCAGGTGCGTAAAGGAGAACGCTCCACCACGGTCGTCTTGTGGAGGGAGATCAAGGTTTCCCAGCAGGCCGACGACGATGACGATGATGACGGGCATCGACGGATGTTCGCCCGCGCATTTTCTGTCTTCAATATCGCTCAGGTGGACGGGTACGAGCGCCCGGCGACCCCTGTGCTGCCCGAGGCTGAACGCCTTGCCCATGCGGAAGCGTTCATCACAAACTTGGGCGTCAAGACGGAGTTCGGTGGATCGGAAGCCTATTACCGCCCGTCGGCCGACACCGTGTTCATGCCGCAGTTCACTTCGTTTCGCGATGCCGCGTCATTCTACGGTGTCTGGCTACACGAGAACGGTCACGCCAGTGGCGCAAAGCACAGGCTCGACCGCGATCTTTCCGGTCGCTTTGGTTCGGCCGCCTATGCCGCCGAAGAATGCTGTGTGGAAATTCTCAGCGGGCTCGTCTTGGCAGACCTCGGGATCGCCCACCATCCGCGCCCCGATCATGCCGCCTATATTGCCTCGTGGCTCAAGGTCCTAAAAGACGACCCCAAGGCCATCTTCACCGCCGCCAGCAAGGCGCAGCAGGCGGCCGACTGGATGCATGCGCAGCAGCCCCATGCAGAGGAGGTAGCGGCATGACCAAAACCGTTCTCATTGCCGGAAAATTTCAGAATGGGGCTGGACTGTCAGGATATGT
>NZ_JAEKIS010000050.1:0-5000 GCF_017311415.1 Salipiger abyssi | reverse complement strand
CCCGGGCCTTGTACACACCGCCCGTCACACCATGGGAGTTGGGTTCACCCGAAGGCCGTGCGCCAACCTTTACAGGAGGCAGCGGACCACGGTGAGCTCAGCGACTGGGGTGAAGTCGTAACAAGGTAGCCGTAGGGGAACCTGCGGCTGGATCACCTCCTTTCTAAGGATGATCCTAGATTGAAGGCTTGCCTTCAACGTGGATCACTTAGCAAGCTCTGATTAGTCATCAGGGCATACATCACGGACCAGGCCGTCCTCATATCTCTTCAGAACAAGACAACGGGCTACCGCTCGTTCTGGGTCGGTAGCTCAGGTGGTTAGAGCGCACGCCTGATAAGCGTGAGGTCGGAGGTTCAAGTCCTCCTCGACCCACCACCAACTCTCGCCGAAGGCGATGAGTTGGCGTGCGACAGGCGATTTGCCCCGGCAAATCTGCCGAGAGGCACTCGGTCGAGGCCGGGAGGTTCGGAACCGTCAGCACCCAGAATTGCACCGGGTGACGCTCTCGTGACATTCCTTCGGAATGCACTGCTGCGCACTCCCACAATTTTGCGTGCAAAATCGTGGGGCCTTAGCTCAGCTGGGAGAGCGCCTGATTTGCATTCAGGAGGTCAGGAGTTCGATCCTCCTAGGCTCCACCACCTCACCGAAGGTGAGCATCGCACAGACCGCCGATTAGATCGATAAGCGCTTTCGAGTGTTTATCCGTCCAATCGGACATCGTCGAACTCGTTCGACGGCTTTCACATCGTATAGAGAGATACAAATCAACATTGCTTGGTTCTCCGGAGTAACGGAAGAACCTCTGCAGGTCTCCGCAAGGAGAGGTGGTTGACGGTCTAGCCGACCGGAATGCCATATCCCTGCCGAAACGAGCAATCGTTGTCCAAGTCAAGTACACTAACCCGGTTCGACGCAAGTCGAACCAAGTCCACGCTCAGGCGTGGGCGGGAAAGTATGCTTTTGATCCGGTATCAAAGCCATTGCACGAACCAGCGCAGTGGCGCGACATGCGAAAGCCTGTCTTTTACTGGATCAAATCAAGCGCGAGAAGGGCGTTTGGTGGATGCCTTGGCAGTAAGAGGCGATGAAGGACGTGATACTCTGCGATAAGCCATGAGGAGCTGAGAATAAGCTTTGATCCATGGATTTCCGAATGGGGCAACCCACCTGAAAGGTGATTGTTAGCAATACCGTGAGTTACGGGAGCCTGGCGCTCAAGTACCGAAGCGGTAGCGCATATCAATTATCTTGAACAGGTACTTATTACCTGAATACATAGGGTTTTAAGAGCAAACCCGGGGAACTGAAACATCTAAGTACCCGGAGGAAAGGACATCAATAGAGACTCCCCTAGTAGCGGCGAGCGAACGGGGACCAGCCGAACTCTGAGAGTGACTGGAATGGTCTGGAAAGGCCAACCACAGCGGGTGACAGTCCCGTACAGGAAGCTCGATGAGACGTATCAAGTAGGGCGGGACACGTGAAATCCTGTCTGAAGATCGGAGGACCACCTCCGAAGGCTAAGTACTCCTTACTGACCGATAGCGAACCAGTACCGTGAGGGAAAGGTGAAAAGCACCCCGACGAGGGGAGTGAAACAGTACCTGAAACCGAGCGCCTACAATCAGTCGGAGCTTGACTGGACTCTAATGACAATCTGAGCCATGCAGTCGCCAGTGAAAAACTGGAGGCAAACATGGCAGACGGAACCTTTGCAGCGCTGATGCTCATCGCGGGTCTGACCGATATGGGCATGAACCACTGCGGAAACGGGGCAGGTTGCCTCGCACCGGGAGACACGCAGCCGCGTGTCGCATTCTCGGCCGGTTCCGTGATCGAACGCAGGGCCGATAGCGGCGCGGAGATCTATCTCCGCTACGATCTCGGCACCACGCTGGGGCCGTTCGGCCAGGCCATCGGCCTGAGCTACGGCGACGAAAGCGGTTCCTGGATCGGCTACGGCTGGACCTGGGGCACGTCTTTCGGCAACAGCCCGTTCTACACAGAACTGCACGCGATGCCGGGGCTTTACGCTGCCGGCGACGACTTCGACCTCGGCGGACCGATCGAGTTCCGCTCCGGGATCGAGTTCGGCTACGAGGCCCGAAACGGCTGGCGTTACGCTCTCGGTTACGACCATCGGTCGAATGCCGGGATCTATGACGACAACCCGGGGATCGAGACGGTGCAGTTCAAGGTGAGCGTGCCGCTGCGGTAAGCGCTGCGGTCGGAACGAAGCGCCAAAAAAAGGCCTCAAGTAGCCGATAGGCGGTAGGCCAAACATAAAAACGATGACACTCCGACACGGAGTGTCGGGTTGTCATCAGTGTCCAGTCTTGTGACGGCGTACCTTTTGTATAATGGGTCATCGACTTGGTCTATCTAGCAAGCTTAAGCCGATAGGTGTAGGCGCAGCGAAAGCGAGTCTTAATAGGGCGTCGAGTTAGATGGATCAGACCCGAAACCGAGTGATCTAGGCATGACCAGGATGAAGGTAAGGTAACACTTACTGGAGGTCCGAACCCACACCTGTTGAAAAAGGTCGGGATGAGTTGTGCCTAGGGGTGAAAGGCCAATCAAACTCGGAGATAGCTGGTTCTCCGCGAAATCTATTTAGGTAGAGCGTCATCCGAATACCCCGGGGGGTAGAGCACTGGATGGGTAATGGGGCCCCACAGGCTTACTGATCCTAACCAAACTCCGAATACCCGGGAGTACTAGATGGCAGACACACGGCGGATGCTAACGTCCGTCGTGGAGAGGGAAACAACCCTGACCTACAGCTAAGGCCCCCAATTCATGGCTAAGTGGGAAAGCAGGTGGGACGACCAAAACAACCAGGAGGTTGGCTTAGAAGCAGCCATCCTTTAAAGATAGCGTAACAGCTCACTGGTCTAATCAAGTTGTCCTGCGGCGAAGATGTAACGGGGCTCAAGCCATGAGCCGAAGCTTAGGATGCCGTAAGGCATGGTAGCGGAGCGTAGTGTGACATAGCACTTGTCTTTATTATCGCCCTTTGGTTGTTGAGCATACGTGCTCAAGCAGCCGATAGGCGGTAGCACAAGACAAAGTGCTTTCTGTGAAGCCGGGCTGTAAGGCATCCGGTGGAGAGATCACTAGCGAGAATGATGACATGAGTAGCGACAAGGAGTGTGAGAGACACTCCCGCCGAAAGTCCAAGGGTTCCTGCTTAAAGCTAATCTGAGCAGGGTAAGCCGGCCCCTAAGGCGAGGCCGAAAGGCGTAGTCGATGGGAACCAGGTTAATATTCCTGGGCCAGGAGATGGTGACGGATTGCGAAGATTGTTCGACCTTATCGGATTGGTCGGGCCGTTCAGCAGTCCCTGGAAATAGCCCTCCACAGGACCGTACCCTAAACCGACACAGGTGGACTGGTAGAGAATACCAAGGCGCTTGAGAGAACGATGTTGAAGGAACTCGGCAAAATACCTCCGTAAGTTCGCGAGAAGGAGGCCCGGTTCCAAGGCAACTTGGGGCTGGGGGCACAAACCAGGGGGTGGCGACTGTTTACTAAAAACACAGGGCTCTGCGAAGTCGCAAGACGACGTATAGGGTCTGACGCCTGCCCGGTGCCTGAAGGTTAAAAGGAGGGGTGAGAGCTCTGAATTGAAGCCCAGGTAAACGGCGGCCGTAACTATAACGGTCCTAAGGTAGCGAAATTCCTTGTCGGGTAAGTTCCGACCTGCACGAATGGCGTAACGACTTCCCCGCTGTCTCCAACATCGACTCAGCGAAATTGAATTGCCTGTCAAGATGCAGGCTTCCCGCGGTTAGACGGAAAGACCCCGTGCACCTTTACTACAGCTTCGCACTGGCATCAGGATTGTGATGTGCAGGATAGGTGGTAGGCTTCGAAGCAGGGACGCCAGTCTCTGTGGAGCCGAAAGATGAGATACCACCCTTCGCACTCTTGATGTCTAACCGCGATCCGTTATCCGGATCCGGGACCCTGCGTGGCGGGTAGTTTGACTGGGGCGGTCGCCTCCTAAAGCGTAACGGAGGCGCGCGAAGGTTGGCTCAGAGCGGTCGGAAATCGCTCGTTGAGTGCAATGGCAGAAGCCAGCCTGACTGCAAGACTGACAAGTCGAGCAGAGTCGAAAGACGGCCATAGTGATCCGGTGGTCCCAAGTGGGAGGGCCATCGCTCAACGGATAAAAGGTACGCCGGGGATAACAGGCTGATACTGCCCAAGAGTCCATATCGACGGCAGTGTTTGGCACCTCGATGTCGGCTCATCTCATCCTGGGGCTGGAGCAGGTCCCAAGGGTACGGCTGTTCGCCGTTTAAAGAGGTACGTGAGCTGGGTTTAGAACGTCGTGAGACAGTTCGGTCCCTATCTGCCGTGGGTGTAGGATACTTGAGAGGAGTTGCCCCTAGTACGAGAGGACCGGGGTGAACGATCCACTGGTGGACCAGTTGTCGTGCCAACGGCAGTGCTGGGTAGCTATGATCGGACAGGATAACCGCTGAAGGCATCTAAGCGGGAAGCCCCCCTCAAAACAAGGTATCCCTGAGGGCCGTGGTAGACCACCACGTCGATAGGCCGGAGATGTAAGCATGGTAACATGTTCAGTTGACCGGTACTAATGGCCCGATAGGCTTGATTTGATCCAGTAACAGACAGGCTCACACCTCTCTGAAAGCTGGTCAGAAGCATACACACCGATAAGTGTGACATGGACAACGTGATTTGTGTCGTGCCCAGCATGGTAACCCAGCGGCAACGCGTTATCGTCTTCGACGAAACGCTGTCTGCCGCCCACCGTGCAAAGCACGACGTTGGTATTTCCTCGGTTTGGTGGTCATAGCGCGAGCAAAACACCCGGATCCATTCCGAACCCGGCCGTTAAGTGCCGTTGCGCCAATGGTACTGCGACTCAAGTCGTGGGAGAGTAGGTCACCGCCAAACCTAGTAAATACCAAAATCATCTCTCAATACGTTCAAATACCAAAAACACAAAAAAAGCGCCCAAA
>NZ_JAEKIS010000049.1 GCF_017311415.1 Salipiger abyssi | reverse complement strand
CGCTGGCCCGACGCGGCTGCGCTGTGTGGTGGCTACACCGCATCGGGCCAGCTTACGTCGTGCATGAGGGGGTCATTTTTGGACGCCGATAGGGGGTCATTTTTCGGTGCCGATTGACAGTTTGGGATCTCTGCGCTTTGGGCCGGCGGGTTTACTTTTGGCACAACAGGAGATGGAACAGCTTCACAGGGTCTCAGTGGATTTGTTGGTGCCACAGCGTTGGCAATTCTGGCATTCAAAGGGTTCACGACAATCACCAACAGCGGCGCCGAGATAGTGGACCCACACCGCAACATCGGACGCGCGATCATCATTTCATTGGCGGTCTGCGTAGTGGTGTATCTCTTGGTAGCATTTGCGGTGGGAAGCAGCTTGCCGCTTGGCAAGATCGTCGAAGCAAAAGACTATGCGCTCGCGGAAGCGGCAGCACCGTCCCTTGGGGAAACGGGCTTCTATCTGACCGTCGCGCTCGCTTTGATCGCAACTGCATCAGGCGTGATTGCCAGCATCTTTGCGGTATCTCGTATGTTGGCAATGCTGACAGAGATGAAATTGATCCCGCACAGTCATTTTGGGATGTCAGGCGGAGTCCGCGACCATACACTGATCTACACAGTAGTGATTGCGAGCCTGCTGACCATTCTCTTCGACGTTAGCCGAATAGCTTCTATGGGGGCCTTCTTTTACCTTGTAATGGATATGGTTATTCACTGGGGAGTGTACCGAAACCTTAGGGCCGAGCTTTCTGCGCATGGATGGATCATGTTGACTGCAATCGGTCTCGACGCGATCGTGCTTGTCGTATTCGCTTCACTAAAGTGGCAGAGCGATCCAATGATTGTAGTGGTCGCATTCGCGATCATGGCTTGTGTATTGATCTTTGAGCATTGGTTTCTTCAGCGCACAAAAACCGAGCCACATCAACATGATCACAATGGGAATTGAGTGCTCGCGTGATGACCAGGTATCGAAGCAGTAATTCTTAGCGCTTCCAACATTCAAATTGGTCGGGTTTGAACGATTTTGAGATCCACTTTGCCGATGTGTAGGACTACTTCCGTTGCCTCAATGCCGGGCGCCAACGCGCGTTTCACGAGGTCAGTGAAGACTATGGAAGACTGGTCGAGCCATTGAAATGAGGAAACGCAAGAGCTTAACCGCCGTCGAGACCCTCGTAGTAGACGAGCGCGGGCATGTTGCGGCGCTGGTGCACGATGCGCAGGATGACTGCCGCCCCATCCGCGGCATCTAGCCGCTTGTAGAAGATCACGTGACGTTGGCAGTTGACGGACCGCATCCCCGGAACGAAGAGACTCCTGTCCCGACCCCGGTCGGGATCCCCGGTGATCTGCTCGAAGGCGTTAACCAACTGGCGGTAATAGACGAGCCATTGATCCCTACCCCAAGTTTCGACGGTGTAGGCACGGATCTCTTCAAGGTCGGCCCTGGCCCGACCGGAAAGCCGAATAGTCATGTGGGTCAGCGATCAAACGCATCCGGTTCGAAGGCATGAGCATCGAACTCGGCGAAATCCCCATTTTCGGCCAGGGAGGCTGCTTCCTCTAGGTCGGCCTTGAGGGAATAGAACTGCCGGGCGCCATCCTTCTCCATCAGCATCCTTACGCCGGCGCGCACGACTTCGCTCAGATTGGCGTAGGCGCCGGACTCGATCTGCGCCTGCACATATTTCTGCATCGGTTCGGTCAGGTGGACGTTTGGCATCAGACTCTCCTATCCATGCTCAATCGTATCAGATACTGACATAGATATTCAAGCTCATGCTCGATCCCAACTTGGGCCCCAAATCGGCTCGCTGGCTGCTCCCGCCCTTCTGATCCCGGATTCCATGCGGAGAGCCGGGCCCGGCAGTTTCCCGATACAGCCCTTCCCGAGGCCACGAGCGCTGCGCCACGCGGTTTGGAGGGCTCATTCGATCTGTCCTTCCGTGACCACTTTCGCGGCCACATTGGAACACCCAATTTCCCCTTTGTAACAGACGTTTGTTTAGCAGCTAACGTGAAAGGGGTCCGCAATTTTGGCCACTTTCAAGACGCAGAAGCAGCCAGAACCGGCGTCAGATCTTGGAAGCGGTCAAGCGACACAAGCGAACAGTCGCAAGCAACCATCAATCAAATCTTCTTGCTATCATTAATGTTGTTTCGTATCGCTGCACCATTATAGATGGAGTCGGCATCATGAAGCACGTGATCCACAGCGTGGCAACAGCCACGGCACTAACCATATCCGGACTAATGGCCTCGTCAGGTCCGGCTCAAGCCTATCAGGTCGACTGTGCAATCCTCCTCTGCCTTGCGGGCGGCTGGCCTGCCTCCGCGCCCTGCGCGCATGCCAGAGCGGTCTTCATTCGGCGGATCACACCATGGCCGATCGAGCCGCCCTTACAAATCTGGCGGTGTCCGATGGGTGTGTCGTTCAACGATCCCAGCCCGATGTCGCCTATGGAACGCCTTAATGACACCACGTTCCGCGATCCGCCCGAACCGCAGGAATCGACTCCGATACCCCTTGTTCACGTCCAAGCAGATGAGCAAGCTGACATCGACATCTCAGGCGACGCCTTTGATTTCGTGCGCAGCATACGGGTCTATCACATCCAGTACCGCCAGCATGAAAACCGAGATGGCGACTGCAATCGCAGCGACTCGACGCGATTGGGGTCCTACGGCGTGCAGGGCGACTACCGATGGACAAGATCCACCGTGGGCCAGGTGCCAGCCGCATCCGGCCTGAGCATCCCGAATGGATGTGGCAGCTACTTCTACCGTTCCGTCTTCGTCGACTGGCGTGATCACGCCGGGAACTATGGTTCTGAAGAAGTTCGCTACTGACAAAATCTGCGCGCGGTTTTGCCGCGCGCGTCATCTCAACCCCGCACGTAAGGCTGTGCAAAACCCCCGAAAAGGAGACGACGCCAGACCGTGAAGCCTGACGCCGTGCTAGAAAACTCCGTGAACAAGAGTTTCCTAGCGCACCGCTAAAACACCTGCAACCAGCAAAGTTGTTTTGCTGGCAAGAATGTTGTTGTCTCACGACATGGCGTCGGTTCTCCAAGGAGACCTCGACCATGGAACCTACGACCGGCCTGATCCTGCGACGGATCACGCAGACAAATCTCTCTGTTGCAGCGCACAAGCTTGCTACCCTCATCCTCGATGCCATCGCCTGGAAGGATGGCTACAACGGTTTGTCGCGCGGAACGGCAGCCTTCACCCTCTCTGCCCTAGCGGAGAGGATGGGTGTTTCACGACAATATCTTTCGGTTCTTTTGAGCGAACTTGAGACGTCGGAGTTGCAGCTCGAGCGGGCGAAGCCGAATGGCAAGTTCGCGCCCTGGATCTTTCGGTTTTCCGCCTTCGACAAGGAGAGTGAACCCCATGATCTCGTGTCAGGTGAAGACGACACATCACTATCTAGAGATAATAATAACAAAACTATCTTCTCAGGGCTGATCGATATCACCGCGAGTTCGAACGTTTTTCAGACCAGTTGGGCAGAGCTCATCAAAGCGGCGAAGGCCACGTTGCCCTGCTGGAACATCGACACCCAGGTCATCTGGGATCGCTTCCTCGCCTTCAACCGATCCCGAGGCAACGGCAGGGTGCCGGCCGGCTTCCTGCTTGGCTTCATGCGCCGATGGCGAAATTCGTGGGGAACTCCAACTTGTCCCGCGGTCAAGCCGCCCGCGAGACCAATAACGGATCCCAAAGAGCGCGAATTGCTGAGACAGATGCAAGCCGCACCAACTGCGAACCGCCAGTTCCACGCGTCCGACTTGTGTCGCTTGATCGGACACGCTGCCTACGAAGCGCGGGTACTCGATGTGATCCGCAAGTTTGGGTGCCAGAGGTTTTCAGCAACTTTGGCGGTGCACGGACGGGCGGTGTTTGCTGGCGAGATTGCGCGGTGACTTTCACTCAGTTGGCCAATCAAGCTCGACTTCAGCCAGATTGTGGGCGCAATAGCCGGTGTGGTCGCGCAGTGAGTTCTTGAAGCACTGCATCGGCTTGAAGCCATGTGCCTTCCTATCCGAGGGGCCGAAGCCGGAAGGGATGGCCTGAATGTCGTATGAACGGCGGTTGCCTGAGAAAGGACTCCCGTCTCCCGCTACAAGCGGCGGTTCAGCGACCGGAGTTGATGATTGCCAGCCGAAGGGGCAATCCAGTTGGGGAGGTGAAGTCGCTGTGGGCGGCTTCGACGGCCACGTCAGCGCAGCCGCTTCTTCATGCGCTCGATCTGCTCGGGCGAGCCCTCGAAGCTGTAGCCTTCGCGGGTCTTCTTCATCCGCACGCCGGGACCGGCAGCCTTCTTGAGGCTGTCTTCAACGTGCTTCTCCATGCTGCGCGTCAGCTCACGCTGAAGCTGGGCGGCAGAGGCGATCTTGCGGCCATTGAACCGCATTTCGATGCGAGCCATCGCGTCGTTCCTTTTCTGTTAGCCCTTCGGAGGGAAGGGATCGTTGCCGTAGGTGTTACGCTCGCGGATGCGACCGTTCTCGCCGTGGATCAGCATCTCGCTGCCCTGGCGCATGGCGGATTCTCGCGCGGCCGCGATGGCCTCGCGCTGCGTGCCATGGACGGAAGACGCGCGGGAGTTGCCCGCCCCCTTCACTGCCCAACCGCCCTGATGCGGCACAACATGCTGATTTTTCTTAGACATTTTAAGCTCCATATGTCGATTTCGGTTGACGATTCTGCCAACCTTGTGTTTAAATATAGATTAGGAAATGGCGCTTATCAACCAAAACAACAACCGCCGGGAGAGGACCATGTTCGGACAAAGGCTCAGGCTTGCCCGCAAGCGGGCTGGCCTATCCATGCAAGCTCTCGCCGACCGCGTGACCCCAAGCGTGTCGGCGCAGGCCATCAGCAAATACGAAGCGGACAAGATGATGCCGTCCTCGTCGGTGTTGGTCGGCCTCGGAAAGGCGCTCGGCGTGTCGCTGGATTTTCTTGTCGGTGGCCAGGTCGAAGCTCTGGAAAGCGTCGAGTGGCGGAAGAACTCGACTGCCTCGGCGCAGGATCGCGCGATGGCGGAAGCCATCGTGATCGAGAAGCTCGAAGACTATCTCGCCATCGAGGACATCCTCGACCTGCATCCGGCTGAAGACCCGTTCGCCGCGCTGCGCGTGGACATGGTAGCCGATGAAGAGGCCATCGACGCCAAAGCGCGGGACGTGCGGCGCGAGTGGAAGCTCGGGATCGACCCCATCCCAAGCATGACCGCCCTGCTCGAAGACAAGGGGCTCAAGGTCATCGAGGCCGATCTACCTGAGCGCATCAACGGGCTGGCTTGTCATGTTGAGCGGGCGGAAGGTGCACCGACTGAGGTGATCGTCGTCTCGCGGCACACCAACGTCGAGCGCAAGCGCTTCAACCTCGCCCATGAGCTCGCGCATCGGATCATCATCGAGACCGGCAATGTCGCGCTGAAAAAGGAGCCGTCCATGCACCGCTTCGCGGGGGCGTTTCTTATCCCGCGCGAGCATCTGGAAGAGGAAGCTGGCCGGAACCGGCACGGCATGACCTGGATAGAGATCATGCGGCTCAAGCGCACCTACGGAGTCTCTGCCGCCGCGATGCTCGTGCGGCTCGGCCAAGTGGGCATTCTGTCGAAGAGCGCTGTGGAATATGCGTTCAAGACCTATGCGCGAAGCTGGCGGCGCGAAGAGCCGGAGCCTATCGGTCCCGGTGAGGGTTTCGCGGCCTTCGAGAAGCCGCAACGCTTCGAGCGCCTCGTTTGGCGCGCGCTCGGCGAGGAGTTGATTTCGCCTGTTCGCGCTGCCCAGATGCTCGGGCTCCCTTTGAGCGTTGTCGAACGTGACATCAGGGGGCCGCGTGACCAGTGACCTGTATCGTCGTCAATGATGCGTCCTGCCTGATCGACCTGAAGAAGGGAGAGTTGCTGCACGTCCTGCTGCGGCTGCCCTATCGGTTCATCGTGCCCCTGCCCATCCGTGAGGAGGAGCTCCTCGACTTCACGGCGCAGGAATGGCGGATGCTCGAAGATGGTGGCCTTGCCACCTATGATCTGCCGGGCGAAGAGGTCGCGCGGGTTTTCGCACTGAAGCGGGAACATAGCCGCTTGTCGGCCAACGACTGCTTCGCCCTCGTGACGACAACCTGCCAGGAGAACGGTATCCTCCTGACCGGCGACAACCTGCTGCGCAAGGTGGCCACCGCCCGCGCCGTGCGCGTTCATGGCGTACTCTGGATCATTGACGAACTGCACGCGGCCGGTGTCTGCGAGGTCGAGCTTCTCATCTCCGCGCTGCAGGTCTGGCGCGCGGATGATGCTGTCTTCCTGCCCGTGGCTGAGATCGACAAGCGGCTGCGCCGTCTCAGCGCATAGCTGCAGAGATTGCCGATCATCTCACCTTCTGGGCATAGGTCTATGGAGGACAGAAGTGCGTCAAGGAATTCGGAAATCCCATCAGCAGCATTCAGTTCGCGGTGCACCACATCCGATAGCGCCCTTGTCTCGTTACCTCACGGATTAGCCCTCGCGCTTCCATCCAAGCAAGGTTGCGCTGAACGGCAGTTCGACTGGCGCCTGTAATGGCCTCGGCCATTGGCGCAGAAACGAGTGGCCATTCCGTAAGTGTGGCGAGCAGCGCCGGAGGGGTCTTACCCGAGAGCGGCGACATTTCGGTTTCTGCCCGCACAAACCAAGACTCAATGTCATCTAGGTAACGCATCGCAGTCAGGCACGACGTCGCCATTCCCTCAAGCCAGCGAGCGAGGCGATCGACCGGCGGGCCACTAACACGGAGCCCCCCTGCCCCGCCCATGGCGAGCGGTGCGAAGATGGCGCCGCTTCCATCGCTGGCCGCGATCCTGGACGCGGTGACGGCGTGTCGCGTTGCCCTTAAATCTGAGACACGACGCGTTCGGGGATATTTTTTGCCCTTAATTATGAGATTCCACTGCCATCGCGCCTATGCTTTTCGCGCGCTGCCGGGCGATGTAATCGA
>NZ_JAEKIS010000048.1 GCF_017311415.1 Salipiger abyssi | reverse complement strand
GCGACAACATCAGCGACAAGCTCGAGGAGGAAACCCCACAGTAACATCAACGAAGAACGCAGCGGTCAAAACCGGCCAAGGAGGTTGTCGGTAGCGGCCAAGGAGGTTGACGCTCTACACCCCCGGCCCGTGGCTCAGATCAGGGCACAAGCGCCCATTCCAGAGCCAGTAGAACGTATCCCCGTTCAATCCGTCGCAAGGAGACTTCGCTCTCCCTGCACCCATCGATCCTTTCAGGAAGACCATGGGGCTATTGCGCCCCTTGGAACCACTCGCAGGGCTTGGAGATATGCCTCTCAATCCTGCACCTTAGCCATGCACAAACGGCTGCCCGTTCAATCACCAATCAGGGGAGCGTTCCTGCTCTCCCGATACCCCCATGAGGATATCATCCAGACCATTTCATGGAGACCAACCCTTGCGCGGTTTGAATGCGCGTCATCTCATGGAGACGGGCTTTGCATGCGACCAGGAAGGGAGCGGATCGCCGCATCCCTTGCCTTGGAACCATCCCATCGACCAACGGAGCGTGCAGTGCGCCCTTAAGCCTTCACCACACGCATGGCTGAACCTGCCTGTAAGCCATTGCCGCGCATGATCTCTGGCGCACAGGCCCTCTGGACCGAATCTACTGCATCTTGTATCCCCCATCCCCAGAACACCAAGCAACGGGCAGTTTCCATTGATGCAGGCCGACCCCCACGGAGGATACCGCTCGCGCGCCGAAGACGGAGCCAAGGAAAAGGGGGCATACTACACCCCTGATCCGGTCGTCCGCTCGCTGCTAAGCTGGGCGGTCCGCTCTCCCGATGACCGCCTTCTTGATCCCTCCTGCGGGGATGGACGCTTCATTGCAGGCCATGCCAAGAGCGTGGGCATCGAGCAGGACCCGGCTGCCGGAATCATCGCCATGCAGCGCGCTCCGGGTGCCCTGATCCATGAAGGCGATTTCTTCTCATGGGCGGGCAGCACCGAAGAGCGCTTTGAATGCGCGGCAGGCAACCCGCCCTTCATCCGCTACCAGATCTTCAAAGGCCCCGTGCGCAAGCGCGCCATATCGCTCTGCAATGACTTCGGGGCGCGTTTCAACGCTCTTGCTTCGTCCTGGCCGATGTTCCTCGTGGCGACCGCTCATCTCGTAATGGATGGCGGGCGCATGGCTTTCGTCGTTCCAGCCGAGATCGGGCACGCGCCATATTCGGCTCCGCTGATCGAATATCTGGCAGACAACTTCTCTACGCTCCAGATCATCGCAGTGCGCAAGAAGCTCTTCCCCGATCTCTCGGAGGATTGTTGGCTTCTCTACGCCGATGGTAAGGGCGGCCATACCGACCACATTGGCTTCACGCCGCTGGAGACCTTCTCGTATTCGGAGCGCCCGCCTGCGCCCGCGATCCTCGTTCCATTGAGCGATTGGCGCGGGCTATGGAATAAGCGCCTGCGCCCCTTCCTCATGCCACCATCCGCCCGCGATCTCTATGAGCGCATCGCCATGGGCGCGACAACCGAGCGCTTCGGGGCTTTCGCTTCCATCAATATCGGCTATGTTTCTGGCGCGAATGATTTCTTCCATTTGCGCCCCTCCGATGTCGAGCGCTTCTCCATCCCGGAACAGTTTCTATTCCCGAGCGTGCGCAACAGCCGCGCGCTTCCGGCCAAGCAGCTCAATGCCTCCGTTATCCAACGCTGGCAGCGGGAAGACCGTCAGAGCTTTCTGCTGCGTCTCAATAAGGAGATGGAGCTTCCGGCGAGCTTAAAGAAATACTTGCGCACATCGCGCGCCAAGGAGGCGGCAAGCGCCTATAAGTGCCGGGTGCGCGATCCCTGGTATGTCGTGCCCGATGTCAAAATCCCGGATTTCTTCTTGAGCTATATGTCGGGACGCAAGGTGGCCTTCGTTCAGAACGCAGCCAGAGCCTCCTGCACCAATTCCGTGCACGCCGTGACCCTGAAGGACCGCTCGAAACTTTCGCGCGTACTGGCTGCGCAGGAATCGGCACTTTTCCAGCTTTCTTGCGAGATCGAGGGCCATCCCCTTGGCGGCGGCATGCTCAAATTAGAGCCGCGCGAGGCCTGCAACGTCCTGATCCCCCAAGAGGCTGAGCTGGCCGGGCTCGATCAAGATATCCTGCAAAGTGGCATTTCTGCGCTTCAGACCTGGCGGCACTATGAAACCGCTTGATGCCTTCACCAAAGAAGACTGGAAGATTTGTCACTGGCGCGGCACGGAAGAAACCTTCCATCATCTGGCAACCTCGTTGGAGAAGACCCAGAGCCAAAAGGTCGTCAAACCTATACACTGGTATGTGGCCTGCCGTCTCGTTCTTGAAGGCGGCTTTTTACCCCACGAGATCACCCCGCACCCGCCGTTCAGGGCGGAGAAGAAGGGCACGCGCTGGCTTCTGAGCCACGATCAGAGCGCAGCCAGCGGCAGTGAGGCCACGGTGCTGGGCGGTTTGAAGACCAAGGATGTGGATGTCGTGGTCGAAAAGCCCGGCATCGGTCCGGTGATTGCGATATCCTGCAAGAGCACAGGCAACGCCTTTCGCAACCTGACTAACCGCATGGAAGAGGCCGTTGGAGAGTGCACCAATCTGCACATGACCTATGCGGCGCTTGTGATTGGCTATTTCTCCGTTTTCCGCGCGCACCGGAGGGGCAGCGATCCCGGCCTGCAAGACAATGATGTGGCCCTGGAACAAGACGGGACGCCCGTGGATGGCATCATTCGCTATCATCAGGCCTTCTGCCAGCTAGAGGGGCGGACGGACTTGCGCGATACGATCAGCAAGTACGAGGCCGTGGCGCTCAGCCTGCTTGAGACCAGCGGGCCGAAAATCGGCGGCTTGTTGGATAGCTTTCCGCACGAGACGAGCCCGCTGCGCGTCGAGCGCTTCTTCGATACGATCTACAAGCGCTATGATGAGCGCTTCGTCTTCGCCGCGCCCATCTTTGCGACCCGCAACGTCACGCCGCGCGTAGAGTGGGATGAGGCCTCCCCGATCTTTGACCGCGACCTGCTCGCCGAACATGAAGAAGTACCGGAGCTGGATTATGAGCCGCGTATAAAGTTTGGAAATGAGTGACCCACTTGGAGGCCGCCCATCACGCGTGCTTTAATGATGAAGATCATGTATTCGGGGTGAGAGACGTATTTGGCAGTACAACCAAAGAAATTTCTAGAGATTGTGCACCGGGTTGATGAGGGCGATGTCATCGGGCTTGCAGCATGCGCAGGATTCGAGCTTGGTGAATGGCGCTATAAGAAATTTGCGGACCACCTCATCAACTGGCTTCCCCACTTCGCGCTGAAACAAGAAGAAATCGAACGGATCGGTCCGGAGAACCCGCTCGACCTTTTGAGGGAGTCGGCCTACCGCGTCTTCACTGAAGAGGCGGGCAAGAAGCGCGGCGAAATCGGTGAGCTGCTACTCCATATACTTTGCGTAACCGAATACCGCGCGGCAGCGTTTGCAACGCGCGTCTTCTACAAGATGAGATCAAACGATCAGGTCACAGGTTTCGATTCGACGCTTGTCACGGTGGACGACAAAACAGGCGATATTGAGCTTTGGCTCGGTGAGGCAAAATTCTACACCGACACCAAAGGAGCGATCTCTGCGGCGTTGGCGAGTCTTAGAGGGCATCTGGATGCCGGATTTCTTGAAGAAAGTAAGATCCTCATCGGCCCAAAGATCGAGCCGACCGCACCCGGCTACGAGCAACTTCAATGGCTGTTCGACGGGGGCAGCAAGCTCGATGAGATCGTCAAACGCATCGTCATTCCCGTTCTTGTCGCGTCCGAAAGCGACGCAGCGAAATCCTACGCGGATGGTCCGGACAACTACCCGGATATAGTCATTGAAGAGTTCGAGTATGTTAGCGGCAGATTCTCAGATGCCCAGGCTGAGCTGAAGGTTCGCATCGTCGTCATCTACGTGCCGCTCTTATCCAAGGAGCTTCTTGAGAAGCGCTTCATCGAGAAATTGGGGGTTTTGCGATGATTGATGAAGGTCTCAGGAATGATATCGCCACCGCTGATCTGAATGCGCAGCGTGTTGTTGCGATCCTCGATAAGGCTTCCCGCTACTGGATGAATGGCGAGCGGAGCGCGACAGATGACATGGAAATCGTCATCCGCCTTCTGGACCGCGCCAGCGTCTTCGAAGAGCATCTTAAGGGCGCGAAAAGCATCATCAACGCGCTCGCGCGACAGGCGGGGTTGTTCCCGTACTACAAGGATTCGGAGAGTACGGCGGATAACATCGCGCGCGCGGTCCACAAGGCACCCGGCCTAGCCGATGTGTATTTTCATGCGGCGCAGCGCGAAGTGTTTTCGCTTCTTCAAAGCGGTAAGAATCTTGTGCTTTCCGCGCCCACGAGCTTTGGGAAAACGCTACTTGTCGATGCGTTGATTGCGACACGCAAGCCGCGCTCGGTCATCATCGTAGTTCCAACCATCGCGCTTCTGGAAGAGCGCCGCCGCCGATTGCACAGCATCTTTCCTGAATATAAGATTGTAACACAAGCCTATCAGGAAATCGGCGATGGACCGTACATTCTCCTCGGGACGCAAGAGAGAATTCTTGAGCGTCAGGACCTTCCCGAAATTGAGCTATTTGTCATTGACGAGTTCTACAAGCTCGACCTGACGCGGGGTGATCTTCGGGCAAAGACTCTGAATCTGCTTCTCGCGCGCTACATCCATACCGCGGCTCAAGTCTACCTTCTCGGTCCGTCTCTCGATAGTAACCCCATTGAGCAGGAGAGTTCGAAGTTCTCCTTCTTCAAGACCGATTACAGCCCGGTCACTGCCAACGTTGTCTATGTCGAGCCTCCCGGCACCGATCCGGATACGCTAACCGAGATTCTGCAAGGGGTGAGGGCCGATTCTTCTCTTGTCTACTGCCGCTCGCCCAAATCCGCCCGCACGGCCTCGCAGGACGTTATAGCCAGAGGCTATGGGCGCGAGAACGGCCAATTGTATCAAATCGCGGGCTGGCTCCGGGACAACTATCATCCCGAATGGTATTTGGCGGATGCTCTGGAGCACGGCACAGGGATACATCACGGACGTATCCCGCGCGCCATTGCTTCTCTTATGGTGCAATTGTTCAACAAACACGAGCTTGATGTTTTGTTTTGTACTTCAAGCCTGATAGAGGGCGTTAATACGGCGGCGAAGAACGTCCTCATCTACGATAAGTATATCGACACGCGCAAGCTTGACCGCTTCACGTTCAATAACATTAAGGGCAGGGCTGGCCGCATGTTCCAGCACTATGTCGGGAACATCTTCTTGTTCAATCCCGATGCCCCATCCGAGCCGGAGCAGCTCGATATTCCGATCTTGAGCGATCCGGACCGTCTCTCGGAGGAAACGCTCATCCAACTCGGTGATCGAAATCTTTCAGAAAGTAACCGCCGGCGCCGGGAGCAGATTCTTGATCGAACGCCCGTGCCCGAGGATATCCTGGCGCGCTTTGGTCGCTATGGGATCACCGAGATCGAAGCTATCCTGGAAGATATTCTGGACCTCAAATCGGCTGATGATGATCGGCTTCTATGGAACGGGGTGGGGAGCTACAAAGAGATTAAGGCCTCGGCGGACATGATTTGGGGTCGCCTTAACTTTAACCAGCATGATGTTCGCTCCGGGGCGCAGTTTGCCTTGTTGGCCAACAGACTGAATAGAAACGAAGCGCTCTATGACTTTATTACGGAAGGTGCGTCTGAGGCGGATCAATACGGCGATATAGATACAAAAATCGATAAGGCGTTCAATTTTCTACGCGGTGCAGAATATTCCTTCGTCGAGCCGTTCCATCTTGTTCAGGAGCTGGTCAACTACGCTTTCGGTGAAGGCGCGTGCGATTACTCCAAGTTCGTGGGAGATTTGGCGTCTTGGGGTCTGCCTGGTCGGCTGAAGTCGTTGGAAGAGTTTGGCGTCCCAGCCCCAATCGTACAAAGAATCGAACATTATCTCAATCCGGAAGATGCCGATGAATCGCTTGCGATTATCCGGCGGATGATGGACTCCGAAGAAGTTCTTGAACCCGTTGAACGGCTTATCCTGAGCTACACACTTGAACCTTGATTGATCGGCGCACCCGCCTTCAGGAGACTGCGGCGGGCCGGGCTGTAGTGAACGGAGCCTGACAGGTCAATCTCCGCCATGCGGCGTCCATCCCTTTCGCATCAGCGGCCAGCCTTGAACGGCTGACATCCTTCTCTTTCATCGGGGCCTGATGGCCCATCACCCGTCAAGACCAAGCGCATAGCACAGCTACGGGCGAAGACCATCGGACGGGGGCGTTGGATCGGGGAGCTTATCTGAAGCGTGTGAAAGGGTAGGGAACCAGTGCCTGGGCTTGTCGTGCGCGGGCATCCCGATATCCCGCTTCGGGGCGCTCCCACACCGGTGATGCCGGCAGGAGGAGGGTCGTCCAGGCCCGCGGCACCGCCTTGAGGGCCGAGCCCTCTGCGCTCACCGACCAGAAGGCTTTGGCCTGGGCTGATGCAGGCGTCGGCTGGTGTTCTTGCGGAAGGTGTTGCGGAGATCCTGGTTGATCAGCTCGATGTCGAACCAGTCCGGATCGAAATGCCCGCCGGCCCAGCGAAGGTTGGAGCTGTGGTCCTCGTGGTTCGGATCGCGGATGGTCTCGAGGAAATCGGCATAGGACCAGGGGCCGCCGACGTCCTCGGGCGGCCGGGCACGGGCCCCTTCGGTGCATTCTGCGTGGCGGGGCAGGGGATCGAGGGATAGCCACTCCTCGATCCGGATCACATGGGTCCAGTCATCGCCAAAGTCGTAGAGGTAAGTGAAGGTCAGATCCTGGCCGGAGAAATCCGCCAGCCTGACCCCGGTGTAGTCGAAGGTCTGCGGGCCCCCGAAACCATCCTCAAGCTGATCGGGGTCGCCATATCGCAGCCCGCCGATCCGGAACTCATGCAGATGGCTGTCGGTCCAGCTGAACGCGGCCTGCAGCACCAGATGGAGCCTATCAAGCGTCCAGTCCGACGGCACGACAAGTCGCCGCCAGATCGGCGGGTCAATCTCTGCCAGCGAGACATGCAGGCGGACGGCATTCGCAGGCTGGTACAAGATTGCTTCTCCCGATCAGATCGCAAAATCCCCAAGCGATTTGCCCGCAGCCAGCGCCTCGGCGATCCATGCCGGTTTGCGCCCACGCCCGGACCAGGTGATTTCGGCGTTTTCCGGATGGCGGTACTTGGGCGCAGAGGTCGCGCGTTTCCGGGTGGGAGCCGCTTCCGCAAGCTCGTCGAAGCTGAACCCGAGCTCGCGGGCGAAGTCGTCCACCTTGGCGCGGGCCTCGGCCTTGCGACGGTCCTCGAAACTGGCGATGGCCTTTGCGACATTCTTTTGCAACTGCTTCAGTTCGGGGAGCGACAAGGCTTTAAGATCGTTATCCGTCATCTGGTCCTCTTTTATTGCCCGTTGGCTTTGAGCCCGAGCTCGCGGGAAGGAAGGCGTCTGGCGCTGGAAAACAGGCACCGCGATTGCGTGTCAGATAAGCGCAGATATCCTGGGGATTACAACACGTCGGGGATTGGGGCTCGCGAGTGTTGGCTTTTGCCTTTTTCAGGCTTGGCTCGGCTGAATGCGAGGATTGTCTGGGGGAACGGCTTCCCCCTGGTCGGCATTGGCGTTGCCGACCGACATACCCCCATCAGGGGGAGACCCCGCAACGCCCCCTGAGAGTGAAAGTGCGGGCGGGTTTTCCGTGACGGGTTGAGGGCTGGAGGAGAGGCCTCCGGCGCCCGTCGCGGAGATCATCCCGATGGCCAGAGAGCATCGCGCGGCCCGCAAGAGCGGTCCGCGCACGAACCTTTATGACGACATCACCGACAAGATCATCGCCGAGCTGGAGGAAGGCCGGCTGCCCTGGGTTCAGCCCTGGGGGACGGCGGCGGCGCAAGCGCCGCTCGCCATGCCGTGCAACGCCAGCACAGGTCGGCAATATTCTGGGATCAATGTCCTGATCCTCTGGGGCGCGGTCATCCAGCAGGGCTATCCAACGCAGCACTGGCTGACCTTCCGCCAGGCGCTGTCGCTCGGCGGTAATGTCCGCAAGGGCGAGCGGGGCACGACAGTCGTCTATGCCGACCGTTTCACGCCTGAAGACGAGAAGCGCCGCGCCCGGGAGGCCGGGGAAGACGCCAACAGCATACCGTTCCTGAAGCGCTTTACCGTATTCAATGCGGCTCAGTGCGAGGGGCTGCCCGACGACATCGCCGTCGAGGCGCCGCCACCGCCGCCCGGGCTGATCGAGCCGCGGGTCGAGGCACTGATCGCCGCGACTGGTATCGACTTCCGGATCGGTGGCAACCGCGCCTTCTATGTTCCCGCGCTCGATTACGTGCAGGTGCCACCTCCGCAGGCCTATTTCGAGCCGATCAACTGGCACCGCACGGCGCTGCACGAGATGGGGCACGCGACAGGACATGCCTCACGGTTGGGGCGGGACTTCTCGGGGAATTTCGGCACGAGGAAATACGCCTTCGAGGAACTGATCGCCTTATCTTGACAGTCTGCACCGCATGCCACCTTGCCGTAGGATGGGTGACAGGCGTTGACGGTAGGCAGTTTTCAGGCTGGCCGCCGCGCTTACCAAAGAGCTGGCGGCGGCCAGCCTGA
>NZ_JAEKIS010000047.1 GCF_017311415.1 Salipiger abyssi | reverse complement strand
AGCGTGGCTTGCTGATGTCCTCGACCGTATCCACGATCACAAGATCAACCGCCTCGACGAACTGCTCCCGTGGAACTGGAAGTCGTAGGATCAGGCGACGGTATCAACCGGTCGGTTACTGCGCGCCGGAATGTTCGCGCCGTCCGGCGCTTCGGTCCGAATCTCGTCCGAGGGCCGGCGGGCGCTCGTACAGGGCTACGAGGCCGCGCTGGACCGGGCGGTGCGCAGCCGCCATTCGGACCGCAAGGTATCGATGCGCCGCCTGATGCTTGAAGAAGCCCGGGCGCTGGCCTGGCACATGCGCGCGCCAGCCGACCGCCCCTTCCAGCCGCAGGTGCAGGATTACTGAGCGAGCGGCCACCTTCTCCGAAGCAGGCAACTCGTTCGCGCCGACGCCCTATTCACGGGCGTCGGCACACCCACATCTAAATCCGCTTCCACGCGGGCATATCGTTCGAACATGGGCGAAGCTCCCGATCCGATCATCGTGCGCGTCTCAATCCGCTTCCATGCGGGCATATCGTTCGAACGGAGGTGAACCACGACAATATTGAGGACCGTCTCAATCCGCTTCCATGCGGGCATATCGTTCGAACAAGATGATTCCGAAGTCGATCTCTCCCTTGGTCTCAATCCGCTTCCATGCGGGCATATCGTTCGAACTCATGCTGACGAACTCGGCAATCCCGCGCACTGTCTCAATCCGCTTCCATGCGGGCATATCGTTCGAACGCAATGGTGGATCGGCTCGTCGCAGCAGGAAGTCTCAATCCGCTTCCATGCGGGCATATCGTTCGAACCTAGGCGCCGGAACCCCAATCATGCAAGCAAAAATCCAACACACAATCCAAGCATGGTAACCGGTTTGATATAAAAATTGCGGAAGCGGGCAGGAATTTCGAGCGCGAAATCCATTTTTGACTTTCCTCACAAATAGATGCAATCTTTCCAAGCAGAAATCACCCTTTTCGGCGGAGTCGCGGCCATGGCGCGAGGAGAAATGCTCACGGTTTTCACCTATGATATCTCGCGCAACAAGATCCGCCGCAAGGCCGCGAAGATTCTCGAGGACGAGGCAAGCCGGGTGCAGAAATCGGTCTTCGAGGTGCGCATGACCGAGGCGCGCGCCGCGGCGGTGTCGCAACGGGTCGCCGCACTGCTCGACCCGGGCGACAGCCTGCGCGTCTACGTCATCGGCGCCAATGGCGAACACCGCACCCGGGTTTTCGGCGACGCGGTACCGATCGAGCCGCGCAGCGGCTACTGGCTCGCCTGACCTCATCGCCGCGCCCTTTTCAACATCGCCGCCAGCCGTCCATCCTGCTGCCCGGCGATGCGCTTGCAGGCATCCTTGCCCAGCGTCTGCTTCGTCTGGTATTTCAGCTCGCCTCTCTTCAGCCCGGCGTCTTCCCGCAATGCCTTTCCAACCCGAGGATTCAGGGAGGCGAGAAGTTCGGCAGTGCCTTGCGCAGTGGCCCCGTCCCGCCCGATCTGTTCGAGATAGGCAAGGAACAGTTTGCGATACTCAAAAAGCGTGTGCCCGGTCAGACCCCATAGGGCAAACTCGGCCGGGGCCGCCGCCGTTGGCTTTGACCCATCGTTGGGCTGCAATAGAAGATCGAGATTCGCCGCCCGGCATCGCCCCGCCCCCGCCATGCGGCCCTGCCCGACCTGATGGCGCGCGGTGCCCATGATCTCTGGAAGCAACGCGAACATCAATGCACCAAGCTCGACCGGCGTCAGGTTGTGGAACGCGATCCGACCACGAAAGACCATCGGCCATGCCGGCTTTCCTGCCGCTCTTTTCGGCACGAGGTAGCGGACGGTCGAAGCCATCTCGTCTGTACCACTGGCCATATTTTCCAGCCGCTCGAACACGCTGGACGACGTTTCCTTGGTGCTCTGATAGCGTTTGCGCCCGACATGATCGTAAAACACCGCGGTCGGGCGCGGTTCAGCAAAGGTGATCTTGCGCGGTTTGTCCTCGGTCACATCGCTGACCGCCCAGGCAAAGCCGAAGCCAAGCCGCGATTTCAGATGCGCCCGCTCGTGCGGAAGGTGCCCCTCGTCGTCGTCGAGGCCAAAGCCGAACAACGCCTGGCAAAAATCCGGCAGGAAACGCGCGTCGAGCGGCGGGTTGTGCGGATTGAGGTCGCTGGCTGTCGATGCACGGCGGATTTGCTCGAGCTTCGGCTTGTAGGGAAAGCTCTTGCGACCTTGCCTGATTTCCTCAGGGGACAGTGCGGCATCGTTCAACCGCCCGATCCGCGCATTGGTTGCTGTCTCGAGCACCGAACGCAGGAGACCCTTGAGTGTCGAGCCGGGCAGAATGTAGTGGCTGCCGATCTTCTGTGGCCGGCGTATGTCTCCACCATCTCCTATCAGCAGCGGGGTGTCGAAGACCCAGTCGACGTCGACGTGGCCCGAGAGGCCATCCGCAAAGGGGGTGGCGTGCAGCCCTTTGTCATCGCTTGCGAAGGCATCCAATACGATCTCCTGCGGCATCCCGACCGCTTTCAGGTCGACTTCAGCCAGCCTGTAGGGAAGCGTGATCTCGGGCGAAGGCAGTAGGTCCGCAGTCGGATCGGCCTCTTCGTTCTTATCCTTGTTCACCGGCGGCATGTGAAGCGGCTTCGGCGTCAACTCGGGCGTCGCATTGAACCAACCGAAACCGCGTGACGTCGCGGCCCCGAGTTTCAGCCCGTTGATTTCGATGTCTTCCAGAAGAAGATTCAGAAGTGCCGAAACCTCGTCATCGGGCTCTCGGAACCAACCGAGTTCCAAGTCGAACCCGACCCCGTTATGTGCGCCCATCGCGAACAGCGCACCAGAAATCGGCGCCTGCGTTACCGGATCCAGGCGAACCGAGGGATGTTCCGACCCACCCTGCCGCGAGACGTTCTCGATACGCAAGGCAAGCGCCCCGCGAAAACCCTCGTGCCCGAACAGCCGCTCTAACGTATTGAGCGGCATCTCTCCGGCCGAGGTGGGGCAGATCCGCTTTTCGTCCATCCGGCCGGTCTGCAGTTCCCTGAGACGTAGAAGCCACGCCGCCCGGCTTCGCAGCGCGCCGCTAACGCCCATCCCAGTCAAGAGCGGCAAATCGCCCGATCGTCGCGCGGGCTGCGTCACTTCCTGCGTCTTCAGCTCACCCTCGCGTGTCTTGCGGGTTCTCACTTCGACACCGTCGCGTGACAGATAGGGGCCATTGCAGTAGAGCGGGAGACGATGCGCCACCTGGAACAGCTCGAAAGGCGACAGCTTCACCTCCGGTGTCCGCAACAGCCGCCAACCATCGGGGCCGAGGACAAATTCGGTCGCGGTCACCAACGCGCTGTTGAGTGCAAGACGGCCCATGCCGTCGGCTTTATTCGCCCCCAGGTCGAGTCCGCCTTTTCCTACGAACACACCGAGTACGGTTTCCATGTCACGGCAGATCTTGTCGAATTCGGGCGCTGGCGTCTCGACAACAAGTTTGATGTCGAAAAGAGCGCCCTCGGCAGCGAACTCCTGCGCAAACAAAAGGCCCTTTTGTGCGACGCCACTGCGCAAATCCACGCTGGTTCGGCGAACGAGGATCTCCCCGCCGGATAGAGCGGCGGTTCCTAACACGGTTGCCGCAGCGCGCAGTGGCTTGGTCGCAGCCATCTCGTGGCTCATGCCGAACAGCCGCTCGACATCCACATCGACATGGGTTGCCGCCGCACGAAGCGCACCCTTCAGGCTGCTTCCGGGAATATATGGCCGGTCTTCGTGATCCCGCTGCAATGTTGCGACCTCGCCGAAGGCCGCCTCTTTCTTTTTGCCCTCCCCCTGCGATGTGATCTCAGCCTCAGTGAATTGGCGCACCCCGCCATTTCCGACATGGATTGGCGAAAGAGCAATAACCTTGAAGGAATATATCATTCGTTTCATCATTGAATGTGACTACTCCACGCCAGGTCGATACAAAGAAAAAGAACCGTATCCATTCTCCGAAACAAAAGGGCAATTCCTCCAGTCGAGCTTAACGCCCTCTACTTCCTTTCGGCAAAGGCCATTTCGAATGATATCGCACAGTATTCCGGTTTCCCCGGCATTCAGATCAAACTCAAAGATTGCGCCGGGTTCAGTAAGCAGGAATGGTCGATAAACCGATTCACTCCTGAAACGTAGGGCCTGATATCCCCCAATCAAACGCTGACGGGAAAACTGCTGGCGCAACGGACTTCGCGGAAGGACGGTCGACCAGAATTGACGATACGCCTCCGTGGCATCGCCTCCCTCTCCCGCATCTGTGAAGTTGGCAAGAAGGCCTGGCGTCTCGAGCTTCAAATGCACGAGCCCCTCGGGTTGCTGTGGGCTGGTCGGAGCGCTCAGAGTCAGGGACGTCGTGCGCAGCACCGCGTCCGTGCGCCCTAGACCGGGCAATTCGCCGCACAGGGCTTCGATCAGCAGCGACTGATGCCGCTCCGCCGCCCCAGTGAAACTCAGCTCCGCGCGGAAACATCCGGCAGGTTTGCATGCCAGAGTGCTGAAGAGCATTGCATCGTTCGCCGCGCCCGTGCCGACGTCGATTGCGGTGTGGACCCGTTCCTCGTAGCAGACGGGGGCACCCCCCTTCCAGACGCTTCGCGCCTTGTCCCAGATGTCGCCTTTCCAATCGGCCTGCCAGTCGATGCGCCCGCGACATTGTTCTGACCCGGCAAGATCGAAGAATCCTTCCCGATCAATGTGCCAGATGATCGACGCGGGCATGGCAGGTCCGCTACCTGCAGGAGCGGCGAAGCCAACCTTCAGATCCGACAACGCCTGTTCAAGCCCGTCAACAGAAATACCGCGCCTCTTCAGCGCCTCTGCCAGCAACCCTTTGAGGGCGGCTCCGGAAACCTCGCGCCGCCCCCTGTAACAGTTCTCGGCGATCCGTTCTGCATCGACGAGGTAGGGGCGATCGAGCTCGAACTCCCAAAGCGCGACAGATCCGCGCCCGGTCGGAGTACAGGGCTTAGCCACCGGACGCTCTTTTACATCGACCCTAATGACCTCGCCGAAACCGACCGACTTCATCGCACCGACAGACAGGTGCGCATCAAGCGCGGCGCGCAACCATCCCTGGACGCTTCCTTCGTCCTCGTCCGTGAAAATAATGACACTACCCGAGAAAGTCGTAGGCTTGGCGGGTCGCACGACTTGCTCGATCAGCGCCAGATGCCCCGTCTTAGCCGCGCCGGAGTTTGGTTCGATTTCGACTCGCGGCATGGGCAAAAGGCCACGATCCGCAACCTTGTCAGCCACCAGATCGGTGAAGAAGATGCGGCCGTGATCAGGGGCCAGCGCTTCAGCCGACCTTTCGGGCTTCTCGTTCGAAAGGCGGTTCGGTGCGACGTCGCCGCTGGCAGCGCCAAAGCATTGACTGATCAGATCTGTCCGACCAAGCGCCTCAAGCCCGTGCCGCACGAGGCCCTTGACCTGATCTCGAGGCATAACTGGCCGGCCGTGTACATCCGTAAGCTGGCAGCGGTCGAGTCCGAAACGTCCAGGCTGGATGCCCGGAAACAGGAACGGCGCGCGGATGGTCAGCGTGATTGAGAAGTCGAGCCGTTCCATAAGGTTATATCCTCGGAAAACTCGCCTCGACATATGGCGCAAGCTGCGCGACCTGCGCGAGAAGCACCGCCAGAGACCGCCGCTCCGCGACCTCACCCCAGGCATTGAGCGCATCGACATCGCGGCCAGCCCGTTCGAGGTGAGACGCGAGCAAGTTCCGCACGGCCCTATCGGTATCTCGGTGGGTCAGTGACCGCGGGGGAGACCCCTCGGCACCGGACAAGCGCCCGAGTTGCAGGACGCGGTAGATCTGGCTCAGGGACAACGCATCGCCACTTCCATCCTCGCCCGCCCGCGTCTCCCGGCAGAAATCGACGAACCGAGCGAATTCCGCGCGCGTGAACACCTCTGCTTCGGGCTCGTGCGCTCCGCCATAGATCCGATGCCAGTGTTCGGACAAAGCGCCATGAGGCAACGCATCGCTTTCGAAAAGCGCGAAGGCGACGGCACTTTCTCCATAGCGATCCGCCCTGGTCATGCCCTGCTTGACCATGTGCTCGGCCTGCCCGGCCATGTGCCACATCTGACGAAAAGGCGTGCGTACGTGGGCGATCACCACCCCAAGCCGATGCGGAAACCGCAGCTTGGGCACGCCAGCCGGATCAAACGGGCCGGCGCCATAGTCAAGAAACAGCCTCACGAATGACATCACCTTCCGGGCAGGCATGAAAAACGTCATATCGTCGCCGCCCCAGAGCAGCACATCACATTGCCCGGCGGTCACGCCCTTTTCGCGCAACACCAGTCCTTCGGCCGCCATCCAGGTTCGGATACGCTCGGCCAACCGGTCGTAAAAAGCGGTCTTGGCCGTATAGAACACGCCGCCCGCGCGCTCATAAGCCGCACGCAGCTTGCCGCCGCCCATTCCATCCACCACGACGACCGCGATCTTGTTGCGCACCACAAAGGGCAGTTCCTCGGTCGTGACGACGATGCTTTCAAAGCTCTGCGGAGGGACAAGCCCACCATCCTCTGGATAGAGAACCGGGCGCTTTCTACGCGCCACGTCGCGCCGTTCCTTCACCGAGGCCGAGACGAGCCTGGTCTTCTTGCCATCCTTGTCGGTTTCGCATTTGGTGGCGGGGCGCTTGAAATCCTCGGGGTCCGGGCCAGTCGCACCCTTGGCATCGAAAGGCGGGATCGACCATTGTGAAGGCGCCGACAGGATTGCACTGGAGCGGGCGGCCCCGCGCGTTTCCCCCGTGCCGGTGATGATCGAGAAATGCCGCCAAGGATCCGAGCCCAGGAAACGCGCAAGCTCTCCGGCGATCCGCTCCCACCCGCCCTCCGGGAGTGCAAATACCGCGCGGCCGGCCCCCGCATCCACCAGGGGAAGCGTCAATCTGCTCGAGAGCTCCGACCCGAGGCTTTCCAGAAGCATCGACCCGCCGCGAATGGTCGAGATATCCGAAGTGTCGAAAATACAGCTGTCGAAATTGATACCTTCTACATGAAGAAAACCCATCGACACCTCCACAACCAAGAGGAGTGTTGCGTCAAACGGCCCCGGACGCAAGGTCCGAAAACCACAGAAAGACGGAAAGTTTTGCCCCGTCAGCGTCGATCCGCTTCCATGCGGTCATGTCATCAGCATTCACTCCCGGTCGCGACGGACGAAGAAATCGAGTCTCAATCCGCTTCCATGCGGTCATGTCATCAGCATGTGCTTCCCGCTTCGGCGGGCACTCCGGAAAGTCTCAATCCGCTTCCATGCGGTCATGTCATCAGCATCCACGGTGCGATGGTTATTCAGACCAGAAAAGTCTCAATCCGCTTCCATGCGGTCATGTCATCAGCATTTGCTGATTCTCGGCATGTTTATGCTGGGTGTCTCAATCCGCTTCCATGCGGTCATGTCATCAGCATCTACCCTCCACAACACCATATTTGCAAATCCAAAATAGGTCATATCTCCAAGAGCAATCAACTACTTTCCACCCCGCATCCAGATTGCCCGGAACTCAATCATGATTTCCATATATTATCAATAATTATCGTATAGTTAAAAAATATCCAAGGATGATTATCGCATTAGGTGAAGAACAACCGCCCCAAGCGCGACACTCCAAACCCGCCACAACCCGCAGAATCGCTCCCTCCAGTTTAGCCCTTGCCAATCCTTCGCGATAGCAGCCCCATCCCAAAGCAGAAAAACGAAAAAAGCAATGACGCCGGTGTCGGCCCAGAAATCGACGATCCCCGGCGACCGACCATCGGGAAGCACGACGCCCCGCTGGTTCGCCTCGATATCCGCAAGCGCCACAGTCAAACCCAGCGGAACGCCCAGAGAGACCAGCCGGTTCAGGGCATCCGCCCGCCGCGAAGCATCGCGCGCTTCCATCGCATTCGCGTAGTCGGCGGCAGAGCTCAACTCTGCCTCGACCTCATGGAACATCGCGTCCACGCCCATGACCTTGCGCAGCTTTGCATAGATCTCGCGCGGTTGAAGCTGTGTCGAGACAGAGGTGACACGATTGCGGTGAACGAAGCTAAGGAAATCGTCACGGATGCGCTGAAGCGCGTCCCGGAACTCGGTCGTCGTCATGTCCGACTTTCCCGCCACCAGCTCGCTGAGACGCTGGGAGAACTGGATCAGCCGGAAATACTCGAACAGGCAGAGGAATTGCATGTGGCGATAGTATTTCGCCGTGTTCCTGGGCAGATCTCTATGCGCAAAGCCGCCTGCGCCGATGGCGCAAAAATGGTGATGCGTGGTCAGGAACAGCGTCGCATTTCCGGTTTTGCCATCGGGCGCCGGACCGTGCCGGTCGTAGACATAATCGTCGCGCAGCTTTTCCAGAAACGGTTCCTGATATGCCGGGCCGCTGCCCGAGAAATCCGCCTCGGCCAGACGGAAAAGGTCACCGCTCGACAAATCCAGCAGCGTCTGGCGCGCTGCTCTGTCTTTCAACCCTTCATCGCCCAGAGAAACCACGCTGGTCATATAGCAGCGCTCGTCCCCGAAATGGGCAATCCGTTTTCCGTCGACCTTGAGAGGGGTCAGAAGATCATCGAACCACGGCAGGATGGGCACGATCCCGGCATGGCGAAAATTCGCCTGCACCTCATCCCCAGACGGCGCGATGCATTCCTTGCCATCCAGGAAGACACGGTAGAGCGTATCGCCGGGCGCGCCGTAACGGCCACCCTTCCCGTCGGCGTCAGTCGCAGGCTTCCACCAATGCGCGAAGGTGCGCCTGATCCATTCCAGCGCGTCCTGGGCATCCGCGAGGGTCAGGGCGCGAGAAGGCTCTTGCGCGATATCGTCGATCGCCGTTTGACCTGCAATATCGCATCTGACAGCGCATGCCTCGATACTCAACGGAAACGTCGCGATCAGAAGATTGCGCAGACCGTCGCGGTCCGAGCTGTCGTCCAGGCAGGTCATGTTATCCTTGAGCAGCCGTAGCTCGGTCCGCCCGACCGTGCCAATAAAGCGCTTGACCTTCAGCAGCCCGTTTCCGCTGGCCGCGGGGTCATCCGAGGCGCCTGCGAAATCGGCAATCAACGACCGCTGCGCCTTGGTCGACACGAACCAGTCGAATGTGCTTGAGCTGCGTCGGTGCCCGCCCCACAGGGCCTTCGACACGAAGTCGTGGAAATAGCTATGTCCCCGGAAATCCGGGAAGGTCTCTTCTTCCCGCTCAAGCGTCTGAGCATCGCTTCCAGTTTGCGCCAGATTTTCTGGATTCATCCAATAGGAAGTGAAGCTGTCACTCCTGTCGACTCCGCACGCCTCAACCGACAGCGGTAGGTGGAGCCAAAGCCGCAAGCTGGCGCAGGTCTCTTCAGCGACGCGCAAATTTCATTCTCCATCCGCTGGTGCTACTGATTTTCGCGCTCATATCAAGCGCTAGCAGAAGCGCGTCACCAGAACAACGCCATCGGCCAGGATCAGGCTACATGAGATTGGCGCAATTTCGGGATCAGATTTGCGGTGTTGGTAACCTTGCTCTCAATCGTCAGGCGGCGGTCCACATTCCCAAATGCACAGGGTAGCGATCAGTCCCGAATGCCAGAAACGCTCGCCGTTGGCGCGTGAGCGGCTTCGTCCAAGGGCCGTTATCACCTGTTCGATGCCTTGGGGGTAGGTGAGGGTTCGGCCCCGCGCCAGTAGTGCTATCAGCGAGCCACGAAACGAAGTGTGATGCGGGTGGTCCTGCCGACCTTGCTTCGTTCCATGCCTCCTCTGCCTGATGTGCTCGATGCGGAATGACTGCCGGACTACCTATCGTAACCGGCGTAGCGCCAAGCTTTGACATACGCGGCTGGCCTGCCCCCATTGGGTGGTCCGGTTTGATTGTTAGTGCATTGTGGGCCTCTGGTCCATCGGGACGGTGCTTTCGGGCGCGGGTGGACGGTAGCCCAGAGCGCTGTGCGGCCTGATC
>NZ_JAEKIS010000046.1 GCF_017311415.1 Salipiger abyssi | reverse complement strand
CCCCGTGAAGAGAACCGCGCCGCCGCCGCCAGCCTTCGGTCGGGCTACGCCCTCCCTACGGCTGGCGGCGGCGGCCAACTTGCCTGACGGTGCCGGTCAAGATGGTTGTCGCCCACCACTCGGAAGCTTCGAGAAGTCCGAATTGGGGTTGTGGGAACGTCGGACGGGATCGGACACTTCCGATCTTGGAGCCGCCGGCTGCTTTCCGGGATACCGGTGCCGCCTCCGGGGCCGACGGAGAAGAAGGACCGTCTTCATCTCGCGGATTTCGCCGGGCTCGAAGAGACATTCGGCATTACTTTCGATCCAGATCGGCTCAGGTCCCTGACGGTCGAGTTTGACGCCATCGAGCGGGCGACCAGGGTGCAGAACATGCACGAGGCCGTCGATGCGGTCGCCCGTATCTACACTGAGCGCGTCCACAAGTTCAGGCGCAACGAGGAGGGTTCGATTGATGTATGGATGTTCGTCGTGCCCGAGATAGTCTACGAGCGCTGCCGTCCGGAATCGAGGCGGACCGGTTTGACCCTGGTCGCTGGAAAAACGCCCAAGAAGCAGCGCGCAAGGTCACCCCAGTCGTTCCTTTTCATGGACGAACGGTTCGATCCGCGCATTGAGGACGTGTTTGACGACATTCCCGACTTCCGTAGGCACATCAAGGCGACTTTGCTCTCGATCGCGCCCTCTCAGATCCTGCGCGAGTCGACCCTTGAGCCGACAGCGTTCCTCAACAGTGCGGGCTATCCGAAGCGAACCACCCAAGACCCTGCGACAGTGGCGTGGAACATCGCGACGGGGCTTTACTATAAGACACAGGACCGTCCACCCTGGCGGCTGTCGAACGTGCGCGAAGGAGTATGCTACATCGGGATGGTCTACAAGAACCTCCCAAACAACCGCGATAATCACGTCTGCTGCGCGGCGCAGATGTTTTTGAGTGAAGGCGATGGCGTGGTGTTCCGCGGCGCGAATGGCCCTTGGAAGACCGGCAAGTACGAATACCATCTAAACGCTGACGCCGCGAAAGAACTTCTAGAGACTGTGATAGAAGCGTACCGGGATCTGCACTCCGAGCCGCCCAAGGAACTCTTCATCCATGGGCAGGCGTCATTCAACGACGAGGAGTGGCAGGCCTTCTGTCAGGCGGCTCCGAAGGGGACGAACGTCGTCGGTGTACGGATCAGACCTACGGGTGGTGACGCAAAGCTCTTCCGTGCAGGCGACTACCCCGTGATCAGAGGAACGGCTCTAAGTTTAGACGAGAAGAACGCCTATCTTTGGACGAGCGGCTACGTCCCGCAGCTGGATACGTATATCGGGCCTGAAACACCCAACCCGCTTATGGTGACGATCCTGCGCTCAAAGCATCATAAGCCAGAGATGCGGACGGTACTTGCTGACATCATGGGACTGACAAAGATCAACTACAACTCGTGCAACTTCAACGATGGGTTGCCGGTAACAGTCCGCTTCGCAAAGATGGTCGGAGACATCCTTGTGATGGGTTCGGCGCGGGAGGGCGGACCGCAGCCATTCAAGTACTATATTTGACCGGGCTGTTTTCGGGTGTGTGTTCGGACGCGGGGCAGGCCGTTCTAAGGGCTGCCGCCATCTTATGTTTTGGGGCCGTTCGCAACCTGAACGCGCCTGGCAAATCACTAACTGACCTTACTTTCATGCAAATGGACATTGTAAGAGGGGAACCGTGATCCCACGGCTCCCCTTTCGGTGCGGATCGTCTAATCTCGCGCGTTGGTCACGCGACCAGCGACAGCCCTGCGCCTGCGTCCTGTGGCTGCTCACCGCTGTCGATGAACGGGATGATCGAGAAGGTCTGCCCGCCGCGCTGCTCTTCGTTCTGCACGGCGTTGACGCGCAGGTCACCGTAAGGCGTGTTGATCAGCAGCGTCAGGTAGTCATTGCCCGTGCGGCTGCTTTTGGCCATCCACGCCGAGCCGACGCGGATCGGTGTGCCCCGGGGCGAGCTGACCTCGATCCGGTAATCGGGGTGGGTCTCCTCGGTTTTGTAGCTGTTCTCGATCAGGATGAACTCCAGATCGAACATCATGTTGGCGATGTAGCCGGTGAAGGCGTTGTCGGCGTCCATAGCGGTCAGCTCGCCCGAGATCGAGCCGGATTTCATCAGACCGTTCGAGACCAACGGGATGATCTCGAATTCGCCGCTCTGGGCCGCGCGCGCCTCTTTCGTCTGCACCGCGTTGACCCGGAACGGGCCGAGGCCCACATCGATCTGCATCGAGATATAGGGGTTTCCGCTGGTATTGCCCGTCTCGTTCCAGGCCGTGCCGATGCGGACCTTGCGGCCCGATTTGTTGACGGCCGTCACGTCGTAATCCGGACTGCGCGCGGACATCTTGGCCCGTGCCTCAAGCTGGATGGCGATGTCAAATCGCGTCGAGTGGATCATGCCGGTGTATTCGGCGGCGGCGGTCTCGACATTGCGGGTGAGGGTTCCTGCGAACATGGGATGGTTCCTTTTGGATTGGCCGGTGCCTGACGTTCTTGCCAGCGCATCCGGGATTGCTTTCTCGACCCCTCCTGGGATCACAAACCAGAAAGCTTGCTTTCCTTTCAGCCCCGCCCACGGGTCAGAGCTGCCGTCCGAGTGGGCATGCCCCCGCGCGTTCGGGTGCTGCGCCCCTCCCCTGCCCGTCTGGTCTTGATTGGCTACCCGGATTTTCCGCGCTGTCCTTCGATTGCGCGATGAAGAACTCCGCCTCTTTTCCGTTCAACCGGTGCCCGCTCCGGTCGGTCAGGCCGATGCAGCTACCGTTCGGCACAAAGGTGATGAGGTACTGACCGAGCCGGTCCTTGTGGACAACGTAGCCGGTATTGGCCCAGTGCACGGTCTGACCGGCATCGACGGCCGCCTTGATGTCTTCGAATGTCATGTGATCCTCCTCAAAAAGATTGCTGGGGAAACGACGCAAGAAGCCTGATCTTCCGACCGGGCTTCTATGCAGCATTCGTTTGGCAAACGACCGAGAGCTGTCAGGCGCTTTGCGTGGCTTGCGTCGCGCGCGCCGCCATCCAATCTTTCAGGCCGAGAACCGTTCTTCCGGCGGCCACCTCGAATGCCCAAGCAACCCTTGGATCGCCGCAGGGCTCCCCGCTGAGGTGCTGCTCGATATGGCCATTGGCCATCCATGGCTCAGGCTGTATCCGTCGCAGCCAGTCCGCCATGCTCGGAATGCGGCCCTGGCAGTCTTCGCGGACATGCTGCTCGCCGATCCAGCGCACGGGGATGTCCCGACCCGCGCTATTGGTCAGGGTCAGACCGAAGACACGTTCGGCCTCGAACAGGCCTTGAGCATGATGACGCAAGGCGCGGTGCGTGAAGAGGGCGAGGTGTTCTTTCGAGGCGTCGAACCAGTCGTGGATGTCCTGATAGTCAGATGGCACCCCACCGAATTTCCGGGCAGAGCTTTCAGCATGATGAAGCGGATGGGCCATCTCAAAGCCCGTCGTCATAGCTGTGCGAGCATTCAACGTAGCGGTCCGCATGATCGAGCGTGATGCTGTCGTTGCGCAAGTCCCAGGTCAGCGTGCCGTAGCCGCCCTCGTTGTTCTCGAACCCCGGATGATGGTGATAGGCGAGTGACCAGGCGAAATCGCCCACGGCGGTGACAAGCGCTTCCGGCAGTTGGACCTCCGCAGGCTGCACATTCACGTCCTCGACATTGCCGGAGTCGCCATAGCCTTCGTATTCGGCGGTGACCTCGTTGATGCCAAGCGCGCGCAATTGCACGATCAGTTCCGCTCGGGTTGCTTTCAGGGTGGTTTCGTGCTCGGCGCGCCACTGAGCCGCCATTGCGGCATAGTCGATCTGGGGATTGGTCATGGGTCTGTCCTCTTATCAGAAGTTGGGGGGCCAGGCGTCGCATTGGTCAGCGCGCGCCCGGAAAGCGCAGACCGGCCAAATCCCGATCCGCGACGCCCGACCCAAAGCCCGCTTTGGCTTTTCAGGCGGCTTGGTCTGCCGCGTTGCTGGTTCCCTGCCCCACAATCCGGGCCAGAATGCTGACCGTGTCGATCCCGTCCCCATGCGGCAGGAACACCCGCAGCTGGAAGGCAATGATCTCGGTGAAACACCCCATGGCCTTGAGGCCTTCGATCATGCCCTTGTCCGCACCGCCCAGCTCAAGGCGCATCTCGCCTGCGACCCGGCGACGGGTCAGCGTCAGACCCCGGCCCAGATCGACCGGCGTGGTGGTGCCAAGAGCCGCAGTCAGCATCTCCTGTGGCGTTTGCGGGTTAGAAACGAGGAAGCTGGCGCGCAGCGCGGCCGCCCCTTCCTCGCTCAGCGTGCGCCCGATCATGGCGGTCGCCCCGTCCGGCGTGACGCGGTAGATGCGTTCATTCGTGGTCGGGATGTCCTTCCAGATCGGCAACAGCAGCCCGGTCAGCAGGTAGAGCTTGGTTGTGGTGGTTTTTGGCAGGGACGCTGCCTCGGCATCCCAAAGCTTTGCAAACTCGGGCCTGTCGATGTCTTCCCAGGCCGAAGACGTGAACCGAGCCTCTTCGAGATAGCTAGACCCGTTTGGCCGCACCGCCTTGCGCATCAGTGTGACAATATCCTCGTCATACATCTGCATGGGGCGCGCCGAGATGAGCGCCGCGCGACCGGAGGCGCGATTGACCATCGGTAACTTGTCGGGATTGCGCGACATGGCCTCTTCGGCGTCCAGCACATACACTGGGTCGGTGACCTCCAGCCCGATAATCCGCGTCACGGCGCCGGATTTCGGGCAGGTCCAGAGATCCTCGGTGGAGACCTGTTCTATCTTGTCGCCGCGTAGGGTTTCCACGCCGAGATCGAGCGTGCCCGCCGCGCGCGCCCGTTCCGTCTGATCGGCAATCCGGCGCATGAACTCGGCAAAGAGTGCGTTCTGCATGTGGATGGGAAGGGCAAGCACCCGGTTGAGAAACCGCTGGATCGGGGGAAGCTCCTCAAGGAGCACCCCGTCCTTGTCGATCAGCCGCAGGGCGGTCCAGTCGGTGAAGCTCTCGTAGCTCATCGCCTCAGCGCGCCCGGCGGCAAGATCGGCGAAATACCCACGCAGCGCCGCTCGCGCGATCGGGCTTTCGAGATTGTCCTCCTCGCGGAACATGCCTTGCGAGCCGGTCTCGCGCTGACCCTTGGTCAAGGCCCCCAGCTGGTCGAGGCGCTTGGCTATAGTCGAGGTGAAACGCTTTTCGCCATGCACATCCGAGGTGCAGACCCGGAAGAAGGGCGCGCTGACTTGGGCAGAGCGATGCGTGCGGCCGAGCCCCTGGATGGCCGCATCGGCGCGCCAGCCGGGCTCCAGCAGGTAGTGCCGCCGCCGTTTCTGGTTCTTCGCCGTTTGCGCCGCATGATACGACCGGCCCGTACCGCCCGCATCGGAGAAGATAAGGATATCCTTATCACCGTCCATGAAGGCTTGGGTTTCGGATGAATTGCTGCTGGCGGCGCGCTTTTCGATGAAGAGATGACCATCCTCGGCCTTGAGGGGTCGGATGGACCGCCCCGTGACTTCTGCCACGGCCTCGTCGCCAAAGGCCCAGAGGATCTGATCCAGCGCCGAGGGGATCGGCGCCAGCGTCATCAACTCCATCATGGCCGCGTCACGCAGAGCGAGCGCCTCGCGCGAGACGACCAGCGCGCCAGTTTCATCCCGAAGCGGCTCAGCCACCATGTTGCCGTCGATCTCCACGAGCTTTTGGGCATGGATCGGAAAAGCCTGTTCGAGGTAGGCGAGAACATAGTCGCGTGGCGTCAAGGCACCCTCGACGAGTTCATCCTCCGGGTCCATCGTCTCAAGCCGACGCTTCAACAGGCTCTCACCCGTCGAGACCACCTGGATGACGCAAGCCTTGCCTGCCGCCAGATCGTCCGCGATGGCGTGGATGATGGTCGGGGCCTTCATGCCCATCAGCAGATGATTGAAGAAACGCTGCTTTGTGCTCTCGAAGCGGGACTTGGCCGAGGCGCGTGCTGCCGAGGCATTGGTCTCTCCCGAGGCATCGTTGACGCCGGTGGCTGTCAAAGCGGCTTCGAGATTGTGGTGGATTGTGCGAAAGGCTCCCGCATAGGCGTCGTAGATCTCGATCTGGGCCGGGGTGAGCGCGTGTTCGAGCACGTCATACTCCACGCCATCGAAGCTGAGGGCGCGGGCCGTGTAGAGGCCGAGCGTCTTGAGATCGCGCGCGACCACCTCCATGGCGGCGACACCGCCAGCTTCCATCGCAGAAACGAAGCTCTCGCGGCTTGGGAAGGGGTATTCCGGCCCCTGCCCCCAGAGACCAAGACGCGCGGCATAGGCCAGGTTGTGCACGCTCGTGGCACCCGTGGCCGAAATGTAGAAGACGCGAGCGCGGGGTGCTGCCAGTTGCAGCCGCAGGCCTGCAAGGCCCTGCTGGGAGGGTTTGACCCCCCTGCCCTGCTCGGACCCGGCCGCGTTCTGCATGGCATGGGCCTCATCAAAGGCCAGTACGCCGTCGAAGTCTTCGCCCATCCAGTCGAGGGTCTGGCTCAGTCGCGTGGTGCCACATTTGCCCGCGGACCGCAGCGTGGCGTAGGTGACGAAGAGGATACCGTCGCCCATCGGGACGGGCTGATCCGGTTTCCATTTTGAGAGCGGCTGGATGTCGGCTGGCGAGCCGCCGAGATCGGTCCAGTCGCGGATGGCGTCCTCGATGAGCGTGGCGGATTTGGAAACCCAGATCGCCTTTCTGCGCCCGGCCAGCCAGTTCACGAGAATGAGCCCCGCGCATTCGCGCCCCTTGCCGCAACCGGTGCCGTCGCCGAGGAAATAGCCAAGGCGATAGGCACGTGCGTCTGGATCATCATCGGCGCGCGTCAGCTTGGTCTGGTCGTCATCGATCGCGAACCGACCCGGCAGGTCGCGCCCATGGGCGTCATGCGCCATGATGATGGTTTCCAGCTGCGCCTCGGAGAGATGTCCCTCCTCGATCAACCGTGCGGGCAGGCGCAAGTCATCACTGCCCGTGTTTGAGGGCATGGGCGGGGCAACCGAGGCCATGGCGATGCTCTCGACGAGCGGCGTGGGATGTTCTTGCGCACCCGCGATCTCGATCCGCTGCGGACGGTAGCGCGCATAGATGTCCGAGATGGGCGTGTTGTCGCGCGGGATATCGAGGCTCTTGAAAGTGAGCGGGACAACGGCATTGGCCCGAGATTTGGAGGCGGCGACAGGCGCAGCAGCGGTCTTGCGCGGGGCAGATGATGGAACGATCGGTCGCGCATGAGGGATCGCTTCAGCCCGTTGGACGGGGCGCATCTCGGGCCGGGTCGCGGCAACTGCGTCGACAAAAGGAAGGGCTTCATCCAAGTCCCGGACACTGGCGCGGATCATTTCGCCGTCCTCCTGCACCTTGTCGAAGACCATCAGCTGGGTTTCGACAGAGGTGCCGAGCTTGCGATAGACCTGTCCCGGCATCGTCAGCGCCAATCGCGGCGTCAGGAGACCGCAGGCGCGGGACCAATGCGCGGCATCGCGTTCGGGCGTGAATCCCGGCGGCATGATCGCCACCAGCCGCCCGCCGGGTGCCAGGCGCTTTGCAGCCGCGATGAGATGCTTGGCGGCGATGTGCTTGTCTCGGGAGCGATCGACCGAGGAGGCGAAGGGCGGGTTCATCACCACGACCTCGGGTAGAACCGGCGTCTGCAGCAGATCATCGATATGCTCGCCGTCATGGCCTGTGACCTCGCCGCCGAAAACCGCGCGCAGGAGGCGCTGGCGAAAGGGGTCGATCTCGTTGAGCAGAAGCGTGGCACCGGCCCGGGCGGCGAAAGCAGCCAGGGCACCGGTGCCAGCCGAGGGCTCCAGAACGGTCTCGCCCTTGCGGATCGCCGCGGCCCGCAAAACCAGCGCCGCGAATGGCAGCGGCGTGGAAAACTGCTGTAGCCGGATCTGCTGCTCTGACCGGCGGGTTTCCGTCAGGAGCCGTGAGGCAAGTAGCCTTGCAGCGGCGGTGTCACCTGCCGCGCCGTTCCCACGCAGCAGCACCTGGACAGCCGCTGCCTGCATCATGTCATAGGCCATGCGCCAGTCCCAGGCGCCACCGGCATCGCTGCCATGAAACGTCTCGCGCATGATACGCGCGAGCGCTGAACTGCGCAGGGGCTGGTCATCGACCTCCGTGCCGATTTGCGCGAGGGCAGAGGCGAGATCGGCTTCGGAGATTGCGAGAGCCGGGTTGGCCGTTCTGGGTTTGGACATGGGGATTTTCCTTTGGATCAGGGTCTGAGTTCCAAAGGACAAAAAGCCCGCTTTCGCTTTTCAGGGTGACGTAGTCAGACCGCGCCGACCTCAAAGGCTTGGTCAGGACTTGGGTTCGACCTGCCGCTTCGCATCAATCAATGCCTGTGCGGCCTGCATCACCTGAACCTGAGATGTTCCCGAGCGTGCATCCTCCAGCGCGGCCTGCACCTGCGCGCAAAACCACGTGTCATAAGAATTCGCTTCAGCGGCCACGGAAATGCTCCTCGAGCCCGATATCCAGCAGCTTGCCGAGGTCATCGGGCATGTCTGCAACGCGCACAGCAATTGGGAAACGGTGCCCCGTCAGGTCAGGCGCGCATTGCTCCTCTAGACCGAGGTGCTGCCTATCCTTTTCCGTCTCATTCATTGTGCTTTCTCCGACCGCATTATCAGCCGATGCTACATCTTCGAGCGTGGCGTCGTAAATGATAATGCCAAAGGGTCATAGCAAGCTGGCCCACTTACCGATCGGGCACCGCTTCAAGGGATTTCTCGAACCGCTTGCCTGCCGCTGCAGCTTCTTTCAAGAGCGCGTCGAAATTGTCAGGTGGGTTGCCATCTTCCAGCATCCCTTTGAACGTCGCATAGGCATCCGTCTTGCTGCCATAGGCGCGCAGGGTCTTGTCGTCGTTCACCCATGCCACCACGATGACCTTCGCATCGCTGTTGAACCGGTAGAACAGCCGATACTGCTGGAAGAATTTCGCCCGGAACCAGTGCTTGCGGTGATCGCCGAGTGTGCCGCCTTGCCGGAAGGCGGCGGCACCCGGATCTGCAGGTATGGCCTCGGTGACCAGCTTGAAGATGGCGGCCAGCCGTTTCGTCGGGTTTTTCTTGTGCCAGGTCTTGGGATCGCGAGCCTTACGCGCCTCTACCTCCTCGACCAGCCCTTCGAGCTGGTCCAGAAAGAGTGGGTGCGCATAAATCGACCATCCATTCACGACAAGGGGCGCTTGGGCGGGCACGCTATCGCCGCTCATTCATCCTCGAGCGATAGCGGCGCATCGAGATCGACATCAACGTCTCCGACCAGTGCTGCAAGACGGTCATGCAAAGCCCCATCGAAAGCCCGAATGCGGTCCGGATGCGCCTTGATATCGGCCTCGACAAAATCGAGAAAGGCTCCGAGCACGGGATCTTCCTCGTCGCTGCGCACGGGCTCGATATAGACCCTGCCACTCGGCTCGGTGCAGTAACGAATCTGGTCGCCCTTGCCCAGCTTGAGCTGTTTGCGCACACCCGCCGGCACGGTCGTCTGATACCGATCCGTGAGTTTCGAGACATCTTGTGCGAGGGCTGTCATGGCAGTCTCCTGAAGAAAAGGGGCTTTGCTGCCCGCGATAGGTAATGCATTTGCATTGCCTTGTCAAGACAAGCCGCAGCATCTGCTGTCGCCGGGCAGGTCGATGAACCGTCCGGCGCAGGACCTAATTTCGCCCCGCCAGGAACTCCGCCAGCACCGGGCTAGCCGCACCTTTCGTGGAGCTGAGCAGCTCCGAGCCCGCAAGCGAGGCCTTCGACAGGCGTACGAGCCCACCAGTTTCCTCGATGCGGTAGCAGCGGCGCTTTTGCCGCCCACGCCTGTAGTGGGTCGCGGTGACAATCTGGCAGGTACTGCCATCGGTGAGCGTCACAGGGGTGGCGAGCTTGATCTTGTCGCCTTCCTCGTAGTCCGGGATCGCAGCCCAGTCCTGGCAGCGCTGGCGCCAGGCATGAGCATAGCTGTCTGGGTCTTTCAGCTCGGACAGCAGGGCCAATAGGCTCAGTGGCGCGCGGGATTCGACCGGTCCCGCGCTTTCCTCCATGTCCTTGTAGCCCCAGCAGCCGTCATCATATCGGGTAAGGAATACGGCGGCGAAAGTGATCGAGCCGTCAGGATCGGTGACATAGGTCGCGTCCTCGACAGGGGTGCCGTCGCGATTGGTAACCCTAGCCGCTGCATACCAGGTGGAGCCAACCTTGCAGGCCTTGACCAGTTCAGTTTTGCGCGTGTCGCCCTCAAAGGTGCAGAGCCGGGCAATTTCCGCTTTCTCATCCGCGTAGGATTTGACGCGGCCGTCGGTGTAGAACAGCCATCCCATCTCAGAGTCCTTTCTCTCATTGGGGAATTGTTGTCGCCAATGTCCCGTGTATGGACGCCCCCGGGGCTGCAAGCGATTTTTTGACTTTGGCAACAGCATTGCGGTCGAGTTCCTTCGTGTATCCGGCCTCTGGTTGCGACCTTCAATGCCGCGGGC
>NZ_JAEKIS010000045.1 GCF_017311415.1 Salipiger abyssi | reverse complement strand
ACCCAGAACCTCGCCCAGCATGGCTCCTCCGAATAAGACACGTGCATAACGACGTCGTTATGCACGTGTCTTACCTCGGAACCCCAGCCTCAGGCAGGCGGCCCCAATCGGTCGGTTACGAAAGATCCGCAAGAATTGGACAATCCGGTCGGTGATCGCCAGCACACTGGTGCACGAGAGACGAAAGAGTTTCTTTCATCGACATGAGTTTAGAGATCTTTTCATCAATCTGGCGCAGGTGCTCCTCTGCGACGGCCTTTACCTGCGCACTTTCTCGATTGTCATCGTTATAGAGCGCCAAAAGCGTACGGCAGTCTTCGATTGTAAATCCCAAGGCTCGCGCTCGTCCGATGAATGCCAGCTTATGAAAATCGATCTCTCTGAAGCTTCGATACCCGTTTGCAGCGCGCAAAGGTGTTACTAGACCGATATCCTCATAGTAGCGAATGGTCTTGGCCGGCACTCCTGACCGCTCGGCAACATCACCAATGTTCATTTCTGCCTCCTCTCACTCGGCCGGGACGGGGGCGAAGTCCTCCACCCGCCCAGACTCTTGGCGCTCGTCCATCGCCGGTCTTACGCGCCGCAGCCGCAAGGCGTTCGTCAAGACAAAGACCGAGCTAAGTGCCATCGCACCGGCAGCGACGACCGGTGACAGCAGCACGGCGAAACTCGGATAAAGCGCTCCGGCGGCCAAGGGTATCAAAGCCACATTGTAACCAAAGGCCCAACCAAGGTTCTGTTTGATGTTTCGCATGGTGTGTCGCGAGATCTCGAAAGCGTTCACAACGCCGCGAAGATCACCGGACATCAATACGACATCTGCGCTTTCGATCGCCACATCCGTGCCAGTGCCGATGGCGATGCCAACATCCGCGTGGGCGAGCGCGGGTGCATCGTTGATGCCATCGCCAACAAAGGCCAATGTGCCCTGCTGGCGCAGATTTTCCAGTGCCGCCACCTTGCCGTCGGGCAAGACCCCCGCGATCACGTGGTCGATACCAGTCTCTTCGGCAATTGCTTCTGCCGTTTCGCGTTTGTCGCCGGTAATCATTGCCACCTTCAAACCCAGACTGTGCAGTGCGGCAATCGCGGCTCGGCTCGAGGGTTTGACCGGATCGGCGACGCCAATCGCAGCCACCGCCTTGCCATTGATTGCGGCGAAGAGTGCGGTGCGACCTTGCCGTGCGAGCATAGTTTCAGCCTCTGCGAGTTCACCAAGATCGATCCCTTCGCGCTGCATCATTCGGTCAGCTCCGACAACAACCTCGGCCCCGTCAACGATGGCGCGCACGCCATACCCTGTAATCGAAGTAAACGCGCTCGGTTCCGACAGTCTGATGTTTTCCGCCTGCGCGCCGCGCACGATAGCTTCGGCGATCGGGTGTTCTGATCTGGCTTCGACCGATGCGACTGCCGCAAGAACGGTGCAGCGCTCGGCTCCTTCCGCCAGCACAAGGTCGGTCAGCGCGGGACGTCCGGCGGTGACGGTGCCGGTCTTGTCCAGAGCGACAACCTTGACGTCCCCCAATGCTTGCAGAGCATCCCCCTTGCGGAACAACACGCCCATTTCAGCAGCGCGACCGGTCCCGACCATGATCGACGTCGGCGTCGCCAGTCCCATCGCGCAGGGACAAGCAATGATGAGAACTGAGACACCCGCGACCAGCGCATAGGTGAGGGCGGGATCAGGGCCGAATATTAGCCAGACAAGGATCGTCAAGGCGGCGAGGGTCATCACAGCGGGGACGAACCAAAGCGTGATCCGATCCACCAACCCTTGAATGGGGAGCTTGGCGCCCTGCGCATCTTCGACCATGCGGATGATTTGGGACAACGTGGTATCCGCACCAACACGCGTTGCTTTATAGGTCAGACTGCCCGCGCCATTGACCGTACCGCCCGTGACAGGATCACCAGCCGACTTGCCGACCGGCACGGGTTCCCCGGTGATCATGCTTTCATCGACATGGCTTTCGCCGTCCACAACCTCACCGTCCACGGCGAGTCGTTCTCCGGGGCGCACAACAATCAGATCTCCGGTGCGCAAGGCATCGATCTCGACCTCGACCGCATCGCCGTCACGCAAAATACGCGCCGTACGAGCCTGTAGGCCGAGCAGCTTCTCGATTGCAGCCCCTGTTCGCCCTTTCGCTCGCGCTTCGAGCCAGCGCCCGATCAGGATCAGGACCACGATGACCGCGGCGGCCTCGAAGTAGACAGCGCGGACGGCCTCGGGCATCAGCGACGGGAAGAACGTTGCGACAACTGAATAAAGATAAGCTGCGCCTGTGCCGACGGCGACCAGACTGTTCATGTCTGGAGCACCTTTCAGCAAGGCCGGAAACCCTTTCAGATAGAACTGTCGGCCGGGCCCAATGAGCACAGCCGTTGTGAGGATGAACTGGATCAACCAGCTGGCCTGCTGTCCTATGGTATTGTTGATCGCCATATGCACGGCCGGGATCAGGTGCCCGCCCATTTCCATCAGGAAAACCGGCAAAGCGAGTGCTGCGGCCAGTGCCACCCGGCGTGCCAACCCGCGCGCTTCCTCTTCTTTTCGCGAAGTGCGATCCTGTGTTGCCGTGGCCTCGGCCACGCTGGCTGGATATCCGGCTTGCTCGGATGCACGGATGAGGGCCACAGGGTCGGTCATGCCCTCAAGATATGTGATGCGCGCATTTTCCGCCGCAAGATTAACGTTGACCTCCAACACGCCGGGAACCGAGGCAAGTGCCTTATCGACGCGCCCGACACAAGAAGCACATGACATGGACGCGATGTTCAGCGTCACGGATGCCGTTCGCGCTGGATACCCGAGATCTTTCAGGGCTTGGACCGCATCTTGCAGGTGGGACGAACCATCCACGCTGAAACGCGCAGTCTCGTTCGCGAGGTTCACCGAGACATCGGATATTCCCCTCAACGCGGCTAGGCCCCGATCCACGCGCCCTACGCATGAGGCGCAAGACATTCCTTCAATCGAGAGTGTCACTTTGGATTGATCTGTCATTTCAGTCTCCTGGAATCCCATTTGACACCCCAAATAGGAGTTCCAGTGACTGGAAGGTCAATACCCAATTTGAACTTTCCTGGCTTCGCTTTAAAAATCTACGGAGACCCTTGACCTTCCCCCCACTGGAAGCCCCATCTGCACTGAACAAGCTGTCACAGAGGAGACATCGACATGAAATTCAACGTTCCCGACATGAGTTGTGGTCATTGCACCAGTACGATCGAAAAGGCGATCAAGGCAGCTGACGCAAATGCGAGCGTATCTTGCGACATTCCGGCCCGCACGGTTTCTGTTGAAGGTGCACTGTCAACAGAACGGCTGACGGCCCTGCTTCGTGAAGCTGGGTACGAAAATACCGTGACTGCCTAATCTATGGGTCATCGCACCCGTCGTGACGGGTGCGATGACCTAGCGATTTCTAGCGACGGATTTGCCTGGTTTTCTGAGGTTCCGCAGATCATGAGCGCGAAGGCAACAGGATGAGAGCACTGCCTAGGAGGCAAAGAAGAATGCCTGCAATGTCCCAGCGGTCCGGTCGGCTCCCCTCCACTAGCCACATCCAGATCATGGACGCCGCTATGTAGACGCCCCCGTAAGCTGCATATGCCCGACCGGCCATTTCGCTTTCTGCGCGCGTCAAAAGCCATGCGAAGAGTGCCAAACTTACCAGACCTGGCCCGACCAAAAGCGGCGAACGATCGAGCCGCAACCATGCCCAGAAAGCAAAACATCCAGCGATCTCGGCAAAGGCAGCAATAAGATACCAAAGGTAAGTCATCTTCTCGCCGCCTCTTTCAGTGGTAGGCCGTGCCTAGGTCTTTTGGTCTGTAGGGGCTCCGACTCATTCGCCTGCATCATTGCTCATCGGGCGTGATGTCAGAACCCACCGCAGAGTGCTAGTTTGCCGACGCCCGCACGTTGTCGACCAGTTCCGTGAGCTTATCGCTTTCCACGAAGCCTGGAACCAGATTGTCGCCGATCACAAATGAAGGCGTGCCACTGAAGCCGAGCGACTGCGTCAACCGCATCGAGGTCGCGATATGCTCTTCAATTTCGGGGCGCTCCATGTCAGTTTGAAGGCGTTCGATGTCGAGACCGACCTCTTGTGCTATCCTGAGAACGCTTGCTTCTTCCGCCCGGCCGTTCATACCCATTAGGGCCCAGTGGAATGCCTCATACTTGCCTTGCAGCCGCGATGCGAGTGCAGCTTTGGTTGCAAACACGGATCCGTCCCCGAGAATTGGCCATTCGCGATAGACCAGACGCACATTGGGGTCAGCCTCCAGCAGTGCCAGAACTTCCGGCATAGCGCGGCGACAATATGGGCAGTTGTAATCGAAAAATTCGATAACGGTCACATCCCCATCGGGATTGCCGAGAACCGGTGCATTCGGGTCTTGCTCGAGCAATTGTCGCTGATCGCGCAAGACGGTTGCCTGCGCTTGTGCCTGGGCTTCGGCGTCCTGACGTTGAAGTATTTCGACTGCTTCCATGATGATTTGCGGATTCTCGCGGATAGCCTCATATACAAGTTCCTTGACCCGCGCTTCGTCCAGGTCTGCGGCCTGCACTGCCATTGGAAGTAAGGCAAATGACGATACGAGCATCAAATTTCTGAAAATCATGTCCATTATCCCTCTTGTTCTGCTGCTGTGCGTGCGGCCTGAGCATTGCGCTCTCGCTCTGGCCAGGTCGACTTAATGAAGCCGAGAATGTTCCAAATTTCCTGATCTGTGAGTTTGCCGGCGAAGCCCGGCATGCCACTGTCGAAATCTGAGCCCTGTTGTCGCATCAGTTCCGCCCCCCCGAGCTTGGTGTAGGAGAACAAAATCTGGTCACTATGGTGCCAGGTATGACCGTTGCGATCATGCGGCGGCGCGGGCAGGCGGCCATCTGAACCAGGGCTTCGCCAGTCTGGTTGCCCTTCGAGATTGGCGCCATGGCAGGACGCACAGTTTTCAGAATAGAGAGCTTGCCCCAGTTCGATATTGACGTCGTCAAACGGGGAAGAACCCTGGGAGGCATTGCCGCTGAACCACCAGGTTGCACCTAGCCCAATCAGGCCAATGGATGAAATTACCGCCAGGTAAGCTGATCTCATGCGACCTCCAGCCACGTCATCATGCCGGATGCCGCGTGCGAGAGCATGTGACAGTGAAACAGCCACTTTCCCGGATTGTCGGCAACGAAGGCGATCTCGCGAGTCTCGCCACCGAACATCAGCAAGGTATCCCGCAGGGGACCAACTTCACCGCCCTCCAGCACCTCCCGGAAATGCATCCCGTGCAAATGCATGGCGTGGGGGAAGGATGTATCGTTGTAGATCTCCACTCGCGCTGTTTCACCGCGTGACAGGCTAGCCAGTGGCTTCTCGGTCATGCCCACGGTACCATTGAAAGCCCAGAACTGGTTCGCGTCGACCAGTTGGCGGAACGTTTTTCGCTCACCCTCAAGTATGGCTGCGTCAAGGTTGCCCATTGCCCCGCCTTCCATGTTGAGCCTGATGCGTCTCGCCTGCTCCAGTCCCGGCACATCCATATTAGGGTTCGGTGGCAGAACTTGGGGGACATCCCGCACAGCGGAGGCCAAAGTGCCGGTCACGCGAAACTCGGTTTGGGCAAATCCCTGGCCGTCTTCAAGCCGCACCAGATGAGCACTTTCCCCTTCATCCGCAATGACGTCGACAAACAAATCCGCTCGTTGGCCCGGCCCAAGGATGATCGGTTCGCTGATCTCACTCGGCGTCACCAGTGGCATTCCGTCGAACGCCATCACCCACCCCTTTAGACCTGACAGGCCCAAAACAAAGATCCTGGCATTTGCCGCGTTGATCAACCGAAGCCGCATCCGCTCACCCTGGCTCACGTTGAGCGTAGAATTGAAGCTTCCGTTGGTGGCGACAAAGTTGCCACGTCGGCCTGCATGGCTACGATCATGAACGGCTTCAAAATCTGGGTCGAGTTGTGCGGTCTCCGGGTTGAGGAGCCAATCGTCAAGAATAAGGACTTCATCGCGATCAACATCCGGGGCTATCGGTTCTTCGACGATCAACGCTCCGTAGAGCCCACGAGCGACCTGTTCGACGGAGCGATTATGCGCGTGAAACCAAAAAGTTCCTGCATCTGGAACGGCAAAATCGTAGTCGAAGGTTTCGCCTGTGGGGATGGCATCTTGGGTGAGCCCGGCCACGCCGTCCATCGCATTTGATATCCGCACGCCATGCCAGTGCAGGGACGTCGCCTGCGGCAACTTGTTGACGAGCCGACGTTGAAGACGCGCGCCCTGCCGAACACGGATCACGGGGCCAGGAAACTTTCCGTCATAGCCCCAAATCTCCGTCTTGGGGTAGTCCGGAGGGGCGAGTTGTACGGCGCCACTTTGCGCTGTCATCACCTGAAATTCAGGGGTGGCTGCAGATCCGGCCTTGGGGAAGAAGCTCAACGCACTCATTGCCAACCCCGATTGAATGAATGCTCTTCTGGTGTGTGTCATTTCGTTCTCGTTTGTTGTGCGAGCCAGTTTTGGCTCACACATTGTCTCTATTGCAGTCACATGTCTTTATTAGCAGCGGCGCCCTCGCCCTGAGCGACCCGGTCGGCTCGAGGTTCGTCACCATCAAGCAAGTACACGGCCATCGCTTCCAGATCATCGGGGGACAAAAAGCGCGTATTGCCCTGCACGACCTCCACCATGCTGCCGCCGAAAGCGTCGCCTGACGGCGTCACGCCAGTACGCAACGCATAGGCGAGGTTGGAAACGGTCCAGCCGCGTTCCGCCAGAGAGTTCGGCGTGATCGAAGGCGCCTTGCTCCCCCCTGGCAATGCCTCATTTCCAGCAAAAACCGCGTCAAGCAGGCGCCCGCCTCCGATATTGCGTGGCGTGTGGCAAGCACCGCAATGTGCTGCACCTCGAACCAGCTCGCGACCGCGGTTCCATTGTGCGTTTTTCTCGTCAATGGGTTCCGTGGGTGGATCGTAGAGATAGGCCGCCCGCCATAGCTTCAGGCCCCATCTCTGATCGAAAGGAAACTTGACATCATGCTCAAGCGCTGCCTCGGCGACTGGTGGCACGGTCTGGAAAGCTGCCCAAAGGTCGGCAATGTCCTGATCCGTGAAATCCGCATAGAACGGATAGGAAAAAGCGGGATAATACGGCTCTCCGCTAGGACTAATGCCCTGGCGAACCGCCTTGGCGAACTGCTCAACCGTCCACCCCCCGATGCCGTTCTCTTTGTCTGTCGTCAGATTGGGCGGAAAAAACGTGCCAAAATCTGTCGCCAGCCCCGCGCCGCCTGCGAGTGCGGCGCCGCCAGCCTCTGAATTGGTGTGGCATGAAATGCACCCGGATACGCGAGCCAAATAGGCGCCGCGCTGGACATCACCCGTTTGCGTGATCGACGCGGGCACCTTGCCAATCGGCCAGATCACAAGGCCGCCGACCACAAGGGCGCAAAGCGCCCCTGCAGCAAAGACCAGTTTTTTCATCCGGCACATCTTTACTTCGCCTCGTAGCGGAATTTCGCGTGACATGCCGAACATGTCTGGGTCACCATGTTGAATGCCCCATCTGCGGGCATCGAGGCATAGTCCATCATCGGGCTTCCTGACGAAGTTCCCATCATGGACGAAGCTCCCATCATGCTTCCGGGGGATTGCGTGCCCATCATGGAGCCTGCATCCATTCCCGCACCTGACGCCATAAGCCCGTTGTCGGCGGCCTCGGCAAGACCTTCGCTAACCACCTTGAGCTGCTCTGCGAGCGCACTGAATTCTTCCCAATCCGACCAGATCTCGGACTTTGCTTCGGACGGTTTCCCAGCAGACCCTTCGGGAAACAATTCGGTCATGCCTTCGCTATGTTCGACAAAGACGCGTGCTCCCGTACGAACAGCTTCAGCATCATAGGTGATTTCACCACGCATCATCGGAGCCAGTTCTTTGACCGATTGCCCCATGGCCATCATGCCGTCCATGCGTTCTTTGACGACACCTTCCGCGCCACCATGTGCAAATGCAGCTGCGGCCATTGTCGTTCCAGCCAAGAGGCCGATCATCAGTTTGCTTTTCATCGTTCCGTATCCTGTATTTCCATGCTTGATAGATTTAATTTGATGAGGCGTGGTTGCCCCTAGGTCAGGATAGGTGTTTGGGAGGCGGGGTGTCCCTTAGGACATTCCGGTTAGAAAAGCTCTGATCTGGATGTTCGCGAGGCAATTGCGACAAGTTGGTCGAAGCTCTCGGAGCTGATAAAATGACAATTACCATATTTTTCGAGCAGTCCGGCCCCGGATCGCAATGCCCGGGGAGAAGATTATCTGCATCTTCCTCATGAGAGGTCTGATGTTTTTGCGCACTTCGTTCGGAAACTTTGGCAGCGACCGTTTCATGGCCAATTGCATCGAGAGATCCCGCCGGGAGGACGACAAATAACGCGATCGAGACCAACAGGAGAATCTGGATCGCGCTACGGAATATGTTCAGCCTGGCGACCAAAGTCAGTTGATCCCGTTCGCGCGCTGCAGTTCGCGCACGTATCCCGCAATCATCTTCACATCACCTTGGGTGAGGCCTTCAACGGGAGGCATATTGCCAAAATTCCAGTGATGAGATTGGACGCCGTTTTGCGCCGCATTCAGGAACGCGGCATCCGAATGGTGGTTCGGCTCGTAGATTTTGTGAACAAGCGGAGGAGCGACCCCATTCTGGCCTGCGGCATTTTCACCATGACAGCTGGCGCATTTTGCCTCGAACGCGCGTTGCCCCATTTGGGCTTGCGGAGAGAATTCAGCTGGAAGGAGTACATTGGCAATGGGCGCGCCCTGAGGTATGCCGCTCGTGTCCGGCGGAACCATTGAGTGTCCTTGAGCAGTCTGCGCCGGGGCCGGCTGCAACGCCTGCCAACCGACCGCTCCAAGGCCGAGCACGAAGAACCCGCCAACGAACCATCCCCAGAAATTCATAGTGTTTTACTCTCCTGCATGTGATCCGTTCAGATCAACTTAACCTGCGTCCCGACCGGCGTGCGGTCGAAGACCTCTTCTATATGTTCGTTGTAAAGGCCGATGCAGCCGTTTGATGATCTACGCCCGATTTTCCGCGTGTCTTGAGTTCCGTGGATCCTGTAGTATTGCCACGACAGATAGAGCGCACGCGTTCCCAAAGGATTGGAGGGATCTCCTCCAGGCACATAGGCTGGCCATTCCGGGTTGCGTTCACGCATTGAAGGGGTCGGCGCCCAACCTGGATTTTCCCGTTTCTCGACAACTTCTGTATACCCGCGCTTCGTCAATTCATCAGTCAAGGGAACAGAGGTCGGGTAAATCCGCATCTCTTCATCTTCTGTCCAGTGTTGGAGCACCTTTGTGACAGTATCCGAAATGATGATGCCCTTCCCGAGACGGTCAAAGTGATCACGCCAATTGTGGAGAACGAACGACGAGATATTGCGTCTTACCACACCAGCCTCTTCCGCCCGGAGAGTGTGGGGGGTCATCAAGAATGCGCCTGAAATTGCAATCAGGCTCCGCCTGTTCAAACTCGGTCTCTCTGCCATTTGTTCGTCCTTGGTTACTCAATTGGACGAGACAGGCATTGCTCAGATGGGGCTGAATCTCAACCGCAACAGGCCGCAAGATTTGTATCGAAGTGTATCCTTGACCTTCCAGCGGGAGATCAAGCTAAACAGGATACGTTGACCAAAATCAGAGGTGGATTCCATGCAAGAGGATAGCGAGTCAGGTGGCAATCGCCACGGAAAGTTGATGCACTGGGGCATGATGGCTTGCTGTGCTGTCATGCTTCTACCCATCGCAGCTTTCCTGATTGGCGGAGGCACCGTCGCAGGCCTTTGGGCAAACGCTACCGTCTTTGCGCCTCTGGTGCTCTGCGTTGGCGCCCATTTTGTGATGCACAAGATGATGGGGCGTTCATGCCATGGAAGCGACAAGCACAAGAAGACCGCCCCCCAGCCAGTGCTGATTGAAGATATGACCGACAGCGCCGTCCGGCGGTAAGTCGAAATGAGAACAAGAGCGCGGCTGGCGACTGTCTTCTTGGGAGCGATTTTCGTGAGCGCTTGTTCCGGCGGACCAGTCCTGTGCCCGACAAACCCGCCGCCAACTTTGTCGACAAAGTCACCAGAGCTGGAGCTGCCCAATGGATGTCGTCTGGCAGGGCCTATCTCCAACGGTGTGGGCCAGTTGGATTGTGTAAACGGCCGATCAGGCTTTGTTGCCACTCAAGTTCAAAGCCTGGAGATAGTGCGATGACCATCTGGCGCTCGCCAATCCGTCTTGCTTTCTGCGGTACCCTCGCTGCCGCAATGTTCTGGCTCTTGATCCCCTTTGCTGCAACGGCCGAGGTATCAGTCGCCCACAAGGTCACTGCGGTGGAAGCGCGGCTGATCTCCGCCGAGGATGCCGTTTCCGCCGAAGCTCAAACGCTCTCCGCCGGTCTGGATCTGAACCTTGCTGACGGATGGAAAACCTATTGGCGTTCGCCTGGCGAGGTTGGCATTCCGCCACAGATCGACTGGAGCGGGTCGACGAATGTCGCGGGCGTTGACTTCCTATGGCCTGCGCCCGAGCGGTTCACTGCCTTTGGCATCGAAAACTTCGGCTATCATGATGAGGTTGTCTTTCCACTTCAGATCACCCTGAAGGATCCTGGGGAACCTGTCGAACTCAGAGCAAACGTCAAGCTCTTGACCTGCTCAGCAGTTTGTGTCCCCCAGGATTTTGACTTGGCACTTTCGTTGCCTCAGGGGAACTCAATCGATCAAGTCTCGGCTAATCGTATCGGGGCATTTCTCGCACGCGTTCCGGCGGAAGGAGGAGCGGCAGGCGTGACCGCCGCCACATCCCATATAAACGATGATTTCACCCGCCTAACGATAGAAATAGCTGCCACGACTGCCTTCAAAACCCCGGACGTCTTTCCTGAAATTGGTGATGGCAACACGTTGGGGAAGCCCGACATTCGCCTTGGGGCAAGCGGGCGAACGCTTTGGGCTGAATTCCCAATTCTTGCCTACATGGCAGATACAGACGCGCCGCCACGGGTAACCGTGACGGACGGGCCTGGTGGGCGACAACCATCTTGACCGGCACCGTCAGGCAAGTTGGCCGCCGCCGCCAGCCGTAGGGAGGGCGTAGCCCGACCGAAGGCTGGCGGCGGCGGCGCGGTTCTCTTCACGGGGG
>NZ_JAEKIS010000044.1 GCF_017311415.1 Salipiger abyssi | reverse complement strand
TTGAGATGTTCTACAACCCGAAGCGCAAACACGCCCGCAACGGAATGCTGTCGCCCGTCGACTTCGAGCAGCAGCACAAACTGAGACACGAAAGCGTCTAAGAAACCCGGGGCTATTCATTCAGCGTGCTGCCATTCGGGCGGGCAAAACAATGACACGGCGCAAAGTAGTGCGGAGTGTGACGTCGGGAGTTGAGCTATCGGCTGAGTGTCGGTCAAAGTCACACCTCGGCTTGTTGGCGATGTAGCCTGGACAGTTCCGCCTTCACGTTCCGAAACGCCCGTCGATCACTCGGCGTTCGGGAGAATACAAGCAATCCACCACCTGCCAAGAAAAGCTTGGCATGCTTCTTTCCTGAGACATACCGCGCCCCGGACTTCACTTCCTTTGCAATCACTTTGTTCAACTCTTTGTCTTTTGAATAATACACTTTGCACCTCGATAACGGGATGGCGGCACAACCACCATCCCAATCAGTTTTTCAGTAGCTGTCGTGGCGGTGCCTTTTGCAGCAACCTTTGTGCATCCTGCACAAGGCTGGAAACAGGCTCCTTATTTCCCCTTAGGGGGATTGTTTCCGCGGACAGAACCCGATTTGTTTCCGGTGGTTGAGGGGCCGTTCGTCGGACGAGGGTTTGCCATGTCTATTTCCTTTTCGTTGATCCATTCTTCTGCCTTGCAACTGAATGTCGCTTGGCAGGAGACCATATGGTCGAGGAAACGCCCAACCGTGAGGAAAGCGGGAATACAGTCCGGAAACTAATCATGCGGATCGCACCCTCGACGGACCTGTAGAGCGACGGACTTTCAGGCTTCCGGTATTGCGTAGCCGCAACAGCCCGCGAGGTTTTCGTCTCAGTGCCGACGAGTTTGGCAAGGAGGTAAATGAGTTCCCGGGCGAAGGCTTCCACCTTGGCGCGGGCTTCCGCATTCTGATGATCCTCGAATGTAGAGATCGCCTCAGCGACGTCCTTCTGCATCTTTTTCAGCTCGCTAAGCGTCAGTGCCTCGAGATCGAAAGCAGCCGTTAGTGCGGTTCGTGTCCTGGATTTCCCGGTATCGATATCCCATCGCGGCAGGGCCCTGCATTTCCCGGCAGGCGCGGGCAGGGGTGAGAGCTGGTGATAGCCACTTAGGCCGCTAGCGGTGTGCTGGGCTTTGGGTCAAACAGTCCTGATTGGCATGGGGACATGGTCTGGCATGGGCTCCCCGTATCTCTCTGTCTCCTGGGCCATCCCTTCGACTGACAATCCCCTAATCCCGTTCGATCTCCTGCGCGCAACCCCGCGTCAGTCCGGGCCGTGTTGGACGCCTTTGGCGTCCTGCCCGCTCCTCCCCGGTCCTCTGGGGGTGTCCGGTGTCCATGCTGTCCACCGTGCACGCGTCACCCGACGGGCTTTTTCAGGGTCTTGTCGAAGGGACGGTCCCGAAGACAGGAAAAACAGGAGCTTATCATGCAGAACATCGTCATCCTCGCCGGCAACATCGGTCAGACCCCCGAAGTCCGCACCACCCAGAGCGGCACCAAAATCACCAACTTCAGCCTCGCCACCTCGCGTCCCCGCCTCTCGGAAGGCCGTGTGATGCGCGACGAAAACGGCTACCGGGTCATGGACACCGAATGGCACCGCATCACCTGCTTCAACGGTCTCGGCAAGACGGTCGCCGAGCATTGCGAAAAGGGGATGAAGGTCCTCGTCCACGGCCGCATTCACTACACCAAGTGGATCGACAGCATGGGGAACGACCGCTACGGCTGCGAGATCATCGCCGAGAAGGTCGACTTCCTGAGCCGTCCGAAGTCGGCCGAGAACGAAAACCCCGAGCTGGTCGACCGCGACGATGAGATCCCGTTCTGAGGAGCGGGGTCTCCCCCTCAGCCCGGCGGGTTAAACCGCCGGGCTAAAAGTCTCTTCGGGCCATTGGAAAAGGCATCCACGCTTGCCTTCCGGTGCTGAGCGCCTTGAATGCGGCTAATTGTTCAACGTGCGCACGAGCTAAATTTCGTCTTTGGTTCTGGTCGCGCCGTGACTGCGATACGCGTCGAGCATCAAACGCGTATATTCGGCCGTGCTCTGGGTCACGGTGCCCAAACCGGGCCATGCGAACAACGGACCCGACCAAGTAACTTCCAACTCAATCTCGATTCCAAGCAGTGCGGCCACTTCGATCGCAGCAGTCGGCTCCTTGTCCTCGGGCCAGTAGTGATCCTCGAAGGAAACAACCACGTCGAGATCGTCATCAACCCAGATTTCGGCCAGACTCGCTCCCATGCGCTCGCTGGCATTGGTCGCATCCTCGAACAGGGCAGCCCGGATCAAATGGGTCACCTGGTCACTGTCGAGGTCAAGCCTTGGCCGCGGATCTATAATTGACACGATGGGTTCAATCTCTTGCCTTTCGGCGCGGGATTGGACTGGCACTGGTTTTTCATCGGTCGCTTCCAGCCAGAAGGCTTCTGGAAAAATGTTGATTGGTGATGCGCCGCAGCAGGGGCAGTGCCATTGGTTTCCAGCGATCTGTGGGCCGGTGATCTCTGAGTTGCAGTGAAGGCAGTACCAGAGGTTCGACTCCTCCATCTCCAAGAACGGGTGCCGCACATTTCCTTCTGCATCCGGCTTTGTGGCGCGCCGTGGCCAATCGGCCAATCGCCGCGCCTTGACGCTCTGCATCAATTCCCTCGCAATCCCGATGGCTTCTTCACGTAGCACGCGATCGTTCATCGGACTGGTCTGGGCATGCTTGATGTCGATCTCGACACGAGGGGCGGCCAAAGGGTTTTCTGGCAGCACGATCTGCCAACCCTCACCATCCATGCGGACGTCACCAAGCATTGTTTTCAGTTCGTATGGATGCCCCCGTACTTCTCCTCGAGTGACGGCATCGGGGCTTCCGAAGATATGGTCGAAGGGCGCACCCTCGTAGGAAGTGATCCGTTCCACGAAGGCCTTGATCGTGGCAACTTGTGCTTCGGAGGGAACCCACTCTCCTTTGGCGCTGCCTGTCAACGCATTCCAATGAGCAAAGCCCATTCGACTGGCAACAAAGTCGAGCGCTACGTGCTGTGGTTGACCCGTCGCCCTAGCGTAACGCTTCGCCAGTAGTTTCAAAGTCTTAAGCTTAGTGTTCTCTGTCATGATCCATGTCCAAGCCGGATCTGACTAGGTGCCCGCTGCTAATCAGACCCGCCGATGGCATGAAGTCTGCTGTTCGAAATCAAGATCGCTGCAAAGCTTCGCGTGGCGGGCACACCGGCCTGCGAGAAAGGCCTTGTTTAACCTCTGCCATTTTTGAACGCAGGTCAACACCAGCGAGTTGCGGGCGTGCGGCGCCTCCGACTTAGCGCCGTTTGCCCGAGAGAGTTTGAGGTTGGCCGGTTTCCCGGTGACGGGTTGAGGGCTGGGAGAGTGGCTCCCGGCGCCCGTCGCGGGAGATAGCTGATGGGCGTTGTGGAAGTTCTGGATCCGGTTCAGCCGGCGCGGGCTGGTGGCTGGAAAGTGGATGTCAGCCGGGGCGAGCGGAACGGGCGGGTGTCGTCCGAATGGTTCAACCGGCCGGATGACGAGCGGTATCTGTCGCTCGACGATCTCTGGGCCAATGTGAAGAGTCGCTCCGAGCGCAGCCGCAGCCGCGTGGTGCAGACGGCGGACATCCGCGTAGAGGCCGCGCGCGATAACCCCGAGCGCTTGCACCTGATGCTGCCGAAAGCGCATGAGCCGGTCGCGCCCACGCATTGGGCCTTTGGCCAGCTTTCCAGCATCGTCGGCGCGCCGGCCTCCTACCTGCGGCAGTTGCCCGCGCCGCTAGCGGGGATCAACCTGCAATACGGCCTGACCAACCACCGCGCCGAGCAGGTGAAGACTTTCGAGACGGAAGACGGCCGGACCGAACTGCGCGCCGTGACCGGTCCCGACTACGGTCGCATCCATGACTTCGAGCTTGTCGAGGCGGTGCAGCGCATCGCGGGCAATGGCACGGGCGATACGCGCTGGAAGGTGCCGGGTGTGCTCGACTGGTCGACCGGGGTCTACAACCCCGATGTCGAAATCAGTCGCGACACGACCACGCTCTACGCCTCGGACCGCGACGTCTTCTTGTTCCTGGTCGACGACCGCAATCCGATCGAAGCAGGCAAGTTACCCGACGGCTCCCCCGATCTCTATTTCCGGGGCTTCTATTGCTGGAATTCCGAGGTCGGTGCCAAGACACTCGGCATGGCGAGCTTTTACCTGCGGGCAGTGTGCCAGAACCGCAACCTCTGGGGCGTCGAGGATTTCCAGGAGATCAAGATCCGCCACTCGAAATACGCCGCCTCGCGCTTCGCACATGAGGCGGCTCCGGCGCTGACGCGGTTTGCCAATTCCTCGCCGCAGGGCTTCGTGAACGGCATCAAGGCCGCGCGGCAGCAGGTCGTGGCGCGCAGCGACGAAGACCGCGCGGATTTCCTGCGCAAACGGGGTTTCTCGAAGGCCGAATCCGGCAAGATCATCGAGAAGGTGCTGGTGGAGGAAGGTCGCCCGCCCGAGAGCATCTTCGACTTCGTACAGGGCATTACCCGGCTTGCGCGCGACAAGACTCAGCAGGATGCCCGCCTTGATATGGAAGGGCGCGCCAAGAAGCTTCTCGACCGCGTTGGTTGAGGTGGCGACCGGAGGCGATATCGCCTCCGGTCTCGTTCCTGTTTCATCGATCTGCTACTGTGCCCGACACGTTTAGGTGTTGGAAGTACGCGTATGGAAGAAATTGATTGGTCAGATCGTGCATTTTATGATGACGGCGAATGGGTTACCTGGTCGGAAATCGACGAGCAGCTTCGCTACAAGGAGTGGGGCGCTAAATACCCGAACGCGATCAGGTCTATGATCCCATATTTTGAGGATCTCCTGTCCCTCGCGGAAAGCTATCACCTCGAGACCGGCCTTCACCTCTCTGTCTACGGCGATATCGGTGAGCTGTTCGGTGCTATCACGTACGGTATCAAGCTGAACAAGACCTATGCCCAGGGTGCTGACGGAAGACTTGGCAATGATCATGTCGAGGTCAAGACCATTACGCCATTCAAGACAAAGGATGTGGTTGTGGTCGATACAAATGGGCATTTCAACAAGCTCTTGGTTGTAAAGATCAACGAGGATTTTCAGGTCTCGGGTCGGATGATCGACCGAAAAGATCTTCCAAAGCGCGAAGGGCGCTACTTGCGGGTTCGATGGGGCGATTTACCAACGCCGAAATGATCGGCCCGATCAGCGACAGAGAGTCCGAGGGGGCGGTTTGGTCTTTGACGGTTTGAAGCGGGGAGAGAGGCTCTCCGCACCGTCGGAGATATGCCCATGTTCGACCTTCCTCTCCAAACTCAGCCGGAAACGCAGAACACAGGTTTGCCGCCGAGCCTCCTGACCGTTTTTGCAGATCAAGACTTGCCGTTCGCACTCACGACGGCTTGCCATGCGCCCGCAGCTCTCATGTCCGGGCAGGCACACCCCAAGGTACTGGAGCGGTTTGCCACGCTGGCCGAGGCCATGCAGGGGGCAATCGTTCGCGCCGAAGACATCACACCTGAAGACGCTCCGCGCATCCTGGCAATCCTCGATCGGAAGGGGCGTCTCGTTCTGGCCGGAGCTACCTGTGATGGCGGGGTCGCATGGTGCCACCCGGTCTCGGGTGCCGCCGAAGCCCGCGCCGTCGTGTCAGAGGCCAGCCAGACCCGCGCGCAGGCCATGAGGGCGGCCGAGTGGCATGAACATGGCCTCGCGCGACGGCTGCGGCATCACGCCGACCTTCTCGATGCCCGTCTTGTCGATCCGCTCTGGCGTGTCTTCGCGTCTCGCGCCCTGCAGATCGCGGCGTGACGCCCGAGAGTCAGAGAAGGGCAGGGAGCATGTGAGCCTGCGAGGACGAGAGAGAGCCTCGGGGTTCAGATCCCTTTCCTCATTCCGGAGTTTCCAATGTCCAAGATCGAACCCACCCTGGCCGCGCCTATGGCGCCGTCCAGGATTGATTTCGCTACCGTGCTGGCTCGACAGTCCGAGCGTGACGCGCGGATCGCAGCTTTGCGTCCGGCCAACAAGGAGCGCCTCTTCGATGGCCTGACTGCCGCGGGCATCACCCATGTGTCCGTGAGTTTCGACGGCTATGGCGATAGCGGCCAGGTTGAAAGCATCGAAGCCTACGCTGGCGATACCGAGGTTGTTTTCCCCAAGACCGAGATCGCCTATGCCGCATTGACCTGGGACGACCCGGAGGTCGAGATGCGGGCGCTTTCGCTCGAAGATGTCGTGGAGCAGCTGGCCTACGACTTCCTCTCCGACACCCATGGCGGTTGGGAGAACAACGACGGCGCCTGGGGCGAGTTCTGCTTCGACGCGGCCGCCCGCTGCATCCACCTCGAGTTCAACGAGCGCTTCACCTCGTCCGAACTTTACACGCACGATTTCTGAGGGGGCGGCGATGGCACATCCCTATCACCACGCCCAGTCCTCGGTGAAGAAATGGGGCGGCACGGTCGATGATTTCATCGCGGTGCATACATGGTTCGACCAAAGCAAGGAGATCACCGCCGATTTTCGGCACCGCGCGCTCCGCCACCATGCCGAGGGCATCTTCATGGCCGAGACGATTTTCGGCCCGACCCTCACGCTCTCGACCGGGCGCGTCATCCCGACCCGCTGGGTCGGCGAGCAGCATGTTAAGGAGGACCTCGGCTTCATCCCGAGCTTCGCCGATTGGGTGAAGGCCATTCGGCCCGAGCCTTGGATGGGTCGGACCGAACGGATCGAGGCACAGGTCGATCCGTATCTCGCTTCGCCCGTAGTCGAGGTCATGTGACATGACCGATCCCACTTATCGACGTCTTGGCTTGCCGTCGGCCGCTTCGCGACTGGCAGTGGTTCGCGCGGCGGTCCGGGCGCTGCACCCCGACACGCGCGCTGTTTGCGGCCTCCGGACCGCGCGCAAGCGTTTCTACCGGCAGATGCTCTGCGCGCATGCCGAACGACGGGCGGCGGGCGACAGTCTCACCGGCTGATCGCCCCCAACCACCCATTCATTCCAACACAATGCCCGGCCTCTCGGCCGGGTTTTCCCCATTCAGGAGGTCCCCATGGCGGATTACTTCACTCACTTCTCATGCCTGCTCGACGTCGGCACCCCCGACAAGGCCGCCCGCGCGCTCGTGCTGTTTCAGGAACTTCGCGCTGCGGATCAGGACGCTGACGACCCAGATGTCGCTGGCTTCGATCTCGTGCACCAGGATGCCCCCGAGGGCAGCAGCCTCTGGATCCATGACGACGAACACGGCGATGTCGAAGCCGTCATCCGCTTCGTCTTGCGGCTCGCCGAAGACCTCGACCTCACCGGCCTTTGGGGGTTCCAGTATGCTCTGACCTGCTCCCGGCCGCGGCTCGACGCCTTTGGCGGCGGTGCGCATGCCATCGATCTTGGCGCTCGTAAATCCATCGGCTGGTCCAGCACGCAAGAATGGTTGGTCGAGGCGCTGAACGGGGAGGACGTCGATGCCTGAGGTCATCTGCACAACCGTCTACCAGTTCTCCGAGCTTTCGGAAGCGGCCAAGGAAGAGGCACGCAGCTGGTATCGCGAACTGGGCCCGCACGACGACTGGTGGGACGCGGTCTATGAAGATTTCGAGCGGGTCTGCGAGATACTCGGCATCAGCCTGAAGACCACGCCCGTCCGCCTGATGAGCGGCGGGACGCGCCAAAAGCCCTGCATCTGGTTCTCCGGGTTTTGGAGTCAGGGCGACGGGGCCTGTTTCGAAGGATACTGGTCCCACGCCAAGGGCGCGGCCGCGCGCATTCGGGACTACGCGCCCAAGGACGCGACGTTGCACGGCATCGCCGACCGCCTGCAGGCCATCCAGCGGCGAAACTTCTACAAACTCGCCGCCGAGGCCAGCCACCGCGGCCGCTACTACCACGAATACTGCATGTCCGTGGACGTGACGCGCGACAGTCCGACGTGGCAGCCGCCGACCGAGGACGCGGAAAAAGTCGTGACCGAGGCCCTGCGCGATCTGGCCCGCTGGCTCTACCGCCAGCTTGAAGCCGAATACGACCACCTCACCTCGGACGAGGCCATCGAGGAGGGGATCATCGTCAACGAGTATACGTTCACGGAAGGAGGGCGGCGGTTCGGGTAACAGTGATCAAAGCGCAAGGTTCATTTGATCTTTACCGTAAGTCCATATGGACTATATTGAAGCCAATGGAGGACGCCATGTACGTTGCAGAGAAAATCCGGGAACCCGCACAGATCAACGCCGTCGCGTTGAAAGCTTATGCACGCGTGGCCGATGCTTGGGGTCTCAGTCTCAAGGAAGCGGCTGGCCTTGCCGACATGTCAGAGAGCACGTGGAAGCGCGCCAAGAAGCCGGATTTCGCCGGGGAGCTCACCAAGGACCAACTGCTGCGGCTCAGCGCTGTAATTGGCATCTTCAAGTCGCTCGAACTCTACTTCTCGGAGCCGCTCGCGCGAAGCTGGTTCACCCGACCGAACACCGGCCCGCTGTTCGGGGGCAGCCGTCCGGTTGACACCGCCATCGAAGGTGGCTTGCCGCAGATCCTCGCGGTGCGGACCTATCTCGATGCGTTGCGTGGTGGGGCATGAAGCAGACCGAGGTTTCAGATCGCGGTCTCGTTCGTCTCCTGCCTGCCACCTACCACAAGCCGCCATCCCTGCGCGGTCTCGTCGATACCGATGACGAGATGGAGATCTTGGCAGAGATCGAGGGCCTGACCAGTGGACGTCTACAGGCCGAACGCGGGCGCAACCCACATCTGGACCCGCGCGAACTCGCTTGGCAACGCCGTAGCCGCGATCTGCGCATCTATGGGGACAGTCACGTCAACGCAGCCTTCACTTACACCCGCGCCGGCGGAAACCGCTTCAACGCCGAGGAGCGCGGCGCTTGGTACTGCGCATGGGATGTGATGGTTTCTGTCAGCGAAGTGGCCTGGCACCGCACACGCGAACTCGGCTTTACCGGCAGCTTCCACGACAGCGCCCGCTATGTGGAATTGCTGGCTGACTTCATCGGCGTCTTCAACGACATGACCGATGAGGCAGGTCATCCGGCGCTGCATCCGGATCCGGCTGTCGGGTATCCCGAGGGCCAAAGCCTGGCACAGCATCTGCGTCGGGGCGGATCCAAGGGCCTGATTTACCCTTCGGTCCGGGCTCCTGCACCGGGCGGGAATTGCCTGGTCTGCTTCGAGCCCCACGCAATTCAGAACGTTCGTCCGGGCGCGTCTTGGGATCTTGTTTGGGATGGGACACCGCACTACTCGATTGCGGCTGTCAGCTAATCCGCAAAACCGTAATTGCCCCGGAGGCCTATAAGGATGGCAACGCCTGATATTGAAAGCCCTGACCGCACCGATCTCAAGCAGATCGACCATGCGCACTTCTTTGAAGCGATGGACTCGCCGCCTTTGCCGACCGAAGCACTGCGCTCTGCCTTTCGTCGGGCGAAAACGCGGTCATTTCAGCGAAACACAGAGCTTGGAAGCGCCGACTGAGTTCACCCGCCTTCGGCGCCTCCCATCGGCGCGATGAGGACGGCCAACGCAAAGCTCCCCTCACGACGGTGCTGGGCGTGGCTCAGCCCAAGAGCTTCAACAAGGCGTCGCGATGCGCGGCATGTTTTTCGGGGTTGTCGCGCTTCAGTTTGTTCAGGTTGAGGAGTTTCCACTTCACGGCCGGTAGGTCAGCGGCTTGCGAGCGGTCGATCGCCGCGAAGTCAGGCTCGCCGTCCTGAAGCGTCAGGAGGAACTGCCTCGCCTTGTCATCGAGCCTCGATTGCAGATCGGCGACCAACTTCAGGCGCGTCGCCAGAAGCGTATCGAGAGGGACGGGTGCTCTGGTCATGCCCTCGAATTCCCGCGCGTAGGGTTGCTCGAGATCGATCAGGTTCGGATCGAGCAGCTCATGCGCCGGGCGCGGCGAACTGGCGACATAGATCAGGAAGGTCTGGAAGAGGTCCTGCGTCAGGCCTTCGTTTTCGTAGAGGAGCGTGACGTCGTAGAGATCCCGTGGATGCTGCCTGTCGAGGGCAGCGTGCAGTTTGCCAGCGAACAGGTCCTCGAACGAGACGATCTGCATTTCGGCATAGCCATAGGCATCTTCCACGGCTGCAGAGACGGTCCGGATCTCCGGGTCGTGGACGACGCCACGGGTCACAGGCGAGGTTTCGATCTTGATCTCGGCATTCCCAAAGCGTGCCAGCAGCCGCGTGGCCCCGCCGCCGCCCCCTTGGATGCGCTGAGATTTCGCGCCGCGAATGCCGGTCTCGATGGCGGCCGCGATGCGATCCATCGCGGCATTGATCTCGTCCAGGCTCTCGGCGCGGTCCTTGATCGGAAGATAGGTCAGGTCGATGTCGACCGACAACCGTGGCAGGTCGCGGTAGAAGAGGTTAATGGCCGTCCCGCCCTTGAGCGCGAAGACGTTCTCGTCCGCGACATGTGGCAGAACGCGCACCAGCAGTGCAACCTGGGCTTCATAGGTCTCACGCGCCACTGTCGACCTCCGGTTTCACGAAATCTTCCGGCACCATGATCCGATAGCGCGGGTGGATTTTGCCACCTCGGACTAGGGCTCGGTCACCGCTTCCGAGATCGAAGGCCTGCGGGTCGATCCGTTTGCGCCAGGGATGATCGTGGCGGTCGGCGAAGACGAAGAACAGACGCTTTACCTTGATCTTCTGGCACGCTTGTAGGAGGTCGGAAATCAGCCTTGGGCGCAGGGTTGTCAGGCTCTCGAAGACCATGTCGAGCGTGTGGAAACTCTCATGGTGGGGCAACTCGTCCATGGCTTCCAGGATTGCGCGCTCCGGCGTCGACATTGTCAGACCCCAGTCCCATGGCTGGCCTGTCGTTTTGCCCTCGATCTCACCCAGCTTCTGATCGGTGAACAAGGAACGGGGGCGGATATTGATCGGGGCATCCGTCGGCAGTTTGATCAGCCAGTTCGGGACCTTGTCCCCGTAGACCCAGACTGGAGCGCTTTCCCCCAGGCGGAGGTAATGGGCATGTCCTTGTTCACCGAGTGCCGTCGTGCTCCCGACATGCAAATCATGACCCATGATATGTTGCATCGAAAGGATGCAGGTCTTCCAGTCGATGCTGTTGGACGCCTGCATATTCGGGACTGGCCGGCGGAAGACACCGCGTGCGATGCGCTCCAGCCAGCCGCGTTTCACATAGTCACGGAAGCTCTCATAGGCGATGCCTTGCGAGACGAGCCATGCCGCATCGACCAGATACCCGGCGGGTACGGCATCGAGCACTTTCTTCAGATTCTGTGACCTTGCGGTGTCCATGATGCCTAAAGTGACAGATTTTCAAAGAGACATCTACAGGTTTCTTTGATGAGAATGCTTTTCCAGCGTTATGGACGCTTCTATCTCACCATTTCCAAAGAACTGAGGGACTAGCCCCAAGGGGTGTGAGATCTGAAGACGCTGGGTTGAGAGACGGCTACGACTTGCGGTGGTTACCGAAGGTCGCAGCGGTGCACCTCCCGGCGTGCCGCCGGAACCAGACCTTGGTCCTTCGGACAGGAGCTTGACCGAGGCTGATGTCCCGAAGGTCCAGTCTGCCAACCTACAGCTTGGCAGCTGCGCTCGGTTTGCCAAACCGCGGTATGGCTGGTGGGCGACAACCATCTTGACCGGCACCGTCAGGCAAGTTGGCCGCCGCCGCCAGCCGTAGGGAGGGCGTAGCCCGACCGAAGGCTGGCGGCGGCGGCGCGGTTCTCTTCACGGGGG
>NZ_JAEKIS010000043.1 GCF_017311415.1 Salipiger abyssi | reverse complement strand
GATCAGGCCGCACAGCGCTCTGGGCTACCGTCCACCCGCGCCCGAAAGCACCGTCCCGATGGACCAGAGGCCCACAATGCACTAACAATCAAACCGGACCACCCAATGGGGGCAGGCCACGATAGCCAGATCCAGGACGCGACTTGGCATGTGATTCAGTCAAAGACAGGAAACGCGGTACCAGTGCCACTGCATCCGCTTGTTCTCGCGATTCTGGAAGACGAACGCAGGGAACGGCGAAAATCTGGCGTGGTAGATCCGCGCCGGCCTCTGCTAACGAACAGCCGCGGCAAGCCATGGACACCCACCGGTTTCGGCGCGAGCTGGCGCACCGAATTGATCCGGTTGAAGCTGAAACCCCATCGCAAAGAGGATCTGGAGGACGGCGCATTCCGCGCGACGCTCCACGGCTTGCGTCACACCAATGCGACGGTGATCGCAAACAGCGTGGCCAGACATCCCGAGGTTTTCGGGGGCATTCAGCGCGTGCAGTCGATGCTTGGGCACCTATCAAAACGCATGTCAGAGCACTACGCACGGCGTGCGGAAGTCGAGCATATGAACCGCGAAACCATGCTGCTTTTGCCGAATTTTGGGAAACATCCGGACTGGCTTGGGAAACCAGAGAGCAAAAAAGACGCTAAGTGATTGAAAATGGTGGGTGATGAGAGACTCGAACTCCCGACATCTTCGGTGTAAACGAAGCGCTCTACCAACTGAGCTAATCACCCGGCCTGCGAGGGTTTAGCCAAGCGCGCGGCCTGTTTCAAGACGCATCAGCATCCCGCCTTCCCGAAAATTTTGGTCCTTCCAGCGCCGTACCCGTGCAACGCACCGGCGCAGATCGGGCGAAGCGCCGTGAGCGGCTGAAAAGCAGAAAGGGCGCGCTCTAGCCTTGCCGGCGAACGCGCCCTTTCGGGAAGAATGGTGGGTGATAAGAGATTTGAACTCCTGACATCTTCGATGTGAACGAAGCGCTCTACCACTGAGCTAATCACCCGGTAGCGGGTCTAATAAAAGAACCGCGCGAGAGGTGCAAGAGGCCAATCGCACCCTTTTTCGCGGTTTTTCGCCCGCGTCGCGTCAGGCGCGGATCGGGATCAGATGGTTGTCCCAGGCGGCCTCGGCCCGGCGCAGCGGGGTCGTGCCGCCCTGCCCCACCAGCATCACACCGCCCAAGCCGTCGCTGGCGATATAGCCCTTTGCGTGGCGCGCCAGACCGCAGATATCGGCGCGCGAGACGACGCCGAGAAAGGCGCCTTCGGCGGAAAACCGGTGCATGCGGCCGCCGCGCGGCGAGGTGATGGCGATCTCGGAGCCGTCGCCGGAAAACGCCACGCTGCCGGCATAGCCGTCCATCGCCAGCTCGTCGCCAAGGGGGGCCTCGCACAGCACCGGATCGCTGCCCCGCCGGTGCAGCCCCAGCAGCGGCGGCGCCATGCCCGGCTCGCCCTGCCACTGCATGGCAAAGCCCACCAGACCATCCGGGCGCAGCGCCAAGTGGCGAATCGAGTTTTGCGAAAGTTCTTCAAGCGCGCAGCGTTCCAGCACCGTGCCGTCGAAGGCGGTGTAGACAAGGCTCGGGCGCATGGTGTCGAGATTGAGCTTGGTGCGGTCCCAGCGGTCGGTCTGGATACCGCCATTGGCGATGGCCAGCGTTTCGCCATCGGGCATCACCCGCAGATCGTGCGGGCCGACGCCATGGGTCTCGAACTCGCCGATGCGGCTGTAATTGGCCTCGGTATCCCAGATCCCCACAAAGCCCGCACTGTCCTCGACCCGCTGCTCGGAGGTGAAGAGCCGCGTGCCATCGGGCGAATAGACCCCGTGGCCGTTGAACTGCCGGTCTTCGGGCGCGCTGAGCTGATGCAGCACGGCACCGTCGCGGCAATCGACCACCAGCGCATAGGTGCCCGGACGGCGGGCAAAGCCCACGGCCTCGGCGCGATGCGGATGGGCCGAAGCCGCATGGCCGCGCGCCGGCAGCGGCACCCGGAACGCCTCGGAGCCGTCCTCGCGCAGCCCGGCGAGCATATAGCTGCCATCGGGCTGCTTCGCGGCGGCGAGATAGGCCGGATCGCCCACCGCCGCCCAGCCCACGGCAGGGCTGGCGCCGGCGGCGAGCAGGCTTGCGAGAAAGCTGCGGCGGGTGGTCATGGTCTCAGTCTCCGTCCTGCGAGTTGAAGCCCGGGGTCAGCCCCAGCGGCAGGCCGATCTCGAGCTCGATGGCATCGGCCAGCGCACGGATATGCTGCTGCACGATCTCGACGCGCAGCCGCGCCGACGGGTCGTCGATATCCTGAAAGGCCAGGTCGGTGACGCGGTCCGCCACCTCGCGCAGCCGCGCCATGGCGGCCTCGGTCTCGGGCAGTTCCCAGTCGGCGAGCGCATGGGCGAGCGCGGCGGCGGCGGCGGCATCCATCACCGCATTGCGTAGGCTGCGGCCCGAGCGCCAGGCCTCGGCCCGCGCCGGACGCGGTCGGTCGAACGTGCCGAGCGGACGGCCCAGCCGCGTGTCGGCGGTGAATTCGAGGCTGGAAAGGATCTGGGTGTAAAGCGCCCGCAGCGCCTCGTCTTCGGAGAGATAGGTGGTGTTGCCGTCCTCCCCGGCACTCCGCAGCACATCGGCAAAGCCCTCACGCCAGCCGCTCTCCAGCGCTCCGGCCTGGGCGGCGAGATCGGCGGTGATGGTCTGCACCAGCGTGCAGGCATAGCTGCCGGCCTCGTAGCCCGAGAGATCCTCGTCATAGAGCATACGCTCCAGCGCGAAGAGGCCGCGCGCGGCGATCGAGACCTCGGCAAAGGCCTGCGGATCGCGCCCGGCCTCTTCCTCGCCGGAGATCATCCGCGCCAGCGTCTTGGGGGTAAATCCGCGCGTGTCGGGCCAGAAGGCCACCGAGAGCGCGCCGGTTTCCGAGGGGCCCATGCGCACGTCACCGATCTCGGTCCAGGCGTCGAAAGCCGCGTTCCAGGGATCGCGCAGCGCGGGCGCGGTGCAATCCTGCTGCGCGGCCTCGGCCAGCGCCTGCGCCTCCTCGGTAAAGCCCGCATAGCCGGGCAGGATGTGATCGGTGAGCGCCTCTTCGACCCCGGCCACGGCGGGCGTGGCGGCGAGGCTGGCGCAGAGCATAAGAGCGTATCGCATTCAGAGACTTTCCAGATATCGGATCAGCGCGGCACGGTCCGCGGGCGCCATGGAGACCACCGCGTCGCGATGGGGCTGCGCCTCTCCGCCATGCCAGAGAACGGCTTCGAGCAGCGACCGCGCACGGCCGTCATGCAGGAATGTGGTATGCCCCGAGACCGCCCCGGTCAAGCCGATGCCCCAGAGCGGCGCAGTGCGCCATTCCGTCCCGGTGGCGCGCCCCTCGGGGCGGTGATCGGCAAGCCCCTCGCCCATGTCGTGCAACAGCAGATCGGAATAGGGCCAGATGAGCTGAAAGCTCTGCTCGGGCTGGTCCTCAAGCCGGGCAGTGACGAATTTCGGGGTGTGGCAGGCGGTGCAGCCGGTGTCGTAAAACACCTGCTTGCCGCGCAAAACCTCCGCGTCGCCGGGGTCGCGGCGGGCGGGCACGGCGAGATTGGCGGTGTAATAGCTGAGCACGTCGAAGGCCTCGGCGGAGATCTCCAGCCCCTCTGCATCGCCGCCATGGGGCGCCTCGCGGCAGGCGCTCTGCGCGGCGCTGCAATCCCCCCAGAGCGCGGGGAACAGCGGCGTGGCGATGCCGATATCGCCCGAAAACGCCGCCGCGGATTGTTCGCGGATCGTCGGCTCGCCCGCCTTCCAGCCGAAGCGGCCCAGAACCGCGCGGTCATGTTCGCGCGACCAGACATACGACGCCCGGCCCGAAATGCCGTCGCCATCGGCATCGTCGGGATCGGCCAGCGCCAGAATGTCGGCTGCCGGGATCGCTTCCAGAAGTCCCAGCCCGATCATCGGCGGCGCCACGCGCGGGCTGAGCATCGCATCCTCGGCGAGCGGGCCATAGGCGAGATCGGCGGCACGGTAGGTGGGCTTGCGCAGATGCGCGGTCTCGCCGCCCGAGAGCGGCACCGCGATCTCTTCATAGCGGACCTCAAGCCGGTATTCGCCGCGATGCCCGACCGTGCCGAACTCCTGCAACTGACCGCCATAGACCGGGTCCGGCGCGGTGGCGATCCAGCCGGCGATGGCGGGCATCTCGGACTGCGGATCGGCAGGCGCCGAGATCCGCAGGAACATCGACACCGCATCGTCCTCCGGCCCTTCGGGCGGGTGGCCGCGCCCGTCGCGGATATGGCAGGCCTGACAGCTGCGCGCGTTATAGAGCGGCCCCAGCCCGTCGGAGGCCAGGGTCGAAGAGGGCGAGGAGGCCCAAAGCTTTTGAAACAGCGCGTCGCCGAGGGCGAAATCCATCCGCCGCGCCTCGGGCATATTGGCCGAGGGCTGCGCAAAGGCCTGTGCATCGCGCCGCCCGAGCACGGTGGCGGCACCGGCGGGGCGCGCCTCGAAGGGCTCCGGCGCGGTGAACGCACGCGCGGGCGCCGTGACCGTGGCGATGCGCGCACGCTCTTCCGCGGTGCGGGGTATGATGGTGAGATGCGGATCGCCCGGATCGGGCAGCACGGCCTCGGCGGCCGCCACCGCGCCGCTTGTTAGCAGCGCGGCGCAGAGAGCAAGCTCACTCGGCCTCGTCCATCGGCGAGGCATTGAGAAGCGCATAGCGTTCCTCTCCAATCTTGCCGTAGAGCTCAAGCTGGGTTTCGAGGAAGTCGATATGGCCCTCCTCGTCCGTCATCAGCTCTTCGAACAGGTTCTTGCTCACGTAGTCGCCGACCTTTTCGCAATGCTCTCGGGCTTCCTTGTAAAGCGCGCGCGCCTCGTTCTCGGCGGCAAGATCGGCCTCCAGTGTCTCTTTCGGCGTCTGGCCGATGCGCAGCGGGTCGAGCTTTTGCAGGTTCGGGTGCCCGCCGAGGAAGATGATCCGCTGGATCAGCTTGTCCGCGTGGTGCATCTCCTCGATGCTTTCCTCGCGGCTTTTCTTGGCCATATGGCCGAGGCCCCAATCCTCTTGCAGGCGGTAATGCAGCCAGTACTGGCTGACCGCGGTCAGCTCGGACCGCAGCGCCTTGTTGAGGTATTCAATGACCTTTTCGTCGCCCTTCATAACGGTTTTCCTGTGTTTTTCCGCGCCGTTTGAGGCCACGGAGTTCCATGGGGACTTCCAGATTGTCGTTTGAGCGCATGGTTTGCAAGAAAAGCGGCATGCAGCCTCCGCAATCGGCCGCTTTTCCGAGGGCATGATAAATCTTGCCGGGGGTGATGATCGCCCGCGCGTCCGAGGCGCGCATCCAGTCGATGGCGGCATGAATGTCGCGGTCGCTGATGCCTTGGCAACTACAGACGATCATCACATTTCTCCGCTTACTGGAAAACGGCGTTCGGGTTATCGAGGCTGTCGGAGCCTTCGAAGTCGATGTCGCTGATATCGAGCGTCGACACGATGCGCTCGATGGTGCGGGTCTGGTCGATCAGTGCGTCGACACCGCCCATCACCAGCGCCTCGCCCTTCTCGTCGCCCGCAGCGAGCATCTGGTCATAGGAGAACCCGCCCTCGGCGGCCTCCTTGATGTCACCCAGCTTTTCCATGGTGGTGTCGAGCTTGGTTTTCATCTCGGCATCGAGATCGGCATCGGTCTCGGCCACGAGCGCGCTCAGCGACGGGCCCTCGACGGTGCTGCCGTCGATGCGGGTGTAGCTGCCCAGATAGACGTTCTGGATGCCCTTGCCGTCGTAATAGTGCGAGTTGTGGGTGTTGTCGGAGAAGCAATCATGCTCTTCCTCGGGATCGTTGAGCATCAGGCCCAGACGCATCCGCTCGCCAGCCTGCTCGCCATAGGAGAGCGAGCCCATGCCGGTCAGCATCGCGGTGATGCCGGCATTCTCGTCTTCCATCACGGCCTCGCGGGCCTCGCCGCCCGCGCCCCACGCGGCGACCATCTCTTCGAGATCCGAGACCAGCAGGTCGGTGGCCGCTTGCAGGTAGTCGGCGCGACGGTCGCAATTGCCGCCGGTGCAGTCGTCGCCGGTGACGTAATCGGTATAGGGGCGCTCGCCCGCGCCGGGGCCGGTGCCGTTCAGATCCTGCCCCCAGAGCAGGAATTCGATGGCGTGATAGCCGCGCGCCACGTTGGTCTCGATCCCGTCCGCCTCGTTCAACGTGTCGGCGATCAGCTCCGGCGTGATCTCGGAGGCATCCACCTCATTGCCGGCCAGCGTCACCTGCGGGTTGGCGATGACGTTCAGCGCGGCGTATTCGTTCTCGTCGGTCGCGCCGCCATAAGAGGCATCCACATAGTCGATCAGCCCCTCGTCGAGCGGCCAGGCATTCACCTTGCCCTCCCAGTCGTCCACGATCGCGTTGCCGAAACGGTAGGCCTCGGTCTGCTGATAGGGGTTGCGCGAGGCAAGCCAGGCCTCGCGGGCGGCGGCAAGCGTTTCCTCGGAAGGATCGGCGATCAGCGCCGCCACCGCCTCTTGCAGCGCCTTGGCGGTGATCAGGCTGTCCTCATAGCTTGCCTCGGCGATGTCGGCATAGGTGTCGAGCACCGCCGCCTTGTCGGTGACCGCCAGGGCGGGCGTTGCCAGAAGCAGCGCAAGAGCGGTGGAAGTGGCGAGTTTCATAATCTGTCCTCGTTGGCGTGTCTTGGTGTTGATTTGGCTGACGATGGCGTCACTTGGTCAGGATCAGCTTGCCCGCCTTGGTGATCCGGAGGGTATAAACCTGCCCGTCCAGCTCGATCTCGGCGATATTGCCACCTTTTGTCAGGTCGCGCGCGGCATGGCGCGGCAGCGCCGGCGTTGCGTTATCCGCATTCACTCGTGTCTCCATCATCGCGCCGCCTCCCTGTTGGCCTCGATCCGGTCGAGCAGTGCCTCAAGCCCGGCCTCTGCCGGCCAAAGGCCGCCCATCACCAGGTGAATCAGGTCTTCGCTGTCGCGGCGCGGGCCACTGGCCGGGGCGCGGTTCCTATTCTCGCTCATCATCAGCCTCCATGATCGGTTCGAAATCGGGCTGCCCCATCGCAATCGCAGGGTGGCTGGACAGGTACAAAACTGAGCAAAAGAATCGGGAAAGTCAACCTGACAAATTAAGTCATCTTTTCAGATCGCTGAAATCCGCGGCCAAACACGCAGCAGGCAGGACAGGCTGCCGGGAAACCGGGCGCCGTCATGGCCTGCCACATACCCACACAAAAGCGGAGCGGCCGCTTGGCCGCCCCGCCTGCCATGCTGGACAGGTTACCCGTCTTGACGTGGATCGTCGTCGCCATCCTTTGCGCTTGTCAGCGCGAATATCACGACCGCGATAACCGTAAGAGCGCCCAGCCCGGCGACAAAGATATCGGTGGACATGGCTGGCTCCTATCTGCGTTCAGGAAAAGAACCGGTCGCCCCCCACGCGAGTTCCGGAACTTTTTCACGGAATCGGGGGTTTTTTTTCTAAATTATAGAAACAGGGGAACAAAATGCTCTTCAGCCTTGCCGATATGCTCACCTGGCGCGTCCGGACTGGCGGTCAGGACGCTACGCTCACCGATATGCTGTTCGACGCGGACACGCGCCATCTGACCTATCTCTCGCTTGCGGTGAATGGCCCTGCCGGCGGACAGGCGCTGGCGGCGGCCTCGCTGATGGGGCGCCCCGATGGCGAAACCCGCGAAATGCCGCTGGATATCAGCGATGCAGAACTCGCCCGCGCACCGCATTGGGATGGCGACGAGGCACAGCTCGACTCGCTCATGCTGGCGATGCCGCCGCTGGTGGTCGGCCCGTTCGGCGCCACCCATGCGCCGCTCGCCATGGCGAGCTACGCGGCCCGGAGCGCCGAGACAGGCGAAGAGGATCCGCGTGCGGAGGCGGCGATCGAACGCTACGAGCGGTTGACGCGCTGGCTCGGCGGCCCGGTCTTTGCCCGCGACGGCGAAGTCGGGAGCCTGTCGGATCTGCTCTTCGATGCCGACCGGAACCGGATCGACTATCTGGTCGTGGACAACGGCAAGTTCTTCGGTCATCGCCAGCGCGCCCTGCCCCTCTCGGCGCTCGCCCACCGCGCCAAGCGGGCAAAGGGCGGTCATCTGGTGCTCGATCTTTCCAAGGCCGATGTCGACACCGCACCCGCACCGGACGAGGTACTCTCGAGCTCCTGATCCACGACCTCTTGACGCAGCGCGGGACTGCTCGGTCCGTCACCACGCATATGCCATGTTCCACATAAAAACCGCCGCGCCTGTTGAGGCGCGGCGGCGTTTTCGGTCTCTGCCTGTCAGGCGCGGCGGACGAGCCGCATAATCAGCGTCACCACGAAAAGCACCAGGAAGATAAAGAATAGCACCTGTGCGATGCCCGCCGACGCGGATGCGATGCCGCCAAAGCCGAAGACGGCGGCCACGATGGCGACGACGAAGAAGAGAAGAGCCCAGTACAGCATGGTGAATTCCTCCTGTTGACTGCTGTTTGGTTAGTGAGAGAGTGAGAGAGAGTTGAGAGAGGTGCCTTAGACGGCGGCCTTTGCTCCGCGCGGGCCGGCGATCAGCCAGATGATGAAGCCCAGAAGCGGCAGCACGATCACCAGAAGCGTCCAGAGCACCTTGGAGCCGGTGCTGGCGCGCGAGGTCAGAATCGAGACAATGGCCCAGATGTCGAGAACGAGGACGATAAAGCCCCCAATACCTGCAAATTCCATGGCGAAGCCTCCTATACAGTCGGTTGCGGAAGACACACGCCCTTTGAACGGTGGCACGCGGCCTCCGCCGGGGCAGCCGCCCCGAAGGTCTTCGGACTTCCATGATTTCGCGTTCTCCCGGCCCCGTGCCGGGTGTCTGCATGAGGAACGCCGCGTCTCACGAAAAGGTTCCCGCACCGTCATCCGCGCCGCGCGCGTCTTAGAAATTAAGAATTCCCTTCACGGCGGCTTTGCCCGAGGCTGACTGCACGAACTAGGAGGAGATCCACGATGTTCCGCAGTGCCTGTATCGCCATTACCGCCGCCACACTGACGGCCCTGCCCGCCGCCGCCGACACCGCGAGCGAGGCGCAAACCGAGCAGATCCTGGCGATGCTCGCAGAGATGCAATGCGAGATGGATCCCGACGATATCGAGATGGAAGACGGCGGCTACGAGCTGGACGACGTCTATTGTGCCGACGGTCAGTACGATATCGACCTCGACGCCGATCTCAATGTCACCAACAAGCGCAAGGAATAACCAGACCCGGCCGCCTCACTCTCCCGGCCGACAGACCGGCGCCGCCCACCTCTCCCGGGCGGCGCCGTTTTTTTTGTCTGCTTCGATCAGGCCAGCGAGGGCAGCCAGAGCACGATGGCGGGGAACGCCACCAGCAGGCCGATGGTCACCGCATCGGCAATGAAGAAGGGCGTCACGCCACGGAATACGTCCTGCACCGACAGATCCGGGCGCACGCCCGCGACGACGAAACAGTTGAGCCCGATGGGCGGGGTGATCAGGCAGAACTCGGCCATCTTGACCACGAGGATGCCGAACCAGACCGCGCACATCTCTCCGCTCATGCCAAAGGTGCTGTCGGGGGCCAGCACGTCCTCGCCGCCATTGAGCGCCATCACCGCCGGATAGACCACCGGCAGGGTCAGCAGCAGCATGCCGATCGCGTCCATGAACATGCCCAGCACCGCATAGGCCAGCAGGATGCAGATCAGGATCACCATGGGCGGGTAGTGCAGCGACGCGATCCAGTCGGCAAAGGCCGAGGGCAGATCGGCGAAGCCCAGGAAGCGCACATAGATCAGCACGCCCCAGATGATGGTGAAGATCATGATCGAGAGCTTCGCTGTCTCGATCAGCGCGTCCTTGAACTCCGCCCCGCGCATGCCGTGCAGCAGCGCCATGACGAAGATGATGAAGGCGCCCACCGCACCGCCCTCGGTCGGCGTGCCCCAGGCGTCGCCGAAGGGGTTGTAGACAAAGAAGATGATGATCACGACCACCGCCACGATCGGCAGCGCCGGCGGCAGCGCGGCAAAGCGCTGCCCCCAGGTGAAACCGCGCACCGGCGGGCCGAACCCCTTGATGGTCAGCGCCAGACCGACGATCAGCGTGCCGTAGACCACCGCCGAAAACGCGCCCGGGATGAACCCCGCCAGCAGCAGCTTGCCCACGTCCTGCTCGACGATGATGGCGTAGATCACCAGGATCGCCGAGGGCGGAATGAGCGACGCGAGCGTGCCGCCCGCCGCCACGACGCCGGCGGCAAAGCGCTTGTCGTAGCCGATCTTCAGCATCTCGGGGATGGCGATGCGCGCGAACACCGCCGAGGTCGCAACGGAAGCGCCCGACACCGCCGCGAACCCCGCCGTGGCAAAGACGGTCGAGACCGCGAGCCCGCCCGGCACCCAGGCCAGCCAGCGCTTGGCCGCCTCGAAGAGCGCCTTGGTGAGCCCGGCGTAATAGGCCAGATAGCCGATTAGGATGAAGGTGGGGATGAGGCTCAGCGCCTGACTTGCCACCTTGCCATGCGGCACCTGCCCGGCAGTCTTGACCGCGACGGAAATCGCCCAGCCCAGCATCTCGGGGTCATAGCTGCGCTTTTCCCAGAAAATCCAGACCAGCCCGAGGAGCCCCGCGAGCCCGGCGGCAAAGGCCACGCGCATGCCCATCACCACCATGACAAAGAGCCCGCCAGTGACCCAGAGGCCGATTTCAATGGATGTCATGCATCATGCCCCTGAATATGCTCCGCCTCAGCCGCCGCCTGCTCGGCCACGCTCTGCACCAGCGGCACCGCCACCGGCGTTTCGAGCCCCAGCACAAACGCACGGCCATAGCCCCAGAGCTGAAGCACCAGCCGCAGGCACATAATGAAGAAGGCCACCGGCACGATCAGCTTGGCCGGCCAGAGCGGCAGCCCGAGGTCGATGGTGGAATCGCGCGACCACATCGGTGCGGCGAAATCGAAGCTGCGGTCGAAATGCGCCCAGCTGCCCCAGACCAGCGCCGCCATCAGCACGAAAATCCCGAAGGTGGTGATCAGCTCGGCCAGCCAGAGCGCCCGCCCCTTCAGCTTGCCCACCACGATATCCATTCGGATATGCCCGCCATTGCGCTGCACATAAGAGATGCCGAAGATCGCGATCAGCGGCATCGCCATCTCGATCCAGTCGACATAGCCGCGCAAAGGCTCGTTGAAGAGCTCGCGCCCGCCGACCGAGATCACCGCCAGGCACATCAGCCCGAAGGCGCCGAGCCCGGAGACAAAGGCTGTGGCCCGCTCGAGATGCTCCAGCGCCCGGTCGAGCCGGCTGAGCGTCGAGCCATCGGTGAACACAGCGGACTGTCCGGCCATGGCAGGTTCCTTTCTAGCAATCGCGAGAGGTACGGAGGCCCCGGCTCGGGGCCGGGGCGCGGAGGTGAGGCTGGCAATCACCCGAACCATCCCCGGCGCCGGGGCCTCCTGGCCGGGGTCAGTTCGACATGCGGGTCTCTTCCAGCGTCGTCTGCACCAGATCGTAGAGCTCCTGCGCCGGCAGCCCCTGCACGCTCAGCTCCTCGATCCAGGCCTCATGCGTGGGCGTGCCGGCGATCTCGCGAAACTTGTCCAGTTCGGCCTCCGAGATCATCACCTTCTCGACGCCCTTTTCCTCCAGCACGCTGTCCCAGCGCGCCAGCAGCTCGCCGTAATTGGCCAGGTAATGTTCCAGCGCCGCGGGGATCGAGCTGTCGAGCGCCTCGCGTTCCGCATCCGACAGCGCGTCATAGGCATCCATGTTCACCACCACCGGGCAGTTCACGGTGCCGGGGTTGAGGTTGGCGGTCCACCAGTCGGCCTCGTTGATCGTGCCGAAGGAGAGATGCGCGTGCTGGGCAAAGGAGGCGGTGTCGATCACCCCGGCCTCCATCGCCTGATAGACCTCGGACGCGGTCATCGAGGTGGGCACGGCGCCCACCGCCTCGAAGGCGCGGCCGATGCCGCCGGTGGCGCGCACCCGCATGCCGTCGAATTCCGACAGCTCGTCGCGCGGCTCGCCGGTGCCGACGAGATTGTATTGCGGCATGGGCGTGGGCATCAGCAGCTGCGCGCTCCACTGCGCCATCTCATTGGCCACTGCCGGATGCGCATAGACCGCCTGCGACACCGCCAGCTCCTCCTCGAGCGTATTGACGCCCAGGAACGGCAGTTCGAGCACGGTGATCGCGCGGTTCTTGTCCGGGTGGTAGCCGGCGCAGAACTGCGCCATCTCGAAGGCGAAGATCGAGATGCCGTCGAGATTTTCGGTGTTCTTCGACAGCCCGCCATACGAGATGTTCATGGTGAACTCGCCATCGGTCTTTTCCTCGACCAGCTCGGCGAGCTTGTGCACATGTTCGGTAAAGGCGCGGCGCTTGCCCCAGAGCGAGACGTTCCATTCGGTCGCCATGGCTTCGGTGGCGAAGGCGACGGTCAGCGCCGAGACGCATACAGTGCTCGTCAGTCGTTTCATTGGTTCTCCTCCCAAATCGCGGCGGTTGCCACCGCCTTGGCAGCGAACGTTAGAGCATCGGACAAACGACGCAACCCCGATCCCGAGTCGCCGTTACGTCGCCCTGCGGCGGCGTTGGGCGGCCGAAAGGTATACAATGGCATTCCGTAACAATTTGTCACACCCCCGTGAGATCCACCAAACCGTCAAGCTGCCGGAACTCGCCCTATGATTGTTTACACGATGTGATGCGGAGCCCATTGAATCCATGGGAATTTCCAGCGCAGACGGCAAAAAATTTACTGACATACGCACGCTAACGAAAATGATTTACAAATAAAGACTTATATTACCGTTACTTATTTCATTCTTTTCGAACGACGGTATGATCAGGCAAGGGATGGGAAATGCCGCGCCGCGGCGTTCGAGACTTTTCAGATAGGGAGGATCTCCTATGAAGGATGACGCTCAAACCACCGCCGCCGACACCTACCCGCCGTCTTCCGATTTTGTTTCCGGAGCGCATGTCGACGCTGCGGCGTATGACGAGATGTATGCGCGGTCGCTGAGCGATCCGGACGGGTTCTGGGCCGATCAGGCG
>NZ_JAEKIS010000042.1 GCF_017311415.1 Salipiger abyssi | reverse complement strand
TTCTCTTCGCTAAAAACCGAACGGGTTAGGCGGAAAACTTACCGCACCAGGAAGCAGGCGCGCGCAGATGTCTTCGATTACATCGAACGGTTCTACAATCCAAAGCGTCGGCACTCGACCATCGGGTATCTAAGCCCTATCACGTTCGAGGAGAGAGCTATGAAAGCTTAAACTGCCGTCCACGAAACCGGCAGCAGGCCATACCCACTGGGACTCATGTCCGCTTGTGAACCATTCGAGCAAGGCCAACTTTCATCAAGGCCGATGAGTTCGTCGTAGCGCATCACTCCCACTTATAATTGAAGCTCACCGAAATCCGCTCTTCCTCGGCCGGGTTCGGCGGCACCTCGTGGCGCAGCCAGCTTTCCCAGAGCAGGATGTCCCCGACCTCGGGCGTCTCATACACAAACGTCCTCAGCTCCTCGCGGCAGCCCTTCCGGCGCGCGGGTGCGGCCATCATGAAGCCCAGACGGGGGTCTTCCAGCTTCAGCGCCGAAGTACCGCCGGGCATCGACACATAAGTGGTGCCCGAGATCACCGAATGCGGGTGGATATGCGAGGCGTGGGTGCCGCCTTCGGGCAGGATGTTGATCCAGATGTCCTCGAGCACCAGCGCCTTGTCGCCCAGATCGAATTCCAGATCCCCGGCGAAAGCCGCGACATGCTTATCCAGGGCCTCCACCAGCGCGGCGAAGATCGGAAAGCGCCAGGGCAGATCGGTCAGCGAGGCATAAGAGGTGTAGCCGGGATAGTTGTTCTCGTCGCACCACGCCTGCCCCGCCTCGTCATCCTCGGCGATGGACCAGCAGGAGGCCTCCAGCTCGGCGGTATCGACGGCGGGCGTATGCTCGGAGAGAGGGGCGCGGTAGAGGCGGGTCGCGAAGAGAGAGCGGATCTGGGTCATGCCGCCTCATAGCGCGAGTCGCGGGGGCTGGCGAGCGGATAAGACTTGGGCGCCCTGCCCGGGCCTATGCGCTCGGTTTCACATGTGCGCTTTGCAGCAAGGCCATCTGATATTTCAGCCAGAACTTGACCAGTCGCGGCACACCGACGCCGCCACGCTGACGGATGTCTGCGAAAAACGGTGTGAGCCGCAGATATTTCCAATACAGCCACGCATAAGGATGCCAGTCCGTCGATTGCCAGGGCTTTGGCGGCTCGGTGAAATGGATGATGCTGGGAAGATGCACACCATGCGTGTCCGGCGCCCGGTAGACCTTGCGATCATTCACAAAGGCCCGCTGATAGTTCCACGTCTTGTCGAGCGGCGCCCATTTCTGCCATAGGACCTCGTTCAGCGCATCCTGATCGGCGAACTCATAGGCCTCGGGGGCTGCGGTCAACCTGTCGAGCGCAAGGGCGAGAAATCCGCTGTCGCGTTCCGCCTGCATGTCGATCAGCAGCATGCCGGCGTTGAAATAGCAGCCCACCCCATCCAGTCCGAGCCTTTGGGCCAGGGCCTCCGCCGACAGGTTATGATCGGCGACCGCGCCGCAGGGCAGCCCCCGCAGATCGCTTTGCCAGAGCGGGAGAAGGCTGCCAGTCACCACCATGTCGATGTCGAGATAGAGCACGCGGTGGATATCCGGCGGCAGCACCTCGGGCATGATCAGGCGAAGATAGGTCGCGCGGCTGATATGCATCAGCGGCGGAAGCTTCAGCGCGTCGTGATCGGAGACTTGGTAGGCCTCGATCTCAAGCGCCGGCACCGCACCGCGAATGTCCGAGAGCAGCTCGGGCCCGACGCCATCCAGTATGGCGTGCACGCGCAGGCGCTCGGGCCCCTTGTTGGCCTCGATGGATTTCAGCAGGGCGGCGAAATGCGGGGCATAGTTCGCATCCGTCACGCAGACCAGTTCGATCGTATCGTCGTCTTGTGTCACTCTACGTAACCTTTTTGAAATCCCGTGGTTAAGATGGCCTACGCCTTAGAAATAGCGTGAGCGGGCAACGGGCTGCTTGAAATTCGCCATGAGAAAGGCCTTCGCGATGCCGAAATGCATGCGTGCGCGCTCGGGTCGGCGGCGCAGGGTCGCAAGAACGCCGCGCAGAAACCGCGCGATGATACGATCCGGCATGATCAGCCTGCGGTTCACGAAATGACCGATCGCCAGTTCCTCGTTGATCAGCTTGTCGTGGCTCCAAACCTTTTCGCCATGGTTCGGATTGAGATACTGCATTGCCGCGGTCTGAATGCGGTAGAGACCGCGGCGATATTGACCGAGGTAATAGCGCGTCCATTCCTGATCCTCGGCCGAGAACACCTCTTCGCGGAAGGGTCGGACCCGCAGTCGCTCTGTGGGGACGAGCGCCGCGCTGTTGGACATACCGTTCCGCCCCGTAAAATTGCGGCGCCCCACCACGAATTCCACCTCGCCAACCTGCTGCGGGCCCGGCGGTGTCCAGAACACCACCTCCAGATTGTGGGACTGCGCCATGCGCCAGCCATGTTCGATGACCTCCGGCGCGAGCAGAACATGACTGGATACGATCAGCGTCAGCGGCGCAGGGTTCGCAGCAACGCCGACATTGATAGCGCGGGAATAGTTGAACTCGCCCTTCGGGTAGGGGACGACCGTCGCACCCAGCGCCGCAAAATCCCGAGCCGTCTGAGCCGAATGCGAGCTGTCGACGATCAGGATTGCTTCGGGCGGTGCCGTTTGTGCACGCAGCGCGGTAATGACCTGCTTGAGGAGCGGCGTGCATTCATAGGCCCGTATCACTGCTCCGTAGCGGGGCGTGTCCATCGTGACCGGACCGGTGGCAGTTGCTATTGTCCCCGTCTTCGGGGAGAGCGTCGGAGCGCCTGTCATGCAAATCCATCCGTCATAGGCGCCGCGATCGGGCGCCAGAAAATGAACCAAACCACCGATCCGCACGGCGGGCGTGATTCCCGCCAAAGCCTACGGTCCCAGTGGACTTTTTACGCTGCAAACTTGCCAGATTCTTGATCGCGACGCCACTTTGCTCGCGCCGCAGATCGTCTTGGACCGCCTATTTGTTGCGCGCTGCTGAAGGAGTTGGCATCGTACCGACAATAGGTGCATTTCGAAAGGGCTCCTCAATGCAGTATGTGTTCGTGATCACCTACGGTCGTTCCGGTTCGACCGTTTTGATGAATTTTCTCAACTGCATCGACGGCTATTGCATCCGCGGCGAGAACAATGGCGCAGTGAACGCTCTAGCCTTGAGCGCTGGACGGCTGCATGACGCGCAGGACGAATATGCCCAAACCAAGCAGACGCCGTCGGCCCCGTGGTTCGGATTGCTCAACACCGATGCGGAAGCATACGCTTTGGGGCTCGGCGACGTTTTCAGCAGAGAGTTTCTGCGCCCGGACGAAAACACGCATGTCACCGGCTTCAAGGAAATCCGTTTCACACCGGACGATATTTCCGATGCAGAGTACATTCAGGCCATCGATTTCATGGCGGCGGCGTTTCCCGGTTCACGCTTCATTTTCAACACCCGCAACTGGCGCGAGGTCGCCCGATCGGGATGGTGGCGATACCGGACAGACCTGGGCCGCGTTCGCAAATGCATCGAAGGGGCGGATGCGCGCTTCCGCGACAGCATGGAAAAGCTGGGCGATCGCGCCTTTCTAATCGATTACGAGGAGTTCAAGGGCAAGCCCGAGGGCTTTCGTCCTCTGCTGAAATGGCTCGGCGAAGAGCTGAGTGCAGAGCAGCTCGCGAGCATCACCGGCACCAAATTGCAGCACGGTCAGCGCAAGTCCGATGATCGCGGACGCCTGCTGAGATTGCGCCGCGCACTTTACTGGTGGACGCTGGGCAACGAGGCTTTCAATAGCCGGCGCGGGAACGCAGCTTCCTGAACGCGCCGCGAAGAAGCTGCACAACCTCAACCTCGGCGGCGTCCGGACGTCCGCTTGCGAGCCACAGGATGGCCAGAGCGCCTGCGTAGCTGAACGCGCCGACGAGGCACAAAACAAGCAGCCGGAGCCAGGCTGCGGCTATCGATGTCGAGGCCGGCATCAACAAACCCGCAAGCCAGATCGCCGCCGTCATTGTTACGACGGCCAAGAAAGGACGCAGCGCAAAGGTCATTTGCGCGCGCAAGGGAAGCTCCGCAATAGCGCGCACCAGGGTCATGTTCCAGATCACATTGACAACCGACGCCGCCAACGCTCCCAGCATGGCGCCGATCAGGATCGCGTATGCGCCATGCGGCCAGGCCAGCCAGATCGCGAGCAGAACCAACGGCCACCGCACAAGGAATGCGCGCAAATCGCGGTGAAACAGACGCTTCGTGTTACCGGTGCCCATGGCCAGCGGCTGGATCGCGACGGCAGCTTGCAGCGCCGACGAGATCGCTTGCAGCTGGATCACCGGTACGGCCTCCAGCCATTTCTCGCCAACGATCAGTTCCACGAAGTCCGGCGCAAGCGCTGCGAAACCGATCGCGCAGGGAAAGATCCACATACACATGATGCCCTGAGCCCGAACATAGGCGCGGCGCAACTCCGGAAGGTTATGCTTGAAGCGTGAAAACGCCGGATACAGTGTCTGCTGTACCGGCTGCGCTAGCTGTCCGAACAGCACGTTCGTGACACGGTTGCCGAAGCTGTACTGCCCCATCAGATGGGTCGGCAGGATCGCCCCATAGACCAGCGGGTTGGCGCGCCAGTTCATTGCCTGGATACAATTGGCAAACGTAAGCCAGATGGAAAAGGACAAAAGCTCGCGCCAGTGCACGAAGGTCGGGCGGGGACGGAACGGTCTGAGCCCATAGGAGAGTGCCACCCGTGTCAGCTCTGCCGCCAATCCGCCAAGCACCAGCGCCCAGTAGCTGCGGAACAGCACAGCCACGGCGATTGCCACCAAAAAGCTCAGCACCTTCTCGCTGATCTGCATGACGAAGACCTGGCGGAACTCGAGCTCGCGCTGGAAGGTGACGATCTTGGGGTTGGAAAGGGAGACTGCGAATACACCGCCAGCCATGACATAGAGAATGTCCCGCAGGCGCGGATCACCGTAAAAACCGGCGACCGGCCCGGCAAACACCGCCAGCAAACCTCCCATCACCGCTCCGCGCACAGCCGACATGGAAAACGCGGTGTGGAAATGCGCGTCCTGCGGATCGTCATGCTGGATCAGTGCCTCGGCGAGCGGCATCTCGGTGATGGCAAGCAGGATCGCCATGAAGGCGGTACAGATAGCAACCAGGCCGAAATCCTCTGGCACAAGCAACCGTGCAAGCAGCAGCGTGCTGACAAAGCCCAGAGCATTGGCAACCAGGCGACCGACCGCAATCCAAAGCGCGCCCTTTAGCAGGCGCGTGCGAATGTCACCCATGTGAAGCTGCCCTCTGGCCTGCTGCCGGTGCCAAGATCATTCGATGAAGTCCACATCGTCTCGGGCCGCAATTCGTTCCAGATCGGCGCGATAGGCCGCCATCATCTGCGCGCGCTGCGTCTCAGCCCAGGGCGAGAACCGGTCGGAACGATCTCGTATCGGGTGCAGATGCTCCATTTCCAGCATCCGGTATTGCCGCTCGGCACCACGAATGCTGCCGGGGAGTTCGGCCATTCGAAGGATCGCCTTGGCAGATGCGCTCGCGCGGACCTCGGACTGCGCAAGGGGAGTCAGCCGCGTCGGCGCTACCCCGGTCATCCCCTCGACGAGGCGCGGTTCGAGACGGCGAAAGTTCTCATATGTCCAGACACGAAGACGCGCGGTCGGCAAGGCTGCGCGAATGCGATCGATCACCTCGATCCATTTGCCGTCGGGCTGTGCGTGGCGCTCGACAAATTCCTCCGGCGCTGGGCAGGTCCAGAACCGACTGGCTTCGCCGTAGATCGAGGCGAGAAAATCGGGGTAACCGCGCAGGCAGAGCCAGACCTCAAGCGGCTTGTCCGGAAGCACCTTGGCGAGCAGGGCCAGGCGTGCGTCGGCGTCCGGATAGATCGCACCTCCGAAGAAATCGTCGCATTCTCCGAGCAGGTTTTCCTCGGAGATCAGCACGTCACGGTCTAGCGCGAACCATTCCTTCATGCGCATCTGGATACGGTCACCTCGGATCCGGGTGCCGAGACGTGCCCTTAGGCTCCGCCGGTCCAGCCTGTGTTGATCCCAGGCCAGTTTAAACTTGAAACGGATATCCTGGGTATCCCAGTAGGCCGTCCCGTGATGCGCGAGAACTGAGCGGTTCTGGGCGAGATACTGCTGGAGATAGGTCGTCGCCGTCTTGTGCGCCCCAACATGCAGCCGAATAACGTTCTTCGTCAATTCCATGACCCCGGTTGCTGACCGCCCCGATCTTCACTGGTCGGACATGGCCGACAATATGAGAGCCTTTTGGATTCTCAAGCAGCGTCTTGTGATCCGCTCCGGCGCTCAGATCTTACCCGCGCCAGGCCGCAGGCGACCGGTAGCGCATGCGACCAGGTCCGGTGAACTGCATTCCCGCCCCAGATAGAGCGGAGCGTCCGCTGAAAATACAAAAAAAATACAACAAATACAAAGAACTACATATCAATTTAACCGACGGATCAGGGCATTCCGCCGATAGCGCCGACAACGTGGCACCTGTCCCGCCACCCTCTTCGCGCCCGCGCCAGAATGTGTCCGTAGAGGTATGATGCCCATTTTTCCGTCACTTTGCCCGACAAACATACTGCCGGCAAAGGCGTTGCCAACGGGACGCCCGACCATAGGTTGCGGTTACGATACATCTGTCCACGCCCCGTTCTGGGCACAAAGCGATACACCGCTTGCAGGCAATGTTTTCACCGCGTCAAGACCACCTCTGACCCGCCTGCCCCGACCTGACGAGCGATCCCTGGCGGTGATGCACTTTTGAGCTCACCGGCGACGCGCCCTCGCCCATCGCGCCGTTACCCGAAATACCGTTGGCATGACGACATCTAACCCATGCATATTATGAGCAGAAGGAACTTGGTGAAAGCTCTGCTCCTCGCACAGAAAGGGATAGAGACATGTCGATCTGGATGCGCCTGGCGCAGCGCTTGACGGGCAAACACGACACTCCGCCCGTGGCGCCGGCCGCGCGTCTAGACGACGTGACGTACAACGACGCCCCGCATTTGGACCGCTTCGTCTTTGTCGGCGGCCTGCACCGCAGCGGCACCACCTTGCTGGAACGGACCTTAGCAGCGCGCTATGAGCTGTCATACCTGCGCGCCACGGTTCCCGAAAGCGAAGGACAACATATGCAATCGGTCTATCGGGCGGCACTTCATTACGGCGGGCCGGGGAAATTTGCGTTTTCCAGCACGATGCGCGCCGATCTGGAGAAGCTCGATGACCTCAAGGACTGCCGCGGCCGGATCATTCAGGACTGGAGCCGATTTGTTGTGGGTGACAGCCCAGTACTGCTGGAAAAGTCACCCCCCAACCTGACCAAAATCGCATGGCTGCGGAAGGTCTTTCCCGGCAGCCGTTTCGTGATCATGACCCGCGACCCGCGCGCGGCATCGGCGGCGACGCTGAAATGGGCGCATACCTCTCTGGACGAGCTGATGCGCCACTGGGACGCGGCCTACACCCAGGCAATGGCCGACTTCTCCGACGCGGATTGCATTCTTCTCCGCTACGAAGATCTCTGTGCGGACCCTGAAGCGGAGCTGACGCGCGTGGCCGGTTTTCTGAACCTCACGCCACGCACCGATATTCAGGAGGTCGAAAGCCGCCACCTCACTTTGCGAAATTCCAACGCCAAATATATCGAACTGCACGAGGGCGCCCGTTACGGCGCGGGCATCTGGGACCAGCTCGGCTACGAGCTTTGAGCGATAGCGGCCAAGACGCAGACGTCCGCCCGAGAACCGCTCTTCCGAAAATTCTCCGAGAGACCAATTTTCCCGACAGCGACCCGGAGCGTTGCGCCAGGTGCAGAAAACGGGAAGCGATGCCGTGGGCTGATCCGAACGCGCTATCCCGCACCGTTGCCTGCTCCATCGGATCAGGATGTCCCCCGATATCGCGTGAGAAGCACCGAAAAACCGATGGCTCGCATCAGCTCCGAAACGCGCGGCCCCTGGAGGGCGCGCAAAAAAAGACCCCGGCCAGCTTCCCGGCAGGGGTCGAATTTTTAGACGGTGCACGACTCGAGCGATCTCTTTGAGCCCGCCTCCATCATGCCCGGCGGCATCGCCGCCGGTTACCAGTCCTCGCGGACCACCACGCGGGTCTTGATCGGCAGCTTCATCGCGGCCAGACGCAGCGCCTCGCGGGCGATGTCTTCGGCGACGCCGTCGATCTCGAACATCACGCGGCCCGGCTTGACCTTGCAGGCCCAGTAATCGACCGAGCCCTTACCCTTACCCATCCGAACCTCGGTGGGTTTCGAGGTCACCGGGGTATCCGGGAAGATCCGGATCCAGACGCGGCCCTGACGCTTCATGTGACGCGTCATGGCACGACGAGCGGCCTCGATCTGGCGCGCGGTGACGCGCTCGGGTTGCAGAGCCTTCAGGCCGTAATGGCCGAAGTTCAGGTCGGAACCGCCCTTGGCCTCACCCTTGATGCGGCCCTTGAACATCTTCCGGAACTTGGTGCGTTTCGGTTGCAGCATGTCTCAAACTCCCTCAGCGACGGCCGCCCATGGCGCCGCGCGGAGCCGGACCGTCCTGGATTTCCTGCGACTTGCGGTCGCGGGCAGCCGGGTCGTGCTCCATGATTTCGCCTTTGAAGATCCAGACCTTGATCCCGATGATACCATAGGGGGTCGTGGCTTCGACGTGCGCGTAGTCGATATCGGCGCGCAGGGTGTGCAGGGGCACACGGCCTTCGCGATACCATTCGGTCCGTGCGATCTCGGCACCGCCGAGACGGCCCGCGACGTTCACCCGGATCCCCAGCGCGCCCATGCGCATGGCGTTCTGCACCGCGCGCTTCATGGCGCGACGGAACGACACCCGGCGCTCGAGCTGCTGCGCGATGCTCTCACCCACAAGACGGGCGTCGAGCTCGGGCTTGCGGACCTCGACGATGTTGAGGTGCAGCTCGCTGTCGGTCATCTTCGCCAGCTTCTTGCGCAGGGTTTCGATATCTGCGCCTTTCTTGCCGATGATGACGCCCGGACGGGCGGTGTGGATGGTCACGCGGCACTTCTTGTGCGGACGTTCGATGATGACGCGCGCCACACCGGCCTGCTTGCACTCTTCGTGGATGAACTCGCGGATGGCGATGTCTTCCAGAAGCAGATCACCATAGTCCTTGGTGTCGGCGTACCAGCGGCTGTCCCAGGTGCGGTTGACCTGAAGGCGCATGCCGATCGGATTGGTCTTGTTACCCATTAGGCTTGCTCCTCGATCTGACGCACCTTGATGGTGAGTTCCGAGAACGGCTTGTTGATGCGACCGAAACGGCCACGCGCCCGGGGACGACCGCGCTTCATCACAAGGTTCTTGCCCACATAGGCCTCGGCGACGACGAGCTCGTCAACGTCCAGACCGTGGTTGTTCTCGGCATTCGCGATAGCGGACTGAAGGCATTTCTTCACGTCCACGGCGATCCGCTTTTTCGAGAAGGTCAGGTCCGTGAGGGCCTTTTCCACCTTCTTGCCGCGGATCAGCGCGGCCACCAGGTTCAGCTTCTGCGGCGAGGTGCGCAGCATGCGGAGCTTTGCCATCGCCTCGTTGTCCGCCACGCGGCGGGGATTCTTATCCTTGCCCATGGCTTACTTCCTCTTGGCTTTCTTGTCGGCCGCATGCCCGTAATAGGTACGGGTCGGTGCGTATTCGCCGAATTTCTGGCCGATCATGTCTTCGGAGACGTTCACGGGAACATGCTTGTGGCCGTTATAGACACCAAACGTCAGGCCCACGAACTGGGGCAGGATCGTCGAGCGGCGCGACCAGATCTTGATGACTTCGTTCTTGCCGCTTTCGCGTACCTTCTCGGCCTTCTTCAGGACGTAGGCATCGACGAAAGGGCCTTTCCAAACAGAGCGCGACATATGTTAGCGACCCTTCTTCTTGGCGTGACGCGAGCGGATGATAAGCTTCTGCGACGCCTTGTTGGTGTCGCGGGTCCGCTTGCCCTTGGTCGGCTTGCCCCAGGGCGTCACCGGGTGACGGCCACCGGAGGTCCGGCCTTCACCACCGCCATGGGGGTGGTCGATCGGGTTCATCACGACGCCGCGGACGCTCGGACGCTTGCCCATGTGACGGACGCGGCCGGCTTTACCGAGGTTCTGGTTGCTGTTGTCGGGGTTCGACACGGCACCGACGGTGGCCATGCATTCCTGACGCACCATGCGCAGCTCGCCCGAGCTCAGACGGATCTGGGCGTAGCCGCCGTCACGACCGACGAACTGGGCATAGGTGCCCGCGGCGCGTGCGATCTGGCCGCCCTTGCCGGGCTTCAGCTCGATATTGTGGACGATCGTGCCGATCGGCATGCCGGAGAAGGGCATTGCGTTGCCGGGCTTGATGTCGGCCTTGGCGCTGGCGACGATCTTGTCGCCGATGGCCAGACGCTGGGGCGCGAGGATATAGGCCTGCTCGCCATCGTCATACTGGACGAGCGCGATGAAGGCGGTGCGGTTGGGATCGTATTCGATGCGAACGACGATGCCGTTGATATCGAATTTGTTCCGCTTGAAATCGACGATCCGGTAGAGACGCTTTGCGCCACCGCCGCGGCGGCGTGCAGTGATCCGTCCGGTGTTGTTCCGGCCGCCCGATTTCGTCAGACCCTCGGTGAGGGATTTGACGGGACGTCCTTTATACAGCTCCGAACGGTCGATCAGCACCAGCCCGCGCTGGCCCGGCGTCGTCGGCTTGTACGACTTGAGTGCCATGCTTTCTGTCTTCCGTTTACAGACGGGCGGAAGGCTCCGCCCTATGTGATAGCCCCCTCGACTGGTGGTCCGCAGGTGGCCGGTTTGTAGGCCCCCGAAGGTGCCCGGTTCGTGGGTCTCTCGATCCCCTGCCCCGGACATGTTCCGGGGCCTCTACGGTGGAGGTCCCGGGTCAGGCCCGGGACGGGTGTCGCAAGACAAACGCGAAGCCCCGGACGAATCCGGGGCTGTTGCGGATGGGACCTCTTAGGGGAGGAGAGATGCCGGGTCAAGGCCTTGCCGGTGTGCCCGTAACGTTCGAAAGTCAATTCAGTTGAAGAGGCAGAGGGAATTTGGTGTGACCACCTTTATTGATACAACTTTTGACTTTTATTCTGACACCCCCGTCGGGAGAGATCCCGATAGTCGAAGCCCTACTCTGCGACAATATCACCGATATCTCTGGAGCAAACCTCTACCTAATGACATTCGCTTTTCACTTTCGGATAGTCATCCAAAAACTTATCTATACCACTCTTCAAGCTCTGGGGAGTTCTTTCTGTCAAGCGATGCACTGGGACACACATACCGATACTGGAAATCCATGCAGCACATCATTTCCGAGATACCTCCAACAGAGTTGGAAGCATTTTTTCGCGTTTGCAGCACCATAGGCGCCTACATCATTTTCCCAGCCAAGATGATCAACAGGCAACAAAACATCAATATGGCTCGCGGAACCAACAGCCGTATAAAAGACCGGTTCGATCTTACGCTCGAATGCATTCGTCTTCACTATGTTGGTGCACCCAACCCATTATCTGCAACGCTACAGCGATATGGTGATTTCTTTGACCTCTTCGGCTCCTTCGAACGCTACACCCAGTTCTTTCTACTGCAGGATTTAATTCAGGAAGGCACGCAAGATATAAAATTCTTTCTTCCATTCAGAGGCTTTGAGGGGTCCCCCATCCCAAGAAACGTCACTGAATATAGATCATACAGGGACAACGTTACGCGTTTTGTTCTGTCTAGGAACAGCCGAATTTCTGCATTCACCAGCAACGAGACGCCGGCATGAACTTTCAAGCTGGCAAAGCATTTCAGCATGCAGGCTCAAACGTTCCTATATCTGCCGGCGACATCCAAAAATCAAAAAAGGCCTCCGCATCGCTGCGGGGGCCTTTCCAATTCCGTAGGATGGGGTTTCACCCCACCGCGATCAAAGACCGGTCGACACGTCGATCGTGTTGCCCTCTTCGAGGGTCACATAGGCCTTTTTCACGTCGTTCCGCCGGCCGATCTGGCCGCGGAAGCGCTTGACCTTGCCCTTGGTGATGGTGGTGTTCACGGCCTTGACCTTGACACCGAAGAGCGCCTCGATGGCCTCTTTCACCTGGGGTTTCGTCGCGTCGATCGCCACTTCGAAGACCACCGCGCCGTTCTCGGACGCCATGGTGGATTTCTCGGTGATGATCGGCTTGCGGATCACGTCGTAATGTTCGGGCTTCGCACTCATTTCAGTCGAGCCTCCAGAGCTTCGACACCCGCTTTCGTGAGCACCAGGGTGTCACGCTTGAGGATGTCATACACGTTGGCACCAACGCTCGGCAGCACGTCCAGACCGTCGATATTGGCCGCGGCACGAGCGAAGTTCTCGTTCACCGCCGCACCGTCGATGATCAGCGCGCGCTTCCAGCCCAGGCTTTTCACCTGTGCCGCCAGCGTCTTGGTCTTGCCGTCGGAATCCGCCGTGTCGATGATCACGAGCGCGCCGGTCTTGGCTTTGGCGGAGAGCGCCAGCTTGAGACCGAGGGCACGGACCTTTTTCGGCAGCTCGTGGGCGTGCGACCGCGGGGTCGGGCCCTTGTAGATGCCACCCTTGCGGAAGATCGGCGCCTTGCGGGAGCCGTGGCGTGCGCCGCCGGTGCCCTTCTGGCGATAGATCTTCTTGGTCGAGTAAGACACTTCCGAACGGGTCTTGACCTTGTGGGTACCGGCCTGCGCCTTGTTGCGCTGCCAGCGGACGACCCGGTGCAGGATGTCGGCGCGCGGCTCGAGATCGAAGATCTCGTCCGTCAGCTCGACTTCGCCCGCGGCGGAGCCGTCCAGGTTGATCACGTCGAGTTTCATTCGTCGCCTTCCTTCTTCTCGGCCTCGATCGAAGCTTCCGCTTCTTTCAGGGCGGCCTCTTCGGCGGCTGCGGCTTCCGCGGCGGCGGCCTCAGCAGCGGCGGCTTCCTCGGCTGCGGCCTGAGCGGCGGCTTCCTCGGCGGCTTTCGCGGCTTCCTCGGCGGCGGACTTCAGAGCGGCGGGCAGGATCGCGTTCTCGGGGAACGGTTTCTTGACCGCGTCCTTGATCGTCACCCAGCCACCTTTCGAGCCCGGAACCGCACCCTTGATCATGATCAAGCCACGGTCGGCATCGGTCTTGACGACCTGAAGGTTCTGCGTGGTGACACGGACGGCGCCCATGTGACCGGCCATCTTCTTGCCTTTGAAGACCTTGCCCGGATCCTGACACTGACCGGTCGAGCCGTGCGAACGGTGCGAGATCGAGACGCCGTGCGACGCGCGCAGACCGCCGAAATTGTGCCGCTTCATGGCACCGGCAAAGCCCTTACCGATGGTGGTGCCGGCAACGTCGACGAACTGGCCTTCGAAATAATGGTCGGCGGTGATTTCCTCACCCACGCCGATCAGGTTTTCCGGGGCCACGCGGAATTCCGCGATCTTCCGTTTCGGTTCCACCTTGGCAACGGCGAAATGGCCGCGCATGGCTTTGGTCACGTTCTTGGCCTTCACCGAACCGGAACCGAGCTGAACGGCGGTGTAGCCGTCTTTCTCGGCGGTCCGCTGCGCGACCACCTGGCAACCTTCGAGCTGAAGGACGGTCACAGGGATCTGCTTGCCGTCTTCCATGAACAGCCGGGTCATGCCGACTTTTTTTGCGATGACTCCAGAGCGCATAAGCATCTGCCCTCCTTACACCTTGATCTCGACATCCACGCCGGCGGCGAGGTCGAGCTTCATCAGCGCATCCACCGTCTGCGGGGTCGGGTCCACGATGTCGAGCAGCCGCTTGTGGGTACGGATCTCGAACTGGTCGCGGGATTTCTTGTTCACGTGGGGGCCACGCAGAACGGTGAATTTCTCGATCTTGTTCGGCAGCGGGATCGGACCGCGCACCTGCGCGCCCGTCCGTTTGGCGGTGTTCACGATCTCCTGCGTCGACGCATCGAGGACGCGGTAATCGAACGCCTTGAGCCGGATGCGAATGTTCTGGCTTTGCATGTTCGGTATGCCTTTTCATAGGCGTGAGAGTTGAGAGGAGGAGACAGGACCACCCTGCCCCCTCATCGAACCCGTTCAGGCATGGCCGGAGCCCCTGCCCTAAGAGACGATGGGTGCCGCAGCACCCATCAAAATATCAGGCTGGCGGGCCGGATAGGGCCCGCCGCACCATCTGCCAAGATCACTCGAGGATTTTGGAGACGACGCCGGAGCCGACGGTGCGGCCGCCTTCGCGGATGGCGAAGCGCAGGCCGTCTTCCATGGCGATCGGCGCGATCAGCTCAACCGTGAACTTCAGGTTGTCGCCCGGCATCACCATCTCGGTGCCCTCGGGCAGCGTCACGGTGCCGGTCACGTCCGTCGTGCGGAAGTAGAACTGCGGACGGTAGTTCGCAAAGAACGGCGT
>NZ_JAEKIS010000041.1 GCF_017311415.1 Salipiger abyssi | reverse complement strand
ATCATGCGCCGCATCCTGCGCAAGATCGCCGAAAACGATTTCGGCGCCCTCGGCGATACCTCAACACTCGCCGATCCCTCCGTCGTCGAAGACCTCATCGAAAACCGCGCGAATAAGGGGTAACGGAGATGGACGGACAGACCGTGACAGCCGCCCCCGTGCTCATCCTTCTCGGCCCTCCGGGGGCCGGGAAAGGCACCCAGGCGCGCATGCTCGAGGACACGTTCGGCCTCGTGCAGCTCTCCACCGGCGACCTGCTGCGCGCCGCCGTCGCACAAGGCACCGAGGCCGGCAAGCAGGCCAAGGCGGTGATGGAGGCCGGCGGGCTGGTGAGCGACGAGATCGTCATCGCCATCCTGCGCGACCGGCTCGCCGAGCCCGATTGCGCCCGTGGCGTCATCCTCGACGGCTTCCCGCGCACCACCGTGCAGGCGCAGGCGCTCGATACGCTGCTGGCCGAGACCGGCCAGAGGATCGACGCCGCCATCAGCCTTGAGGTGGACGACGCCGCGATGGTCGAGCGGATCTCGGGTCGCTACACCTGCGCCGTCTGCGGCGAGGGCTATCACGACAGCTTCAAGCGGCCCGCCAAAGAGGGCACCTGCGACAAATGCGGCGGCACCGAGATGAAGCGCCGCGCCGACGACAAGGCCGAGACCGTGGCCAGCCGTCTGGAGGCCTATCACGCCCAGACCGCGCCGCTCATCGGCTATTACGAGGAGAAACGGGCCCTGTCGCGCATCGACGCGATGGGTGCCATCGACAAGATCGCCGCCGATCTCGGCGCGATCGTGGAGGACGCGACGGCCCGCTGAGGGCCGCCGCAGCGCCGCCTCCAGCAAGGGAGGCGGGTTATGTATCAAGGAGAGGAGGGACCCGCGCATGGCGGATCAAACATCGAGTGGCGAGGCCTATTGGAAGGCCAACCTGCGCATCATCATCATCAGCCTCATCATCTGGGCCATCTGCTCGTTCGGCTTCGGCATCCTGCTGCGCCCGATGCTTTCGGGCATCATGGTCGGCGGCACCGATCTGGGCTTCTGGTTCGCCCAGCAGGGCAGCATCCTGATCTTCCTGGCGCTGATCTTCTTCTACGCCTTCCGGATGAACAAGCTCGATAAAGAATTCGGCGTGGACGAGGAGTAACGCGTCATGGATCAGTTTACCATCAACCTGCTGTTCGTGGGCGCGTCCTTTGCGCTCTACATCGGCATCGCGATCTGGGCCCGCGCGGGCTCCACGTCGGAATTCTACGCCGCCGGCCGCGGCGTGCACCCGGTCACCAACGGCATGGCGACCGCCGCCGACTGGATGTCGGCCGCCTCGTTCATCTCGATGGCCGGCCTCATCGCCTTTGTCGGCTATGACAACTCCACCTACCTCATGGGCTGGACCGGCGGCTACGTGCTGCTGGCGCTGCTGCTCGCGCCCTACCTGCGCAAGTTCGGCAAATTCACCGTGTCGGAATTCATCGGCGACCGGTTCTACAGCCCGACCGCGCGCATGGTCGCGGTGCTCTGCCTGATCATCGCCTCGACCACCTATGTGATCGGCCAGATGACCGGCGTGGGCGTGGCCTTTGGCCGCTTCCTCGAAGTGGACAGCACCACCGGCCTGCTGATCGGTGCGGTGATCGTCTTTGCCTACGCGGTGTTCGGCGGCATGAAGGGCGTGACCTACACCCAGGTGGCGCAATATTGCGTGCTGATCCTCGCCTATACCATCCCGGCGATCTTCATCTCGCTGCAACTGACCGGCAACCCGATCCCGGCGCTGGGTCTCTTCGGCTCGACCGAAAGCGGCACCCCGCTGCTCCAGACCCTCGACCAGATCGTCACCGATCTCGGCTTCAAGGAATATACCGCGCATAACGGCGACACGTTCAACATGGTGCTCTTCACCCTGTCGCTGATGATCGGCACCGCCGGCCTGCCGCACGTCATCATGCGGTTCTTTACCGTGCCCAAGGTGGCCGATGCACGCTGGTCTGCCGGCTGGGCACTGGTCTTCATCGCGCTGCTCTACCTGACCGCCCCGGCGGTGGGTGCCATGGCGCGCCTGAACATCACCCAGCAGTTCTGGCCGGAAGGCGCCTCGGGCGAGCCGGTCGCGGTCGAGACCATCGAGAGCGATCCGACCTATAACTGGATGAAAACCTGGGAGCAGACCGGCCTGCTGGGCTGGAACGACGCGAACGGCGACGGTCGCATCGCCTATTTCAACGACGCCGACGCCGAAACCGTCGCCGCGATGGAAGAAGCCGGCTGGGGTTCGGAGAACGAGCTGACCAACTTCAACCGCGACATCCTGGTTCTGGCCAACCCCGAAATCGCCAACCTGCCCAGCTGGGTGATCGGTCTGGTGGCCGCCGGTGGCCTTGCCGCCGCGCTCTCCACCGCCGCCGGTCTGCTGCTGGCGATCTCCTCGGCGGTCTCGCACGACCTGATCAAGGGCCAGCTCAACCCGGGCATCAGCGAAAAGGGCGAGCTCATGTCTGCCCGGGTCGCCATGGCCGTGGCCATCGTCATCGCCACATGGCTGGGTCTGAACCCGCCGGGCTTTGCGGCTCAGACCGTGGCGCTGGCCTTCGGCCTCGCGGCCTCGTCGATCTTCCCGGTTCTTATGATGGGCATCTTTACCAAGGTGAACAACAAGGGCGCCGTGGCGGGCATGCTCGCAGGTCTGATCGTGACCCTGGTCTATATCTTCCTGCACAAGGGCTGGCTGTTCATCCCCGGCACCAACTCCTTCACCGATGCCGATCCGCTGCTCGGCACCATCAAGTCGACCTCGTTCGGCGCGGTGGGCGCCCTGATCAACTTCGCGGTGGCCTTCATCGTCTCGAACGCGACGACGCCGATCCCGCAGGAAATCAGCGATCTGGTGGAAAGCGTGCGCGTGCCGCGCGGTGCCGGCGCCGCCCAGGATCACTAAGCCAAGGGTCTGGCCGTCCTGCGGCCTTTCCCCTACCCTTCCCCCGTCCCGCGCCAAGCCGGGGCGGGGTTTTCTTTCCCCGCCGCCCGCACCCTTCCGGAGGTCGACCGATGCCCATCGCACCCGAAGAGCTCCACCGTTTCCTGAGCGCCGTCCACCCCTACGACACGCTGGACAGCGACGCGCTCGAAGGGATGCTGCCGCAATTCGTGCAGCGCCGACTGCCCGCCGGCGAACCGATCTATGCCGTGGGCCAGCCGCTCGACGGGCTCTATCTCATTCATTCCGGACAGGTCGAGATCCGCGACGAGAACGATGTCGTCGTCTCCCTGCTCGGCCCGCGAAATTCCTTTGGCGAGCGCGGCCTGACCCGCGACGGCATCGCCGCCACCTCGGCCCGCACGGTCGAGGAAACGCTGCTGCTGATGCTGCCGGTCTATGCCTTCAACGCGCTGGTGCAGGAGCACCCCGCCGCGCAGCGCTTCTTCGACCGCTCGCGCGCCGCCAAGCCGCGCAAGACCGACCTCGCCCATTCCCGGGTCGAGACGCTGATGGCGGCAAAGCCGCTCACGCTGCCGCCCGAGACCAGCGTGCGGGAGGCTGCAAAGCTGATGGCCGAGCGCCGCGTCTCCTCGGTCTGCATCACCGACGGGCCCGCGCTGAAGGGCATCCTCACCATCCGCGATGTCTCCGGCAAGGTGGTGGGCGGCGGGCTGTCTTTCGACACGCCGGTGGCGCAGGTGATGACCGCAGAGCCGCTCACTCTGCCCCCCTCCGCCATCGGCTCGGACGTGCTGCACATGATGATGGAGCGCCATATCGGCCATGTGCCGGTGACCGAGGGCGGCCGGCTGGTGGGCATCGTCACCCAGACCGACCTGACGCGGTTTCAGGCGGTCAGCTCCGCCGAGCTGGTGGCCGAGATCGCCCGCGCGGACACCGCCGAACAGATGGCCGAGGTCACCGCCCGCATCCCGCAGCTTCTGGCGCAGCTCGTGGCCAGCGGCAACCGCCACGAGGTGGTGACGCGGCTCATCACCGACATTGCCGACACTGTCACGCGGCGCCTGCTGGCGCTGGCCAAGGACAGGCTGGGCGCGGCGCCGGTGCCCTATCTCTGGCTCGCCTGCGGATCGCAGGGGCGGCAGGAACAGACCGGCGTCTCGGATCAGGACAATTGCCTGTTTCTCGACGACAGCGCCACCGAGGACGATCTTTCGTACTTTCGGGAAATGGCGAAATTCGTCTCGGATGGCCTTGATAAGACGGGATATTACTATTGTCCCGGCGATATGATGGCGACCAATCCGCAATGGTGCCAGCGCGTCGGCACCTGGCGCGGCTATTTCGCCAAATGGATCGCCAAGCCCGATCCGATGGCGCAGATGCTGGCCTCGGTCATGTTCGACCTGCGCCCCATCGGCGGCAGCAAATCGCTCTTCGAGGACCTCCAGGAAGAGACGCTGGCGAAGGCCGCGAAGAACTCGATCTTCGTCTCGCACATGATTGCCAACTCGCTGAAACACACACCGCCGCTGGGCCTCCTGCGCGGCTTTGCCACGATCCGCTCGGGCGAGCACAAGAACACGCTGGATCTCAAGCACAATGGCGTGGTGCCGGTGGTCGATATGGCGCGGGTCTATGCGCTTCAGGGCGAGCTCACCGAGGTCAATACCCGCGCCCGGCTGGAGGCGGCGGTGGCGGCGGGCAAGCTCTCGGGCTCGGGCGGGCAGGATCTGCTCGATGCCTACGATCTCATCGCCGAAACCCGGCTGGAACATCAGGCGGCGCAGGTGAAACGCGGCGCGGCGCCCGACAATTATCTCGCCCCCGCCGACCTGTCGGATTTTGAGCGAAGTCATCTGCGCGATGCCTTCGTGGTGATAAAGTCTCTGCAATCGGCGCTGGGGCATGGGCGCGGCATGCTGGGCTGAGCCGGACCAAGGGGAGGAGAAACCATGTTTCTGGAACTGATCGCCGTTTTCGTCGCGGGGTTCGCCGGCGCCGGCGCGGTGATGCTGCTGAACCGGCTGACGGGCGGGCGCCTGCCGCGCTGGCTGATGCCGGTGGGCGCCGGCGCCGCGATGATCGCCGCCGCGATCGCCAGCGAATACGGCTGGTACGGTCGCACCGCCAGCGCACTGCCCGAGGGGGTCGAGGTCGCCACGGTGCATGAATCGCGCGCGCTCTACCGGCCCTGGACCTATGTCGTGCCGATGGTCGACCGCTTCATCGCCGTCGATCACGGCACCCGCGTCGCCAACCGCGAGACCGAGGGGCTTTATCTCGCCGATCTCTATTTCTTTGCCCGCTGGCAGCCGGTGCAGGCGGTCGAGATGATGGTGGATTGCGTCAACCACCGCCGCGCCGATCCCGCCGGCGGCGATGGCGGCGCGCCGGTCTGGCGCGACGCGGGCAGCGACGACCCGATTGTCGCGGCGGTCTGCGCGGAGGGTGGCGCATGAGCAAGCTCGGCCTGCGGCTGCGGATCTTCCTGTTCTTCGGGCTGCTCGCGCTCGGCGGCAGCGCGGCGGTGCTGCTGGCGCTCTGGGCCGGGCATGCGCGCGTGGCGGAAACCTCCGTCGCCGACGGCTTTGTCTTTGCCGCCATCGTCGCGGTCCTGGCGCTGCTGGCGCTCAGCGTCGGGGTCTGGCTGCTCTTCGACGAGAATGTCGCCAAGCCCATCGAGAAGCTCGCCGCCGAGATGCGCATGCGCGCCCATGCCGGGGTATCGCGCGAGGTCGACACCCATGCGGCGCGCTATCTCGGCGATCTCGCCCATGCCGCCCGTGCGGTCTCCGAGCGGCTGACCGAGGGCACGCTCGACAGCGCGCAGCGGGTGGCGCTGGAGACCGAGCGGCTGAGCGCCGAAAAGGCCCGGCTCACCGCGCTGCTGACCGAGATCCCGGTGGCGATGATCCTGGTGAGCCCGCGCGGGCAGATCGTGCTCTATGACGGTCAGGCGGCGGAGGTGCTGGCGCAGCTGCATGTGCCGCGTCTGAACGCGCCGCTGTCGGATTACTTCGAGGCATCGGGGCTGGAGGCCGCGGTGACCCGGATGCACAAGACCGGGCGCGAGGTGCGCTTTACCGCCGAGGGGGTGGACGGCGCGCAGAGCTATGACGCCCGGCTGAAGCCGATGGAGGGCGGCGGCTACATGATGGTGATCGAGGGCGCCGAGACGCATATGCCGCCCGAGGCGGAGCGCCCGCTGGTCTATGATTTCGACCTGCTGAGCCATGATGCCCCCGCCAGCATCGAGGACACGCCGCTCTCGGCGCTGAGCTACACGGTGTTCGATACCGAGACGACGGGGCTCTTGCCGCACAAGGACGAGGTGGTGCAGATCGGCGCGGTGCGGGTGCTGAACGGGCGCATCGTGCCCGGCGAGGTGATCGACCAGCTGGTCGACCCCGGTATTCCGATCCCGCCCAGCTCGACCCGGGTGCACAAGGTGACCGACGCCATGGTGCGCGGCAAACCCGATATCGCCGAGGCCGGGCGGCGCTTTCACCGCTTCGCCAAGGGCTCGGTCATCGTGGCGCATAATGCCCCCTTCGACATGGCCTTCCTGCGCCGCCACCGCGACCGCATGGGAGTGGCCTGGGATCATCCGATCCTAGATACGGTGCTGCTCTCGGCGGTGCTGTTCGGCGCCAGCCAGACCCACACGCTGGATGCGCTTTGCGAGCGGCTGGGCGTCGAGATCCCGGCGGCGCTGCGCCACACCGCGCTGGGGGATGCCCATGCCACGGCGCAGGTGCTGGTCAGGATGCTGCCGATGCTGGAGGCGCGCGGGATGACCCGTTTCGGCGCGGTGCTGGACGAGACGCGCAAACATGGCCGGCTGCTGGAAGACCTGAACTGAGATCGTCGAGCGCCGCCTGCGCGGCGGCACGCGGCAGCCCGCCCGGCGGCAGCCGGCGCAGCGCGGTGATCCGGCTGTTCAGCGCCCGGTAGGCGGCGTGCAGCGCGATGGCGCGGGGGATGAGCGGGCCTTTCGCGGGCGGCGGGGTCAGCGGCCAATAGGCGCAAAGCGCCGACAGGCCCGCCAGCGGCAGCGAATCGGCGGCGCGCGGCCCCAGCGCGATCACGAGATCGGGCGGCGCAGCCGCCCCGGCCGGTTTCGGATAGAGCGCCGCCAGATCGTGACGGCGCTGCGCCAGCAGCGCCAGCGCCAGCGGGTCGGCCGAGGACGCGGGCGTCAGCCCCGCCGAGGCCGCCTGCACCCGCCCCGCCAGCCGGCGGCGCGCCAACGCCTCTGCCATCAGCGACAGCGCGGCATTGTCCTCGCAGAGAAACAGCAGGCGCGGCACGGGCGGCAGGCGGCGCGCGCCGCGCCCGGCCCGCCCGAGGCAGAGATCCTCCGCCGCCCAGCCCAGCGCCTCACCCAGCCGCTCCGGCGCCGCGCGGTAGAATCGCGAGGGGCCATCGCGCGACCGTTCCAACAGCCCCGCATCGCTCAGCGCCGCGAGATGCGCCGAGAGGGTCGAGGGCGGGACGGACAGAGCGCGGGCGATCTCTCCCGCGCCCATCGCATGCGGCAGCCGCGCCACCAGCAGCGCAAAGAGCCGCGCCCGCAATGGCGCGCCAAGCAGAGACAGCATGGTGAGAAAGCCTGCATCCATGGCGGCAGGCTTAGCGCCACGCCGCTGAAGACGCGGTTAATATCCGCCCGCGCCACAACTCTTTTCGAAAAGAGTTGCAAGCGTTTTCGAAAACGCTTGGCTCAGCCCAGAACGGCCGTCAGCGCGCGGTCGAGCTTGTCGACCAGCTCGCCCACCTGATCCTCGGTAATGATGAAGGGCGGCGCCAGCAGCACATGATCGCCTCTCTGCCCGTCGATGGTGCCGCTCATCGGATAGCAGATCAGCCCCTCGGCAAAGGCCGCTTTCTTGAGCTTTCCCGCCACGCCCTGGCCCGGATCAAAGGGCGCCTTGCTCTCGCGATCCACCACCAGCTCCAGCCCGAGGAACAGCCCGCGCCCGCGGATATCGCCCAGATAGGGCCGCTGCCCGAACCGCTCCTCCAGCGCGCCGCGCAGCAGCGCGCCCATCGGCGCCACCCGGCCCAGCAACTGGTCGTCCACCAGCCGCTCCAGCACCGCGCACGCGCCGGCGCAGGAGGTCGGATGGCCGAGATAGGTGTGACCGTGCTGGAAGAACCCCGAGCCGCTCTCGATGGCCGCATAGATCTCCGCCGAGCACAGCATCGCCCCGATGGGCGCATAGCCCGCGCCCAGCCCCTTGGCGACGGCACAGATATCCGGTGCCACCCCGTCCTGCTCGCAGGCAAAGAGCGTGCCCGTCCGGCCCATGCCGCACATGACCTCGTCGAGGATCAGCAGGATGCCGTAGCGGTCACAGATCTCGCGGATCCGCTTGAAATAGCCGGGCACCGCCGGCACCGCCCCCGCCGTCGCGCCGACCACCGGCTCTGCGACGAACGCCATGACCGTCTCGGGGCCGAGCGCCTGCACCTGAGCCTCGATCTCCGCCGCCAACCGTTCGCCGTATTGCTCTTCGGACTCGCCCGGCGCCATGCCGCGATAGGCATAGCAGGGCGCGACGTGGTGCACGTCGATCAACAGCGGCGCAAAAGGCTCGCGGCGCCAGATATTGCCGCCCGTGGCCAGCGCCCCCAGTGTGTTGCCGTGATAGCTCTGCCGCCGCGCAATGATATTGACCCGCTGCGGCTCGCCCTTCTCCAGATAATACTGCCGCGCCAGTTTCAGCGCCGATTCCATCGCCTCGGACCCGCCGGCCACCACATAGACCCGGTCGAGCCCCTCGGGCGCGAGCGAGACCAGCCGGTCGGCCAGCCGCTCGGCGGGCTCGGAGGTGAAAAAGCCGGTATGGGCAAAGGCCACCTGATCGAGCTGCGCCTTCATCGCGCCGATCACCTTGGAATCGCCGTGCCCCAGACAGGAGACCGCCGCGCCACCGGATCCGTCGAGATAGGCCTTGCCCTCGGCATCGTAGAGATAGGCCCCCTCCGCGCGCGCCACGACGGGCGGCAAGGCTTTGGTGTGGCGCGGAAAAATATGCGACATTGCGCTCCTCATCCGGGCTGACGTTCCGTCAATTCGCGCCGGGCTTGCCCGATTTGCTTCCCTGCGCTCTTCTGGGCACTATTATCACTATAAATGCAATCAAGATCACAGGGAGCAAGATCTGATGAAAAAATCCATCTTCGGCGCCATCCTTTCCGGCGCGCTCGTGACGACCGGCGCGGCCACCGCTCAGGAGCAACAGTTCATCTCCATCGGCACCGGCGGCGTGACCGGCGTCTACTACCCGACCGGCGGCGCGATCTGCCGTCTGGTGAACAAGAGCCGCAAGGAACACGGTATCCGCTGCGCGGTGGAATCGACCGGCGGCTCGGTCTACAACATCAACACCATCAAGGCCGGCGAGCTGGAATTCGGCGTCGCCCAGTCCGACTGGCAGTACCACGCCTATAACGGCACCTCGCAATTCTCCGATAACCCGTTCCCCGAGCTGCGCGCGGTGTTCTCGGTGCATCCCGAGCCCTTCACCCTGCTCGCCCGCGCCGATTCCGGCGTCGAGAAATTCGAGGACATCGCCGGCAAGCGCGTGAACGTGGGCAATCCGGGCTCCGGCCAGCGCGCCACGATGGAAGTCGTGATGGACGCCTTCGGCATCGGCATGGACGATCTGGCGCTGGCGACCGAGTACAAGGGGGCCGAGATGGCGCAGCAGCTCTGCGACGGCAATATCGACGCGATGATCTACACTGTCGGCCACCCCGCCGCCGCCATTCAGGAAGCCACCACCACCTGTGACGTGCAACTCATCGACGTGGTGGGCGAGCCGATCGACACGCTGGTCGCCGACAACCCCTATTACCGCGTCGCCACCATTCCCGGCGGCATGTATGCGGGCAATGACGAGGACACCACCACCTTTGGCGTCGGCGCGACCTTTGTGACCTCCTCCGAGGTGCCCGAGGACGTGGTCTATGTGGTCGCCAAGGCGGTGATGGAAAACATCGACGATTTCCGCCAGCTGCACCCGGCCTTCGCCAATCTCGACCCTGCTGAAATGGTCAAGGACGGCCTGTCAGCGCCGCTGCATCCAGGCGCCGACAAGGCCTATAAAGAGCTGGGCCTCATCGAATAAGCGCGGGACATCCCGCCTCCCGGGCACCGTACACGGCGCCCGCACAACATTCCGGGTTGCGCGAAGATTTCCGCGCAACCCGCCATAAATAAATAAAATATTTCCAAAAAACAGAGGGGACTTGGCGATGGTGGATCAGCCGTCAACGGAACGTACTGCCGACGATATGGTGGCCGAGGCCGATACCGGCGCGCGCAACCCGACGAACTGGCAGGGCACGCTTATCCTCGGCACCTGTATCGTCTGGTCGCTGTTTCAGCTCTATATCGCCTCGCGCATCCCTGGGATGATCGCCCAGGCGACTGGCATGAGCATCTTTGCCAATATCGTCGCGCAGGCGCGCTTCGTGCACCTTGCATTCGCGCTGGCGCTCGCGACCATGGCGTTTCCGCTGACCAAGACCGCCGCGCGCGACCGCATCCCCGCCTATGACTGGGCGCTGTTGATCCTCGGCGTTTCGGCCTGTCTCTACCTCGTGGTCTTCCGCTTCGATATCGCCAGCCGCCCCGGCCTCTGGAGCACCACCGATATCACCATGTCGGCCATCGGCATGATCTGTCTGATGATCGCCGTCTATCGCTCGCTCGGCCTGCCGCTGGTGATCATCGGCTGCGCCTTCATCGCCTTTGCCTTCTTCGGCGGCTATTCCGAATGGGCGCGCAATATCACCAATTACGGCGGCGCCTCGCTGTCGAAGGCCTTGGGCCATTACTGGATGCAGACCGAAGGCGTGTTCGGCGTGGCGCTCGGTGTCTCGACCTCGATGATCTTCCTCTTCGTGCTGTTCGGCGCCCTGCTCGACCGCGCCGGCGGCGGCAACTGGTTCATTCAGGTCGCCATCGCGCTTCTGGGCGCGCTGCGCGGCGGGCCGGCCAAGGCCTCGGTCCTCAGTTCTATGATGACCGGGATGATCTCCGGCTCCTCCATCGCCAACACCGTGACCACCGGCACCTTCACCATTCCGCTGATGAAGCGCATCGGCTTTCCGGCGGAAAAGGCCGGCGCGGTCGAGGTCGCAAGCTCGACCAACGGCCAGCTCACCCCGCCGGTGATGGGGGCCGCCGCCTTCCTGATGGTGGAATACGTCAACATTCCCTATATCGACGTGGTCAAGCACGCTTTCCTGCCGGCGGTGATCTCCTACATTGCGCTGCTCTATATCGTGCATCTGGAAAGCCTGAAGATGGGGCTCAAGGGGCTGGAGAAGCCCGGCCGCCGCATCGGCGTGCTGATGATCCTGATCCTGTTCCTGTCGGGCTTCATCGCGCTCGGCATCCTGACATTCCTGATGATCGGGCTGCGCGCGCTGCTCGACCCGATCATGGGCGGCTCGATCTATGTCGCCGTGGCGCTGGTGGGGGTACTCTACCTGGTGCTGCTGAAGATCTCGGCGGGCTTTCCCGAGATCAAGGAAGACACCGATCCCAATGCGCCCCCTACCGCGCCGCGCCTGACGCCGACGCTGATCGGCGGGCTCTACTTTGCGATTCCGATCTTTATCCTGGTCTGGAACCTGATGGTGCGGACCGACACGCTCGACCGGCTGTCGCCGGCGCTCTCGGCGTTCTGGGCGACGATCTTCATGATCTTCATCGCCCTCACCCATCGCCCGCTCAAGGCGATGTTCCGCGGCCATGACGTGGGCGCCGAGGCGCGCGCGGGCTGGGGCGATTTCGTGCAGGGGCTCATCCTCGGGGCGCGCAACATGATCGGCATCGGCGTCGCCACCGGCGCCGCCGGCGTCATCGTCGGCACCATCAGCCTCACCGGCGCACATCAGGTCATCGGCCAGGTGATCGAGGTGATCTCGGGCGGCAACCTCATGGTGCTGCTGCTGCTGGTTGCGGTGCTGTCGCTGATCCTCGGCATGGGGCTGCCCACCACGGCAAACTATATCGTGGTCTCCAGCCTCATGGCGCCGGTGATCATCAGCGTCGGTGCGCAGGTGGGCCTCGTGGTGCCGCTGATCGCCGTGCATATGTTCGTCTTCTATTTCGGCATCCTCGCCGACGACACGCCGCCGGTGGGGCTTGCCGCCTACGCGGCGGCGGCGATCTCGCGCGGGGATCCGATCAAGACCGGCCTTCAGGGCTTTGGCTACGACATCCGCACGGCACTTTTGCCGTTCCTGTTCATCTTCAACACAGACCTGCTGCTGATCGACGTGGATTTCTTTCACGCGGTGTTCATCTTCTTCGTGGCCCTGCTTGCGATGCTGCTCTTCGCCGCCGCGACGCAAGGTTACTTCATCGCCAAGTCGAAGCTCTGGGAAAGCGTCGTGCTGCTCTTCATCGCCTTCATGCTGTTCCGCCCGGGCTTCTTCCTCGACATGGTGGAGGATCCCTATGTCACCGCCTCCGGCAACACGGCGCTTGAGCTGATGGCCGAGGAGCCCGACGGGGTCGATCTGCGGCTGATGATCGAGGGCCCCGATTTCGACACCGGCAAGGTGCGGCCCACCACGGTGGTGATCCCTGCCGTGGCCGGCGATGCCGATGCAGCGCTGTCGGCACAGGGGCTGACTGTGCTGGAAGAGGACGGCCGGCTGCTGCTGGAAGAGCCCTTCCCCGGCACACCGCTCTTCGACCAGCTCGGCACCGAGTACGACTATTACGGCGACAGCCCGGTGGTGATCTCGGCGGTGCAGGTCGAAAGCGAGCGCTTCGCCAAGGAGTGGTTCTTCATCCCGGCGCTGCTGCTGCTGGCGGGGGTCGTCATGATCCAGCGCCCGCGCGCGACGCAACCGGCCTTCTGAGGAGGACAGGCGATGTTCAAAAAGATCCTTTTGGCGGTGGATATGAACGATCTGCCGGAATCGGGCCATGTGGCCGAGGCGGCGGTGCGCATGGCGCAATGCGAGGGCGCGCAGCTGCATGTGATCAATGTCATCCCCGGATCGGGGATGGCGATGGTGGGCTCCTATCTCGGACCGGAGCAGGCCAATGTGATCAAGGCCGAGGCGGCTGAAAAGCTCACCGCCTGGGCGGCTGAGGCGATCCCGGCGGAGGTGCTGGGCGAGCTGCATGTGATGCAGGGCACGATCTATCACGAGATCATCAAGATGGCGCAGAAACTTGGCGCCGATGCCATCGTGGTCGGCGCCAACCGCCCGGCGCTGAAGGATTACCTCGTCGGCCCCAACGCGGCCCGCGTGGTGCGCCACGCGCCGCAATCGGTGCTGGTGATCCGCTGAGGGCGAGGTCCGTGACGCGTGACCAATAGCGCGACAGGCGCCGGGATGAACAAAGACACAAACCACTGCCGGAGCAGCCGGTGAGGCCCCGGATCAAGTCCGGGGCGGGTTGTCTCCGGATCCCCCGCAACGCGCCGGCACAAAGCGGTGGCGGGTGAGGCGCGCCATAGACGCCGGCTCGATCCTCTTCCTCAGACCCGCGCAATCACCACCGCGTAAACACAGGCCTCCCGCCCCGGATTGACAAAGGCGCAGCGCTGCGGCGCGCCCAGCGTCAGGCAGTCGTCGGGGCCGAGCGGCCAGCGCGTCTCCCCCTCCTCGAACAGCAACCGCCCCGAAAGCACCCAGACCGATTGCATCAGGAAGCTGTAGGCCTCGGGCGGGAAATCCACCCGCGCGCCGGGCGGCAGGGTCACGCGGACGATGTCGAGGCCCCGCCCCTCGCCTGCCGGCGCGGCGATGCGTTCGCGCAGATAGCCGGTTTCCGGGTCCTGCCAGAGCCGCGCCGGATCGCCTGCCCGCGACAGCCGCGTCGCCGCCTGCGCCGGCGCCGCCAGCAGCTCCGACATGGTGAGCCCGAACGCCCCCGACAACCGCCCCAGCACCGTGGCGGTGGGGCTGCTCTCGCCGCGCTCGATGCGGTTGATCATGGCGCGCGACACCGCCGAACGCTCCGCGAGATCGGTCAGCGACCAGCCGCGCCTGTCCCGCTCCGCGCGGATCTTTTGCCCTAGACCTTCCGTCATGATCGTCTCATATATTAGACAAACGCCACCGCCAAGCCCGTTCGGAGGGTGACACGCATGCAGATCCGCGACGCGACCGGGGCCGACCTGCCCGGCATTCTGGAGATCTATAACGACGCGGTGCGGAACACCGCCGCGATCTGGAACGAGACGCCGGTCGATCTGGAGAACCGCCGCGCCTGGTGGCAGGCCCGGACAGCGCAGGGCTATCCGGTTCTGGTGGCCTGCGACGGGGCGCAGGTGCTGGCCTATGCGAGCTTTGGCGACTGGCGCGACTGGGAGGGCTACCGCCACACGGTGGAGCATTCGATCTATGTGCGCGCCGAAGCGCGTGGGCGCGGCATCGCCACGCGGCTGCTGCCCGAACTGATCGCCCGCGCCAGCGGGATCGGCAAACATGTGATGGTGGCGGGGATCGAAAGCGGCAACACGGCCTCGATCCGGCTGCATCAGGCGCATGGTTTCCAGATCACCGGCGAGATGCGCGAGGTCGGCGCGAAATTCGGGCGCTGGCTCGACCTGACCTTCATGCAGCGCCTGCTGGATGCGCGCCCGACACCGGAAGCGCGGCCATGAGCCCCCTCGCGACCCTGCTGCTGCTCGCCGCCGCCGGCAGCGCGCTGGTGCTGCAAAACGCGCTGATGCTGGAGGCGCGCGCGGTCTCCGGATCGGTCTGGGTGGCGCTCTGGCTGAACTCGGCGGTGGGGCTGGTGGTGCTGACGGTCACCGCGCTGACCACCGACGGCCCCGAGGCCTTTGCAAGGCTGACCCAGGGGCGGCTCTGGGTGCTGCTGCTGCCCGGGCTTCTGGGCACGTTCTTCGTATTCGCGAGCCTCACCGGCTATGCCCGGCTGGGCGCCACTCTGACGATCTCGGCACTGGTCTCGGCGCAGGTTCTTGCGGGCCTCGGCTACGATCTCTGGCGCGGCGTGCAGCTCGGCACGGCGCAATTCGTCGGGCTGATTCTGCTGGTCGTCGGGGTGGTCCTGGTCTTCGGCACGCGCGCCTGACACCACGGCTGCGACATCGTCCGAGAGCCCTCATCGGGAAAATTCCGCGACGCGGGAAAAATTGACCTTCGTTGACCTGATCCCCGAACAGCCTCAGCCACTTGTAGAGAGAATAAGTGCTGACGCCCAAACGCCGCAACACCTCACGCACCGGATATCCGCGCACCGCGATCCCCCTCTTGATGGTGTGGACGCCCCCTCACGGCATCGCTGTGCCAAGGTAGCGGTGTCGAAATTCGCTACGAGGAGGAAGCGTCCATGGAGAAGGTTAGCATTGTAGGGCTGGATATTG
>NZ_JAEKIS010000040.1 GCF_017311415.1 Salipiger abyssi | reverse complement strand
CTCTCCGTGATCTGCGCGACGGCGTCTTTCTTGAAATCGTCGCTGAACTTGGTGCTGCTCATCATGGCCTCCTTGCCTCAAAATTAGCAAAGAAAGCGTCCACGATACACGGGGCTATTGTACGCCTCCGGCGAGGGCCGTCTGACGGGGATTTGGGCGTGATGCTAAGTCCGACCTTATGGTCGACCTAAAGTTCACACCCGAGATCGAGATCCTGGCAGCCGGGGATGTTCCGCGTCGGCGACACTGGAACGATGCGGATAAGCTCCAAGTCGTGAAGGAAAGCTATCTGGGACACCGCCAGGTCACAGCGACGGCGCGGCGGCATGGGATCTCGCGTTCCCTTCTGACGACTTGGCGGCGTCAGTATCGGAACGGTGAGTTGGACCTCGAGACAGGTCCGGCATTTGTGCCGCTTACTCTCGCGCCCGAGGCCTCCGATCCGTCGCCACGTGCTGCCGCCAAGAATGTCCAGGTGGAGATCGTGCTCAGGAACGGGCGGCGTTTGCTTGTGTCCTCGGCCGTTAATCCCGATGCCTTGGCCCGCCTCTTGCCCGTGCTGGAAGGTCGATGATCGCGTTCCCGGCGGGGGTGCGCGTCTGGATCGCAGGCGGGGTGACCGACATGCGGCGCGGCATGAACACCTTGGCTCTGACGGTTCAGCAGGGGCTTGGGCGCGATCCGCATGCGGGCGAGATCTTCTGCTTCCGCGGCCGCAAGGGCGACCTGGTCAAATTGCTCTGGCACGATGGTGTCGGCATGTCGCTCTACACGAAGCGGCTCGAGGCGGGGAAGTTCATCTGGCCGTCCAGCGGAGCCGGCGAAGCGGTGCAGATCTCTGCGGCCCAGCTCGGCTATCTCCTGGAGGGGATAGATTGGCGCAATCCGCGCTGGACGCAGCGCCCGACAAAAGCCGGATAAGGCCGCCTCTAAGCCCTTATTTTGTTGGGTGTATGCGTGCCTGCGTGGTAAGCTTTGGCCATGCCAGATACCGCCTCCGAGATCGCCAGACTGCGCGCCGCGCTTGCCGCTTCGGAGGCCCGCGCTGAGGCTGCCGAGAGCGAGCTGGCGCAGACCCGGGCGGTGGTCTCGACCTCGGAAGCGATGATCAAGCATCTGAAGCTGGAGATCGCCAAACTCAGGCGAGAGCACTATGGCCACAGCTCGGAACGCCGAGCCCGGCTGGTCGACCAGATGGAACTGCAGCTCGAAGAGCTCGAGGCGGCCGCCACCGAAGACGAGATTGAAGCCCTGAACGTGGCGAAGACCTCGGCCGTCGCCGGCTTCGAACGCCGCCGCCCGACGCGCAAGCCTTTCCCGGACCATCTCCCGCGCGAGCGCATAGTCATCGAAGCGCCCACCACCTGCTCCTGCTGCGGGTCGGACCGCATCGTGAAGATGGGCGAAGACATCACCGAGACGCTCGAGGTCATCCCTCGGCAGTGGAAGGTCAACCAGACCGTCCGTGAGAAGTTCACCTGCAGGATCTGCGAGAAGATCAGTCAGTCCCCCGCGCCATTCCATCCGACGCCGCGGGGATGGGCTGGGCCGAACCTGCTGGCGATGGTTCTGTTCGAGAAGTTCGGGCAGCACCAACCGCTCAACCGCCAGGCCGAGCGCTACGCCAAGGAGGGCGTCGATCTCAGCCTCTCGACGCTGGCTGATCAGGTCGGGGCCTGTGCTGCCGCACTTGAGCCGATCCATGGCCTGATCCGGACCCATGTTCTGGCGGCCGAGCGCCTGCACGGCGACGACACCACGGTCCCCCTCCTGGCGAAGGGAGGGACGCAGACAGCACGGCTCTGGACCTATGTCAGAGATGACCGGCCCTTTGCTGGCGGGGCGCCGCCAGCCGCGCTGTTCTACTTCTCGCGCGACAGGGAAATGGCCCATCCGAACCGGCATCTTGCAGGGTGGCGGGGCGTTCTCCAGGCTGACGCCTATGGCGGCTACAACGACCTCTACCGTGGTGGGCGTGATCCCGGCCCCGTGCTGAGCGCTCTCTGCTGGAGCCATGCTCGACGGAAGTTCTTCGAGCTTGCGGACATCAAGGAGAGTGCCCGCCAGAAGAAGCCCGCGCACGACATATCGCCTGTCGCGCTGGAAGCCGTGAAGAAGATCGATGCCATCTTTGACATCGAGCGCCAGATCAATGGCCTGGACGTCGCCAGCCGGCTCGAGGCCCGGCATCAGCTGGTCCGCCCACTGGTCGAGGGCCTGCACGACTGGATGCAGACCGAGCAGGGCACCATGTCGAAGCACAACCCCGTCGCCAAGGCGATCGCCTACATGTTCAAGAAGGACCGTTGGGACGCCTTCACGCTCTTCCTGAACGACGGACGGATCTGCTTGACCAACAATGCAGCCGAGCGCGCACTTCGCGGGATTGCACTGGGAAGAAGGTCATGGCTCTTCGCCGGCTCCGAGCGCGGCGGCGACCGAGCAGCCTTCATGTACTCCTTGATCGTCACGGCAAAGATGAACGACATCGACCCGCAAGCGTGGCTTGCTGACGTCCTCGCTCGGCTCCCCAGCACAACGGCATCACGCGTGCCGGACCTTCTGCCCTGGAATTGGCAGCCATCGGAGCGCCGGCGCGCAGCATGACCACGGCCTACGCCGGATGCTTACGGGCTATTCAATCCACCTCCTCGTCAATGCACACGGGCTTCCCATGAGGACAGAGATCACGCCAGGCCAGACGTCGGACTATCTCGGCTTCGATCTGGTGATGGCGGATAATCTGCCCCGCCCGAGCGTGCTACTCGCGGATCGCGGCTACGATGCAGACAAGATCAGAGACGGCATGGAAGCGCGCAACGTCCTGCCCGTGATCCCGATGCGAAAGTCCCGCAAGAAGCGGATTGGTGTCGATCGCTCGCTGTATCGCCTGCGTAATCTGGTCGAACGCTGCTTCAACAAGCTCAAGAACGCCAGGCGTGTCGCGACCCGCTACGACAAGACGGCGGAAAGCTTCCTCGGCTTCATTGACATCACGTCGATCCGTCTCTGGATCCGCCATTTGTCAACATGACCTATGAAACTGTGCGTGACTGGGTGGCGCGTTTTGGCACCCAGTTTGCCGCGAAGGTGCGCCGGGATAGACCTCGCCCGGCCGACAAATGGCATCTCGACGAGGTCGTGGTGCCGATCAAGGGCCGCAAGCATTGGCTTTGGCGAGCTGTTGATGCCAATGGTGACGTTCTGGACATTTTGGTCCAAACCCGCCGAAACAAGGCGGCGGCGCTGCGCTTCTTCAGAAAACTGTTCAAGGTTTGGGGTCAACCGCGCGTGATCATCACCGACAAGCTGCGGTCATACGGCGCGGCGAAGGCGGACCTGGCTCCCGGCATCGAACATCGCCAACACAAAGGGCTGAACAATCGTGTCGAGGCTTCACACAGACATACGCGGCGGCGGGAGAAAATCATGGGCCGGTTCAAGTCGCCCGGTCAGGCACAACGGTTCTTGTCGGTCCACGATCAAACCGCCGCTCTGTTTCGCCCTAAACGTCACCGACTTTCAGCCCGTTCCTACCGCCACGCCAGAGCCGATGCCTTCGAAATTTGGGCTGAGTATGCACGCGAGTTGATCGCTTGAAAATTACGCGCAGCCCCGTTCTTGAGTGCCATCAATAATAACCTGACAATGCCGAGGCTGGCTCGGCCAGGCGGCGTCCTGGGCCAGAGCGGGGTTGCAAAGCGTCATGGCGGCGGCACCCAAAAGGGCCGCACGGCGCGAAATGATCATGGTAGAGCCTCCCGAGGTCATATGTGGCGTAACCGCCGTAAATCGCGCGCAAGATTGCGGAAAGCGCGGGATTTGGCAAGGCGTTGTCAGGATTTACTTTCGCGGCAGTGGCGTGCGCTTTTGCGTCTCGGATCAGGCGGAAAGCTCTAGAATTTGCTGCACCTCGGCGAGACTGAGCGGCACAGGGTTGGCCTGTGTGGAAGAGGCCGAAAGGGCATGTCGCGCGGTTTCCTCCCAAAGCGGCGGGCCGCAGTGCAGCTCGGCGAGAGAGGCCAGCCCATGCCCGTCAATGAAAGCGCGCAGGGGCAGTCCAAGCCCGTCTTGCACCCATCGTTCGATCTCTTCGCAGCGCGCGGTGGGCTTGCCTGCTTGCGTCAGCGCGGCATGATTGACCGTCAGCGCGGCCGGGAGCAGACGCCCGCAGATCGCGCCATGGGCACCCCCACGACTGCCGATCACAGCCGCAAGACCGTGGACAATCCCAAGACCGGAATTCGCCAGTGCCAGACCGCTTAGATAGCTGGCTTTGGCCAAAGTGTCGCGCGCGGTTTCATCCTCATGTGTCATGAGCGTCCGAAGCGCGGCGGCCGCGGGCCCGATCATGCCGCGGGCGAGGGCATCGGTGAGCGGATTGGCGCGGTTCGACAGGTAGCTCTCGATCAGTTGCGTCAGGGCATCGAGCCCCGTGGAAAGCGTCAGATGTTTCGGCAGACCATCGGTCAAAGAGGCATCCACCACGGCCAGATCGGGCACAAGACGCGTGTCGCGCAGGCTGATCTTGAGCCCCTGATCGGGCACGCCGATGACGGCGTTTCGGGTGGCCTCTGCGCCGGTGCCTGCGGTGGTCGGGATCGCGACGAAGGGCAGGGGGGCGTTGAGTTTGGGCGCGGGATTTGGCCCGAGACCGAGATGATCCAACACATCGCCTTCGGAGACACATAGCCCCGACACCGCCTTGCCCAGATCAATCACCGCACCGCCGCCAATGGCGACGATACACTCGGCGGCGGACGCACGGGCGCGGGCCACCGCGTCGCGGACCTGATCAACGGTCGGCTCGCCTCGGGCGGTCAGCGGCGTGACCTGTGCGCCTAGGCTGTCGAGTTCTTCGATCAGCACATCGGCCCAGGGGACCGAGGCGCTGCGCAAGACGAGGACCCTTTGCCCCATCTCGCGCACCAAAGCTGCGACCTGATCCTTCGCGCCGCGTCCGATCACGCAACGTGCGGGCGCGGTAAAGGCGAGATCCGCGACCGGATTGGACGCGAGGCTGTCGGCGTGATCCGGCATCAGACCAGCATCGTGGCACGAACGGCCCGCGCCCAACCGTCGCATTTGGCCTGTCGCGTCGCCTCATCCATGGTCGGCTCAAAGGTGCGCTCCAGCGCCCAAGTGGCGGCAAAGCCCTCCATGTCGGGATAAACGCCCGCCCGCTGACCCGCGAGCCAGGCGGCGCCCATGGCCGTGGTCTCAAGGACTTTTGGACGATCGACGGGCGCGGAAATGATGTCGGACAGGAATTGCATCGCGAAATCCGAGGCACTCATGCCGCCATCGACACGCAGCGCCGTGGTGGCCTCGCCCTGCCAATCGGCATGCATGGCCTCCAAGAGGTCGCGGGTCTGATAGCCGACACTTTCAAGCGCGGCACGGGCAAATTCCGCTGGCCCCGAGTTGCGTGTCATCCCGAACATCGCGCCGCGGCATTCCGCATTCCAATAGGGCGCGCCCAGTCCGGTGAAGGCGGGCACAAGGATCAGGTCCTGCGTCTTGTCGGCGCTTTCGGCCAGGGGCTGGGTCTCGGAGGCTTCGCGGATGATTTTCAGCCCGTCACGCAGCCATTGCACCACGGCACCCGCGATAAAGATCGACCCTTCGAGCGCATAGGTCGTCTTGCCGCCGATGCGATAGGCGATGGTGGTCAAGAGCCGGTTTTGCGACATGACCGGCGTCTCGCCCGTGTTCAAAAGCGCGAAACAGCCGGTGCCATAGGTGGATTTGACCATGCCCGGTTTGAAACAGGCCTGACCGATGGTGGCCGCCTGCTGGTCGCCCGCGATGCCCAAAATCGGGATCGGACGACCAAAGAGATCGGGGCGGGTTTCGCCGAAATCGGCATCGCAATCGCGCACCTCTGGCAACATCGCCATGGGAATGTCGAAGCGTTTGCAAATCGTCGTGGACCAATGGCCTTTGCGGATGTCGTAAAGCATGGTGCGCGCCGCATTGGTGGCGTCGGTGGCGTGGACCTTGCCGCCCGTCAGTTTCCACACGAGCCAGCTGTCGACCGTGCCAAACAAAAGCTCGCCCGCCTCGGCGCGGTCTCGCGCGCCTTCCACGTTGTCGAGAATCCATTTGAGTTTCGTCGCCGAAAAATAAGGATCGAGCAAAAGCCCGGTCTTTTCCGTGACGACCTCTTCAAAGCCTTCCGCCTTGAGCGTCTTGCAGAGCTCGGAGGTGCGGCGGTCCTGCCAGACGATGGCATTGTAGATCGGCTGGCCGGTGGTCTTGTCCCAGACAAGCGTGGTTTCGCGCTGGTTGGTGATGCCGATGGCGGCGATGTGTGATACATCCGCCGAGGATTTCTCGATCACCGCACGACATGTGGCCGCCGTGGTGGACCAGAGATCGAAAGCGTCATGTTCGACCCAGCCGCTTTGGGGGAAATGCTGTTCGAATTCTTCCTGCGCGGTGGCTGTGACGGAGAGGTCTGCGTCAAACAGAATGGCGCGGGTCGATGTGGTGCCCTGATCGATGGCAAGAATATAGGTCACATGCATCTCCTTGGCGGTCTCTGCTCGGTCCAAGGCTATGCCATGAGCGCTGGACGGAAAAGAGGGGCAAAAGAGGGCGGTGATCCCGCCCTCTTTCTGAACTTACTGCCAGGAGGCGACGAGTTCGTCGTAGGAGACGGTTTGCGGCTCCTCGCGTTCGTTCTCGATGGCCGGTTTCGGCGCACCTTCCATGGCGAGCCATTCGGCGGCGTCTGTCTCGTCGTTCATGACAGGGCCAAGATCGCCTTGGATGCCAGCACGTTCGAGGCGCTCCATCACACGTTCCATGTCAGAGCAGAGGCTGTCGAGCGCGTCTTGCGCGGATTTCGCGCCAGACATGGCATCGCCGATGTTCTGCCACCACAGCTGGGCGAGCTTCGGGTAATCCGGGACGTTGGTGCCGGTGGGCGACCAGCGCACGCGGTCGGGCGAGCGGTAGAACTCGACGAGACCGCCAAGTTTCGGCGCACGATCGGAGAAGCTTTCATGCTGGATGGTGGATTCGCGGGTAAAGGTCAGACCGACATGGGATTTCTTTACATCGACGGTCTTGGACCCCACGAATTGCGCATAGAGCCAAGCGGCCTTGGCGCGATCCTCCGGCGTGGATTTCATCAGCGTCCAGGAGCCCACGTCCTGATAGCCGACCTTCATGCCGTCTTCCCAGTAGACGCCATGCGGGCTGGGGGCGAGACGCCATTTCGGGGTGCCGTCCTCGTTCATCACCGCCGGGCTGTCGACCAGAGGTGCGACAAAGGTGGTGTACATGAACATCTGTTGCGCGATGTTGCCCTGACCCGGAACCGGACCGGCCTCCGAGAAGGTCATTCCCATGGCGGAGGGCGGCGAGTATTTGTTCAGCCAATCGATGGCTTTCTCCACCGCATAGACCGCCGCCGGAGAGTTCGCCGCGCCGCCGCGTGCCATACAGGCGCCGACAGGTTGCGAGTTCTCGTTCACGCGGATGCCCCATTCATCGACCGGAAGGCCGTTGGGTTCACCCTTGTCGCCCATCCCGGCCATGGACATCCATGCGTCGGTGTAGCGCCAGCCCAGGGACGGGTCTTTCTTGCCGTAGTCCATGGAGCCATAGACCTCGACCCCGTCGATCTCACGTCCGGTGAAGAACTCGGCGATGTCCTCATAGGCCGCCCAGTTGACCGGAACGCCAAGCTCGTAGCCGTATTTCTCTTTGAACTCGGCCATGATTGCGGGATCGGTGAACCAATCGTAACGGAACCAGTAAAGGTTCGCGAATTGCTGGTCGGGAAGCTGATAGAGCTTGCCATCGGGCGCGGTGGTGAACTGGGTGCCGATGTAGTCGTCGAGATCGAGACCGGGGTTGGTGACATCCGCGCCTTCGTTGGCCATGAAGTCGGTGAGGTTGCGCACCTGTTGATAGCGCCAGTGGGTGCCGATCAGGTCGCTGTCGTTGACATAGGCGTCATAGATGTTTTCGCCGGACTGCATCTGAGTTTGCAGTTTCTCGACCACATCGCCTTCGCCGATCAGGTCGTGGGTGATCTTGATGCCGGTGATCGCCTCGAACGCGGGGGCGAGCACCTGAGATTCATATTCATGCGTGGTGATGGTTTCCGAGACGACCTTGATCTCCATGCCTGCGAAAGGCTGGGCCGCGTCGATGAACCACTGCATTTCGGCTTCTTGATCGGCGCGGGACAGCGCCGACTGATCGCCGATTTCCGCATCGAGGAACGCCTTGGCCGCATCCATATCGGCGAAAGCGGGCACCGACAAAAGGCCGAGGCCTAACGCCAGTGCGGTGGTTGTCTTGAGACGATGGTTCATTGGTTTCCTCCCTATGTGAACCTTTGTTTTTAGGTGTCGATCCGTCGCGGGGCCTCCTCAGACCCAGCGAAAGACGATGGCTGCAAAGATCAGGCAAACGACAAGCGCGAGCGCTTGGTTGGCGCCGACCAGACCGAGCCATGCAAGATTGATGAAGGCCGAGCCCAGAAGGGTGATGAACAAACGATCCCCACGCGTGGTCTCGATGCCCAACACGCCAACGCGCGGCGTTTCGGGGAATTTGATCGCCAGAATGGTGAAAATCACCAAAAGCGTTGCAATCGTTCCGAAAAAGGCGGCGGTCGGCCATGTCCATGCCATCCAGTCCATGTCGAATTCCTCCTCTTAGACCCGACCGAGGGCAAAGCCCTTGGCGATGTAGTTGCGCACGAAGTAGATCACGAGCGCGCCCGGCACGATGGTGAGCACCCCGGCGGCGGCCAGCACGCCCCAGTCGACGCCTGCCGCACCCACGGTGCGGGTCATGGTGGCGGCGATGGGTTTGGCGTCCACCGAGGTCAGCGTGCGTGACAAGAGCAGTTCGACCCAAGAGAACATGAAGCAGAAGAACGCAGCCACACCGATGCCCGAGGCGATGAGTGGCATGAAAATCTTCACGAAGAAGCGCCCAAAGCCATAGCCGTCGATATAGGCGGTTTCGTCGATTTCCTTCGGCACGCCGCGCATGAACCCTTCGAGGATCCAGACGGCGAGCGGCACGTTAAAGAGACAATGCGCCAGAGCCACGGCGATATGCGTGTCGAACAACCCGATCGAGGAATAGAGCTGAAAGAAGGGCAGGGCAAAGACGGCCGGCGGCGCCATGCGGTTGGTCAAAAGCCAAAAGAACAGGTGCTTGTCGCCGAGGAAATTGTAGCGCGAAAACGCATAGGCGGCGGGCAGGGCTACGGCGAGCGAGATCACCGTGTTCATCACCACGTAGATCATCGAGTTGACGTAGCCCATATACCACGCCTCGTCGGTGAGGATCGTGACGTAGTTCTCGAACGTCAGGTTTTGTGGCCAAAGCGAGAAACTGCCCAGAATTTCCGCGTTGGTCTTCAGGCTCATGTTCAACAGCCAGTAGATCGGCAACATGAGGAACAGAAGATAGAGCGTCATCACCACGGCGCGGCCTTTCACCTTGGGCAGGCTGCGCGCGCGGGTGGCGGGTGTGAGTGCGGTTGCGTCCGTCATCTTACATGCCCTTTTTGTCGAGGTTGACCATGACGGTGTAGAACACCCATGAAATCAACAGGATCACGAGGAAATACATCAAGGAGAAGGCGGCGGCAGGTCCGAGATCGAACTGGCCGAGAGCCATCTTGACGAGGTCGATGGACAAAAGCGTCGTCGCATTGCCCGGACCGCCGCCCGTCACCACGAAGGGTTCGGTGTAGATCATGAAGCTGTCCATAAAGCGCAGGAGAATGGCGATCATCAAAACGCCCATCATCTTGGGCAGTTCGATGAAGCGGAACACTTTCCAACGGTTTGCCTGATCGATCCGCGCGGCCTGATAATAGGCGTCGGGGATGGATTTGAGACCGGCGAAGGCCAGAAGTGCCACCAGTGACGTCCAATGCCAGACATCCATCACGATGATGGTGATCCAGGCGGAGATCGTGTCCTGCGTGTAGTTGTAGTCGATCCCAAGCGCATCAAGTGTGTAGCCCAGAAGGCCAATGTCAACGCGTCCGAAAATCTGCCAGATCGTGCCGACCACATTCCATGGGATCAAAAGCGGGAGCGACATGACCACGAGGCAGAAGGAGGACCAAAAGCCCGATTTCGGCATGTTGAGCGCCACAAAAATGCCCAGCGGAATTTCGATGGCAAGGATGATGCCGGAGAACATCAACTGACGTTGCAGCGCGTTCCACATCCGCTCGTCCGAGAGCATCTCCTGGAACCACTCAAGCCCCGCCCAGAAGAACTGGTTGTTGCCGAAGGTGTCCTGCACGGAATAGTTCACCACGGTCATGAGTGGGATCACGGCGGAGAACGCCACAAGCACCAAAACCGGCAGCACAAGGAACCATGCTTTGTGATTGGTTGTTTTCTGTTGCATCACGCGGCCTCCTCGCCTTGCGGCGCCACACGCCAGTCGTTCGCATAGACATTCACGCGCGCCGGATCGAAGGTGACGCGGGTCATGTCCGCGCGCACGGGATCGTCCTCGCCTGCGATGATGTTGATGTCTTGGCCAAAGAATTCGGCACGGATGATCTTGTGACGCCCGGCATCCTCGACGCGGCGCACTTTCACGGGCAGGCCTTCGCTTTCGCTCAACCGCGCGAATTCGGGCCGCACACCGATCTCCACCTTGCCGTCGACGGGTGCATAACCCGCCCCAAGCGCAATTTCCGACCCATTGATATAGGCCTTTGTGCCCTCGACCTTGGCGGGGATCACATTCATGCCCGGCGAGCCGATGAAATAGCCCACAAACGTATGGGCGGGCCGTTCGAACAACTCCTCAGGCGTGCCGATCTGAACCACGCGCCCGTCATACATCACCACCACCTTATCGGCGAAGGTCAGCGCCTCCGTCTGGTCGTGGGTCACATAGATCATCGTATGGCCGAAATCGTGGTGCAGCTTTTTGAGCTGGGTTCTGAGTTCCCATTTCATATGCGGATCGATCACGGTCAGGGGTTCGTCGAACAAAAGCGCGTTCACGTCCTTGCGCACCATGCCACGCCCAAGAGAGATCTTTTGCTTGGCATCCGCACCCAGCCCGCGCGCCTTTTTGCGCAGCATGTCTTCCATACCGATCATCTTGGCGATTTCCTGAACGCGCTCGGCCACATAGGCCTCGTCGCGGCCCCGGTTGCGGAGCGGAAAGGCCAGATTGTCGTGTACGGTCATCGTGTCGTAGACCACCGGGAATTGGAACACCTGCGCGATGTTGCGCTCCGCCGTGGGGGCGCGGGTGACGTCTTTGCCGTCGAACAGAATGCGCCCCTGCGAGGGCATCAACAGCCCCGAAATGATATTGAGCAACGTGGACTTGCCACAGCCGGACGAGCCCAAAAGCGCATAGGCCTCACCATCTTCCCAGTCGTAATTCAGTTCCTTGAGCGCATAGTCGTTCTCCGACGTGGGCGTAGGATTGTAGGAATGCGCAAGGTTGTCGAGTGTAATTCTAGCCATGATCGCGCCTCCTCACGCCGCCATCGCATAGGCGGCGGGCGCAACGAGCCCCCCGTCTTCGCCGAACACATAGACATGACGCGGGTCGAGCCAGACGTCGAGCGCGGCGCCAATCTCGAGATCGTGCACGCCGTGGATCAACCCGACCCAACGCGCGCCATGGTGATCGAGGTGGACAAAAGTTTCCGACCCGGTCAGCTCCGTGACATGCAATTTTGTGGTGAACTTCATCGCATTCTCAGCATGTTGCAGGATCTCTAGGTGGTTCGGACGGAACCCGGCGGTGTAGCGCCCGTCGGGCAGTTCCGCGAGCTTGCCGGTGGCTTTCGCGCTTTGTCCGTCACCGAACATCAACCGATCGCCGGTCTTGGAGATTTGCAGGAAATTCATCGGTGGATCGGAGAACACCCGCGCCGTCGTGGCATCCACCGGCTGGCGATAGACCTCGGGCGTCGGCCCGAATTGCGTCACACGGCCCTCCCAGAGCGTCGCGGTATTGCCGCCGAGCAAAAGCGCCTCTTCGGGTTCCGTCGTCGCATAGACAAAGATCGAGCCAGAGGCTTCGAAAATCTTCGGAATCTCGACGCGCAACTCCTCGCGCAGCTTGTAATCGAGGTTGGCGAGCGGCTCATCCAGAAGCACAAGCCCGGCGTTTTTCACCAGCGCCCGCGCCAGAGCACAGCGTTGTTGTTGCCCGCCTGACAGTTCCAGAGGTTTGCGGTCCAGCATCGGCGTCAGCTTCATCAGCTCTGCCGTTTCCCGCACCCGCGCGTCGATCTCCGCCTTGTCCGCGCCCATCAGCTTCATCGGCGAGGCGATGTTGTCATAGACGCTCATCGAGGGGTAGTTGATGAATTGCTGATACACCATCGCAACCTTGCGATCCTGAACCCGCATGCCGGTGACGTCTTTTCCGTCCCAGAAAATCCGCCCGGCGCTCGGTTGATCGAGCCCGGCCATCAGACGCATCAGCGAGGTCTTCCCCGACAGGGTCGGCCCCAGCAGAACGTTCATCGTTCCTTTTTCGAGCGTCAGATCGGTCGCGGCAATATGCAGTTGCCCCTCGACGATTTTTGACACGCCCTTCAGTTCCAGCGTCATTAGGTCCTCCTCCCCGCGCCTTATTGTCTTTGGCCTTTGGCTTTATTCAGCTGCGGCACTCCCCGCGCGGCGGGTCTTCATCCAGTCATCCAGATCATGGATCTGCGTTTCATCCAGACGCAGCCCAAGCTTTGAGCGGCGCCAAACAATATCCTCGGCCGTGCGCGCATATTCGCGCTCCATCAGCCATGTCACTTCGGTCTCGGTCAGGGTCGCGCCGAAATCACGTCCCAGTGCCTCGGCACTCTTTGCGTCTCCCAGCACGTCACGCGCTTCGGTGCCGTAGGCACGCACCAGACGCCGCGCCCAGAACGGGGTCAGAAACCCGAATTGCGCACGAAGTTCGGAGACAAGCCGGTCAAACCCGCCGACCGGGAAATCCCCGCCTGCGAGCGGCACACCTGCCGTCCACTGGCCCTTTGTGTCCGGCAGGTGTTCCGAGATTTTCTCAAGCGCGCTTTCCGCCAGCCGCCGATAGGTCGTGATTTTCCCCCCGAAGATGTTGAGCACCGGCGCACCGCCCTCTGCATCGACCTTGAGCGTATAGTCCCGCGTTGCCGCTGTCGCCGATGACGCTCCGTCATCATAAAGCGGGCGGACGCCGGAATAGCTCCAGACCACATCCTCGGCGCTGATTGGCGCTTTGAAATATTTGTTGGCAAAGGCGATCAGATAGTCGCGTTCTTCGTCGGTACAGGTGGGTTTGAGCGACGGGTCGCTGTGTTCGGCGTCCGTGGTGCCGATCAGGGTGAAATCCGTTTCATAGGGGATGGCGAAAATGATCCGCCCGTCGGTGCCCTGAAAGAAATAGCATTTGTCGTGATCGTAGAGCTTGCGGGTCACGATATGGCTGCCGCGTACCAGTCGCACGCCCTCTTTCGACGGCAGGTCGATTTTGTCGTGAATCACGTCGCCGACCCAAGGCCCGCCCGCATTCACCAGCATTTTGGCGTAATGGGTGGCGGTTCGGCCATGTTCCATATCTTTCGTTTCGACACGCCAGAGATCGCCTTCGCGCGTCGCATGGGTCACTTTGGTGCGCGTCAGGATCGCCGCACCGCGCGCCTCTGCGTCGCGGGCATTGAGGATCACAAGGCGGCAATCCTCGACCCAGCAATCGGAATATTCATAGGCTTTGGCAAAGCGTTCCTGAAGCGGCGCGCCCTCCGGCGTTGCCGTCAGATCGACGGTTTTCGTGCCCTGCAGGATTTTGCGCCCACCCAGATGGTCATACATGAACAGGCCAAGCCGGATCAGCCATGCCGGCCGGCGCCCTTTCATCCAGGGCATCACGACAGACAGAAGTTTCGAGGTCGGCGTTTCGGATTCGAAGCGCATATCCTTATGATAAGGAAGGACAAAACGCATCGGCCAGCTGATGTGCGGCATGGCGCGCAGGAGAACTTCGCGCTCGATCAGAGCCTCACGGACCAAGCGGAACTCGAAATATTCGAGATAGCGTAGCCCGCCGTGAAAGAGTTTTGTGGAGGAAGACGAGGTCGCAGAGGCCAGGTCGCTCATCTCCGCGAGCGTCACGGAAAAACCCCGTCCCGCCGCGTCGCGCGCAATGCCACAGCCATTGATGCCGCCGCCGATCACAAAAAGATCGACGGGATGTGTGCTGTCATTCCTCTGCACAGGTTTTCCTCCCAAGTCTTGGCGCTCAAGTTGGTTGGAAAAGATCAGAAACGCAAGCTATTTGTTTTCGTTTTTGTTTGATTGAGAAAAATCAACAAGTTAGGCCAGATATTTCTGCAACTGCGAAGAAAAGATCGGGGGAACTCCGCAGGTGCGGCAATGAATTGACTGGATTCGCATCGGGTTTTCGCGTCTCTTTCCATGAAGCCACAGAAACGAAGCAAAGCGAACATCTATGTCCAACAACTTTCGTCACCCCGAGATTCTCGAAATGACACGCAAAGAGGGGAAGGTCACGGTCGAGCGGTTGGCAGAGCATTTTGGTGTGACGCTTCAAACCATTCGCCGCGACCTGTCCGAATTGGCGGAACTGGGGCGTGTCGAGCGGGTGCATGGCGGGGCGGTGCTGGCGTCCGGCACCATCAATATCGGGTACGAAGACCGTCGGCAGTTGAACGCCGAGGCCAAGAGCGCGATTGCGCGGGCCTGTGCGTCGCGAATTCCCAACGGGATTTCGTTGTTTATCAACATTGGGACGAGCACGGAAGCTGTCGCGCAGGAGTTGTTGCAGCACAGGGATTTGATGGTCGTCACCAACAATATGAATGTCGCCAACATTCTGGCCGGGAACAGCAATTGCGAAGTCATCGTGACCGGCGGGCATTTGCGGCGGTCCGATGGCGGCTTGGTCGGCAATCTGGCCGCAGAGACCATCCGCCAATTCAAATTCGATCTGGCGGTCATCGGCTGTTCCGCGCTCGACCGTGATGGCGATCTTTTGGATTTCGACATTCAGGAGGTCAGTGTGAGCCAGACGATCCTGCGGCAATCGCGCAAGGTTTTTCTCGTCGCGGATCACACCAAATTCTCAAGAAGCGCCCCCGCAAGGATCGCATCGCTGTCCGACATCGACGTGTATTTCACCGATCATGCCGTTCCGGCTGAGCTGTCCCAAGCCTGCAAGAGCTGGAACACAGAGGTGGTTTCGGGCGGCTGAGCGTAAGTCTGGCATTGTCAGGTTATTATTGATGGCACTCAAGAACGGGGCTGCGCGTAATTTTCAAGCGATCAACTCGCGTGCATACTCAGCCCAAATTTCGAAGGCATCGGCTCTGGCGTGGCGGTAGGAACGGGCTGAAAGTCGGTGACGTTTAGGGCGAAACAGAGCGGCGGTTTGATCGTGGATTGAATAGCCCCGTGTATCGTGGACGCTTTCTTTGCTAATTTTGAGGCAAGGAGGCCATGATGAGCAGCACCAAGTTCAGCGACGATTTCAAGAAAGACGCCGTCGCGCAGATCACGGAGAG
>NZ_JAEKIS010000039.1 GCF_017311415.1 Salipiger abyssi | reverse complement strand
ATCATGCGCCGCATCCTGCGCAAGATCGCCGAAAACGATTTCGGCGCCCTCGGCGATACCTCAACACTCGCCGATCCCTCCGTCGTCGAAGACCTCATCGAAAACCGCGCGAATAAGGGCTGACCCGAAGCGCGTGAAAGAGCGGAACGGGCGGGCGCCGGATGGCCCCGCCCGGTTGCGCCGTCGCGCGCCTTGCAACAAGCCGTTAACCAAGAGACGGAAAACACGGGAGAATTTTACGAAACCGCTGCCGCGCCCCGGTCTTTGTGTTAAGCTCGATCAGGTGGGGGCTTTGTATCTGATGGAGAGAATCCATGCAGTTCACGGGTGTACCCCCCGCGGTGGCACCTCTGGCCACCGGGCATCCTTTGGGCCTTCCCGCAGTGCCGGACGGGCCCGCGCGGGAAACCAAGGTCCAGCCTGTCTCGGAACAGGCCCGCACCGGCACCGATGGCGAAACCAGCGGGCAGCCGCCGGCGGATTTCTGGCGCGGCCTGACCGGGCTTCCCAACCCGGCCAAACATGTGGCGCCGCCCTCGATTATGCAGATCAAGATTTCCGCGATCCTCGAGGAACAGGCCGAACGGCTGACGCAAGACCTGCGCCCGCCGGAACCGGCACCGACCGGCGCCGAAGACGATGCCAGCCCCCTGCCCGCCGCACCGACGCGCACCGAGCCGGCACCGGAGCCAGAGGCCGAGCCGAAGGAGCCCGATGACCCGGGCACACCGACCGCGCCTTATGCGGAGGCCGCCGTCGTCGCCGCACCGTAGGCCGGCCGTCCCGGCGCCGACCTATGATTCGGAGCAACGCCCCCGGCGAGTGCCCGGGGCGCCTTCACGCTTGGTCAAATGCGCCGAAGGGCCTCTATTTCCCGCTTTCCCTCGCTTTTCATGGGCTGACGCTTGGCCTATAAGCGCCAAATCAAGGGGCCAGGGCAAAAAGGCCCGGCAAATCACCGGCGAGGATTGCATGAGCAAAGACACCCACGAAGCCGACGTGGCCTTCATCAAGGCATTGGCGGAACTGCTCCGGGACAACGATCTGACGGAGCTTCAGGTCAAACGCGATTACGGCGAGGATGACAGCCTCAATGTGCGGGTCAGCCGCATGATGCCGCAGGCGGCGCCCGCCGTCACTCAGGTCGCAGCTCCTGCGCCCGCGGCAGCACCGGCAGCTGCCGCCCCCGCCGCCGAGACCGCGCCCGAGGATCCCGCCGCCCATCCCGGCGCGGTGACCTCGCCCATGGTCGGCACCGTCTACATGCAGCCCGAACCCGGCGCGCCCTCCTTCATCTCGGTCGGCCAGCAGGTGCGCGAAGGCGACACGCTGGTGATCGTCGAGGCGATGAAGACCATGAACCACATCCCCGCCCCGCATGCGGGCACGGTCAAGCGCATCCTCGTCGAGGACGGCGCCCCCGTCGAATACGGCGCCCCTCTGGTCATCCTCGAGTAAGGGCCGCTCATGTTCGACAAGATTCTCATCGCCAACCGGGGCGAGATCGCGCTGCGCGTCATCCGCGCCTGCCGCGAGATGGGCATCGCCAGCGTCGCGGTGCATTCCACCGCCGATGCCGATGCCATGCATGTGCGCATGGCCGACGAGACCATCTGCATCGGCCCTGCCCCCTCGCCCGAAAGCTATCTGTCGCCGCTGGCCATCATCTCGGCCTGCGAGGTGACCGGCGCCCAGGCAATCCACCCGGGCTATGGCTTTCTTTCCGAAAACGCGCGCTTCGTGCAGATGGTCGAGGATCACGGCCTGACCTTCATCGGCCCCTCCGCCGAGCATATCCGCGTCATGGGCGACAAGATCACCGCCAAGGACACGATGAGGGCGCTCGGCGTGCCCTGCGTGCCCGGTTCCGACGGCGGCGTGCCCGATGTCGAGACCGCCAAGAAGATCGGTCGCGAATTCGGCTATCCGGTGATCATCAAGGCCACCGCCGGCGGCGGCGGGCGCGGCATGAAGGTCGCCAATTCCGAAGCGGAAATGGAGCGCGCCTTTCAGACCGCGCGGGCCGAGGGCAAGGCCGCCTTCGGCAATGACGAGGTCTATATCGAGAAATACCTGCAAAAGCCGCGTCATATCGAGATCCAGATCTTCGGCGACGGCAAGGGCAACGCGGTGCATCTGGGCGAGCGCGACTGTTCGCTGCAACGGCGCCACCAGAAGGTGTTCGAAGAGGCCCCCGGCCCCTGCATCACCCCCGAAGAGCGCAAGCGCATCGGCGAGACCTGCGCCAAGGCCGTGGCCGATCTGAAATACTCCGGCGCCGGCACCATCGAGTTCCTCTATGAGGACGGCGAGTTCTATTTCATCGAGATGAACACCCGGCTTCAGGTGGAACACCCGGTGACCGAGGCGATTTTCGGCGTCGATCTGGTGCGCGAGCAGATCCGCGTCGCCGAGGGCTATCCGCTCTCCTTCACCCAGGAGGATCTGACCATCGACGGCCACGCCATCGAGGTGCGGATCAACGCGGAAAAACTGCCCAACTTCACCCCCTGCCCGGGCAAGATCACCCAGTATCACGCACCGGGCGGCCTTGGTGTGCGGATGGATTCGGCGCTTTATCAGGGCTATGCGATCCCGCCCTATTACGACAGCCTGATCGGCAAGCTGATCGTCAAGGGCCGCGACCGGACGGAGGCGCTGTCGCGGCTCAACCGGGCGCTGGGAGAGCTGATCGTCGATGGGGTCGACACCACGGTGCCGCTGTTCCACGCGCTGCTGCAAGAGGACGCCATCCTCGCCGGCGATTATAATATCCACTGGCTGGAGAAGTGGCTGGCCAAGGATCCGTTCTCCGCCGGCTGATGGCGGGGCGCGGCGGATACGGGCGGCAGGGGCGGTCATGAGACTGACGCCGGATCTGCTGCTCCAGGCCTACCGCTCGGGCATCTTTCCGATGGCCGAGCATCGCGACGACCCGGAGCTGTTCTGGGTCGATCCGCGGCGCCGGGGCATCATCCCCATCGGCGGGCTGCATATCTCGCGCAGCCTCGCCCGCCGGCTGCGGCAGGACGATTACAGCGTCACGGTGGATACGGATTTCGCCGGCGTCATCGACGCCTGCGCCGACCGCAGCGAGACCTGGATCAACGCCGAAATCCGCGAGCTTTTCATCGGCCTGCATGCACGCGGCCAGGCACATTCGCTCGAAGTCTGGATGCAGGGCGAACTGGCGGGCGGTATTTACGGGCTGGAGCTCGGCACGGTGTTCTGCGGCGAGTCGATGTTCTCGCGCCGCCGCAACGGCTCCAAGATCGCGCTTTGCTGGCTGATGGATCTGGTGACGCGCGCCGGATTCACCCTCTTCGACACGCAATTCCTGACCGAGCATCTCGCCACCATGGGCGGGGTCGAGATCTCACGCGCGGAATATCGCGCCCGGCTCGAAGAGGCGCTGGTGTTCCGGGCAGATTTCGCGGGGACCGAGCTGGCCGCTTCCGGTCAGGACGTGGTGCAGCGCATCACCCAGACATCGTAACGCTGGTGATCCATGGCGTTGAGCGCCGGCGAGGAGGCAATCATCCAGCCACGGAATACCGGCTCGGCCTCGCCCGCCTCACGCACGGTGATAAAGGCAAAGGCATCCCCCGCCGGGTCGTCCTGCGGGTAACGGCATTCGCGCAAAGCGATCTCAATCCGGCCGAAACGCAGCGTCTCGCCCGCCGAGATCTCGATATCCGAGGCCTTGCCGGTGAGTTTGTCGAGCCCGCGCATCTCCGCGCCAGTACCGGTGCTGGTCGCCTCCTGCGCCGGCAGCGCGCTTGCGGCGAACCCCAGGGCGAGTGCCAAAATGCGGATCATTCCTCGCTCCCCCCGGCCACGTATTTCAGCAGCAGCGAGATCAGGCTGACAGAGCCTTGCGTGTCGAGAATTTCGTCCCCCGCCTCGTAGTAGAACAGCGAGCCGCCGGGGCTGATTTCCACGAAATTGCCGCCGAGCAGCCCCTCGGAAGAGATCACGATGGCGCTGTCGTCGGGGATCTGGATCTCGTCCTGCACCGTCATCGACATGTCGGCGCGGTAGGTCTCGGGGTTCAGCGCGATGCCGGTGACCGTGCCGACCTTGACGCCGGCCAGCCGCACGTCGCTGCCCACGGTGATGCCTTCGAGCGAGCGGAAGCTGGCGCTCAGCGGATAGCCCGCCTCGCCCAGGCGAAAGCCCGTGCTCGTCACCGCATAGGCGCCGAACGCAATCGCGGCGGCAAGCACCGCGCCGCCGACCAGCACCTCTGTGGTGGACGTGCTCATGAGGTTATTCCGGGCTCCAGGCCTCGTAATCCTGACGCGGCTTCGGCTCCACCTGGCGGATCGAACCCTGCGGCGCATAGGCCAGCGCAGTGCCGGTCAGGTTTTCGAGATGCGGCTTTTCCCAAGACTTATGGGGCAGCGGCCGGTCGGTGGGCGGCTCGTCAAAGGTGTGATGCAGCCAGCCGTGCCAGTCGGGGCTGACCCGGCTCGCCTCGATCTCGCCGTTATAGATGACCCAGCGGCGCTTGCCGTCCTTGGTCTGGTAAAAGGTGTTGCCCTGCTCATCCTCGCCGACACGCGTGCCGTTGCGGCTGCTCCAGAGACGGGTGTTGAGCGTGGCCCCGTTCCACCAGGTCAAAGCGCTCAGGAGCGAGTTCAGAATGCCCATGGACGACTCCTCGGTATCTTCCTGTCCTGTGTATGGCGAATTCGGCGCCGAAGGTCCAGCGCACATCGGCGCCGAGCGTTACCCCGCCGCCAGCGCCGTCACCTCGATCTCGATCCGGTATTGCGGCGCGATCAGGTTGCATTCGATCATCGTGGCCGCCGGCGGGTTTTCCCCGAAGGTTTCCGCAAGGATCGGCCAGCAGGGTTCGAACTCCGACGCATCCGGCAGGTAATAATTGACCCGCACCACATCGGCAAAGCTCACGCCCGCCTCGGCCAGCGCCTTGTCGATCACATCGAGCGCCGAGCGGCACTGTTCGGAGACCGTCTCGCCCTGCCCCACGGTGCCCGCCACATGCACGAAGCCACCCGCCACGACGGCGCGGCAATAGCCGATCTTCGCCTCGAAAGCGCCGCCGGAAGAAATCCGCCTGATTGTCATGAAACACTCCTCTGAGCGGGCGCCCTGCCCGCGCCTGTTCCATGCCCGAGGCGCGGCGCCTTTCCAAGCCATGACACGCAGCGGCGCCATAAAAAAGCGCCCGCCCCGGGGGTCGGGACGGGCGTTTCGTTCGAAACGGGCGGAATGTCAGGCCTCCGCCATCATCCCCTGATCCTGCGCCAGATCGCGCATGCGCTTTTGCAGCTTTTCAAAGGCGCGCACCTCGATCTGCCGGATCCGCTCGCGGCTGACATCGTAGACGCCCGACAGCTCTTCCAGCGTCACCGGCTGTTCGGCCAGACGGCGCTGGGTGAGAATGTCGCGCTCGCGCTCGTTCAGCACATCCATCGCCTGAGCCAGCATGGTCCGCCGAGCCTCAAGCTCGTTGCGCTCGGCGTAATCGGCAGCCTGGTCGGCGTCTTCGTCCTCCAGCCAGTCCTGCCACTGCATCGAGCCGTCATCGTCGCTGCCCACGGTCGCGTTCAGCGAGGCATCGCCCCCCGACAGGCGCCGGTTCATCGAGATCACCTCGTCCTCGGTCACGCCGAGATCGGTGGCGATCTTTTCGACATGCTCGGGGCGCAGATCGCCCTCTTCCAGCGCGCCGATGCGCGACTTGGCCTTGCGCAGGTTGAAGAACAGCTTCTTCTGCGCCGAGGTCGTGCCGAGCTTCACCAGCGACCACGACCGCAGGATATATTCCTGGATCGAGGCACGGATCCACCACATCGCGTAGGTGGCCAGGCGAAAGCCCTTTTCCGGGTCAAAGCGTTTGACCGCCTGCATCAGGCCGACATTGGCCTCGGAAATCACCTCGGCCTGCGGCAACCCATAGCCGCGATAGCCCATGGCGATCTTGGCCGCGAGGCGCAGGTGGCTGGTGACCAGCTTGTGCGCGGACGGCGCATCCTGATCCTCGACCCAGCGCTTGGCCAACATGTATTCTTCTTCCGGTTCCAGAAGCGGAAACTTCCGGATCTCGGACAGGTACCGGCTCAGGCCCGCTTCGGGCGATGGTGCCGGAAGATTGGCATAGTTACTCACCTACCCTGATCCTCCAATGTTACGGGGCTTAACATCCAAGATGGGACGGCCTCGTGTGAATTTCAAGCCTTATGGCACTTATGGCTTTCTACGACGCTAACGCAGCTTTCCGTCGGACGGATCCGCCAAAATGACGCGCTCACCACATTGGGAAGTTTATATCAACCGTGCGCAGATGTTGAAATGCGCAAAATAGACACGCGCTATGTGCGAAAATGATCAGCTCGCGCCGATATCCCGCAACGCGCCCAGCAGCGCGGCCATATCCTCCGGCAGCGGCGCCTCGAAGCGCAGATGCGCGCCGGTCACCGGATGCTCGAATCCCAGCTCGGCGGCGTGCAGCGCCTGGCGGGTGAAGCCGCTCACCGCCTCCGTCGCCTGCGGCCCCAGCGCCTTGAGCGGCGGCTTGCGGCGCCCGCCATAGACCGGATCGCCCACCAGCCCGTGCCCGGCATGGGCCATGTGCACGCGAATCTGATGCGTCCGCCCGGTCTCCAGCCGGCATTCCACCAGCGCCATGGCGGGCGGCGTGCCAAAGCTCTCCAGCACCCGTGCCCGGGTCACCGCGTGCCGCCCCTGCCCGTCGAAATAGACCGCCTGACGCTGGCGGTCGGTCTTGTGCCGCGCCAGTCCCGACTGGATGCGGATCACCCCGCCGGGCTCCACCGAGACACCGCGCGTGCCCACCAGACGCGGATCGCCGGCATCGGGCACACCGTAAACCACCGCGAGATAGGCGCGCTCGGCGCTATGCGCCTCGAACTGCGCCGCAAGCCCGTGATGCGCGCGATCCGATTTCGCCACCACCAGCAGGCCGGAGGTGTCCTTGTCGATCCGGTGCACGATGCCCGGCCGCGCCACGCCGCCGACGCCGGAAAGCGCCCCGCCGAAATGATGCAGCAGCGCGTTGACCAGCGTGCCCGTGGGCGTGCCAGGGGCGGGATGCACCACCATGCCGGCGGGCTTGTTGACCACCACGAGGTCGGCATCCTCCCAGACGATCTCAAGCGGGATGTCCTCGGGGCCGATATGGCTCTCCTCGGCCTGCGGCACGGCGATGACGATCTCGTCGCCCTCGGCCACCTTGCCCTTGGGATCGCTCAGCACCTCGCCGCCGCGCGTCACCGCGCCCTCGGCGATGAGCTTGGCGAGCCGCGTGCGCGACAACGCCGCTGCCTCTGGCACATCGCGCGCCAGCGCCTTATCAAGGCGCGGCGGCGGGGCCTCGCCGATGACGATGCGCAGAGGAGTGTCCATGTCCCAGACTCCAGACCCGGAAAAGCTGCCCGAACCGGCCAATCTGCGCTTTCTGCGCCTGCTGGTGACGGTGCTCACGGGCGTGATGATCGCCGGGCTTCTAACCATCCTCGCGATGATTGTCATCTCCTACCGCAGCGCACGCGCGCCCTTGCCCGAGATCATCACCCTGCCGGGCGGCGCCACCGTCACCGCCTATACCCAGGGGTCGGACTGGTATGCGGTGGTGACCGAGAGCGACGAGATCCTGATCTTCGACCGCGCCAGCGGCGATCTGCGCCAGACCATCCGGATCGAGTCGCAGCGCTGAGTACGGAGCGGATGCCATCATCCGCCCCTGCCCTGACAAAAGCCGCCGCCCCCGTTTCACGCCACCGGGCGATCGGAATAGGGGATGGCGCGCTCTTTATTCCGACATTCCATTATTGCGACATTCCAATTCGGGCGTCGAATTCAGTGCAATTTTGACGCGGATTGCATCTCCAGGAAATTAAAGAATAATGAATCCGGGGTCGGTTCGATTGGAGTTGGGAAATATGGAAGTTTTACTGTTGCTCGGGCTTGCCACGTTTGGCATCGGATTTATCACCCCCTCAGACAATGACGACGACCGCGACGATGTCGGATCGGACGATGACGACGATACCGGCGGGCAGCCGCCCACGGGTGACGATTCCGACGAGACGATCACCGGGACGGATGGCGAAGACACCATCACCGGCGGCGCCACCGACCTGATGGATTTCATCGTTCGTGCGGGCGCCGGGAACGACCTGATCGAAATCGAGACCGAGGCGTCCTATACCGGCGAGCCGGAGACCGATGTGCGCGGCGAGGCCGGCGACGACACGATCACCGCGGAAGAGCTGCCCCTGAATTTCGACCTCGATGGCGGTGAAGGCAATGATAATATTATCGTTTCCGGGTCGACCGGCCCTGGCCTGATCGACGGCGGAGATGGCGACGACCTGATCGACATCGAACACGGCAACGAGACATCGGTCACCGGCGGCGATGGCAACGACACGATCTCCTTCATCCCCGGCGGGATGCTGATCGATGGCGGAGACGGCGACGACGTGATCACAACCGAAGGCGAGTTCGCCGGCGACAGCTCCACCATACACGGCGGCGAAGGCGATGACACATTGTCCATCAACTCCATGAATTCGGGAGTCCATGGCGACGCCGGCAACGATGTCATCATGGCCTTCAGCCAGAACTGGGACGGCACCGGCTATATCGCGCAGTTCGATGGCGGGGATGGCGACGATACCATTGTCATCGACGAAAGCGCGACGACCGACAGCATCACCAATACGGCAAACATCGTCTCGGGCGGGACCGGAAGCGATACGTTTCAGCTCACTGTCGACGAGGGCGAGCTCACTGAAAGCGAGATTGAAGATTTCTTTCTTGATGACGTGCGTCAGGAGGATGGCACGCTGCTGCTCGACGTCACGCGGATCGCCGATTTCGAGCCGGGTGTCGATATGCTCCTGGTGGACGGCGATCCGCTGGATGACGGCTTTACGCTTTCCAATGCGCGAATCGAATATACCAGCGATGCCGAGGGCAATGCCGGCTCGGAGGTGATCCTGCGCTACGAAAGCGAAACGGACTCCGCCCGCGATGTGGTCATCACTCTGGACGGGGCCACGGTGACCTGGGACGACATCGCCTTCAGCGGCGACCAGATCCCGGAGCTGGCGCCAATCGCCGCATAACGGCGCAGCAAACGGCGCCGCTTCCGCTCGCCGGGCGGCGCCCTTCCGGCCAATCCGACAGTTTTTTAGCGCGCCCCACCGGACGCCACGACGCGCAAGGCGCTGCCCCGGCGCCAGGGGCGCCGTCGGTGAGGTGTTTGATTTTCAGATTGAATGTCAGAGGGAAAGTGGTGGACCCAACTGGAGCTGAATCGAACCGCTTGTTCGAAGTCCTCCAAGAATGGGAACAGCATCTCGCACCTTATGATCTAAGCGATCTGAGGTGCGGCGATGAGCACCTTAGATAAAAAATTCAATAAGTTAGCCAAGGACACGCGGCCCAAGTATCCGCCGCCGTTCTCGCTGCGCCTGAACTTCGAAGAACGGGCAAAGCTGGATATGTTGCGGGGCAGCATGCCGCTTGGGCGGTATATTCGTGAGGAACTGCTCGGAGATGATGCTTCGCCGCGCAAAAAGCGTGGCCGCTATCCCGTGAAAGACCACGAAGCCCTCGGGCGCGTTCTCGGCGCGCTCGGGTCTTCTCGCCTGTCACAAAATCTCAATCAACTCGCCCGTGCCTCCAACACAGGATCGTTGCCGGTCACGCCGGAGACCGAAGAAGAACTTCGCCAAGCCTGCGCCGATGTCAAAGCCATTAGGAAAGAATTGCTGCGGGCGCTCGGCGGACTAAGCGATGGAGGTGAGCCATGATCTTGAAAGGTTCACAGCGCGGCAACGCCGCCAGACTCGCCCGCCACCTGATGAATGTGCAGGACAACGAGCATGTCGAGCTGCACGAGATTCGGGGCTTCGTCGCCGACGAGCAGCTATTGGACGCCCTGCTGGAAGCGCAGGCCGTCGCCAAAGGCACGCGCTGCGAGCAGCATCTCTTCTCGCTCAGCCTCAATCCACCCGAAGATGAGCGCGTCGATGTCGCCACTTTTGAGGCCGCCATCGAACTGGCTGAGCAACGTCTCGGCCTGGATGGGCACCCGCGCGCAATCGTTTTCCATGAGAAGGAAGGACGGCGACATGCGCATGCTGTCTGGTCGAGGATCGATTCCGAAACCATGACGGCGAAGAACATGCCGTTCTTCAAGCGCCGCCTTCTGGAAGTCTCGAAAGAGCTGTATCTGGAGAATGGCTGGGACATGCCGAAGGGCATTGTCGATCAGTCCTTGCGCAATCCGCTAAACTTCACCCGCGCCGAATGGCAGCAAGCCAAACGGGCGCTGGCCGATCCGCAGCTCGTCAAGGCGATGTTCAAACAAGCCTGGCAGCACTCCGACAACGCCGAAACATTGAAAGCCGCTCTGGAAGAGAAAGGCTTCTATCTGGCGCGCGGTGATCGGCGCGGTGTCGTCGCGCTCGACTACCAAGGCGAGATTTACGCGCTCTCCCGCTGGTCGGGCGTGAAGGCAAAAGATGTAAAAGCCCGCGTGCCTGATGTGGACAAGCTGCCATCCGTGCAAGAGCGCCGCGAAGAAATCGCCAAGCGCATGGGCGATCAGCTCCACAAATACGCGCTCGAAATCAACAAGGCTTACTTCAAGAAACACCCGGCCATCGAGTTCAAGCGCACGCAGACCGTGGAGCGCCACCGCACCGAGCGGAAGGCACTAGACGATATGCAGCGCGCCCGCTGGGACAAGGAAACGGCGGCCAGAGCCGCGCGTCTTCCCAAAGGTGTCGGCGGGCTGTGGAGCCGGATCACGGGGAAATACTCAAAGATCAGAACGCAAAACGAGCTGGAAGCCTGGCAGTCGTACACGCGCGATCAGGCGGAACGGGACAATTTGGTCGCCCGCCAGCTCGATGAGCGCCAGCAGCTCCAGCGCACGATTAAGCAAGTGCGGGACAAGCGCAGCAAGGATATTGCCGACCTGCACAGTGAGCTGTCTGCCTATCTGATGATGGAGCGCGGCTACGCTGCGACGGCCAAGGTCAATTACGACCTAGCCAAGGAAACCAAGGCACCAAAGAAAGACAAGGGCCGCGAGCGTGATCGTTCACGGGATCGCGGGCCTGATTTTGAACTGTAAGATTTTGAAAGGAGGAAGTTATGCGACATGTATTGATGCTCAATCTTGATGAAGCGCATGCGCTTCAACTCGAAGAACTTCGTCAGCATTTCCATCTGGCGACAGATGATACCGTGCGTCTTGCTATTCGTCTGACCCATGCGCGTCACAAGCAAAAGCCGGACGTGCTGGTGCCGGAATTCAAGCCGCGCGCTCGCCGCGATGACTGGCTGGACGATGACGACCACATGCCCGAATAGCGCCGCCCGCTTGCGGGCTGCGCCAAAGCTTATAGCAGGTCGAAGAGATCGACTTGCTCTGGCGCGGCCTTTTCTTCCGAAGGAAGAAAGATGGCTGCGGGGCCTACAAGTACGCAATCCAGCTTGCCCCATTTCACGGTCATGCCGTGATAGAAGCCTTCTGGCCGTCCACGGGCAGCGGCGCTGAGGCGAGCGTTTTCGTGGTAGGTGATCGTCGTACCGCCGAAGAACTTGCGCTCAATGATGCGGTAGGCTTGCACGGCGCGGTAGTTGCCTCCGCAAATGCCGCCGACTGAAACCCAAAGGGCATTTTGCCATTTGAAGGGTGAGCGGACGCGGCCCTCGGCGATCTTGTCGGCGCTGTATGCGGCGCTGATATCGCCTTCTCCGATCTGGCGGTCTCGCGTGTGGCACCATTTGCCGGACGCAAGACGAGCAGGATCAACGAAGAATTCCTGCAACTTGACAGGGGCGCTCATGAGCGCCCCGCATCGTTTGCGGTTTCGGGAGCATCTTCCAGCGGCAGGCGCAGGACGATACGGCCATTGATCGGGCAGGTTTCGAGCTGGAGCGTGTAGCCCCGCCCGTCCTTGTGCTTCCATGCGGCTCCGACCTTGTTCCAGAACGATTTCTCGCCTTTCTGGGTGACGTGCCAGGCCATGTAGTCCGGGGCATTGAGGGGTAAGTTTTGGTTGGTGTTTTCGCGTGCCATGATCTTCATCTCCTTGTCTTTCGGGTTGGCTTGCTAACGCCCTCCCGTCAGGCCGGAGCGAAGGCTCGGCGCTTCATGTTCAATACGGATTTTTGGAGCGGGCAGACCATTGAAGCGGTGAGCAGCTTCGGCCAGGGATTAAGGGCAATTGGTGCAAGCCAGCACGGGAGACGAAGGGATCGATCAGCACGGGGTAGAAAACGGCCAGCCAGACAGCCAAGTGCCTACCGGTATGTCCGCTGCCGCCAATTCACCCTTGAAGGTTCATGTCTCTGATAATCAGGTCGCAGCCCGCATGTAGCGTGTCGGGCTGGGATGCAGTTCGCACCAGCAGACCATCAATGCTGCCCGGTTACTGTCCGATCAAAGTCCAGCCTGGGCGGCGATAACCGATGTCGTCAAATAGATCGGGGTCAAATTTCCGGCTCTCGACAAGATCGTAGTCCCACATGAACGAGTCCTCCGTGATCGGGAGGTATTTAAACGTGCGGGCATGATCCGTTCGGGGGTTGTCCAGCTTGTCCAAGCGAATATTGAATGCCAGTGCGCCGTTTTTCTGCATGGTTTTGCAGGCTGGACACTGGCTTTGGAAGCTTCCGGCTTTGTCGCCTTTTCCGTCAACCCAGACGAGCTGCGCAACTGGGATTCCAGAAATTTCCGTATGCTGAGCCAACTTCTGTAGGGCGGCTTCGTTCAAATAAGGGCTGCATTCATCGATCCCCAAATGGGCAACGTTGCGTCGATATTCAGCGACTTCACGCGCGGCGTCGCCTCGGGTCGCGATAATTCCCGTCGCGCAGAACAAGTCCCGCTGACACTTCCGGCAATAGTGATTGACGAACTCGATGAAGCGGTGGCCCAGATAGGCGCGGTGGCCTTCAAACTGAAAATTCCCGTTCTCGATGTTCTTGAACAAGTCCTGCGCGCTCATTGTTGCAAGGACGCTATCGGGCGCATTCAGCACCTCCAGCATGCCATTATTCGGTGACTTCAGGCGCGCAGCCACAAAGCCGGGGTGGACGGCGTAGATGCTTTCATACAGCGCTTCTTCTGTCTCGGTCGCCTTTTCGGATATCACCAGACAGATCACGTCCATGCGCATGGTTTTGACGATCACACTGCGCAGATAAGCAATCTGATCGTCGTCCAAGTCGTCATGCGTGCAATCGAAAATTCTCCACCGTCTTCCCGCGCCGGTCTCCACATCCAAGTGAACAACCGGCACCGTGCGGCGAAGCACTTGCTTCCACGAAGTCTGAGGCCAGACCTCGTTGCCAGCCTCGGCCAATTGCCGATTTGTTTTGCTTCCCGTGTCTGCCATCGCCTCGCTGCCTGTCTTCCGCAACCCTAGCCAAAGAGCGAGCAGCGGCCAACGACCAAAGCCGATCAACCCTGCCGTGCTGGCGGAGATCACCATGTCAAAGACGCATTCGTAGCGCTTCATCCGCGCATCCACCTTAAGCCAAGCACAAGAAACCTACCGAACCATCAGGCCTTCCATGGGCCGATGATGGTGTGACGGGGCCGAAAGGCCCTGAGTGGTTCGGGGCCTCCTTGAAGCAAAAGGAGGATACGATGAAACTCGTCTCACGTTTTGAAGCGGCATCCCGCAGCACGGCAGAATTGCACGGCCTTCTGGCCGAGGCTTTCAACGCCTTTGCCGCCGCCCCGCGCGGTAGCATAGAGCGCCACGACGCGCTGGCATCGATGCAAAACATCGAGCATGAACTGGCGACCCGCGCGCCAGGTCTCTAACCTACCAGCGGTCAGCCGTCAGGCTGGCCGCTACTATTGCCCTGTGGGCAGATCGGCAGGCCACTGGTTTCGTGGTAGCTTCTGCCAAAGTGCCTGCGCTACGATACTGCGCATGAGTAACAGACTCGCAGATTTACAGCGTTTTTATGAGCTTATGGCCGAACTCGATGGGCGTTCTAGTGGGAAGCGCTACCTTCGAGATTGCCAGGGGCGGATGGACTGGCCGATGCGCGGGGTCTACTTCTTCTTTGAAGACGGAGAGCTACGAAGCCAATCTGGCGTTGGGCCGCGCGTGGTGCGCGTCGGGACGCATGCGCTGAAAGCAGGTTCCCGCACGACCCTCTGGAAACGATTGTCACAACACAAGGGCGTGGCGCGATCCGGTGGCGGAAATCATCGTGGGTCGATTTTCAGGTTGATCGTCGGCACGGCGCTACTCGACCGCGATGGGCTGGAATGTGAAAGTTGGGATAATCGGCAATCTAACGCTCCGCATGAGGTTCGCCTTGCAGAGCAACCTATCGAACAGACGGTTAGCGGCGTGATCGGCGCGATGCCATTCCTATGGGTAGAGGTCAGCGACGACGCGGGCGCAGAAAGTGAGCGCGGTATCATCGAACGCGGTTCCATCGCACTTCTCAGCAATTGGCAGAAAGAGCCTATCGATCCTCCGTCAGAGTCCTGGCTCGGCAACCGATGCAACCGCGAGCGTGTTCGGGCCTCCGGCGTCTGGAATTCGAACCATGTCGATGAGGCTTATGATCCAGACTTTCTTGATGTTCTCGAAAGACGTGTCGAACAAATGGGACGGCGCGGATGATCGTTGTCATTCAGTGTGCTGGCTCCAAGAGAGCAGACGCAGGAAGCCTTAGCGCGCCGGATGGCAGACCCGTTCGCTTCGTGGCTCATCCAGAACTCGCGCCCGATGACGGCGAATTCTACGCAAGGCCGGATGATGCGTGCGGCGGCGGATCGACCTGGCGTGATCTTCTATCGGCGATCAACCAAAGCGGCACGGCATCCCCGCCAAACCTCTTGGCGGCTGGCACCCTTTATCGGCCTGCCGTCTATCAAGGGCTGCTGGAACATGTAGGACGCGAAAAACTGTACATCCTCTCCGCTGGATGGGGGCTTGTCCGCTCTGACTTCCAGTTGCCCGACTATGATATCACCTTCTCGGGGCAGGCAGAGCGTTACAAGCGGCGACGGAAAGTGGATCGCTACGAAGATTTTTCCATGCTGCCACGGGGATCGGATGAACCCATTTTGTTCTTTGGAAGTAAGGACTACCTGCCGTTATTCCGCCAGTTGAGCGCAGATTATCGCGGACAACGGATTGTCCTTTTCAGATCGGCGGAACCGCCAGATTGCCCTGAGTGCGTCGCAGTCAGGTACGATACGCCGCGCAGGACGAATTGGCACTACGAGGCGGCGGAAAGTTATATAGCGGGCAATCTTCAACTTCCCGTCCGATAGGACGCTGAGCGGCTGGCCTGATGGCCAGCCGCGAATTTTTTTCTATTTGGAGCCGCCCTATGCGGCGACTCCCTCTTCTTGCTCATCCTCGATCACGGGTTGCAGTCCGTGCAGGAAATCTGCGGCGCGCTGCGCATGGGCGGCGGCGGCGAAGATCGCGCGCTTGTCTTCCTTCAAAACTTTCAACCAGCTTTGAATGTAGGCGGCATGGTCAAAGCCAGGCTCGGGCGTCAGCTCCAGATCGGCGCAAAGAAACGCCGCGCCAAGCTCGGCAACATATCCTGACAGTCCAGCCCCATTCTGAAATTTTCCGGCAATGAGAACGGTTTTGGTCATGCCGCTACCTCCTCTGCATGGGGCTGCTGCGCATGCATCCAGTCGGCCGCCTGCTGC
>NZ_JAEKIS010000038.1 GCF_017311415.1 Salipiger abyssi | reverse complement strand
CTGTCTCAGGCTTAAGGGCAAAAATATCAGAATTAAAGGCAAAATCTCATATTTAAGGGCAAAGATCAGCCGTTGATTTCGTTGGATTTCCCATCTCACAATTAAGGGCTACGCGACACCAGTGCTCGGCCGGATAATCGTAGAGGGTCAGCAGCGCGTCCCGGTCCTTGACCAGCTTGGCCACCGCCTTGTCCCATTTCACGCCATAGGTTTCGACGAAGACGTTGAAGGCGACGTTGGCTTCGGCCTTTGGCCCTGGCCTGCACCGATTTCGGCAGCGCGTTTAGAACGTTCATGGTCTTGTGCAGCCAGCACCGCTGCTCCTAAATAATAACCCCGGACGAAGCCCGTACTCCGCTAATTTACGCCGCAAGTTGTGCCGAATGTTCTGACGACGGACACGCCGCCGTCGTGATCATGCTCCGTAGCCTGAAGATGTATGGCATGGCCCAAGCCGTCACCGACCTGATCGAGCAAGGAGCACCAGCCTTCGATGCGGCCGTGCCGATCCTGTCCCAGTTGCTGAAAGCCGAGATGGCCGAGCGCGAGGTTCGCTCGATTGCCTATCACATGAAGGCTGCCCGCTTCCCAGTCTACAAGGATATCTCCGGCTACGACTTCGCCGCCAGCGAAATCAACGAGGCGACGGTGCGCCAACAGCATCGATGCGAGTTCATGGACGGAGCGCAGAACATTGTTCTCGTCGGCGGACCGGGCACAGGTAAAACACACGTCGCGACTGCTCTCGGCGTCCAGGCTATCGAGCATCACCGCCGAAAGGTCCGCTTCTTCTCGACCATCGAACTGGTCAACGCGCTCGAGCAGGAGAAGGCAAAGGGCAAGGCAGGTCAGATCGCCGAGACGCTGGTCCGTCTCGATCTGCTGATCCTCGATGAACTCGGATACCTTCCGTTCAGTGCTTCCGGCGGAGCGCTGCTCTTCCACCTGCTGAGCAAGCTTTACGAGCGCACCAGCGTCGTCATAACCACCAACCTCAGCTTCAGCGAATGGGCCACCGTCTTCGGCGATGCCAAGATGACCACAGCTCTGCTCGAACGCCTGACCCACCGTTGCCACATCCTGGAAACCGGTAACGACAGCTTCCGCTTCAAGGCCAGCTCGGCCGCAGCAGCGCAGAAGAGAGGAGAAAAGACCAATCCCTTGACCAAAGCCTGATCAGAAAACCATACTCAGAGGTGGCTCACTTCTCGGTGGAAAAACCGGCTCAGTTCTGCGCGGAAACCAACAATTCGGGCACTCGCAGTTTCGGATCCGACGTAAGAGCGGCGTTGTCAGGCCAAGCCCCACAGCCTGTTTCAGAAAGATAAGGGACGTATATCGATCATCTACAGCGGCAGTCATATCGAGACTATCCACACATTCACTTTCCTGAAGGAGGTTCACGCCGCCACGAGACGATCTTCGGCGTGAACACCTGAACGATCTCGCCATCCTGGTTGATCGTCTCGCTGCGGAAGGTGACGAGGCCGCGTTCGGGTTTCGAGCGTGACGGCGCGATGGTGACGATTTCGCTTTCGACATGGATGCGGTCGCCGGGCCATGTGGCGCGGGGCCAGGAGATTTCCCCGCCCGCGCCGATCAGCCCGCCGGCCAGCGGCAGGCTCTGCACCAGCAGCCGCATGGTGGTCGCGGCCGTGTGCCAGCCGCTGGCGGCGAGCTTGCCGAACAGGCTGTCGCGCGCCAGTTCCTCGTCGAGATGGAAGAACTGCGGATCGTAGCGCCCGGCAAATTCCCGGATTTCGTCGATTTCCATCACATGGGAAGGGCTGGTGAAGCGCTGCCCGATGGTCAGGTCATCGAGATAGAGCTTCACCGCCTGCGCATCTTCGGTCATCTCGCGTCTCCCTCAGCCGGCCAGCGTCGCGTCCGGCGAGCGCTTTTAGTATTCGTCGAGAACGATCTGGCGGATCGCGGTCTTGAGCAGCTTGCCGGTTGCCGTGTGCGGCAGTTCCTCGACGATGATGACTTCGTCGGGAATGCTCCACTTGGAGATCTTGCCGGTATAGACATCGAGCATGTCGTGGCGGGTAAACGTCTGGCCGGGCTTGACCACCACCACCAGAACGGGCCGCTCGCCCCAGCGGGCATCGGGAGCGGCAACCACGGCCGCTTCCTTGATCGCCGGATGGGCCTGCGCGATGTTCTCAAGCTCGATCGAGCTGATCCATTCGCCGCCGGATTTCACCACGTCCTTGGTGCGGTCGACGATCTGCACGAAGCCGTCCTCGTCCATGGTGACGACATCGCCCGTGTCGAACCAGCCTTCGACGGCATGCGCCGGGCTCTTTTCCGTGTTGTAGTAACCGGCCGCGACCCAGGGGCCGCGCACCAGCATGGCGCCGAAGGCCTTGCCGTCGCGCGCCACCGGCTTGCCGTCGCTGCCGTCGATGCGGAATTCCATGCCGAACAGCGGGCGGCCCTGCTTGGATTCGAGCGTGAGGCGCTGTTCCGCCGAGAGCTTCTCGTGCTTGGGAAGAAGCGTCGCCGCAAGTCCGATCGGGCTCGTTTCCGTCATGCCCCAGGCATGGCGAACCGTAACGCCCATGTTGTGGAAACGGCTGATCATGATCGGCGGCGTGGCCGATCCGCCGATGGCGACCCGCTTCAGGCTCGTGAACTTCTGGCCATGGGCATCCATCCAGTCGAGCAGGCCGAGCCAGACCGTCGGCACGCCGGCGGTTGCCGTCACGCCTTCGCTTTCGAACAGTGAATGCAGGCTGGCGCCATCGAGGTTCGGGCCGGGCATCACGAGCTTCGCCCCGACCATCGGGGCCGCGAACGGCAGGCCCCAGGCGTTGACGTGGAACATCGGCACCACCGGCACCACGGCGTCATTGGCCGAAAGGCTGAGCACGTCCATCAAGCTGATCGCCATGGCATGCAGCACGCTGGAGCGGTGGCTGTAGAGCACGCCCTTCGGATCGCCCGTGGTGCCCGAGGTGTAGCACAGGGCGGATGCGGTATTCTCGTCGAACACCGGCCATTCGAATTCGTCGGGTTCGTTGGCAATCAGCGTCTCGTAGCAGACGAGGTTCGGCAGCACGTCCGACTTCGGCATATGCGCCTCGTCGGTCAGGATGACCACGGCCTTCAGCGGCGCCAGCCGGTCGGCCAGCGCTTCGAGGATCGGCAGGAAGGTGAGGTCGGAGAAGAGCACGCTGTCGCCGGCATGTTCGATGATGTAGCCGATCTGCTCGCGGAAGAGGCGCGGGTTGATCGTGTGGCACACGAAGCCCGAGCCTGATACGCCGTAATAGAGTTCCATGTGGCGATAGCCGTTCCAGGCAAGCGTGCCCACCCGGTCGCCATGCTCAAGGCCGAGCTTCTTGAGCGCGTTGGCGAGCTTCTGGCTGCGCTTGGAAAGATCCGCATAGGTGTAGCGATGGATGGGGCCTTCTACGGTCTTCGAAACCACTTCCGTGCTGCCGTGATAGGTCGCTGCGTGACGCAGGATCGATGACACGAGCAGCGGTGCATTCATCATCATGCCAAGCATGGTCTTCTCCTCCCGGGATAAACTTCAATCAGAATAAGTCGGCGTCGAGCGCCATGATGTCGGCAGCGCCGGCGCGGATGGCCGCGTCGAGGCTGACGGTCTGCGGCAGCAGGCGGGCCGCAAAGAAGCGGGCAAGCGCAAGCTTGCGCTGCTTCAGCGGCGTCGTCGCATCGGCTGAGGCTTCTTCGGCCATGCGCACCCAGAGCCAGCCGAAGCTCACCAGCGCGAAGAAGCGCAGGTAGTCGGTGGCGCTCGCTCCGGCCTCCACCGGATCGGCGCCCTTGGCCAGCAAGTCTTCCGTCAGTTTCTCCAGCCGGGCAAGGGCCTCGAGAACGGAGGTTTTCACCGTTTCCAGTTCGGCCGGACCCTTCGTGGCCGAAAGGTCATTGCGCACCAGCGCGAAGAAGCCGCGTGCCACGGCGCCGTTTTCCATCGGCAGCTTCCGGCCGACGAGATCCATGGCCTGCACGCCGTTGGTGCCCTCGTAGATCTGGGCGATGCGGGCATCGCGCACATACTGTTCCATGCCCCATTCGCGGATATAGCCGTGACCGCCGAACACCTGCTGCGACTGGACGGCGATCTCGAAGCCGAAATCGGTGAAGGCGGCCTTCACCACCGGCGTCAGCAGCGCGACGAGGCCGTCGGCCTTGCGGCGCGCTTCCGCATCCGGGTGACGAGCGGCGATGTCCATCTGCAAGGCGGTCCAGATGGCGAGCGCGCGGCCGGCTTCGGTCAGCGACCGGCCGGTCAGCAGCATCTTGCGCACATCGGCATGTTCGATGATCGGCACGGGGCCGCGCGCACCGTCGGCGGAGCGGCCCTGCAGGCGCTCACGGGCGTAGGCGACGGCCTTCTGGTTGGCGGCCTCGCCAATGCCCAGCCCCTGAATGCCGACGAACAGGCGCTCGGCATTCATCATCGTGAACATGGCGTTGAGGCCGCGGCCGGGCTCTCCGACCAGCCAGCCGATGGCGCCGTCATAGTTCATCACGCAGGTCGGCTGGGCGTGAATGCCCATCTTGTGCTCCAGCGAGCCGACCGACATGCGGTTGCGCTCACCGAGCGAGCCGTCTTCCCTGACGAGGAACTTGGGCGACAGGAACAGGCTGATGCCCTTCACGCCCTTCGGCGCATCGGGCAGGCGGGCCAGCACCAGATGCACGATGTTGCCGCCGAAATCCTGATCGCCGGAGGAAATGAAGATCTTGGTGCCCTTGATGGCGTAGGAACCGTCGCCCACCGGCTCGGCGCGGGTGGTGAGCAGGCCGAGATCGGTGCCGGCGGAGGATTCGGTGAGCGCCATCGCGCCCGTCCATTCGCCCGAGATCATCTTCGGCAGATATGTCTGCTTCAGCTCGTCGCTCGCATGATGGGCGATTGCTTCGACCGCGCCGCGCGTCAGGCCCGGAAATAGGCCGAAGGAGAGGTTGGCGGAAGACAGCATCTCGTCCAGCAGGATCTGCAGCACGCGCGGCAGGCCCTGTCCGCCGAACTCCGGGTCGCCGGAAAGTCCGCCCCAGCCGGCTTCGACGAAGGCCTTGTAGGCGTCGGCGATGCCCTTCGGCGTCGTCACCAGACCGTTTTCCAGCTTGCAACCTTCCTCGTCGCCGGGACGGTTGAGCGGTTCGAGGATTTCGGCGCAGAACTTGCCGCCTTCCTCCATGACGCTCGTTGCGAGTTCCGTGTTGACCTCTTCAAAGCCGGGAAGGGCGGCCATCTGCGCGTCGAAGTCGAAGACCTCGCCGAGCAGGAAGGAGATATCGTCGACGGGAGGGATATAGCCAGCCATGGGAGTTTCCTTGCCTCTTCTTGTTCAGTTGCGCAGCGGCTTGCCGGTCGGCAGCATGTGCTTGACGCGGTCCACGGTTGCGGGTGTTGCGAGCAGGTCGACGAAGGCTTCACGCTCCAGCGCGATCACATCGTCTTCCGTGAGTGGTTTCAGCGGATCGGCGGAAGGGCCGCCGGTCAGGACATTGGCAAGCGCGCGCCCGACCACCCCGTCGTGCACGGTGGCCCGACCGGCGAGCGCTTCGCCTTCGATGATGTTGTGGATCGCGGAAGCGCCCGAGGGACCGGACATGGCGACCAAAGGCGGTTCCGGTGCGACATAGCCTTCCGCGAGCGAAAGCGCCCTTGCCTTGGCGTCGGCGATCAGCCGGCTGCGGTTCATGGTGATGCCGTCGGTGGCCCTGAGATAGCCGAGGTTGCGGGCATCGAAGGCGCTTGCCGAAACCCTGGCAGGCGCGATCAGGTTGAAGGCGGCAATCGCAGGCGCGACCGGCCCGCGCAGAGCGGCGGTGGAGGCCGAGAAGCGCAGCATCATTTCCTTGCAGCCGCCCCAGCCCGGCACGACGCCGATGCGGGTTTCGACGAGGCCGATGGAAAGCTCCGCATGGGCCTGGATCGCGTCGCAATGCAGAAGGATCTCGCAGCCGCCGCCGAGCGCCAGACCGGCTGCAGCACCAACCACCGGGAAGGGGGTGTATTTCACCGCCTTGAAGGTGCGGTGGCCATGGTCGATGAAAGCGCCCAACGCCTCGCGGCCGCCCTTTTCCACGGTATCGAGGAAGACGCGCAGGTCGGCGCCCGCGCTGAACACGGCCGCATCGCTGCCGATCACCAGCGCCTTGAAATCCTTCGCCGTGCGTTCGACAGCCTTGTTGATGGCGTCAAGCAAAGCGGGATTGTAGGTGTTCATCTTGGTGCGGAATTCGAGGCAGGCGACGCCGTCGCCGAGATCCCAGAGGCTTGCCGCGCCCCAGTCCTCGACCGGCTTGCCGGCGAGCTTGAGGTCGGAAATGAGCAGCACGCCGTCACCCTTGACAATCGGTTCGATCGTGCCGTCAGGCAGCAGGTTGGCGCGCTTGCCGTCGACGACCGAATAGAAACCGCCCTTTTCTGCTGCGAGCGAGAGATAGGCGGGCACGGCAACGCCACGCGCTTCGAGCCGCGCCTTCAGCCAGCCGGCGCCGAGCCGGTCGATCAGCTCGAACGGACCCTGCTTCCAGCCGTAGCCGGTGCGCATGGCTTCATCCACGGCATCCGGCGTGTCGGCGATGTCCGGCACCAGCGATGCGGCATAGGCGAGCGCCTTTTCCATGACGACCGAGGCATAGCGGCCGCCGAGGCCGGCATGCTCCATCAGCGCGCGCGGATCGCCGCCCGAGGCATCGAGGCTTTCGGAGGAAACCGCCTTCTGCGGCCGGTAGTCGCCGGTTTTCAGGTCGGTTACGTCGCGCGACTTGCGGTCGGGCGAAAGCCGCACGAAGCCTGCGCCGCTTTTGCGGCCGAGACGGTTTTCCGCGATCATGCGGGCGATCAGCGCCGGTTCGGCGTCATAATCCTTCACCGCATCGCCTTCCGGCGTGGCGTTCTGCAGGCTGCGCAGGGTCGTTGGCATCAGGTCGATGCCGACGAGATCCAGCAGGCCGAAGATGCCGGTGGAGGGAATACCGAAGGGCTTGCCGATGATGGCGTCGGCCTCCTCGACATCGAGGCCGAGTTCGATGGCCTCGTTCTGCGCCACCACCATCCAGTAATTGCCGATGCGGTTACCGATGAAGCCGGGCGTGTCCTTGCAGATGACCACGCTCTTGCCGAGGCCGCGATCCGCGAAGTCACGGATCGTCGCGGTCACTTCCGGCTTGGTTGCCTTGCCGGAAACGAGTTCCAGGAGCCGCATGATGCGCGGCGGATTGAAGAAATGCGTGATCAGGAAGTCGGCGGCGAAACCTGCCGGCAGTCCCTCGACCAGCGAATGCAGCGGAATGGTCGAAGTGTTGGAAGAGACGATGGAGCCCTTCTTCCTGACGCCGTCGATGGCGCGGTAGAGCGTCTGCTTGATCTCCAGCTTTTCCGCGACAGCCTCGACGATCCAGTCGGCGTCGGCGATCAGCGCCAGGTCGTCCTTCGTCGAGCCCGCGGCGATGCGGCTCGCGAATGCCGGGTCCATGAAGCCGTTGGCCTTGAGCTGGCGGGCAACGCCGCCATCGGCGAACTTCTTCTCCATGTCGAGCAGCACCACGTCGAGGCCTGCATTGGCGAGATGGGCGGCGATGCCCGAACCCATGACTCCAGCGCCGATGACGGCGGCTTTTCTGATCGCGGTCATGATTATGCGGCCTCCAGAACCATGGCGATGCCCTGACCGCCGCCGATGCACTGGGTGGCGAGGGCATGGCGTCCGCCGTCGCGCTTCAGGAGCAGCGACGCCTTGCCGACAAGGCGGGCGCCGGTCGCACCCAGCGGATGGCCGAGCGCGATTGCGCCGCCGTCGCGGTTGAGGCGGGTGGGATCGATGTCGAGGTCGCGGCAGCAGGAGAGAACCTGCACGGCGAAGGCCTCGTTCATCTCGATCACGTCGAGTTCGCCTGCGGAAATGCCGGCGCGCTTCAGCGCCTTGCGGCTGGCCTCGACCGGGCCGATGCCCATGATTTCAGGCGCGCAGCCGGATATCGCATAGCCGGAGATGCGGGCGAGGGGCTTGAGGTTATGGCGCTTCACGAAGTCTTCCGAGCAGACCAGCGTCGCGGATGCGCCGTCGGTGAGCGGCGAGGAGTTACCGGCCGTGACCGAGCCGCCGGCCTTGAAGGCGGTCTTGAGGCCCGCGAGCTTTTCGGCGTCCGTCTCGCGCGGGCAGCCATCGGCGGTGACATCGCCGATCGGCGCGATCTCGGCGGCCAGCCGGTCATCGGCTCGGGCGGCGAGCGCCTTCTTCTGGCTTTCCAGCGAATAGGCGTCCTGTTCCTCGCGCGATATGCCGTAGCGGTCGGCAAGGTTTTCGGCGGTCAGTCCCATGTTGAGGAAGGCGATGCGCTGGGCGTCGCTCCAGGCCGGGTTCGGCATGGGATTGAAGCCCATCATCGGCACGCGGCTCATGCTTTCCACGCCGCCCGCGACGAAGGCGTCACCCGCGCCCATGGCGATGGCGCCAGCGGCCATCTGGATCGCCTGCATGGAGGAGCCGCACCAGCGGTTGACCGTGGAGCCGCCGACAGATTGCGGCAAGCCGGCGATCAGCGCCGCGCAGCGGGCGATGTTGAGGCCCTGTTCGCCTTCCGCGAAGGCGCAGCCGAGGTTCACGTCTTCAAGCTCGGCAGGGTCGATGCCGGAGCGATCGACCAGCACCTTGATGACGCCGGCTGCGAGATCGTCAGGACGAACGCCGGCAAGCGCGCCGCGATAGGCGGGCGCAAAGGGGCTGCGCAGGGTGTCGACGATATAGATTGCGGTCATGGTCTTCTTCTTCCTGTCTGGAAGCATTTCCGGCAAAACTGCGAGGCGGCTGGCGTCGGAAAATGCGTAGAAACAAAGGGATGGAACGGGCGTCACATGTTGGGATAGTTCGGGCCGCCGCCGCCTTCGGGCGGCACCCAGGTGATGTTCTGCGAGGGATCCTTGATGTCGCAGGTCTTGCAGTGCACGCAGTTCTGCGCGTTGATCACGAAACGGGGGCCGGTCTTCGCCTGTTCGTCGTCATAGACGACCTCGTAGACCCCGGCGGGACAGTAAAGCCGCGCCGGTTCGCCATAGAGCGCCAGGTTGCGTTCAACCGGGATTGCGGGATCGGCAAGCCTCAGGTGAACCGGCTGGTCCTCGATATGATTGGTGTTCGACAGAAAGACCGAAGACGGTTTGTCGAAGGTCAGAATGCCATCCGGCTTCGGGTACTGGATCGGCGTGACCTCCGAGAGCGGCTTCAGGCTCTGGAAGTCGGCCTTCCTGTGCTTGAGCGTGCCGAAGGGCGAGACGCCGAAAAGCGTCTGCAGCCACATGTCGGTTGCGCCGAGGCCGACGCCGAGCACGGTGCCGAACCGCGACCACAGCGGCTTGACGTTGCGGACCGGCTTCAGGTCCCGCCCGATGGCCGAGCCGCGCCAGCCGGCCTCATAGGCTTCGAGCGTATCGTTGGCGCGACCGCCCGCAAGCCCGTCGAACACGGCATCCGCTGCCTGCATGCCGGAATGGATGGCGTTGTGCGAACCCTTGATGCGCGGCACGTTCATGAAGCCTGCCGCGCAGCCGGCGAGCACCCCGCCGGGAAAGGCAAGCTGCGGCACCGACTGGTAACCGCCTTCGGTCAGCGCGCGGGCGCCATAGGCGATGCGCTTGGCCCCCTCGAAGGTGTCGCGGATCAGCGGATGCGTCTTGAAGCGCTGGAATTCGTCGAAGGGTGAGAGCGTCGGGTTCTTGTAATCGAGATGCAGCACGAAGCCGACAGTCACCAGATGATCGTCGAAATGGTAGAGGAACGAGCCGCCGCCGGTCTTCATGTCGAGCGGCCAGCCGAACGAATGCTGCACCAGCCCCTTGCGGAACTTCTCCGGCTTCACCTGCCAGAGTTCCTTGATGCCGATGCCGAACTTCTGCACCGAGCGTCTCTCGGTCAGGTTGAAACGGGCGAGAAGCTGCTTGGTCAGGCTGCCCCGCGCACCCTCTGAAAACACGGTGTATTTCGCCCGAAGCTCCATGCCGGGAGTGAAATCGTCCTTCGGCGCGCCGTCGCGGCCAATACCCATGTCGCCGGTAGCGATGCCGGCGACCGCGCCGTTGTCGTCATAAAGAACTTCGGTTGCCGCAAAGCCCGGATAGATTTCGACGCCGAGCGCTTCGGCCTGTGCTCCGAGATAGCGGGCGACATTGCCGAGCGAGCCGATGAAATTGCCGTGATTGTTCATCAGCGGCGGCATCAGCGCATTGGGAAGCCGCAGCGAACGGTTGGCGGTCAGCACATGGAAGCGGTCGTCGGTGACTTCGGTGGTGAGCGGTCGGTCGGGATCTTCCCGCCAGTCGGGCAGGAGCGCATCGAGACCAGAAGGATCGATCACCGCACCCGACAGGATATGCGCGCCGACTTCCGAACCCTTTTCCACGACGACCACGGAGATTTCCGCGCCGGTCTCCGCCGCGCGCTGCTTCAGGCGGATCGCAGTGGTAAGACCGGCCGGTCCCGCGCCAACGATCACCACGTCGAAGTCCATGGCCTCCCTGATTGTCTCGCTCAACCTTTCCTCCTTCAGTTGATAATGATACATGTACCAAACGATTGTTACAGTTCGCAAGTGCAAAATTTTATGGCGTCTGCGAAGCCTGTTGAGAGCGGAGGGGATTTGGGAAAACGGGCGGCCTGCGCTATGAGCGTTGAAAGGATTGCAGCGATATGACGAGAGAAGGCCGGGAACGGCTCCGGGAGATTTGATGACGGTAGGGGACAGCCGTGAAATGACGGGCGCTGCGAAAAGCACGCTTGCAGGCACATTGCAGGACAGCGGGATGAGCGACCGGCATCGCGATATCCTTGAAGCCGCCGCCGCCCTCTTTGCCGAGCGCGGCTATGCGGCGACCTCGGTGCGCGATATCGGCGAGCGGGTGGGGCTGCTCGGCGGCTCGCTCTATCACTACATCAAGTCGAAGGAGGCGTTGTTCGTCCGCATCCACGATATCGCCCTGCAGGTGGCGGAGGATCGCATCCGCGCGGCCATCGCGCCGCTTTCCGATCCGTGGGAACGGCTGGAAGCGGCCTGCGTCACCATGATGGAAATCCAGCTCGATCCCAATTCGCTGACCATGCCGCTGATGAACGACTTCGCCTCGGCTCCGGCGGAGATCCGCGAACGGCTGGTCGAAAAGCGCGATACCTTCGAACTCGTGTTCCGCGACCTGATCGCCGCCCTGCCGCTCGATCCCGCCCTCGACCGCGGCGTCTATCGCCTGCTGCTGCTGACGCTGCTCAACAATGTCTCCGGCTGGTATCGCCCTGGCCGCATGACCCCGGACGAGATCGGGCGGCAGATCCTCCGCATCTTCCGGCACCGCAGCACTCCATAGGTGTAACGACCTGCAAACATAATCATCTCGGCTTGCAATCATCGCGATTTTGGGCCCGGATTACTTGCGTTTATCCGGGGCGGCGAACCCGCATTATTTGCGAATGAGCCCGGATTATTTGCAACCGGCCTGCAATCATCGGGCCAAACCCGGATTACGTGCGAACGAGTTAATGCAGCATGGAACGGCGCCCGCAGCACTGTTTGAACTTCTTGCCGGACCCGCAGGGGCAAGGCTCGTTCCGGCCGGTCTTGCCGCCTGACCGGATGAATGTCCCGGATGGCGGCGTGTAAAGATTGCGCTGTTTCAAAAAATACCGGTGCATGCGCATGACGCCTGCGGCGGCGCCAACCAGCAGATCCTGCCGTTGACCCTCGGTGACAGGATCATCGAAGGGGCGCATTTCCGGGTCTTCATGATGTTCATAGGCGAGTGCCCATATCGGCACCATGGCACCGCCTTCAGCTTCATCCTCCATGATCTGGAACCAGATATCGCGCCGCAGCTCGGTTCCGCGCAGGAACCCCTGCGCCCAGTCGTTGGCCTGGTATCTGCCATTCTCATCTTCCAGCACGAGAGGCAGGTATACCTCCTCGGAATCGAGCTGGTGGTTCACATGGTTCCAGTGCCGGTTGACCAGTTCGACAAACAGTTCGGCCTCCGCCATGTCCTCAAAGACCAGATCGCCGTCTTCCGTCGCGCCGTTTTGTAGGACGGGCATGTATTCGCTTGGCATGACCAGATCCGGACAACAAGCCAGCGCCGCGAAGAAGCCGTCGAGCGCTTCGACATTCGGGATTGCGCCGCCGCGCACCCGGCCAAGGAATTCTCCCAGCCTGCGTTCTTCGCTGTCGGAAAGTTCGGTATTGCGTTTCATATCGGCAGCCCCGCTTTTCGCATGAGGGTTGAGAGTTCGTCGGTTCTGTCTGTTTCCAGCTGGCCCTTGAGGAAGCGGCGGATTTCGGGAAGGCGGGTGTCGGTCAGATCGGCCAGCGCCTTGGGGCTGTAGCCGATCCGGGCCAGCCGGGCGTCAAGATCGTCAAAGCCGACCGAAATGGTTTCCTCTACGATCTCGCGCGTGACCTGATCCGCGCCCATCCGGTAGGCATCGGCAAAGGCCCGGTTCAGGTGTTCGGCAAACTGCAAGGGCGTGGAAAGACGCTCCGCAAGATACTGCTGCGCCGCATCCTCAAAGACGTCCAGCGGCTCAACCCTTTCGGCCAGGCATTGTCCGAGAAGCCAGGACACGAATTCACGGCGTTCGTCGCCGATGCTGCTGAATTCGAACTTCACCGTCCGGTGGCCGACTTCCTCCATCGTGGCGCGGCGCAGGTCATTTCTGAGCCGCGGGTGGCCAACCAGCACCACGGACAGGGTGCCGCCCCCGGCGCCGATGACTTCCCGCAGCCGTTTCAAGCCGTTAAGCGTATTGCCGTGCAGGTCATGGGCTTCGTCGATGAAGAGGGCAATCGGCTTTTTGGCCTTGCGCACGGCCTCTTGAAGCAGCCGCTCCCGGCGCTCGGGCTGGGTTGGAACTTTCATGTCCGGATCGCCGCTAATGTCGAGAAAGAGCGCCGTGATCAGGGCCGGCAGCACCACGCGCGGCTTGTCCACCGAGAGGCTGCGCGCCACGATGATTTTCTTGTCGGCCGTGATCTGTTCCTGAAGACGGTTGATCATCACTGTCTTGCCGACCCCCACAGGGCCGGAAATGGCGATCAGATGCCCGGCCATAATGGCGGCCATCACGTCCTCCCGGAACTGGGTCAGGCGTTCGGTCTCGAAATACCCCGCCTGGTTCCACGGCCGCTCGATGCGGAAATGTTTCATGACCTGTCTGCTGAGCATGTGACCCGCCCCCTTCCTGTCATTGTTCGCGCCGGAAGCGCTGCTTGATTGCCGCCTCGATCTCGGCCTTGTTGAGCGTCCGGCCAACCAGATCGCCGATGAAGGCACGGTCCTCCTGCGAGAGTTCAGCAAGCGGCCGGTCCAGCAGATAGGAAATGGCCCGCCGTGCGCTCAGCGCATTCTCATAGGAAATCTGCCCCCAAGGGTCCGGATCGCTGAAGCGGACCTTGGGCAGCGGCACAATCTCGGCCGGGGCCGCGTCCAAACCTGACCCGCCAAGAGCGGCACGCGGCAAGCTGATCTGCTCGGCCAGTTTGGCTACCGCCTCGGCGCGCTTTTCACGGGGCGAAGATTTGCGCTTGCGATACCGGTGCAGCGGGATTGGCCCGCCCTCGGGCCGATAGGGGCCGTAGCGCTTGTCCTGCCATTCCACGAACAGCTCATGATCGAAAAGGCCCCACCACAGCAGTACCTCCTCGCCTGCGAGATCGCCATCAACCTCGTAGAAGGCCCCGTCGATGGAAACGCGCGCATCCGCTGCGACCTTCCGGCGCTCGGGCTCCCGGGCAAAGGCGCAGAAGCGTTCCCAGGAACACATCTCGCGAATACCGGTTTCTGGCAGATTGGCCACCCAATCCTCGATCCGGCTGTGCGGTTCCCGGCGATGGGGTTTGTCATTATATTTGTTGATGAAATTCCTCAGCCAGAGATTGGCCTCCGCCTCGGTTTCCGGTTCGTGGAAATGATAGAGCGTCTCATGGGCCTCCTTCACCGTCCGGAAAGGTCTTTCTACCTTGCCCTTCGACCGGGCGGTAACCCGCGCCCCGTCGGAGCCGGCGGGCATATGCGTCTTCCATTCCACCCCAAGCCGCTCCATCACCGTCTGAAACACCAAGCTCTTGGCGACGGGGCCATTGTCGAGATAGATCATCCCGGGAATGCCTTGGAACTCCGTATCCTCCTTGGGCGACATTGCATTGAACAGGAACCGCAGCGCGCTTTCCGCATCCTCGCCGTAGACGCAGCGGTACTCCTGATAGGATGTGCCGGAGCGGTCATCCACCACGCTGTAAAGCATCATCGTTGGCTGTCCCCGCTTGGGGTCCAGCCAAGCCGGCTGCGCAATATGCTTCAGATCCGAGGGGCTGATGTCAAATTGCCAGCATGCGTTGGAATGGCGGGCTTCAAAGCGGGCTGCCGGCGCCGCGCGGGTCATGCGGGGCTGGTCGTATCTCCAATCTTTCAGCCACCGGTTCACGGTCGATCGTTTCAACAGGCCTTTCGGGGGCTGCACATGGCCCTCCGGCGTCTGGACACCATGCTCTTCCAGGAGCTCGATGGCCCGGGTGGTCGAAAGATGCCGCCCTTTCCTGTTGCTCGTGCGCATCTTCAAGGCGGCGATGATCTCGCAATAGCGCGCCAGATCACGTTCCTGGATGCCACGCGGTTTCCCGCGGTCCGACCGCCGCAAGCCCTTCGGCTGATGCAGGGACTTCAGGGCGCGGTAGACCGTGGACGGGCTGACGCCAAAAAGGCCCGCGATCCGGCCAACCTCCTCCCGCCGCGCCGCTGACCGGGGCGGCAACCCGGCCAGCCGGGTTCTCAGCGCCAGCAGCGTCTCGGCCGGAATGCGGATGCCCCTATTTGCCATCGGCAAACTCAGCGACATAGGCATAGAGCGTGGCCCGTGAGATCCCCATCAGGCTGCAAATCTCCGGCACCGTGTGTTTGCGGGAGCGGTAGAGGTCCACCGCATGGGCTCGTTTCTTGCGGTCCAGCGCTTTCTTGCGGCCGCCCTTGCGGCCCCGCGCCCGCGCTGCAGTCAATCCAGCCAGGGTGCGCTCCCGGATCAGGTTGCGCTCAAACTCGGCAAGAGCGCCGAACATGTGGAAGATCAGCTGGCCGCCGCTCGACGTGGTGTCGATGGATTCCTGAAGGCTCTTCAGCCCGACGCCCATCTCCTTCAGCTCTTCGGCCCGGGCGATCAGATCCTTCAGGGACCGCCCCAACCGGTCCAGCCGCCAAACAACCAGCGTGTCACCCTCGCGCAGTTGTTCCAGGGCGCTGGTCAGGCCAGGCCTTGCTGTCTTGGCTCCGCTCGCTTTGTCCTCGAAAATCCGCTCGCATCCTGCCGATCTCAGCGCGTCATGCTGCAAGGCAAGGCTCTGATCCCCGGTCGAAATACGTGCGTAGCCAATGAGCATGAAAAACCGTCTGACAACCTGATCCGCTCACAGGAACTCATACGTTGATTTCCAGACGCGGTAAACAGACAAAATTGAGCCGTAAAATCAATCGGGAGAATTCGGCTACAGCTGCCGTCCAGCAAACGGGCGTTTGTTGAACGGCCCGTTCGCACGTAATCCGGGTTCGGCCCGATGATTGCAGGCTGGTTGCAAACAATTCGGGCTCATTCGCAAATAATGCGGGTTCGGCACCCAGGATAGACGCAAATAATCCGGGCCAAAAATCACGATGTTTGCAAGCCGAACTCAGGATAATTGCAGGCCGTTACAGGTAGTCTTCTCGTGTCAGAAAACCTGAAAACGCTCATGAGAGCGTAGGATTCTGCACTCTCCGGCATCAGACCCCCTGAAGACGGCCGCCTTCTTCGGCTGCACAAAATTTAGTCGCACAACAATTGGAGCATTTTTGACGACTTTGACGCCCTCATCTGGTCTGAAAGTTTCAGTACGGAAATTCATTTTGTGAGCTCAAGGGTGGTTGCGACAGTCTCCGCTATCTCAGTTTCACCATTTCTTCTCTGAAGGCTTCGGTAGGCGTGCGCCATTCGAGGCATTTTCGCGGTGTCGCATTCAGTCTC
>NZ_JAEKIS010000037.1 GCF_017311415.1 Salipiger abyssi | reverse complement strand
CCTGTCTCAGGCTTAAGGGCAAAAATATCAGAATTAAAGGCAAAATCTCATATTTAAGGGCAAAGATCAGCCGTTGATTTCGTTGGATTTCCCATCTCACAATTAAGGGCTACGCGACACTTCCGCAGGAGTTGGCTCGGCGGCATGGCCCCTGACGCCATGGTTGCCAAGCTGCGCAGGATATCCGGCCAGTTCGCGGCGATGAGACGGTCTCTGATCTTGCCGCCGATCAGCCCCTTCAGCTCTTTCGGGCAAGCGGCCGGATCGAAGAGGTAGAGGCGCTTGGATGGCAGGTCGCGGATGCGGGGGATGAACTGGAATCCGAGCAGGGCGGTGACAGCGAAGACGTGGTCCGTGAAGCCGCCGGTATCGGCATACTGCTCGCGGATCTTCTGGCCGGCGCGGGTCATCAGCAGGCCGTCAAGGATGTAGGGCGCTTCGTTCACGGTAGCCGGAATGGTCTGTGTGGCGAAGGGTCCGAACTGGTCGGAGACGTGGGTGTAGGCTTTCAGCCCGGGTTCATGGCCGTACTTGGCGTTGATCAGGTTCATCGCCTCGCCCTGACGTGTCGTCGAGAAGAACTGGCCGTCGCTCGACGCGGTCTGCCCGGCGCCCCAGAAGCGTGCCATCGGCAACGCCGACTGTCCTTCGATCACCATGGCCAGGGCGCGCGCCATCGCCTCGCTCTCGACATGCCAGCGTGACAGGCGGGAAAGCTGGAAAAAGTCGTGCGTGTTCGTGGCCCCGGCCATCTTGCTGAGGCCGAGATTCAATCCCTCGGCAAGCAGCACATTCAACAGGCCGATCCTGTCCTTGCAGGGCGCGCCGGTGCGCAAGTGCGTGAAGGCCTCGGTAAACCCGATCTCATCGTCCACCTCCAGCAGAAGATCCGTGACCCTGACTTCCGGCAGGCGGCCATAGAGATCGAGCACCAGGGCGTCGGCTTCCTCGGGAACCGCCGCGGTCAGCCGGTCGATTTTCAAGGTGCCGTCCTCGATGGAGCCGCCGGGGATCGCCCCGGCCTTTGCCGCGCGCGCCAGTCGGCATATGGCATCGGACATGCGCAGCTTACGATCCGCCAGCCAGGCCTCAGGTTCGAAGGGCATGGCCAGCCTTGGCGTGTCGCGTGCGACCTCGACCGGGACCAGCGCTTCCTTCAGATCGCCAAATCTGCGCGAATGCCCGAGCCAGATATCGCCAGAACGGAAGGCTTCGCGCAGATGGAACAGGACCGCGACCTCCCAGAGTCTGCTTGCCTCGTCAGCATCCGCGTTCAGATGCCGCAACCATTTCGAGCCTCGACGAAGGAATGTCAGTGGCAGGACCGTCGCCGTCTCCGTGCCCGCGATGATCGCGCTCGCCGCCAGCAGCGGTTCCGCCACGGGCGCGGCGCAAATGTCGAGCGCCCGCAACATGCGCGGCGCGTAGCGCCGGAACCGATGATAACCGTGACCGACATGCGCCAGCGGATCGGCGGCCAGGGTGTCTGTGAGCTGGGTCGCCGTGGCGACAAGCCCCTTGAGCGATAGCCAATCTCCGGCATTGCCGACGGCCTCTTCGAGGGAGGCCCGGTCCTCATGCGCTTCCAGGAGGGCGGAACCGAGGGTGGCGAAGGATTGCAGGGTGTCCTTCAGCGCCGATTTGGCATCGTCCATCCGGGCGTCACATCGCGATTTCGCCTCGCGCCAGGTCTTGCCGACGATCCGATCGTGGGTCTCGACCACGGCGTCGGCAATGGCGCTGCGCCATTCCAGAGCACAGACCGCAAGAATGGCGAGACGGCGGTCACCCGAGATATCCCGCAGATCGCCCGCGAAGTATCGCTCGCCCTGCCGGCGAAGGCGGGCAACCCGGTGCGGCGGTACATTCGCCAGAGTGCCCCGGTCCAATTCCAAAGCCTGCAAGTATTCCAGGCGGTCCAGCAGGCGGTTCATATCAGCCGAGTTCCGCCCGATCTCGAACTGACGCAGCCAGACGAACCGCGTAACCGAGCCGCCCGCATCTTCGGTCAGAAGGGCATCGAGCTGCGTTCGCATGTCATCGTCCAGCCGACTGGCGATCCGGGCGTCGACCCGCCGTTCAGCCGCGACGAGCGCATCCGCGCAAAGCCGCTCGATGACCGTGATTCCGGGCAGGACGGTCTGGGCCGCCCGGCATTGCTCGACGAAGCGCCGTGCCAGATCCTCGTTCGACCGGGCGGTTTCGGCCGCACCTTCAAGCCAGATTTTCAGATCGCGCGCCCCACGGCCCGCGAACATCTTGTAACCATAGATTTCGCGCAAGGTGGCCAGGTGCTCATGCCGGGTCTCCTCGCGCGCGGCATATCCGGCCAGGTCATCAGGCCTTATCCCAAGCTGCGCTGCCAGAAAGCGCGTGACTGCCAGTGGAATGACCTCGCCCGGCACCAGCAGCCGCCCGGGATACCGCAGCGCGCAGAGTTGCAGGGCAAAGCCGAAGCGATTGTGCGGACGGCGGCGGGCATGGATGATCTCCAGATCGTCCCGCGGTCAAGCCGCCCGCGAGACCAATAACGGACCCCAAAGAGCGCGAATTGCTGAGACAGATGCAAGCCGCACCAACTGCGAACCGCCAGTTCCACGCGTCCGACTTGTGTCGCTTGATCGGACACGCTGCCTACGAAGCGCGGGTGCTCGATGTGATCCGCAAGTTTGGGTGCCAGAGGTTTTCAGCAACTTTGGCGGTGCACGGAAGAGCGGTGTTGGCAGGGGAGATTTCGCGGTGAACTTTGCGTCACATGCGTGGAAATTTCAGCCGCCACGACATCATCTTCCCAGCCTACAGTGCCTGCGAGCATTGACGAAGCAGACCTTCGCCTCGCGGCACATGAACCAACGCAATGCGGACTATGCTGTCGTTGGACACATCGACGCGAAAGTCGGCTTTGGGCAGCTTGACGAGAACGGTGGGTTTCGCCGGAGACACAAACCCTGGGCACGCTCCGCCCGCCATCGGAGATTTGGGAAAGGGCAGCCTAGCCGGACCGACAGACCACTGAGCTTCACAAATGGACTCCTTTGTGTCCCCGGGACATTGGAACGCGGACGGGACACGCGACTTGCACAAGGGCCGGCATCCCACACCAAGACGCCCCGGTTTCACCGCTGGTTCCCGCGTTCCGCCAGCGGCCCCCGAAACGCCAACCGCATCTGCTTTTCGGTCTCGATCAGGGCGAAGAACACAGCGCCGACGCCGACGATCAGCAGGCCGTCGGCAAGGGTCACGGCCTGCGTGCCGAACACCCTCTGCAACGGTGGCACGTAGGTGATGGCGAATTGCGCGGCGGTAACGGCGACCACGCAGGCCCAGACGATCCGCGTGCCGCGCACCGCAGCCCAGGTGAGCGAAGTGCCGTGGATGTTGCGGATGAAGAACAGATGGAAGATCTCCAGCACCACCAGCATGTTCATCGCCAGGGTCTGCGCCAGCGCCTGGTCGTAACCCTTGTCGATCGCGTAGAAATACATCCCGAAGACCGCGGTCAGGAACAGGGTCGAGACCAGCACGATGTGCCAGACCAGCTCGCCGGTCAGAAGCGGCTCGTCACGCGGACGCGGCGGGCGGCGCATGGTGCCGGATTCCGAGGGCTCGAAGGCCAGCGCGATCCCGAGCGTCACCGCGGTGATGAGGTTGACCCAGAGGATCTGCACGGCGGTGATCGGAAGCGCCATGCCCGCGAACAGGGCGACAATGATGGTCATCGCCTCGCCGGCATTGGTGGGCAGGGTCCAACTGATCACCTTCTTGATGTTGTCGTAGACGGTGCGGCCCTCGCGCACGGCGGCGGCAATCGAGGCGAAATTGTCGTCGGCCAGCACGAACTCGGCCGCCTCCTTCGCCGCCTCCGAGCCCTTCAGCCCCATGGCGATGCCGGCATCGGCCCGTTTCAGCGCCGGGGCGTCGTTCACCCCGTCGCCGGTCATCGCGATGGTCAGCCCATGGGACTGAAGCGCGGTGACGAGGCGCAGCTTGTGGGCGGGCGAGGTGCGGGCGAAGATGTCGGTCTCGACCACGGCATCGGTAAGCGCGGCATCGTCCATCGCTTCGACATCCGCGCCGGTCAGGACCCGTTCGTGGTTTTCGAGCCCGATCATCCCGGCGATGGCGCGGGCCGTCGCGGCATGGTCGCCGGTGATCATCTTCACCCGGATGCCGGCGGCGCGGCATTCGGCCACCGCCGCAATCGCCTCGGCGCGCGGCGGGTCGATCAGGCCGATCAAGCCAATGAGCGTGAGCGTGCCGTCGAGGTCGGTGGTGCTCAGCGCGGCATGTCCGCCCGGCACCATCCGCACCGCCACCGCAATCACCCGCTGGCCTTCGGCCGCAAGGGTGTCGACCATCTCGTGCCAATAGCCGGGATCGAGCGGCTCGGTGCCGCCACCGGCAGCGCGCTGGTCGCGGCAGAGCGCAAGCACCGCCTCGGGCGCACCCTTGACGTGGATCCGCGCGGCCCCCTCTTCGCTGTGGTGCAATACGGCCATGTAGCGATGCGCGGCGTCGAAGGGGATCGCGTCGTCGCGGCACCAGCTCTGGAATGGCTCAGCTCCGTCGCCGGTGATCTTACCCGCGAGCGCCAGCAGCGCCCCCTCCATCGGGTCGCCCTCGACATGCCAGTCTTCGCCGCGGACACGCAGGACGGAATCGTTGCACAGCGCTGCCGTGCGGGCGAATTCCATCAGCACCGCGTGGTCTTCCGGATGGGCGTCGGCCTCGCGCCAACGCACCGCGCCCTCGGGCGCGTAGCCGTTGCCGCTCACGGAATATATGTGCTCGGCGGCGGCGAGCGAGGCCACCGTCATCTCGTTTCGGGTAAGCGTGCCGGTCTTGTCGGAGCAGATCACCGAGACCGAGCCCAGGGTCTCGATCGCCGGCAGCCGGCGGACGATGGCGTTGCGTCGCGCCATCGCCTGCACACCGACTGCGAGGGTGATGGTGAGCACCGCCGGCAGACCTTCCGGGATTGCCGCCACCGAAAGGCCGACCACGGCCATGAACAGCTCGGAGAACGCCATGTGGCCCACGAAATACCCGTAAGCGAGCAGCACGGCGGCCAGCATCAGGATGAACACTGTCAGCCAGCGGGCAAACCGGTCCATCTGCGCCACGAGCGGCGTCGTCAGCGTTTCGACCTCCGCCAGCATCCCGCTGATCCGCCCGATCTGCGTGTGTCCCCCCGTGGCGGTGACCACGCCACGCCCGGTGCCGGCGGCGACCAGCGTGCCGGAGAACAGCATCGGCGTCCGGTCGCCGAGATCGGCGTCTGCGTCGACCGGCCGGGTGCCCTTGTCGACGGGGACAGATTCGCCGGTGAGGATTGCCTCCTCGGCCTTTAGCCCGCGCGCCTCGATCAGTCGCAGGTCGGCCGGCACCCGGTCGCCCGCCTCTACGAGCACGATGTCGCCCGGCACGAGGTCGGCTGCGTCGACGCTGACGCGTTTGCCGTCGCGCAGCACGGCGGAGTGCGGCGCGAGCATGCCCCGGATCGCCGCCATCGCCTGTTCGGCGCGGCCCTCCTGGATGTAGCCGATCACCGCGTTGACGATGACCACCGCGAGGATCACCCCCGTGTCGATCCAATGCTGGAGCGCCGCTGTGACCACCGCCGCGCCAAGCAGCACGTAGATCAGGACGTTGTGGAAATGGGCGAGGAACCGCAGCACCGGACTGGGTTTCGGCGGTTCGGGCAGGCGGTTGGCGCCGTACTCCGACAGGCGGCGAGCGGCCTCCTCGGTCGAGAGGCCGGCGTGGGTCGTGTCGAGCGTGTCGAGCGCGTCGCCGGCATGTTGGGCGTGATACCGGGCGGCCATGTCTGGGTGGGTCATTTGCTCCTATTCCTTTCCGGCGCCGAGCGTGCCAAATCGCGGCTTGGATCCTTGGCGCGCGTCCGATCCCGACGCGCGTGATGGGGGCAGCCGAACGGACGCGCCACCGCGAAGCGCGCGTCTGTCCGCTCATAATCAGCCGCCGTGGTCTGGCGTGCTGTCCGCGGCGGCGGCGCCGTCTTCGAACGCCTCATCGCGCGCGCGGGTCTCGCGGCGCGTCAGGAAATCTTCGAGATCCCGGTCGGCGATTCGCCAACCTTTTCCGATGTCGATCGCGCGCAAGGCCCCGTCCTTGATCCAACCGCGCACCGTCGCCTCGCTGACCTCCAGGCGGTCGCCGATTTCTTTCACGGTCTGATACAGCTCACGTGGCATCGGATATGCCTGTTTGGTCTCGATAGATGCAGAATACCCACTTTTGGGCCGTTGAGTTTGATCTAGGTCAAATATCGCACGGTTTGGTCGTGTTTTAATGACGCCGTCATCGAGGGGCCCAGGACGAAGCCGGGGCGACGGCGCCACGTGGTCCCAGGACCGCAGATGCCCCTCTGCCCACGCCGTGCCGACACGGACAGGCAGCACTTCGGTGCGAGACACCACACTTCGCCGGACCGAAAGGAGCACAATTCATGCAGATCAAGTCCATCCTGATTGCCTCGGATCTTTCGGCGCGATCGGATCGCGCCCTACAACGCGGCTTCCTCCTTGCCGGCGAGTTGGGCGCGCGCGTGCGCGTCGTGTCGATCGTCGATGACAGCGTTCCGGAAAGCCTGACGACGGATCTTGCCGAGAAATATCGCATCCATCTGGAGGCGTCCGCACAGAGCCTGGCCGGGGAGGTCTCCTACGAGGTCCTGGTCGAGACCGGCGATCCGATCACGCGCTTGGTTGATTTGGTGAATTCCGCCGAGTTCGACCTCGTCGTCGCCGGCCGGCACCGTGACAGGGGCTTTCTCGATGGGCTCAGGCCGACGACTGTGGAGAGCTTGGTCGCCCGGTCTCTCACTCCAGTGCTGCTCGTCACCGACCCGGTCCATGGCAGCTATAATCGTGTGCTGGCGCCGGTCGCGTTCTCATCCGCGTGCCGACACGCGGTCAAGACTGCCCTCCACATTGCCCCCCAGGCGGCGTTCCGGCTCTTCCATCTATGGATGGCATCGTTCGAGGGCCTGACCGGCGGGCCATCGTCGGACTTCGCACGTGAAGTGCGGCGAGAAACCGCGGCTCAGGCAGCGGCTTGGACTGAAGGGTTTGCCACGTCCCTGCCCAAGGTCGATCTGGTGCATGGTGGGGTAGGATCTGGATGCCACCAAGAAATCCGAAGCTTTGCACCGGACCTGATCGCGGTCGGGGCCAATACCCGAAGCCTGTCCTTCACCGGTCTCGGCTCGTTCACGGCCGAACTCCTACGCACCCCGCCCACAGATCTTCTGATCGCGCGCGGGGCTGACACCTGAGGCGACGCCAGGTTCGCCGGGAGATGCCCCGCCGTCGCATCGGTGATGAACTGGCTTTGGTCTTGACGCTTTTTTGGCCGGTTCAGTGGAAGCGGAAATTGGCACTCCACACAGCCTCCGGCGCTCTGGGCTCTCTGCCGTCGCTCACCGCATTCAGAACTAATGGCGGCTTTCCCGCAGAACCGCGCTGGCGAATGGTTCGTCAAGGCCTCTAGATGGCGATCCGCCACATCCTGAAGCGTCCTTGTTGCGTCACTTCCCGGATCAGGCCTCTCTTTTCCATCCAGGCGAGGTTCCTTTGAAGCGCCGCGCGGCTTGCGCCTGTTAAGGCCCCTGCCATCGGGGCTGACACCAAAGGCCACTCTGTCAACGCCGAACGAAGAGCCGCCGGAGTTCGCCCCGAAAGCTGAGACATGGCGCCTTCCGCCCGAGCACTCCATTTCTCGGTATCGTCTAGATGACACATCGCCGTTAGAATTGCGCTGTTCATCCCATCTAACCAGCGTGCCAAGCGTTCGGTTGGCAAACCCGAGGCACGCAGCCCCCCTGCCCCGCCCATGGCGAGCGGTGCGAAGACGGCGCCGCTTCCATCGCTGGCCGCGATCCTGGACGCGGTGACGGCGGCTTCGATCTGGTCGCCGTACTGTCCGAGGCCTGCCAGACTCCAGAGGTGAAAACCCATGCAAGCCCTGGTGATCGGGTGGAGATCGGTTGCGGCTGTCATAACGTCCAGCCATCCACCCGCGCGATCCTCGAAACGCTCAGCGCTGCCTTCAATGTTCTCGGGATCGCGGCGATCCAGGAAGGCGGCCAAGTCAGCCTTCGGTCCGGGACCGCCTGTCAGGCGCCGAACAGCCCATCCAACTCTTGCCAGCGCATTTGGGTCATCCTGTGCACCTGACAGCCGCATCGATATCCAAAGCGCCAGACGATCAGAACTCACCCGATCCCCTGCGAACCAGCTAAGGTCCGCTGCCTCGATAAGAGCGAGGCGATGCCGCCAGCCTTCCGGGCCACGCAGCAGCCTGTCATCCAGAGCACCCAGGCGTCCAGCCACTCTTGCCAGTCGCGCAGCGTGAACGCCTTCTGCCTTCGCCCAGTCTTCGATGACGGCAGTGTCCGGCGGTTCTGCACGCGGCCCGGGAGGCAAATCATCTGGTTCTTCTTCGAATGGTCCCGGCAGAAACCAGAGATCCTCTTCGTGAGCCTCTTCATCCTCCTCGATGGTGATGAGGGGGTCATCGAAATCATCTGTCAAAGCGGCTCCTTGGGGTTTCATATGTGCAAAATACTCTTCTTTTGCACATTACCCAAGCGATTTTGTGGCGGTTGCCTTCGCTCTTTATATAGTGTGCGCGGGCGACTGCCGGTGGAACCTCTCAGATCGCGCTCAGTACAGGGAAACAAAGGGTTTCGGGACGAGCAAAACGAGAGAGCACCTACTTGCATTCGTTTAAAAACGGTCGTTTATTGGCGATGTCTTAAATTGCAAACGGCTCTTTTCCATGCCCCTGATAGGCTATGCGCGCGTATCCACAGAGGATCAGACCCCCCTGCCCCAGTCCGAGGCCCTTCAATCTGCGGGTTGCGTAGAGATCTTTGAAGAGCACGCCTCAGGCGGAAATCGGGCGCGGCCCGTGCTTGCACGTGTGCTGGAGCGGATTGGCAAGGGCGACACGCTGGTCGTCGTGCGGATCGACCGGCTTGCGCGGTCTTTGTCGCACCTACTTGAGGTGATCGAAAGACTGGAGGGCAAGGGGGCGTTCTTCCGCTCGCTCCAGGACCCGATCGACACTGCCTCGCCCCAGGGCAAGTTCACGTTGCAGGTTCTGGGCGCTGCGGCTGAGTTCGAACGCGCTCTGATCCGCGAGCGTACCAAAGCCGGACTTGCCTCGGCACGCTCAAAGGGCCGCGTCGGCGGCAACCCAGGTCTTCGCGCCAAGGACCCTGAAGCGCTGCGCAAGGTGCGGCTGGCGCGACAGGACGGCTACATGGAGCGCTTGAACGAAACTGCGCAGGATTGGGTGCCCCATGTGCGCCGTTTGCGCCCCGATATGGCTTGGGAAGACGTCCTGCGGATCATCAATGGCCCCCTGCCCCATGATCGGCGCTGGACGCAAAGCCGCCTGCTCCGCGCCGTGAAGGCATACGTGGCGGACGGATTCCTGCCCGCTGAAGTGCTTGGACGCGCTGGACGTCGCGAAACCGACGATCGCCTGCCTGCGATTGTCGCCGCAATCAAAGGTGCTGACCCCGAGATCACCTTGCAGGCAATCTGCGACCGACTGGAATCCATGCGTGAGCGCACCCCTCGCGGTCGCACCAGCTGGCAGCCTTCCTCGGTCAGAATGCTGCTGGAGCGTGCTGAAAAGCTGGGGCTCCTCTGAGGATCACACTTGTGTTGGCCTAACCGATTGCCACTAAATCTAGAAAGTGCTTGCACGAATCTGGTTGGTCGGGCAATAGTCTCGAAAAATAACGCGCGGTCACATAAAAAACGCGCCCACGGATCGGGGCAGACATGAGCGAAGCAGAACAGGATCTAGACATCGCCATCGGGCACTACGCGGAACTTCTCGCGTCGAACCTGCATGCTCAGCGCGCCGCACACTTCCCTCCGGATGCAAAGAAGGTGATGCGCACTTTGACCAGCGGCGAAGCTGCCGAGCTCCTTGGCGTCGACCATACCTATCTTCGGAAGCTTCATCGAGAAGGAAAGATCGTTGACGTCGAGACGACGGCTGGAAGTCATCGTCGCTATACTCTCGACGATATCTGGGAAATCCGGCAGACGCTTGAAGGAAACGCAAAAAAGTCTGGAACTTACGTGCCTGGGCGTCGCGACGGTGACGAGCTTCAAGTTATTTCAGTGGTGAACTTCAAGGGCGGGTCCGGCAAAACGACGACGTCTGCTCACCTCGCTCAGCGCTTGGCGCTCAAGGGGTACAGGGTTCTTGCGATCGATCTCGACCCCCAAGCATCTCTTTCGGCTCTTCACGGAATCCAGCCAGAACTCGACCTTATGGAGGGCGGAACCCTCTATGATGCCGTTCGCTATGACGATCCGGTTCCGATCGCCGAAGTGATCCGCAAGACCTACATCCGCGGCCTTGATCTTATCCCGGGCAACCTTGAACTCATGGAGTTCGAGCACGAGACGCCTGCTGCTATCCAGCGAGGCGGAGCGAAAGCGTTCTTCGCGAGAGTTCATGACGCACTCGATAGTGTTGAAGCGAACTACGACGTTGTTGTGATCGACTGCCCGCCGCAGCTTGGTTTCTTGACGATGTCAGCACTTTCCGCGTCCTCGGGTGTCCTCGTGACGGTTCACCCGCAGATGCTTGACCTCATGTCGATGTCCCAATTCCTGCGAATGACCGCGGATCTCCTGGGAGTGATCAGGGATGCAGGCGCAAATCTGCGCTTCGATTGGCTGCGCTTTTTGCCAACGCGATACAAAGTCGGCGACGCGCCACAAACCGAAGTCATCGCTTTCATTCGCGGACTGTTCGGGAGGTCGGTCCTGACCAATCACATGGTTGAATCGACCGCAATTTCTGATGCCGGCTTGACCAAGCAAACGCTCTACGAAGCTGACAAGAAGGACTTCACGCGTCAGACGTTTGATCGTGCGATCGAATCCATGAACGCAGTGAACGATGAGATCGCTGAAATCATCCAGAACACATGGGGGCGGAATGGCAAGAAAGCCTAAACTTGGCCTGCCGCTGCAGACCCTTCGCAACGCTCCTGACGCTCTTGAAGGGCGCCGACTGCGTGGCGGTGTATTTGAGATCGATCCGGCGCAGATTATTACCGAAGGACGATTGGATGACAGGCTTCAGATTGAAGTTGAGGGCCTGAAGAATTCAATCTCCAAGAACGGTCAGCGTGTGCCTGTCTTGGTCCGCCCACTGGAAGGCGATCGCTACAACCTGATCTATGGCCGCAGACGCCTGGAAGCATGTCGCGAACTCGGTATCAAAGTTCGAGCCATCGTCACGGAAGTTGATGGTGATCAAGCGCTTCGAGATCAGCTTCTCGAGAACCAAGAGCGTCGTGATCTGAGCTTTATTGAACGGGCGCTTGTTGCGACGGCGCTTCTGGACGGTGACCATTTGGAAGGGGCTGAGCGCACCAATCGAGGTGTCGCCGAAGTCCTTAACCTCCACGAAGCCGGGGTTTCACAACTCTTGAGTGTCGTTCGGACGGTCGGCGAGGAACTCATCCAGGCAATTGGTGCGGCTCCCGGGATTGGTCGCCCGAGATGGGAAGAGCTCAAAAAGGCCTTGGGTACCTACGACGGTGATCGAGACCAACTGCAAGCGGTAGCTCATGCAGCCAAGTCCGAAAGTTCCGGCTCGGTCGATGAGGTTTCTGAGCGTGCGTTTCTCGCAGTTCTGGCAGCTGCGAAGAGCCCAGAGAAGAAAGCAAACCCGTCTAGAAAGGGCGTGCCTGCTTTGGCGATCCCCGGTGTCGGAGCTGCGACGGTTAAGACCGGCCGCCAAGGCAAGCAGCTTAAACTCGATCTGACTACGGATGAACCTGATTTTATCAGCTGGTTGGAGGGCAATGCCCCAAAGCTGATTACCGAGCTTCATGAGCGCTGGAAGCGTTCAGGAGACTGAGGAAGAGCAACCAACAAGAAGGAGGCACGATACAGGCAAAAAGAAAAAGGCCCCGAGAAGCTAGCTTCACGAGACCTTTGTAAGGTTTCGCACCGGGATCAGCCCGCTACAAAATCTCAGTTTTCGCACCTCTGAATGTAGCGTTCTGGCCCCTACCCCGCAAGCGCAAAGCGATTCGCGGGCCGTAGAAATTTTGCCTTCGTGAACGTTTTCATGGAGTACACACCGATTTCGCCGTTTATGCGGCCGATCTCGCACGCCCATCTGCGCGTGATCGAGCGACCCGAGGCATCTGTTCCGGGCAGACCCGTCAACAAGTGGGAACTCCTGCGCGAGCTCTCCAAGGCGCAAGCGGCCTTTGGCGTGTCAGAACGTGATCTAACTGTTTTGCAGGGGCTCCTCAGCTTCTTTCCAGACGATGCACTTGGCGGGAACGCCGAGATGGTAGTCTTCCCCTCGAACAAGGCGATCTGTGAGCGCCTGAATGGTATGCCCTGCTCCACTATGCGTCGTCACCTCGCGCGTCTTGTCGAGGCTGGTTTGCTCCAGCGGCGTGATAGCCCCAATGGAAAGCGCTATGTCCGCAAGCACGGCGAAGAGCGCGTCGCCTTTGGCTTCGATCTTTCCCCGCTCTACTGCCAGTCCGAGGAGATAGCGCGGGCCGCAGAGGCCGTACGTGAGGCTGAGGAGCGCGTCAGGCGTCTGAGAGAGGTTGTAAGCCTCATGCGGCGTGATCTCGCGGCCCTCGCGGAGTTCGGAGACGAGATGCAGCCAGGCCTAGGCATCTGGGACCAGCTTCGTGACAAGGCGATCCTCACAGCGCGCGCGCTTCGCCGCAAGCTTTCAATTGAGGACCTCGCGGCCTATCGAGCCGGTCTTGAAGCTCTCCTCGATCAGGCACGCAACATCATTGATGGCTCTGAAACAGAAGAAATGAACACCAATGATGCTCGATCTGAGCGTCACCATCATAATTCAAATAAAGAATCTATAGATCTTGAACCTGCTTTAGAAAAAAGCGGGGCGGCGACCGGCGTGCCAGATGTGGACAGGGATGAGCCCGTGGCTGACGTCGATGAACAGGACACAAGACACCTGCCAAAGATCCCGCTGCACCTGGTGATCGCGGCATGTCCCTCGCTCAAGACCTTCTACCAAGGCGAAATCCGGCATTGGCACCAGCTTTTCGATGCGGCATGCCATGTGCGACCAGCCATGGGGATCAGTGCATCTGCATGGGAAGAAGCGCAGCGGTTCATGGGTCCGGAGCAAGCGTCGATCGTCGTTTCTGCCATGCTGGAACGCTTTGAGGACATCAGATCGCCTGGTGGATACTTGCGAGCTCTGACTGCCAAAGCTGTGGCCGGTGAGTTTTCCTGTGGGCCGATGGTCATGGCATTGATTGGACGACGAACTGCAGCTTAACAGCTGTTAAGGTTGAGAGACTGCGTACTGTTCCGCCACCTCGGGATTGACGACTTAACAGCTGTTAAGGTCCTACCTCGGGAGTGTCAGAACAGGAGAGGGAAAGGTTTGTTGGTTGGAGGGGTGACGGGAAGTGAGATCGGAAGAGTGGCTTCCGGCGCCCGTCGTGGAGAAGATCTGATGGCGAAATCTGCCCAGAAAGTCACCCTGTCCCCGTCCCGGGACATTCCCTTCGACAAGCTCGTGCTGAGCCAGTCAAACGTCCGGCGCATCAAGGCCGGTATCTCGGTCGAGGAACTGGCCGAAGACATCGCCCGCCGCGGGTTGCTGCAGAGCCTGAGCGTTCGACCCGTTCTGGCGGATGATGGGTCCGAGACCGGTAAATTCGAAATCCCCGCTGGCGGTCGGCGCTTCCAGGCGATGTCACTCCTGGTGAAGCAGAAACGCTTGGCCAAGACGACGCCCATTCCCTGCATTGTTCGGGATGCCAAGTCCACGATCCTCGCCGAAGACGACTCGCTCGCTGAGAACATGCAGCGCGCTGCCTTGCATCCGCTCGATCAGTTCCGCGCCTTCGTGGCGCTGCGGGAGAAGGGTCAGGGCGATGAAGAGATAGCAGCCGCCTTCTTCTTCACTCCGCAGGTGGTCAAACAGCGCCTGAAACTCGCCGCCGTGGCCCCTGCCCTGCTCGAGCTCTACGCCGAGGATGAAATGACGCTTGAGCAGCTCATGGCCTTCACGGTCAACCCGGACCACGAGCGCCAAGTTCAGGTCTGGGATGCGATCAAGTCGTCCTGGAACAAAGAGCCTTATCAGATCCGACGCATGCTGACGGAAACTTCGGTGCGGGCTTCTGACCGTCGTGCCGTCTTTGTTGGCGTCGAGGCCTATGAGGCTGCTGGCGGCGCCATGCTGCATGACCTCTTCCAGGGCGATGACGGAGGCTGGCTGGAAGACCCTGCCCTGCTCGATCGTTTGGTCAGCGAGAAGCTTCAGGCTGAAGCCGAAGCCATTGCGACCGAAGGTTGGAAATGGATCGAGGTCTCGCTCGACCTGCCCTATGGCTACAGCCACGGTTTGCGGCGGCTAAGCGGAGACCCGGCGCCGATGACGGATGACGAAGGCGCGGCCCATGCCAAGCTGCTTGCCGAGTGCCGGGCGCTCGAAGAGCAATACGAGGGCCAGGATGAATTCCCCGAAGAGATCGACGCGCGACTTGGCGAGTTGGAAGTCGCGATGGAGAAGCTCGAGGCCCGACCGCTGATCTTCGACGATGAGGAGATCGCACGGGCAGGGGCTTTCGTGACGCTTGACCGCTATGGCGAGCTTGCCGTTTATCGGGGCTTCGTGCGGCCCGGGGATGAGCCTCGGGAAGATGCCGACGTCCACAGCGGTGAACAGGCGGCAGACGGGCAGGGCGTTGAGCTTTCAGCGGGGAGCAATGTGGATGGTATCGGCCACGGCACGGTGATCACCTCTGCCGGTCAGGCGCTTGGTGCCAACGTGCCCGACGACGAGGACGATGGAGCGTTGAAGCCCTTGCCCGAGCGGTTGGTCATGGAGTTGACGGCGCACCGCACCCTGGCATTGCGGGAAGCTGTCGGGCGTTCGCCTGACGTCGCCCTGACCTTGCTGCTCCTGAAGCTTGTCAGCGACACCTTCCGGACGTCCAGTTCGGCCGGCAGCTGCCTCGAGGCTTCGGTGCGTCACGTCTACATGTCGGCGCAGGCGAGCGATCTGAAGGACAGCGTGGTGGCCAAGCTGGTGGACGATCGCCACGCGGAATGGGAGGCCGACTTGCCGCTCGGCGACGATGCCGCGCTCTGGGACTACCTGACCTCCCTTGATCAAGGGAGCCGGCTGTCGCTGCTCGCGCATTGCCTCAGCTTCGGGATCAACGCGCTCCATGAGAAGGTGAACCCCTATGGTGCCGGTATCTCCGCCAGCGGTTTGACCAAGCGGATGGCCCAGTCCGACTTGGTCGCACAGGCGGTCGATCTCGACATGGTCGAGGCGGGTTGGGAGCCGACGGTCGATACCTACCTGAACCGCGTGCCAAAGGTCCGGATCCTCGAGGCCGTGCGTGAGGCTAAAGGGGAGGGGACGGCGCAACTCCTCGATCACCTGAAGAAGGGCGAGATGGCGACCGAAGCCGAGCGTCTGCTGAAAGGCAGCGGTTGGTTGCCAGAGGTTCTTCGCCGTCACGACCTGGTAGCACTCGACGGTGCGGAAGGGCAGGGGGCGCCTGAGCCCGTTTCCGACGCCAGTCAGACCGAGGATGTCGACCTTCCCGCCTTCCTCACCGCTGACCTGCCGGGTGATGATGCGTCGATGATGGCTGCGGAATGATCCGCGCCATCCGAGGGCGGGGAAACCCGCCCTCAATCAAATAAAAATCAACAATATCAATGTGATGAATGCAATTTTATGCATTCAGAATGAGGAATCATGTCTGCAACGACCATTCTCGACACCGCGCCGCTAGGGGCGCTCATTCGCTACACCGACAACAGTCCGAAACCTCCTGCGCGGTTCACGAAGAAGCTCGCGGCCTGGGAACGCTCGAACGGCCTCGGCCGTCTCGTCAAAAAGGAGCCGCCGCGGCCCTATCCAACCTGGACGGCGCCGGCGTCGTTTACGCTGCACGAGGGGAACTTCTCCTCGGACGGGGTCATTCTCGTCACCATCATGCGAACGCATTCGGCTGACAGTGCGTTGACCTTCGAGGTAGCAGAGGAACCGAGGCCCGGACAGGTGCGCGTCCTGCTGGATTGTGGCGGCTGCACGGAGCTGCTCCACCTGGCCGAGTCTGTCGCGGCTGCCGAGCTCTGGATCGCCAGAGAAGGCTATCGCAATGCGCGGCTGGAGATTGTCGGCGAAGAAGGCGCTGCTAGGGCAGGGGGCGCGGAGCTTGCCGCCTGAGCCTACGTAGAACCCAAGGGGCCCGCCAAAGCGCGGGCCTCTCACCCATCACGACCCTGTCCCGCGAAATCGCTGAGCACCATAGGATCCAATCCATCAAGGAGAGAGATCTTACCTAAGAGCCTGCCCGGGAGGCTGGCCGCGATAGCATCAGTGGGACACCCGGCTCCAGTCAGCGGTCGCACCATCCCCCGCTCGCCATTCCCTTCCTTGCCCCGAATCCTGTCTTCGAGATCAACCCGCAAGGGGTCGGACTACGGGCGAACCCGTGCCGCCGGGTGGATTCGGACGAGCCGAACGCACCCGGTGATGTCAGCCAGTCTTTGGGCCTGCGGGGACCTGTCGCGCGGGGGATGGTCCTCCGCCTCCAAGACAGGAGCCAATCAGATGTCCCGCAAAGATGCTCACGCCTTCGCCGCCTCTCTCGCCGCCACGCTCATGGTCTCGATCGTCGTCTTCCAGGCAGGTGATGGAACCTATGGCGCCGTCCCCGCAGATGAAATCGACGGAGACGAAGTCGTGATCGTCTCGGAATACGATCCCTTCGGGTGAGGCTTCGGCCTCATTTCCCGAGGGCGCGGCGCAGGAGCGCCTCCGGGCCTATCGACGGCCGAGTGAACGGCGAGGCCGTTGCAAGGATCTTTGGGTTGCGACTCGGTCAATTGTAGAGCGTCAACCTCCTTGGCCGCTACCGACAACCTCCTTGGCCGGTTTTGACCGCTGCGTTCTTCGTTGATGTTACTGTGGGGTTTCCTCCTCGAGCTTGTCGCTGATGTTGTCGC
>NZ_JAEKIS010000036.1 GCF_017311415.1 Salipiger abyssi | reverse complement strand
TCAGGCTGGCCGCCGCCAGCTCTTTGGTAAGCGCGGCGGCCAGCCTGAAAACTGCCTACCGTCAACGCCTGTCACCCATCCTACGGCAAGGTGGCATGCGGTGCAGACTGTCAAGATAACGCGACGATCTCCTCGCGCGCATAGGACGTGTTGCCAAACTTCGAGAACCCGAAATCACGGTTCAGTCGATGTGGGGCTTTCGTGGCATGGGCCAGCTCATGGGCCCAGACCCCGTAGAAATTGCGCGGGTCCTGGAACCGCGTGATGGATGGCATATAGACCTTGTCCACGGGGGGCAAATAGTACGCCTCCGTGCCCGTGAAGACGGTTGTGATGTCGATGGCATCGAAAAACGCCTGCATGTGCGGGATCGGCTCGGACGGCGGATGCTCGGGTACGGGCTCCGGGTCAGGGTAGAAACTGTCGGGCAGGCCATCGATCTGGCAGGCATTGAACACGCGATAGGATTTCTGGAAGCGGAAGATGCGGGCTTCCTCGGAGCGATCATCGCCATCGCTGCGGTCGTCCTCGCCGCCCGCGTCTTTCCGGCTTTGGCCGTAATAGACGACGACAGAGGATTTCTCGCCCTTGCGGACCTTTGCGTCCAACGCATTGGCCTGAGGCAGAGTCATCCAGAAGGGAGAGCTGTGGCCCGCCATCACGGTCCGCATCGTCAGCAGGAAGTTGTTCACCCCCTGGTAGGGTTCGCCGCCCACGCGCAGGGGGCGTGAGCTGCCGCCTGCGGTCCAGGGCTTGCGCCACGGCAGGACGCCGCGCTCGATGATGCGGATGATTTCGTTTGTGATGACCTCGGAGGCATCGAATTTGGGCGTGCGGGATCGGGCCATGGCTGGCGTCCTTTCGAGTTTTGGTGAGAGGGAGTGGTGACTAGGTTGACCGACAGAGCCGCGGATCGTTGGTGATGCTCGCGCCGAGCTGTTCGGCCATGTCGATGTAGGTGGTCAGCGACACGGACCTGCCGGGACCCGAAGGTTCAGAGTCGTCCGATCCGTCCCGCGCCACCCGCGGCAGGTTCGCGAAGGCGATGACATCGGTGACGGGTCGGATATCGATGAACGGGGTCCCTTGTGCGACCGCGAGGGCGGCCAAGGGAAAGCGCTTGATCGGCGCGAAGGTCGACACGGTGGTCCAACCGAGATGGAGGAATGTCCCGCCCTCCCCGCAGATCACATGCGCGTTAGGCAACAGCGCCGCCTGCTTCAGATAACCGAGATCACGTAGGACGGTCTCGCGCTCGCGCCGTTGTGCCTGCCCCGTCTGGCCGGTTCGGCGTAGTTCCTTGTGTCGCCACCACGAGGCAGCGGTCGCGCGCAATACGCGCAAGACACCTGTTTGCATGAGAATGCCCTTCATCCGGAACGGCAGACCGGAATCCGGCCCGGACCCATCTGAGGGACCTCAAAGGCCCTCATCCGTCAGTCACAAAACCCGAAGAACACTTTCACTCTTTAGGGATCTGATGCCGAGGAGCGTTAAATGCAAAGCTCATGAGAACGTAGGATCCTCCACTTTCCGGCATCAGACCCCAATGAGGAACAGGATCAGGCCCGGACACCCTCTTTCGGGCATCCTCAGGCCTGACCTCCCCCGGCCCTCCTCTTCCTCTCAAACCCCATGATTTCCGCAGGTGGCTTGATTTTGTTCCTGTTATGTTCTATGTTGAAAGCCACGCTAAGAAGGGAGATCCCCGATGGAAAGCACCACTTACGCCCTGCCCGCGACGCCAAAGCAGATCGCCTATGCGCGCGCACTGGCCCTTCGCAACCAGACGCTTCTGCCGTGTGAGGTTCAGCAAGATCGGCGCTCCTTGAGCGCCTGGATCGACGCACAGGCCAAGCTGAAGCCGGGCACGCAGGACAGCCGCCCGACATCAAAGCAGGTCGCCTTTGCCGAGCGCCTCGCCCGCATCAAGCGCCGCGCCGTGCCGGACGAATGCTTCCGCGACAAGGAGCTGATGTCGAAGTGGATCGATGGGAACAAGTGAAGCTGGGTAGACCCCGCGCTGATCGAGATTACTTCGGCCGATCGACAACGGATGCCCCGCCCGACTTGGCAAGCGCGATCAGGCTGGACTGGATTTTGGATGTGAAGACGGAACTGAACGTGCCGATGGGCGTGCGGTCCTCCCAGACAAAGGACCGCTCCAGAACATCGGTGTTGATCTCGTCCAGCATGACCCATTTGCGGACATGGGTTTATGACCCCACGCGCTGCGACTCGATCTGTGGCACCTCGATGATCAGCACGATGTTGACGAGCGTTGCCGCAACAAGCAGCCGGAGCGGGGTTCTGGTACACCCCATTAACTCCTAGCCTACGGCGACCCCGAACAGCGCACCGACCCCGGCTGTCGCCGCCATTGCAAGCGCTCCCCATAGCGTGACCCGCGTGGCCCCACGGACGACGCCTGCGCCGCCGGCCGAAGCGCCCAATCCGCCAAGAACCGCAAGGCCAAGGATCGTCGATCCCGCCACCAGGGGAGCGATCTGCGCCTCCGAGACCAGCAGCACGACGATCAGGGGCAGCACCGCCCCAACGGCGAAGGTCAGTGCGGACACCAGAGCCGCCTGGACAGGGCGGGCGGTAACGGTTTCCGAAATGCCGAGCTCGTCGCGCGCATGCGATCCGAGCGCGTCACGTTCAGTCAGTTGCACGGCAACCTTTTCCGCCAGGTCGCGGTCCAGCCCCCTTTCAACATAAATCCGGGTTAGTTCCTCGAGCTCGGCCTCGGGCGTTTCCTCGAGTTCACGGCTCTCTCGGGCGAGGTCCGCCTGTTCGGCGTCAGTTTGCGAGCTGACCGAGACATACTCCCCCGCCGCCATCGACATCGCGCCAGCCATAAGCCCGGCCAGCCCGGCGATCATGACCTCGGGCTTGCCGGACCCGGCTGCGGCGACGCCGACGACGAGGCTCGCGGTCGAGACAAGACCATCGTTGGCGCCGAGAACGGCGGCCCGCAGCCAGCCGATGCGATGCACCATATGGATTTCAGAATGTGATAGACGGCTCATGGCGTGGCTCCTTGAACGATGTCAGCTTGCTCTGAAATGATCGCCTGGGGTTTGCCCGTAGCTGGCTCCTGTGGCGCGATGCGCAGCGCGCGCAGGGCGTTCAGGATCACGGCAACGTCGATCACTTCTTGCAGGAGCGCGCCCTGAACCGGCGTGAGGTAGCCGAAAGCGGCCGCGATCATGCCCATGACAGACAGGCCGATCCCGGCGACAACGCTTTCGACCGCGATCCGGCGTGAAGCCCGCGCGATCTCGATGCCGGGCCCCAGCCGGTCGATCCGGTCGACGAGCAGCACCACGTCGGCGGCCTCGGCCGAGGCCGCGGCGCCCCGTGCCCCCATTGCCACGCCTACATCGGCTGCGGCCAGGGCGGGCGCGTCGTTGACACCATCACCCACCATCATCACCGGCCCGTGTTTACGCTCAGAGAGCACCAGCAACACCTTTTGATCCGGCGTCAGACCGGCCCGCAGCCCGTCGAGGCCCAGCCCTTCCGTCACACGCTCGGCCACGTCCGCGCGGTCGCCGGTGGCCAGCAGGATACGCGAGATCCCTTGGCGGCGCAGACCGTCCAGCATGGCACCCGCTCCCTCGCGCAGCGGGTCGGACATGACGAGGTGCCCGGCCATGTGACCGTCAACTGCCACTGCGACAAGGACCGATCCGGCGCCCTTGGCGGGGTGATCGCCCACCATCCGCCCGACCCGGGACGCCACGAAGCCGTCGCCCCCGACGATCACCTCGCGGTCCTCCACACGACCCAAGACCCCTTCGCCCGGGATCTCAGCCACTTCTGTCGGAACGGGCAGTGTGAAGCCCTGTGCCTTGGCGGCGGTGACGATCGCTTGCGCGACAGGGTGCTTGGAGGCCTGATCGAGCGCGGCCGCGAGGCGCAGGATGTCGTCCTCGTTCATGCCATCGTGGCTGTCGATCGAGATGATCTGCGGACGGCCATCTGTCAGCGTCCCCGTCTTGTCGAGGATCAGCGTACGGATGCGCGCCATTGTCTCGAGCGGCCCTGCGCCCTTGATCAAAACGCCAAAATGCGCCGCACGCGAGAGACCCGCGACCAGCGCAACCGGCACGGCAAGGATCAGCGGACAGGGCGTGGCGACCACCAGCACGGCGACCGCGCGGATCGGATCGCCTGTGAACCACCAGGCCGCGAAGGCGATACTGACGGTGACGACCAGAAAGCCCAGCGACCAGCGGTCGGCCAGCCGGGACATCGGCGCTTTGGACGCCTGCGCTTCCTCGACCAGGCGAACGATCCCGGCATAGGTGCTGTCCTTGGCCTCGCGCGTCGCCGTCAGGTCGAAGGCCTCGCCCGCGTTGGTCGATCCGCTCATGGCGTCGGCCCCGCGCGCCAGCCGGACTGGGAGGGATTCGCCGGTCAGCGCCGCGGTGTCGAGGAAGGCGGTGTCGGACGTAACCGAACCGTCCACGGGAACGACATCGCCCTGCCGGATCAGCAGGCGATCGCCCGGTGCGATCTCCTCGAGAGGCACATCCTCAAGACCGCCGTTCCGGTGCCGCGTCGCGGTCCGGGGTACGCGAGATAGAAGATCCTTCATCGAACGACGTGCACGGCCCTCAGCGAAGGCTTCGAGGAAAGTGCCTCCAGAATACATGACTGCGACGACAGCCGCAGCCAAGGTCTCGCCGAAGACAAGCGCCGCCGACATCGACAGCGCGGCGACGATATCGAGGCCCACCTCGCCGCGCCCAATGCTCCGGACGATTTCGACCACAAGCGCTGCGAGCGCGGGAACAACTCCTGCAATCCAGATCAGGTTCGCGATCTCTGGTTGGCCCGCAAGGTAGAATGCGAGTCCCACGATCAGCCCGGTTGCGGCCATCAGCAGGAGTGCGGTCTTGAAGCGATCGGTACGGGTCTGTTCCATGCGGCTCATCTTCCCCCGGCTGAGGCGATTGCCGCTGGTTCTTCGGAAAAAAGACGCCCGACTCCCACGCCCATTGCATTCCCTTCATCATCGCGCAGAAGAAACAGGGCGTCGAGTCCACGTTGTCTTGCGAGGTCCGCACCCCTCTCCGCACCGAGCACCATCAGCGCCGTCGCCCAGGCGTCGGCCTCGGCACAGGTGCGGGCCACGACGGTGACGGAGGCCGGCGAGGCGATCAGCGGCGCGCCACGTCTCGGATCCATGGTATGCGACAGGCGGCGCCCATGCACCTCGACCCAATGGCGGTAGTCACCGGAGGTCGCGACGGCGGCGTCCTGCAGCGCCAGAACCGAATGCGGCGTCCGGCGATCAGGGTCCGGCGCTTCTACCGCGATGATCCATGCCTCGCCATCGGGGCGCAGGCCCATGGCACGCATCTCACCGTCGATGCCGACAAGGGCGTCGGCAATCCCATGATCGCGCAAGGTCTCGGCGAGCCGGTCGACACCGTGGCCCTTGGCGATGCCGTTCAGGTCCAGCGCGACGGGCGCGGTCTTGCGCAACTGCATCCCCTCGATCTCCAGCACCTCCTGAGCCGGGCGGCGGGGGGCGTCCATCGCGGCGCGGATACCCTCGGGCGCGGCGGCCCCGGGCCCGAAACCCCAGGCCGTCACCGCATCGCCCATGCCGATATCGAAGGCCCCGCCCGAGGCACGCCCGATCTCGAGCCCGAGGCGCAGGACCGCCCGCAGTTGCTCCGGCACCACCACCCAATCGCCCACCGGCGCCGCATTGATCCGCATGAGCGCGCTCTCCGCGTTCCACATCGACATCTGCGTGTCCACCTCGTCGACAGCCGCCTGAAGGGCGGCACGAATTGCATCCGTGTCGCGGACCCGATCCGCGAAGAACAGCGCCGACCAGCGCGTGCCCATGGCGGGGCCGTTCAGGGCGATGCGCGCGCGCTCAGTAGACATCTTCGACATACCGCCCCTCTGCCTTTAGGACTGCGGGCGTAAGCCCGGCAGGTGCGAGTATCTCGGCCAACGCATCGCTCACGCCCGTGGCCATGTCGCGCCCGCCGCAGACCATCACACGCGCCCCGTCGCAGATAAGCCGGGCCACCTGCGCCGCGTCGGCGCGCAAGGCGTCCTGCACATAACTGCGCCGCGCGCCGCGCGAGACGGCGGTGACAAGCCGGGTCAACCGCCCCTCAGCCTGCCAGCCGGGCATCTCTTCGCCATAGAAGAAATCGCTGTCCGCATGCCGCATCCCGAAAAACAGGTGCACGGGCCTGTGCCGCGCATTGCCGCGGATGAAGCCCGCCAGCGGCCCGATGCCGGTGCCCGCCCCGATCAGGATCAGCGGGGTGAGACCGCGACCGGCGTGAAAGCCGGGATTGCGCCGCAGGAAGGCCCGGACCGTATCGCCCGGTTCCAGCGCGGTCAGCTGGCCCGAGGCCAGACCGCCCGGATGCTTGCGCACCACGATCTCGACGAACCCGTCGCGCCGGCCCGAGGCCAGCGAGTAGAGACGTGGCACGGCGCTGCCCTGCGGCAGGACACCGATCAGGTCGCCCGCCTGAAACCGTGCGAAACCCGCCCCGGTCAGCCGCTGCCACAGCGTCGCGCGCGGCAAGGCGAAGCGCAGGATCGCGGCCCCCGCCTGCATCTCGGCCCCGTAGTTGCGCCGCGAGACGAGGGTCAATGTTTCGGTGCGCGGCGAGACGGGCTGGTGAGAAAGCTCGAGAGAGATGCTAAGCGCCTCGCCAAGAGCGCGGCCCCAGCGCGCGAAATCCTGCGGGGACTGGCGGTCGATTGCGTCAAGCGGCAGAAGCTCCGGCCAGTCCTTCGCTTGCGCTGCTGCCGCAACGTCCTTGGCAAAGGCGCAATAGGCCGGAAAACTCCGATCTCCGAAACCAAGCACAGCCATGGGAATATCCGGCGCTCCGTCGAGGGCGTTCAACCGGTCGAGGAAGCCCTTCGCCGAGGCCGGCGCAGCCCCGTCGCCATAGGTCGCGGCGAGCACGATGATGCGCTCGGCTCGGGCGTAGCGCTCTGGCGCGAAGCCCGACATCGGGCCAACATGGACGCCCTGCCCCGCTGCCGTCAGCGAGGCATGCAGGGTCGCGGCGAAGCCCCAGGTGCTGCCACCCTCGCTGCCGACAAGAAGGATCGTCTCGGCACGGCCCGCGGGCTGGTTGCCGCGGATGCGCGGCCGCCCGCGCCGCCCGGCAAACCAGATCAGGACGCCGGTCACGCCCATCGCCGGCACTCCGAGCGCCATCATCCCGAGCACAAGGCCGAGCGTCGCGGCCCCCTGCCCCGTGTGCAGCATGTAAATGGTTTCCGAGACGCGCTCCCACCCGGTCAGGTCGGCCCATGCCACGAGCGCGCCGGTTCCCTGGTCAAGATAGCCGGTGCCCCGGTCGGTCTTCAGTGTGAACACGTCCGTCGCATCGCCGGGATAGGGAAAGCTCAGTTCGCGCAGCTCGGCGACGGGCGTCTGCAGCAGCGTGGCCATCTGATCGAGAGCGAACCCAATCTCTCCGCTCACTTCGGTGGGATCAGTCGGCAGGACGCCACCGTCCGGCAAAAGATCGAAGGTGGAGGCTGTCATCCAGAGGGCGGTGGTGGAGGACAGAACGAGGCCGATGACGGCGATCCGGGCGATCTCGACATGCAGCCTGCCCGCGAACGGACCGCGCAAGGACGCGAACCAGTGCCGCCATCCGCCCGCCCGTCGCGCGACCAGCATAGCACCCGAGAGCGAGAGGACCAGCATCGCCGCGGCCCCGGCGGCCATGGCGATGCGCCCGCCATCCCCGAGGAAGAGCGAGCGATGAAAGTTGGTGAGCCAGCGAAGGGCCTGGTTCGGGTCGGCCGAGGCAACGCCCGCGCCCGTCGCCGGGTCGATCACGGCAGCACCCGGCGCGCCCTGATCGAACCAATAGGCGGTGATCCGACCGGAGGGCGACCGCCGGATCTGCTCGACGCCCGGATAGACGGCCTGGATGCGGTCCGCGAGGGTGGCGACTGTCTGACCAGTCTCCACCTGCGGCGCGGTGATGCGCTCGACTGCCGGAAAGACCGAGAGCGCAGCGCCGCTCAGGCTCAGGATCGTGACGAGCGCGAGTGCCAGTAGACCCGGCCAGCGATGGAGTGTACGGATCATGGCCCTGCCCCTCACATGTCGTAGGAGAAGTTGGCGATGTAGCGCCGGCCGGTCACCGGCGTACCCGCGCCCGCCGTCGTCAGCGGCACGGCCACCTCGTTCGGGCTGTCGCGCATATCCTCGACCGCCGCGTCTATGTGAAGCGTGTAGCCCGCATCGAACAGCGCATCGGCCAGATCGAGCGTGATCTCGAGACTGCGGCCCGCGCCGACGCTGGCGCCGGTGATACCGTTTACCTGCGCGGTATCGCCGCCCGTGGCACGGTACCAATCGCTCAGATGCTCGTAGTACTTGGACTTGCCACCAGCCATCCAGAGACTGCCGACATAGGCGCCCGAGGCGTCGGTAACGTAAAGCGCGAGGTAAGCGCCGTCGCCGCCATAGTTGTTGAGGGTGGTTGTGAGCGTCACGGGCCGTGCCATAGCGAGGCCGGGAAGCGTGAGTGCGGTGGTCAGCGCGAGCGTTGCGAGAAGTGATTTCATGGGAATGATCCTTGTTCAGGGTGCTTCGGAGCTGTTCAGTTCACCTGAACCTGCGGAGGGGCGCCGTTTCCGAAGAGGCCGTTCTGCGGAGGAGCGACCGTTCCAGCGGGCGCGGGATTGCGGGCGCCACCGCGGTCGTCGTCATCATCCTCGTAGTCCATCTCGACGATCTGCAGCGTCGCCGGATCGAACTTCACCTCGATCTCGCGGCCATTCTGGTCTCGGCCTTCGATTTCGTAGCAGCCGTCGTCGATCTCGAAGTCGCGCACCGTCCAACCGTTCTGTTCGGCCATCTGCATGGCGGCCTCGCGCGGCTGCCACTGGTCACGGGGCGCATTGCAATCATCGTCGTCGGCCAGCGCAGCGCCGGCGGGCAAAAGTGCGATCAGGGCAAGGGCGGTCAGGGTCTTTTTCATGGCAAGGGGTCCTTTCGTTTGATGAGACCAATCTGGCACCCCGACCTGAGGGCATCCTGACGCCCCAGCGATTCCTGCTTCAGCTTGCCGTCAGGAAAATGGCCCCGCCGATGATGACGGGGCCAAAAAGATGCGAGCGCAGGCTACAGGGCTGGCATGGCTATACGCCCTGCCCCGCGTTCAGGTGAATTCGAACTGCTCGAAGCGGACACGGCGAGGCGTTTGGCCTTGTGCTTTCAAGCCCTTGAGAATCCCGTCCTTCAGACCGGTTGGGCCGCAGAACCACAGATCGGCTTGCCGGATCGCGAAAGGGACCGCGCCAATCAGGCGCTCGGCCGTGAGCCTGCCATCGCGCGTCGTAACGACCACCTCGAAACTGAACCTCGGGTTGCGGGCAGCCGCAGCGCGCAACGTCTCTACGCCAATCGCCTCCTCTTGTGTCGGAACGCAGTAGATGAGGTGAATGTCGCGACTCTCCGCCTCTGTCAGGCTTTCCGCCCAGGCGAGGAACGGCGTGATACCGATGCCGCCGGCAAGCCATATTTGGCGCGCACCGCCCTTGCGGAAATTGAACCGTCCATATGGCCCTTCGACCTGCACGCGCGTTCCGGTCCGCAAGATGGCGGGCAGGCTTCGTGTCCAGCCACCCAACCCCCTGATGCAGAACGTCAGGGTGCCGTCAGGGCGCGGGGCGCTGGCAATCGTGAAAGGGTGCGGCTCGGACAGTCCTGCCTCTGGCGCGCGGAAGAAGGCGAATTGCCCCGGCCGCCACCGCATGGCCCGCCCCTCGGGGCGGAGGGTTAGCGTGGTGGTGTCCTTGGTCTGGCTGATCTCTGTGACGGTGAATTCTCTACGCCGCAGGTACGGGGCGACCAGCTCGGTGAATATCCACGCGATCACTCCGGCGATGCCGAATGTGTTCAGAAGCACCGAGAGCGATGGATCTACCTCTGTCGGCAGGTCGACGAAGAACTGGTGAAAGACCACGATTGCAAAAAGGGCCCCCATGAAACGATGGCTGAACCGCCAGATTTGATAGGGGATTTCCAGTGGGGTGAAGGGCAATCTCCGGAACCAGCTGACAGCAACCAGGGCAAGAAGCGCGTTGAAGGCAAGTTCGCCCGCCTCTTCACCAAGTTCACCAAGGGAGGTTTCACGCACCAAACGCTCGAAATCCGGCTCGATCTGCTGGTGCAGGATCATCAGGACCATTGCGGAAATACCAAGCCACTTGTGGACCCGGTACATGCGATCGAGACCGCCGAACAACGGCTCCACCAGCGGCGGCCGTGCGGCGAGGATCAGGGTCTGTGCCATCGCGACAACTGCCGCGGCCCCGACGGCGATGCCGAGCGCGGCATCCGCACCATAAGTCGCATAGGTGTTGAAACCGAGCAAAGCCGCCAGCAGGCATGGCAACGCAACCAGCACCGGGCCCGTCAGGGCTAGAGGAGAGTTTAGGGAAAGCCGGGAGAGTGGCGGCAGGCTCGGCACCGGGACAATACCGTCGCGACGCGCTGCATCAGTCATCGTCGCGTCTCTCGTGATCCCGCTCGCGGCGATCATCCTCGTCGTCCTCGTATTCGAACTCGATTACCTCCAGCGTGGCCGGGTGGACAGTCACCTCGATCGCACGCCCCTCGGCATCCCTCCCGTCGATCTCGTAGCAGCCGTCATCGATCTTGATCCGGCGCACCGTCCAACCATTTTCCTCGGCCAGCATGGCAACAGCATCGCGCGGCTGCCAGTCGGCCATCGGCACGAAGCAATCGTCGTCAGCCAGCGCCGCGCCGGCCGTAAAGACCGCGAGAAAGCCGATAATTGTCAATGTCTTCTTCATGGGGCACACTCCTAGTGGCTCGCCTCTTGATGCCATTCATGCGCCGCGAAGCTGACGGCAGCCTGAAGGGGCTCGACCCACAAGCTTCAGCTTCGTGTCAGCCAGACGGATCATGGAGGGACATCAGGAAAGGACGGGTACGACCATGCGCATATTGCTGATCGAGGACGACACGACTCTTGGCGCTGCCGTGCGCGACCAGATCGCAGCTGATGGCCAGTCAGTAGACTGGGTCACGCGGCTAGACGCGGCGGCAGACGCGATGAGCGCAACCTCTTACGACCTGCTCCTGCTCGACCTCATGCTGCCAGACGGACGTGGTATCGGGTTCCTCAAGGGCCTCAGGACGCGTGGAGACGTGACGCCGGTCATCATCCTGACGGCGCTCGACCAGGTGTCCGATAGGATCGAAGGCCTCAATGCGGGCGCTGACGACTATCTTGTGAAGCCCTTCGACCTGTCGGAACTGTCGGCACGGATCGGATCGGTCGCGCGGCGCTACAGCGGCAACCCCAACCCGATCCTGACCCACGGACCGCTCGACATCGACCTTGCCGCGCGCAGCGTCCATCGGGATGGCAGACATGTGCCGCTGACGGCGCGGGAATGGGCGCTCTTCGAGGCCTTCCTGGCGCGTCCCGGGCAGCTCCTGTCCAAGGCGCAGTTGGAGGAGAAGCTCTACGCTTTCGACGCCGAAGTCGAGAGCAACACCATCGAGGTGCACGTGAGCCGCCTGCGCAAGAAACTGGGGAGCGCCATCATCGAGACCGAGCGCGGCATGGGTTACCGGCTGGGCAAGCCATGATGTGGCCATCCAGCCTTCAGGTACGGCTCGGCTTGTCACTCGGCCTTGTGCTGACGATCCTCTGGCTCGCCGCCGCCACGGTTACCGCGGTGATCGTTCGGGGCGAGATGGACGAGGTCTTCGACAGCGCCCTGCGCGAAACCGCCGAGCGCATCCTTCCGCTGGCCGTGACCGACATCGTCGGCCGAGAAGATCAGGGTGTGACGCAGCGCCTCGCGCCGATCCGGGAGCATGACGAGTTCTTCACCTACATCGTACGCGATGCCGAGGGACGCATTTTGCTGCAATCCCATGCGGCGGACCCTGCCGTGTTCCCTCCATACGACGGGCCGGGATTTGGGCAGAACGCCACACATCGCCTCTACAGCGACGCGGCGCTCCAGGGGACGATCAGCATCACCGTGGCCGAACCGTTGGCGCATCGCGCATCGGTTGCTCTTGAAATCCAGATGGGCCTCGGCCTGCCGCTGCTGGTCGTGCTGCCGTTGGCGCTCGCGTCGATTATTCTCGCTGTGCGCTTTAGCCTCGCCCCTCTCCATCGGTTCCGTACGCGGCTTGAAGCGCGCGGCGTGCGCGACCTGTCAGAAGTACCCGCGGCCGACCTGCCGACCGAAATCGGACCGCTGGCCGCAACCTTGAACAGCCTTTTGGCTCGGTTGCGCGACGCGTTCGAGGCTGAGCGAAGTTTTGCAGCCAATGCGGCTCATGAACTAAGGACACCATTGGCGGGCGCTATCGCCCAGGCGCAGCGACTGCGGTCAGAGACCAAAGATCCGACCATCGACGCCCGTGCCGCCGAGATCGAGGCAACGCTCAAGCGTCTCACTCGGCTTTCCGAGCGTCTCCTGCAGCTTGCGCGGGCGGAAGGCGGTAGACTTCGGATGGACCAGAGCGCTGATGTCAGAACCATCACTCGGGTCGTGGTGGAAGATATCGCGCGCACCACAGAGAACGGGCGCCTTACGTTGAACTTGCCGGACACGCCTGTCTTGTCTGATATCGACCCCGACGCATTAGGAATTCTGTGCCGGAATCTGGTGGAAAACGCCCTACGCCACGGGGCGCAGAATGCCCCAGTCGCGGTTACACTCACGAGCGACGGGCAGTTGATCGTGGCGAACGAGGGCCCCGCGGTAGCAACCGAAACACTCGAACGCCTGACAGGGCGCTTCGAGAGGGCAGATGCAAAAACTGATGGTAGCGGGCTTGGCCTCGCTATCGTCTCAGCCATCGCAGAACGGATCGAAACCTCTCTCTTGCTCCAGTCACCACGTCCCGGTGAAACTTCTGGATTTCAGGCATCCGTCAGATTGCCAACAGATGCTCCAAAAGCCCATGCGAAAGATCGGGAGCATTGGCCTTGAAGTCTCACGTCGCAGCGCCCCGAGGGGTGCGGTGTCGATGATGGTTGTTGTAGACATGATTCTTCATTCTGAATGCGAGTAATCGCGCTCATCCCATTGATATTATTACACTATAGGGTGATTGGGGGCGGAATCTCCGCCCCCCGCTGGATCACGTTATTCCGAGGCCAGCATCGACGCGCCTTCAGCAGGCAGGTCATCCGTCAGAAATGCAGGAAGGTCAGCTTCACTGACGCTGTCAGCCGCTTCGGCATCCGCCCCCTGCCCTTCGGCATGGTCCTCATCGTCAAGCGCCACGAGATCGTTCCGGCGCATGACGCTCGTCGACCAGCTTTGCCACCACGCTGTCCTTCAGATCGCTCGCCTGCGCCGGCATGTAGATGTGACGCACTGAGGCTTCGAGACAGCTTCCCGAAGCAGAGGAAGTGCGGAAGGTGTCCGTCACAATCTTCAGCAGCAGCAGAATCAACGCCACGTCGGGCGAGCGCCCGATCGCTTCACGCAGCGCCAGCGTCCGGTGTGCCGTCAACTCGATTACGAGCCGCTCGGGCAGTGGCTTCAGCGCTCCGTCATCCTCATCCTCCGGCAGATCGCCGCCAATCGGCTGGCCTCCCGACATGATGACGGTTCCGGCATGAGCGGCACTGTCATAGCCATCGGTGAGATCACGATCATCCCCCTGCCCCGCCACCGCAGGATCAGCACCATCCTGGACCGCTGTCACGTCAACCGGCTCATCCTCTGGACGCACATAGCCGCGATAGACGGCCAGCACGCCGTAGCGGTCGAGCGTGACGAACGCCCCTGCCCGTCCGATCTCCTCCGCGTCGAAGATCAATGGCCGGGTCTCGATCTTTTCCATCTCCGTTTCCAACACGCCAAGCCGCGTGTCGACCTCGTCGGGGATGTCATCCTGACCCGCGTATTCCTCCTCGAGCGCCCGGTACTCGGCGAGCAGCTTGGCATGGGTCGCACACTGCTCATCCGTCATAGGTGCCGGATCGCCGGACAAGGACCGCAGGCCGTGGCTGTAGCCGTAGGGCAGGTCAAGTGCTACCTCGATCCACTTCCAGCCCTCAACCGCAACCGTCTCAGCCTCGGCTTGAAGTTTGTCCGTCACCAGCCGATCGAGCAGGGCAGGGTCCTCCAACCAACCGCCATCATCGCCCTGGAAGAGGTCATGCAGCATCGTGCCACCCGCCGCTTCATAGGCATCAACACCCACAAAGATCGCGCGCCGGTCGGAAACCCTGACCGAGGTTTCGGTCAGCATCCTGCGGATCTGGAATGGCTCCTTGTTCCAGGATGAATTGATCACATCCCAGACCTGAACCTGACGCGCATGATCTGGATTCACGGTGAAAGCCATGAGCTGCTCCAGCGTCATGCCATCCTCGGCATAGACCTCAAGCAGGGCAGGGGCGACGGAGGCAAGTTTGAGGCGCTGCTTCACGATCTGCGGCGTCACGAAGAAGGCGGCAGCAATCTCTGCATCGCTCTGACCCTTGTCCCGCAGCGCCGCAAACGCGCGGAACTGGTCGAGCGGATGCAGGGCAACGCGCTGCATGTTTTCTGCAAGGGAATCGTCCTCGGCGAGGATCGCGGACCCCCCATCCCGCACGATGCAGGGAATGGGCGTCGTTTTCGCCAAACGCTTGTGCTTCACCAGCAAGGACAGTGCTTGGAAGCGACGACCCCCAGCCGGGATCTCGAACTTGCCGGTCTCGGTGCCATCATCACCCAACACGGGCCGCACGCTCAGGCTCTGCAACAAACCGCGGCGGGCGATGTCTTCGGCCAGTTCCTCGACGGACACGCCAGCCTTGATGCGCCGCACGTTGGACTGGCTCAGCACCAGCTTGTCAAAAGGGACATCCCGCGAGGGGGACAGGGTGATTTTCTGGACAGCTTTGGTCATCAGATCTTCTCCACGACGGGCGCCGGAAGCCACTCTCCCGATCTCACTTCCCGTCACCCTCAAACCAACACTCCTTTCCCTCTCAGGATCGTTCTTGACCGCGGTCAAGAAGTTCACGTGGGAGCAAGTTGTGTGCGTAGGATCCTTTCGAAATAGGCGTCAGGGTGTTTGATCGTGTCTGCTCTTGCTATCAGGTAGTCGAAGACGAGAAGCAGTTTTCCCGCGCCAGCTTTCTGGATGCCATACCGAAGTTCGTCTTGGCTTATTCTAAGCAATCGACCGAGCTCGTATAGAATGCGGGTAAGGGCTTCTCCTGTCCGCGGCGGTTCTGGGAAAAATCCTGCAACATGGGTAAAATCCTCCCATGCCATGCGTGCTGGGTCTCGGTTCATCGTAGGTTTGGTTTTTGCGGTTTGTTCACTGCGATTGACCGTAGAGGGAGCAATCTTTTTAATATCTTTTTTTATAGACTCTATGTGCCGGACATTTTGTCCGTTTGTGGCGGGCAGATCGTTGGATTCTGGTGCATAAGGTCGGTGTTCGATAGCTTGTAAATTATCTTCGGAACCAGCTTTTTCTGCGGCATGGTGTTCACCGTAGCTTGCGTCGGTATCGGCTCCGAGGGCTCTAAGTTCTGAGATAACGCTCAGGACTGCATCAACGGTTAATGTTGCTCGACGCAGGACATTTCTGATCATGTTGAGGGTAGAGAGCTTTGCTTCATCGAAGCGTGTCTGTTGGAGTAGCGAAGCACGTAGGGCCAACGCCTCAGCCTTCAGTGAGCGCAAGCGCTCGCGTTCTTCGGTGAGCTGCAAGGCTTGTGTCGCGAGCGAGCCGTACCTCTCGATCAAGGGCTTCAGGTCGATACCGAAGGCATCTCTGATAACGCCTCCATACCGCAGCGGAAAGCGTTTGCCATTTGCTGAATTCTTGCGTTCGATCAGTTCAGCAGCTGAGAGGCGTCCCAGGCTGCGTCGAATTGTTCTCTCATCGAGTCCATTGGCGCGCTCTGACAGAGAAGCGTTCGATGGGAACACGACAGTGAGCGTAAGTCGCTGGCTGTCCTGAATCTCACGTTCTTTGCGGGGTAGGAAGCTAATGAGCGCGGTCAGAACGGCGAGGTCATTGGCTGTGAGACCGAGCTCCTTCCTCAGTACGCGAACTGGGCCCAGAAGCTCATAGGGGTTAGGGCAGGGCAGAGATATCCGTTCCGCCAGGGCGGTTGTTGTTTCATTTGCATGTCTCATGGTGTTTCGGAAGAAAAAGCTTCCCCGTTCACCGCGAGCGGTGTTGAAATCGATTCGTTTTGGGGGTATCAATCAGGTGTCGAGACTGATTGAGGCCCTTCGGAAGCATCGCTTTCGGGGGGTCTTTCTTTTTCTAGCCGGTCCTCCTTTCGTTTTCTGCTCGTTGCTTTTGATGTCTTGACCGCGGTCAAGACACGGGGGTCGTCACTCTGGCCCGTCTTGACCGCGGTCAAGAAGCTCCATGACCAGCTTCCGGACTGCCTCCTCAACACGAGGGACAAGATCCGCGTCCACATCGATGGTGATACGGTTGCCCTTTCGGCCGATCTTCACGCGCTCACTGGGGTGTGTCTTCTGCGTCGATGGTTTGGTGGCTGTCAGCAAGGCAACCGCCGCTTCGAGACGGTCGGGGCCCGGTATGTTGCGAGGGATTTTGCCGGCAACTTCTCGGGCTCTCGCGACGTCTTTCTCGCACAGCCTGAAAAGCCTTTCCCAAACCCGTCGACCAACGCCGTGTGCAGGTCCGATAGCCTGGATCAGTTCCATCGGGATGCCCGTAGCGATACGGTTCATCCGCGAGACGAGCGATTCATCGATCTGAAGTGCCCGATACGCGATCGTTTGAGCGTTCTTGCGCGTTTCGTCGGTTTTCCCAAGTTCTCGAATGATTCCGGCGACAAACAGAGCCCTTTCGATGAACGATGGATCTTGGCGCGCATTATTCTCTACGCCTTGGGCAATGAGAGCTTCCTCGTCGGTCATCTCCATGACCGTAGCGCGCACTTTCTGACCAAGTTGGCGACAAGCGAGAAGCCGACGGCGTCCATAGACGATCTCAAGCGCACCGTCCTCGGTTCGGCGAACCAGCACTGGAACCTTTTGACCGTGCTCGCGGATCGACGAGACAAGCTCATCCAGACCATCGCTTGGATCGATGCGGTCCATGACCGCGGACATCCGTATGGCGGTCGGGTCGATCAGCCGCGTGGCGTGTTTATCCTCTTCGAGCACAGATGCTTGAGCGCGAGCTACAGTCGGGCTCGTCCGTTTCACATCCAGATCGTCGTCTGAAGGCGGCGTTTTGCCCATCGCGTTCTTGAGTGAGTCCCCGAAGACCTTACGCGCCATGGCTACGCCCCCATGCTTTCAGGATTTCGCGTTCGACTTCGTCGGTCACGCGCGAGACGGACTCGATCGCGCGCTCGTAAGTTCTGCGGTTCACGTCGCGAGGTTCGACCTCGAAGATGCTCTGCTGGGTGTTCGCAGCATCACCCACGGCTGTTGATTTCAGGAACTCGGCAGACAGCACGGCATCCCCGAGGACTGTCCGAAGCAGAGACGAAATCTGCACCTGCGGACCATCCGTATTTTCGTAGCGGGTGATCAGAACTCGCACGAAGTTCAGTCCATGTTCCGGGGCGTGTGCCTCGACGACGCCCATCAGGTTGCTCGCCATGCCCAGAAAGCTCGCCAGCGACATGACATCGAGCATCGACGCGTTGAGCGGGATCAGGACCCCGGTCGATGCAAAGAGGGCAGAGATCACAGAGAAGTTCAGCTGCGGTGGGGTGTCAAATATTACCACATCATATCGGTTGAGGACGGGCTCAAGCGCTTCCCGGATGCGGCTATGGAACGTGGTGGCGCCGTGTCTGAAGCTCAGGGCGACCTCGAACTCGTACTCCATGATGTCCATGGATGCCGGGATCAGATCCACGGTCGGGAAGTTTGTTTTGCGAATGATCTCTGTTGCGGGCAGTGGATCGTCGGATCGGATAAGATCGTATGACGTCGGCATATCCGGATCCAGCTCGGGAGTAACCCCGAATAGGTTTGTCAGACTTGCCTGGCTGTCGAGGTCGATCAGTAACACCCGGTAGCCGCGCAGACCCAGTAGTTGCCCTACATGGGCAACAGATGACGTCTTGGCGGAGCCACCCTTCAGGTTGAAGATCGTCAAGACCTGACAAGCCTCTCCCGGTCTTCTGTGCGGGTGTTCTTCTGGCTTGATCCTTCCAGTCTCGAGAAGTACGCGTTGTGCCTCGACCATCTCCTCTGCAGAGAAGCTACGGCGGTTGCCGCCCTCCAGGACACCTTCGGGAAAGCCTTCGAGGTTTGACACATGATGGCGAAAGGTATTCTGATTAATGCGAAGCAGTTCAGCCGCTTCCCGCATGGCGAAGCGTCGGAGGCCCTTCTGAGCGTCCGGTGGGAAGGTTTCCTGCGCATGTTCACGCAACCGACCACCAAGCCGCTTGGACATGACTTCAAATCTCTGGGAGGCCCGTATCCCGTTCATCACTGCCCTCAAGTCTTTATTGTTTTGCAAAGCTTAACAGATATTGTGGATAAATCCAGACCAAACCGTTGAGCGGCCTGGCGGCGTTGAAGGCACCGATTTCTGTCGACCGTAAACTGTTAAAAATCAGCGTCTTGGGCGACTGCGCTCTCGCTCTACTTCAACACCTCGTTGCCAACTACCTAGTGACCACAAGATGTATTGTGAGTGCGTACAGAAATCAGTCGGCAGAATCGGATGGGCGATTCTCGGGAATCTCAATCGAGCAGCCCCAGTCTCTCAGCCCGTTCCAACAACATCTTCACCGAGGAAGGTTGCCAGCTTGTCCGCCCACGGGGCGTGCGCTCGCGCATCGCCTCCAGCCGTGTCGCGTTTAGTTCCCGATTTCAATTGAAGCAGTAAGCTGAAACTGAAGCGCTGGAATTTCACCTTAGCGCTTCACTAACGCGTCAAGATTCCTGAGCTTCACAGCCCTGCGGCTTTGGTCAGGTTCACCCGGAACCTGTCGCGTCTGCGCTGGTAGCGCCGGGTCATCTCGGCCGACGCATGTCCGAGTTGCTTTTGAACATAGCGCTCATCAACCTCTGCCGACGAGGCGAGCCCGGCGCGCAAGGAATGGCCAGAGAACATTGCCAGTCGTTTGGCTTCCGGCAAATCGGATCTGACGCCGCTCTTCAGAACGGTTGCCTTGATCAGCCGTGCGACGTGCTTGTCGGAAAGGCGGGCCTCGAGCGCACGTTTGCCATCCCGCGATGTGCGCACGAAGACCGGCCCGAATTCGATCTTTGCAAAATACAGCCATTGCTCAAGTGCGTGGACAGGACAGGTCTGGTCGCTTGAGCCGCGCCCGACCTCAACCTCGCGCCACCCGGTCTTGGCGTTCAGCGTCAGCAGAGCGCCATCTTCGAAAATCTCGATCCAACCGCCGGAGTCCGGTGTATCATCCTTGTGCACGTCAAGGCTCACGATCTCGGAGCGACGGAGACCTCCAGCATAGCCCAGAAGTAAGATCGCCCGGTCTCGAAGCCCGCGGAGATCATAGGGAAGGGTGCCCACCATGGCCTGGATGTCCTCGGGCAGGATCGCTTCCTTCTGAACCGGCGGACGCGCGTGTTTGCGCCTAATCCCGGCCAGAACGGTGGCGACATGGCGGTCCTTGCGATCAAGAGTGAAGCCGCGCTGCCTGTAGTTCCAAGCGAGGCCGGAGAGGCGCCGCTCAATGGTGGAGACCGAGAGAGCAGGGGCCTTCCCGGTCGCGGCGGCCAGGTCCGCCACATAGAGCCCGACCATCTCGGGCGAGGGGGGCAGGGGATCCGTCCCTTTCAACCGGCACCAACGGGTGAAGTGTTTCCAGTCGGCCGAGTAGGCCTTGTTGGTGTTCTCAGCTGTAGAGGCCTCGGCGTAGTCGCGCGCGGTGTCGATCAGCCGGTCGAGCGCGCCGGAGCCGGCCACATGAGCGGGCAGAGCGATTGAAGCTCGGTCCCGAGAGGTTCTCTCGTCGTGTTCATCACTGTTCGGCGCATCATAGGACGCAGAACTCGAATTCCCTGCGTCAGACGCGTCGGAATCCTCGATTTTGGTGCCGTTATTCGTGAGACTGCTCATCTTTCCGAGCATATCATTTTTATGTCCGATAACGCAAGGTTATTGGGCGTATTAAGGTTCGGCAAAGAGGGGCGGTTTCTACACTATATGGTAGTCAAAAGCGCCGCCGTGAGATAGTGTTGTGGCATGACATATGCCCACTCAACCTTCGACAGCGACCCTCTTAACTTACCCCAGATGCCGCCCTGGGTCACCTCGGCACGCGCCGAAACCCTTGAAGATGTGGCGTTTTTGTCGGGCGCAGCACTGAGCCACCTGCATCTTGTGTTGGGGCGAGAGGCGGTCCCCCAAGCCTTGTTACGGGATCGGCTGTCGTTGCGCGCAACGGAGGCTTGTGTCGCGTTTTTGGGCCGGCCGGAGCGAGCAAGGGAGCTGCGCGACGTGGTGCATCTGCTACGCCCCGGCGACCTGCCCGGCCCGGCAGGTGTCGCGTAGCCCTTAATTGTGAGATGGGAAATCCAACGAAATCAACGGCTGAGTTTTGCCCTTAAATATGAGATTTTGCCTTTAATTCTGATATTTTTGCCCTTAAACCTGAGACAGGGTTCACAGACATTTGCGGCAAATATCGATGAATGATGATGGCGAAGACTCCGTTGCCGTTGGTGCTGAAGAGGCGCGCAGGGCCGCGGTGCTGCGCCCTCTTGTTCAG
>NZ_JAEKIS010000035.1 GCF_017311415.1 Salipiger abyssi | reverse complement strand
GCGACAACATCAGCGACAAGCTCGAGGAGGAAACCCCACAGTAACATCAACGAAGAACGCAGCGGTCAAAACCGGCCAAGGAGGTTGTCGGTAGCGGCCAAGGAGGTTGACGCTCTACAGACTGAGTAATTTCGCCTAAGCTGCGCATCAAGGACGCCGAGTCAGGCAGCATTTAACGCCCTGATTTAGATCAACCACACCATCTGGATAGCGTGTTATAATCACCTAGGAAGGACTCAAATCATGCGATCAAGGCCACATATCGATGTCAGAAGAGTGTCGCGTATTCGCGTCAGCTTCGTCCTGATATTGATCGGAGCCTTGTTTTTCGGTCTCATTGCCGATGGTTTGCATGCGCATGAGGGCGAGCCTGCCGGGTTAGAGACGCAGATTGTTCAGGTCACCGACGCAAATTCCTCCGTCCACGTTATTCTGGACGCGGATTGCGGAATTCATCCCGGTTGCGCCGCTGCTCTGATCCCTAACGGGCTTGTCAGCGCAGTAGTTTCGAACCGTAGCACGCGAATGGTAATGTCGTGGCGGCAATCGGCGTCTTTCGCCGATGACGAATTCATACACGTCCCCATTCTCTTCTGAGCATTCCAGTCAGCGAGGTAGCGAAGCGCCTCCCTTTCGGCTTTTACGCCAATCGTGACGCTTAGGTTTTTCGACAGGCTCGTAGTCTGGATGTCCGGATTCTACCTGACCGCGCTCCTCACTTCATTCGCTCCTATCAACCGTGGATCCGCCGGTTTTCTGCCCTCGCCACGGCCACCGCATGATCTCGACCAGATAAAGGTTCCAAAAATGAACATGTCGTCCCGCATCGCCTATACGCTCGCCACTTTGTTCGTGTCAGCACCAGCTTTGGCCGCTCCGCCTACGGTCTTCATTCCAGAGGGCAGCGCCAATTCAGTCCTGATGGTTCAGGCGGAGACTGGAAAAGTCCTGCGTCGGATCAATGATGTCGAGGCGGTCCACGGTCTCGCAGGCGCACCCGGCGTGCCGTATCTGGTCGCCGGCAGCTATTCGGAGATCCCGCGCGAGGATGTCGCGTCGCTAGAAAAGCCCTCCACCGTGTCTGCAGACGATCACGCCGCGCACCACGCACCAAAGGCCGCGCCAATGGGGCCACCGGATGCCGGGATCAGTCTTCTCTCGATTCTGGACGCAAAAAGTGGCGATATCCTCCGCCGGATAGAGGTGCCGGGTGCCGTACATCATACGGCAGTTTCCCCTGATGGACGCTTTGCCGTTGCGACCCATCCGGCAGGTGACGGAATATCGGTGATTGACTTGGCGACTTTCGGCATGACGGCATTTGTCCCGACTGGATCGATGCCGAACTATGCAGCGTTCGGAACTGATCCAAATCTCGTCTACGTCTCCAACACCGGTAACGGAACGATCAGCGAAGTAGATCTGTCGCGGGGTATCGTTCGTCGCAACTTCATTGCAGGTGACACCCCGGAACATATGGCGGTTTCGCCCGAAACTGATCGACTCTTTGTCGCAGACGCGGACGCAGGTCAGGTTCTGGAACTGTCTTTGAGTACCGGTGAAAAGCTGCGGACCTTCGAAATTGGCGGCGAGATTCATGGACTGGGGCTGTCAAATGATGGGGCAACTTTGTTCGTCGCGGGTAGGGGAGAGGACAAACTCGCCTCAGTTGCACTCGCTACCGGGGAAGTGCGCACAGCCACGCTTGCACCAGAACCCTACCACCTGACGGTAATTCCAGGCTCCGACATCCTTTATGTCTCAAGCCGTGCAGAGCCCGTGGTTTGGCTCATCGATACCAGCTCACTGCAAACGCGTGAAACAGTTTCTGTCGAAGGAGAAGGACATCAGATGGTGGCGCTTCCCTGAAGGGCTGCCGATGGGAATGAAAGGCACAGGATCATGGCACAGGACACTCGCCCAACACTTCGTTTTCTGGGAGCCGCCGGAACAGTAACCGGATCGCGCTATCTGATTGAAACCGGGGATCGCCGCATTCTAGTTGATTGTGGCTTGTTTCAAGGCTTCAAATCGCTGCGGGACCGCAACCGCAAGGCGTTTCCGGTACGCCCCACCACCATTGACACCGTACTTCTGACGCACGCGCATCTCGATCATTCAGGCTATCTGCCTGCGCTGATCCGCGGCGGGTATCGAGGGAAGGTGATGTGTACCGAAGCGACGGAGGAACTCTGCGGCCTGATCCTGCCGGACAGCGGCCATATCCAGGAAGAGGAGGCACGTTTTGCCAAAAGGCACCGATACTCCAAGCACAAGAACCCCAAGCCGCTCTACACGTTGAAAGATGCTCAGGCGGCGCTTGAGCATTTGCACAGAGTTCCCTTCAACAGCACAGTCGATGTTGGTGACGGAATATCCGCAGAGTTCATCCCGGCGGGCCATTTGCTCGGTGCGGCGCAGATCCGTATCAGACTGCCAGGAAGGACAATCCACTTCAGTGGCGACCTCGGCCGACAGAACGACGCACTGATGCGACCGCCACAACCGTTCTCAGGTGCGGACGTGTTGGTTTGTGAATCCACCTATGGCAATCGCCATCACGCAGCCATCGACGCGGAGGAAGAGCTTCTGCCAATCCTGAAACGTGTTTTCGGGCGGGGCGGTACGGTTCTCATCCCCTCATTCGCGGTTGGGCGCGCGCAGGGGCTTATGTATCACATTGCACGCCTGCAAAACCGCGGCGAGATCCCATATGTGCCGGTTTATCTCAACTCGCCAATGGCGATCGACGCGACCGAAATCTACCACGGCCATCACGAAGAACATCACGTTGCCTGGGAGGATTGCCTTGCGATGTTCCAGATCGCCAAGCGGGTCACTTCGGTCGAGGAGTCGAAGAAGCTGAACACGCAGCATGGCCCGATGATCATCATTTCGGCGAGCGGCATGTTGACCGGCGGGCGGATCCTGCATCACCTCGCCAGCTTCGGCGGCGACCCGCGCAACGCAATCCTGCTGTCGGGCTTTCAGGCTGGCGGTACCCGCGGGGCGGCACTGGCCGCTGGCGCGGACAGTCTGCGCATGTTCGGTCGAGATTTCCCGATCAGGGCAGAGGTGATCCAGCTCGAAGCCTTTTCCGGACATGCCGATGCCGAAGAGTTGCTGGCCTGGATGCGCGCGTCGGATCGCGCGCCGCGCATGACCTATGTGACTCACGGCGAACCTTCTGCCTCGGACCGGCTGCGCTGGCGGATCGAACATGAACTCGGCTGGCCTGCCCGCGCCCCCGAACACCTCGAAACGATCCGGCTGGACAATCCAAAATGACAGAAATCGACAATACGCTCGCCCTGTCCCGCGCGGGGATCGACACTTACCGGCAACCCGTTGTCTTCATGCGCGAAGACTGCCACGTCTGCCGCGCCGAAGGCTTCGCAGCCCTGACCCGGATCGAGGTCACGCTCGGCGACAGGTCGGTGATTGCCACGCTGAACGTGTTGACCAATGGCGACTGGCTGCCCGACGACACTGCCGCCTTGTCGGAAGAAGCCTGGGCCGCCCTGAAGCCCCAACCGGGGGACCGGGCAAGTTTTACGCACCCGGAGCCACCGGACTCCGTCTCAGCGATCCGCGCCAAGGTCTATGGAGAAACCCTTGAGCAGCAAAGGTTCGACGCAATCATTCGTGACGTCCTCGATCATCGTCTCTCCGATCTCGATCTGGCAGCCTTCATCACCGCCTGCGCGGGCGACCGGCTTTCGATTGCGGAAACCATCGCACTGACCCGATCCATGCAGGCGGCGGGCGAAACGCTGGATTGGGGCGGCGCCGAGATCTACGACAAGCATTGCGTCGGGGGGCTTCCAGGAAACCGCACCACGCCGATCATCGTTTCGATCATCGCGGCGGCGGGGCTGATGATCCCCAAGACCTCTTCTCGCGCGATCACTTCCCCCGCAGGCACGGCCGACACGATGGAGGTCATGGCTCCCGTCTCGCTCGACATCCCCGCGTTGAGACGCGTCGTCGAGGCTGAGGGCGGGTGCATCGTTTGGGGGGGCAACCTCGCTCTCAGCCCTGCGGACGATGTTCTGATCCGGATTGAACGGCCACTCGATTTCGACAGCGACGGACAGCTGGTGGCGAGCGTCTTGTCGAAGAAGGCTGCGGTCGGTGCGAAGCGCGTGCTGATCGATGTGCCCGTCGGACCAACGGCCAAGGTCCGCTCGGCGGAAACCGCCGCTGCGCTGGCAGAGCGGCTCCGCGCCGTTGGCAAGGCCATCGGCCTGACGCTCTCGATCCATCAAAGCGACGGGACTGCACCTGTCGGACGCGGAATTGGACCCGCACTTGAAGCCCAAGATGTCCTTGCCGTGCTACGCCGCAACGAGAACTTCCCTGTCGACCTGCGCGACCGTGCACTCGACATCGCTGGAGCGCTGCTGGACCTTGTCCCCGAGACGGGCGGCGCGGGCGGGCGAAAGGTGGCCGCACAGCTGCTCGACAGCGGCGCTGCCGAGGCGAAGTTCATTGCGATTTGCGATGCACAAGGCGGTTTCACTGAGCCCGGTGAGGCGCGTTATCATGCGGTGATCACCTCCCGCACGGCGGGGCGCCTCATTGCGATTGACAATCGCCGCATCGCGCGCACAGCGAAACTCGCCGGCGCACCGCGGCAGCAGCTCGCAGGGCTGCGCCTTCTGGTCCAGATCGGTGACCATATCGAATTTGGCAAGCCGCTGTTCGAGATCCACGCCGAAACGCTGGGAGAACTGGAATACGCCCGCTCCTATGCCGAGGCGCAATTGGGACTTTGCACAATTGAGGAGGCAAACTGATGACCATTATCGCCCCCTTTCCCGGCATGGAGCCATTGGCGCGCAGAATGGCGGCGACATCCGGTGCCGAAATCCAGCCGGTGGACTTGCACCATTTTCCCGATGGTGAAACCCTCGTGAAGCTCGGCGGCGATCCTGCAGGACGCGAAATCGCCTTCCTCGCCACGTTGCGCGATCCTGATCGGCTGGCGTTGCCTCTGCGTTTCGCAGCTCTGACGGCGCGCGAACTTGGGGCCGCGCGTGTGGGGCTGGTCGCGCCCTATCTTGGCTACATGCGCCAGGACAAGCGGTTTCATCCACGCGAAGCTGTGAGCGCCCCGATCTTCGCGGGATTTCTTGATGAATGTTTCGACTGGGTGATGACCGCTGACCCCCATCTGCATCGCAACCCGAGCCTTTCAGCGCTGTTCCGCATTCCCGCATATCGTGTCGCCACAGCCCCTCTGCTGGCCGACTGGATTGCGGCGAACGTTCCAGAGGCCGTGCTCCTTGGGCCTGACAGCGAAAGCCAGCAATGGGTGGCTGAAGTCGCCAGGCTCGCCGGACGCCCCTACGAAGTGCTGACAAAACATCGCTCCGGGGATCGGCAGGTCGAGATCAGCCTGCCGGGCAGCGCCGTTTTCCGACAGGGGACACCCGTGATCCTCGATGATATCGCCTCGTCCGGACACACGCTGATCCGAACGCTCGAACAACTCGAGCAGGCCGGTGCCCGACCTGCGACTTGCGTAATTATCCACGCGGTTTTCGCACACGGCGCAGAGGAAGCAATCCGCCATGCCGGTGCCGCGCGGATCGTCAGTACCGATACGATTCCACACTCAACGAACGCAGTCTGCGTCGGCGAGCTGTTAGCGACAGAAATGAAAGTTGCTCAATGCGCCACTTGACCTTCCAGTTACTGGAAGAATTAGGTTTGAGGCAATGAGCTAGAAATACGGGAAAGGATCCCCGAATGAACAACCATCACGAACATGCCAACGGATCTGACGATCAAGTTCCTTCTGGCTACGCGGGCACGGTCTTCACTTGCCCGATGCACCCCGAGGTACGCCGCGCCGAACCGGGAGATTGCCCGAAATGCCAGATGCATCTGGTGCCGGAGGGCGAGCCCTCGCAACACCACGCCCATCATCAGCACACGGGCGACGCGGTGGAGCCAAACCACTTGGACTCGGTTCCCAACGACTACACTGGCCCGGTTTATACCTGTCCGATGCACCCTCAGGTGCGCCAGACGCATCCCGGGTCTTGTCCGATCTGCGGTATGGGGCTGGAACTGGAATCGGCCGCCATGGAAGCGGAAGGCCCGAACCCGGAGCTTGTGGACTTCAGCCGTCGTTTCTGGGTGGGGGCCATTTTGACCGTACCGCTCCTTGTGCTGACCATGGGCCCCTATCTTGGCCTGAGCGGGGTGCGCGAGATATTCGGTGAACGCGTCACCCTCTGGGTCGAACTCGCGCTCGGGACACCCGTTGTCTTTTGGTCCGGCTGGCCTTTCCTTGTTCGTGGCTGGAACTCGTTCCGGACAAGGAACCTCAATATGTTCAGTCTCATTGCCATGGGTGTAAGCGCCGCATGGCTGTTCAGCATCATCGCCGTCCTGGCACCGGGCATATTCCCCGATGGGTTCCGGGATGCCGAAGGGCATGTCGGCGTCTATTTCGAGGCGGCGGCTGTGATCGTCACGCTGGTCCTTGTGGGACAGGTGATGGAGCTGCGCGCTCGCGAAGGCACTGGCAAGGCGATCCGTGCTCTTCTGGATATGGCCGCCAAGACGGCACGTATTATCCGCGACGACGGAAGCGAGGAAGAGGTTCCATTGGAACAGGTCCAGGTCGGCGACCGACTACGTGTGCGACCCGGTGACAAGGTGCCGGTCGATGGTATGGTCGTCGAAGGCAGGTCCTCAGTTGACGAAAGCATGATCACGGGCGAGCCGGTACCGGTAGAAAAGGTCGGAGGAGACCCTGTAACGGGCGCCACGATCAACGGAACCGGCAGCCTGATCATGGAGGCGACGCGCGTCGGCGCCGACACGATGCTGAGCCAAATCGTCGAGATGGTGGCCAATGCGCAGCGGTCTCGCGCGCCGATCCAGAAATACGCCGACAAGGTCTCCGGATATTTCGTGCCTGCAGTTATTGGCATCGCCGTGCTGGCCTTCATTGGCTGGGCCATTTGGGGCCCGGTCCCGGCCCTTTCCTATGCTCTTATTGCGGCCGTTGCCGTTCTCATCATCGCTTGTCCCTGTGCCCTCGGCCTTGCGACACCGATGTCTATCATGACGGCGACGGGGCGCGGCGCGCAGGCGGGTGTCCTGATCAGGAATGCAGAGGCACTGGAACGGTTCGAGAAGGTCGATACCCTGATCGTCGACAAGACCGGCACGCTGACGGAAGGCAAGCCGAAACTTGTCGGCGTCTACCCTGAACCGGGTCACGATGAGGTAGAAGTGCTTCGGCTTGCCGCATCGCTGGAACGCGGCTCCGAGCATCCTCTCGCGGAAGCCATCGTACGCGGTGCTGAAGAGCGTGGCGTCGACCTGGCAAAAGCCGACGCCTTCGAGGCGGTCACCGGCAAGGGCGTCAAAGGCACGGTGGACGGGCGGGTAGTGGCGCTCGGCAACGTGAAACTCCTGACTGACCTCGGACTTGATGCAGCAGAGCTTCGGGACAAGGCGGATGCCCGTCGGGATAATGGCGAAACGGTTATGTTTGTCGTCGTCGAGAATGACGTTGCCGGTCTTGTCAGCGTCGCAGACCCGGTAAAGGCGACCACACCGGCCGCCCTGAAGGAACTGCACGCACTTGGGTTCCGTATTATCATGGCGACGGGAGACAATGAGCGTACCGCTAGGGCCGTCGCGTCCAGTCTAGGCATCGACGAGATCCGCGCCGATGTGATGCCGGAAGACAAAGCGAAGATCATCAAGGAACTTCAGGCCAAGGGGCACAAGGTTGCCATGGCCGGCGACGGTGTCAACGATGCACCTGCCCTGGCTCAGGCCGATGTCGGGATTGCCATGGGCACCGGCGCCGATGTGGCCATTGAGAGCGCAGGGTTCACGCTCGTCAAAGGGAACCTCGACGGTATCGTGCGTGCGCGCAAACTCGCCCGCGCGACCATGCGGAACATACGCCAGAACCTGTTCTTTGCTCTGATCTACAACACTGCGGGCGTGCCCGTCGCTGCGGGGATCTTGTTCCCATTCCTCGGGATCTTGATCAGTCCGATGTTTGCGGCCTTTGCCATGAGCGCTTCCTCAATCTCGGTCGTCCTAAACTCCCTTCGGCTACGGCGCGCGCAGATTTGAGGGGAAACAAGAACGATCGCGAGGTCCATCAGACCGTTCAATAAACAGTATTGGGTACAATCCATCGCCGGAGAAGGGGCAACAGCGTTCAGACAATCACCTGCAAACCAAGGAGACCAAAATGACCTACATTTCCAGACAGATGATCTTAGCCATTGCTGTGGTGTGGGGGCTGCCAGTCGGCGCCCAAGACAGCGGGCATATGACAGATAATGGGGCGATGAGTCAGATGATGAGCTCCGGACTGTTCCTGCCAAACATGGATGCAGCCAAGGGGCGTGCGCTGTTCGCCTCGAAAGGCTGTGTCGTTTGTCATTCTATCAACGGGGTCGGAGGCGAGGATGCCCCCGCCCTTGATGCAGCGTATATGGACCTGCCAATGAACCCGTTTGAATTTGCCGCCCGAATGTGGCGCGGCGCGCCGGCGATGGTCGCTGCCCAAGAGGATGAGCTCGGCGGGCAAATTGAATTCACAGGTCAGGAGCTTGCCGATATCATCGCGTTCGTTCACGATTCCGAAGAACAGAAGGCATTCTCTGCCGGCGACATCCCCGAAAAGATTGAAGAAATGATGCACCAAATGGGTGAGGAGGATCACGACTGAAGCGTCAGGGGATATCGCAGTAGAATAAGGCAATGCGTCGAAAGTTTCATTTGCGCCCTAAGATGCCGATCCTATGGCGGACCGCTTCTGCGCCAGCCAAAGTAATCCAAATCCCGCGGCTAACATCGGCAAGGAAAGGACTTGCCCCATCGTAAGCCCCCAGTCACCAAACTGCACAACATACCCAATCGGATTGTTCACGTCTGCGAATTGAGCGTCGGGCTGGCGAAACAACTCTACAAAACTTCTCGCAAAACCATATCCGGCCAGGAAGAGCCCGCAAATTGCCCCTGGTGTCCTAAGCCATCCGCGCCGCCACGCAAGGAATAGGAGAGCGAAGCCAAGCAACAGGCCTTCCAAAAGGGCTTCGTACAGTTGCGAAGGATGCCGTGCGCAAATGTCGGTTATTCCCGGGCATGATTGCGCTGCGTCACCGGGAAATATGACGGCCCAGGGCATGTCCGATGGGCGGCCCCATAGTTCATTGTTTATGAAATTTGCGATCCGGCCCAAGAACAAGCCCGGAGGCGTTGCCAGAGCGAGAAGGTCAGCCATGCTCAGGAGCGGCATACGCTGACGGATGCCATAAACAAGCGCGGCAATGGTTACTCCAGCAAACCCACCATGAAATGACATTCCCCCTTGCCAGACCTTCAGAATTTCTAACGGATTGGCAAGATAGAACCCGCGCTGATAGAACATCACGAACCCTAACCGCCCGCCAACGATCACCCCGATGATAATCCAGGTCAAAAGATCCTCAATTTGGCGCGGTGTTAGCGGGGCGCCCGATGCAGGCCACAGAGCGGCGCGTTTGACCGTGGCAACACAAATTCTCCAGCCGACGAGAAGGCCGATGATATAGGCCAACGCATACCAGCGGAGAGTCAACGTAAACGTGCCGATCTCAACCGAAAATATATCCGGCCCGATATTTGGGAACGGAAGTGCGGACAAAGGCATGGACATTCTTTCTAGTCATTCGGGTGAGGTCGGATCGTGCACATACGCCGTTCGTGCTCTCTCATGGTTTGTTCATCGCGAGTGAAGCTTCCGCGGGCTATTGGCCCGACTGGAGTTCTTCCAAGGACTGCAAAATGACACTTTGGCGCGGGTCTTCGGAGGAAACGGGCACCAATAGCTCTTTGGCTCGACTGTACGCGTTCAAGGCGAGGTCAGTTTCGCCGAGCACCCTGTAGGCCCTGCCAAGACGCATCCATCCATCGATATCGTCTGGTTCAGCCTCAAGGCGTGTTGCCAAACGTTCCACCATGGATCGGATAAATGCATCTCGATCGACATCATCCATCTGGCTGGCCGCTTCGACATCTGCAGCAGTGGGGCCGGGCGAATTGCCTGACATTACTGGAGCATAATCCGACAAACTGATAGGCGCTCGGCCTAGTGCCGCACCTATCCGGTTTGCTTCCGCGACAAATGTTTCCATCCAGGGTGCGAACCCATCCACTTCGTCCAATCGCGTGAGAAGACGATTGTAGGCCTGCTCATTCGCACCCGCTTGCGCAAGCCCGACAGCATCGTAAAAAGTTCCAGCAGGATTGGTCGGATCGAGCTCAAGTGCTCTTGCAATGGCCCGCTTCGCTTGGGGTGTCACGATCCCCTGTTCGGAAACGATGAGAGCTTCCGCATAGATCGAAAACACAGCAGAATCGGCATTCATGGATTGTGTTGCACGCTCGTAGGCCGATGCGGCATCCGAAGCGCGGCCCAATTTCATGAAGGTCTGTCCAAGGAGCATCCAGCCCTCCAAGGCTCCGCCTTCTGAATCCGCCTGCAACCGCTGCAATAGCTTCTGCGCCAACGCTTCGATTTCACGATTTTGCGCGACCTCTGCCTGGCGATCCTCGAAAGCGATGCTGGATAGGTTTGGCGCTCCAGCAAAACTGTAATACCCCGCCGCGAACAGCGGCACAAAGACCGCAGCAGCCATGAGTATGACCCTGCCGCCGCCGCTGGATTCCCCGGTGTTTTTTACTCTCCCCACGGAGAGAACCCGCCGCTTGATTTCCTGTCGCGCCGCATGCGCCTCTGCGACTGAAAGCAGGCCGCGTTCAGCATCCCGATCGACTTCAGACAACTGGTCCTTCAAAACTGCGAGAGTCCTGTCTTCGGCCGGACCTTGCACCAAGGCAGGCTTCCACGCCGAAGCCGCAACAATCCCTGAGGCAGTCAAGGCGAGGACTGCCATTGCAATCCATATCATCGGTGGTCCCCTTCGCTGGATGAAGTGAAAATGCGTGCGACCTCGGCCTCCTCGTCATCGCTCAGGTCTGCGATTTTTTTTCTTTTTCGAGAGCCCATCAGGATGCCGCCACCGATCCCCAGAGCCAAGAGCCCAAGGAGTGGGGGGGTAAACCAGAGAGCGTAGGTCTCGGGTTTAAACGGAGGCTTCAGTAGAACGTAGTCGCCGTATCTCGCTTGGATGAAAGCAATTGCATCTTCGTTCGTGTCACCCGCAACCAACCGTTCCCGGACCAAAAGTCGTAGGTCGCGCGCAACGCCGGCGTTCGAGCTGTCAATATCCTGATTTTGGCAAACTACGCAGCGAAGCTGCCTGGAAACCTCCCGTGCCCGAGCCTCGAGGATTGGATCGGAGAGGATTTCGTCGGGCTCAACAGCCTGCGCAGACATTGGCATGATGAGTGCCAACACAAGGAAGAAACTACGCATGTCAGCTCCTCTCCTCTAACACACCCGCTTGTCGGAGAGCTTGGCGAAAGGCTGATACAGCCTCTTCACCGACGATCGGGCCGACGTATCGGTAGAGCACCGTTCCATCGCCTCCGACAATGAATGTCTCGGGCACACCCGAAATCCCCCACTCGATCCCGGCACGACCTGACAGATCCGAGCCAATACGTTCGTACGGGTTCCCGAGATTTCGAAGCCAATTGACCGCGTCTGCGGGTTGATCCTTGTAGTTGATCCCGAACAAACGCACGCCATCGCGCTCAACCAAAGCGCTCAGAACCGCGTGTTCGGCACGACAGGGAACGCACCAGGAAGCGAAGACATTGACGACGACTGGCGTTGGGTTTCCGAGCAGGTTTTCCCGAGACAGTCCCTGTACATCAAGACCCGGCACCGGCCCGAGATTGAACGAGGGAGCTGGCTGAGAAATGAGAACCGAAGGAATCTCGCTTGGGTCACGATTGGGATTCAGGCCCCACAAGAAAAATCCGCCGACAATCACTGCCAGTACCAAGGGAATAATCGCTACAGCTCGTTTCATTGCTCACTCCGCTGCGACCGGTTTCGTGGATCGTGCCTTGGAGCTTTGGGGTGCCCCGACACGGAAGCGGCGATCGGACAAGGACAGACTGCCGCCTATGACAAGCATGGCCGCACCCAACCAAAGCAAGCCGACGAATGGCTCATAGAGAATACGCAGAGTCCAGGCACCGCTCTCTTCGGCTTTGTCCAGAGAGGGTTCCGTGATCGAAGCGTATAGGTCTCCCGCCAGGGTTGACCGTATCGCCGATTCTGTTGTCGTACTTTGTGCGACCGGATAGCTGCGCCGCTCAGGTTTGAGAGCCGTCACGAAAGAGCCGCCCCTTTCGACGCGCAGGGTTCCCTGATCCGCAATATAGTTCGGGCCACGAACGCGCTGCACACCTTCAAATGTGACATCAAATCCCGCAATGTTGACACTCGTGCCGGGCTCTACAAATGCGATCTCTTCAGATTTCCAAACCGAAGAGCCAATCATGCCGATCATCAAGACCGCAACTCCCGCATGAGCGAGCGTCATTCCATGCGCCGCGCGGGGCAAATTGCGGGCACGCCGGATGCTTTCCTGGAGCGGAACCTCGAACAAACGAACCCGCAGCGCCCATTCACGTAAGGAAGCAAAAAACAACCAAAGCGCGATGAGGATCGAAAGATATGCCAACACGGGCCCGCCTTTGGCGAAATACCAAATTGCGAGCGTTGCCAGCACCGCCAGCACCACCACGAAGCGGACACGTTGAAGCACTCCGACCAGATCGGCTCGTTTCCAGGACAAAAACGGCCCGAGACCCATGACAAAAACCAAGGGGAGCATCATTGGTACGAACGCGCCATTGAAGAACGGCGGACCGACGGAAATCTTGTCACCAGAAACGGCTTCGAGAAACAGCGGATAAAGCGTACCGAACAGAACCGTGCCAGTCGCTGTAGCCAGGATCAGGTTGTTTAGCAACAACCCTGCCTCTCGACTAATCGGCTTAAACAACCCGCCACCTTCCATCATTGGCGCCCGCCACGCATAGAGTGCAAGTGAGCCACCAATTGAAATCGCAAGCAGGCCAAGAATGTATAGGCCTCGCTCCGGATCCACGGCAAAAGCATGCACAGAGGTCAGCAAGCCAGACCGAACCACAAATGTGCCGAGGAGTGACAGCGAAAACGTCAAGATCGCGAGCAGGATTGTCCAGCTTTTGAACGCGTCACGCTTTTCAGTGACAATCGCCGAATGGAGAAGTGCTGTCCCGAGAAGCCAGGGCATAAAACTGACATTTTCAACCGGGTCCCAGAACCACCATCCACCCCAACCCAGTTCGTAATATGCCCACCACGATCCGAGAGCTATCCCCGCAGTCAGGCTGATCCACGCGGCCAGTGTCCAGGGTCGAACCCATCTTGCCCAGGCTGTGTCGATCCGTCCCTCGATCAAGGCTGCGGCTGCAAACGAAAAGACGATCGAGAAGCCGACATATCCAAAATACAGCAGCGGCGGGTGCATCGCGAGGCCGATATCCTGGAGCAGAGGATTGAGGTCAGCGCCATCAAGCGGCGGAGGAAAGACGCGCTCGAACGGATTGGATGTAAAGAGAAGGAAGGACAGAAACCCGACGCTGATCCATGCCTGCATTGCCAAAGTTCGCGCTCGAAGTGTTTCCGGTAGGTTTGAGCCGAAAGCAGCAACCGCAGCACCGAAGATGGTCAGAATGAAGACCCAGAGCAGCAACGATCCTTCATGACTTCCCCAAGTCGCCGCGACTTTGAAGATCATTGGTTTCAGCGAATGCGAATTGTTCGCGACGTTCAAAACAGTGAAATCAGAGACAACAAAAGCGCGCATCAAGGCGGCAAAGGCAAGTCCGACGAAGACGACCTGCCCAAAAGCAGTTGACCGGGCTGAACGCATCCAGAGAAGATTGCCCCGGGCCGCGCCGAAAAGAGGAATAGTCGATTGGACGATGGCCAACGCCAATGCGAGGGCCAGCACAAAATGGCCGAGTTCCGGGGTCATAGGAGCCTCATGATCTTTGGCAGTGGGATCGACTGGTGATCAGTTTCTCAGTCGTCTAAAGCGGCCTTGCGCTTGCGATACTCGTCTTCATCAATCTCACCGCGCGCGAAGCGATCCCTGAGAATGTCCTGAGCACTAGACCCGGAAACACGGTCCTTTTCGCTGAACCAGCGAACGGCGAAGAATATCAGCGCAATAATCACGCCCCAGAACACGATCATCATCAGCCCTCCCAGCATTCCAAATCCACCGCCCCACATGTGGCCGTAATAATCTCCGCCTGGGTCCGCCATGGCGGCCGTCGCGAACAGCGTGAATGCTGCGGTTGTGTTGGTAAGTCTAAGCATGTCGGTTTCCTTTTCTGTCATTTCATGTTTCAGCAACTGGCAATCGAATTGTCGCGATAAGCCCGCCGTCCGGGTGGTTCGCCAGACTGATCTCCCCACCCTGCGCGCGAAGAATGGACCTTGCGATCGACAGGCCCAGCCCATGCCCGCCGGTTTCCAGAGATCGGCTTTCTTCAAGCCTGAAGAATGGGTCAAATACGCGTTCCAATTCTGCGGTTGGAATCCCCGGCCCTCTGTCAGTGACGGAAATTTCTATTTCCCCATCGGCTGATATCCAGCCCAGCGTTGCGGACCCGCCGTAGCGCACCGCGTTCTCGATCACGTTTCGCAATGCCCGTCGAATGGCATTGGGGCGCAATCGAACCGTGACTTCGGGGCCGTCAGAGAGCACAAACGGTACGACCATATCCCCCCGCAGAGCTTCTAGGAACGATTGCAGGTCAACATCCTGCATTGGTTCGTTCCCTGAGAGACCTTTCGCGAAGGTAAGGGTTGCTTCCACCATCGACTGCATTTCTTCGACGGTTGCGACGAGACTCTCTCGGGTTTCGTCTTCCTCTACCATTTCTGAATGTACTCTCATTGCGGTAAGCGGAGATCGAAGATCATGTCCAAGGGCCGCCAGAACCCTCGTTCGGTCGGCAACGAACCGTGTCAGCCTGTCCTGCATGCGGTTGAAACCAGCGGTCAGCTCCCGAACCTCCTGGGGTCCCCGTTCTGGCAACGCGTCTATGTCTTCTCCACGCCCCAATCGTTCCGACGCCCCGGCCAATCGCCGCAGAGGGCCCAGCAGTCCGGTCATGACAAACCAGCTCACTGCGACCAACAGGGCCATTGCCGTCAGACCAAATGTCAGCATGGAATAAAGCGGCCACTGGATCGGCGGACGCTCAAAGCGCGTACTTACGTTCAACCACTGGCCACCGGCGATCGAAATTGAAAGGTTCATCTCGATAGCGGACAGTTCACCTCGCATCATGGCCAAGTGCATCTCGGTCATTTCGTGCGACAGGTTCGGTAGCGGCAGGATCGCGCCTTGGATCTGGTGAAGCTCTACACGAATGTCGCGACTGTAGCTGTCGTTCAGGAGTGCGCGGACGCGGGTTTCAACCAACCCGCCATCCGAATGGTCGCTATGTTGCACAAGCGGCTTCGTCCCGAGGTCAAAGCGAACAAGGGGCGAGTTCGCCGCGCGGATAATTGATGGGCGCAGGTCAGCGGGTGCCTCTTCAATCAAGCGCGCAACATTTGCCGCTCGTCCAGCTGCCTCAAACCCAAGAGCAGCCCGTATGGCGAGGCTTCGTTCATCGGCGAAGAGCCACAGGCTGACAAACTGTGCGATCCCCAACGCGATAATGATGAGAAGAACGAGTTGGATCCGGAGAGATCGTAGGAGCCGCCAGATCATTCGGACACCTCGACGTCGACCGACAGGCAGTAGCCGCCGCTTCTGATCGTCTTGATAATACGTGGACGGAGAATGTCGGGCTCGAGCTTTCGCCGAAGGCGCGAAATCTGGTTGTCAATTTTCCTGTCCAACGGACCAGCGGAAATGCCCTGAGAAAGATCTAGCAACTGATCGCGGCTCAACACCATCCGAGGGCGCTCCAGAAGGACCGTCAGCAGTTTGAATTCTGCGACCGTAAGAGCGGTCTCTTGTCCCGCGTCGTCGAGAAGCACCTGCCGGTCTACATCCAAGGTAAGGTGTGCAAAGCGGACTTTGCGGCCGCTCAGAGATCCGGTGAAGGCTTCTTTGTGCTCGCTTCTTCGCAGGACGGCTTTGATCCTCGCAAGGAGTTCGCGTGGATTAAACGGCTTGGGAAGATAATCGTCCGCACCGATCTCCAAACCGACAATACGGTCCGCATCTTCACCGAGCGCGGTCAACATGATGATCGGCAGTCGCCCTTCGCTTGACAGACGTTGGCAAACGGAAAGGCCATCCTCGCCAGGCATCATGATATCCAGGACCAGTAGGTCGAAGCTTCCGACAGCCAGCTTCGCGTCCATCTCCGCCGCATCCTTGGCAGCGGTTGCTCGCATGCCATTCTTTTCCAGATAGCGGGTTACACTTTTCCGGATCTGTTCATGGTCATCCACGACGAGAATATGTGGCGCGTGTTGCATGGGGCCCTTCTAAAGCATTGGAAATCAGACGGTCAGGTTCCTTTTTGTCGCCAATTGTATCAGCCCCTGTCCATTGCGACAGACGGATACAAATCCACGGGTGTACGTCCTTACATTCAAATGTTTGATGCCAAGTTGTATGAGGTCAAAAGAAGGAAAGGCTTCAAAATGTCCTACTCAACAAAAATTTCTACCGGTCTTCTGGTTGCCGTTCTCACAGCAGGTGCTGCGCTCGCCGATGACAGCCATCACCAAGCTGCGGGCGCTGAAAGCGTCTCTCCCAATGTACTTGCTCAACCGATGGCAGGGACGGGCGGGCCCGGAATGCTGATGGGTGGCGGCATGATGGATCCCAGTCAGATGGCCGAGCATCTTCAGATGATGCACGGCATGATGCGCATGATGATGCAAATGCATTCGGGCATGATGAGCGGAAACGGCAGCATCATGGGACCAAGCACAACCGGTCAAGGTATGTTCCCGATGATGGGGGGCAACATGATGTCAATGTTCGATATGGATGGAAACGGCGCAGTGTCTCCCGAAGAGGCGCATGAGGGCCTTCAGTCGATGCTGTCGGACTATGACGCCGACGGTAACGGCACGCTCTCGATTGACGAATTCGCGTCGCTTCACGCCAAGGCGATGCGCGAGACCATGGTCGATCGTTTCCAGATGCTCGATGCTGATGGCGACGGCCAGATTTCTCAAGGCGAAATAGTCGCCCCTGCCGACAACATGGCACAGGGTATGACAGCAAATCCCGGAATGATGACGGACCAAGACAACTGAACCCCGTCGTTCAGAATTTCCCCATTCAGGCAAGCCCGTCAACGGTTCGGCGCTTTGGGTTTGCCTGAACAAGATCGAGAGGGCTCAAAATGAGTTATACCTACAACAGACATCTGCCCAATACGGCGATTGATGATGCGGAGATGCGCCTGCGCGAAGCCCTGAAAGAAAAGGGATTTGGTGTACTGACCGAAATCGACGTCCAGGCAACAATGAAGAAAAAGATTGACCGCGACATGGATGGATACCGCATTCTGGGTGCGTGCAACCCTCATATGGCATGGGAGGCCATTGGGCTGGAGCCCCGTATAGGATCGATGCTGCCTTGCAACGTGATCTTGCGGACGGTCGAAAACGGCACTGAAATCAGCGCTGTTGATCCTGTGGCTTCGATGGCCGCTGTCGAGAATGAGAAGCTGCACGAAGTCGCCGCGCAGGTGCGCGATATGCTGCGATCTGCGGTTGACAACGCATAAACTAAACTGAGGAGGCAGACCATGCTGAGCCGCCGTCAAACTTTTGGCCTGTTCGCATCGAGCACCTTGCTTGCCTATTCGCCAGCTTGGGCTGACAACCATGACGTATGGGCGCTCGATACTCTCCATGATGCGCTGAAAAGCGATTTGGCAAGGCTTGTGGACATCCGCAGACCCGAGGAATGGCAAGATACCGGCGTCGCGGAGGGGGCGTGGCCAATCGACATGACCCATCCGCGGTTCGGGGAGCGCCTCTTCGCCGCCCGCGATCTTGCTGCGGGACGCCCGGTCGCCCTGATTTGTCGGACCGGCCATCGCTCAGGTCTCGTAATGAGCAAGTTGCGTGAAGCGAAAGCTGCCGGCTTTGTTGACGCCGTAGGCGGGATGCTTGGCGCCCCGGGGAGATCCGGCTGGATCGAGCAAGGTCTGCCGACAGTAACAAGAGAAGCCGCACTGGCCGCCCTCCCAAGTGAGCTAGCGTGAGACACAAGCTATACCATGACCAATCGTAGAGCCTTCATCGCCGGCTTGGCTGGCCTGCCGTTTGCCACAGGTCCGCTGGCGGCCATCGCACAGGAGAGTGTCAGGGCGTTGGCTATGCCACCATTGCTCGACGCAACCCGCGATCGGCATTTCCGTCTGACTGCCCAAAAGGGCAAGACCGATTTTACAGGACTGGGCGGCGGCGAAACCTGGGGGTTCAACCAATCCTTTTTGGGGCCTACACTACGTCTTCCCGCAGGAGCTTCGACGCAAGCACAGATCGACAATACGCTGTCAGAGAAAATCTCGGTGCACTGGCACGGTATGCTGATACCCGGCGAAGTTGACGGCGGCCCACACCAGACGATTGAACCGGGCACGACTTGGTCTCCCGAACTGGATCTGACACAACCACCCGCTACTCTTTGGTACCACTCGCACGTTCATGGCGACACCGGACGACAAGTTCAAAGGGGATTGGCCGGTGTGATCCACGTTGATGACGGTCGGGACGATGCTCGGGGTCTCCCGATCTCATACGGCGTCGATGATTTGACATTGGTTCTGCAAGACCGCCGGTTCGACCGGCAGGGCCGCATCGATTATGGCCTGTCTATGCCAGATCAGATGATGGGTTTCATGGGAAATGTCATTCTTGTTAACGGTCAGCTAGGCACCCAGGCTGTCGTCCCTCGCGGTATTGTCCGTTTGCGCTTGCTCAACGGCTCGAACGCGAGGATTTATCCCCTATCGTTTTCTGACCGTCGCGAGATGCACCTCATCGCGACGGACAGTGGCTATCTTAATCAACCTGTCGCAATTGAGTCCCTCGTGATCGCTCCCGGCGAACGATACGAAGTCCTCGTCGATTTTTCGGGAGGAGAGGCTGGCACGCTGGTATCCTCTGCAAATCCCAATCAGATGATGGGTGGGATGATGGGCGGCGCGAGCACTGCTGGGGGGAGCTTCGTAGTTCTACCCTTTGGTGTGGATGTGAGACTTCCTGCCCGCATTCTGGAAATACCCGCCGACTTGGGCGGCGTCCTGCCTGACAGTGAGGCCCGATCAGTCAATACACGTCAGATCACACTCGATATGCCAATGGGGATGGGCATGATGATGCGTAGGTCGAATGATCGGTTTGCGATCAATGGGCAGTCCTTCGACATGGGGAGGATAGACTTGTCTCTTTCGAAGGGGGCGACCGAGATTTGGCAAGTCTCCTCAAACATGATGATGCACCCGTTTCATGTTCATGGCGTGAGGTTTCAGGTGCTCGCCGAAAACGGAAAGAAACCAAGCATACAAAATTCTGGCTGGAAGGATACCGTGCTCGTAAATGGCCGTGTCGATATCCTGGTCAGCTTTGAGCAGACGGCAGATCGCGCCAATCCCTTCATGTATCACTGTCACATCCTTGAACACGAAGATGGAGGAATGATGGCGCAGTTCACGGTCACATGATCGTGCAAGCATGGGGATATGGTCGCCTGATTGGTTGTTTGGCGATAGCAACTGTTCTGTCTCTTGCAGTTTTCGGCCTTTTTTCGGGCACGGTTTCTCTGAGCAATCTTGGGGTCGCCTTTTCACAGGCTGAAGTGCAGCGCCATATTGAAAATGCCGGAGCCGTTGGCCCCCTCGCGGTTATTGCACTCATGGCCCTCGCGATTGTCGCAAGCCCCATACCGAGCGCACCAATCGCACTAGCCGCCGGGGCTGCATTTGGCCACTATCTCGGAGCCGCCTACGTAGCCATAGGCTCGGAGCTCGGTGCTACAATCGCATTTGTCATCGCGCGAAAACTCGGTCGAAGCACAGTTCGGCGTTTTTTGGGTAAATATTCAGAGTTCGGGCTGTTGGGGTCGCAAAAGGCTCTGATGTTATCAGTGTTTGCGTCCCGCCTGCTTCCATTCGTTTCTTTCGATGCAATCAGCTATGTTGCGGGCTTGAGCCAACTTCATCTATGGCGCTTCATGCTGGCAACTTTTGCCGGGATTTTGCCGGCGAGTTTTGTTCTTGCCCATTTTGGAGCTGTGGCCATGTCAGGGGATTGGGGAACGGCTGAATGGATCACGATAGGACTTGGGGTTGTGACAGCACTGCCTTTTGTCTTTTTGACCCTCAAAAATAGAAAGCAGATCGACGATGAATAGCGACTATAAAGCGGGCAGCATTTCTCTTTGGGATGCCGTCGCCATGGGGACTGGTGTCATGATTGGCGCCGGAATTCTGGCACTCACAGGCCAAATTGCGGAACTGGCCGGCCCTACCTTTCCACTTGTGTTCATCGTTGGAGCCATCGTTACAGCCTTCAGCGCTTACACTTACATAAGAATGTCCAATGCCTACCCGTCAGCTGGCGGAATTGGAATGATCCTGCAAAAGGCCTATGGACCAACCGCCGTAGCCGCTGCAGCGGCTTTGCTTATGGCTCTGTCAATGGTCATTAACGAAAGCCTAGTCGCACGGACCTTCGCAAACTATTTGCTCCGTGGACTGGGCATTGCACCAGATGGCTTACTGGTTCCGGCAATAGGCGTTGCTCTCATTATCGCAGCCTATGTCGTCAACATCTCGGGCAACCGCTCTGTAGGCTGGATTTCCCAATTGCTCGCCGTACTGAAAGTTGGCGGTATCACTCTGTTTGGGATGTGAACAAGCATGCAAAATTGACCCCGTGGCGGGGGTGATCGGCATCCAAAAATGACCCCCTCACACTGATGGTGATGATGCTCCCGAGATCATCGGGGAGCACAGTGTGGGATGTT
>NZ_JAEKIS010000034.1 GCF_017311415.1 Salipiger abyssi | reverse complement strand
TCAGCATGTCTTCGATCCTGCGCCGCTCACGCAGATCCAGCTCTTTGTGCGCCATCGTCCGTTCTCCTTGCTTTCCAGCAAGATAGGGGATTTGTCGCAACCCAGTTTAGAATGTGCCCGCTACACGGGCCCTATTCGCGTAATGATGATTATGACAATAATCTGCCTCTCATAGGGACGCCATGAACCGGTCCAAGTAAGGATCGAACTGGTCAGGCGTCTCCCAGAATGGAGCATGTCCAACGCCGGGAAGACGGTAGACGGTGTCCTCCCAGAGGGCGCCATAGGGCACCGCCGCGATGAAGTCGTTGTCTATGAAGACGTCATCCTCGCCGTTGACGATGGCCAGGGGCACGCGGGAGTGGATCGCCGTGGCCTGCTGGTCCGTGGCCTCGGGGGCGAGGATGCGGGTGAACATCAGACGCCGCGCGCGCCCGTCGGTGCGCGCGACGGCCCTGAGCAGGAAGTCCTCGAAGGGGGCGTTCTCGCCGCAGGTGGAATGAGCGTAATTCTCTGCATCCACATCCGAGAACAGCTCCTGCCCCGCAAGGCCCATGTGCTCGCTCGGGCGGAAGCCCGCGCCGAGGGACGCATCGTTGCGCGCAAAGGGCGGCGAGCCCGAGATCATCAGGCCTGAAAGCGCCTCGCTGCGGGCCAGCATCTCGATCCCGATGTGACCGCCCAGCGACCAGCCCAGCACCGCATAGCGCGGGATCTTCAGGGCCTGCATCACCTCGATGGCGGTTTCGGCATAGCCCGGCATCCAGTAGGTGCGCTCGGGATCGGTGGCATCCGTGCTGTCGCCGTGGCCCGGCAGGTCCATCGCGATGCAGCGATACTTCTGCCCGATCGCCCCCTCGAGCTGGTTGCGGAACACGCCCCGGCAGGACGAATTGCCGTGGATCATCAGCAGCGCGGGGCCGTCGCCGCCCGTGTCCGAAACGGCGATTTTGGCGTGGCTGGTGTCGATGTGGTGGGTCTGCATGACAGGTCTCCTCAGGATTTGCGGCGCGGCGCGAGAAGCCGTCCGAAGATGTCGATGGCCCCTGCCGGGGCGATGCGCAGCACAAGAATCATGGCGACGGCGACGACGATGAACCGCGCTTCCTCGAGGCCGCGGATGCCCGCCATGGCCTCGGTCGCGAAGGTCAGCGCCAGCGCCGCGAAGACCGGCCCGAGGATCGAGCCCGCCCCCCCGATGAGCACCATGGACAGGATCAGCGTCGCCACGGAAAACCCGAAGACCTCGGGCGAAGCGACGCGCAGGTAGATGGCGTAAAAGCCCCCCGCGATGCCGGTGAACACCGCCGAGGCGCAAAGCACCAGCACCCGCTGGCGCGCCACCGAGATGCCGCGTGCGGTGGCGTAATCGGGGTTGTCGCGCACCGCCCGCAGCGATTTGCCAAAGGGCGAGCGGGCCAGCAGCAGCAGCGCCACGACGGAGACCGTCAGCAGCCCTAGCGCGACGTAATAATAGCCGAAGCGGAAATCGCGGATGAAGGAATAGTCCCCGATCCGCAGGTAGGGCAGCCGCACGAGGCCTTCCGCGCCGCCGGTCAGATCGCCCTGGCTCAGCACCACCTGCATGCAGAGCTGCCCGAAGGCGAATGTGACCAGCACGACATAGATCCCCTGAAGCCGCGCCACCGGCAGCGCGATCAGCAACGCCGCCAGCGCCGCCGTGAGCCCGCCCGCCGGAATGGCCAGCCACGGCGACAGGTCCAGCGCCGTGGTCAGGATCGCCGCCGTGTAGACGCCGATGCCGAAGAACGCGAGGTGCCCGAAGTTGAACAGCCCCGCGAGGCCAAGGCTCAGATCCCAGTTCACCGCCACGGTGCCGTAGATGAAGGCGATGATGAAGATGTGGCGGGTGTAGCTGTCGGTGACCACCGCCGGAACAAGGGCCAGCAGCACGAGCGCCGCCAGCGCGAAAAGGCTTCTGTTGCGTGTCATGCGGCTTTCCCGAAAAGTCCGTTGGGGCGGAAGACAAGGACGAGGATCAGTGCCACGAACAGCACCGAGGGCGTCCAGTAGAGGCCCAGCCACAGCACCAGAAGCGCCTCGAGCAGGCCGATGACATAGGCCGCCCCCGCCGTCGCCCCGAGGCTGCCGAGCCCTCCGAAGATCACCACGATCATGGCGTTGACCAGCGGATCGGCCCCGAGGCCCGGGGTCACGAAGCGGATCGAGCCCAGCAGCACGCCGGTGAGCCCCGCAAGCGCCGCCGAAAGGCCGAAGGCAAGGCTGAAGGTGCGCGGCACGTCGATCCCCAGAAGCGCCGCCGCGCTGCGGTTCTGCCCCACCGCCCGCAGCGACCGGCCGCTGAGCGTGCGCCCGGTGTACCACCACAGCGCCAGCAGCACCGCGGGCGCCAGCACGATGATGAGCGCCTCATGCGCCGAGACCGGCGCGCCAAGCAGGTTAACCTGCCCGTCAAGCGTGCGGGGCAGCTGCTTGAGCCGCGGCCCCCAGATCATCGAGATGCCGCGCTCGAGGATGGTCGAGGCGGCAAGCGTCGTCATCACGGTAATCAGCATCATGTTGCGGTTGCCATAGAAGGGCCGGACCAGCAGCAGCTCGATCAGCACACCGGCGATCACCGCCGCGCCGATGCCCGCGACAAAACCGGCGGCGAGGCCGAGGCCAAGCTGTTCCGACACCGTCCAGGCGATATAGGCCCCCAGCGTCATCAGCGCACCGTGGGCAAAGTTGAACACGCCGAGCGTCGTCCAGATCAGGCTGAGGCCCGAGGCCATCAGCGCGTAGAGCGACCCGAGCAGAAGGCCCGACACCAGCGTGGGAATGAGAACGCCGTCCATCAGTGCGCCTGCTCCCCGAAATACATGTCCATGATCTCCTTGTGATCGGGCGCATCCGCCCGGTCGATCATCCGGGCGACCTCGCCCTGTTCCACGAGGTAAAGTCGGCTCGACAGGGCCAGCAGGAACTCCACGTCCTGCTCGACCACGATCAGCGGCACGCCCTTGCGGGCGATCTCGGCGATGGCCTCGCGCAATTCGCCCTTGAGGCGCGGCGACAGGCCCAGCGTCGGCTCGTCTAGGATCAGCAGGCGCGGGTTGCACATCAGCGCGCAGCCGATGGACAGCATCTGCCGCTCGCCGCCCGACAGGGTCCTGGCCCGCTGGCGCCTGCGTTCCGCAAGGCGGGGAAACAGCGCGTGCACCTCGTCCAGTCGCGTCTGCGCGCCGGACCGACCGCGCGGGTTGAAGGCGGCAAGCTCCAGCGTTTCCTGCACGCCCATGTCGCCGAAGAGCGTGTTGCCCTGCTGCGCCTGCACCAGCCCCGCCGCCACGATGGCCGAGGGTTTCGCGCCGGTGATGTCCTGCCCGTCGAACCGCACGCTGCCCTTGGTGGGCTTCAGCAGCCCGGAGACGGTGTGCAGAAGGGTGGTCTTGCCGTGGCCGTTGGGCCCGAAGAGGCCGATGGCCTCGCCCGCATCGAGATGCAGGTCGATCCCGTGCAGCACCGGCACGGCGCTATAGCCCGCATGAAGGCCGGTGACCTCGAGAAGTCTGGTCATGCGGCGGCGCTCCCGAGATAGGCCTCGACCACGCGGTCGTCGCGGATCACCTCGCGCGGATCGCCCGAGGTCAGCACGCTGCCCTGGTTGAGCACCAGAAGCCGCTGGCTCACCGACAGCAGCAGGCCGAGGACATGTTCGATGATGAGAATGGTCACCCCGGCGGCGTTGACTTGGCACAGCAGCCCATCAAGCGCGGCGATCTCGGGGCGGGTGAGGCCCGATGCGGGCTCGTCCAGCATCAGGATCGCCGGTTTCGACACCAGCGCCGAGGCGATCATCAGCTGCTTCTTGCCATAGACCGACAGGTCGGCGGTGGCCATGTCCCGGCGGGATGGCTCGAACTCCACGAGGTCGAGCGCCGCCTCGGTGGCCTGCGCCAGAGCCTGCCGCCCGATGCCCGCGCCGTAATGCCCGCCAAGCGCCACGGTCTCGCGCGCGGTGAGGTCGGGGAATTCGGCATCCTTCTGGAAGGTGCGCGACAGGCCCGCCCGGAAGATCCGGTGCGGGGCCATGCCGTCGATGCGCTTGCCGTCGAAAGTGATCTCCCCCCCGGACGGGCCGAAGGGGATGCCGGTGATGCAGTTGAACAGCGTGCTCTTGCCGGAACCGTTGGGACCGGCCACGCCGAAGACCTCGCCGCGATGGACGGTGAAGCTCACGTCGTTCACCGCTGTCAGCCCGCCGAAGGTCTTGGTGACGCCCTTCAGTTCAAGGATCGGTTCCGGCATGGGCTCAGTCCATCCAGGGCGGCGAGACGAAGCTCCCGTCCGCATAGGCGTCCGGCGCGAACAGCGCGCGGGTGCCGTCCTGGATCTGGTAGAACTGCAGCGGGATGTTCTCGGGGCCCTGCACCGCAAGGTGGGTTTCGGGGTCGAATTCCAGCTTGCCTGCGGCGGTGTCGGTGCTCGACGCGCCGATCCACTCACCGATGGCAACGCGGTCCGTCGGATCGCCCACCGCCTCGAGCGCGGCGGCATAGAGCATCACCTCTTCATAAAGCATCGGGCCATAGACGCCGGGGGTGGCGTCATAGGCGGCCTCGTAGTCCCCGACCACCTTGGCCGAACGCTCAGACGCGCTGGCGGGCAGCGTGCCGCCCAGCATGTTGTAAAGGACGCCCGAGGAATCCCCCGCCGTCAGCTCGAGGAATTCCGGCACCGACGGCGCATACTGGATGAACACGAGGCTGTCGGTGGGCTGTTCCATGAACTGCGACATGAAGGCAGCGGCGTTGCCCGACAGGTAGTCGGTGTTGATGACCACGCTGGGCGGATCCTGCCGCACCTTGGCAAGGAAGCCGCGCCAGTCGCCGACCTCGCCGAAGGGCACGAGGTCGTTGACCGTGATCTCCCAGCCCGCGCCCTCGAAGCTTTCCACGAGGCCATCGGCGATGGTCTTGGAATAGGGGTTGTCCGAGGAGATCAGCGCCAGCGTCTTGTCCTCGAGCGGGACCGAGCCGTCTTCCATCAACCCCTCGATCACCGGCAGCACGCCGGTGTTGTAGGCGTCGAAGGACGGGCTGAAGGACCACACGGTCGGGAAGGCATCGGGGTCTTCGGTGATGATCTCGGCGGTCTGGGCAGAGTTGGCGGAGACAAGATAGATCATCTCCATCTCGGCCATCATCTCGATCTCGAAGTTCGATCCCGAGGCATAGCCGGTCACGATCGCGCCCATGTCGCGGTCGCTCAGCAGGCGCTCGGCGGCGGTGGCGACGGACGCGGCGCTCTGGTCGGCGGCGTCCCCCACGACCAGCTCGAAGGTGTAGTCCCCGACACCGCCCGCCTCGTTGAGCTGGTCCACGGCCATCTGCGCGCCGTTGACCATTTCCTGACCGTCGGCTGCGGCGGGGCCGGACACCGGGGCAAGCACACCGATCTTGACCACCTCGGCGGCGGCAAGGCCCGGAAGGGCGGTTGTCGCGGCCAGCGCAGCCGCGGCGAAAAGGCGTCTTCTCTTCAGCATGTGTTGTCTCCGAGTTGGGTTTTGTTCTTTTATTATTTGGGTGTTAGCGCGTGCCGCAGATGTCGAGGATCGCGGCGGCGATGACCTTGGTCGACTTGTGCAGCGAGGCGAGGTCGACATATTCATTGTCGCCGTGGAAGCCGTCGCCCGAGGGGCCGTAGATGCAGGCATCGACCCCGGCCCCGGCGTAATGCGCCGCATCGGTCACGGCATCGAAGCCGCGCACCTCGGGGGCGGCCCCGAAGCTGCTGTGGTGGCTGACGAGCGACTGCACCAGCGGGTGATCCACCGGCGTGTCCATCGGTGGGAAATGCAGGCCGCCCAGCTCCCACGCGATCTGCGGCGGGTTGGCACGGGTCCAGGGATCCAGCGCGGCGAAGGCGGCGACGAACTCTTCGAACTCGCGCCGCACCTCGGCCGAGCTTTCATGCGGCAGGAACTTCAGGTCGAGATCGAGAGTCACCCGGTCCGGGGTCATCGCCGGGTTGGTCCGGATCAGCGGCAGGCCGTCCTCCCCGACGCCGACGCCGCCGTGGATCACGCCGGGGTTGATCGTCGACAGGCCGGGCGGACAGAGCGGGTGGTAGTTGTTGCGGCAGCGTGAGGCCTCGAATTCCTTGAGCGCCGCAAGGAAACGCGCGGCGATCTCGATGGCGTTGATGGCCGGTTGCAGCCGCCCCTCGACCTCGGGCTGGGGGAAGATGTCGTTGTAACGGAATCCCGCATGGCCCGACCGCCCGATCAGCGTCACGCGGACCCATTCAAGGCCGCCCTCGGCGGGCACGACCTTGTCCCATGTGGGTTCTGCCACGATGGCGTTCTTCGCCAGATGCCCCCTGGCCACGGCGTCCATCGCTCCGAAGCCGCCCGCCTCCTCGTCCACCACCGCGTGAACCGATACGCGCCCGTCCAGCGTGATCCCGGCGGCCTGGATGCCCTGAAGCGCGGCGATGCAGGCGGCAAGTCCAGCCTTCATGTCCACCGACCCACGGCCCCAGAGCTTGCCGTCCGACACGTCACCGCCGAAGGGGTCGACGGTCCAGTTGGCGCGGTTGCCCACGGGCACGGTGTCGATGTGACCGCAAAGGATGAGGCTTTTCTCTTCGTTGCCCGGCAGGGTGCCGACCACGTTGGGCCGTCCGGGCAGGGCGTCCCAGCTGGTCGTCTCAAGGCCCATCGAGCCAAGGCGGTCGGCCACAAGCGCGGCCACCTCGGCCTCGTTGTTGATGCCCTGCTTGGTCTCGAACTTTGGGTTCACGGACGGGATGCGCACCATCTCGCACGTGAGGTCCACCACGCGCTCCGGGGTGCTGTCGATCTGGTCCCAGACGGTCTGAAGCGTCGTCATTTGGTCACTCCTTGCAGTTCCTCGATCAGCGCATCGGTGCTGAGCTGGCGGCAGTAGCCCTTGATCGCGCCAATGGACGCAGCCTGCCGTTCGGGGGTGTAGGTGAGGCAGGCGTCGGTGACCTGCGTCACGAGATAGCCAAGATCGCAGGCATCGCGGATCGCGCCTTCGACACACTGGTCGGTGACCAGCCCCGCGATCACCACCTGCTTCACGCCAAGGCAGCGCAGCACGTAGTCGATGTTGGTCGACACGAAGACCGAGGACGACGACTTCGGCAGCCAGATCTCGTCATCGCCGGGGGCAAGTTCGTCGATGGGGCGGCCATCCCACGAGCCCTTGGGCACGTTGAAGCCGGTGATCTTGTAATCGAGGCTGCGGTCGCGCCCGTCCTTGGTGAGGCTTTCGATGGTGGTGTACATCACCTCCACCCCGGCACCGCGCGCGGCTTCGCGCAGGCGCTGCATGTTGGGCAGGGTCTCGGCCTCGAAGGTGTCGAAGAAGGCGCCGTAGGTCGCCGCGAAGGCGTCCGGGTCCATGTCCTTGAACTCTCCCCCATCGCGCCGGGCCGAGAAGTTCTGGACGTCGATGAAGATCAGCGCCGAGGCGGCGGGATCAAGCGGAACGTTGCGGGTCAGCATTGGGTCTCCAGTACGGTGCGGACCGCGCCGCAAAGCAGGGCCGCCATCTCGGCCTGTCCTTGCGGCGTGTCGATAAGGTCGTTGCGGATCTCGATGAGGCTGTGCGGCAGGCCGCTGGCCTCGCCATGGGCGGGCACGAACCAGTCGCTTTCGTCGTCGATCTGGTAGGGCTGGTTCAGCACGAGATTGAGATCGGGGCGCCGTGCGGCAATCGCGTCCAGCAGCGCCTGCGACGTCTGCCGGTCCTTGCGGCAGAGGAACCCGACATGCCACGGGCGCGCGCCGGGGCGGGTGCGCAGTTCGGGCGTGAAGCTGTGAACAGACAGCAGCATCGGGCCCCCTGCCCTGCGCGCCTCCAGCACGGCGTCATTGTAGGGAGTGAAGACTTCATCGATGCGCCGCGCCCGGTCTGAGGCCCCAAGCGCGACATTGCCGGGCACCGTGATCCCGTCCGACCGTTCGGGCATGGCATCGGGTGCCTCGGGCGGGCGGTTGCAGTCGATCACCAACCGTGAATAGCGCTGCAGAAGCGCGCCGCAGCCAAGCTCCTGCGCCATGAGCCGCGTCACCGCCGCAGCGCCGATGTCCCAGCCCACATGCAGATCAAGTGTCCCCGGCTCGAGGCCGAGCCCGCCAAGCTCCACCGGCACCGCCTGCCCCGCATGCTCACACAACAGCAGCACCGGAAGATCGGAGGCGGGGCGGATACGCTCGACCGGGTCCGGGTCGGAACCGGCGGTCAGAAGATGGGCGGACGCGGTCAGCAAGGGCCACGTCCGGGGATGGTATGCGCCACGGGCGCCGGGGTCTGGGAAAGGCTCGTCATGCCCGGATGTTGTGACGAATCTTTTTCATAGTCAAAGATTCAATCAAATTTGATCCGATTTATTCCACGCTTGAGCCGCGTGGTGCGCATTCCTTGGGCGCCCTGCCACGCCCCTGTTTTCATTCAGAAAATCATGCGGATCACACAGCGTGAAACCCCGGTGGCCAAGGCTTGGCAACCGGGGCAACCGGGGCGATTGCCCTGTCTGCGGCGCCCTCAGCGGGGCTCGGGCGTCTCCGCGCGTTTGCGGCGGCGCAACAGGTCCTCGATCTCGAGGTTGCCCATGAGGCCGCTCGGCAGCAGCGCCATCACCGCGACGATGACCACCCCCAGCATCAGCCCCGACAGACCCAGCATCTGCGGCAGCTTGAGCCCCGCGATCTGCGGCCCGGTCTCGAGCCAGCGGATGGTCTCCAGCCCGATCGAGATGAGCAGCGTTCCGAACACCGCCCCCGATACGCTGCGCAGTCCTCCGAGGATCAGCATCGCCACGGTGAGGAAGACGAAGTTGAAATAGAACGGTCGCGCCGAGATGGTGCCGAGGAAGAAGGCATAGGCGATCCCCGCCACCGCGAAGAAGAGCGTGCCCAGCACCCATGCGATCAGCCGGGTGCGGAAGACGTTGACGCCCATGGCCCGCGCCCCGATCTCGTCATCGGCGCAGGCCCGCAGTTGCAGGCCGAAGCGGCTTTCGCGGAACCAGCGGGCGGCGAAGATGGCGATGATGACCAGCGCCGTGATCTGCGGCAGGTCCAGCACCTTGGGGATGCCGAACAGCGCCTGGTTGCCCTTGAAGATGTCGGTGCGGTGCAAAAAGATCGAATGCACGATGACAAGGATGGCAATGCTGACGATGGTCACGCCCACCCCGGTCAGCCGCGCCACGAACACCCCCGTTAGCAGCCCCAGCCCCCCGGTGATCCCCAGCGCGACAAGCGCCGAGGTCCAGGGCCCCAGCTCGAATGCATTGAGCCCCCAGGGCGCATCGGGCAGCGAAATCGCCTTCATCGCCACCGGCGTCACGCAGATCGCGGCGGCATAGGCGGCGATCCCCATGAAGGCGGCGTGCGAGAAATTGGTGAGGTTGGCGTTGCCGGTGAACACCTGCAGGCCGATCACCACCAGCAGGTTGACGAAGGTCGCATAGAGCACCCGCGCCTGCCATGTCTCGCCCCAGAGGTAATAGGCGCCGACGATCAGCAGGACGAGAAGGCTCAGAAGGGCGCTGCCCAGAAGGCCGCGGCGTTGGCTCGGGTTCATATCTTGTCCCCCTTCTCCTTGGCGGGCGACAGGATGCCGTCGGGTCTCCAGACGAGGATCAGCGCCACGAGCGCAAAGACCGCCGCATGGGCAAGGCTGCCGTAGCTTTGCGGCAGCAGCACCAGCACGCCGACCTCGACCGCGCCCAGCAGGAAGCCGCCCAGCACCGCGCCGGGTAGGCTGCCGAAGCCGCCGATGACGCAGGCCACGAAGGCGGTCAGCACCGGATCGAAGCCCATGTGCGGCGACACCGCGCCGCGCCGGGCCATGATGAAGATGCAGGCCAGCCCCGCCAGCAGCCCCGACACCGCGAAGGCGGTAGCGATGACGCGGTTCGCCCTGAGGCCGCAGAGGCGCACCATCTCGAAATCAAGCGCGGCGGCGCGCATGGCAAGGCCCAGCGTGCTGCGCCGCAGGAAGATCATCAGCGCCACGATGGCAAGCGCCGTGGCCACGGTCTCGTAGATCTGAAGCGACGAGACCTGGATCGAACCCACAAGTACCGTCCGGTCGAGGAAGATGAACTGCGTCGCCGGGATCGGCCTTGGCGAGCCAAGCAGCAGGAAGGCGTTCTGAAGGATGATGCTGACCCCGAAGGCGGTGAGCAGCCCGGTGGTAAGGTCGGCCTTGCGCACCGTCCGGAACGCCACCCGTTCCAGCAGCACCGACACCAGCACGCAGGCGATCAGCACGGCCCCCATGAGGATGAAGGGATTGCCGGTCAGCACGGTGCCGATGATGACCATGGAATAACCGCCGAAGGCGATGACCTCGCCATGGGCGAAGTTCACCAGCCCCATGATCGAGAAGACGATGGCCAGCCCCAGCGCGATCAGCGCGTATTCCGCGCCGAAGCTGAGGGCGTTGAGGATCTGCTGGATCGCGTAGTCCATCAGCCGTGCACTCCGGTGATCTGGTCCATGAGCTCGGCCCCGTTGCCATAATCGGCGGCGCGGCCCTGCGACGACACGAGGCCGTTGTTGAGCACATAGACATGGTCCGACAGCCCGATGGCCGCAGTTGCGTTCTGTTCCACCAGCAGGATGGTGACGCCCTGGCTGCGCAGCTCGCGGATCATCTCGAAGATCCGCTCCACGATCTGCGGCGCAAGGCCCAGCGACGGCTCGTCGAGCAAAAGGATGCGCGGGCGCGACATGAGCGCGCGGGCGATGGCCAGCATCTGCTGTTCGCCCCCCGACAGGGTGCCCGCCGGCTGATCTCGGCGCTCGCCAAGGATGGGAAAGCGGGTGAACCAGTGGTCCACCTCCTCCGCAATGGCCGCCTTGTCCTTGCGGATGGCGGCGCCCATCACGAGGTTCTCGCGCACCGACAGGTTGTAGAACACCCGCCGCCCCTCAGGCGACAGAGCGATGCCGCGCTTCACCCGCGCCTCGACCGGCAGGGCCGAGATGTCCTCACCCTCGAGGCGGATGGTCCCGGTGGATTTCGCCGTGCCGGTGATCGCCGACAGGGTCGAGGTCTTGCCCGCGCCATTGGCGCCCAGAAGCGCGACGCAGGTGCCTGCCGGCACCGAGATGTCGATGCCATGCACCGCCTCGATGGGGCCGTGGGTGACCCTCAGATTTGAGATTTCGAGCATGTCCTGCCGTCCTTCGTCGGTGCCGCCCGCCATTTTGCGGGCGGGCGACACGCGCGGGGTCTTGTTGCCAGACTGTTACTGCCAGTCAGGCACGTTCTCGGGGGTGTCCTGCTGCAGCAGGGCGCGGGTGCCGTCCTCGAAGCCGATGACCGGGATCTCGCGCAGGGCGTAGCTGCCGGTGTCCTTGAAGCTGACCGCCTCTACCGACATCACCGGGATGCTGTCCGCCGCGCGGATCGCCTCGCGCACCGCGACGGGATCGGTCGACCCTGCGGCCTCGACCCCGTAGGCGACGATCCTGATCGTGTCGGCGCCCAGCGACGGGAAGAGGCCGTTGACCTCCATCCCCATGTCGGCGCAGGCGGTCTGGAACTCGTCGATGCGGCTGCCGGGGACCGACGGCGCGAGGGTGGCGAAGAACACCTTGTCGAGCAGGCTCGGGTCTTCTTCGGCCAGCGCGTCGAGGGACGGGTCGTCAAAGCCGTCAGACCCCACGACCCAGGCATCAAGCCCCGCCGAGCGCATCTGCCGGATGAGGATCCCGATGTCGGGCATCGCCCACGAGATGAACACCGCGTCGGGCGCGGGATCGAGCGCGCGCAGCTCCGCGATCTGGGGCGACCAGTCGGTGGTGCCCGAGGTGTAGTTGAGCGTGGTCTGAAGTGTGCCGCCGCCCTCGACGATCACGTCCGCGAACCATTCCGGCACCTTGGCCGACCACGACCCGCCCTCGTCCGAGGTGAAGATCGCCACGTTCTTCACACCCTGCGACAGCGCGTAGTTCGCCGCTGCCGTCGCGGTGAAGGGGTCGGGCGCCACGTTGGTGAGGAAGTTGTCCACCACGCCGGAATGCATCTCGACCTGGGTGCTCTGGGCCTGGATCACCGACACGCCCTGCGAGCCGGCGATCTGCGCCACCGGGATCATGGTGTCCGAGAACGGGATCGTCCCCAGCGCCACGATGCCGTCGCCGAGGAAGCGCTCGGTGAGGGTGATGGCGGCCTGGGTGTCGGCGCCGGTGTCCTGGATCAGCAGCTCGAACATCTTGCCGTCGACGCCGCCGTCCTGGTTGATCATCTCGGCCAAGCAGCGGGCGCCGTCGACCTCGTTATAGGCGGCGTAATCGCCGGTCAGGGGCGCGGGGAAGGCCACCTTGATGGTCTCGTCCTGGGCAGATGCGGCGCCTGCGCCAAGGGCGAGGATGGCCGCGCCCGAAAGCATCCGGCCCATGCGGGTCACTTTGGTCATGTGGTTGTCTCCTGTTGGGGGGAATGGCCCTGCCCGAGGTAGGCCTTGATGACCTCTTGGTTTCGGGTGATCTCGGCAGGATGGCCCGTTGCGAGAAGCCGGCCCATGTTCATGACCGTAAGCCGCTCGCAGGCGGACATGATGAATTTCAGGTCGTGCTCGATCAGCACGATGGAACAGGGATGACGCTGGCGCAGCCAGCTGAGGTTCTCGAACAGCGCGTCAGTCTCGTCGTGGTTCATGCCCGCCGCAGGCTCGTCGAGCATCATCACCTTGGGCCGCAGCGCCAGCGCCCGCACGATCTCGAGCCGCCGCATCTGCCCGTAGGGCAGGCTTCCCGGCGCCTCGTCCAGCACGGGACGCAGGCCGAAGCGGTCGATGGCATCGTCCAGCAGATCCTTGTCGGCGCTGTCGCGGGCGTGGATCTCGGCCAGCTCGATGTTGCGCCTCACGCTGAGGTTGCGGAACAGGCGCAGGTTCTGGAAGGTCCGTGCGATCCCGGCACGGGCGCGCCTGTCCGCAGACATCCCCTGCACCTCGGCCCCGTCCAGCACGATCCTGCCCGCGCTCGGGGTCAGCAGACCCGAGATGAGGTTGAGCATCGTCGTCTTGCCCGCCCCGTTGGGGCCGATGAGGCCGTGGATCTCGCCGCGCGCGACGGTGAAGGACACGTCGTCCACCGCCCTCACCCCGCCGAAGGTCTTCGAGATGCCGCGGACCTCGAGCATCAGTAGACCTCGGCGTAGCGGGCGCATTTCGCGGGCCAGTCCAGCCCCTCGAGCTGCGCCAGCTCACCCTGCTTGTGGGCGACATAAAGATCGACAAAGGCGTCTCCGAACCACTCCCGGGCAGCGCCGGAGCCATCGAGCGCCGCAAGCGCCGCGTCAAGGCTGTCCGGCAGACGGCGGAAGCCCTTGGCGGCCAGCGCCTCGGGGCTCAGAAGCGACAGATCCTCCTGCGCGGGCGCGGGCGCGGGCGGGTCGATCGCGTCGCGCACGCCTTGGGTGCCGGCAAACACCAGCGCCGCAAGGGTGAGGTAGGGGCTGGCGGCATTGTCGGCGGCGCGGACCTCGAAATTGTACTGCCGCGCGATGCTTTCCGGGTCGGAGGCGGTCACCGGGCAGATCCGCACCGACGCCTCGCGGTCGCGGAAGCCAAGGTTGTTGTAGGCCGCGCTCCAGCGGTGCGGGGTGAGGCGCAGATAACTCACCTCGGACGGCGCGAGGATGGCGAGGATCTGGTCGAGGTATTTCAGCACTCCACCGATGAAATGACGGGTGAGCGTGCTCATCCCCGTCTCGTCGCCCTCGTCATAGGTCAGCGGCGCGCCCGCAGCATCGAGGAAGCTGAAATGCACATGCAGCCCGTTGCCGACGCTTTCTGGGTCGAGGATCGGCGCAAAGCTCGGGGCCTTGCCGAAGCGGGCGAGCGCGTCATGGGTGAGCATCCGCAGCACCGTGGCATTGTCCGCAGAGGTGACGCCCTGCGCGGGCTTCATGGTGACCTCGTACTGGCCGGGCCCGTATTCCTTCATGAAGGTGTCCGGCGCGCAGCCTGCGGCGGACAGGGCCGCAAGGTAGGCCTCGGCCCAGACCTGCCCGTCGCGGAAGCCCTTGAACCCGAAGGCATCGCCGGGGCGCGGGGTTTCGCCCTTGAGCTGGAATTCATGCTCGAAGGACGACAGGACGGTGGCCCCGGTCAGGGCGTTGAATTCCTCCAGCGCGCGTTTCGCTAGCGAGCGGGTGCAGAACTCCCACGGGGCGCCCTCGAGGGTGCGGATGTCGCCCATGGCGAAATCAAGCCGCTGGTCCCCGTCGATGGTGATGCGCGTGTCCGCATCGGGCACCAGCGCGAGGTCTCCGAAGGATCCGAAGGGGCTTTCGGAGATGCTGTCGAAACAGGTGATCTGCACGTTGGTGGGCGTCCAGCCGACGCCGCGCTTCGACCGCTTGTCCCATTCACCCACCGGGAAGGACTTGCCGCGCAGGATGCCCGCGATGTCCGATGTGCCCACGAAGACGAGGCTGTTGGTTGTCTGTGTCATGTCTTGCTTCCTGCAGCGGGATCTTCCCGCAGTTTGTCCCATTGCGAGATCCGCGCCCGCGTCGCGTCCCAGTTGCGTTCCGCCATGGCCACCAGCATCGCCTCGATCATCGTGAAGGCGGGCACGTAGCTGTCCCAGACCGTGCCCGAGTGGATCGGCACCGAGACAAGCTCGGTCGCGCCCTTCGCGGCGGGAGAGATCCACTTGTCGGTGATCACCACGGTCTGCGCCTTGCGCGCCCGCGCCTGCGCCGACAGCCGCGCGAGGTTCGACTGGTAGCGGCGAAAGTCGATGAGCAGCAGCACATCACGCGGGCGCATCCGCAGCAGGTATTCCGGCCAGAGCTCGGGGTCCGAGGGGATGTGCGACACGTCAGGGCGGATCTGGCGCAGGTGGCGCACAAAGAACTCGGCGATGCTGTCGCTCATCCGCCCGCCGATCATGAAGATCCGCCGCCGCGGGTCGGTCAGCAACTCGCACAGCCGGGTGAACTGGGCCGAGGTGATCTGCTCGATCATCTCCTGGTTCAGGCTCTCGACCTGCCGCACGTAGGAGGACAGCGTCGCGTCGCTGTCCCCGTCGATGGCGTCGCGCAGGTCGATGGGGGATTGCTGGCCTTCCTTCAGCTCCTGCACCAGCCGCTGCTGAAAATCCTGAAACCCCGCGCAACCCAGCTTGGCCACGAAGCGCGAGATCGACGGCGCCGAGATATGCGCCCGCTTGGACAGCTCCTGGATCGGCTCGAGCCCGGCAAAGGGGTAATCGGCCAAAAGCACCGACACCAGCTGACGTTCGGCCGGGGTGAACTGGTCCGACATGTCTTCCAGGGTTTGGCGGATCTGCATCGGGTCTCCTTGAACATCGCGAGCGGATAGCGCGATCAAAACTGACCCTACAGCCGGTGAAAATTTCTTGTCAAACTTTGCGCTTACTGCCCTATTGGAAAATAGCTTGCAGGTGAAAATTTGGTCAAAAGCGCTTTCGCGTGCACGGCGCAACTCGGGCCGGGCCGCGCATCAAGTTCAGCCCGACCGCCAGTTATCCTATCTTAACGCCGCCCAGCTCGACACGATCGCATGCCATCCCGCGCGCCCGTTCCTCACTCATCGATTGACTTGGGCTCTAGCGGATGCGCAGCCTCGTCGGGCCAGCTCAACCACACCTTTGCGCCCGGCTCCAGCGACAGCCGCTCCAGCTCTGCCTCGCTGACCTGCGCCTTCAACTCGCGCCCCGAGGCATCCTCGAAGTAGCAGATGATGCCGGTCCCCGCGAATTCCTCGGACAGGAACGCCGCCTCGATCGCCGTCCCGCCGGGTGCCACGTCGCTCACCGTCATCCGGTCGGCGGCAACCGAGATCTCGCCCCCGCCAGCCCCCGGCAGGATGTTGTTGCGCCCCACGAACTCTGCCACGAAACGGGTGCGCGGCGCGCGGAAAATGTCGCGCGGGGCGCCGACCTGCGCGATCTCCCCCTGCCCCATGATCACCACTCGGTCGGCCATGGCGAACGCCTCGGATTGCGAATGGGTCACGTAGACGAAGGTGATCCCCAGCTCGCGCTGCAGCCGCGTCAGAACCCCCTGCATCCGGATCACCAGATGCGCGTCCAGCGCTGAAAGCGGCTCGTCCAGCAGCAACATCTGCGGCTCGGTCACGAGGCTGCGCGCCAGCGCCACCCGCTGCCGCTGCCCGCCCGAAAGCTCGTCGACCCGGCGCTTCTCGAACCCCTTCAGCCCCATCCGTTCCAGCCACAGCATCGCGCGGCCATGCGCCTCGGTGTCGGACACGCCGCGCATCTTCAGCCCGAACTCGACGTTCTCCTTGACGTTCAGAAAGGGAAACAGCGCCAGCGATTGCCAGACCAGCGGCGTGTCGCGCTCGTGCGGCGGAACGTCGTTCATGCGCTTGCCGCCGATGGTGATGTCGCCCGCGCTCGGGGCCTCCAGCCCCGCCAGCATGCGCAGGGTGGTGGTCTTGCCGCAGCCCGAGGGGCCCATGATCGCCACGAACTCGCCGCGCCCGATGGTCAGGTCGATGCCCTTCACGGCCTCGAAATCGCCGTAGCTCTTGCGCACGCCGTCAAAGCGCACCAGCGGGTCGGTGTCGGTCATCGCGAGGTCTTTCGTAGAATGATGAGTTGCGCCGCGATCACCAGAGTCATCGAGGTGACGAAGACCACCGTGCCGATGGCGTTGATCTGCGGGTCGACATTGCCTTGCAGGATTTCCAGTATCATCACCGGCACCGTCTTGTTCAGCCCCGAGACGAACCACGCCACGACGAATTCGTCAAAGCTGACCGCCGCCGTCAGGCAAAAGGCCGAGATCAGCGCGGGCATGCAGAAGGGCAGCACCACCACCCGCATCGCCCGCATCGGCGAGGCGCCAAGGTTCCAGGCGGCGGCCTCCAGCGACGGGTCCATCTGGCTCAGCCGCAGGCGGCAGATCGCCATGGCAAAGGGCGCGCCCATCACCGTATGCGCGATCACGATCCCCGGCAGCGTGCCCGACAGGCCCAGCCGCCCGAGCCATGCCAGCATCGCCAGCCCCATGATCACCAGCGGCACCGTCGGCGGCAGCAGCGCGAGCGCCAGATAGGCGGGCTTCCAGCGGAAGTTGTAGCGAAAATCGGTATAGGCCGTCGCGAACCCCAGCGCCGTCGACAGCGCCGCCGCGCTCAGAGCCACGAGCGCCGAATTGCCGAAGGCGGTCCAGACCTCGGGGCGGGCAAAGGCGGTCTCGTACCAGTGCAGGGTGAACCCGCCCAGCGGCACCGTGGGGAAGCGGTCGGAATTGAACGAGAACACCATCGAGGTGACGATCGGCGCAAAGACAAAGGTGAAGATCGCCACAAGATAGAGCCGGGGGAGCAGAGCCTTCATTTGCGCCTCCCATAGGCCGCGCCGACGGCGGCAAAGGCGACGGCAAACAGCGTGCCGATCATCATCACCGCGACCACCGCCGCGCGCGGCCATTGCTGGCCCGACTTGGTGGTGTCGATGATCAGGATCGACAGGGTCGGCGGCTTCGATCCGCCAAGGTAGAAGGGCGAGACGAAGTCTCCGAAGGCGAGGATGAAGGCGAACACCGCCCCCACGATCAGCCCCACCTTGGCCGAGGGCAGGATCACCCGCAGCAAGGTGCGCCGGGGCGAGGCGCCAAGGTTCCACGCCGCCTCGATCAGGTTGCGGTCGATGGCCGCCAGCGAAAAGGTCTGAAGGATCACCACCAGCGGCAGCACCAGCGTCAGGTAGCCCACCATCGCGCCGACCCCGGAATTGAGCATGGTGAACGGCCCCAGCCCCACCCAGCCCAGCACCGCGTTGATCGGCCCGCTTTCGGCAAGCAGCACCTGCCAGGCATAGACCCGCACCAGGTACGAGGTGAAGAACGGCACCACCAGAAAGAACAGCGCCCATCGCCGCGCGGTCTCGGACAGCTTGAAGGCCAGCGCGAAGGACGCCGGAAAGGCGATCAGGCTCGCCAGCACCGCCGCCAGCGTCGCGCGCCACAGCGTCACCCGATAGGCATCCCAGAAATAGCCTCGGGTCAGCATCCTTTCCCAGTTGTCGAAGATGAAATCCGGGGTCATCCGGTAGTTCTTGACCAGCCAGAACGACATGGCGACCATCAGCAGCAGCGGGCCGACAAAGAACAGCCCCTGCCAGATCAGCAGCGGCAGGCGCCAGATCAGCGCATGGGCGGTGGTGCGGTCTTTCATTGGGAACCTGTCAGGCAAGGGCCCCGGCAGCAAAGCCGGGGCCGGGCCGCGTCACGCGGTCTTGTATTCGGACCAGAAGTCGTTCCAGTCCTCAAGGCTCTGCTGTTGCGGGATGTCGCGGAAGAACAGGCGCCCCTCTTGCAGCAGCTTGATCGGCGACTGGTCGTGCCCTTCGATGAGACCAGAGCGTTCCGCCTCGGCCGGGTTCGCCTCTTGGATCGCGGTCCAGCCGGATTTCGTCGGCGACAGGCCCGGATAGGCCGCCATCTGGATCGAGCGCACCTGCCCGCGTGGGCTCAGCATGTACTGGATGAACTTGGTGATGATCTCATGCTTGTCGGTGCCCTTGCCGATGGAATAGCTCTCGGTCCACTGGATGCCGCCCTCTTCGGGAATGACCGAGGCGACCGGCGCGCCGTCCTTTTGCAGCACCCCGGTGATCCAGTCGCCGATGCCGCACATGGCCAGCATCTCGGCATTCTTCAGCGACGCAAAGGTGCCGCCGTAATCGAAGTACCCGCCGACCTGGGGTTTCAGCGAGAGGGTCTTTTCCATCACCGCCTCCCATGCCGCCTCGTCGATGTCAAAGGGCGAGGGTGCACGGTTGCCGTTCAGCAGCGAGATCTGCCCGAGGCTCGGCAGGTGCCAGTCGAAATGGCCGACCTTGCCGGTCACTTTCGGCGACCAGAAGGCATTGTAGCTCATCGCCTCTTCGCGGGTCAGCGCGTCGGTGTTGTAGCTCACGCCCAGCAGGCCGTAGCGCACCATCACCGACCACAGCGTGTCATCGACCCAGTGACCGGGGAAGTTCTGATACTCGGGCCAGAAATCGTCGAACGGATAGAGGCTCGCGTCCATCTCTTCGATGTAGCCTGCGGCGTTGAGCTGCTGCACGAACTCGGCATCCGACAGGATCAGGTCATAGGTGCCCGGAGGCGACTGCGCGATCAGCGCCAGCATGTTGTCGCCGCCCGCGTAGTACTTGGGCACGAACTTGACGTTATTCTCGGCCTCGAATTCGGCGACCATGTCGGGCTCGGCATGGCCGTACCAGGCGAGCATGTTGATCGTCACCGGATCCTGCGCCCAGGCGCGGTTGATCATCGGCGTTGCAAGCACCGTCCCGGCGGCACCGGCCAGCAGCCGGCGGCGGGTCAGGGTCAGGGGTTTGGTCATGATGGCTCCCGTCTGCGTTGGATCGGCCCCTTGGTGCGGCATCGGCCCAAGGGTTCCCGTGGCTCAGACGTTAGACGGCGATTTGCCGCCTTGGGAAATTTCCAGTTGGTATGCAGCCATAAGCCAGATTTATGAAATGGCTTAAGCCCTGTCCTTGCGAATATGATCGAGCAGATGCTGTGCCAGCCCGTGCCCGGCCTCGGTCAGGCTTGCGTGCTTGTACAGAAGACCGATGCGCAGCGGCGCGAGCGGAGGAAAGCCTTCGTCCGCGCGCCCCACCCGCATCCCCGGCAGCAAGGTCGCCGGGGTCAGCGCGGTGACCCCCAGCCCCGCACGCACCGCCGTCTGCAACCCCGCCACGTCCCGCGCCACCAGCACCGTGCGCCAGCTGCGCCCGGCGCGGCGCAGCGCAGCGCGCATCCGGGTCGCATATTCGCAAGGATCGGGATGGCGCAGCAGCGGCAGCGGCGCCCGCCGATCGATCTGCGCTGCGCTGCCCACCGCCCAGAAGGGTTCGATCACCGTGGTATCGACAAGGTAAGGCACCTCTCCGTCCGGCAGGATCGCCACCGCAATATCCAGCTTGTCCGCCGCCAGAGCGCTGCGCAGATCCTGCGAAAGCAGGCTTTCGATCTCGATCCGCACATCCGGGTGACGGGCGGCGAATCCCGCGATCGCCTCCAGCAGGAAGGCATGGGAAAAATCCACCGGCACCCCGACCCTGATCCAGCCGCTCAGCTCGGTTTCCGCGAAATGCGCGAGGATGTCGTCATTGATCCGCAGCAGCTGCCGCGCATAGGGCCCCAGCGCGAGCCCCGCATCGGTCAGCGCCACCTGCCGCCCCGCGCTGGCGATCAGCTTGGCGTTCAGCAGCTCTTCGAGCCTCCTGATTTGCAGGCTGATCGCGGGCTGGGTGCGCCCCAGCGCCTCGGCCGCGCGGGTATAGCCGCCAAGGTCCACGACCGTGACGAACGCGCGCAATAGATCGGTGGGAATGTTGCGGGCCATGCTGTCATTAAGAATGCTTATGAAAGCATATCAAGGATCAATTTCCCTCATGCCGCGCCCTGCCCTACCCTTGCAGGAAATCCATCAGGGGCCGACCTCATGCGCTCAAAATTTGACCAGACGTTCAGTAATTTTCACCCCGCGGTAACGCCCGTGATCCACGTATTGGATAGCGCGCAGGCGCTGCGCAACCTTGACCTGTGTATTGCGGCAGGCTGCCCCGGCGCTTTCCTCATCAACCACGATTTCGCCATGGAGCCTTTCCTGCCGATCCTGTCCGAGGTCCGCGCCGCCCGCCCCGAGGCCTGGCTTGGCGTCAACTTCCTCGCCCAGCCGGGGAACATCGCCTTCCCGGTGCTGGGCGATCTGGCGCGGCAAGGTCTGCGCATCGACGCCTATTGGGCCGACGACGCCCGCATCGACGAGCGCAGCGCCAACCAGCCCGAGGCCGAGGACATCGCCCATATCCGCGCCGCCTCCGGCTGGAACGGGCTTTATATCGGCGGCGTCGCCTTCAAGAAACAGCGCGAGGTTGCGCCCGAGGATTACCCAGCCGCCGCCCGCGCCGCCCTGCCCTATCTGGATGTCATCTGCACCTCGGGCGTCGCCACCGGCCATGCCGCCGATCCGGCCAAGATGCAGGTGTTTCGCGATGCCATCGGAGACGCCCCGCTGGCGCTCGCCTCCGGCATCACCCCCGAGAATGCCCCCGTCTACGCCCCGCTCGTCGACCTGATGCTGGTCGCCACCGGCATCAATTTCGACGGCGATTTTCACAACATCGACCCGGCACGCCTTGACGCGCTGCTGGCCGTCACCCGCACCGCAGGAGAGACCGCATGACCCTTCAAGCTACCCAGGACAAAGGCCCCCGCGACGACCGTTGGTATCTGTCGCTGATGTCGCCCAACACCAAGGGGCCGCAATTCGCCTGGCTCGACCCCACGTCGATCTACATCAACGCCGCCGCCTTTTCCGACCTTCTCGACGATCTGTGCGCCGAGCTGGACGCAGGCGAGATCGACGTGGTCGCTGGGCTGGATGCCATGGGCTTCGTCCTCGGCGCGGCGCTGGCGGCGCGGCTGGGGCGGGGCTTCCTGCCGATCCGCAAGGCGGGCAAGCTTTGCGTCGATACCGACCGCGTGAGCTATGGCAATTATTCGGGCCGCACGCAGGACATGGAGATGCGCCTGCCCGCCTTCGCCCCCGGCACCCGCGTGCTGCTCGCCGACCAATGGGTCGAAACGGGGGGGACGATGGACGGTGCCATCCGCCTCGTGGAACGTCAGGGCGGCGTGGTCGCCGGTATGGCCACGATCACCATGGAGGAAAACGACGCCACCGCCGCCTATCGCGCCCGCTACAAGGTGGTGTCGGCGGTGCTGCCCGGCTCGCGCTGGCAGGCTGAGGCGAACGCGCAGCGCCTGTCGAGCTTCGACAGCTACGCGCCCGAACGCACCTTCCCGACCGCCGGGCGTACTGCCGCCTGAACCGGCATCGGCGGCGCGTTGCCCCCTGCCCCGCCGCGTGCAGCCTTGCCCCGGCCCCGCGCCGGTGCTTGGCTGCGCGCGACGAACCCAAAGGAGGCGATCATGCTGCTACACCCCCTGCCCTGGCCCGACGGCCGCAAGCTCGCCGCCGCGATCACCTTCGACATCGACGCCGACAGCCTGATCCGCAATGCCCGCCCCGAGGACGGCCATCTGCGCCTCGCCCCGGTCAGCATGGGCCGCTACGGGCCGACCGTCGCCGTGCCGCGCATTCTGGAGACCTACCGTCGGCTCGGCCTGCGACAGACCTTCTTCATGCCCGGCTGGGTGATGGAGACCTACCCCGCCACCGTCGAGGCCATCCTCGAAGGCGGCCATGAGATCGGCCACCATTCCTGGCGCCACGAAGACCCGATGGGCCATTCGGACGAGCGCGAGGCAGAGCTGTTTTATCGCGCGCTCGAGGTCCATGTGCGGATGACCGGCCGCAAGCCGCGCGGCTACCGCGCCCCGGTCTATAATGCCACCCCCGCGATCATCGACCGACTGATCGCCGAAGGGTTCGTCTACGACAGCTCTCTGATGGCCGACGAGATGCCCTATCTGCTGCGCTCGGGTGCGGGCGAGCTGCTGGAGCTGCCGCCCCACTGGGGCAACGACGACTGGCCGCCCTTCGCCCATTTCGAGGAAATCGGCTACCTGATGCCGGTGCGCGGCCCCTCGGACGGGTTGCGCGGCTTCTTCGAGGAATACGAGGCGATGCGCGATGTCGGAGGGTTCTGGATGCCGGTGCTGCACCCGTTCCTGACCGGGCGACTGGCCCGCTGGGCGGTGATGGCGCGGTTCCTCGAACAGGTGGTCGAGGCTGGCGACGTATGGCTTGCGCCGCTGGAAGAGATCGCCGCCCACGCGCTGGCGCATCGCGATATGCTGCGGGTCGATACGGTGGGCTGATCAGCTCAGCACCAGCACCTCGTCGATGCCTGCGTCCACGACGCGGCAGGCAGCGAGCAGATCCGGCAGGAGGTGCGTCGCCACGTAGGAGGCATGAAAGGCAGAGGGCGCGCGCAGCACCAGCCGCCCCCCTGCCCTCTCCTGCGCTTCCAGCGCGGCGATCCACGCGCCATAGCGACCGGGCTGTTCGCTGCGCAGCACGCCGCGCGCCAGCGACCAGAGCGAGCCGTCGCAAGGCTCGGGTTGCGGCGCGGTCTTGACCGGCAGGGGCACGACATTGCCCGGCGTCTCGCTGCGCCCCGACAGCCGCTGTTCCAGATCCGGGCCGACATCGGCCCAGCGAGGGCGGCTGTCTTCGAGAATGCGTTCGATGTTGAGGGAGTATTCGCTGACCCTGCCCCGTGCGCCTTGCCTGCTGTCGCGTTGCCCTTAAATCTGAGACACGACGCGTTCGGGGATATTTTTTGCCCTTAATTATGAGATTCCACTGCCATCGCGCCTATGCTTTTCGCGCGCTGCCGGGCGATGTAATCG
>NZ_JAEKIS010000033.1 GCF_017311415.1 Salipiger abyssi | reverse complement strand
ATCATGTTCTTCACATAGTCGGCGTGGCCGGGGCAGTCGACGTGGGCGTAGTGACGGTTCTCGGTCTCGTACTCGACGTGAGCGGTCGAGATCGTGATGCCGCGGGCTTTCTCTTCCGGTGCGCCGTCGATCTGGTCGTAGGCGCGGAAGTCACCGAAATACTTCGTGATCGCCGCCGTCAGCGTCGTCTTCCCGTGGTCAACGTGACCGATCGTGCCGATGTTGCAGTGCGGTTTGCCGCGCTCAAACTTTTCCTTTGCCATGGTATTGGCTCCTCTTTTTGTCGGATGGTGGGGCGAGGCCCCAGCCTACGGTGGTGGGTAGGGCCCCCGGATCGGGTCCGGGGCGCCACCCGGCTTATGCGTATTTCGCCTGGATCTCGTCGGAGATGTTCTGCGGCACCGGATCGTAATGGTCGAACTGCATCGTGAACTGCGCGCGGCCCGAGGACATGGAGCGCAGGGTGTTGATGTAGCCGAACATGTTGGCCAGCGGCACGAAGGCGGCGATTGCCACAGCGTTGCCGCGCGGCTCCTGCCCCGACACCTGCCCGCGACGGGAGGTGAGATCGCCGATGATCGAACCGGTATACTCTTCCGGTGTGACCACCTCGACCTTCATCATCGGCTCGAGCAGCTTGGCGCCGGCCTTGCGCAGACCTTCGCGCATCGCCATCCGCGACGCGATTTCGAAGGCCAGGACCGAGGAGTCCACGTCGTGGAACTTGCCGTCGATCAGCGCGACCTTGAAGTCGATCACCGGGAAGCCCGCGAGCGGACCGGAGTCCATCACCGACTTGATGCCCTTTTCCACGCCCGGGATGTATTCCTTGGGCACGGCACCGCCGACGATCTTGCTCTCGAACGAGTAGCCTTCGCCCGGCTCTGTGGGGCTGATGACCAGCTTGACCTCGGCGAACTGACCCGAACCACCCGACTGCTTCTTGTGGGTATAGGTGTGCTCGATCTCGTGACCGATGGTCTCGCGATAGGCCACCTGCGGGGCGCCGATGTTGGCCTCAACCTTGAACTCGCGCTTCAGGCGGTCGACAAGAATGTCGAGGTGAAGTTCGCCCATGCCCTTCATGATGGTCTGACCGGACTCGAGGTCGGTCTCGACGCGGAAGGACGGGTCTTCGGCGGCCAGACGGGCCAGACCCTGGGACATCTTCTCCTGGTCGTTCTTGGTCTTCGGCTCGACCGCGATCTCGATCACCGGATCGGGGAAGGTCATGGTTTCCAGAACCACCGGCGAGTTGGCCGCGCAGAGCGTGTCACCGGTGGTGGTCTCTTTCAGACCGGCCAGCGCGATGATGTCGCCTGCAAAGGCTTCTTCGATCTCTTCGCGGTTGTTCGAGTGCATCATCATCATACGACCGATGCGCTCTTTCTTGCCCTTGGTCGAGTTCAGGATCGAGTCGCCCTTGTTCATCTTGCCCGAATAGATCCGGGTGAAGGTGAGCGAGCCCACGAACGGGTCGTTCATGATCTTGAACGCCAGGCCCGAGAACGGCTCGTCGTCATTCGCATGACGGGCGATGTTCCGGGTTTCTGTCTCGTCGTCCGGCGAGAAGCCCATGTAGGGCGGCACGTCGAGCGGACCGGGCAGGAAGTCGACCACGGCGTTGAGCAGCGGCTGGACGCCCTTGTTCTTGAAGGCCGAGCCACCCAGAACCGGAACGAAGGACAGCGACAGCGTGCCCTTGCGGATCAGATTCCGCAGGGTGGGGATGTCGGGCTCTTCGCCTTCCAGATAGGCTTCCATCGCGTCGTCGTCTTGCTCGACGGCGTGCTCGATCAGGTGCGAACGCCATTCGTCGGCGGTGGCCTTGAGGTCGTCACGGATCGGACCGCGCACCCAGGAGGCGCCCAGATCTTCGCCCTTCCAGACCCATTCTTCCATGGTCACGAGGTCGACGATGCCTTCGAGCTGGTCTTCGGCGCCGATCGGGAAGTTGACCGGAACCGGGATCGCGCCGGTGCGGTCCTTGATCATCTTCACGCAGTTGAAGAAGTCGGCACCGATCTTGTCCATCTTGTTGACGAACACCAGACGCGGAACCTTGTAGCGGTCGGCCTGACGCCACACGGTCTCGGTCTGCGGCTCGACGCCGGCGTTACCGTCCAGCAGCGCGATGGCACCGTCGAGCACGGCCAGCGAACGCTCGACTTCGATGGTGAAGTCAACGTGGCCGGGAGTGTCGATGATGTTGTAGCGGAACTTGGTGTCCGAGGTGCCCTCGGCGGTCGGATCTTCCTGCCACTGCCAGAAGGTGGTGGTGGCGGCCGAGGTGATGGTGATCCCGCGTTCCTGCTCCTGCTCCATCCAGTCCATGGTGGCGGCGCCATCATGAACTTCACCGATCTTGTGGGACCGGCCGGTGTAGAAGAGGATGCGCTCGGTCGTCGTGGTCTTGCCCGCGTCGATGTGGGCCATGATCCCGAAGTTGCGGTAGCGCTCCAGCGGATATTCGCGTGCCATGATGGACTGCCTTTCCCGGGTTTACCAGCGGTAGTGGCTGAACGCTTTGTTGGCGTCGGCCATCTTGTGAGTGTCTTCGCGCTTCTTCACGGCGGAGCCGCGGGACTGCACAGCGTCCAGAAGCTCGCCCGCCAGGCGCTCTTCCATGGTGTTCTCGTTGCGCGAGCGCGATGCGGTGATCAGCCAGCGGATGGCGAGAGCTTCGCGGCGCTCGGGGCGCACTTCGACGGGCACCTGATAGGTGGCACCGCCCACACGGCGCGAGCGAACCTCGACGGCCGGCTTGATGTTGTCCAGCGCCTCGTGGAACACTTCCACCGGCGCGCGCTTGACCTTGGTTTCGACCCGGTCGAGCGCGTTGTAGACGATTTTCTCCGCGACCGACTTTTTGCCGTCGATCATCAGGTTGTTCATGAACTTGGTCAGCACGACATCGCCATACTTGGCGTCGGGCAGGACTTCGCGCTTCTCTGCGGCGTGACGACGAGACATCTGTTTTTCCTCTTATTTCGGACGCTTCGCGCCGTACTTGGAGCGACGCTGCTTCCGGTCTTTGACGCCCTGGGTGTCCAGCACACCGCGCAGGATGTGGTAACGCACACCGGGAAGGTCTTTCACACGACCGCCACGGATGAGCACAACAGAGTGCTCTTGCAGGTTGTGGCTTTCGCCCGGGATGTAGCTGATCACTTCGAAGCCGTTGGTCAGGCGCACCTTGGCGACCTTCCGCATAGCGGAGTTCGGTTTCTTCGGCGTCGTGGTGTAGACGCGGGTGCAGACGCCGCGCTTCTGCGGGCATTCCTGCAGGTGCATCGACTTGGAACGTTTGACTTTGGGCTGCCGCGGCTTGCGGATCAGCTGCTGGATCGTGGGCATATGGGTCTCTTCCCCGTGTTTCTCACATATGTGCTGCACGGGGCGTCCCGTGCGGGTTCATCATTCAAGGCGCCCTGCGCGTCCGCAGGTCACCAGCGACGCGCCCTCCCCCGATAGTCAGGGACGACGCAAAGCACCGCATGCGTTCCCGGCAAGGAACGACGCGGTGGGTGTCCAGAGGATCGGGGCATCTTTCGGCCCGGATCGTGACCGCTTCAGTGCTGTAAAATGCGCCGGAGACACAAAGCCCCCTGCGAATTGAGGCGCGTATAGGGGGAGTCGCGGGGCTTGTCAACATAAGCCGCGTCTTGTCAGGGCAAAGCGGCAATGCGATGCAGGTGAAGTGCTTGTTTCAGAGGAGACGCGGCAATGCAAGTGATCGGGTTCTGCCGGTTTTCCTATCCCGCCGAGGGCGGCTTCCAGGTCGAACATGACGATACCGGCAGCCGCGAGGCCTATCTCTACGCGCCGGCGCGCATGGAAGAGCGGTTCCGGCATTTCGAGGCGATCTGCCTGCCCGGGCTGAAGGCGCAGACCGATCCGGATTTCACCTTTCTCATCCTGGTCGGGACCTCGCTGCCCGACGACCACCGCGCCCGGCTCGACGCGCTGGTCGCGGACTTCCCGCAGGCCCGCATCGTCGCACGCCCGCCCGGCCCGCATCGCGCCGTCTGTCAGGAGGCGATCAACGCCGCCCGCGACATGGCGCAGCCCTGCCTGCAATTCCGCCATGACGACGACGACGCGGTGGCGGTGGATTTCGTCGAGACCCTGCGCGAGGCGGCGCTCGATCTCTCCGCGCTGCGCGCCAAGCACCGGCTGGTGGGGCTCGACTGGAACCGCGGCTATATCGCGCGTCCGGATGCGGAGGGCATTTGCGGCGAGGAGACTGTGACGCCGTTCTGGGGCGTGGCCCAGGCCATGGCCGTGAAACCGGGCGTGAAACAGAGCATCATGAATTTCGGCCACAACAAGATTCTGCGCTTCATGCCCACGGTGAGCTTCACCGACAGCCTCATGTATGTGCGCGGCCATAACGACCACAACGACTCGCGCCAGAAGAAACATGTGAAGCCGGTCGCCCTGCCCCGGCTCGATGCCGCGGGCGAGGCACTGTTCCGCGACCGCTTCGCCATCGACGCGGATCGGGTGCGCGGGATCTTTGGCTGAGAGGCCGTTCTCTACGGCATGGCGTGACGTCCCCTTCAGCAACGGCCGCTGTGCGGACGAAACGGATCTTCGACGACAAGTGATCAATGTCCGCTCAACTTGCTGTACTCGCTAAAACACATTGAGTTCTTGAAGAAATTTCTTCCTAGGCACGCAAGTTTCAAATGGGCTTGCGATCAGAAGCCGAGGCCGTTCGACTGCCTGAAATTCCAGATGGCGAGGCGACCAGTTGTACACGCTTGTACCGACTTCATCTTCGACAAGAAGTAATCCATGAAAGTACCAGGAGTCTCCAGTTTTGGAGCCTGACCGGGTCGTATAGAAGGATAAACCGCGTAGTCCAATGATGGAGCCTAGTTCTCTCTTTATCGGACTGTGTTCACCAATGCAGAATGCACGGCTCGAAGATATTCCAACGGCACTTGAGTAAGCGAGTGGAACCATAGCTAGTGACCAACCCCCGACCAACACAGGCAACATAAAAGCGCCGCAGGCTAACAACCTAGTTTTTGCCCAACTGTTGAGATCAACAGAAAGGATGTGGCACACGCTATCGTCAAAGCAGTTCCGTGCAGTATGACCATCTCCGTTCCGCCTCCAGACAATGCGCTCATAAAGAGGGTTACAAACACCCCGGCGCCTGAAAACACCAAGGCAAAGATCGCCGCGAATACTACCGGCATTCTCCGATGATTGACGAATGAGACGGCCAAGACGGCAAGTGGCAGCATCGGCGAAACAGCGATCGACCATTCGAACCAAGTTGCCTCCGGCAGTGACGGATCTGTTAAAGGAACAGGAACAAAGCCAAGAGCGACAATAGCCGCTCCGACGAGTGCTGCATATCTTTGTGCATTGGAGAGAATATTCGTGTCCTCCGACGCGCTGGCCACCAGTGCCCCAATTCGATTTCTGCTGTAGCGGACATTGGTGGCAACGCAGCATTCTTGCAATATAGGCTCGAAGCGATCGTTCAGAAACAAACCGGATAGCCGCAGTCCACCGCGCACCGCTTGTCAGATGCCTCATACGAAAAAACCCCCGCATTTCTGCGGGGGTTTTCTGTTTTCGCTTGCCGAAACCGCTTATTCGCGGCTTTCCGGCGTATCCACCACGAGGTTGTCGAACTCGTCGCCCCCGATCACGTCGTTGCCCGACGTGTCGGCATCGGGTGCGGCCAGCGCGGCTGCGGCTTCCGCCTCGGCGCGCTTGACCTCGATCACCTTGCCGTCGCGCTCGGTGGCGATGCGGCGCACCCGCTGGGTCGCGCCACCGGTGCCCGCCGGGATCAGGCGGCCCACGATGACGTTCTCCTTGAGCCCGACCAGCTTGTCCTTCTTGCCCTGCACCGAGGCTTCGGTGAGCACCCGGGTGGTCTCCTGGAAGGAGGCCGCCGAGATGAAGGAGCGGGTCTGGAGCGACGCCTTGGTGATGCCGAGCAGGATCGGCTCGCCCTCGGCGGGACGGCCGTTCTTGGAGACCGCCTTGGCATTCGCCGCGTCGAACTCGGCCTTGTCCACATGCTCGCCCTTGAGCAGGGTCGTGTCGCCGCTGTCAGTGATTTCCCACTTTTGCAGCATCTGTCGGACGATGACCTCGACGTGCTTGTCGTTGATCTTCACGCCTTGCAGACGGTACACGTCCTGCACCTCGTCGATCATGTAGTTGGCCAGCGCCTCGATCCCCATGATGGCGAGGATGTCATGCGGCGCCGGGTTGCCGTCCATGATGTAATCGCCCTTCTGGACATAATCGCCTTCGACGACCGGAATGTGTTTCCCTTTCGGGATCATGTATTCCTTGGTCTCCAGCGTGTCGTCGGCAGGCTCGATGGCGATGCGGCGCTTGTTCTTGTAGTCCTTGCCAAAGCGCACATAGCCGTCGATCTCGGCGATGATGGCGTGGTCCTTGGGACGGCGCGCCTCGAAGAGTTCGGCCACACGCGGCAGACCGCCGGTGATGTCCTTGGTCTTCGCACCTTCGCGCGGGATCCGCGCCACGACGTCGCCGGCCTTGATCTCCTGCCCGTCTTCACAGGACAGGATCGCGTCCACCGACATCGGGTAGGTGATCGGGTTGCCCGCCGCGTTGCGCACCGGCTCGCCATCGGCATCCATCAGGATGATCTCCGGCTTGAGCTCGTTGCCCTTGGGCGCCGCGCGCCAGTCGACCACGATCTTCTGGGTCATGCCGGTGGCTTCGTCGGTCTCGTCGCGCACGGCAAGCCCGTTCACCAGGTCGACATGCCGGGCGATACCGTCCGCCTCGGCGATGATCGGCAGCGTGTAGGGATCCCACTCGAAGAGCTTGGCGCCGCGCTGGACGGTCTCGCCCTCCTTGACGAAGAGCTTGGTGCCGTAGCCCAGCTTGTGGCTGGCGCGCTCGGCCCCGTCCTCGCCCATGATCCGCAGCTTCATGTTGCGGCCCATGACCAGCGTCTCGCCGATGGCGTTCTCGAGCGTCGAGGCGTTCTCGAACTCGATCAGGCCCTCTTGCGAGGCTTCGAGGAAGGACTGCTGGCCACCCTGCGCCACGCCGCCGATGTGGAAGGTCCGCATCGTCAGCTGCGTGCCGGGCTCGCCGATCGACTGCGCCGCAATGATGCCGACAGCCTCGCCGGTGTTGACCATCGTGCCGCGTGCCAGGTCACGACCGTAGCACATGGCGCAGACGCCCTCCTCGGCCTCACAGGTCAGCGGCGAGCGGATGCGCGCGGTCTGCACCGCGGCCTCCTCGATGGCGTCGGACATGCGCTCGTCGATGAGCTGACCCTCGCGGATCAGCACCTCGTCGGTGCCGGGGACCATGATGTCCTCGGCCGCGACACGGCCCAGAACGCGCTCACCGAGGCTCGCCACCACTTCGCCGTCGTTGACCGCCGCTTCCGCAGTGATCGCGCGGTCGGTGCCGCAGTCGCGCATGCGCACGATGCAGTCCTGCGCCACGTCCACCAGACGGCGGGTCAGGTAGCCCGAGTTCGCCGTCTTCAGAGCGGTGTCGGACAGACCTTTCCGCGCGCCGTGGGTCGAGTTGAAGTATTCAAGAACGGTCAGACCTTCCTTGAAGTTCGAGATGATCGGGGTCTCGATGATGTCGCCGTTCGGCTTCGCCATCAGGCCGCGCATCCCGCCCAGCTGCTTCATCTGCGTGACCGAGCCACGGGCACCGGAGTGCGCCATCATGTAGACCGAGTTGGGTTCCATCTCGGAGCCATCCTCGGCGCGCTTGTTCGCCGAGATGGTGTTCATCATGGCGTCGGTGACCTTGTCGTTACATTTCGACCAGGCATCCACGACCTTGTTGTACTTTTCGCCCTGGGTGATCAGGCCGTCCATGTACTGCTGTTCGAAGTCCTTGACCTGCTCGCGGGTCTCTTCGACCAGCCCCCATTTGTTGTCGGGGATGACCATGTCGTCCTTGCCGAAGGAGATGCCCGCCTTGAACGCCTCCTTGAAGCCCATGGACATGATCTGGTCGCAGAAGATGACCGACTCCTTCTGACCGCAATAGCGGTAGACGGTGTCGATGACCCGCTGCACGTCCTTCTTCCGGAGCAGCGTGTTGACCAGCTCGAACGGCGCCTTGGCATTCATCGGCAGCAGCGCGCCGAGACGCACGCGGCCCGGCGTGGTCTCGTAACGCTTGACGATCTCCTGGCCGGTCTCGTCGATCTGCTTGACCCGGCAGGTGATCTTGGCGTGCAGATGCACCTCGCCCGCGGTCAGCGCGTGCTCGACCTCCTCGATGGAGGAGAAGGCCATGCCCTCGCCCTTCATGCCTTCGCGCATGATGGTCACGTAGTAGAGGCCGAGGATCATATCCTGCGACGGCACGATGATCGGCGCGCCGTTGGCCGGCGACAGCACGTTGTTCGTGGACATCATCAGGACACGCGCCTCGAGCTGCGCTTCCAGCGAAAGCGGCACGTGCACGGCCATCTGGTCGCCGTCGAAATCGGCGTTGAAGGCCGAACAGACGAGCGGGTGCAGCTGGATCGCCTTGCCCTCGATGAGCTGAGGCTCGAAGGCCTGGATGCCGAGACGGTGCAGCGTGGGCGCGCGGTTCAGCAGAACCGGGTGCTCGCGGATGACCTCGTCGAGGATGTCCCAGACCTCGGGACGCTCTTTCTCCACCAGTTTCTTCGCCTGTTTCACGGTGCTGGAGAGGCCCTTGGCCTCCAGCCGCGAATAGATGAAGGGCTTGAAGAGCTCGAGCGCCATCTTCTTCGGCAGGCCGCACTGGTGCAGCTTCAGTTCCGGACCCGTCACGATGACAGACCGGCCCGAGAAGTCGACGCGCTTGCCGAGAAGGTTCTGGCGGAAACGGCCCTGCTTGCCTTTCAGCATGTCGCTGAGCGATTTCAGCGGACGCTTGTTGGCACCGGTGATCACGCGGCCACGGCGACCGTTGTCGAAGAGCGCGTCGACGGCTTCCTGAAGCATCCGCTTCTCGTTGCGGACAATGATGTCCGGCGCGCGCAGCTCGATCAGCCGCTTGAGGCGGTTGTTCCGGTTGATCACCCGGCGATACAGGTCGTTGAGATCGGAGGTCGCGAAGCGGCCACCGTCCAGCGGCACCAGCGGGCGCAGTTCCGGCGGAATGACCGGGATCACGGTGAGGATCATCCATTCCGGGCGGTTGCCCGACTCGAGGAAGCTCTCCACCACTTTCAGGCGCTTGATGATCTTCTTGGGCTTCAGCTCGCCGGTGGCCTCCTTGAGGTCCATGCGCAGCTGCTCGGCCTCGGCTTCGAGGTCGATGGCGGCGAGCATCTCGCGGATCGCCTCGGCACCGATATTGGCGGTAAAGGCATCCATGCCGTACTGGTCCTGCGCGTCGAGGAACTCGTCCTCGGTGAGCATCTGGCCGTAGGTCAGATCCGTCAGGCCCGGCTCGATCACCACGTAGTTTTCGAAATAGAGCACACGCTCCAGATCGCGCAGCGTCATGTCCAGCATAAGGCCGATGCGCGAGGGCAGCGACTTGAGGAACCAGATATGGGCGCAGGGCGCGGCCAGTTCGATATGGCCCATGCGCTCGCGGCGCACCTTTTGCAGCGTGACTTCCACGCCGCATTTCTCGCAGACGACGCCGCGATATTTCATGCGCTTGTACTTGCCGCAGAGGCATTCGTAATCCTTGATCGGGCCAAAGATCCGCGCACAGAAGAGGCCGTCACGCTCGGGTTTGAACGTGCGGTAGTTGATCGTCTCGGGCTTCTTGATCTCACCGTAGGACCAGCTAAGGATCCGCTCGGGCGAGGCCAACGAGACCTTGATCTCGTCGAAAACCTTGGGCGGGGTCAGCGGGTTGAACGGGTTGTTCGTCAGTTCCTGGTTCATGTCAAAACCTTTGCGTCATGGCTGCGTCGGGGGGAGCGCCCAGGATTTTTCGTACGAAAAATCCTGGGCCGAAGAATTTTCGGACGAAAATTCTTCGTTACTCGTCCTCCTCCGCGTCCAGGAGTTCCATGTTCAGGCCGAGGCCGCGGACTTCCTTGACGAGCACGTTGAAGCTCTCGGGAACGCCCGCCTCGTAATTGTCCTCGCCCTTGACGATGCTTTCATAGACCTTGGTCCGGCCCGCCACGTCATCCGACTTCACGGTCAGCATTTCCTGAAGGGTATAGGCGGCGCCATAGGCTTCCAGAGCCCAGACCTCCATCTCCCCGAAGCGCTGACCGCCGAACTGCGCCTTACCGCCCAGCGGCTGCTGGGTGACGAGCGAGTACGGGCCGGTGGAGCGTGCGTGGATCTTGTCGTCGACCAGGTGGTGCAGCTTCAGCAGGTATTTCACACCCACCGTCACCTTCCGCGCGAACTCCTCGCCGGTGCGACCGTCGAAGAGGCGCGACTGGGCCGAAGAATCGAACCCTGCCCGCGTCAGCGCGTCGTCGATATCGGCTTCCTTGGCGCCGTCGAAGACCGGCGTGGCGATGGGCACGCCGCGCACCACGTTGCCCGCGGCTTCCACCAGACGGCCCTCGTCCATCTCGGCGATGCCCTCTTCATAGACCTCGTCGCCATAGGCGATGCGCATTGCTTCGCGTACCGGCGTCAGATCGCCGGAGCGGCGATAGTCCTGAAGCGCCTCGTCGATCTTGATGCCCAGACCGCGCGACGCCCAGCCCATGTGGGTTTCAAGGATCTGACCGACGTTCATCCGCGAGGGCACGCCCAGCGGGTTGAGGCAGAAGTCGACCGGCGTGCCGTCTTCGAGGAAGGGCATGTCCTCCATCGGAACGACGCGGGAGATCACCCCCTTGTTGCCGTGACGGCCGGCCATCTTGTCGCCCGGCTGAAGCTTGCGCTTCACCGCGACGAAGACCTTGACCATCTTCATCACACCCGGCGGCAGGTCGTCGCCGCGGCGGACCTTCTCGACCTTGTCCTCGAACCGTGCGTCGAGCTGGCGCTTCTGCGCCTCGTACTGCTCGTGCAGCGCCTCGATGATCTGCGCGTCGGACTCTTCCTCCAGCGCCAGCTGCCACCACTGGCCGCGCGACAGCGTGCCGAGCAGCTCTTCGGTGATCTCGCTGTTCGGACGCACGCCTTTCGGCCCCTTCACCGCGATCTTACCGAGGATCAGGTCGCGCAGACGGGCATAGATGTTGCGGTCGAGGATCGCCAGTTCGTCGTCCCGGTCACGGGCCAGACGTTCGACTTCCTCGCGCTCGATCTGCAACGCACGCTCGTCTTTCTCGACGCCGTGACGGTTGAAGACCCGCACTTCCACGACAGTGCCGTAATCGCCGGGCTTCACCCGCAGCGAGGTATCGCGCACGTCGGAGGCTTTTTCGCCGAAGATGGCGCGGAGCAGTTTTTCCTCCGGCGTCATCGGGCTTTCGCCCTTCGGCGTGATCTTACCCACGAGAATGTCGCCCGGCTCCACATCGGCACCGATATAGACGATGCCCGCCTCGTCGAGGTTGCGCAGCGCTTCCTCGCCGACGTTCGGGATGTCGCGGGTGATCTCTTCCGGCCCGAGCTTGGTATCGCGGGCGGCGACTTCGAATTCCTCGATATGGATCGAGGTGAACACGTCGTCACGCGCGATGCGCTCAGAGATCAGGATCGAGTCCTCGTAGTTGTAGCCGTTCCAGGGCATGAAGGCGACGATGACGTTCTTGCCGAGCGCCAGTTCCCCCATATCCGTCGACGGGCCGTCCGCAATGACCTCACCCTTGCCCACCACGTCGCCGACCTTGATCAGCGGACGCTGGTTGATGCAGGTGTTCTGGTTCGAGCGCTGGAACTTGCGCATCCGGTAGATATCCACACCGGCATCGCCCAGTTCCAGATCGGCGGTGGCGCGGATCACGATCCGCTGCGCATCGACCTGGTCGACAATACCCGCGCGATGCGCCTGGATCGCGGCGCCGGAGTCGATGGCGACCTTGCCCTCGATCCCGGTGCCCACCAGCGGCGCCTCCGAGCGCAGCGTCGGCACGGCCTGACGTTGCATGTTGGCGCCCATCAGGGCGCGGTTGGCGTCGTCGTTTTCCAGGAACGGGATGAGCGAGGCACCAACCGAGACCAGCTGTTTCGGCGACACGTCAATCAGGTCCACCGACTCGCGCGGGGCGAGGGTGTAGTCTCCCGACTGGCGGGTGTTAACCATCTCGTTGATGAATTCGCCGTTCTCGTCCAGCGTCGCGTTCGCCTGGGCGACCGTGTGGCGCATCTCCTCGGTGGCGGACATGTAATGCACTTCGTCCGTCACCTGGCTTTCCTTGACCACGCGATACGGGGTTTCGATGAACCCGTATTTGTTCACGCGCGCGAAGGTCGCCAGCGAGTTGATGAGACCGATGTTCGGGCCTTCCGGCGTCTCGATCGGGCACATGCGGCCATAGTGGGTCGGGTGCACGTCGCGCACCTCGAAGCCGGCACGCTCACGGGTCAGACCGCCCGGCCCAAGCGCCGAGAGGCGACGCTTGTGGGTCACTTCCGACAGCGGGTTTGTCTGGTCCATGAACTGCGACAGCTGCGAGGAACCGAAGAACTCGCGCACGGCGGCAGCCGCGGGCTTGGCGTTGATCAGATCCTGCGGCATCACGGTGTCGATCTCGACCGAGGACATACGCTCCTTGATCGCGCGCTCCATGCGCAGCAGGCCGACGCGGTACTGGTTTTCCATAAGCTCGCCGACGGAGCGGACGCGACGGTTGCCGAGGTGGTCGATGTCGTCCACTTCGCCCTTGCCGTCGCGCAGCTCCACCAGCGCCTTGATGCAGGCCACGATATCCTCGCGGTCCAGCGTGCGCTGGGTGTCGGGCTTTTCGAGCGCCAGACGCATGTTCATCTTCACCCGGCCCACGGCCGAGAGGTCGTAACGCTCGCTGTCGAAGAACAGCGTGTCGAAGAGCGACGAGGCGGCCTCGACGGTGGGCGGCTCGCCCGGGCGCATGACGCGGTAGATGTCCATGAGCGCGCTGTTGCGGTCCATGTTCTTGTCCTGCGCCATGGTATTCCGCATGTACGGACCCACGGTGATGTTGTCGATGTCGAGCACCGGGATATCGGTGATGCCCGCATCCAGCAGCTCTTTCAGGGAGCCGCCGGTCACCTCACCGTCCTTGTCGACGGTCCAGGTCAGCTCGTCGCCGGCTTCCACATAGATGGCGCCGGTGTCTTCGTTGATGATGTCCTTGGCCACGAACTTGCCGACGATCTGGTCGAAGGGCACCAGCAGGTTCTCGACCTTGCCCTCGTCGATCAGCTTTTTCACAGCGCGCGGGGTGATCTTCTTGGTGGCCTCGGCGATGATCTCGCCGGTATCCGCATCCACGAGATCATGGGTCGGGCGCGTGCCGCGCACCCGCTCGGGGAAGAACTTTGTGACCCAGCCTTCGCCGCGGCGCAGGGTGTAATCGACCGTCTTGTAATAGGCGTCCATGATCGCTTCCTGGTCGAGACCAAGAGCGTAGAGCAGCGTCGTCACCGGCAGTTTGCGGCGGCGGTCGATGCGCGCGAAGACGATATCCTTGGCGTCGAATTCGAAATCGAGCCACGAGCCGCGATAGGGAATGATGCGGCAGGCGAAGAGCAGCTTGCCCGAGCTGTGCGTCTTGCCTTTGTCATGGTCGAAGAACACGCCCGGCGAACGGTGCATCTGGGAGACGATGACCCGCTCGGTGCCGTTCACGATGAACGTGCCGTTCGGCGTCATGAGCGGCATGTCGCCCATGAACACGTCCTGTTCCTTGATGTCCTTCACCGATTTGGCGCCGGTATCCTCGTCGATATCGAACACGATGAGGCGCAGGGTGACCTTCAGCGGGGCGCTGTAGGTCATGTCGCGCTGCATGCACTCCTCGACGTCGTATTTCGGCTTTTCAAGCTCGTAATCGACGAATTCCAGAACGGCGGTCTCGTTGAAATCCTTGATCGGAAAGACCGACTGGAACACGCCCTTGATGCCCTCGCCATCCATGGGCTCGAGCTGGTCGCCGGATTTCAGGAAGAGTTCGTAGGAGGATTTCTGAACCTCGATGAGGTTCGGCATCTCCAGAACCTCACGAATTTTGCCGTAATATTTGCGAAGACGTTTCTGGCCAAGGAAACTTTGCGCCATAGGTCTGTTCACCTTTTCAGCTTCTCACCGGACGCGCATGCTGTCGGGCACCAGCGGCACGTCCATCCGAGACGGCAATTGTTCCGATCCATTCCTGGCCCCTGTCCCACCAAGGGCCTCCCGATCCTGGAACCTGCCTTAGAAAAGCCCTTGCGCGAAGGGCCTCTCTGAGACGGGTTCGGCTGGGCCCGGGAAACCCCCGGACCCAGCCTGATATCGCGATCACGCGGTATGCGCAGAGCCGCGCATTCGCCGTGATTACTTGAGCTCGATTTCCGCGCCTGCTTCTTCGAGCTTTTTCTTGATCTCTTCGGCTTCGTCCTTGGAGACGCCTTCTTTGACAGCCTTGCCGCCGGCTTCCACCAGCTCTTTGGCTTCTTTCAGGCCCAGGCCGGTGATACCGCGGACTTCCTTGATCACGTTGATCTTCTTGTCGCCAGCCGACTTGAGGATCACGTCGAATTCGGTTTTTTCCTCTTCAGCGGCGGCTTCGCCACCGGCTGCCGGGCCAGCCATCATGACCGCGCCGCCAGCGGCGGGCTCGATGCCGTACTCGTCTTTGAGGATGGTTTTCAGTTCCTGGGCTTCGAGCAGCGTCAGACCGACGATTTGCTCTGCAAGTGCTTTAAGATCAGCCATTTTGCGTTTTCCGTTTCTCTAGATGTGTTCCAACGTGCGGGTTTGCAACCCCACGAGTGTCTCTTGACTGCGCGTTACGCCGCCTCGGCCTTTTCCTCGATCGTGGAAAGGATGGAGGCGATGTTCGAAGCAGGGGCGCCAATCGCACCAGCGATGTTCGAAGCGGGTGCGCCGATACAGCCGACGATGGAAGCGATGAGCTCCTCGCGCGACGGCATTTTCGACACGGCCTCGACACCGGCCCGGTCCAGAGCCGCACCACCCATCGTCCCGCCAAGGATTTCGAACTTCTTGTTGTCCTTGGCGAAATCCTCGACCACCTTGGCGGCTGCCACGGGGTCTTCGGAGAAGGTGAGAACGGTCATGCCCTCGAGATATTGCGCGATGCTCTCGCTCGGCGTTCCCTCAAGGGCGATCTTGGCGAGCCTGTTCTTGGCGACGCGAACCGAAGTCTCGGCCGCGCTTGCGCGCGCCCGCAGGTCCGTCATCTCGGCAACCGTGAGACCCTCGTAGCGGGATACCACCACGACGCCAGAGCTTTCGAAGATCTGGCCGAGTTCCTCGACCACTTTCTCTTTCTGGGCTCTATCCACAGTTTCACTCCAATTGTGGAGGGGCGACCCCTCCGGCTCGGTTCTGTCCGGGCAAGCCCGGACGACAAGGTCCGATCGGGTCGTCGCATCGCGTCGCCGGAACACATAGGTCCGGAACGTATGTCTCTTCCCGTCTCGGGCAGGAATTACAGGATTGCTCCAACCCACCGTCTCGGACGAATAGAGGGTCGCCACGAATCGCGCGGAAACCCTCAGGAGGTCCGGATACCGGCTTTTGGACGCTATGCCAAGCCCGGATGCAATCACGGGCGCGGCGTCGGCGGAAAATGCCTCGCATAAGTGTCGCAGATCGCGGCGAGCCCGTCCACTTGGATCGCCGGGGTTGTCACAAAACCGCTCATCCCGGCGAGACCACTCCAGCCAATGCAAAAAGGGCGGACCCGCGGGCCCGCCCTTTCGCAAAATCACAGATCGCAGAGGATCACTCGGTCGCGGCGTTGGCCACGTCGACGGTCACGCCCGGGCCCATTGTGGAGCTGAGCGAGATCTTCTGCATATAGGTGCCCTTGGCACCGGCCGGCTTGGCCTTGGCAACCGCGCTGACGAAGGCACGGATGTTCTCGACCAGCTTGGCTTCGTCGAAGGAAGCCTTGCCGACGCCGGCATGGACCACACCGCCCTTTTCAGCGCGGAACTGGACCTGGCCGCCCTTGGCGTCCTTGACGGCCTGAGCGACATCCATGGTCACCGTGCCGACCTTGGGGTTCGGCATCAGGTTGCGCGGGCCGAGCACTTTGCCCAGACGGCCGACGATCGGCATCATGTCCGGGGTCGCGATGCAGCGGTCGAACTCGATGGTGCCGCCCTGGATGGTTTCCATCAGGTCTTCGGCGCCCACGATGTCGGCCCCTGCGGCCTGAGCTTCCTCGGCCTTGGGGCCACGGGCGAACACGGCGACGCGCATGGTCTTGCCGGTGCCGTTCGGCAGGCCGATCACGCCACGGACCATCTGGTCGGCGTGACGGGTGTCGACACCCAGGTTCATCGCGATTTCGACGGTTTCGTCGAACTTGGCGCTGGCCGACGACTTGACGAGCGCAACGGCCTCCTCGACGGTCAGGTTTTCCTTGCCGACAAAGGCTTCGCGGACGGCGCGGGTACGTTTTCCGAGCTTTGCCATCTTACTTCACCTCGATGCCCATGGACTTGGCGGAGCCAAGGATGATCTGCATTGCCGCTTCGACGTCGTTCGCGCTGAGGTCCTTCATCTTGGCCTCGGCGATCTCGCGCACCTGCTTGGTGGTCACGGTGGCAACGGTCTCGCGGCCGGGGTTCTCGGCACCGCGCGGGCGGTTCCGCTTGCCCACGGGCTTCAGACCGGCAGCCTTCTTCAGGTAATAAGACGCGGGCGGCGTCTTGATGTCCATGGTGAAGGACTTGTCCTGATAGTAGGTGATCACGGTCGGGCACGGCGCGCCGGGCTCCATTTCCTGCGTCTTGGCGTTGAACGCCTTGCAGAATTCCATGATGTTGATGCCGCGCTGACCCAGGGCCGGGCCCACGGGCGGCGAGGGGTTGGCTTTGCCTGCAGGGATCTGCAGCTTCATCTTGCCGGCGAGCTTCTTGGCCATCGGCGTATCTCCTGTTCCATCTTCCCAGACGACGCGTCGCCGGGATGTTCATGTGGCGTGGTCTGGTCCGGACATCGCGATGCCCTCGCCTCCCACGAACGCGACACCTCCGACTCGCATCGGAAGGCCACGAGCGCGCCCTTTACCGCGCATGGCGCAGCTTGGCAAGGCGCGTCAGCCCCGGCGCACCTCCGACAGACCGGCAAGCCTTGCGAACCGCGCCAGCTCGGCATCGAGCCGCGCCTCGCGCGCCTTCGATGGGCGCACACCCGCCTCCCACCAGAAATTGGGCACGCTCAGCAGCCCGGTCTTGCGGTCGCCTCTGGCTTCGATCCGCCCGACGAAACGATCTCCTTCGAGCAACGGATAGATGTAGTAGCCCCATTGCCGCTTCGCCTCCGGCACGAACATCTCGACCGTGTAGTCGAAGCCGAACAGGCGTTTCAGACGCACCCGATCTCGGATCGCCGGATCGAACGGGTTCAGCAGGCGCAGCCGCCCGCCAGGCGCGGGCGCCGCCTCCAGACGCTCTTCGATGTCGGGGCAGGCCACAGCCTTGGTCCAGCGGCCATCGGCCCCCTCGATCTCGACCGGCAGCGGCTGGCGGCGCTCGGCCCAGCCCGCCACCTCGGCAACCTCGGTGGCATCCCAGAACTTGCGCAGCTCGCCCAGGGTGCCAAAGCCCAGGCGATCCAGCGCCGCCTCGCACAGCCCGTCGATCTGCGCCTCGTCGGACAGCAGCTCGACCTCGGGAAAGATCCGCTCCGCCAGATCGTAATACTTGACGACACCCTCGCGATGACAGGTCGCGAGCACCCCGGCATACCAGAGATAATCGAGCGCCTTCTTGTGCGGCGGGCGCTGCCACATGGCGCGCTTTTCCACCACCGTGTCGAAATCGCGGGTGCAGAGCGGCCCCTCCTCACGGATGCGGGCCAGGATCTCCTGCGTCAGCTCCTCCGAGGCGATCCCCACATACCACGATCCGCTGACCTTTTGCTTCATCCGGTCGAACTGCCGGCGCCAGAGCGGCAGCATCTCCATCGGCAGCACCGAGGCATCATGGGTGAAATGCTCGAAGACCTGTCGCTTGCGGAGCAGCCTGTCGAGCATCGGCTCGCGATAGGACTGCGCCCGCGACCACAGGATATGATGATGCGCGCGCGAGACCACCTGGATCGTGTCGAGCTGCACGAAGCCCAGATCGCGAATGACCCGCAGCGCATCGTCGCCGGAGGGCGCGGCGCTCAGCCCGTGAGAGGCGAGCCAGAGCCGGCGGGCATCGGCATTGGCGATACGGAGGGGAGCGGGGGCAGCCATGCCGCAGCTTTCGCCAATCGCCGCGGGATTGGCAACCGGCCAAACAAAAGCCCCGCCGGATGGCTCCGACGGGGCGCGTTCGCAAACACTGAGAGGCCTCTTACTCTTTCGAGACCTGTGTGTATTCCAGCTCGACCGGGGTTTCCCGACCGAAGATCGACACCGCCACACGCAGGCGCTGATTGTCGTCGTCCACGCTCTCGATCATGCCGTCGAAGCCCTCGAACGGGCCGTCGTTGACCTTGACCTTCTCGCCCACCTCGAAATGGATGAGCGTGCGCGGCGCCTCGTCGCTTTCCTGCACACGGCCCAGGATCGCCTCGACCTCGGCATCGCGCATCGGCATCGGGCGCCCCTGCGGACCGAGGAACCCGGTCACCCGGTTGATCGAGTTGACCAGGTGATAGCCCTGATCCGACATCTCCATATGGACCAGCACATAACCGGGCATGAAGCGGCGCTCGGTGGCGACCTTCTTGCCACGGCGCACCTCGATCACTTCCTCGGTGGGCACCAGAACCTCGTCGATCTGGTCTTCCAGCCCCTGTTCTTCGACAGATTGCCGGATCTGTTCCGCGATCTTCTTCTCGAAGTTCGACAGAACGCTGACCGAGTACCACCGCTTTGCCATCTGGCCCCTCTTCCAATCTCTCGGCCGGTCTCTGCCGGCATCGTCCTGCCCCAAACGAAAACCGGCGTGCAACTCGAATCGCTGCACGCCCGTCTGAGGAAAGTGTGTCGCTCACTACCCCCCTGCCCCTGCGATTTCAAGAGGCAGACCGGGTTTCAGGCCGTTGCGCCTAGCCGAACATCGACAGCAGCCCCTGAAGGCCGCCGCGGATCAGAATGTCGACCAGCGCAAAGAACGCCGCGGTGAGCGCCGCCATAATAAAGACGGTGACCGTGGTGAGCATCACTTCGCGGCGCGTGGGCCAGACGATCTTGCCGATCTCGGCCCGGGTCTGCTGGATGAACTGGATGGGATTGGCCATTGCCGCCTGCTTTCCGTTTCCGTGCGGGTTTCGGGCGATATACGCAGAGAGCCCCGCGCTGGCAAGCCTTGCGCCCAGCTTGCCCCCGGGCGCGCGCGAAACTCAACGTCACGTCACGCCCGCTTCACCTCACTGCGAGCGGTTTTCACGAAACTCTGACGCGCACGCGCAATTTTGCCGGCAACCTTTCACGGCGTTCGGCGTTTGCGGGCGCGTTAAGAGAAAACTCATCCATGGCAACGGGTTAAAATATCGAAGCCGGCGATTTTTCGGTCGGAACCAATCCCCCCGCGGCCCTGTTGTGTCGCCAGGAAGCACGAGGCACCCGACGCCTCGGCGAGAGGAACCGAAGATAGAAAGGAACGTCATTATGAAACGCCTTCTGACCGCCACCGCCCTGAGCACCATCGTCGCAACCAGCGCCTTCGCCGCAAGCGAAGCCGAAATGAATGCGATCACGATGTACTACCCGGATGCCAATTTCGAGGCACTCTCCGACGATCAGGTCACCGAGATGTTCGCCGTCGCCAACAGCGGCGCAAGCGATACTGACAAACGTTCGCAGATCGAGGAAATCGCTTCGGCCGACAACCCGTCCGCCTCGACCGCCGTCGAGCAAGATCTTCAGGTTTACGTTCCGGAATGGCGCCTGGACGAAATGTCGAGCGCCGAGCGTGAGCAAATGGTCGCGCTGGTGACAGAGAGCGACGATCCCGCCGAAACCCGCGTGCAGATCGTTGACTCGATGAGCGACGCCGCTCCGAACCTGACCACCGGCGAAGTGAGCGCGCTCGAGCAACTTGTGCCCGAAGCAGATTACAGCGTGTTGTCGACCGAGCAGGTGAACGACCTCCGCGCAACGCTCTACGGCGGCGCAGACGACAGCGAGAAGAAGAGCGACATCGAACGGATCATGTCGTAAGATACTGATCTTCTCTGAAAGGGCCGCGCAGTGTCGCGGCCCTTTTTCATGACTGAAAACGTCAGACCTGACAACGTATGCCTGGTCATGCAACGTCATGCCTGGAAAGCCGCGTTTTCCGCCGATGTCTGGAAGTGGCAGGGGCAGCAGGGTTCGAACCCGCGACCTACGGTTTTGGAGACCGTCGCTCTACCAGCTGAGCTATACCCCTAAGGCCGGGCTCCCGTGTACGAAAGGGCGCGCGCCTTTGCAAGCGGGAAAACGGCCTCAGATCCAGCGCAGTCGCCGCAGGATTGCGAGTTGCAACGTGACCACCACAGCAAGCCCGCCGACAAAGATCCAGAACGCCCCGGGATACGCCGCGCCGGGCATGCCGGCGACATTGATTCCGAACAATCCGGTGAGGAAGCCCAGCGGCAGAAACAGCGCAGAGAGAATCGAGATCATGTACATGTTGCGGTTCAATCGTTCCGATTGCTGGCCCGCAAGCTCGTCGCGCACCAGCGCCATGCGCTCGCGCATCGCGTCGGCATCCTCCACCACACGCTCCAGCGCATCCAGCTCCTCGGCGAGGTGGCGCAGGTCGTCTGCTTCCAGCCAGACCGGATGCGCCGCCTGAAGAGCGCGCAGCGCGTCGCGCTGAGGTTGCAGATAGCGCCGCAGGATGATCGCCCGGCGGCGCAGCTCCACCAGCCGGCCGCGCAGCTCGCCGCCGGCCCCGTCCAGCACCGCCTCCTCCAGTTCGTCGGCCTCGTCGTCGATGCCCGCCCAAAAGAATTCGATTCGGTAGGTCAGCCGCTCCACCAGCGACACGAGAAAGCCGGCGCAATCCTCCGGTCCGTGGCCCGCCGCCAGCTCGGCCGCGATATCTTCGATCGCGCGCACCGGGCGACGCGACAGGCTGACGATACGGCGCTGATCGATCCAGAGCCGTACCGAGACCATGTCCTCGGGATCCTCGCCCGTCACCGTGTTGATGCCGCGCAGGATCACTATCAGGCCCTCACCCAACCGGGTGACGCGCGGGCGGGTTTCCTCGGCCACCAGCGCGTCAATGATCGTGGGATCGAGATAAGACAGGTTTTCCACGATCCAGGCCGGCGTGTCCGGGTGATGGGCGCGCAGATGCACCCAGCCCAGGTCATCGCCGCGCAGCAGTGCCGGCGCCTCGGCCGGACTCAGCGCCGTGCCGCGCCCGGCGCCGTTCAGCGCAAAACCGGTCTCAATTGCATCGTCGAAACGGGGGGCGAGCTCCTGCATGATCCGAACATATCCGCGCCCCGGCGGCACGCAAGCAGCTTCCGCACGGTCTATATTCGGCCTTTATTGGTATGTTCATAAATGCACACTCAATCTGCACTGAACGGTTTAGGGTGGTTAGATACCTTTCGCTCACGCGGAATGCCCTCAACCCACCGCCGGACGACGCGCGCGATCTGTCATTTTTCTGTTATTTTCGACACTCCCGGCGCCCTATAGGAAGCATTCCGATCACAGTCAAATACACGTTTTCGAGAGCTGTCGTGAGCGCTCGCGTGATTTGCTAATCCCCTGATCCGAAACGATATCACGGGTGTCCCGCCACGAAACGGACGGGATGGACACGCACCGCAAAGGTGCTTTGAACACATTAAGGAAGGAAAGAAACATGAAACGCTTTATCGCACTCACCGCCGCCGCCGTCACCGCAGCCTCCGCCTTTGCAGGCGCCGCTTCGGCCCAGACCTACAGCACCGGCGACGCAGCCCGTGCCGCTCTGTCGCGCATCGCGCCCGAGTCCAACGTGTCGGCTCTCAGCAACGCCGAAGCCGTCGCCGTGTATCAGGTGGTGCAGGGCGAAACCGGCGCAGGCAATGCCAAAGCCACTGCCGAAGCCATGATCCGCAACTACCAATGAGTGCGGAACCCCGCAGGGAACCTGGCCAGCGCCAGCTCCCTGCGGATAGGCTCGATAGCCTGACACGATAAGGGGCGCCGACGAGGCGCCCCTTAAATTTTGCCCGGCGGCGTTGCCCCACACCACGCGCCCGCCGCCGGCGCGCTGCCCCGGCCTCTACCGGCAGGGCTGCCCCGGCCATCATCTCCAACCCGATTCACACCTAAGGCTTACAGACGCACATCCGCGTGCGCCTGAGAGACCGTGCGCGCCTGCATCGCGGATCGCAGGTGTAAGAGACCCCGCGCAAGCCGGGATCCAAGCCATTGTCAGCCCGAAAACGAGCTGTTCACCATTGCACAATCCCCCTGCGACACCCCCACCAGCGTTCGAAAACCCTCTAATCTCACGCCCCTCTCGCGCCGATGCGCTTGCCTGAAACAGGCTGAAACCCCTTGTTTTACTGACCTCTGGAGGCCTCGCGACGGGCCCTGGAAAGCCAGTGCTCACGTTCCAGGGCACGATTTCGCGACCGACCGTGAGCGCTTGCGTGATTTGCTAATCGCCTGATGCAGAACGATATCTCTGTCATCCCGCCACGAAACGGACGGGCAGAAACGCTCCAAGACGGAGCATCGTATCAGTAAGGAAGGAAAGAAACATGAAACGCTTTATCGCACTCACCGCCGCCGCCGTCACCGCAGCCTCCGCCTTTGCAGGCGCCGCTTCGGCCCAGACCTACAGCACCGGCGACGCAGCCCGTGCCGCTCTGTCGCGCATCGCGCCCGAGTCCAACGTGTCGGCTCTCAGCAACGCCGAAGCCGTCGCCGTGTATCAGGCGGTGCAGGACGAAACCGGCGCAGGCAACACCAAAGCCGCAGCCGAGGCCCTGATCCGCAACTACCAATGAGCGCGGATATCCGCAGGGAGCCCGGCAATCGCCAGCTCCCTGCGGACAGGCCCGACAATCTGACACGATAAGGGGCGCCGAGGAGGCGCCCCTTGTATTTTGTCCGACGCCCCGGCAACGATCCCGGGTCTCTGCGTGCCCCGACGCTGCAAAAGAAAAGGCCGGGCGGAGCGGATCCACCCGGCCTTTCTGTGTCCCAGGAGTCGCGCCCGGCAGATCCGGAAGATGCCGGATCGCCTGCTGCGGAAGGGCGGAAGGCCCGCTTACTCGAGGATCTTGGAGACGACGCCGGAACCGACGGTGCGGCCACCTTCGCGGATGGCGAAGCGCAGGCCGTCTTCCATGGCGATCGGCGCGATCAGCTCGACGGTGAACTTCAGGTTGTCGCCCGGCATCACCATCTCGGTGCCCTCGGGCAGCGTCACGGTGCCGGTCACGTCCGTCGTGCGGAAGTAGAACTGCGGACGGTAGTTCGCAAAGAACGGCGT
>NZ_JAEKIS010000032.1 GCF_017311415.1 Salipiger abyssi | reverse complement strand
TTCGTGATCAATTCCACCGCTTCCTGCTTGAACTCGCGGCTGAATGCTCTTCTCGTCATGTAGTTTCTCCGGTTTCATAAACACCTTATCTCGGTGTCCACGAAACCGGCAGCAGGCCACACCATGTCCCTGTCGCGCCAGATAAGCGGCGACCTGCGCCGCTTCAGGGCGTCGTTGTAGGACGTCCAGTTCGTCCTGCGGTAGCGGGCAGGTTCAAGCTTGCTCCTGTAGAGCCTCTTAACCAATCGGATTCGCAACGTGAATCCCGCCGGCGCAGAGCTCTGCAACAAGCCACCTGGTAATCTTGCGTCGTTCGTCCCGCTTCAGGTGGCAGGGCTGGCTTCCCATTCTTCACGCTGCATGCAACATACTGTTTTAATATAGAATTTTCACTCCGTTTGTAAATCCACCGGTGTGAACCGCGCCATCCGATGATGAGGATTATGTAAATTCTTGCCGGGTGCTTTACCTGTCACGTGCTCCGCGCCGCAGGAACAGCCGCCAGGCCGCCAGCCCTCGCCTGATATCGCTCAAACGGCAGAACTCGTCCGCACCGTGCATGTTCTCGTCGGGCAGGCCGAAACCGAAGATCACCGTCTTGACGCCGAGCTGGCGGTCGATCTCGCCCAGGATCGGGATTGAGCCGCCGGAATAGGACAGGCGCGGCCTCTGGCCGTCCACGGCCTCCAGCACCCGCGCGGCAAGATGCTGGCCCGGGTGATCGGCGGCGATGCGATAGGCGCGCGCACTTCCCGGCAGCGGTGTCACGACAAGCCGCAGTCCCGGCGGCGTGGCGCGCTTCAGCGCATCGCTCACGAGCCCGCAGATCCGCCCGGGCTCCTGTCCCGGCACGAGCCGGCAGGAGAGCCGCGCCGAGGCTTCACGCGGCACGATGCTACGGAAGCCGCCGGCGAAATCGCCGGCATCGAGCGCATTGACCTCAAGCGCCGGCATCAGCCCGGCCTGCACCGGGATGTCCTCATCCGCGACCGGCAGCGGCGCGTTAGGGTCCAGCCCGGCAGTACGGCGCCAGGCCCTAGCATCGAAGCCGGCGCGGGCGGTGGCGATCTCTTCCGCGCCGGGCGGCGTCACCCTGTCGAGAAACCCCGGCAGCGCCACCTCGCCCGCCGCATCCCAGAGCCCCGCGATCATCCGCATCAGCGCGGCGGCGGGGTTGGGGGCGACGCTGCCGAAAGTGCCGGAGTGCAGATCCCGCGCCGCGCCTTGCAGCGTAACCTCGAGACCGCAGAAGCCGCGCAGGCCCAGCCGCAGATCGCCCTGTTGCGGCCCCGCCTGCCAGCCATCGGAGGAGAGACAGAGATCGCAGGCAAGCAGCGCACGATACCGGGCCAGCGTCTCGGCGATATGGGGCGAAAAAACCTCCTCCTCGCCCTCGAAGAACAGTTTGACGTTCCAGTCGGTGTCATCGGCTGGCAGGCTTTCCAGCGCGGCGATGGGCAGCAGCAGGTTCATCTTCTGATCGGTAGCGCCGCGCGCATAGAGCCGCCCGTCGCGCAGCTCGGGCAGGAAGGGATCGGAGGACCAGCCATCGGCACGGCTGGCGGGCTGCACATCGTAATGGCCGTAGATCAGCAGCGTCGGACGCTCCGGGCGCTGCGCGCTTTCGGCATAGACATAGCGCGGCGCCCCGCGTGGCTCGTCAAGCAGCCGCGCGGAAAGCCCCGCCCGTGCCAGCCGGTCGCGCAGCCATTCTGCCGCCCGTTGCATGGCGCCGTCGCCGCGCGCCTGCCACGCCGCGACGGAAGGGATCGAGAGCAGCGCGCCAAGATCGTCGAGAAACCCCTCCGGCAGATCGCCGGGCGATGCACTCATGTCGCGGGCACGGCCACATCGGCGCCGAGCTGCTTCAGCAGCACGAGCGTGTCGCGCACCACCCAGCTTTCCTGAATCTGGCCGTCGCGCACCTCGTAGATGCCGATGCCTGGCACGCGGACCTTTGCGCCCGTCGCGGGAATGCCCATGAACGGACCGGTATGGGTGCCGGTCATCGTGTAATAGGCGGTGACCTTGTTGCCCTCGGTCACCAGCATCTCCAGTGCAAAGGTGCCGTCGGCAAAGGCGCCGCGGGTGTTCCGGTAATTGGTCAGGATACCCTCGGGGCCCGTCAGCGTGCCACGCGCGCCGGCGTGGTTCACATAGCCCTCGGCGAAGAGCTCATGCACCGCGTCGGTGTCGTGCCGGTGCCAGACCCGGTCATAGTATTCGCGGATCACCGCTACGGGATCGGTTCGGTCGGTCATGGAGTTTCCTTCTTTAGGTTATTGCGCCAGCACGCGCGGCAGGGCGGTCATCCGCCGGCCGCCCTGCGGGGTGACCACGACGGTGTCGCTGAAGGCCATGCCGCCGGCCCAGGCATACATATGGAACACGGTGTTTTCCTCCAGCGTCCAGCGGCTCTCGGCCTGGAAGACGCGGGTGAAATCCGACGTGCGCGGGATAAAGACCAGCCCCAGCGTGTAGCCGGTGACATTGCTGTAGCTGTCGCGCAGCCCGGCGGAGAGGATGCCCTCGCGCAGGATGCGGTCGACCTCCGAAGCCTTGGCACCGGGGGTCATCGCGGCATATTGCGCGTCCTGGATCGACACCATGGTTTCGGCGATGCGCAGCTGTTCCTCGTCCGGCGCGCCGATGGATTTGGGCCGCATGATGCGCGAGGTGTAGCCGCGGAAATGCGGCACCATTTCCACATGCAGCAGATCGCCCGGCGCCAGCACACGCTGCCCGAGCGCGCCGTGCAGCGCGGCGGAGCGCGGCCCCGAGGCCAAAAGGACAAGCCGCGTGTTGTCGGCGCCGTTGCGCAGCGCCTCCGCCGTGATGGCGGCGGTCACCTCGCGTTCGTTCACGCCTGCCTGCGCTGCGGCGAAACCCGCCAGCGTAGCGCGGTCACAGATCCGCGCGGCCTGTTCGAGATGGGCGAGCTCGGCGGGGGATTTCACCTGCCGCATCTCCCACATCTCGCCCGAGAAGGTCTGGAAACTGGCCTCCGGCAACGCCGCGCGGAAGGCCTCGGCACGGTCGAGCGTCAGGAAATGACTGTCGCCCTCGATCCCGATGCGGCCGGCGGCTAGCCCCATCGCTGCGATCTCGGCAGAGGCGACGGCGATCGGGTCTTCGGCGTCGCCAAAGGCGGTGCAGCGGTCGAGCCAGCTCGTTTCGTGAAAGACCTGCGCATCGAGCGCCCGGATCACCATGACCGGCGTGCCCGAAAGCGGCACCAGCAGGCATTGATACATCGCTGCCGTGGGCAGGTGGCCGCCGAAATAGACCATATGCTCGAACTGGTCGATCACCAGCAGGTCGAGCCCGGCGCGCGCCATCCGGGTGCGCAGCGCGGCAAGGCGCCCGGCGCATTCGTCGCGGGTAAAGGGCGGTGGCAGATCGTGCGGCATGAAATCCTCAGCCATGAATGACAAGCTCCTTCGGGCTCTGCGTCAGCCGCCGTGGCCCGTCCTCGGTGAGCGCAACGATATCCTCGACACGCATGCCCCAGCGGCCGGGCAGATAAATGCCCGGCTCGTCCGACATCACCATGCCGGGGGCGAGCAGCAGGTCGTTTCCGGCGACGAGATAGGGCTCTTCATGCACGTCGAGCCCGATGCCGTGGCCGACCCGGTGGGTGAAGTTCTCGCCGAACCCCGCATCGCTCAAGATCTCGCGCGCGACGCGGTCGGGTTCCGAGGCGGGCCTGCCGGCGCGGATCGCCTGAAAGGCCGCCTCCTGCGCGGTGAGCAGCAGATCGTAGGCGGCGCGATACTCCGCTCCCGGCTCGCCGGCACAGACCACGCGCGCGATATCGCCGTTCCAGCCCCCGAACAGCCCGGCGATGTCAAAGACCACCGGATCGCCCTGTTGGATCATGTAATCCGAGCCGTGATGCAGAGACGAGGCGCCATTGGCCCCGGCCCCCACATCGACCCAGGCGATGGTGGAAAAGCCTTCGGCCACCATCAGCTCGCGAATAACGCCGCGCAGCTCCAGCTCGGTCTTGCCGGTAAAGACCGGGACGGCGGCGAGGAACCCGGCCCAGACCTGGTCAATCGCGTCGGCGGCGGCCTGCAACCCGGCGATATCCGCCCCGGTCTTGATCGCGCGCAGCCGCTCCAGCGCCCTGGCCGGGCGCAGCTTTACCTGCGGCGCCTGTTCGGCAAGGCGCAGAAGGAAGCCCGACCAGAATTCCGCATTCACGCCGAGCACCGAAACGCCCAGCTCCGTCAGCCGTGCGGCAAGCCGCGCCACCGGGTCCTCCGCCTCGTCCCAGACTATCGGGTCGACGGGGTGGGTGGCGTAGAGCGGCGCTTGCAGGCGCGGCACGATCAGCTCGGCGCCATCTTGTGTCACCAGCAGCGCAACGAGGCGCTCGGTCAGGTTCGCGTCGCGCCCCATCAGATGCCGGAAAGAGGCAGAAGGGCCGATCAGAACCGCCTCTGTCCCGTCCTCGGCCATCATGCCGCGCAGGCGCGCCATCGCGGCTTTTTCGATCTCGAATGACATGGTGTCCCTCTTATTTCTGCATGCAGGTTTAGGAAGGATTCGCTAAAACCGGCAATCCTGCATGCAGAAAGCTACGGTAAAAACTGTATCTTGGATGAATATTTGCGCAAAATACATCTTATTATCGTCTATTTTATGAGCAAATTTTCAATTTTGGCTATTTGAGGCAGTTTTCTCTTCTCAAGTAAAACACGCATACTGCATGCAGAAATTCAAGAGGTCGCCGCAGCGGCCAGCGAAGGACGAAGGAGAACGAGATGTGGACCAATCTGACCGACGAGCAGCAGGAGTGGCTCGACATTGCGAACGACGTGGCGGCAAAGCTGAAGACCGCCGACCGCAGCTTTGACAAGGAAGCGCGCTTCACCGAGGAGAACTTCGAGCTGATCCGCGCGGCCGGGCTGCTGAAGCTGGCGGTTCCCAAGGAATATGGCGGGCTCGCCCCGGCGGCGGGCAACGCGCATCTGGGCTGTTATATCGTCACCGAGGCGATCTCGCGTGCCTGCTCCACCACCGGCTGGAACCTGATCATCCACTATCACCAGTGCGGCGCCGTCGCCCGGCTCGGCAACGAGGAGCAGAAGGCGCGCATCCTTGGCGACGTGGCGAAAAACGGCGTGCTGATGGGCTCGCTGGGCTCTGAGGTGAACCACCAGGAAACGGTGCACGGCAAGGACACCAAGACCAAGCTCTTCTTCAACGCCGGCATGGAGCCGGTCGAGGGCGGGTTCCGCGCCAATGCCTCCAAGCATTTCTGCTCCAACGGGCCGGTGGCGAAATACCTGCTCTACTGGTCGATCGCGCCGGGCTCGGAGACCAGCCGCGAAGGACTGACCCTGTCCATCGTCGAGGCGCCGACCGAGGGGCTGAGCTTCAGCGAGAACGGCTGGGACAAGATCACCGGGTTGCGCGGCACGGTGAGCTGGTCGGCGACGCTGAAAGACGTGTTCATCCCGTGGAAGAACGTGCTGGGCGAGCCCGCAGATTTCATCACCAAGGATCCCTATACGCTGGAGCTGAGCCAGGGCTTCCACCTGATCGGCTGCGCCAACGGTGCCTTCGACTGCGTGATCGACACGCTGCAAAAACGCCCCTTCCTGCGCAGCGAAGAGGGGCTGATGGTCGAGGTCGGCGACATGGCGGCACAGCTGCAATCCGCCGCCGGCTCGGCGCTTTATGCCACCCGTCTCTGGGAGGCGGAGGATTGGGGCAACGCCGCGCTCGCCTCGCTTGCCGCACATCACACCGCGCGCGAGGTGGCGTTGCATGTGGCGACCAAGGCCTATGACCTGATCGGCACCCGCGCGCTGATGGAAACCCTGCCGCTGGAGATGATCTGGCGCGACATCCGCGCCGCATCGCTGCACACCCGCGACAGCCAGCTCGTCAAGCTGCTCGCCGATGCGACGGTGGATGGCGATTACCAGCCCAAGCAGAAATACGGCGATGTCGCCGGCGCCAAGACCTGGGCCGATCTCGGCCTCGGCCCGAAAACCGCCGAGGCGGTCTGATCCATGGTCTTTCGGGCAGCAGCCGCGCGGTCCGGGCAGAGCGATGTGCAGGGCGCGTCGCTTTCGCTCCACGGGCTGTGCAAGGATTACGGCTCGGCCAATGCGGTGCGCGGGATCGACCTGACGCTGTCGCCGGGCCGGTTCCTCACCCTGCTGGGGCCGTCGGGCTCCGGCAAGACCACCACGCTGATGATGATCGCCGGGTTCATCGACCCTTCGGCGGGCGAGATCCGCATCAACGGGCGCGACGTCACCGAACTGCCGGCGCATAAGCGCGATATCGGCATGGTGTTCCAGAACTACGCGCTGTTCCCGCATCTGACGGTGCAGGACAATGTGGGGTTCGCGCTCACCATGCGCGGGATGCCCAAGCGTCAGATGCACGAAAAGGCGCAGGATTTCCTCGAACTGGTGGGGCTCGGCGGCTTTGCGAAACGCTACCCGCACCAGCTTTCCGGCGGGCAGCAGCAGCGGGTGGCACTGGCGCGCGCGCTGGTCTTCTCGCCGTCGCTGGTGCTGATGGACGAACCGCTGGGCGCACTCGACCGGCGCCTGCGGCTCCAGATGCAGGAAGAGATCAAGCGCATCCACGAGGATCTGGGCATCACCGTCGTCTATGTGACCCACGATCAGGAAGAGGCGCTGACGATGTCCGACGACATTGCCGTCATGGAGGACGGCGTGATCGCCTCCTTCGCCTCGCCGCGCGACACCTACGAGGCGCCGGGCAACCGCTTTACCGCCAAGTTCATCGGCGAGTCGAACTTTCTTCTGGGCCATTGCGACAGCTGCGATGCCGGTATCGCCACGGTCACCGTCGGCAAGAGCGCGCTGCGCGTCGTGGCCGCCGAGCCGCTGGCGCGCGGGCAGGAGGCGACGGTCTTTGTCCGCCCTGAACGGCTGCGCCTCGCCGATGCGGGGTCGGGCATCGACAATGCCCAGCCCTGCGAGCTGATCTCCGAGATCTATCTCGGCGAAAGCTGCATCTACACCGTCCGGCTGCGCGACGGCACGCAGCTCAAGGTGCGCCGGCCCAACCGGGGTATCGGCGTTCCGCCGGAGCAGATCGCCGATCTGGTGGTGGGGTTCGAGCCGGAAAACGGACGCATCCTCACTTCCTGACGAAACCGGCAAAGGCGATGGCCGGTGCTTTGATCATCGCCGACAACAACAGGGAAACGCACAATGAACCTCTTCAAATCCAAGACCCGCAGACTGGCGGCGGCAACCGCCATTGGGCTGGTGAGCGCCGCGGCGGCGCAGGCCGAAGACGAGGTGGTGATCCTCTCGCTCGGCGGCAATTACCAGGCTAACCAAAGCGAATACTGGTTCCAGCCCTATGCCGAGGCCTCCGGCAAGACCGTCACCGAGGCGGCGGGTTACAATTTCGCCAATCTCCGCGTGATGATCCAGACCGGCAATGTCGAGGCCGATCTCGTCGACCTCTCCGCCGATTCCGTCAACGCGCTGTCGCAGGAAGGCCTGCTCGAGCCCATCGACTGGGACGCGCTGCCGGAAAGCTGCACCAGCGGCATTCCCGCCGACATGAAGAAGGAATACGCCTTCCCCACGATCCAGTGGGCGATGGTCATGGCCTATAACACCGAGACCTATCCCGAGGGCCCCGAGACCTGGGCCGATTTCTGGGACACCGAGGCCTTCCCCGGCAAGCGCGGCTCGGTCGGCGCCACCCGTCCGCCCACCGAACAGGCGGCGATGGCGATGAACCCCGATATCGCCAATCTCTACCCGTTCGACATCGACGAGGCCTTTGACAAGATCGCCGAGCTGGGTGACGACATCACCTTTTCCGACGGCTATGCGCAGGTGGTGCAGTTCCTCGCCGATGGCGAGGTCGACATGATCGTCATTCCCAACGGCCGCATGGTGCCGCTGATCGCGGACGGCGCGCCGGTGACGATCAACTGGAACCAGCATCTGCGTTACCCGAACTTCTTCGCGATCCCCAAGGGCGCGCCGCACAAGGACGAGGCGATGGCCTTCCTGAGCTGGGTCTGCGAACCGGAGACGCTGGCCAAGCTTGCCGAGCCGACCAACTACGGCCCGATCAACGGCGATGCCTATGCCTCCATCCCCGAGAGCGTCGCGCCGCTGCTGCCCGGCAACCCGGCGACCGCCTCCGAGGGCCGCGTGGCCGACACCACCTGGCTGGGTGAGCACCGTCAGGAGATCGCGCAGGCCTGGGCACGCATGGCTGTCCGGTAAGCACGCGCAATGTCGACGCAACCCGATATCGAAACGCTGGCAGGGGCTCCCGCCCCTGTCCGCAAGCGTGGCTTTGGCCGGAAGGGGCGGGACAACCGCCGCTTCCCGCTGTTCCTCGTGCCCGTGCTGATCTTTTACCTGCTGTTCTTCGGCTACCCGCTGATCCGGATCTTCTGGCAGAGCGTGACCGACATGGGCGGCAACTACACGCTCGACGGCTACCGGATGTTCTTCGAAGAGCCGGCCTATTGGGCGGTGCTCGGCTATACCGGCCTGCTCGGGCTGATCACGCTGACCATCACGCTCGTCGCGGGCTATACCGTCGCCTACTGGCTGGTGCGGCTGGAAAAGACCTGGGCGGTGATCTTGATGGCCTTTGTGCTGATCCCGTTCTGGTCCTCCGGCCTGGTGCGCACATACGCCTGGCTGGTGATCCTCGGACGGCAGGGCGTGCTCAACACCTTCCTGCTGGATTTCGGGCTGATCGACACGCCCATCGCCTTCATCGGCACCAATACCGCCGTGGTCTTTGCGCTGGCCTATTACCTGCTGCCCTACATGATCCTGTCGATCTATTCGGTGATGAACGGCATCGACCGCAACCTGCTGCTGGCGGCGCGTAATCTCGGGGCCTCGCCGTTCCGGGCGTTCCGGCACGTCTTTTTCCCGCTGACCCGGCCCGGCATCCTGGCGGGCAGCTACATGGTCTTCATGCTGGGCATCGGCATGTATATCACCCCCGCCATGCTGGGCGGGCCGAACCAGACCACCCTGCCGCTGGTGATCGCGATCCAGATCAACGAGGCGATGGACTGGACCTTTGCCGCCACGCTCTCGGTCATCCTGCTGCTGGTCACCGGGCTGATGCAACTGGGCGCCAACCGCTTTCTCGATTTCGAACGGCTCTGGGGAGGTGCAAGATGACCCGCCGCGTCAATCCCGGCAATCTCGTGCTGGCCTCGGTCTCGATCCTGATCCTGCTGATCCTGATCGCGCCCATCATCATCATCTTTCTGGTGTCCTTCACCCCGACCGAGATGCTGCATTTCCCGCCGCCGGGCTTTTCCCTGCGCTGGTACGAGGCCTATTTCTCGGACCCGAAATGGATGACGGCGACGCGGGTGAGCTTTGTGGTGGCGGCGCTCACCGCGCTTTTCTCGCTGGTGATCGGCTTTGCCATCTCGCTGGCGCTGGTGCGATACCGGTTCTTCGGCAAGGCCGGGCTGCGGATGCTGGTGATGAGCCCGATGATCCTGCCCAAGATCATCATCGCCGTCGGGCTCTACTTCCTCTATGTCAAGCTGCGCATCCTCGGCACGACCGGGGCGCTGGTCATGGCGCATTCGATCATCGCCATTCCCTACGTCGTGATGATCATCACCGCCTCGCTCTATTCCTTCGACCGGCGTCTGGAATGGGCGGCGCGCTCGCTCGGCGCTTCGCCGCTGCGCGCGGTCTGGCTGATCACCATCCCGAACCTGAAACCCGCCATTCTGGGCGGCGGTCTCTTTGCCTTTGTGGCCTCGTTCGACGATATTATCCTCAGCCTGTTCCTGACGAAATTGACCGAACCCACGCTTCCAAGGCAGATCTGGGTGAATGTGCAGCAGACGATCGACCCGACGATCGCCGCCGTGTCGACATTCATGACGGTTGTGTCGGTTCTGGGGCTGTGGCTTGTGGCGCTGGCGCAGCGCGGTCTGAAGAAGGGGTAAGAGGTTGGAACCTGTGGATATCGAGCAAGAAGGCCCCGTGCCCCCCCTCGCTGTGCCAGAGCGCGAACCGGTTGTGATCCACGTTCACCGCGAGCTGCGCAACGCCATTCTGCGGGGGCAGCTCAAGGCCGGTGCGCGGATGGTCGAGACACAGCTTTCGGCGCAGCTCAATGTCAGCCGCACGCCAGTGCGCGAGGCGATCTCGCGGCTCGAGGCCGAGGGGCTGGTGATCCGCAAGGGCAATGGCGGGGTGCTGGTGGCCGAATTCGGGCAAAAGCTCGAAGAGGTCATGGTGATCCGGCAATCGCTGGAATGCGCGGCGGTGCAGCTTGCCTGCCGCAACGCCACCGACACGGCGCTGGCCGCGATCCTGCGCCATTGCCGCGAGGCGATGCGTGCCGGCGGGGCCGATCAGGCCAGCCGCTCGCAGCGCGACCGCGCCTTTCATATCGGCATCGCCGAGGCCTCCGGCAGTCTGCGGCTGCGGCTGCTGATCGAGGAATTCTATGAATATTCCTTTACCGCCATGCAGATCGAGCCCACCGCCGAGGAGCGCCGCCTGCTCGAAGTGCATCACCTGGAGATCGCCAGCGCGCTGGTCCAGCGCGACGCCGCGGGCGCCGAAGAGACGGTCCGCGCCCATTTCGCCGAGGTCAACCGCATCTCGCGGCTGCATCTGGCAGAATCCGACACCTCATCCGAAGGAGACACCCCATGACCCCGCAGACCGGCAGCGCCGCACCCCAGCTGGGGGCCGAAGCTTTCCGCAAGGTGATGCGCGCCCCCGCTGCCTCTGTCGTGGTGGTCGCGACCGGCAGCGGCGCCAGCCGCGCGGGCTGCACGGTGACGGCGATCTGCTCGCTGTCCGATGCGCCGCCCTCGCTTCTGGTCTGCCTCAACGCCCGCTCCTCGGCGCTGACCGCGATCCGGGAGAACGGCCGGTTCAGCGCCAATTACCTCGGCGACGGCCAGGACGACATCGCCGATATCTTTGCCGGCCGCAGCGGCCAGCAGGGCGATGCGCGCTTTGGCGACGCCTGGGCGCAGAGCGAAAACGGCATGCCCGTGCTGCGCGATGCGGTCGCCACGTTCGAATGCGAACTGGTCGAGATCACCACCTTCGGCAGCCATCATATCCTGATCGGGCGGGTGTTAGACGGGCGCAGCGCCTATTCCGGCGATCCTCTGGTCTATTCGCAGGGCAAGTACCGGCAGCTGGCCTGACACGATCCGCGCGCAGGTTTTTTCGCCACCGGCAGAGACGCCTGACGCGGAGAGGCACGCCCGTCCGTTTACGCACATTCCTCAGGCTGGTGCAGGCCGGATTCAGAGCCCAAGACAACTGCGCGGCGGCACGGGACAGTGCAGCCTGCGCAGCAGCCCGGCCAGACGGCGCTTCTCAGCCGGCACAGGACCAGAAGCCGCGATAGATCGCCTCCGGACCCGGTTCCAACCGGAAGGTGAGTTGGCTGTCGGACCGCCACCCCTCAACCGGCTCAACTGTCATTTCGAGCCCCTCGGTGCCGTAAGCCCTTTCCGTGTCTCCCGCACTCAGCGGAAGAATGATCCCGTTGAGCTTGACCACTGCGTCCGCGCCATCGGCGGCAGCGATCAGTATCGGGTCTTCGGTGCGGGTGCGGCGGAAGGCGCAGGTCTCTCCCTCGGGCAGCGCGTCGCCTGCCTCTGCGCTGGTCAACGGCGCGGGATCGAGAGTCGACAGAAGCGTGTTGCTCAGCGCATCCTGAAGCGTGCCACGACGCGCGGGCGGGTCCTCGTAGATCTCGGTGGCCACATTCCCCGCGGAGACATCGGCGATCAGTGCGCGCATCTCGGCGATCTCTTTCTTCTGGGCCGTGGCGATTCCGTCCGCCAGCTTGCGCACCCGGGCATCCTCGATGCCGGCCCGCTCGGAGGTCATGATGGCGATGGAGTGGTGCGGGATCATCGCGCGCATGTAGCTGGGTCCGCTCACAGTGACCTGGCTTCGCACCAGCCAGAGCGCCCCGGCAAAGACCACGACGCTGCCGGCGAATATCGCGACATTGACCGCGCGGCTGGGGTACATCGCGGCCATGAAGGCGAGCATGACAAAGGCCATGGTCGCGCCCATGATGATCGCCATGTAAATGCGGGTCTCGCTGAAGAAGACATGTTCGACCGCGTAGGTGTTGAGATACATCAGGCCGAACATGATCACCGTCGAGGCGAGGATCATGAGGGCGAAGCGGGAATAGGTCATCGGCACCTCCATGCATGTCACTTGTCGGTTCAACGGCCTTCCAGCGCTGGAGGGTTCCCGAAGAAGGGAGCTCCACTTTACCCGGGCGGTGCGGATACGTCGGGTTGGTTGTCGTACAACTCCTCCGGCCAAGCGGACTTGGCGTCGTCAGCACCTCGTCGGCATAGACTGCTCTGCCCCCTAGAACCCGCATCGTGTGGAGTTGGCTTTTCCCGCTAAGCTTTCCTTATTGTAAGGGCATCGGTTTCAGCGGCACCTCTCGTCGCATCAGGTCACTCCACAACGCAGCGTCGTCGCCGAAATACACCGGAAACAATGAGCCCCGCCCCACTAGGGGCAGGGCTTTTGGCTTATCTAGCGCCACCGAGCAACCGGTGGCGTGGCATCAGCTGTTCGTCGCGCCTGCCCACAGATTGATGTCGCCCTCAACTGCATAGCGATCGATCTCGGCGAGTTCTTCGGCGGTGAAGTCCAGGTTTTCCAGCGCGCCCACGCAGTCGATGACCTGTTGCGCTTTCGAGGCACCGATCAGTGCGGAGGTAATCGCGCCGCCGCGCAGGACCCAGGAAATCGCCATCTGAGCCAGTGTCTGGCCACGGCCTTCGGCAATTCGGTTCAGCTCGCGGATGTTTTCGATGTTCTTTTCCGACAGGAAGCCTTCGCTCAAGGTGGTGCCGCTTGCGCCACGGCTGTCGGCCGGAACGCCGTTGAGGTACTTGTTGGTCAGCATACCCTGGGCCAGTGGCGTGAAGACGATGGATCCCATGCCGAGTTCCGCAAGCGTGTCCTTCAGACCGTCGCGTTCGATCCAGCGATTGAGCATGTTGTAGCTCGGCTGGTGGATGAGGCACGGTGTTCCGAGATCCTTGAGGATTGCCGCGGCCTTGCGGGTCGCTTCGGAGTTGTAGCTTGAGATCCCGACGTAGAGCGCCTTGCCCTGCCGCACGATACTGTCTAGCGCGCCCATGGTTTCCTCGAGCGGCGTGTTTGCATCGAAGCGGTGCGAATAGAAGATGTCGACGTAATCGACGCCGAGACGCTTCAGCGACTGGTCGCAAGACGCCATGAGGTATTTGCGCGAACCGCCATCGCCATAGGGTCCGGGCCACATGTCCCAGCCGGCCTTCGAGGAAATCAGCAGCTCGTCGCGATAGCCTTTGAAGTCTGTGCGCAGGATTTCCCCGAAGGCTTCTTCGGCAGAGCCCGCGGGCGGGCCGTAATTGTTCGCAAGATCGAAATGGGTGATGCCCAGATCAAAGGCGGTCTGGCAAATCGCGCGCTTGGTGTCATGCGGCGTATCGTGGCCGAAGTTGTGCCACAGACCCAGCGAGATCGCCGGAAGCTTCAGCCCGCTTGTGCCGCAGGTATTGTAGGTCATCTTTTCGTAGCGGGTTTCGCTCGGCGAATAGGACATGAATATTCCTTCCATCTTTGGTCTTGTCGTTTCGTGTCGGGGGCGGCGCTCAGGCATAGGCCTGCTTCGGCTCCCATACGGCAAAGCGCTTCGTTGAGCGGAAGCGGTTGTATTTGAATGGGGTGGGGTCGACGGTCGGGCGGTCCCCCGCCACCAGTTCCGCCATGAGCTGGCCAACTGCGGGACCGGCGCCAAAGCCATGGCCCGACAGACCCGCGGCGATGTAGAGGCCAGGGGTCTGTTCGACGCCATCAATCACCGGCACACCGTCTGCCGTGGCGTCGATCGCTCCGCCCCAGGCATGCGTCACCCGCGCATCGCGCAGAGCGGGCAAGGTCTCGCGCATTCCTTTCAGCGCGCGATTGAGCATCCAGTCCGAAGGTTCCGGATTCAGCACCCGCACCGCTTCGAAGGGGGTCATCTGATCGAGGGTCCAGCGCTTGCGCGACATAAGCTCTTCGAAAAAGTCTTTGCCAAAGCGCAGGCTCAGCTCACGCCAGCTTTTGAGGAAGACGGGCAAATAGTCGGTGAACAGGCGGAAGCTGTCAGGAGTAATCGGTGCGATGTTGATGTTGCGCGGACCCACGGTATAGCCGCCGTCCATCCTCTTGCGCAGACCGAAGGCCGCGCCTCCCATGGGGAAATCGGGGCCGTTGTGAAGGTTGCCCGACACGGCTTCGACGCGCGCAGCGGCGGCAATGATGTTCAGCTGCGGCAGATGAACGCCCATGTTCAGCAGAAAAGGGCGCGTCCAGACGCCGCCGGCGACCACCACGGCAGAACACTTGATTGTGCCTTTCTCGGTCACGACGGCAGAGACGGCGCCACCGGTCTTCTCGAACCCGCGCACCGCACATCGGGTGAGGATCTTTGCCCCCAGCCGGCGGGCGGCGTCGGCAAAGGCAGGCACGGCGAGCGCCGGTTCCGCGCGCCCGTCCGTCGACGTATGCAAGCCGTAGTTTTGACCCGACGCGATGCCAGGCACGATATTTTTGATCTCGCGGGGGGTCAGTTCACGTAGCGGCAGGCCGTATTCCTTGCCGGTCTTGGCCCAGCCTTCGGCCTGCCTGACTTCCCAACCCTTCCTGCAAACGTAAACGATGCCGGTTTCCTTGTAGCCCGCTTCGATGCCGAAGCGGTGCTTGAGCGTGCGCCAGAGGTTGAGGCTCTGGATCGTCAGCGGCATCTCGAGGGGATCGCGGCCCATCTGGCGGGTCCAGCCCCAGTTGCGCGACGACTGCTCGGCGGCAATCTCACCCTTCTCGCACAGGCAGACACGAATGCCCTTCTCCGCAAGGAAAAGCGCGGTCGACACGCCCGCCGTCCCGCCACCGACCACAACCACATCGGTCTCGGCCGGAATGTCGCGCTCGCTCACGACCGTGTTCAGCGAGGGGACGAACCCTCTGGTTTCACTATCTATCATCACGAATTCTTTGCTGAGGGGGAGGTTTCACAGGGTATGTCTGCGTGGCGGTCACTGTTTGCGTCTCGTGATCGCCACGCCAGGGTGTGAAGCTTGGTCAGGCGCCCAGACCGTAGGTCGCCTTGGCAACCTCGGGGCCGATACGGCCCTCGGCGATATCGCGCAGGACGGCATCCTTCGGCCGTTTCGCCGGATCGCCGTAGCCGCCACCGCCCGGGGTGACGATCGACACGATTTGGCCGGGCTTCAGGTCAACCATGCCCGCGAAGGTGGTCCGGCCATCTCCGAAGTCGAGCTGGGTGCCCCTGGCGTCTTGACCGCCGTCGAGGCCCCAGGGTTGCGAAGCCACGCGGGAACTTTCGACAGTAAAGCGGCAGGCCTTTTCGGCACGGTAGACGCGCCGTACCCCCATGCCGCCACGGAACTGGCCCAGGCCCGCGCTGTCGTCCACGAGCTCGTAGCGCAGCAGCGTGAGCGGGTATTCCAGTTCCAGCGCCTCGACCGGGAGGTTGGAGGTGTTGGTGAGACCGACATGGATGCCCGAAAGGCCGTCCGCGCCGGGGCGTGCCCCGCCACCGCCGCCGATTGTTTCGAGGTAAACCCATATGTTGCCGTCGTCGTCCTCGCCGTTGAAGATCGCGCCGGTGCAGCAGCCGTTGCCGGCTGCCATCACGCGTCCGGGCAATGCCTTGGCTAGCGCGCCGTAGACGAGGTCGGTCACGCGCTGGGAGGCCGCGATCCGCCCCTCGACCGCCGCCGGATGCGCGCAGTTGAGGATCGACCCTTTCGGCGCCGTCACGGTAAGCGGCCGCGCCAGGCCCGCATTCGGCAGCACGGTCGGATCGAGCACGGATTTCACCGTGAAATAGGCCGCCGCCAGAAGCGAGGTGTAGATCAGGTTCAACCCGCCCCGGACCTGCGGCGGTCCGTCGAAGGCCAGCAGCATCTCGTCGCCAGAGACCGTGATGTCGACCTTGAAGGTCATCGCACCGGACCACTGGTTGCTGTCGAACTGGTCTTCGAAGCTGTAGGTGCCGTCCGGGATCGCCTCGATCGCCGCGCGCATCTTGCGTTCGGCATAGTCCTGTAGCGCATCGCCTGCCGCGAGCACCTTTTCGGTGCCGTATTTGGCGCACAGGTCGCTCATCCTCTGCACGCAGAGCCGGTTCGCCGACATCTGGGCGCGCAGGTCCGAAATGCGTTCGCGCGGCACCTGGCAATTGAGCAGAAACATTTCCTGAAGGTCGTTGTTCAGCACGCCCTCACGGTAGAGACGGACCGGCGGGATGCGGATGCCTTCCTGATAGATGTGCTCGTGACCGCGGTCGGCGAAATCCGAATGGTGTGCTGTGTTGACGGCCCATGCCACCAACGTGCCATCCACAAAGATCGGTTCGGCCAGAACGATGTCGGGCAGGTGCGTTGCGCCACCCGCATAGGCATCGTTGGCCATGAACACATCGCCGGGCTTGATGTCGGCCATGTCGAAGCGCTGCTGGATGGCAGGGATCACGCCGAGGAAGGAGCCCAGGTGCATCGGGATGTGCTCGGCCTGGCACAGGGTGTTGCCGCGGTGATCGAAGAGCGCGGTGGAGCAGTCGCGCCGCTCCTTGATGTTGGTCGAGTAGGAGGCGCGCACCAGTGCCTCCCCCATTTCCTCGACGATGCTCTGAAGCGCGGATCCGATCACCTCGACCGTGATCGGATCAATGGCTTTCTTTTCGGTCGCGGTCATGCCTTCACCTCCAGGATCAGGTTGAGATAGGGGTCCACGGTGCCCGACATGTCGGGCAGGATGACCGTGGTGGTATCCATCTGTTCGACGATGGCCGGGCCTTCGATCACATTTCCCGGACGCAGCTTGTCACGCGCGTAGACCGCGCAGGACATGAAATCGCTGGCTTCGGCCATGTAGACGTCGCGAGTGTCGATCCGCGCGGCAGAGGCGTCAGGCCCTTCGGTCGGCTGCGGCTTGAACTGTGCTTTATTCACGATGCCGGCCGCCTCGAGGCGCAGGGTGACAAGCTGGATCTGCTCGCCTTCCGCAACGAAACCAAAGCGTTGACGGTGCGCGGCTTCGAAACCTTCCTCAAGCGCCTTGAAGGTCTCGGAGGTAATCGGCCCGGCGGGCACTGCGACGGACAGCTCGTAGTTCTGGCCCATATAGCGCATGTCGGCTGTACGGGTCATCACGCGGCGGTCTTCGGCGATGTCCTCGGCATCGAACCATGCGGTCGCCTGATCCACGAGGTCGGCAAAGCCCGCGTCGATGCCGGTCAGTGCACTGTCGTCGAGCGGCAGCAGGCGCGAGATCGCGAAATCGGCGCGCAGGTCGGTGAGCAGCAGGCCGAGCGCGCAGAGCGTGCCCGGGGTCAGCGGTACGATCACCTTGCCCATGTCGAGCTCGCGGGCCAGCCGCGCGGCGTGCAGCGGGCCCGCCCCGCCGAAGGCCATCAGCGCATAATCGCGCGGGTCGTGGCCGCGCTGCACCGAAATCACCCGGATCGCCTTGGCCATGTTGGCCGTCACGACCGAGATGATGCCCTGCGCGGTTTCCATCACGCCCAGCCCCAGCTTGTCCGCCAGGCGCTGCACTGCGTCGACCGCCAGGTCGCGGCGCACCTTCATGCGACCGCCGAGGATCTCGACCGGGTTCAGCGTTTGCAGGACGATGTTGGCATCGGTTACGGTGGGTTCGGTCGAGCCGAGACCGTAGCAGACCGGCCCCGGATGGGCCCCGGCCGAGCGCGGACCGACCTTCAGCAGGCCACCGGTATCGACATGGGCGATCGAGCCGCCGCCGGCGCCCACGGTGTGAATGTCGAGCATCGGCGCCTTGATCGGATAGCCATGCACGTCCGCCTCGCCGGTCAGCTGGCAAATGCCGTTTTGCAGCAGCGCCACGTCTGAGGAGGTGCCGCCCACGTCAAAGGTGATGATGTTCTCGAAGCCCGACATCCTGCCGATGGCCTGGGCCGCAACGACTCCGGTCGACGGGCCTGACAGCACGGTGCGCACCGGCAGGTTCGCAGCCGTGTCGAAGCCGATCACGCCGCCGTTCGACTGCGTCAGCTGCGGAGCGATTTCCAGACCGATCTCTGCGAGATTTTCCTTCAGGCGGCGGATATAGCGCTGCATGACCGGACCGAGATAGGCGTTGACCAGGGTGGTCGAAAGGCGCTCGAACTCGCGAAACTCAGGCGCAACGTCATGGGACGCCGAGACAAAGACGTCTGGCAGCTCTTCCGCGATCACCCGCTTGGCAAGGTCCTCGTGTTCGGTGTTGAGGAAGCCGTAGAGAAAGCAGACGGCGAGCGACTTGATGTCTTGACCGGCCAGATCGCGCAGTTCGGCGCGCAGCGCGGCCTCGTCGAGCGGCACATCGACGGTGCCGTCGTATTTCATACGCTCGGGCACTTCTCGGCGCAGATCCCGGGATACAAGTTGTTCCGGCTTTTCGGCCATCATGTCATAAAGGTTCGGCCGTTTCTGGCGCCCGATCTCCAGCAGGTCGCGAAAGCCGTCGGAGACGATCAGCCCGGTCTTGACGCCGCGCAGCTCGATCAGCGCGTTGGTGGCAACCGTGGTGCCATGACCGAGGAATGAGAGGTCCTTGGCGGTCTTGCCAACCTGATCGAGCCCTTCGACCACACCCGTGGTGATGCCGCGCGAAGGATCGTCTGGCGTGGACGAGACCTTCCAGATTTCGACCTTGCCGCTGTCTTCGTCAAAGAGGCACACGTCGGTGAACGTGCCTCCGGAATCTACGCCAATTCTCCAGGCCATTCCTGCCTTCCTACCTTCATTTCATGCCGCGCGTGCGGCCAATTGCATGAGTGTGTTGCGCAGCCAGTCGGCGCGCAAAGATCCTGGGCCGCGCATCGCTGCTGCAATATGCCAGCGGCATCCGTCCATAGGAGGGACCGTCTTGTCGCTGCGCTCCCCTGGGTTGATCGCTTTGCGAAACGTGCAATCCAAAACGATCAAGAAGTGTCATGGTGGCTCCCGGCGGCCGGCCCGTACGCTGCATCTCTGGCAGCGCAGCCAGTGCATATGCGTTCGCAGAACCAAGCGTTCCACCAAAGAAACGCACGGATCGCGCAGAACTACAGCCGGATACGAATGCTGAATTCGGAATTTCGATCATCGGCGGCATACGATGTTGCCTTGGTCCTGCGTGTTGTCGGGAAATCGCGAATCATTCCCGTCGTGCAATCCACGCTTGCTCATTTGTGGTCGAATGTGAACGAAAATCTTCTAATCGCGGCGAGTTTCAAGAGATTCTGCACGTTTCTTGCGCGAATGTGCCGGAAGCTATCGAAATCCTGCACATTTTCGGTGAATTTATGATAGAAGATGAAAGTTTCTTGACCAAAAGGGTTCAGATGTGCCTGCATACGCGCATCATTGTGCATGCCTCAATGACCGGTGCGGCCCACATATCCGCCCGAAACGACAGCAATCGCTCGCAGGGAGCTTTATCATGACCTTCACCCGCCGCACGTTCATGTGCACCGCCGCCGCAACTGGCGCGCTTGCCGCACTTTCTCGCCCCGCCTTCGCAAATGTCCGCTGGGACATGTCCGACGAGTACGGTGCAACGTCCCTCTCCGGTCAGGCGTGCAACTTTTTTGTTGACGAAGTCAGCAAGAAGGTCGGCGACGCGCTGACCATCAATTACCAAGGCGGTGGCGCGCTTGGCTACAAATCGGTCGACCATTTCGATGCCGTCCAAGACGGCGGCGTGCAAGCTGCGGTCACGTTGATGACCCAGCTCGGTGGCATCGATCCCTTGTTCAACCTATCGTCGCTGCCGTTCATCGCGTCGAGTCTCGATGAGGCCTATCTGCTGTGGCAGGCGGCGCGCGACGAATACGCGGCGATCTTCGAAGAGAACGACATGGTGCTGCTCTGGGCCATGCCGAACCCGCCTTCGGGCATCCACGCCCATATGCCGATCACGTCGGTCGATGCGGTCGCGGGGCTGCGCGTGCGCACCTATGACGTGAACGGAACCCAGACGCTGAAGAACGCGGGCGCCGCGCCGTTGCAGGTGGCGTGGTCCGACCTGATTCCCCAGCTTTCGACCGGCGGCCTCGATGCGGTTCTGACCTCGGCGGATGGCGCGGTCCAGCTGTCGATCTGGGACTACCTGAGCGACTTCACCGAGCTCAACTACGCCATGGGTCTGTTCATGTGCCATGTGAACAAAGACGCGTTCGATGCGCTCCCCCAGGAGGTGCAAACCGCAATGCTCGAGACCACCGCGACCTGTGACGCATACAACTGGGATATCGTCCGCGCCTCCATCGGTGCCGCCTACAAGAAGATGTCCGAAAACGGCATGAACATCACCCGCGACGCGGATGTGCCGACCGAGGTTTTCGATCATCTCAAGGAGGCCGGCATGCAGGTGCGCGAGACCTGGCTGGCCGAGACGGGCGAGCGCGGCGAACGCATCCTCGCCCGCTTCGAGGAGCTCAAGGCCCAGCAAGGGTGATCCCGGCCCGCGCCCCGTTCTCCGGGGCGCGGACACGCAGAACGACCGAACCATGGAGCATACCGTGAGCCCCGCAGCGAAGCCCGACCTTCCCGAGATCGAAGAGCACCACCACCCCGACCGCACCGATGATCCGGTTTGGCTCGCCGCCATTGCGCGGGTGTCGACGATCCTCAACCGGACCGCCGCCATCATCTCGGCTAGCTTTCTGGTCGCAATGACACTGCTCATCCTGCTCGAGATATGCATGCGGATATTCTCCACCTCGACCTATATGGCCGACGTTCTGGTGGGCTATGGCGTTGCCGCGATCACGTTCCTTGCTGCGCCCTGGGCGCTGGAAGAAGGGGCGATGATCCGGGTGACGGCGCTGACCGACAAGCTCTCCGGCGCGGTGCGCTGGATCGTCGAAGCGTTCGCGATCGCCTCGTCAGGCGGCATCATGTGGTTCCTTGCGGCGCGCCAGTGGCAAACGGTCGCAAAGCTTTTCGATCGCGGCTCGACCAGCGAGCACCTGATCCCAATTCCGCTCTGGATTCCCGAAAGCTTCTTCTTCGTGGGCCTCGTCCTTCTGCTGCTGCAAATAATCGTACGGGCTCTGCGGCTCGTGGCGGTCGGCCACGGCGAAGAACGCGCTTTGACCCTCTGACCGGGAGAATTCCATGTCCATCACGTTTTCCGCCACGGTCATCCTGCTGCTTCTCGTGCTCTTCCTGGGCGCCGGCGCGTGGATCTTTTCCGGTCTCATGCTGGTCGGGGCATCGGCGATGTATTTCGTTCTCGACTTCAACGCAGCGCGCATCGGCACGATCGCCACAAAGGTGATCTCGTCCTCCGCCGTTTCCTGGGAGCTTGCCGCCATTCCGATCTTCATGTGGATGGGGGATATCATCTTTCGAACCGATATCTCGCAACGCCTGTTCCGTGGCCTTGCGCCCATGGTGGCGCGTATTCCGGGCGGCCTGCTGCACACCAATGTCTTTGGCTGCACTGTCTTTGCCGCAATCTCCGGCTCCTCCACGGCTACCACCGCCACGGTGGGCAAGATCACCATCCCCGAACTTCAGGCCCGCGGCTACGATCTGCGCCTCGCCGCGGGCTCGCTTGCCGGTGCCGGATCCTTCGGCCTGCTGATCCCGCCCTCGATTGCCATGATCGTCTATGGCGTCTTGGCCGAAGTCTCCATCGCCAAGCTCTTTGCCGGTGGCCTGCTTCCCGGCCTTATGATGGCCGGGCTCTATGCGGGTTTCATCGCGCTTGTCTCTTTGCTGCACCCTGAACGTGCTCCACGCTACAAGGGTACGGTGAACGCACGCGCGATCGCACACGGCCTTGTCGAGTTGCTGCCGATCATGCTGCTCATGTTTGTCGTGCTCGGTTCGATCTACTCGGGCATCGCCACGCCGTCCGAGGCGGCGGCGGTCGGAGTGTTCGGGGCGATCGTGATCACCGTCGTTACCGGTCAGTTCACGCTCAAACTGATGCGTGACAGTCTTGCCGCAACCATCCGCGTCTCAGCGATGATTCTCATGCTGATCGCCGCCTCCTCTTTCCTGTCGGCGGCCATCGCTTTCCTGCAATTGCCCAATCAGATCACCCAAGCCATCTCGTCGCTCGACCTGTCGCCTTATGGCGTTCTGCTGATCCTCGCGGGCCTCTACATCGTCCTGGGCATGTTCCTCGACGGCACCTCGATGACCGTGATGACCGTGCCCATCGCGGTTCCGCTCATCGTGCAGGCCGGTTTCGACCCGCTGTGGTTCGGCATCTATCTCGTCATCATGATCGAGATGAGCGCCCTGACGCCGCCGGTCGGACTGAACCTCTTTGTGCTACAGGGGCTCACGCAGAAATCTATGGGAGAAACCGTGCGCGCAACGATGCCCTTCTTTTTGCTCCTGTGCCTTGGAACGGTCATTCTCGCTATTTTCCCGCAAATTGTTCTGTGGTTGCCTAGCCACCTCTAACGCGCAGAGATACCGATAATCACGTCGAACCGACCAAATGCCAGATTAGGAGGTCCCCTTGCGCAAGTCAGAGGACACATTGAATGAAGAGATGCTGCCGGCGGAGCGTCGGCAACATCTCATCGACTGGTTCAAGCAGAACCAGGCGGGATCCGGTCAGGATCTGGCACGGATGCTGGGCATTTCGGTTTCGACCATCCGCCGCGATCTTGACGTGCTTGCAAGCGAGGGTCTGGTGCGCCGCACCCATGGCGGTGCGGTGGCCATCCGTTCGCGTTCGAGCTATGAGCCTTCCACCGATCTGTCCCAGCGCACGGCGGTCGAGGAAAAGCTGGCCATAGTGCGCGAGGCGCTCACTCTCATCGAGCCCAGCCAGTCTCTCCTGATCGACACCGGTGCCGTCATTTGTCATCGGCTGGCCGATGAGATCGCAAAGATTGATTTTCCGCTGACGGTTATCACCAACGATCTCTACGTGGCCAAGCAGCTGACCTACCGCGACAACATCTCGCTGATCGTGCCGGGAGGCGCATGCCGTGTCGGCTCGTTCAGTCTGCTGGGTGAACCCGGGCTGGGTTTCCTGAAGAATATCCACTGCGACATCTTCTTTGCGTCGGCCACCGCAATCGATGAAAACGGCACGTCGGAAACAAACCTGGAATTGGGGCACATGAAGCGAGCGATGGCCGCGGCAGCAAGAGAGGTCGTCCTCATCGCCGACAGCAGCCGCTTCATGTCCTGCGCATTGCACCGAACGGTGCCCATCGGCTCTATCGACCTCATCATCACGGACGCAGGTTTGCTTGAAGAGGATCGCGCAAAATTTCCGCCGCACAAGCCGCGCCTCAAGACCATCGACAGAGTTCAGGTGGGCGACGCGGATGCTGGTGATCCGGACTGACCCGTTTCCGACGTCTTGATGTTGGCGCAAAGTACGCGCTCGTCCGTTGTCCTAGGTCATGTAGACAAGTGGCGGATCCAGAGACGGATCGACGTGATTGGCCTGCTGCCGGTTTCGTGGACACCGAGATAAGGTGTTTATGAAACCGGAGAAACTACATGACGAGAAGAGCATTCAGCCGCGAGTTCAAGCAGGAAGCGGTGGAACTGATCACGAA
>NZ_JAEKIS010000031.1 GCF_017311415.1 Salipiger abyssi | reverse complement strand
CTGAACAAGAGGGCGCAGCACCGCGGCCCTGCGCGCCTCTTCAGCACCAACGGCAACGGAGTCTTCGCCATCATCATTCATCGATATTTGCCGCAAATGTCTGTGAACCCTGTCTCAGGCTTAAGGGCAAAAATATCAGAATTAAAGGCAAAATCTCATATTTAAGGGCAAAGATCAGCCGTTGATTTCGTTGGATTTCCCATCTCACAATTAAGGGCTACGCGACAGCAGGTGAATCGCCCCCTTGGAGCCGCGATATGGGATGGTCACGTCCAAGGTCTTCTGCCGCCGGGACAGGGTGCTGAAGTCCGGCACGGCCCATCCGAGTCCGGACAGCTCCAGTAGGCTCGCCACGAAACCAGTCGTTTGCCGGAGTGGCAGGCCGAGCAAGACCTTGATGGTAAGACAGGCCTGGATCGCCGCGTCGCTGTATGCCTGCTGGCGGCCGCGACGCCCGGAAGGCGCCGCTTCCCATTGCATCGAGGGATCGAACCAGACGGTCAGCGATCCGCGCTGCCTCCGCGCTTGATTGTAGCTATGCCAGTTGGTGGTCTTGTACGGGGTTTTCGCCGGTCTGCTCATGGCCGCCAGCTATCATGCTGGACTCGCGCAGTGAATCCCCCGCCGCATTTGCGCAACAAGGCCCCTGACAGGCACATATCCGGGTGTCATCGGCGCGCGGCCAGCACGTCGTAGAGATCCTCAGCCGACAGCCCATCATTTCGATCAGAGGTCGACCTTGCCTCTGTCGCGCGCGTCTCGACGATCCGCCACATCCGATATCGTCCCTGCCCCGTGACCTCCCGGATCAGGCCCCGCTCCTCCATCCAGTCGATGTTGCGCTGAACCGTGGCCCGGTGCGCGCCCGTCAATTTCTCGGCCATCTGTACTGAGACCAGCGGCCAGCTTGTGAAGAGATCCCGCAGCATCGGTGGAGTCTTGCCCGAGAGCGGCACCATCGTTCGCTCCGCCGCCGCCGCCCAGGCTTCGATCTCCTCGATCCTGCGCAGGGCTGCGAAGGTCGCGCTCTCCATCGCGTTCAGCCAGCGCGCCAACCGGGCGGGCTGGTCCCCGATCGCGCGAAAGCCCCCTCCCCCGCCCATGGCGATCGGTGCGAAAATCGCGCCCAGGGCGCTCCCTGACGGTGCGAGCTCGGTGATCGCGACACGCGAAGCCGTCACCGCAGCCTCGAGCGGATCGTCGATCGGCGAGAGCTCCGCGACATGCCAGAGATGGAAGCCCATGCAGGCCCGCGTAACTGGGTGGAGGCCTTCGGCCTGATCCATCATCGCGAGCCATCCGGCGGCCCGGTCCTCGAAGGCTTCGCGCTCTGCCATCTCGACCACGCGCGAGGGAGCCTTGGCATCTTCGAAACGCTCCCCCTGCCCCGGACGGTCGCGCCGATCGAGAAAGGTTTCGAGGTCACCGACAGCCAAACCACGCGCCAACAGCGCGGGTCCGCCGGTCAGCCGCCGCACGGTCCAGCCGATCCGGTACAGCGCCTGCGCATCATCCGTTACGGTCGAAACCCGCAGCGCCATGTAAAGCGAAAGCCGGTCGAGGCCGACCCGGTGTTGCGTGAGCCAGCTGAGATCCGCGGCTTCGATCAGGGCGAGCCGTTGCCGCCAGCCAGCCGGGCCGCGGCGCAGGCGTTCATCGAGGATTCCCAGGCGCGCCGCAACGCGGGCGAGCTGCGCCGCCTGCCCGGCCTCGGCCGCGCGCCAGGCATCGACTACATCGGATTCCTTCGCCTCAGGCGCAGGTCCGGGCGGCAGGTAATCCGGTTCGTCCTCCATCGGTCCGGGGAGGAACCAGAGGTCAGCGTCATCCTTGCCCTCGGACGCCTCCATATCCTCAAGAGGCACCCCGTCATCATCCATGTATGTCTGGCGAAATCTGTTCATGCGCGCATTATATGGCCATTATGCGCGCTTGGCCATGGAGTTTGAGGGGCTGCGATTTTCTCTACTATAGAAGCGTCCGAGGATCCTGTCTTCTCGAGCGCGATGTGGCGCCTCTCGTGGGCTTCAGCCTATAGATACAAGGCTTCCCGAACTCAGCGCGACGAGGGAAACGCCCATTGCACCCGTTTACAAACGGTCGATTGGTGACGTGATCCGCAATTACAAAAAGCCAGAGAAAGGGAAGCCCGGGTGCCGGGCTTGAAAGGATAGAGAGAGTCTCTTCCGGGTCCGGCGTGACAAGGACCCTGACCATGGCCAAGACCTCAACCCGACCGAAACCCGCCACCTCAAAGAAGACCGAAACTGCCGGATCGACCGCGCCTGACGGCGCTGCCGACATCCGCCTGATCCCGCTCAACCAATTGGAACCCAGCCCACTCAACGTTCGCAAGGTTGCGGCAAGCGCGAGCGATGACGCCGAACTCCTCGCCAGTATTCGCGAGACGGGCGTCAAACAGAACCTGGTGGTTCATGCGCTGTCTGAGACACGTTTTGCCGTCGATGCCGGCGGCCGTCGCCTCAAGGCGCTGAAGCAACTCGCCGATGACGGTGTCATCCGCGCTGATCACCCGGTGCCCTGCCTCGTTGAAGACGAGCGCAACGCCGTCCTCACCTCCACCACAGAAAACCTCCAGCGCGCGGCGATGCATCCCGCCGACCAGTTCGAGGCTTTTGAGGCGATGATCGGCGAAGGCCGCAGCGAAGACGAGATCGCGCTGAAGTTCGGCGTTTCCGTCGACCTGGTGCGCCGTCGCCTCAAACTCGCCCGTGTCGCGCCCGAGATCATCGAGCAGTTCCGCGCGGGCGACCTGACCGTCGAATGCGTGATGGCCTTCACGCTGACCGACGATCATGATCGCCAACTGGCGGTCTGGAATGCGGTGAAGGCAGGCCATCACATCCACCCGCAGAGCATTAAACGCCAGCTGACCGAGACGGCGCATTCGGCGAACTCGGCGCTTGGGCGCTTTGTCGGTATCGAGGAATACGAAGCGGCGGGCGGGGTTCTGCTGCGTGATCTCTTCGATGATCGCGCCAGCGCCCACATGGAAAACCCCGAGCTCCTCGAGCGCCTCGCCATCGAGAAACTGCAGGCTGCGGCCAAAACTTTCGAGGGAACGTGGAAATGGGTAGAGGTGCATCTCTCGGTGGATTACGGCGCGTTTCGCAGTTTCGGGCGGGTGTACCCGCAGGACATTGACCCCGATCCGGACCTGCTCGCCGAGGAAGAGCGTCTGATTGCGCGGGAGGAAGAACTGGCGGCGCAGAATGACGGTGAGGACTGGACCTACGCCGAAACCGAGGAATACTACGCCATCGAGCCGCGCCTGCGCGAGATCGAGGCCTTGCAGCGCGAGCGGCAACCTTACGCAGACGAAGATCGTGCCATCGCGGGGGTTGTCCTCACCATCGGCCATGACGGGGAGTTACGCGTCGAGAAGGGCCTTGTTCGGCCCGAGGATATTCCTGCGGCGCCCGAGCCCAACGAGACCACCGCAGATGCGGATGGCGCTCCCTCCCCTGCCCGTCCGCAGGTGACGCCGCCGACCTCTTCTACACCGGTGCCGACCTCCGACCCGGCCGCGACGTTGCGCAAGGCGGACGGGATTTCGGCGAGCCTCGCCGACGATCTGCGCGCGACGCGTCAGTATATCCTCAGGGCGCATCTGGCGGCGGATTTCGAAGTAGCGTTCGATGCGATGCTCTACGCGCTCTGCGAGCAGGCGCTGGGGCGATCCTACAACAACGAGGCGCTCGACATCTCTATCCGGCCCTTCCAGGCGCAGAACCGCGAGGTGCTACATGCGGATACCGTCGCCCAGAAGATGCTCGAGGCGCTGGAACAGGATCTCGCCACCGACTGGATGAAACTGGAGAAGCCCGAGGATTTCCGGGCGATGTCGGCGCTGCCCGTTGCCGACAAGCAGGCGCTTTTCGCCTGGGCAACGGGTCTGGCGGTCAAACCGCAGCTCTCTTCCGACAATCGCCCCTCCCCGATCATCGAGGAGATCGGCGCGCGGCTCGATGTCGATGTGGCGGCCTGCTGGCGCCCAACCGCGCAGAACTACTGGGGTCGGGTCAACAAGGGGCATGCGGTGGCCACGGCGCGCAAGCTGATCGGCGACGACTACGCCGAAGATCGCAATCGCGAGCGCAAGGGCGATATCGCCGCGGCCATGGAGCGAGCCTTTGCGGAAACGGCGGGCGAGACGGAAGGTTTCGACGCCGCCACGGTCGCTAGGACGATGCGGTGGTTGCCCGACGGGATGCTGTTTGCCGGTGCGACAGAGGCCGACGCCAACACGGTTGGCGATGCGCCGCAGACCGAGGAAGGCGACGTGCCCGCCGCAGACGCTCTGGCAAAGGCGGAGATTGAGGAACCATCGTCCTTGCCCGCCTTCCTCAGCGGGGACGCGGCCTGACGAAGCAAACATCGATCTGATTGCCTCATGAGCTTTGGGCCGTCCTCACATCGAGGGCGGCCCTTTCCGGCTGACGGGTTGCCTACAGCCGATATCGGATCGGCTGGCCCGTCCCGGAGATATCCCATGACCACCACACTCGACCTTGACCCTGTGCGGGAAGCCGCGCTGATCGCCGCACAGAACGATGCGTTTCGCCGCTCGATCCTCGGCACGACCCCTGTCGCCGATGCCCCGCAGGGCCAGTTCGTGATGACACGCGGTGTCGCGGCACTTGGGCCCGACGCCCAACTGGAGCTCTCCCGCAGTGTTGCCGCGTTTGACGCCTTCAATGCCGACAGCGACCCGCAGGGATGGCACGAAATGGGGGTCATCGAATTCGATGGCACGACGGTCTGGTTCAAACTCGACTTGTACGACACCGACTACACGTACGGCTCGCCCGAGCCCACTGATCCCGCGCAGACGCGTCGCGTGCTGACCCTGCTTCTCCCGTCGGAATACTGACGCCCCTTTTTCACCGACGTCGCCCCGGATCGCCCTTGCACAAAGGGCGGTCCTTTCGGGCTGGCGGGTTCCAAGGGGCGCGATGAACGGGTCCGGCCTGCTGCAGGAGACCAGAGATGGCCAAGACACTCGACTACCAGATCACCCTCTATCCCGCGCATCGCGATGGCGCATTTGTCGTCACCCAGTTCCAGATGCTGGGGAGCTACCCCGAAAAGCGCATCCAGGCCGCGGGTATGGATGACCTGATCGACAAGGTGACGCAGTTCGCGATGGAACACGGCGAGAGCTGCCGAGCCGCAGTGCGCTGCCTAGCCCCACGTAAGCCACCTGGCTTCGCGAAGGCGACGGCAGAGCTTTACTTCAACCTCGAGGACCGCACCGGGTCCGCGTGCGGTGATGCAGCCAGCTGAGCGCATGCATGTGACATGGGTGGCACTTGATCGATGGCCACCCTCCCCTTCCACTTTTCTAGGATATCAGACATGAAACAGACACCAGATTTTTACGCGCAGATGATCGAATCCCACAGATGTGCTGCCGAACAGCGGGTCGAGACCCGTGCGGCCCTTCTCTCCGAGCTGCGTGCCCTCGGCGTTACGGGCATCGAGGTGCAATACGAAGGCTACGGCGATTCCGGCAATGTTGAGGATGTCGTTGTGGCCCCTGACACGGTCACCCTGACGGACGAGTTGCGGCGCGGGGTCGAAGACTTCGGTTGGGATTTTGCCTATGCGCTGAGCCCAGGCTTCGAGAACAACGAGGGCGGCTACGGCGAACTGACCTGGTCGCTCGAGGCGGACAAGATCGTTGTCAGCCACTCGAACCGCTATATCGCTTTTGAGACCACCGAGCACGAGGGGCTCTGACATGGCACATCCCCTCCATCACGCCGAAAGCTCGGCCCAAAAATTCGGCGGAGTTCCAGATGATTACCAGTTCGTGCATGACTGGTTTGATGCGTCCAAAGAGCACCTTGCGATCTTTACGCATCGCGCACATCGGCACCACACGCTCGGGATCTTCGAAGCTGAGCGATTGTTTGGCCGCAGCCTGACCAACAGCGCCGGCCGGGTCGTCCCGATCCGCTGGATTGGCGAGCAGCATGTGCGCGAAGACTGCCAGGGGCGCATCCCGTCGCTGGCGGACTGGCTCGGCCGCATTCAGCCGGAGCCGTGGATGGCCAATGGCCGGATCGACAACGACCCGACGCAGATCGGCAGCGATCCGCGCGCGGTCTGGATCGAGGCGGTGGCCAATCACAAGACCATTCTCGGGTTTGAGGATTGGCTTCTCAAGGTCTCAATCGAGCACGTCCAGCATCGCCTGATCCGCGACGCCGCCTGATCCGCTGGGCGGCAAACTCACCAACCACCTGACCACGTCCCAATCGACCCGCTCGAGCCGCAACCGGCTCGGCGGGTCGATTGCGTTTCAAGAAAGGACATCGACATGCACGACCCCATCTATGAAGAGGCCTACCAGGGCCACATCATCAAGATCTACCACGACCCCGAGGCGGAAAGCCCACGGGAGTGGTGCAACCTTGGCAAACTGATGTGTTGGCACCGCCGATACCGCTTGGGGGACAGCCATCCGTTCGACAGCCCCGAAGCGTTCCTGCGCGATCTTGCCGATGTTTCGGATCATAGTGATCTCTCGATGGAACAGTTGCGCGACCGCGCGGAGCGCAAGGCGATCCTGCTGCCCGTGTTTCTCTATGACCATTCCGGCCTCGCGATGAACACCATCGGGTTCCACTGCCCGTGGGATTCCGGCCAGGTCGGGTTTGTCTACGTGATCCTTGAAGCGGTCCGGACGGAGTTCGGTGTGAAACGCGTCACCAAGGCGCTGCGCGCAAAGGCTGAAGACATCCTGCGCGCAGAAATTGTCAGCTACGACGCCTATCTCGGCGGGCGGGTCTATGGCTATGTCATCGAGTGGGACGGCGAGGAGGTCGACGCCTGCTGGGGGTTTATTGGCGACTATGAGCTGGACTGTCTGCTCGAGGCGCGCCGGGCGGTGCCAGCACCGTTGCCGAGTCAAACACGCGAGTCCGCTGCCGCTCAAGCGCGGGCTCACCCTTAGGAACCGGCACAGGTGGCATACGCTCCCTTTCTTGCGGGAATCCCAATCGGCCTCGCATTGCTGCAATGCAGAAATATCATGGCCCGGCTATTGTGCGGTCGCAGCATGACCACTATGTTTCGAATGTGATCGGTTCTCTCCTCCTCCCTGAGCCGATCAAAGCTAATCGGCGGCATCCACCTCCTCCCGGATGCCGCCTTTTTCTTTTTCAAAGCTCTTCCTGAAGGTTGTCCGGGTGCGTACGGTCGCCGATCGGTCGACGACGGACCCGTTTCCGATGCGCAGGCCGCAAACTGCCCAAGACTTAGGCGAGCTGGTAATGCGTCAAGCTGACAAGGGCTCCCGCGACAGCGCCCACAGACCCATCCCCAGATTCTGGGGAAAACTTTCCGCCGCTGGGGCGGAGATCAGCACTCCCATGAAAGAGCGAGAGGCAGGGCGGGAGGGGTGACCCCTCCCGGGTGAGAGAGTGCGCGCGGGTCTCGGGGCCAACCCTCAACCCCGGAGATTGCCTATGAACGCTCACCCCCATTCCGTCCCCCTTGCGCCCGAGGCCGAGCCCCTTGCCCTACCGGATGCCTCGGGCTTCGCCCAAAACCTGATCCAGGCTGCAAGAACCCTCGTGCCCTTGTTCGAGGCGGGCAGGTCCATCGACGCCGCTGCCCTGCGCGCCGCCATGGAAGAGCCTTTCGGCGCCAGCGACACCAGCGGCGCCTGGGTCTGGAAGGACGCCTATGAAGCCGCCGAGATCGCGCAGATCCTGATGCTTTCGCGCTACGGCGCATTGATGCAGCGCCAGGCTGCTTCACCGCAGGCCTTCCTCACCATGATCGAACGGCTGGCCAGTCTGGCCCCGTCCCACACACGACGTTCTGAGGACAGCGTCCGGCTGCAACAATTCTCAACCCCCCTGCCCCTCGCGGCTATTGTCGCCCAGGCTGCGGGGTTACGCGTCGACGATATGGTGCTTGAACCTTCGGCCGGCACCGGCATGCTGGCGGTCTTCGCCCGGATTGCGGGCGCGCGGCTGGCGCTGAATGAACTCGCGAAAACCCGCCGCGCCCTTCTGGGAGACCTGTTCCCTGCTGCAGTCGTCTCGGATCACGATGCCGCCTCTATCGATGACCGGCTGGATCGGTCGATCACGCCCTCGGTCATCATAATGAACCCGCCCTTCTCCGCTGCCAACCATGTCGAAGGTCGGTTCCGGCTGGCCACCAGCCAGAATGTCCTGTCCGCCCTGGCGCGGCTCGCGCCGGGCGGACGTCTTGTCGTCATCACTGGCGAAAGCTTCCGCCCCACGACGAAATCCTTCCAACCGACGTTTCAGCGGATCGCTGCCAGTGCCGATGTGGTGTTTTCCGCCGCGATCGACGGCAAGGTCTTTGCGCGCCATGGCACTACGATCGACACGCGCCTAACGGTGATCGATCAACGTGTGGCCGATGAAGGCGATAATGCACCTATCGACATCGAGACCACCTATCATCCGATCTGCGCGACCACGGCCGATCTCCTCGCGTCAGTTCTGACCTACTGCCCTGAGCGCCGCAGCCCCCCGCCCTGCCCCACCAGCACGACGCTGGCGGTTTCGGCGCGGCCGACCCGCAGCAACCTGCATGCCCTGCGCAACGCCGCCCGCCAGGAAACCCGCGCCCTCGCCGAAGAACGCGCGAAACATCCCTTTGACGACATCGAGACAGCGCCGCTCGACTACCTGCCGAAAGCCTGGAGCGAACCCGAGGGCACGCTACAGGACACGGTCTACGAGGCCTATGACCTGCAAGCGATCCGGATAGCCGGCGCGGCGGTGCATCCGACCGCACTTGTCCAATCCGCCGCCATGGCCTCGGTCCCGCCGCCCGTGCCAACCTATCGTCCCATCCTGCCGAAGAGCGTTGTGGCGGACGGCCTTCTCTCCGCGCCGCAGCTCGAAAGCGTGATCTACGCGGGCAATGCCCACGAGACGCATCTCAAGGGTTGGTTCAAGCGCGGAGAGATCGAAGGCCAGTTGATGGCAACGTCTGAGGGTGCAGCAGGAGCCTTTCGCCTGCGCAAGGGCTGGTTCCTTGGTGATGGCACGGGCTGTGGCAAGGGGCGGCAGGTCGCGGGCATCATCCTCGACAATTGGCTGCAAGGCCGCCGCCGTGCGGTCTGGGTCTCGAAGAGCGACAAGCTCATCGAAGATGCGCGACGCGACTGGATGGCGCTCGGGGGGCGCGAAAGCGATATCGTACCCCTCTCGAAATTCCGTCAGGGCGGCGACATCTGCCTGCCCGAAGGCATCCTTTTTGTCACCTATGCCACGCTGCGCTCGGCCGAACGCGAGGGCAAGGCCTCCCGCCTCAACCAGGTGACGTCATGGCTCGGCAAAGGGTTCGACGGGGTCATCGCCTTCGACGAAAGCCACGCCATGGCGAACGCCGCCGGCGAAAAGTCCGACCGCGGCGACAAGAAGGCCTCGCAGCAGGGTCTTGCTGGCCTCGCGCTGCAAAACGCCGTGCCCGATGCCCGTGTGCTCTACGTCTCGGCCACCGGCGCGACGGTGGTCGGCAATCTCGCCTATGCCTCCCGACTTGGTCTCTGGGGCACCGGCGATTTTCCCTTCGTGACACGGGCTGAGTTCGTCGCCGCGATGGAGGCTGGCGGTATTGCCGCCATGGAGATGATCTCGCGCGACCTGAAAGCGCTCGGGCTCTATCTGGCGCGATCCCTCTCCTATGCCGGGGTCGAATACGAGATGCTGGTCCATGAGCTGACGCCCGCCCAAATCGCGATCTACGACAGCTACGCCGACGCTTATCAGATCATTCACAATAACCTTGAGGCCGCCCTTCAGGCCTCGGGTATTTCCTCCGAGACCGGCACCTTGAACGCCCAGGCGAAATCCGCCGCGCGCTCGGCTTTCGAGAGCAACAAGCAGCGCTTCTTCAACCATCTCATCACCGCCATGAAATGCCCCTCGCTCATCCGCGCCATCGAAGCGGATCTGGCGGCGGGTCATTCGGCGGTGATCCAGGTGGTCTCGACCAGTGAGGCGGTGATGGAACGGCGCCTCGAGGAGATCCCACCCTCGGAGTGGGACGACCTGCAGGTCGATTTTACGCCGCGCGAGAACATCATGGACTACCTAGTGCGCAGCTTCCCGACGCAGCTCTTTGAGCCTTACACTGACGAGAATGGTGATCTGCGGTCTCGCCCCGCCCTCGATGGCGATGGCAATCCGATCATCTGCCGTGAGGCGGAGCGGCGGCGCGACGATCTGGTCGAGCATCTGGGTGCCCTCGCCCCGGTGCAGGGCGCGCTCGATCAAATCCTATGGCATTTCGGTGGGGAGGCTGTCGCCGAGGTCACCGGACGCAAGCGCCGCATCGTGAAGACGCGTGAAGGACGGCTCAAGGTCGAGAACCGCCCCGCCTCCTCCAACCTCGGCGAAACCCAGGCCTTCATGGATGATGCCAAACGCATCCTGATCTTCTCCGATGCCGGTGGCACCGGACGCAGCTATCACGCCGATCTTGGGGCCAAGAACCAGCGCCTCCGGGTGCACTACCTGCTGGAGCCAGGCTGGAAGGCCGATAACGCGATCCAAGGGCTCGGGCGCACCAACCGCACCAACCAGGCGCAACCGCCGCTCTTCCGCCCCGTCGCGACAGACGTGAAGGGTGAGAAGCGGTTTCTTTCCACCATCGCCCGCCGTCTCGACACGCTCGGTGCCATCACCAAGGGGCAACGCGAGACCGGCGGGCAGAACATGTTTCGCGCCGAGGACAACCTTGAAAGCCCCTATGCACGGGCGGCGCTGCGGCAGTTCTTCTACAAGCTGCGCGCGGGCAAGATCGAGGCCTGTTCTTACGCGGAGTTTCAGGAGATGACCGGGCTGACGCTCGATGAGGCGGATGGCACAATGAAAGAAAACCTGCCGCCGATCCAGCAATTCCTGAACCGCTGTCTGGCACTCCGCATCGGCATGCAGGACGCGATTTTCGAGGCTTTCGGCGGGTTCCTCTCGGCCATAATTGAAGACGCGCGCCAGGCGGGCACGCTCGACGTGGGCCTCGAGACCCTGCGCGCCGAAAAGTTCGTGATCGTAGATCGCAAGGTCATCTTCGAGCATGAGGCGACGGGGGCGACGGCCACCGCCCTGACCGTTGAGCGCACGGATCGCAACGACCCGCTGACCTTGCCCCGCGTAAAAGCGATCTGCGCCGATACAAATGGTGCGACACTGTGCTGGAACACCTCCTCCAAACGCGCGGCGCTGATGGTGAAGGCACCCGCCTTCATGGACGAGGACGGTGTGCCGATCCTGCGGGTGAAGCTATTGCGGCCCATGGCGACCGAAATCCTCGCGCTGACCGAGTTTTCGAAGTCGCACTGGGAAGAGATCGATGATGCGATGTTCGAACAGCTTTGGCAGGCCGAGGTTGAGGCGGTGCCGGAGTTTACAACATCCAAGATCACGCTGATCTGTGGGTTGCTTCTGCCGATCTGGGATCGGCTGCCCGCCGACAACATGCGCATCTATCGGTTGCAGGCGGAGGATGGAGAACGCGCCATTGGCCGTCTGGTCAGTCAGGAGCAGCTTCTGAACGTCTACGCGCGGCTCGGGCTCGATTGTCAGATAGAGATGGCGCCGCAAGAGGTCTTCGCAGCGGTCATGGACGCGAAGACGACCCTCAGCCTGCTCGGCGGCTACCAGTTGCGCCGGTCGCTGGTCATGGGGCAGCCGCGGCTCGAGCTCATCGGTGCGTCGGGAGCGGCCTTGCCCGCGCTGAAAGCGATGGGCTGTTTCACCGAAGTGATCCAGTGGAAGACGCGGGTGTTCATCCCGGTGGATGGCACCGAGGTGCTGGCACGGGTCCTTGTCGATCATCCAGTTGGCGCCAGCGCCTCGGATGTCGCCGCATGAGCGTGCGGCGCAGCATCGCAGACCTCTCGGCCGATCTGGCTGATCGGGCCGAGAGTTTCTGCCGCTGGTATTTTCCCGAGGGGCGCAAGCAGGGCAATTATTGGCAGGTTGGCGATACCTCGGGGGCCAAAGGTCAGAGCCTCGCCATCCGGCTCCACGCGCATGGTGGGCGCAAGGCTGGGTCCTGGACCGATTACGCGACGGGGCAATATGGCGATCTGATCGACCTGCTGCAGGAACGGCTTGGGTCGGTCACGCTGAAGGAAACGCTCAGGGAGGCCCGGTCTTTCCTCGGCGACGCCCCCTGCCCTGCCGTGCAGCGAGACACCCAAACCCGTGACCAAACAGATGCCGCCTCGAGCAAACGCGTCGCGCGGGCGCGCAAACTCTTTGCCGCTGGCAAGCCGGTGCTTGGCACCCTGGCCGCCACCTATCTGCAAGGCCGCGGGATCACACGGCTGGGCCCGGCCCTCCGCTTTTACCCAAGGGTCTTCCTGCGGCAGGGCGAGGACGACGCCGATCTACCGCAAAAGGCCCCTGCCCTGCTGGCGAAGATTACGGACAATCGGGGTCAGATCACCGGATGCGCAAGGGTCTATCTCGACCCGTCCACCGGTGGTTTGGCCGAGATCGAGAGCCCGAAGCGGATCCTCGGACAGCTGCACGGCCATGCCATCCGTTTCTGGTCCGGCACGGTCCGCTCCGATCTCATCGTCGGCGAAGGGCTCGAGAATACCCTCTCGGTTGGCACGGCTCTCCCCGAGTTCGATCTCGCCTCCTGTCTCACCGCCAGCCATCTCGGCCTCTTCATTCCGCCGCCGGGGATCAAGCGCATCTGGATCGCGCGGGACAATGACGAAGTTGGACGTAATGCATCAATGAGACTTCGTAACCAACTGGACTCGCTTGGAATTATCTGCGGCGAACTCGGGTCGGCCATCGGGGATTTCAACGACGATCTGCGGGCATTTGGCAGAGATGCGCTGCGCCGGTCCCTGCTAGGGGCCATGAAAGCACAAGGTCTGGAGATCGAGGACGGGTGACCGCCAACCTCCCCAGGGATGTCCGACAGGGCAAAGGGTCCGCCGGTTCGATCTGATCCCGTTTGGATTTCTGGAGCGATGGACCAGCGGGTCGGGGCTGAGTGCCCCTCGCCCGGGCAGCAATGCGCCCCGCACCAGAAAATTCCCCTGTCCCTTCGGGCCATTCCTCGCGGGACCAATTTTCCGGCCCGCGGCGCATTCTCCGCTGCGCTCCGATCCTGACGGATGCGGCCCGGTCGCCGCCGGTCCTGGTATCGCCCCATCCAAATCGGGTCAGTTCAAACAGAGGAACCAGACAATGCCCCATCAGACAGACATCCAAGAGGAAACCGGCGTAACCTCCGCCATCCTCGACCATCTCGCACTTCACGGCGCAACGCCTGGGCCCGGCGAGACCGATCATCGCCCCCTGCCCCAGCCTGACGAGGTCGAGCTCGCCATGGCGACGCTCTTTGACACCACCATCGGCCTCCTCACCGGCAGCCAGTTGGAAGACAATCTCGAAGAAATGCTCTGGTCGCTCACCTCGATCTTCCATCGTCGGCTCACCCATATCCAGAAACTTCTCGACGACAATGAATTCGAGGTCCGGGAAAGTCTGGCCATCCAGGACGGCTCCGAGGTCGCGTCGGTCGAGCTCGAGCGCCTACAGATGATCGGGCTGAAGCTCTGGGACCATCGCGACGCTTTCGAGCAGATGCGAGATCTGGCCGTGGACCACTTCTCGGCCGCCACCGGCTCGCCCTGGCTGCCCCGCACCGGGTCAAAGGTCTCGCATCGTGGCCTCACCTCCGCCGTGGTGGACAGCAGGGCCTATCTTTCGGCCAAGCGCCGCAAGGAGACCGAGGTGCACTGCCCCGAAGGCACGCGGATTGCTTTCACGGGCGGGGACTATCAGGCTTACGATCTGATCTGGTCCGTCCTAGACGCCACGCACGCCAAATACCCGGACATGGTGCTGCTTCACGGCGGCACCCCCAAGGGTGCCGAGATGATCGCGGCCCGCTGGGCAGATACCCGTGGCGTCACCCAAGTGGTCTTCAAGCCCGACTGGAAAAGCCACGGCAAGGCCGCCCCTTTCAAGCGCAACGACAAGATGCTCGAGACCATGCCACAGGGTCTGATCGCCACCCCCGGTTCGGGCATCACCGAGAACATCGTCGACAAGGCCCGCAAGCTCGGGATTCGCATCAAGAGGATCGGGGCTTAGGCCCCGGTTCTACCATGACATCAGTCAGAGCGCCCTGTGCGGTTCGCTCTATGAGTTCGCAGAGGTGCGCAGTTCTGCGTGATTTGGTCTGTCAGACTGCTGAGTGTGTGGGTGGGTATTCCTAGCTGGTCGCTGTCGCGGGACTTCCAAAAGCCTCCTGACGCTCACGTCGTCCGGCCGTCAGTGGGATATTCGCCGAAAGGCACCCTATGTCGGCTAGGAAACTGACGAGTCCGATGATCGTCTTGAACTCGCGCAATTTGAAGACGCTGCGGCTTGTGACGAGCATCTTCGCATCCTGGCCATCTTTCGCCACCGCGTGCACGACCCAGGAGCCATACCAACTGTTATGGCGTTTCTCGGCAGTCTGGTTGCAGATTACCTCGATGAGGTAGCCATCTGAGAGCAGATCGCGCAGGCCATCCTCGGTGACCACGTTCGGTGTTGCTCCGTCCAACTGCTTATCCTCTTCACTTATGCCGACACCTATCGGGATTGGAACGGGCGCGATCTTCTACCTGATCTTCCGAGTCGCATGCGTCGTTGCTCAGTTTCGCGATGCCATACGGGACATCCTCGAAGTTCGCAACGCAGCCGGGATTGAAGTCGTCGGGAAGAGATGCGCATGTCTTCGTCCTGGCATTTCATCTTCTCCAGCCTGTCAGAACACTTTCTGCTTGAGGTCCCGGGTGACTCGACCGAGGAACTGAAAAAGGGCCGGTGTCGCCTTGCGACGGGTCGCGGTATGTATCGAAAGATCAGGTGTGACTGTGCAAGGGACGCTTCGGCATTCTTGGCTGTCGGCTGTTCACTCACCTTCCGTCGCGGCCACCGCACTTCTCCCTTTGTCTGAGTTGCATGACATGCTGGTCGCAGCTGTCGTCCCGTCCACAAAGGTTGCCGCCGATCTTTTCCCCTGCCCCTGCGGGTCATTCCTCGCGAGGCAAAAAGACCGGCGCCTGCCCCTCTCCGCTGCGCTCCGCCTTCGGTGTGGCCGGGCCTTGGCCAGCTGCAAGGTGACCATCATTGCAACGCAAACAAGGAGAAGAGCAATGACCACGAACTGCATCAAATTCACCAGCGCCGACATCGAAACCGCCAAGGGCACAGGCTCCATCTCGACCCTGACCTTCGACCTCGACATCTCGGTCGAACCCGTCGCGAGCACGAATCCGATGGCCCCCACGCACCGCGTCCTCGGCCGCTCCCCGCGCGGCAAGCTGGTCGAGTGCGGCGGCATCTGGAAGAAGCAGAACAAGGAGACCGGCGCCGATTACTACACGCTGACCATCCGCGACCACGGCTTCAACGCCAACCTCGGCAAGGCCGCGAACCAGGACGATCTGTCTCTGCAGGCGGTCATCCCTTGGGGTCCCAAAGACGCAGCCTAAGCCAAGGGCCAGACCGCTCCGGCGGTCTGGCTGCACCAGGCTTCGAGGTTTTTGCACGCGTGCAAAATCACCTCGACGGCTCAGGTTGCTGTCTGTATTTTCAATCGGTGTAGCCCATATTGTGCGCCGGAAATCCTGTAGGCGTACAATATCTGTACATTTCCTCAAAAACCGTGCTATTTACAACTCGGAGCGATTCCGTGAGAGAGTCGAAATGAGAGCGGTGCAATGGGCGGCAGTATAGAACAGTTCCTTCAAGAGCTCGAGCGGGGCCTTGGCCGGACCATGGTCTCGGTCAACAAGGAGTTGACGATGCGCGAGCGCATCAAACGCTCTTGGTCGATGCGCCAATGTGCTCGCTTCCTGAACATTAGCCATCAGCATCTGACGAAGTTCGCTAAGGACAATGAGGATTTTCCTGCCGGCAAGCATGTAGGGCGCGAGCGTGTTTTCACCCTGACGGAGCTGATGCACATCCGGGCTTTGATGGCTGCCTCAGCAAAGCGGCCTGAGCATTTTCTTGCTTGGCGCAAACCCGACGATCGTTTGCCCGTTATTTCGTTTGCAAGTCAGAAAGGTGGCACTGCGAAGTCGCTTAGTGCTGCGCACTTCGCTCAGTACCTGAGTCTGCACTACGGCATGCGAGTCGGCGTCATGGACGCTGACCCCCAGAGCACGATCACGCTCTATTTTGTCGGCGGCGAAGAAATGCCAACTTTGCCAGATGACGAAACTCCGACGATGGTTGATTTCGCGGGGCTGTTTCAGACCGACGAATCCATCCCCTACACTGACTATGATGCGGAGACGCTTGACGGGTTTTTCAAGAAAACGTCCTGGCCGGGCGTGCGGCTAGTACCTGCGCATGGCGAAACCTCAGAAGGTGAAATTCAGATCGCGAGGTTGTTGCGAGCGGGCACCCCGGAAAAGCGGTTCTACAGGTTCCTAAGAGACTCCATAGATCGTTGGAAAGAGGGGAACCCACCGGTCACCCGTCCGAATGAACTGGTGAGCAACGGTAGGGTCGACCAAGCGAAGCTTGAAAGTGCCCTCAACGAGACCTTGGACTGCATCATTATCGACTATCAGCCTGCGCTGACACTGTTCCAGCTGAACAATGTGATGGCGTCTACTTCGTTGATTATCCCGCAGACGATGAAGGGGTTCGACATTGCGACCTTGTCCACCTTTGTGACTGGTCTCCTCACCATGCTGCGCCACATTTTCGCGACGGATCGGATCGATATGGGCGGTGCGGCGCATATGCTGTTGCCCACGATCGTGCAGAGAACAAATGAGCAAGATCTCACACAGGTCGGCAACCTGCTCGAAAACTGTCCAGATGAGGTGCTGCCGGTATTCTATCTTCGCTCTGATGCTATTTCGAACGCGTCGGACGTTTATCAATCCGTCTACGAGTACGACCCAGATACGCCAGGCAAGCGAAAAGGCATCAACAGGTTCATCGAGAATGCTGACGCAGTGAATGACGCCATCGTCTCACGCCTCTGGCCTGGCCTTGAGCGTGGCTATGCCGAGGATTGGATGCAGAACTTCTACAATTTCGAGGAGGAAGCCGAATGAAGCGAACACTGAGCAGCTCGGTCCTCAAGAAAAAGCCCACGCGCCCAGATGAGGATGTGTCTGCGGCTCCTGGATCTGGTGCAAGCGATCAGGTTCACGAAGACCAAGCGAAACTGGTTGGTGGGGTTAAGCCAAGACTGGGCGGCTCTGGAAGTGCTTGGAAGGCCGGAGCGCTTTCAGACGCCAGCCAGGTACTTCACGTTGAGCGCGCACAGGTCGTGGAGCGCATTCTCGCGGGTCGACACGAGTTGCAGATTGATCCGTCTCAGATCGTGGACGTGATTGGATCGGACCGGCGTGAAGATTGGCGCGACCAAGAGGCATTTGAGAAGCTCAAAGAGAGTATCGAGAAGAATGGTCAAGATACGCCCATTCATGTTCGGCCAGCGGATCCTGATTGGCGACCGGATGAACGTGAGCCCGAGAACGTAGAAGGCGTGACATTCCAGTTGATCGTGGGTCGGCGACGCCATGCGATCCTTGAAGCTTTGGGATTGCCTGTCCGCGCCATTCTGGTTCCACAATCCCTTCGGGGTTCCCGTGAAGAGCAGTTCGAGATGCTATTCATGCGCTTCCGGGAGAATGAGGAACGTGAAAACCTCAGCGCTTTCGAGCGCCTGGTTTCGATAGGCGAGATGTTTGAGCGGCTACAAGATGCCAAACCGGACGAGAAGATAACTGCAACCGAGTTCGCCAAGCGTGTGGGTGTCCATAACAGCGCGGTATCACGTGGTCGCGCTGTCTATGCCGCTAGAGCTGAGATTTTGCACGCGTGCAAAGACGTCTACGATCTCAGCCACCGTGACCTCGAAAAGGTTCTTGGTGACCTGACTGAGAAGCAGTCCAAGCCTGCAAAAAAGAAATCGCAAAGCCCAAAGAAACTCACGATACAGCGAAAGATCGGTTCGCGGAAATTGAGTGTTACAGGGCAGGGCGGGAAGCTCTCGGTCGCTGCCACGGGGTTAACATTGGATGAGGACATTCTCAGAGGTTTGAGTGATGTCATCGCTGAGTATTTGGAGAAACACGGATCGAAGTAAGAGGCAGGAGCCGCGGAGACGGTGGTCTTCGATCCAAACGAGGTAAGAAACAGGAGCGGATATGCTTTGAGATAACGGCAAAAGAAAAGCCCCCAAGCTGAGGGCCTGAGAGCTTATCAAGATTAGTTTGGTCGCTATCACGATAGTTCTCCGGCGAATCACTGTCAACAGCAACGCTCCTGAGCGAACGGGATTCTTTTGCCCTCCATGAAGCAGAGGAGGCGAGAACTATCCATGAAACATACAGGTTGGCGCAAGCCGACACCGGGTCTTGGCATTGCAGAGCAGCTTGCCCAAGCCGGTGAACAGGTAGCTATACCCAAAACACGGGCGTTCGTCGCCGTGAAGCGGGTAGGGGCCTACATTGGCCTCAAGGCCGGAGACATGATGCTCCTCGACACGCTCGGGGCCTTTACGCAGGCCCAAGACTGGGAGGAGGGGCAGCGCCCGATCGTCTGGGCGTCAAACGCCTATTTGATGGAGCAGACGGGGTTCTCGCTCTCCGCGCTCAAACGCCATGCCCGGCGTCTGGCCGAGATCGGCGTGATTTCCTTCCAGGACAGCCCGAACGGCAAGCGGTGGGGCCGCAGGGACGCCGAGGGGCGCATCGTCGAGGCCTACGGCTTCGATCTGTCGCCTCTGTCGGCGCGCGTCGAGGAGTTCGAGGAGCTCCATGCCGAATTGCAGGCCGAACGCGAGCACTGCCAGCGCCTGAAGCGCCAGATCACGGTGGCACGCCGAATGATCCGTGCAAGGATTGAGGCCGCCATCAGCAGCGCGCTGCGCGGGCCCTGGACGCAATTCACGGGTCTCTTCGAGGAGCTTCTGGACCGGCTGCCGCGTCGCCATGAAGCGTCTGAGCAGCTTGCACGGCTGCTGGGCTGGTTCAAGGAACTGCAGGAGCGTGTTGAGGCCGCCTATCTCAAGGCAACAGAGGCTTCCCAGCCTGTGGAAAAAACGTCTGAAACCAAAGAACAAGCTTCCGAGAAGACTCAAGAAATGAACCCCAGGGAGGTCATTTCTGACCCTCATATACTAATTACAAACCAACTTGATCCTGTAACTCGTAATTCCTCAGAAAATGAGGAAGTCGCGGCCGTGGTGCCCAATGCTCAGCCCGAAGATTGGGTTGATAAGGAGCTGGAAGAATGGGTTGCCGAGGTGCGCAAGAAGCGTGCGGCGCTGGATTTGCCCACAGTGATGCAGGCCTGTCCCGAATTCGCGTCTTGGGCCCGCAATATGGGCGGGTTCCTGAAGGATTGGGGCGATCTTCATCGGGTTGCAGGCCAACTCAGGCCAATGATCGGGGTGTCCGAGCATGCCTGGAACGTGGCGCAGGACCGCTTGGGCAAACAGGTGGCGACAGCGGCGCTGGCGCTTGTCTTCGAGAAGCATTGCGCGGGCGAAGTGTCCTCGCCGGGCGGCTACCTGCGCGGCATGGTCGAGAAGGCCGGGGCAGGCGAGCTGCATCTCGAGCGCAGCTTCTATGGCAGGCTCAGCGGGCAGGCAGCGTGATGGGGCAGAGGGTCAGAGACCGGCGGCTTTGGTCAGGTTCACGCGGAACCGGTCTCGACGGCGCTGGTAGCGACGAGTCATCTCTGCGGAGGCGTGCCCGAGCTGCTTCTGGACGTAGCGTTCGTCGACTTCTGCCGAACTCGCCAGACCGGCACGCAGCGAATGACCTGAGAACAGTGCCAGGCGCTCTTTCTCGGGCAACTCGGATCGGATGCCGGCATCCAGAACCGTGCGCTTGATCAGTCGGGCCACATGCTTGTCGTTGAGCCGTGTATCGAGGGCGCGCTTGCCATCGCGCGAGGTCCCTACAAAGACAGGGCCGAAGTCGATCTTCGCAAAGTGCAGCCATTGCTCGAGAGCATGCACGGGGCAGGTCTGATCCTTGGAGCCGCGGCCGATCTCGACTTCACGCCAACCGGTCTTGGCGTTGAGGGTCAGGAGGGCGCCTTTCTCGAAGATCTCGATCCAGCCGCCGGACTCCGGCGTATCGTCCTGGTGAACATCAAGGCTGACGATTTCTGAGCGACGCAAGCCTCCGGCGTATCCAAGGAGAAGGATTGCCCGATCCCGTAGCCCGCGCAGGTCGAAAGGAAGGGTGGCCACCATCGCGAGGATGTCCTCGGCCAGGATGGCTTCCTTCTGAACCGGCGGTCGCGCGTGCTTGCGCTTGACGCCCGCCAGCACTGTCGCGATGTGTCGGTTCTTGCGATCGAGGGAAAAGCCGCGCTGCGCGTAGTTCCAGGCGAGACCCGGCAGGCGGCGGTCGATAGTGCTGACCGACAGGGGTCGGGACGCCGACTGCGAAGGGGAGGGGCCAGACCCAGACGCCAGATCGGCGAGGTAAAGCCCGATCATCTCAGGGGAGGGGGGCAACGGCTCCGCGCCCTTCATTCGGCACCAGCGCGCGAAGTTCGCCCAATCCTTCAAATAGGCCTTCAGCGTGTTCTCGGACGCAGCGGCGCGTGCGTAGTCGCGGGCCGTATCGACCAGCCGATCGAGGGTGCCGGACCCGGCGACAAAGGAAGGCAGGCTCAAGGCCTCGCCGTCAGGGCGATCTCTCTCGTCGTCCTTGTTGACCGAAGACTCGATTGGCGGCTCTGAGCTCGATTTCTCGGTGTTTTTTGACATGCCGCAGAGCATATTCTTTTACGTCCGATAATGCAAACTTATTGGACTTAGCGTGGAGCCGCAGGGTGGGGCGGTTTGCACATCATATTGTGGACGAAAGCGCCGCCACGGGATAGTCTTGTGGCATGACATACCAGCCCGCCAAGATCTCCAACGACCTGAGCACCCTACCGCAGCTGCCGGGCTGGGTCACCTCCGGACGTGCGGAAACCCTTGAAACTGTGGCCTTTCGATCGGGGGCGGCGCTGACGGTGCTCGATCAACTGATCAGCGATCCCAGGCATGGCGTGCCGCTGAAACTACTGGCCAACCGACTGGCGCTGAGTGCCGCAGTGGCGACCTCGAAACTGGAAGGACGGCTGGTGCGGGAAGTCGATATCCGCGATGCCTACCATCTGACGCCGCCGGGCGAGGCGCGCGGTCCCGATGGCGATCTGCTGGCCTTCTGGCGCGAGGCGGTGCGGCTTCGGCTGAATGGACCCGGCGAGATCGCAGACCTGATCGGGCCCGACCGCGCGGAGGATGTGGCCGGTTGGTTGGACGCCGGGCAAGATCGGGCCCGGACTCATGGGCCTCTGGCGGGATGCGTGGCCGTCCTGCGTGCCGTTTTGGAGACCGATGACCGAGGAGAGCGGGTCGCTTGCTTGCTGTCCGATGTCGTCCTGGCGCGGGCCCTGAACTGGAAGGTGGTGTTACCGGTTACGGCGCAGCGGCTGACGAAGGCCGCATTGCGCGACCTGACAGCAGAAGGGCAAAGGGCCGAGCTGGCAGTCCAGGCGCGGATCCTCGAGTCCATCGAGGCTGTGATCCGGCTGGCGCGGGATCTCGCCCGCCGCGCCGAGGCACTTCGCACCGTCGCGCCGAAGCTCCGGGCGAAGGGATCGGATGCCGCGGTCGAGCTGTTCCTGACCGAGGATGCGGTGTTGCCTGCGTGGATGCTGTCGCCGCGTATCCGCGGAACAACGATCCCCATGACCGATCGCGCCGCGCGGCGGTTCTGCGATCGATTGGTCGAACTGGGCGTGGCACGGGAGCTAACCGGACGGCCGACCTTCCGGCTCTATGGGATCGCGCCATGACGACCGCGACCCGGAAACGGAAACCGGTGGACGAGGGAGGCGCCGGCTTTGACCGGGAGCTCGATGATCTGCCGCAAGAGTTGCGCTGGCGCGAATGGATGGGGCGGGTCGAAGCGGTGCTGTTCGCCAGTGCCTCGCCGGTTGGCCGCGACGATCTCGCGCGCGTGGTGGGGCAGGGGGCCTCGGTCGAGATGCTGATCGAAGACATCCAGGCCGAGTTGACCGGCCGTCCCTACGAACTGGTTCAGGTCGCCGGCGGCTGGATGTTTCGCACCAGGACGCAGTTTGCAGATGCCATCAAGGCGGCTGCCGATATTGGCGACCAGACGCTCGCCTTCACCGAGATGGAGATGGGGGTGCTCTGCGCCATCGCCTATCATCAGCCGATCGACCGCGCCGGCTTGGCCGACATTTTCGGCAAGGAGGTCAGCCGCGATCTTCTGGCCCGGCTGCGGTACAAGGATCTAATCGCCAGCGGGCCGCGGTCGCCGCGTCCTGGGGCGCCGCATACTTTTGTCACAACCGAGACGTTTATGGTGACGTTCGATCTGCAGAGCCTGCGGGATCTGCCGGAATTGGAGCTGGTTCAACACCCAGCCTAATCGGCTTCGCTCAAGCAAACTGCCATGTCCTACATGTTGTAGTCTGCGCCTTACGAAACGCTGATTGAAGTGCTATCTCTGTCATATGGAAGGTACGGGTCATTGGCGTGAACAAGAAGATTACTGCCAGTCAGCGAATTGGCGAAATCGGGGAGAAGGCGGCAAATCTTCAATTCTTGCGAATTGGGTTCCAATTCGATGGGCGGTCACGTCTGGAAGCGGGTATCGACGGCATCGCTGAGGTGATGGACGATGATCAACCGACAGCGAAGATGATTGCCGTGCAGGTTAAGGCTACCGAGAGCGGCAGCTATTCTGGAGAGACTGATGCCGGGTTCTCCTATCGTGTCCGCGCTTCGGACTTTGATTATTGGCGCGGCTCCAACCTACCCGTAATTCTCGTTCTCTACAGGCAATCGGATGACACGTTCTTTTGGAAGTCGCTCGAAAACCTCGTTGGCGAGGCCGAACGCACATTGCAGTTCGACAAAGAGCGCGACGTCTTGGACGGACGTGCGAAGGATCGCCTCGCTGCCCTGACTGTCGCCAAGCAAGGACACGGCTACTATGTCCCGCCACTTGGGGGAGGGGAGGAAGCGATCATCAACATGGTGCCATTGCAGCTTCCTGAGGAAATCTTCGTCGCACAGACTCAGCTCTCCACCCAGAAGGCGCTCGCCCGGATGAACAAGGTCCGGGAAGACCAGCGGTACGATTGGATGATCGATGAAACCTCGCTTTGGACATTCTGCGACCCACTAACCACACCCGTTCGCGACTTGGTCGAACGGGATCAGGTCGAACGGATCGAAACCGACTTTCTGGCGCAACACGACGCCGTAGATCAGCAGCACAAATTTGCGGGCCTGTTGCGACATACTCTGGCGCATGACTTTCGGGACTTGCTTGGGTGGGACCGAAAGAAAAAACAGTTCTACTTCTTGCCAACACCTGGAAGCGTCGCGCGCAAGTTCCGCTATCTTGGCGCGAAGCAGAAGACGCAGGCCGACGTTGTCAGCGTCTATCAGAAGTCAAAGGGGGAGGGGCCCGTCGACTATGTACGGCACCATTCATTCCACCCTCGGTTCGAGCGCTTGGCGGATAAATGGTACCTGATCGTCAACCCATCCTACTACTTCACTTCAGATGGAGAACGCGCGCTCAACTATCCGGATGCCTTGTTGTCCGGCAAGAAACGCCTCGACACGAACAGCACAGTTCGAGGCCAGGTGATCATGTGGCATCGATTGCTATCGGGTATGGATTTTGAAGATGCCGGCGAACTGCTGACGCCCGACACCAAGACGGATCGCATCATCAAGTTCGGTCTTCCGCCTTCCGTCGAACTGCCAAAGAGCGTGCCCGAGGATGTGTGGGGCGCGAAGGCGCAGAAGTCGAAGAAGCCACCCCACTCCGATGAACAAGGCAGCTTCGACCTATGAGCGACTTCAAGACCAAAATCTTCCCGGAGCCCGAACTGGAGTTTGGCGACCAACACCATCATCCTGATCCGCGATTAGGGTTGCTACAGGCGGGCCCACTGCAAACGAACCTGGGGGACACCATCAAAGTCGGCGTTGTTGGCAGCGCTCTTACCGTCGAAAAATCAGGCGAATTTCTGGATGCGATCAAAGATGGGTTCGAGGGGAAGACCGAAAAGCACCCGAACCTGCACCCGGACTTTCCCGGGTTGAGAAATCAGAACCCCTATCGGTGCCGGTTCGAAATGGTGGCTGCCGACGTCGGTCTGCTGACGAAAGGTCAGATCGAGAAGATTGCCAAGGAACCGAGCGATGCGCGTGCTGTGGAGATGGCGGTCGATGCAGTTATGGAGCAACTGGAAAAGCTTGAGGCGCATCATGAACGGCCAGACGTGGTCATGGTTTCGCTCCCTGTCAAGCTGATCGAACGAGTCTGGAGGAACGAGCAGGCGCGCGATGACGAGGTCGTAGAGGACAAAGCGGCCGAGGCGAAAGCTGGTAAGGAAACCTCTCCGAACTTCCGCGGTTTGCTCAAGGCCAGAGCGATGAATCTCAGATTCTCAATTCAGATTGTCTGGGAGGATGTCATCAACCCCGATGCCAAGATCCCTCGCAAGATCAAGGAGAACTCTGACCGCCAAACCCAAGATCGAGCTGATCTCGCATGGAACCTTATGACAACGCTCTACTACAAGGGCAGCGGCAAGGTGCCCTGGCGCAGATTGCCGGAAGAAGGCGAGTTCACCGCCTGTTACATTGGCATCAGCTTCTTCAAGGATGCCGAAACCGACGAGATATGGACCAGTGCTGCGCAAATGTTCGACGAGCGGGGCAGAGGGTTCATTCTTAGAGGCGGTCCTGCGCAGTCAGAGTCGCGGGGTCGCCACCCGTTCCTCACTATCGATGAGGCTCACAAGCTCACCGAGAGTGCCTTGGCCGCCTACAAGTCGGTCCATAGAACGATGCCGGCACGCGTGATCGTCATGAAGACGTCGCGCTTTCGCGAGGACGAGGCCGAGGGTGTTGGTAAGGCGCTCGACGAGGCAGGTGTGGAACTGCGCGATCTCGTTTGGATTCATGAGAGCTATTCAGTCAAGGTGCTGCGCGACGGCGACTTCCCTGTCCTCCGCGGCACCTTCGTTGAACTGGACGGCAATGGGCTGCTCTATACCAACGGCAGCATTCCCTACTATGGGACCTATCCTGGCCTCTATGTCCCGAATCCCCTGTTGCTCTGTCCGCACCCGCAAAGCGAGAGCACGATCGAACAGATTGCGAAGGAAGTTTTCAGCCTCACGAAGGTGAACTGGAACTCGACCCAGATGAACCAACGCTTGCCGATTCCGATCCGAGCAGCGCGTAAGGTCGGTGACGTGTTGAAATACGTTCCCTCGGGGCAAAAGGTCAGCAGTGACTATCGGAAGTACATTTAGAAGTTGCACACCGAGCACGCCGTCGGCTCCATGGATGCTGTTAAGAGCATCTGATCGTCGTTCCTCGAAGCTCCCGAGTTTCCAGCGGATCTTTTTTCGGCAAGTGACTTCTCTGGCGTTTGATATATAAAAGCACATCATGCGCATGCCTTGATGTAGAACTCCACATCAATCTTGAAGTCTCCTTCAGTGAGTGATATGTTTATGCATATCATAAATGGTAGAGGAAGCAGCAAGATAGATCATGGGTTACGCAACGGAGCACATTGCAGAGTCGCTCAAAGCCGCGCGGGAACGCAAGGGGCTCTCTCAGCGCGCGCTTAGTGCGAAGGCGGGGGTTCCACAGAGCCACATCTCCAAGATCGAGAACGGGGCGGTCGATCTGCGTCTGTCCAGCCTGGTCGAGCTTGCACGTGTACTTGATCTGGAATTGACTCTGGTCCCGCGCAAGAAGCTGCCTGCCGTTCGGGCGATCATTCGCGGTGATGATGATGGTCACCGTGACGTTCAGAGCGCGCGTAAGGCAACGAACCTATTGCAGCGCCTTGATGACCAGATAGCAGCGCTTCCCAGTGAAACGCTCTCTGAGATTGTCGTTCAGGAGTTGCAGCGCCGGGCGCGCGAATTGATGCACTTCAAGCTTTCAGCCGATGATCTTGTTCAGTTGCAAGAAGCCTCTGCTGCCATGCAGGAGTTCCTGAGCGATCCGCGCAACTTGGAAGCGGTCGAGCAGGCGCAGAGGCAGTTGCGCATGTTGCGCAACGCACTCGCCCATGGCGCGGGTGTATCTGCACCATCCTTGCCGCGTCCGGCCTATCGTCTGGACGGTGACGATCGTGGCTGATGTCAGTGTCCTTGAAGTCCTGCTCTACGGAGAGCCGATAGGTACTCTGACGCGGGTTAGCGGTGATACCTCGCTCTTTGCTTTCTCTGAAGGCTATGTCGCCGATACGGGCAGGCCGGTTCTGAGCCTCGGCTTCAAGAATGAGCTTGGGGAACTGACAACTGACTTCGGTACGCAGAACATGCACCTGCTGCCCTTCTTCTCAAATCTTCTGCCCGAAGGTCACATGCGGGACTATCTCGCCGAGCGCGCGGGCGTGAAGCCCGTCCGTGAATTTTTCCTGCTCTGGGTTCTCGGCGAGGACCTTCCCGGTGCGGTCACTGTTCGGCCCGCCGATGGTGAGGCGTGGCCCCCCGACGCTGATGATGGTGAAGATCATCACGATGATCATCGAGATCAGGCGCTGAGGTTCTCGCTGGCAGGCGTTCAGTTGAAGTTCTCGGCTTTGGGAGACAAACAAGGCGGTCTTGCGATTCCGGCCAAGGGGGTCGGCGGCTCCTGGATCGTCAAGTTACCAGCGCAAGGCTTCGATGCTGTCCCAGAGAATGAATTCTCGATGATGACGCTCGCGCGTCTCTGCGGCATGGACGTTCCGCCTATCAGGTTGATCGATGTTGCCGAGATCGGCAATTTGCCAGAAGGCATGGACAAGGTCAGCGGTCAGGCGCTGGCTGTCGAAAGATTTGACCGTCTGAGTGATGGCAGTGCCGTCCACATTGAAGACTTCGCGCAGGTCTTTCGCGTTTATCCCAAGGACAAGTACGAGAAGGCAAGCCAGCGCAACATCGCACAGGTACTGGCCGCTGAATGCGGAGAGGCCGACATCGCCGAGTTTATCCGGCGGCTGACTTTCAATGTGCTGATCGGCAATGCCGACATGCACCTCAAGAACTGGTCGCTGATCTATCCGGATCGAAGGCAGGCGGCGCTCGCGCCGTGCTACGATTTTGTCTCGACTATTGCCTACATAGACGACGACAAGGCGGCGCTCACCTTTAGCCGCACCAAGAAGTTCTCTGGGTTCTCGAAGGACGAGCTGTCGCACCTGGCTGCAAACGCCGGTCTATCCGAGAAGCTGGTTCTGGGAACCGCACGCGAGACTGTCGCGCGCTTCCATGAGCACTGGCAGGCCGAAAAGGGAAACCTGCCGCTGACCGCGGATGCGATCAAGGCGATTGAAGCCCATTTGCACACAGTGCCGATAGCGTAGGGGATTGGCAGAATGGCAGAGAGTTTTTCGAACCGGCACGGCCACCGCAGCGCAGACGCGGAGATTACCGTTCACGAGGACGCGCCCGAAAACCTGCGCTATGCGATCCCGCTGATTGGGCAGGACATCGGCATGAGCCCGTCCGCCATGCGCCGGATCATCTGTCAGGTGTTGCTCATTCCGCCTGACCGAAACAACTGGTCGGAGCACCCTAACATCTAAGAAGAGGTCGTCGGGCTTGTTGCCGACTGTCCTTGGTACAAGGTCTATGACATTGCTGAAGCGTTCCATAAGGCACTCGCGCAAGGGTTCAACGACAATGCAAGCAGGTTCGATGACCGGCTGAACCAGTTCATTGTCGAAAATGGCATCGGCTGGCATATGTACGACGGCCAGATAGTCTATCGCGGTTCCGAAGTATTTACCGGCGCGACACAGGAGGCGGTCGAAATCGTCGAACAAACCGGGCGCAGTGCCGCCGCACGCGAGATCCACGAAGCGCTGCGCCGTATTTCTCGGCGGCCGGAACCGGATGTGACCGGGGCAATCCAGCATGCCTGCGCCGCGATGGAAGCGACCGCGCGGGATCTGGCCGGCGATTCCAAAGCAACATTCGGCCAGCTTGTAAAGCGATTGGACCTTCCAAAACCTCTTGATACCGCAGCCGAGAAACTGTGGGGCTATGCGTCCAATAATGCTCGTCACGGGTTGGAAGGACAGCAGGTTGATACGCCAGAGGCCGAGCTGGTTGTCAGTGTATGTGAACAAGCATGCAAAATTGACCCCGTGGCGGGGGTGATCGGCATCCAAAAATGACCCCCTCACACTGATGGTGATGATGCTCCCGAGATCATCGGGGAGCACAGTGTGGGATGTTGGTCGTGGAGACGATTTCGAAGATCCGTCGGGCCTTTTTCCAAGAGAAGAAGAAGATCAAGGAGATCTGCCGCGAGTTCCGTGTCTCGCGGAACACCGTGCGCAAGGTGATCC
>NZ_JAEKIS010000030.1 GCF_017311415.1 Salipiger abyssi | reverse complement strand
CCAGAGCCGCCCGCATATCTCTTCAGATATCTGCGATGTCAAAGAGCGTGAGAGACAAAAACCAGACCAGTGCGCCCTAACTTCTTCGGCGCGCCCGCCCGTCAAGCCTCTCGATGTTATCTCCGCCTCGTCTGCGTCAGCGCCTTGTTTCCTCGTCGCCGCCGCCCCGTCTGGCGTCCCGTTGTGCGCCTCAGCGCCGCCGGTGAGGGGCTATCTACGGTTTGCGCCCGGAGTCCGCAAGAGCTTTTTTCAACCTTTTTGAAAAAATCCGGATTTTCTCCGGATCCGCCCTCTGCCTGGGCGTTTTTCCTGCCTGAAACCGTCTCCCCTGCGGCCTCATGGTGTGGATCTGCGGCGAAAGCCCCCTCCCCTGCCCCTCAGAGCCGCGAAAGATTCGTCATTTTTTGCGATTTCCCCTCCCCTGCCGGCGCGACCCGGCCTGAATCGGGCAACGAGTCGCCGAAAATGCCCCCTGCCCCGGGGAATCGCGACTCAAGCCCGGGCGTCAGCGGTCAGCGCGCGGCGAATCTCGCTACCGTCACGGCCCGGCGGGGCGCCGAACATGCGGCGGTATTCGCGGCTGAACTGCGACGGGCTCTCGTAGCCGATGGCGAATCCCACCTGCGCCACGTCCGCGCCCTCCGCCAGCAGCAGCCGCCGCGCTTCCTGCAAACGCAGGGATTTCTGGAACTGCACCGGCGTCATCGCCGTGGCCGCCTTGAAGTGCCGGTGGAAGGTGGCCGGGCTCATGCCGGCCAGCGCCGCCAGATGCGGCACGCTTACCGTGCCGGTATAGTGCGCACGCAGCCAGGCGATGGCCCGGCTGATACGTGCAGTGCGGCTGTCGGTGAGGCCGATCTGGCGCATCATCGCCCCCTGCGGCCCGGTCAGCAGGTACCACAGGATCTCGCGCTGGATCATCGGCGCCAGCACCGGCAGGTCGCGCGGCTCTTCCGCCAGCGCCATCAGACGCTCCAGCGGGCCGAGCAGCCGGGCGGAGAGCGAATGCACACTCAGCGCCACGGGCTCTGGCAGCGGCGCCGGATCGCCGGCGGCCTGTTCCAGGATCAGCTCGGCCACCACGCCCGGGTCGATATCCATCGCGAAGGCAATATAGGGCGCGTCGGGCGCGGCCTCGGTGATCTCCGCCCGCACCGGCACGTCGAGCGAGGTGATCAGGCACTCGCCGGCATTGTAGCGATAGCTGCGCTCACCGAGATAGCTGGCCTTGGCGCCCTGAAGCACGCCGCAGAACGACGTCCGGTAGAGGCCGTGAAACGGGCCCGCCGGCACTTCGGACACGGTCAGCACGAGGCCGGGGATCGGCGTTTCACGCCCATGGGCGCGCCACAGCGCCAGAGCGCGGGATTTCAGCGACTCGAAACGGGACTGTTCCATGCGCCGAAGGTGACCCGATTGCGCCGCCAAGACCAGCGCCGGAGCGGCGAATGAGAGGATCGTGCAGGATTTCGCGAGGATCCGCGGCGCGGCTTTGAGCACCTGGCCCCACATTCATCGCATGGCGCGCACCACTGCCGCGCCGCTTCAACACAAGGACAGCATTCATGCGCTATCGTCGTCTCGGCCACAGCGGCCTTTTCGTTTCCGAGCTTTGCCTCGGCACCATGACCTTCGGCGGCGCCGACGACATGTGGGGCAAGGTCGGCAAACTCCGGCAGGAGGAGGCCGATGCCCTGCTGAAAACCGCGCTCGACGCGGGCATCAACTTTATCGACACCGCCAATATCTACGCCAATGGCCGCAGCGAGGAGATCCTCGGGCAATCGCTGAAATCGCTGGGCGTGCGCCGCGAGGATGTGGTGATCGCCACCAAGGTGCTGGGCCCGATGGGCGACGGCCCGAACGCGCGCGGCGCCTCGCGCGGGCATATCCTCGATCAGGCCAAGGCCAGCCTGTCGCGGCTCCAGCTCGATCATATCGACCTCTACCAGATCCACGGCTTCGATCCGGCCACGCCGATCACCGAGACGCTGGAGGCGCTCGACACGCTGGTCCGGCAGGGCCATGTCCGCTATCTCGGCCTGTCGAACTGGGCCGCCTGGCAGGTGGTCAAGGCAGTGGGCATCGCCGAGGCGCGGCGTCTGGCGCCCATCGTTTCGCTTCAGGCCTACTATACGCTGGCGGGCCGCGATCTGGAGCGCGAGCTGGCGCCGATGCTGCTCGCCGAAGAGATCGGGCTGATGGTCTGGAGCCCGCTCGCCGGCGGTTTCCTGTCGGGCAAGTTCGACCGCGAGGGCAAGACCGCAGAGGGCCGTCGGGTGAATTTCGACTTCCCGCCGGTCGACAAGGAACGCGCCTATGACGTCATCGACGTGATGCGGGCCATCGCCGCCGACAAGGGCTGCACCGTGGCGCAGGTGGCGCTGGCCTGGCTGCTGCACCAGAAGGTGGTGACCAGCGTCATTCTCGGCGCCAAGCGGGTAGACCAGCTTGCCGACAATATCGGCGCGGCGGAGGTGTCGCTGAGCGGCGAAGAGCTCGACGCGCTCGATGCGGTGACCCGGCTGCCGGCGGAATATCCCGGCTGGATGATGGACCGTCAGGTCGAGTACCGCGCACACATGATGCATGACGACCGACCGTAAACCCGGTGCGCAAAGCGCGGTGCCCCGGGATCTCGGGGCACCGCGCCGCACGCACATATATATATATGCGTGCGAAACGTCTCTCTATATATCTCTATATAAGGGTGCGCCGGACCTTCCGCTCAGTCGAGCGACACGAGAATGCGGGCGATCTTTGCCGGATCGTATTTCACCTCATCCTCGCGCTTCAGCGGCAGGCGGATGCAGGGGAGACCATGGCGCCGCGTGACCTGGGCGCAATCCACCTCAGACACCGAGCTGTCGCAGATCACATGGGTCATGAGCCGCTCCGCTGGCACATCGTCCCCGGCATCTTCGCGCAAGGGCGCCAGGATCGCCGCGACCTGATCGGCGAGACTGTGGCCAAGCGCCTCCGGATCCGCACCAAGGCTCGGCAGATAGGCTTTCGGCACGCGCCGCGCGGCGATGGCCTTGCCAACCCCCGCCGGCAGCAGATTGGCGATGACACTGGAATAGAGGCTGCCCGGCGGGTAGCAGATCACATCCGCCTGCTCGATCAGCCGGCGGTTCCGCTTCGGCAGCGCCACGCGCGCCACCGGCCCGCCGCCTTCGCCGTCGCTCAGGAAACAGCGCACAATCGGACTGTCGAGCGCCGGCGCCTCCTTGCCGCTGATGAGGCGCTGGCTGACCACGCGGTGCCCGTCGGCGAGATCAACGCCCAGATGCAGGTTTTCGTCGACGATGGCGCGCACGGTCCCGCGCACATCGACCATCTTGGACATCAGGAACAGCACCGGCTCCAGCGCCCGCCCGTTGCCGAGATAGCCGCCGGCGAGGATCAGGTTGCCGATGCTGGCATTGCGGTAATCGAACCCGGCCGGCACCTCGGCGGCGAAACTGCCGAGCAGCGAGCGGATGAGCTGACGCATCGGCTTGGGAATCACCGTAATCAGCGGGTGCTTGCCCGAGAGCATGCGCGCCACCTCGGCCTCCAGCGCCCTGGCCGGCGCGTCCTTCGGCAGACGGTGGCTGAAGAGCGCATAGACATCGGGCTGGCCAAGCACGGATTCGTCCGCCAGCGCCATCAGCCGGCTGCGCAGATCGCCGACGGCGGGCATGTCGAAGGCGCGCCGCAGCACCTGCGAGCTGCCGCCGCTGTCGAAGGGCGTAATAAGGTGCATGGAGTTGAAGGTGAATTGCTTCAACTGCCGCGAAATCCCGTTGAGCGCGCTGCCGCCGCTGAAGAACAGGATGCGCGGCCCGAGATGCGGCGTGCTCTGCGCCCGCGCCACCCGCAGATCGTCGGGAAGCCGCAATTCGCGTTCCACATGCAGCGATGTCATGGCAAATTCATCTCCGGCTGGTCGAAGGGGGCCGATTACAGCTTTTCACCCCGGCCCCGTAACGCGCATATGACCCTTATGATACCTGAAGATTACATACGACCGGCAGTTCGCGCTGTCATCCGCCGGGGGCCGCTGGTGCTCGTGCAGGTGAAAGCGTGGCCTTCTGGACACCGTTATCTCACCCTGCCCGGCGGGCGGCAGGAGATCGGCGAGACCATGCAGGAGTGTCTGCGGCGCGAATGCCGCGAGGAGATCGGCGTGGCGCCCGAGATCGGCGATGTGCTGCATGTGGCCGATGTGCTGCGCAAGCGCCGCGGCGCGCGGCGTTTTCTGGTCGAGACGCTCTTTGCCTGCGCCGTACCGGAAAGCTACGCGCCGCGGATGGGCAGCAAGCCCGACAAGCGCCAAATCGCGACGGAATGGGTGGACCCGACCGAGGCCGGCGCGGCGTTCTTTCCGCGCTACGATCTCGCGCTGAGCCGCGCCGATGCGCCGGTCTATCTGGGAAGGCTGAACTGTGCCCCTGCCTGACGCCGTCGAAGAGAACATGTCCTTCCTGCTGGCCGAGCTCGACGGGCAGCTGACCCGGCTGATCGGCTATTTCGAGGCACCGCGCCGCGAGATCGCGCTGCAACTGGTGCAGCGGGCGGGCTATTCACACAACCTTTCTGCGCGCGTGCGCAAGGCCTGCCTCGCGGCGATGATGCGCGGCAAGCGCGCCGAGGCGAAGCAGCTCCGCCTCCAGGGTGCCGACACCATCGCGCGCAATCTCGATCTCATCTCGCGGCTGGGCCGGCGCGCCGTCGATCATGCCGAGCGCGCCGAGCGGCAGAAGCTGCTGCGCCCCCAGACCTATGTGACCCCGCTCAAACGGGTGCGCGCGACGGTGGCGCGCATCGGCGAGGCACTACGGGACGGCGACAGCAAGCTCGCGGTCGAGATCGGCGAGGCCCGCGCCGAGCTCGGCGGGTTCCACGACCGGCTGTTCCGCACCTATACCCGCGACATGCAGGGCACCAAGCATACCGAGGATCTCGCCCACGGGCTGCTGGTGCTGAACGAGATCCACCGCATGGGCGAGGCGCTGCTGGCGATCAGCGAGGCGCTGCTGTCCATCAATATCGGCCAGTCCGTGCAGTTCGAGCGCTATTTCACCCTGCGCAGTGTGCTCGACGGGGTTGCCCGCGACGAGGAGATCAGCCTCCAGCCGCTGGCCGAGACGCGCTCGGGCAGCGCCATCTCCAGCCTCAGCCTGCGCAACGGCAAGGGCGAGACGGTGACTGCGGTCTTCAAGGACGGCGACCGGCGCAAGGTGAAGGAAGAGCGCGTCGGGGTGAAGAGCTGGAATTCGGTCTATCCCGGCCTCGCGCCCGAGATCCTGTCATATGAGCGGCGCGGCAAGTCGGCGGCGCTGCTGATCGAGCATCTGGAGGGCGAGACCTTCGAGGATATCGTGCTTGGCGCCAGCGACGCGGCACTGGCCGAGGCGCAGAAGGCGCTGCACAAGACCGTGGGCGATATCTGGCGCCAGACCCGCACCGACGAGCCCGCCGAGATGAAGGCGATGGAGCAGCTCGCCAAGCGCATGAAGGATGTCTACCGTCTGCATCCCCGCTACGCCCGCGGGGCGCAGAGCGTCAACGGCGTGACGGTCAAGAGCTTCGACGCGCTGATCGCCGCCGCCGCCCGGCGCGAGGCGACGCTTTCGGCGCCGTTCTCGGTCTATATCCATGGCGATTTCAATCTCGATAACGTCATCTACGATCCGGTGGGGCGCAAGATCCGCTTCATCGACCTGCACCGTTCGCGCTATATGGATTACGTGCAGGATGTCTCGGTCTTCATGGTGTCGAACTACCGGCTTCAGGTGCTCGATGCCGGCACCCGCGCCCGCATCGCCCGGGTCGCCACCGACATGCACGGCATGGCGGCGAAATTCGCCCGGCGGCAGAAGGATCCCACCTTTGAATACCGGCTGGCGCTGGGGCTGGCGCGTTCGCTCGCCAGCTCGACCCGCTTTGTCGTCGACAAGGACCACGCGCGCCGGATGATGCTGCGTGCCCGCTATATTCTCGAAACCGCGCTGGCCGTGCCCGAGGGCAAGGAGGCGCGGTTCAGACTGCCCATAAGGAACCTGTTCAGTGACTAAGAAGATCGGGGTCATAGGCACCCCCGGAAAATGGTCGACCGAAGCGCTGGCCGACGCGCTTCAGGCGCGCACCGGCCACAGGCTGGTGATCGACATGGCACGCGCGGTGCTGGATCTCGACGCCGGCACGCTGGTCTGCGACGGGGTCGATCTCTGCGCGCTCGACGGGCTGGTGCTGAAGAAGATCGCCGAAGACTACAGCCCCGACGCGCTCGACCGGCTGGAGATGCTGCGCATGGCCGAGGCCGCCGGCGTGCGGATCTTCAGCCCGGCGGAGAATGTGCTGCGGCTGATGGACCGGCTGGCCTGCACCATGACGCTGCGCGTGGCGGATATCCCGATGCCGCCCACCACGATCACCGAGGACGAGACCGCCGCCCGCACCGCCCTCGCGCTCTACGGCGCGGCGGTGTTCAAGCCGCTCTTTTCCACCAAGGCGCGCGGCATGCTGCTGCTGGAAGACACCGCCCCGGATGCCGATGCGCAGATCGCCGCGTTCCGGGCGGAGAACCCGGTGATGTATATCCAGAAGAAGGCCGATCTCTCCGGCCATGACCTTGGCATGGTGTTTCTCGCCGGGCGCTATCTCTGCACCTATGCCCGCGTCAGCCAGACCGGAAGCTGGAACACCACGATCCATTCCGGCGGCAAATACGCGCCCTTCGAGCCCAGCCCCGAGCTGATCGAGCTGGGCCGCCGCGCGCAGGCGCCCTTTGGGCTGACCTTCACCACCGTCGATATCGCGCTGACGCCGGAGGGGCCGATCGTCTTCGAGGTCTCGGCCTTTGGCGGCTATAGCGGCGCGCAGAAGGGTTGCGGCATCGACGCCGCAGCGCTGGTGGCCGAGCATGTGCTGGCGGAGGTCTCGGCATGAGAAATGCCGCCGATGTGCTCGCCCGGCTCGACCTCGCCCCGGCGCAGAGCGCCGCGCCCTTTCACCTCACTGTCGGCCCGGTCACGCTCTCTGTCTATTGCCCCGGTACGCTGCGCGACGAACTGACCGCCTATTTCGCCGACGCGCTGTGCGACACGCCCGGAGACATCGCCGTGCATCTGCTGCCCGGGCAGGCGCTGGCGCCCGAGCCCAACTGGACCGCCTGGCAGCGCGAGCCGGGCAAATCGGGCCGCAAGGATGCGGTCTGCGATCTCGACGGCGCGCGGCTGATCCGCAAGGTGCGCAGCGGCGTCACCTTCCTTCAGGCCCCCGATGCGGCGATGGCCTTCGGCCCGCTGGAGGACAATGTCAGCACGGTGATCAATTTCATCAATACGCAGATCCTCTCCGCCTGCCTGCGCGACGGCTGGCAGCTCTGCCACGCGGCGGCGATGACGCGCGAGACGCGCACGCTGGCCATTGCCGGGCTCTCGGGCGGCGGCAAATCCACCTCGGTCCTGCGGATGATGGAGATCCCCGGCACACGTTTCGTCAGCAACGACCGGGTGCTGATCCGCGCCGGCGATCCGCCGCAAGCGCTGGGGATTCCCAAACATCCGCGCATCAACCCCGGCACCATCCTCGGCAACCCACGCCTGCACGGCATGCTCTCGCCCGAACGGCGCGCCGAGCTTGCCGCGCTGCCGCCCGCCGAGCTCTGGGCGCTGGAGGAGAAACACGACCTGATCGTGCCCGAGATCTATGGCCCGGGCCGCATCCGCTACGAAGCGCCGCTCAGCGATTTCTGGGTGCTGAACTGGCAGCACGACAGCGACGCGCCCACGCGGCTTACTGAGGTACAAATCGCCGACCGGCCCGACCTGCTCGGCGCCATCATGAAAAGCCCCGGCCCGTTCTACCAGCATCGCGACGGGTATTTCGAACCAAACGGCAATACCCCCGATCCCGCCGGCTATCTCTCGGCGCTGGCGGGTGTGCGGGTCTGCGAGGTCTCGGGCCGCGTCGATTTCGACGCGCTCGCCGATCATAGCCGGCAGCTCTTCGATGGCTGAGCCCGCCTATATCGCCTTCCTGCGCCACGGCGCCTATCGCCAGCGGCCCGGCGCGCCCTCGGCCCGCCAGCCCTTCCCGCTCACCGAGGAGGGGCTGGCACAGGCCCGCGCCGGGGCCGACATGCTGGCGGCGATGATCGCGGAGCATAATCTCACCCCTGCCCCGGTCATCCATTGCTCTCACCAGCTCCGCGCCTGGCAGACCGCCGATGCGCTGCGCGACGGGCTGCGCGCACATGGCCTCGCCGTGACCGAGATCAAGGAGACCCCGGCGCTGGCCGAGCGTGGCCTCGGCAGCGCGGCAAACCTGACGGTGGAGGAAATCGAGGCGGTGCTGCGCGACGACCCCCGCTATGGCCCGCCTCCGCCCGGCTGGAAATCCGACAGCCACTATCGCCTGCCGCTGGAAGGTGCCGAAAGCCTCGCCGAGGCAGGCCGGCGTGTGGCCCACCACCTGCAAGCGACCGCACGCCCCGGGATGCTCACGATCCATGTCGGCCACGGCGCCTCGTTCCGCCATGCCTGCCACCATCTCGGCCTGCTGGCGGTTGACGACATCCCGAAGCTTTCCATGTTTCATGCAACACCGTCACTGATCTGTCACGACAGCGATGGTAGATGGCGTCATTTGGCCGGGGAATGGAAGGTCAGGGCCAAGGGAGAGGCCCCGATCGACTGACGGGATCCGGCCGCGTTGGAAAGGCTCGCTCTTGACCTATCAGCCGCATCTCCGCCCGCCAGCCACCCCGCTGCTGCCGCCCATGTTCGACACCGATTCCTGCCTTGCCGATCTGCCGCGCGATCTCGCGCCCTGGCCCGGCACGCAGGCACATCCGCAGATCTCCGCCTGTCTCGACCGCGCCCGCGCCCATGGCGGCTGGCGCTGGCCCGAGCGCCCGGTGATCTTCGTCTCCGACCCGCATGCGGATGCCGAAGGCTTCCTGCGCTCGCTGATCGCCGGCGGCGTCATCCGCCGCGAGCGCGGGCGCATCGCGCTGACCGCCTTCGGCAAACAGGCGCGGATCGTGCTCGGCGGCGACAGTCTCGACAAGGGGCCGAGCAACCTCGCCCTGCTCGACGCGCTCGCCGCGCTGCGCGCCACCGGCGCCGAGCTGCATATCCTCGCCGGCAATCACGATCTGCGCATGCGCATGGCCGTGGCGGCACTGCGTGGGCCGCGCGCGGCGCTGACCGAACATCTCTTTGCCCGCATGGGCCGCAAGATCCTGCCGGCGCTGCGCGAGGTGCGCGACCGCTTCGTCACCGATGCCGATCTCGCCGCCCTGCCCGATGAGGAAAGCTGCCGCGCCCGCCTGCTGCCCGGACCCGACTGGCCCGCGCGTTTCGCCCGCGCGGCTGAGGGTGAGCTCCCCCCGAAGCTCATCGACAAGGAAATCGCCAAGCTCACTGAAAAGCTCCGCAAATTCGACCGCGACCGCGCCCGCAGCGGGCTCAGTTGCCGCGACATCCTCGCCGCCGCACTCAAATGCCACGAGGTGTTCTTCGAACGCGGCGGCGCCTATGCCTGGTTCTACGACAGCATGGATGTGGTGCTGCGCAGCGGCTCTCTGCTCTTTGTGCATGCCGGGCTCTGCGACAGCATGTGCGCCCTGCTGGCGACCGAGGGGCCGTCGGCGGTCAACGCAAGCTACCGCGCCGAGGCCGAGCGCGCCTCACTCGGCTTCTATTTCGGCCCGCTCGCCAATCTGGTGCGCACCAAATACCGCGCATCCGATTGCGAGCTGACGGATCGCGGCGTCACCGCGCTGCACCGCGCGGGCATTCACATGGTGGTTCAGGGCCATGTGAACAGCCATAGCGGCCAGCGGCTTCTGGCCAAGCGCGGGCTGCTGCATCTGGAGGGCGATGTCACGCTCGACCGTGCCTCCCGCGCGCTCGAAGGGCTCGACGGCATCGGCGCCGGCGCGACCTTGATCTTTCCCAGCGGGGATGTGATCGGTCTGAGCCGGGATTACCCGGCGGCGAAACATTTCGCCCCCGAGCGCATGAGCTGAGACAGGAGAGCCGCGTGACCGACGAGAACCGCCGCTTCACCCACGAGTCGCTTCAGGACACGAAGACGATCAAGTCCCTGCTCTCGGCGCTGTCCAAGGGCTTTTCGAAGGGCGAGATGCGGCTGGGCGACGGCGAGGAGGAGCTTGTGCTGAAGACCGCCGATCTGCTGAACCTGCGGATCAAGGCCGAACGCGAAGACGGCCGCTGCGAGGTCAGCCTGCGGGTCTCCTGGAGCGACCCGGAGGCGCCGGTTCAGCGCAAGGGCAGCCCCCGCATCGAGAGCTGAATACGCCGCGCCGCCGCCCCGCGACTTCGGTCTATCTCGCAGCTCCGGCGCAAAGCGGAATGCCGCACGACAAGATGTGAGCTTTGTCTGTCGGCGAAAACTTTCACCGCGCCGGATGGATGCACAAAAGAGTGTATTTTCGCCTTGTTTCTCACCGGCGCCCCCTCTAAACGGGTCGACGGAGACGTGGCCGAGTGGTCGAAGGCGCTCCCCTGCTAAGGGAGTAGGCCCGGAAGGGTCTCGAGGGTTCGAATCCCTTCGTCTCCGCCATTACCTATATCTTGTGGCATTCGTTGTGCGCAAACCCCTGGAAATCTCAAGCTTTCCGGGGATTTACGCATGTCTGCTATTTCGCCTATGCTCAAAAAAGGGTGCATATGTGGGTTAGGAAATGACAGCCTCAAAGCCTTCCGGAACCGGTTGTAGCGTGACAGGCAACTTTTCGTGTCACACACTGCAAAATTACCTGTCACGCTACAACAAGGCCAGCCGGGAGCAAGCCTCTCATATCGAAATGCTGCATCCCGCACATCCTTTGGATATTACCTCAGAAGAGGTAGGTACATCCGCGATCGGCGCACATCAAAAGTGAGGCAGAGCCAATTTTCGGCGCCGATTGACACCGCCGAGTGCAACTTGCATCCCGGTCGCGTTTCGCGGAATACGGCAGCCGACCCGCTCCTCTGTACGGACCACTGAACATCGAGTGCCTCATGCCTCAGACCGACCACCTCATCACCGATTGTTCGAAATGCGCAGCCCTCTGCTGCCTCGTCCTGGCCTTCGACAAGGGCAAGGACTTCGCCTTCGACAAGAACCCAGGTGAACCCTGCCGGAACCTCTCGGGGCACAGCTGCACAATCCACGACCGGCTGACGCAGGACGGATTTCCAGGCTGCGTCGCATATGATTGCCTGGGTGCGGGCAACCGTGTCGTTCAGGAGGTTTTTGGCGGTCAGACCTGGCAGGCGGAACCACGCCTGACACGATTGATGATGGAAGCCTTTTCAGGCATGCGCGAAGTCCACAAGCGCATCGACCTTCTGCGAGCCGCCGCAACCGCCCCGCTCGAGCCGCGCGACGACCAGACCCGTCGTGACTTCCTTGCCCGCCTCGAGCATCACCGTTGGAGCGGGTCCGAACTCAATGAGTTCGAGGTGGGCCTGGCGCTGGAGATCGATATCTTTTTCCACGGGATCAGGGCATATCTGCCCGATGATTTTTCTGACGGATGGTGAGCTGGCGGAGGTGCTCTGCCCGCTCGGGATCCTTTTCCATCGGGTCGCTCTTTTCTCATATCTCGACCCTGAATAGACTGTCGGAAACGTCCCGAAGAGGTAAGCGCCTCGGGGCTCATTGTGGCGCGATCCGGTTGTCACTTTTGCGCCTTGTATCGATCACGCCCCGAGCATGACTCAGGTTGGCGGGGAGGTACTGGCTCAGGCAGCGGAGCTTGCCGACCACTCGCGATGCGCGCTTCCGGTCAGCGCCTCGGCATCCCAGTCCGAGCGGCTTCTGCCATCATCCGTAACCCGGAACACGCGCACCCCTTCCGACAGCGTGCGGCTGTCGCGCGACAGGCTGCGCGTCGCCTCCGTGGTTTCGTTGACCATCGCCGCGTTCTTCTGGGTCACCGTGTCGAGCTGCGAGATTGCGGTGTTGATCTCGCCAAGCGTCATGGTCTGCTCTTTCAGCCCGTGTACCACCTCGCGGATGCGGTCGGAAATGCGCTCGACCCCACCGAAGATATTGCCCAGCTCGCCGCTGGCGCGATCGACCAGTTCCGCGCCGGCCTTCACATGACCGCCGCTCTCGCTGATAAGCGCCTTGATCTCCTGCGCGGATTCCGCCGAGCGCTGCGCCAGCGAGCGCACCTCGGAGGCGACCACCGCAAAGCCGCGCCCCGCCTCGCCGGCGCGCGCCGCCTCGACCCCGGCGTTGAGCGCGAGAAGGTTTGTCTGAAAGGCGATGTCGTCGATCACCGAAATGATCTGCGAGATCGACTCCGAAGAGGTCTCGATCCGCTTCATCGCGGCGGTCACATCCGCCACCACCTTGCTGCTGCCCTCGGCGGCGATCTTGGTATCCTCCGCCTCCTGCCCAACCTCGGCGGCGTATTCCGCCGCGGACTTGGCGTTGGCATTGAGCTCCTCGACGGCGGCGGCGGTCTCTTCCAGTGTCGCCGCCTGCGTTTCGGTGCGGCGCGACAGCTCGTCGGAATTGCCGCCGATCTGATCGGCGATCTCGTCGATTGTGGTGGACACGGTCTGCACCTTGGTGATGAGTTTGGCGATATTCTCCACCGCCGTGTTATAGGCATCTCCCAGCTCGGACAGACGCTCGGCATCGGACATCTCGACCCGAAAGGAGAGATCGCCGTCGCTCATCGCTGCGAGCCCGCGCGCAAGCTCTTTGATGGCCTCGCGCTGGCGGGTGATCTCGGTGGCGATCTTGGTGATCCGCACCACATTGCCCGCATCGTCGAAGACCGGCGCATAGGTGGCGCTGATCCAGATCACCTCGTCCTCCTTGGTGATGCGGGGAAACTCGTCGGCAAAGAACTTGCCACCGCGCAGGTCCTCCCAGAATTGGGCATAGGCGGCGGTTTCCCGGTATTTGCGCTGCACGAACATACTGTGCTGCTTGCCCAGCACCTCATCGGCAGTATAGCCGAGCGCCTTCAGGAAATTCTCATTCGCCTGAAGGATCGTACCGTCCGGCGCAAAGTGAATCACCGCCTGCGTGCGCTCGACAATCTGCAAGATCGCCTCGTCACCCGACACCTCTGCCACTTTCGGCGCTTTCGCCCTGCCGAAAAACCTCATACGCATTTCCTCCAAAGGACGCTTTGGAGCCCGTCATAGCGCAGCAGGTGTTTCTGAAAGCTGAAGACCGGGCAAATTCACTCAAGATCCAGCAAAGCTTGCATCGCAAGGGCATAGCTGTGCTTGCGCGCCTCGGGGTCGTGGATCGCGCTGGAGAGAATCAGCTCGTCGGGCCGGTAGCGCGCGATGAGCTGCGACAGGCCCTCGGCCACCTGCGCCCGGGTGCCGGTGGCCGAGACGCTCAGCGCGTGGTCGGCCATCGCCAGGTAACGCGGGTCGAGCGTCGCCGAGATATCGTCCACCGGGCGCGGCAGCTTGCCGGGATTGCCGCTGCGCAGATTGGCGAATGCCTGCTGCTGCGAGGTGCGCAGCCGCTTGGCCTCGGCCTCGGTATCGGCGGCCCAGACATTGGCGGCCAGCATGAAGCACGGCGCCTGCGTCACGCCGGGCTGGAAGCGCGCGCGATAGATCTGCGCCGCCTGTTCCAGCGCGTCCGGCGCGAAATGCGAGGCAAAGGCATAGGGCAGCCCGAGATGCGCGGCGAGCTGCGCGCCAAAGAGCGAAGAGCCGAGGATCCAGACCGGCACATGGGTGCCCTCGCCCGGCACCGCGCGCACCGGCTGTTTCTCGGCGCTGTCGCCCAGAAAACCGATCAGCTCGACCACATCCTCGGGAAAGCGGTCGCCCGAGGCATGGTTGCGGCGCAGCGCCATGGCGGTCATCTGGTCCGAGCCCGGCGCGCGCCCGAGCCCGAGGTCGATGCGGTCTGGAAAAAGCGTCGCCAGCGTGCCGAACTGCTCGGCGATGACCAGCGGCGAATGGTTGGGCAGCATGATGCCGCCGGCGCCCACTCGAATGGTGGAGGTGGCGGCGGCGACCTGCCCGATCACCACCGAGGTCGCCGCCGAGGCGATGCCCGCCATATTGTGATGTTCCGCCAGCCAGTAGCGACGATATCCCAGCGCCTCGGCGTGGCGGGCGAGATCGAGCGTATTGTGCAGCGCGTCGGCGGTGGTGCCGCCTTCGGGCACCGGCGAGAGATCGAGAACGGAGGCGGGGATCATGAGAGGTCTTTCCGGTTGGTCGTCTCCCCCCGATATAGACATGCAGCGCCCGAGAAAAAGGGAGAGCCCCGATCCGACCGGACCGGGGCCTTCAAAGACTTGTGTTTCCGGGGCTTATTGCGCCGCAGTCACGGCGCGCCGAGTCATCACGCCGACCAGATGCGCGCGGTAGTCGGGCGCGGCATGCAGATCGCCCATCATGCCCTCGGCGGGCAGCGACAACCCGTCCAGCGCCGAGGCCGAAAAGTTGCCTGAAAGCGCCGCCTCTGCCTCTTCCCAACGGAACACGCCCTCTTCGGAGGCGCCGGTCACCGCGACCCGCACGCCATCGGGGTATTTCGCCACGAACACCCCCACCAGCGCAAAGCGCGAGGCGGGCTGCTCGAATTTCACGTAGGCCGCCTTTTCGGGGATCGGAAAGCGTACCTCGGTGACGATCTCTCCATCCTCCAGCGCGGTGGTGAACATGCCCTCGAAATAATCGTCCGCCGCGATCTCGCGGGTATTGGTGACGATGGTCGCGCCCGAGGCCAGCGCCGCCGCCGGGTAGCAGGCCGCCGGGTCGTTATTGGCCAGCGAGCCGCCGATGGTGCCGCGGTTGCGCACCGCCGGGTCGCCGATATTGGCCGCCAGCGCCGCCAGCGCCGGATAGGCGCCCGCCTCCGCCGCGACACTGGCATGGGTGGCGCCGCCGCCGATGCTCAGCACGCCATCCGCTGCCGAGATCCCTTTTATTTCGTCGATCTTCGACAGGCTCACCAGAACCGCCGGCGCCGCCAGCCGCGCCTTCAGCGAGGGGATCAGCGTCTGCCCGCCGCCCAGCGCCTGCGCCTCTTCCTTGCCCAGGGCAGCGACCGCATCCGCAACGCTCACCGGGCTTTCGATCTCGAAGCTGTACATCTTCCATCCTCCTGGCGAAGGGTCCGGGGCCTCGCGCGCCCCTGCCCTTTCATCTTTCTCCAAATACTCACGGTCCCGGCGGCGGCGTCAAGCGCCGCCGCCGGAGAAAGGCTCAGCCCTGCATCGCTTTCCACACCCGGTGCGGCGAGAGCGGCATGTCGATGTGATCGACCGTCATCCCGCCCGCGTTCAGCGCATCCAGCACCGCGTTCACCACCGCCGGCGGCGAGCCGATGGCCCCGGCCTCGCCGCAGCCCTTCACCCCCAGCGGGTTGTGGGTGCAGGGGGTGGCGCAGGAATGATCCACCTGAAAGAACGGCACGTCCTCGGCGCGCGGCATGGCGTAATCCATGTAGGACGCGCTCAGAAGCTGGCCGTTCTCGTCATAGACGCAGTTCTCCAGCATCGCCTGACCGATCCCCTGCGCGATGCCGCCATGCACCTGCCCCTCGACGATCATCGGGTTCACCACATTGCCGAAATCGTCGGCGGCGGCAAAGCTCAGGATCTCGACCCGGCCGGTCTCGGGGTCCACCTCCACCTCGCAGGCATAGGCGCCGCTCGGATAGGTAAAGTTCGACGGGTCGTAGAATGCCGTCTCCTCCAGCCCCGGCTCGATCTCCTCCAGCGGGTAGTTATGCGGCACGTAAGCCGCGAGCGTCACGTCGCCCCAGGCCACCGACTTGTCGGTGCCCGCCACGGTGAACTGGCCGTCCTTCAGCTCGATATCCGCCTCGGCGGCTTCCAGAAGATGCGAGGCGATCTTCTTCGCCTTGTTGATGATCTTTTCGGTCGCCCGCACCATGGCCGAACCGCAGACCGCCAGAGACCGCGAGCCATAGGTGCCCATGCCGAAGGGGATCTTGCTGGTGTCGCCATGCACGATGTCGATCATGCTCTCGTCGATGCCCAGCATCTCGGCCACCACCTGTGGAAACGCCGTCTCGTGCCCCTGCCCGTGGGAATGCGCCCCCACCATGACCGAGATCGAGCCGGTGGCGTTAACCCGCACGGTGGCGGCATCGTAAAGCCCCGCCCGTGCGCCGAGCTGGCCCACAAGGTTCGACGGCGCGATGCCGCAGGCCTCGATATAGCAGTTGACCCCGAGCCCGCGCAGCTTGCCGCGCTTGCGGCTCTCCTCGCGGCGCGCCTCGAAACCCTGCCGGTCGATCATCTCTTCCAGCTTGTCCATGGTCGCGACGTAATCGCCGGTGTCGTATTCCACCGCCACCGGCGTCGCATAGGGGAAGCTGTCGATGAAGTTCTGCCGGCGCAGCGCGATCGGGTCGACACCCAGCTCGCGCGCCGCCTTGTCCACCAGCCGTTCGAGCTGGAAGGTCGCCTCGGGCCGCCCGGCGCCGCGATAGGCATCGACCGGCACGGTGTTGGTGAACACCGCCTTCACGTTCACCTGGATCGCCGGGGTCTTGTAATTGCCCGCCATCAGCGTGCCGTGCAGCCAGGTCGGGATCGAGCTGGAGAAGGTCGAGAGATAGGCGCCCATATTGGCCAGCGTATCGGTGCGCAGCCCGGTGAAGTTGTTCTCGGCGTCCAGCGCCAGCTCGATCTTCGTCACATGATCGCGGCCATGCGCGTCGGACATAAAGGCCTCCGACCGGGTCGAGGTCCATTTCACCGGGCGGTTGAGCTGCCGCGAGGCGAAGGTGACAAAGGCCTCCTCCGCATAGTGGAAGATCTTGGTGCCGAAACCGCCGCCCACATCGGGCGCCACCACACGCAGCTTGTGTTCCGGGATGCCGAGCACGAAAGCCCCCATCAACAGCCGGATCACATGCGGGTTCTGGCTGGTGGTGTAAAGCGTGCTCTCGTCATTGGCGCGGTTGTACTCGCCCAGCGCCACGCGCGGCTCCATCGGGTTCGCCACCAGACGGTTGTTCACCAGCTCCAGCGTGGTGACATGCGCAGCCTCGGCAAAGGCCTTGTCCACATCCGCCTGATCCGAGCCGAACTGCCAGTCGTAACAGAGGTTGTCCGACAGATCGTCATGCACCTTGACGGCGCCCTCTTCCAGCGCGGCCTTCATGTTCACGACCGCCGGCAGCTCCTCGATATCGTAGACGATGGCCTCGGCGGCGTCGCGCGCCTCCTCCAGCGTCTCGGCGATAACGGCAGCGAACGGATCGCCCACATGGCGCACCTTGCCCTGCGCCAGCACCGGGTGGCCCGGCTCCTTCATCGGCTCGCCATGCTTGTCGGTCACCTGCCAGCCGCAGGGCAGCCCGCCGATGCCTTCGAAATCCTTGCCGGTGAAGATACGCAGCACGCCGGGCATCGCCTCGGCGTCGCTGGTGTCGATGCTCTTGATCGTCCCATGCGCCACATCCGAGCGCAGGAACGCGCAATAGGTCTGGCCATAGACGCTGATATCGTCGGTATACTGCCCGGCGCCGGTCAGAAACCGCACGTCCTCGCGGCGTTTCTGCGCCGCGCCGATCCCATGATCCTTCGGCATGAAAACTCCTCCCAAAAACCTGGCGGTCCTACCCGCCCGAGACGACTGCGGATCCGGGCGCGTTCCTCCCCGCGCCCCGTCCTTTCATCTTTCTGCAAATACTCCCGTCGCGGCGCCCGCCAGAGGGCGCGGCGCCACGGCAGAGGCGCCCTACTCGGCGGCGATCCCGCTCACGTCCTGACCGCTCGCCGCCATGATCGCCTTGACGATATTGTGGTAGCCGGTGCAGCGGCAGATATTGCCCTCGAGATAATCGCGGATCTCATGCTCGGAGGGACTGGGGTTCTCTTCCAGCAGCTTTGCCGCCGTCATCACCATGCCCGGCGTGCAGAAGCCGCATTGCAGACCGTGATGGTCCTGAAACGCCTGCTGGATCACCGAGAGCGAGCCGTCCGGGTTGGCCATGCCCTCGATGGTCACCACCTCGGCCCCCTCGGCCTCGGCGGCGAACATGGTGCAGGCCTTGACGCTCTTGCCGTCCACATGAATGACGCAGGCGCCGCACTGACTGGTGTCGCAGCCCACATGGGTGCCCGTCAGATGCAGCGCGTCGCGCAGAAACTCGGTCATCAGCGTGTTGCCGCTGACCTCTTTCGAGACGGCTTTGCCATTCACCGTCATCGTCACCTTGGTCATCAAGTCCTCCCTGGGTGTCCCATTCTGTTGTGTCGTCGTTCAGCGGGCCCCTTGCCTGCCCGCCCGTCCCGAAACGCTGCAGCGCGGCCTCAGCTCGAGACCATGCGCTTGAACCAGCCCTTCTTCTTTCCGTCGCTTGCGGCGTCGCCCTCGGCCTCGGGCGCCGCTTCGGGATCGCTCGGCCCCTCGACCGCCTCCTGGAAATTGGTGAAGAACTGATCGGCCATCTTCTTGGCAAAGCCGTCGATGATGCGCGAGCCGAGCTGTGCCAGCTTGCCGCCGACCTTGGCCTCGACCTCGTAATGCAGCTCGGTCACGCCGTCGCCCTTGTCGGTCAGGGTCACATCGGCGCCGCCCTTGGCAAAGCCGGCAGCCCCGCCCTTGCCCTCTCCCGAGAGCGTCAGGCTCTCCGGCTCGTTCATGTTCGACAGCGTGACCTGGCCCTTGAAGGTGGCCTTCACCGGGCCGACCTTTTGAGTCACCGAGGCCTCGAACCCCTCTTCGGGGCTGCCGGCCATCTCGGTGCAGCCGGGCACGCATTGCTTGAGCACTTCGGGGTCCAGTATCGCCGCCCAGACCAGATCCCGAGGGGCCTTGATCTCGCGGGTGTCGCTCATATGCATGTGGGTGGTCCTCTCTCTCCTGAGTCCCAGACTACACGCTGCAAGCGTGGGGCATATTAGACCAATGGCCTATCCCGGCCGGGACCGTCTGGCGGCAGCATGGCCAAAGCGCTGCGGAGTGCCAAGCGATTTCTCGGGCCGCGCGCCACAGCCGGCCCTATCCGCCGGAATAGATCTCGACGGTGGGCAGATCGGTCAGCGGCACATTGATGAGCCGCATCGCGGCAAGCGAGATGCGGCTGCCGCCGGTGGCGGGCCCGTCGATGGGAATCAGCTCGACCCGGGCGGATTTGCCGCCTGGCGCCACGACACGCCCCTGTGCTGGCGCGCTCACCAGCGGCGTTTCGACCCAGAACCCCGCCCGCGCCGGATCGCCCAGCGAAGCGACGCTGCGTCCCAGCAGCCGCTCGCCGGCGGCCTGCGGCGCGGCGGCCTCGGCGCGCTCCTCGGCAGTGCTGGTGTCATATGCCTCTGCCGTGCGCGCGCCGGACGGAGGCGCGGCAGGGCGCGCCTGCGGGCGGGTCGCCTCGGCGCCGCCGGCGGCGGGCTGCGACGACGGCGCGTTGAGAAGCGGCAGCTCGGAGCAAGCGGCCAATGCGAGGAACGGAAGGAGAAACAGCGGCTTCATGCCACGCAACCTAGGACCAAAGAGCGCGACTGACAATCGCGTCCGCGCTTGCCGCGCGGCGGTTTCGTGCTTAGGTTCACGACATGGAAAAGCTTATCGACCCCTTCGCACGCCCGATCTCTTACCTGCGGGTCTCGGTCACCGACCGCTGCGATTTCCGCTGCGTCTACTGCATGTCCGAGCATATGACGTTCCTTCCCAAGAAGGAGCTGCTGACGCTCGAAGAGCTCGACCGGCTGTGTTCGACATTCGTGCATATGGGCGTCGAAAAGCTGCGCATCACCGGCGGCGAACCGCTGGTGCGGCGCGATATCCTGAAGTTCTTTCAGTCGATGTCGCGGCATCTGGACTCCGGCGCGCTGCGCGAACTGACGTTGACCACCAACGGCTCTCAGCTGGAGAAATTCGCCAAGCCGCTCTACGAGGCCGGCGTGCGCCGGGTGAACGTCTCCGCCGACACGCTCGATGCGGAGAAATTCGCCGACATCACCCGCTGGGGCCGCCTGCCCCAGGTGCTGCGCGGCATCGAGGCGGCACTGGAGGCCGGGCTACGGGTCAAGCTGAACGCGGTGGCGCTCAAGGGCTTCAACGAGGACGAGCTCTTCACCATCACCGAATGGTGCGCCGAGCGGGATATGGATCTGACCTGGATCGAGGTCATGCCGATGGGCGATATCGGCAATGAGGACCGGCTGGATCAGTACTGGAAACTGAGCGACCTGCGCGCCCGGCTCTCTGAGCAATACACGCTGAAGGATCTCGCCGAGAGCACCGGCGGCCCGGCGCGCTATGTGCGGCTGGAGGAGACCGGGCAGAAGGTCGGTTTCATCACCCCGCTCACACATAATTTCTGCGAAAGCTGCAACCGCGTGCGTCTGACCTGCACCGGCGAGCTCTTCATGTGCCTCGGCCAGGAGGACCGTGCGGATCTGCGCAGCGCGCTGCGCAATCATCCCGACAGCGACGCGGCCCTCGAAGCGGCGATCCGCGGCGCCATCGCGCGCAAGCCTGAGGGGCACGATTTCGACTATTCGCGCCAGTCGGTCGAGGGCCGCGTATCGCGTCACATGAGCCACACAGGCGGCTGATCCCGCCGCGTCCCCGACCACGAAAATCTTCGTACGAAGATTTTCGCCCCGCTCATGCTCATATTGAGATTTTTCGCAGGAAAAATCTCGCCCATCCATGCACGCCGCTTGTGCAAAGAATGACGCGGCAGGACCGGCTGTTGCATGGATGCACCGCGCAAGCGACTTAAAATCAACACCTTACCGGGCGGCCCCTGCTCTATCGCCGAAACGCGTCCCGAGCGTTTCGCAGACTGGGCAGAGATCGCGATTTTGCCGTATACTCTTCCCAAACAGGATGGAAAATCATCGGATCATCCAAAGATCCGAGACCACGAGCAGGCAGGTATCAAAAACAATGTCCCAGTCGAATGTGATCGTGCGGCCGCTGGCCGCGCAAGATGAGGCAAACTGGCGCGAGCTGTGGGCGGCCTATCTCACCTTTTACGAAAGCTCAGTGACGGACGAGGTCTACCGGACCACATTCGCCCGCCTGCTCAGCCCCGACGAACACGAATTCCACGCGCGTGTGGCCGAGATCGACGGCACTCCGGTGGGCATCGTGCATTACCTCTTCCACCGCCATTGCTGGCGCGTGGAAAACGTCTGTTACCTCCAGGATCTCTATGCCGCGCCGGAGGCGCGCGGCAAGGGGGTCGGCCGCGCGCTGATCGAGGCGGTCTATGCCGAAGCCGACCGCGCCGGCGCGCCCTCGGTCTACTGGCTAACGCAGGAGTTCAACCACACTGCCCGGCAGCTCTATGACCGCATCGGCACACTGACCCCCTTCATCAAGTATCAGCGCCCCTGATGCGCAGGCATCTCCTTCCGCTCATTCTCGCAGTGAGCGCCTGCATGCCCGCCCCCTCGCCCGAAACCGCCACCCGCGCCGCCGCCTCGGTGACCGATACCAGCGGCCTGCCCGCGATGAAGAGCTTTGCCACCCCGCGACCGGTGGCGCCGGTGGTCTCGAACGCGGATCTGGCGCGCGATTTCCTCGATCTCGCCTTTTCGCTGGAATCCGGCCGCGCCCTGCCCGCCTTCACCCGCTTCGAAGGGCCGATAACCCTGCGTGTCACCGGCCGCCCCCCGGCAGCGCTGGCACCAGATCTCAACCGGCTCCTTCACCGGCTGCGGAGCGAGGCGCGGATCGATATCCGCCAGATCTCGGGACCGCAGGCCAATATCACCCTCGTCGCCACTCCGCGCTCCGAGATCCGTCGTCACCTGCCGCAAGCGGCCTGTTTCGTGGTACCCAACGTCTCTTCCCTGCGGGAATACCTCTCCGCCCGCCGCTCCAGCGCCGTGAGCTGGACGCGGGTGACGCGGCGCGAGCGTGTGGCGATCTTCCTGCCCGCAGACGCCGCGCCGCAGGAGGTTCGCGATTGTCTGCACGAAGAGATCGCCCAGGCGCTCGGACCGCTCAACGATCTCTACCGGCTGGCCGATAGCGTGTTCAACGACGACAACGTCCATGCGGTGCTGACCGGGTTCGACATGACGGTGCTGCGCGCCTATTACGACCCATCGCTGCGCTCCGGCATGTCGCGGCCCGAGGTCGCCGCGCGGCTGCCCGCCATCCTCGCCCGCGTCAACCCGACCGGAGAGACCCTGCCCGCGCGCCACCTGCCCGCCACACCGCGGATCTGGATCGAAGCGATCCAGACCGCGCTCGGCCCCGGCGCCAGCCCCGCCGAGCGCCGCGTCGCCGCCACCCGCGCGCTGAGCACCGCCATGTCTCTGGGCTGGACCGATCACCGCCGGGGTTTTTCCCACTATGCCATGGGGCGCATCCTGCAAGGGCAGAGCGCCGAGGCCGCACTGGATCAGTTCGTTCTGGCCCAGCGCCATTTCGCCGCCTCGCCCAACACACAGCTGCATCAGGCCTATGTTGCCTCGCAGCTCGCCGCCTATGCGATCAACGACAACCGCCCCGAGGACGCGCTTGCACTGCTCGGCCCGCATCTCGAGACCGCCGCACGGCACGAGAACGCGGCGCTGCTCGCCACACTGATGCTGCTGTGCGCCGAGGCGCTGGATCTGTCGGGCCGGGTATCGGAAGGGCGGCAGGTGCGGCTGGACTCCCTAGGCTGGGCGCGATACGGGTTCGGCTCGGACTGGGCCGTCCGCGCAAAGCTGCGCGAGATCGGCTCGCTCAATCCGCTCAAGGGGAGCTGAGGGCCAGCTATGATCGTGATCGCGGGGGTATTGATCGGCGCCATTCTGGGCGGGCTGACCGCGCGTCGCCGCAAGGGCAATGCCGCCGATATTGCGCAGTTCGTGGTGGTCTATGCCATCGCCTTCGGGCTTGCGGGCCTCGTCCTGACCATCGCGATCGAAAAACTCGCGACCTGATCGGGGCGCTGCCCCGTCACGGCAGAGCCGTGACTCCCCGGGATATTTTCAGCCAATGGAAACGCACAGGGCGCGGCGGTTGCAGCGCGCGCGCGTTCGCGTAGGATGGCGGCAGCCGCCCGAAAGGACCGCGCATGTTCGTTCCCTTCTTCGAGAACCTCCGAAAAGCCCAGGTGCCGGTCAGCCTGCGCGAATACCTCACCTTTCTGGAAGCTGTGCGCGCCGGGCTCGCCACCTATGATGTCGAGGCGTTCTATTACCTCGCGCGCAGCGCCATGGTGAAGGACGAGCGCCATCTCGACCGGTTCGACCGCGCTTTCGGCGCGACCTTCCAGGGGCTGGAGCAGATCTCCTTCGAGGAGATGCTGGAGGCGGTGGACCTGCCCGCCGACTGGCTGAGGAAGATGGCGGAGAAGCATCTTTCCGAAGAGGAGAAGCGCGAGATCGAGGCGCTTGGCGGCTTCGACAAGCTGATGGAAACCCTCAAGGAGAGGTTGAAGGAGCAGCAGGGCCGGCATCAGGGCGGCAATAAATGGATCGGCACCGCGGGCACCTCGCCCTTTGGCGCCTATGGCTACAACCCCGAGGGGGTGCGCATCGGCCAGAAGGAGGGCCGCCACCGCCGCGCGGTCAAGGTCTGGGACAAGCGCGAGTTCCGCAATCTCGACGACAGCGTCGAACTCGGCACGCGCAATATCAAGGTGGCGCTGAAGCGGCTGCGCAAATGGGCCCGCGACGGCGCCCATGACGAGCTGGATCTCGACGGCACGATCCGCGCCACCGCCGAGCACGGCTATCTCGACGTGAAGACCCGGCCGGAGCGGCGCAACGCGGTGAAACTGCTGCTGTTCCTTGATGTGGGCGGCTCGATGGACGACCATATCCGCGTGGTCGAAGAGCTGTTCTCGGCGGCGCGCGCCGAGTTCAAGCATCTCGAACACTACTACTTCCACAACTGCCTCTATGAAGGCGTCTGGCGCGACAACCGCCGCCGCTGGGACCGGCAGATATCGACCTGGGATGTGCTGCACAGCTATGGGTCCGATTACAAATGCATCTTTGTCGGCGACGCCTCCATGTCGCCCTACGAGGTCGCCTATCCCGGCGGCGCCAACGAGCATTGGAACGCCGAGAGCGGCCAGACCTGGCTGGAGCGCGCCCGGGCGCAATGGCCCGATCACCTCTGGATCAACCCGGTGCCCGAGCCGCATTGGGGCTATACGCACAGTATCGGAATGATCCGCGAGCTATTTGAGGAGCGCATGGTGCCGATGACGCTGGAGGGGATCGACCGCGGCATGCGGGAGCTGTCGCGATGATCCTCGCGGCGGACGCGGGCGGCTCTACCTGCCGTCTGGCGCTGGAGCGCGACGGCGAACGCATCGAGGTGAGGCTGGGCGCGGCCAATGTCACCAGCGATTTCGACGGCGCGCTGCGGACGCTTGTTTCGGGTCTTTCCGAACTAGTGAAACAGGCCGGGCTGAGCCTGGACGCACTGCGCCCCTGCCCCGCCTATCTGGCGCTGGCGGGCGTGACCGGACCAGAGATCGCCGCCCGCGTCGCGGCGGCGCTGCCGCTCGATCAGGCGGTGATCGCGGAGGACCGGCGCGCGGCGGTTCTGGGCGCCCTTGGCGAAGAAAAGGGCTGCGTCGCCGGGATCGGCACCGGCAGTTTCCTCGCGCGGCAGGAGGGCAGCGTCTTTGCCACGCTGGGCGGCCACGGGCTGGTGCTGGGCGACGAAGCCTCGGGCGCCTGGCTGGGGCGTGAGCTGCTCACCTACACGCTGCGCGCGCAGGACGGGCTCGAAGCGCACAGCCCGCTCACCGAGACCGTACTAGGCGAGATGGGCGGCGGCTCCGGCATCGTGGCGTTTGCCGCCCAGGCGACGCCGGAGACTTTCGGCAGGCTGGCGCCGCGCATCGCCGCAGCGCAGGGCGATGCCGCCGCCGATATGCTGATGCGGCGCGGCGCGGGCTATATCGCCACCGGGCTCAATGCGCTCGGCTGGGGACCGGGAGAGCCGCTCTGCCTGATCGGCGGCGTGGCCGGGAGCTATGCCGACTGGCTGCCCCGCGAGATGGCGCAGGCGTTGCGACCTGCCAAGGGCAGCGCGCTCGACGGGGCACTGGCACTGGCCCGGCGGATGGCGCCGGCGGCGCCTCAGGGCAGCGCATAGCCGAGCCGGGTGAAATCCTCTTCGTAGAAGCCGGTAAGCTTACGGACCAGATCCGCGTCCATCACCGCGCGCCAGCCCTCGTGCTGTGTCCTGCGCCGGTGCTGCAATCCGTCGAGCCCGACGCCGGTCTTCTCGGCCAGCCGGGCGAGCTCGGCTTCGTACGCCTCGAACCGATAGACCGTATCGGCGAGATCGAGACAGTTGAACGGGTGGGTCTGCGGGATGGTGTGGTGGCGGATGCGCTCCTTGCGGGTGGCGCGCTCTTCGCCATAGCCGACGCTCTCGTCCATGACGATATCGGCAAAGCGCCCCATGCTGCCCTTGTAGCCGCGGATCTGGGTGAAATCCGCATAGGCCGAGACGAAACGGTCGAGCGGATGGCGCACGAAGGCAAAACGAAAGAGCTGCGGCCAGTCTTCGGGGATCTCGCCGAAGGCCGGGCCGTCGTAGCGCCCCTGCCAGAGCCCGCGCCGGATCGAGGAGCCGCCGGTCTTGGGAATGTGGATCAGAATGCAATCGGGATCGCGGAGGAGAAAATTCGACATGGCATGCACCTGAGGACCGGACGGGCCCGAGCTATAGAGGCCAAACCCACGATTTGCCAGAGTTTTGCCGCCCCTGCGCGGCGGCGCAGGGGCCTCAGAACTCGACTTCGAGCTCTTCGATCTCCTCGGGTTCGGCCAGTGCCGCCTCGGTCCATTCCTGCATCGGCGCCCAGTTCAGTACGGTGTCGATATAGGCCTCCAACCGGTCGTCGAGTGTCACGGCATAGGTGCGGAACCGGGTGCAGACCGGCGCGTACATCGCATCCGCCACGGTCGGTTTTCCAAACAGGAACGGCCCGCCATGGGCGTCGAGACACTCGCCCCAGATCTCCTTGACGCGCTCCACATCCGGACGCGCGCCGGAGAAGATCTTGAAGCTCTCATGCCGCGCCTTGAGATTCATCGGCAACGCCGAGCGCAGGTTGTAGAAACCCGAATGCATCTCGCCCGCGACCGCGCGGCAATGGGCGCGCTGCGCCACGTCCTCGGGGAAGAGCCCGGCATCGGGAAAGATCTCATAGAGATATTCGGCGATGGCCAGCGTGTCCCAGACCTCGACCTTGCCATGGGTCAGGCGCGGCACCCGCACGGTGGGCGAGAGCAGCAGCAGTTCCTGGCGCACATTGGCATCGGTCGGATCGACCGGCTGCTCTTTGAAATCCAGCCCCGACATCTTGCACAGAAGCCAGCCGCGCAACGACCAGGAGGAGTAGTTTTTCGATGAAATGGTGAGCGTGGCCTGTGTCATGGCGTCTTCACTTCGCCCCTCATGCTGCACTGCGGTAATTTTCTTGTCGCACAGCCACATGGTTTTGGCTAGATATTTCACAGAACAATAAGGTCTGATCATCGTGCTTTATGCAGCTTATCAAGGGCTTGATGATATTATCGCCCCTTTTCGCACCGCCGCGCTCTCGGCTCTGGCGTTTTCGCCCCGCGATATCGGACCTTTTGGAGAGATGTTTCGCCGCCACGCGGCACTGATGGAGATGATCTCGCGCTTCCAGCTCAGCCACAAGCGCCCGCCCTTCGGCATCCACTCCGTGCCGGTGGAAAACCGCGAGGTGCCGGTGGTCGAAGAGGTGGCGCTTGATCTGCCCTTCGGCAATCTGCTGCATTTCAAGAAGGACATCGACACCTACCAGCCCAAGGTGCTGGTGACGGCGCCGCTCTCGGGGCATTTCTCGACGTTGCTGGCGGGCACGGTGCGCACGCTGCTGCGCGATCACGATGTCTATATCACCGACTGGAAGAACGCCCGCGACGTGCCGCGCGACGCCGGCGATTTCGGGGTCGAGGATTACGTGAGCTACGTCATCCGCTTTCTCGAAGAGCTGGGCCCGGGCTGCCACGTTCTGGGCGTCTGCCAGCCCTGCGTTCAGACGCTGGCCGCGGTCGCGGTGATGTCGGAGGACAAGAACCCCGCCACGCCGCGCTCGATGACGCTGATGGCCGGCCCGGTGGATGTGCGCGAAAGCCCGACCTCGGTGAACGATCTGGCGAATGAAAAGCCGCTCTCGTGGTTCAAGCGCAACGTCATCTCGACGGTGCCGATGCGCTACCCGGGCGCCGGGCGCAAGGTCTATCCGGGCTTTGTGCAGCTTACCGCCTTCATGACGATGAACATGGAGCGCCACCAGGCGCAGCACCGCAAACTCTACGAGCTTCTGGCGGCGGGTGAGGACAAGGAAGCCCAGAAGATCAAGGATTTCTACGACGAGTATTTCGCCGTGCTCGACCTGACGGCGGAATTCTACATCGAGACCATCGACCGGGTATTCCAGAAGGCCGAGCTCGCCACCGGCGATTTCACCTATCGCGGCCGCAAGGTCGACCCGTCAAAGATCCGCAACACCGCCCTGCTCACCGTCGAGGGCGGGCGCGACGATATCTGCGGGCTGGGTCAGACCACGGCGGCGCACGATCTCTGCTCGACCCTGCGCCCGCATCTCAAGCGCCACCATCTTCAGGCGAATGTCGGCCATTACGGCGTCTTCAACGGCCGCCGCTGGGACAATGAGATCTATCCGGTGGTGCGCAACATGATTCTGGCGATGGAATAGCGCCACGCGGCAGAGGTCGCGGTGGAATGGTGGGTGATGAGAGACTCGAACTCTCCAAGGAAAACCTTAAGGCGCTGCATGGAAACGATTTTGTCGCCGCCGAATTCAGCCCTATGTACTAGATCAATGCACAAAGCGTCAAACGGAGTTCAAGTCTTGTTTGACATCGGTGGTCATGGCTTTCCCTTCACACAGAGAAAGGCACCTGTGGTGCGCAGCACTGCCCAGCAATGGCGTCCCAAGGTACGCCGACCCAGTATTGCTTTGGCCTTTTCCTGCTAGGCACTTCACTGTAGATTTCAGGACATGAGGTGTGAATAGCCCGGTGTATGGTGGACGCCTTCTTTGCTAATTTTGAGGCAAGGAGGCCATGATGAGCAGCAGCAAGTTCAGCGATGATTTCAAGAGAGACGCCGTCGCGCAGATCACGGAGAGGGGTTACCCGGTCAGGGAGGTGGCCGAGCGCTTGGGCGTGAGCCAGTACTCCCTCTACTCCTGGAAGAAGAAGTTCGCGAAGGCGTCATCCGGCGACGCAGAGAAGGACGCCGAGATCCGTCGGCTGAAGAAGGAACTGGCGCGGATCTCGGAGGAGCGCGACATCCTAAAAAAGGTCACCGCGTATTTCGCCAGGGATGCAAAGTGAGATACGCGTTCGTGGCCGAGCATCGCGGGGAGTTCTCCGTCAGGGCCATGTGCCTCTGCCAACGCATACAGCCGAGTGGCTTCTATGCATGGCTGAAGGCACCGCTGAGCAAGCGGGCTCAGAAAGACAAGCGGCAGACCGCGATGCTGAAGGAGGCGTGGGTCGAAAGCGGCAAGGTCTACGGTCACCGCAAGCTGCATGACGACCTTCTCGAGCAAGGCGAAAGCGTCTGCCTGAACCGTGTTGCCCGCCTGACCAAGCTCGCCGGCATCAAGGCACAGATCGGCTACAAACGTCGACCAGGGAAGTATGGCGGGAAGCCTGCGGTGGTCGTCGACAACACCTTGGATCGGCAGTTCGACGTGGCGGCGCGTGACAAGGTCTGGGTGACCGACATCACCTACATCCGGACGCAGGAGGGCTTCGCGTATTTGGCGGTGGTCATCGATCTGTACTCACGCCGCGTGGTTGGCTGGTCCATGCAGTCACGCCAGACAACCGACGTCGTGCTCCAAGCTTTGGTCATGGCCACATGGCGGAGGAAGCCGAAGGCCAAGGTGCTGATCCATTCGGATCAGGGTGGCCAGTTCACGAGTATCGACTGGGCCGCTTTCCTGAAGGCCCACGATCTCGAGCATTCCATGAGCCGGCGCGGCAATTGTCACGATAACGCGGTCGCCGAGAGCTTCTTCAACCTGCTGAAGCGTGAGCGGATCAGGCGAAGGACCTACCGCACCCGAGAAGAGGCCAGGCGGGATGTGTTCGACTACATCGAGATGTTCTACAACCCGAAGCGCAAGCACGCGCGCAACGGAATGCTGTCGCACGTCGACTTCGAGCGGCAGCAGAAACTGAGACAAGAAGGCGTCTAAGAAACGCGGGGCTATTCACGGGAGCGGTGCAGCTATTCAAAGGGGCTCTTTACGAAGGTGCGTGTGTGAGGGTGAAGCGTTTGCGTGTTCGGGGGGGCCGCGCTCGTGATCCAAGGCTTAGGCTGCAGGCCAACGGAAGTTCCATGAGACCCTCTGCGCTGAGGAGAGGGTCTCATGGGCCGGACACAATGTCGAAAGACCTCGATAGGCTGGTGAAAAGGGCAACCCTAGTCGGTCGCCCCGCCGTCCCTCTTAGTACTGAAGATTGAGATCCGACAGACTGGTGGGTTCGGTATAGATGTGCCCTTTCCACGATACGTCGAAGTCCATGCCGCTCGGGAGCGCTAAGCCGCCGGCGACACCAATCTTCGGCACATCTGTTGTCGACGCACCGGCCTGCACTTTGACCGTACCAGAAATGGTAAAATTGTAGGATGCGCTAGCCATATCAATGAAATCCATCACCCTGATGCCGTCGTCATCCAAGGTGACATCCATGTCCTGGATATCGAGATTCCGAAAAACCTTACCGACGAGATACACACGGACGATCCTGTTGCTGCCGCTCAGTGCACAACGGCCCTTGAGCATTCCGATCGTAAGGCCATCGATGCCTCCCGGCTCATCGTCATAGTTCGTGTCCGCATCGATGTACGACTCACGGGCACCGTTCACTTCCAGATGACCGATATCAACGCCAACGCAATTGTTGATCGCCAGCATCTCGCCACAAGTGTTGTCGCTCGCTACCCCCGACGAATTCTCCATGAAAAAATGCTCAATCGTGACGTTGTCAGACTTGGACAGCCGCACCGCCTGTGGACAGTAGTCCTTGTTTGATCCGGCGTCATCTGCCGAGCCAATGACACGACCGATGCTGATTTCGTCCGCCCGCGCCAACTTATCGGGGTTCAGCTTGATAACCGAACCCTGATTCGTGTGAGGCACCCCGTCGACCGTGTAAGAGAAGCCCGTGCGCTCGAAAGTGAAATCGTCTGAACCGGTACAGATATCGACATACCTGCAGGAGTGACGCGTATCGCCGGGTCCCTTGCCGTTGCCGCCACCTATGCGAAAAAGGTGTTCGGGCGAATCGGCGAGATGCATCTTGTCGATCTTGAAATACTTGTTCCCAGCCAGAAGCAGGCCGCACTTTCCCGCCCACCGCTGATGCTCGGTCGTCTCGCCGCTGCCCAGCGGCGGAATGTCGCCGGGCCAGGTGAGGCGAACGTCCAGTTCGCCGATATGCAGGCAGTGAGCCCCCTCTTTGACCGACAGCCCCTTATATTGTTTGCGCACCACAACCTTGCCGATATAGCCGTTGTCGCCCGGAACGGGCGACAACGGAATCGTCGTGCAATGCTCGGCCTCGAGCTGAAGACCATATGCGAACCCAAGCAGAGAGATCTGATTGACGTTGGTATTGGAATCCGGAAACATGGATACGTGAGAATTGAGATTGTCAGACCCTGTCATCTTGACGTTCTCAAAGGTCAAGATGCCGGCATCCACCCGCAGTCCGCGCTCGATATTCGGCTTGTTGTTCGTAAGGTTGGTAAATTTGAACTTCGCTCCGTTCTTGAACCGAATATTGGCGCCGAGATCGATTGTGTCACCCGTGCCGATATGATCGACCTTGAAATAATCCTCGAAGGTCAACCCGGCATAGATCTTACCTCCCGCGGCCTCAATCAGGACATGTGACGGGTCTGTATTTATGTAGGTATTTGACGGATTGCCGTCGCCGATATAGGCTGATAGCGAATTGTAGTCCTTTGCGTCACGTGTTGCCATGACGGTCTCCTATAATGTGTTTAGGCTCTACAGATTGGAGGGGGTCGGGGAACAATATCAATGCGCCGGCCCAAGGTATGACCTCACTGCTGGAAAAGAAACGCCTCTACGTGGCCTGCCCCCATTGGGTGGTCCGGTTTGATTGTTAGTGCATTGTGGGCCTCTGGTCCATCGGGACGGTGCTTTCGGGCGCGGGTGGACGGTAGCCCAGAGCGCTGTGCGGCCTGATC
>NZ_JAEKIS010000029.1 GCF_017311415.1 Salipiger abyssi | reverse complement strand
CGCTGGCCCGACGCGGCTGCGCTGTGTGGTGGCTACACCGCATCGGGCCAGCTTACGTCGTGCATGAGGGGGTCATTTTTGGACGCCGATAGGGGGTCATTTTTCGGTGCCGATTGACACCAGCACGCCAGCCGCCGCGACGAACCACGCAAAGCGCTCGCGCCGCCGAGGCCCGTAGATGAAATCCGCTTCAAAGGCGTCGCGGTCAGGCGCGGAAGAACTAAGTACCTTCTTCTTCAAGTCAATCGTCTTTCACATCAGGGTTTGCGGAAGGCCTTGGCGGCAGAGAGAAGCGCGCCGGGGCTCTGCCGGATCATCTCGCCGGTCTTCACCACGCCCGCGTTCGCCATCTGGTTCAGCTCACGTGGGGACTTGCCGGTGACGAGGCGCGAGGCGGCACCCGAGCCATACTGGCGCGTATTCACGAACCCCTGACGTGCAAGGCCCGTGAGACCCACGGCATTCGAGGCAATGCCGACGACGCCGGTGAGGTTGGAGGCGATGTAGGGGACCGAGGCCATAATCCCGGCGCTGAGGATCAGGATCACGAGGAAGGGCAGGATGAGGCTGACGGTTTCGACGTCACCCGGATCGGCGGAGGCGTCGCCGATGGCTTCTGCGATGGCGACGATGATGCCCGCGGCTCCGGCGGCGGCGACGGGCATGAGCGCATAGCCGATGGTGGCGCGGGTCCAGGCCTCGAAGAGGGACTGGGTCGGTTTGAAAAGCGAGGTCACGATCATGAAGGGGGCAATCACGATCATCAGCGCGAAGACGATGCGGGCGAAGGCGATAATCCCGGCGGTGACGGCAGCGAAAACGGCGGAGAGGACGAAGAAGATTGCGCCCAGGACCGCGCCAAAGACCCAGCCCGCGCGGTCGCCGATCGTATCGCCATAGGCGGTGATGCGGGCGACCATATTGTCGAGGCTCTCATATACCCCGGCCTCGTCGCCCGAGCCGGTAAGCGCCAGGATGGAGGCGCCGACGGAGTCAGGCACCCGCGTGACGATGTCATAGATCACGCTGAAATTGTCCCAGCTCTGCGCGAATATGCCGACCAGTGCGATCTTCATCCCGAAGGCAAAGCCGGTGCCGAAGGGCAGGGGGCGGAGTTGCATCACCGCGTTGATCCCGAGAAGCACGACAAGGAGCGCGGCCCCGGCGGAGATCACGTCGCCGACAGCACCCGCCGAGGAGACAAAGCCGTCCTGCGCCACGGTATCTACCGCGGCGTCGACCTGGCTCAGGATGTCGCGAATTACCCCCATTTACTCGGCACAGGCCTCCACAACTTGCGCCTCGAGCGCGTCGGCCTGCGCGTAGAGATCGAGAACCTTGAAGGGCAGGCGTGGGTTGTCCGAGGTCTGGAACCGGGGGAGGGCGCCCAAGGCCTGATCCCAGGTGAACTGATCCAGCAGGCAGGTGCAGGATTCCGAGGCGAGGGCTTCTTCGGCAATCAGGATGCGCAGGATCGCACGGTAGCCGTTGCGCAAATAGGCGGTCGCAGCCAGATCGGCGGGCGGTTTCGGAACACGGCATGCGTCGGCCTCATCCTGCGCGATGGCCATCGAGCTGAAGGGCGTTTCGCTGGAGGGGTCTGTGCTCAGGGTCTGGGCTAGCACGGCACAAGGCAGGGCAACCAAGACAAGCGCCGCGAGACCAAGAGATCGAAAAGTTTTCAAGCTGTGGGTCATGAGGCGACTCATGGATCCACCGCCATTGACCGGAACTTGCGTTCATCCGCGAGGGTCGCGGCATCGACGACGCCGAGCTGACCGGCGCTGACGCCCTGGGCCGCTTCCAGCCGCCAGATCTGTGTCAGGATGATGCCAAGCTCTGCGGTGACGCGGGTGTTAAGATCGACGGCGGCCTTCAGCCCGTCCTGATCGTCGATCAGCCCGACCATGGTCTCGAGCCGTTCGAGGCTTTGGCCCGCCTCTTCGTGGCTTTCCTGCGCGGCGACGGACAGCATGGCGCTGGCCCCGGCCGAGGTGGCGATGCGGTTGTCGGCAGGCTGATCGGAGCCCGAGAGCGTGCTCAGGCGCTCCGAGGTGAAGCCGCTGCCCGAGAGCACCCGTTCGACGGACGCTGACAATTCCGCGCCCGGATTGAACCCGCTCAGGAAATCGCCGCTGGCCAAAGACTGCGCGGTGTTGAGGGGGGCGACCAGTTTGCCACGCAGCGCGCGGAATTCTTCGACCGTGGCAAAGAGTTCTCCGAGCCCGCTGCCTTCAATGAGCGAGGTCAGTTGCGCCTCGAGGTTGGTGAGCTGCGAGAGCTGGGTTTCCAATTCCAGCCGCATGGTCGCGAGCTGCTGCATCTGGACATTCAGGTCCTCAGCCATGTGCTCGAGCTGCGCGACAAGCTGGCCAAGTTGCGAGCCGTCGAAGGTCGGCACGCCTTGGGCCGTGGCGGGCGAGGCAAACGCGAGCGTGGCGACCGCCGCGGCGGTCAGGAGAAGCTGTCTCATTCGGGAACTCCCATCTGCATGAAGTCGCGCTCGGCCAGCCGGTCGGCGACGAGGTGCTGCGCATAGGCCGCCTCGCGCTGCTGGTTGGCGGCCATCAGCCGGACGCGGAGATTGAGGATGCGGCCGATCTCGGCCTTGGCGTAGGTGTTGAGCTCCCAGGCCGCCTTGGCATTGGGCTGAGCATCGATCTGCAGGATGATCGCGCGCAGGCGATTGATGACCTGTTCGGTCGTGGCCGAACTGTCGGCGGCATAATAGACGCCCGCCTCGGAGATGCTGGCATATTCGGCGAGGGCAAAATCCGAGGGCGAGAGCGTCCCGAGCGCGTCGGCACCGCCCACCACGGCGAGGTATTCGTTATAGAACTTGGAGATGTTGCGGACGTAGCCTTGGGTTTCGGCAAAGGGCGGCACGCCGCCATATTCGATGACCCGACCGGGGCCTGCGTTATAGGCCGCAAGCGCATGGGGAATGTTGCCGAAACGGTTGAGCTGGGTGGTGATGTAGCGCGCGCCGCCGCGCAGGTTGTCTTTCACGTCATAGCGGTCGACGCCGAGATCGGAGGCGGTGCCAGGCATGAGTTGCGTGAGACCATAGGCTCCGACCGGGCTTTCGGCGGCGACGTTGAAGCGGCTCTCCTGTTTGATCAGGGCCTGGAAGAGGCAGCGCCACTGGGTGGCCGAGAGACCCGCGCGGGCCACACCGGGCGCGCCTGCGAATTCGCCCGCAACCTCGACGATCATCATCTCGACCGTCTCGCGGCCTTCGCCGAAGAGGCGGCTGTTCATCGGGCTTGGATCGGAATTGGGATAGACCGCCGCCACCCCGAAATCCGCATTGCCCTCGAGCGCGCGAATACCAAATCCGGGGCCGGTGATCGCGGCCGTCATCTCCTCGAGGACGCGCAGCTGGTCGGCTTGGACATCGGCCAACGTGGACTCCGTCCGATCCTTGTCCTGCTGGACGCCCAGATCCTCGGCCAGCGCCGTCACCCGGGCAATGGCGCGCCCGATCGCCGAATTGTCCTGCGTCGGCACGCCCTGGGCATGCGCGGGCAAAGCGCCAAGACCGAGGCAGAGCCCCGCGGTTATGATCGCGACACGGCTCATTCCGGACGGGGCAGGGGTTCGAAAGTGCAGTCGGGTTTGGCCGTCTCCTGAGCCGGTGCGCCCATGGTCGAGACCGAAAACGCGGCGCGCGTCACCTGCGGCTCGCCACTGCGTCCGAAACAGGGCGAGGTTTTCTCGGTGTACTTCTCGCAAGCCGACAACAGGCTTGCGGCGGCGCAAAGCGCGAGAAGGGGTTTGAAATTCATATCACATGTCTCCAGAAATCGGGATTGGCGCGCCAATCGGCAGGCACGCGGGCCTCCCCAGTGGCGCCGCCGCCGAGGATGGGGAGGAGGTCGCCGAGGGCCGAAAGGTCGGCATCGACAAAAACGCTGTCGCCCGCCGAGCGGACAAGGGCGATGCGCTGGCCAATGGTGGGCTGGACGAGGAGGGCCGCCTCCTTGGCGTTGACGCGGAGGAAATCGTAATCGGAGATGGTGGCGCGGTCGTTGGGGAAGAGGATCTGGGTCGGGACTGTCTCGACGATGGTCTTACCGACGCGGCTGTCTCGCAGCTGGCTTGGATATTGCGTCATCATGATGACGACGCAGTTCATCTTGCGAAGTGTCACCAGCCAGTTTTCCAGCCGTGCCCCGAAATACGGATCGTCGAGCAGCTTCCAGGCCTCGTCGAGCACGATGATGGTCGGACGTCGATCCTCGACCACGCGTTCGATCTGGCGGAAGATATAGGAGAGCACCGCCATCCGCTCGGTGGTCATGTCGAGGATCTCGGTCATATCAAACCCGATGATATCGCCCGTGAGCTTGAGGCCAGCGCCGCGCTCGGGCTCGTCGAAAACCCAGCCATAGCGCCCACCCGGCGCCCATTCGGCAACGCGGGACTGCAGCTCGCCATCATCATCGAGCGACTGAAACAGCGTCTCGAAACTGGCGAAGCGCTGCAGGGCCGCGCCGGCATCGGCGTTCTGGCCCACGGCGCTCTGGATATGGCGGGATTGCTCGCCCGAGAGCGTACCATTGCGCGTAAGAAGGGTTGCAAGCCAGTCCGAGAGCCAGGCGCGGCCGCGCTCGTCGGTCTCGGTGGCGAGGGGGTTCAGCCCCGTCGGCACGCCGGCACGGATTTCGTTGTAGCGGCCGCCAAGGGCGCGGACCGCCATTTCGAGGCCGCGATCCTTGTCGAAGAAGAAAAGCCGCGCCCCGACCCGCTGCGCTTGGGCTGCGAGGAAGGCGGTGGTCAGCGTCTTGCCCGTGCCGGTGCGCCCGAGCACAAGCGTATGGCCGACGGTGGGTTCCTTGCTTGGGGCTCCTGCCTCGTGGAAATTGAACCGATATCCCGAGGTGCCGACCGTGGGCAGGACCGAGATGGTTTGGCCCCAGGGCGATTGGTTGGGGCCGCGTCCCTCGACGCTACCGTGCAAGGCCGCGAAGTCGGCGAAGTTGATCGAGGAGATCGGCGTCTTGCGCGCGCGGTAGCCGAAGTTGCCGGGGGATTGTGCGAAGTAGGTGGCTTTCAGCGCCATGTTTTCGCGGACGATCACCGACATGATCTCCTGACCCACGCGCTTGATCTGGGCGGCTGCCCGTTCAAGCGTGTCGCGGTCCGGCGCGTACACCGCGATGGAGAGGTGATGGTCGCCAAACGCGATGCGTCCTGCCTCCTGATCATCGGCGGCTTGTCCCAGCTGTTCGCGCAGGGACACGGCGGCATCGTCTGAGGCGTGCATCTGGCGGATGATCCGCTGGATGCGTTCGGCCATGATGTTGTTCGGGATCGGGCTGAAGGAATTCGTCAGTACGATGTCGAGTGGCAGGTCGAGCGCGTCGAGCAGCGTCACATCCGTCAGGGCCGGATAGGTTTTCATGGAAAAGAGCGCGCCGTATTTGACCTGAGCGGTCACGGCGTCGGTCAGGGTGACGACATCGCCATCAAAGGTCGCGCGGCAATTGCTCAGGGTATGCGAGAGGGGCAAGGCACTTCGCCCGAACGCAATGGGGGAGAAGCTGCCGGCGTTCAGCGTATTGAGGTAGCCCAGCCATTCACCGCCCGATTTTGTGAGCCTCACGGGGTTGGCGGAGGCAAGCGCCACCTCGAAGAAGCCCATGACCTCGTTCAGCTCTTGCATCCGCGTTGCGCGGTCCTTGACCCAAGCCTTGCGGGCCAGCGCCCGTAGGAGGGGAATGCGCGCGGAGATGTCCGGGCGCCGGATGACGCTGAGGTAGAGCTGGCGCTTGGCCGGGCGCAGGGCTTTGGCATGGGCCTGCCAGCGGGCATCGATCGCGGAGGCGAAGCTGTCCCCCTCGATGGGGCGCATCCCGAGATCCTGCGGGACTGAGATCCGGTGGATGTAGAAGCCGAAGGCGTTGCCGGTCTGGGCGACGATGGCGGCGACCGCACGTTTGAGCGCGTCGAGCCGGGCGTCCTCAGTGGTCATCGGGTTCAGACCATCAAGGCGCAGGGTGGCCATGAGGTCGCCCTCGCGGAGGACCATTACATCGTCGTCCGCGAGCGCGAAATACGGCAGGTGTTCGGCGAGATAACTCTCCCGCGCGAATTCCCCGCCGCCAGCCTGAAGCAGAGCGGTTCCGTGAGTGGAAAGAGTGCCTGCATCAAGCGCCAAAGCTGTCGCCTCCGTGCAGGGCGCGGTTCTTCGTCGGACGGACCGATCCGAAGGAGACGCGCAGCACCTCGAAGAAATGCGGCTCGCGGTCGGCGACGAACCAGAGGATCGGATAGGCGACGAGACCAATCAGGAAGAAGACCATGGACTTCGTCCAGATGAACGGCAGAACGACCCCGGTCGCCAGCACCACGAGGTATCCGACAGGGAGACCCAGATACTTGGGCGGACGGGCGAGGCCCAGAAAGAGGGGGGATCGTTCTGCCACTTCGATGCTTCCCTGCTTAGCGATGAAAATGAATCCGCAGGTCGGCTCGAGGCAGCGTTTGCGAAGTAAAACGCGTTCGAGGCGACCGTAGGATGCGAGATTGCAGGGAAGTCATCAATCGGGCCTCTTCTCAGGAGAAGCCGTCGACGATGGTGCCGGCCGAGAAGATCAGCACGATCCCGATGATGACCGAGGCGAACCAGCCCCAGTTGAGCCGCCCCATCATGCACATGAAGCCGGTGCCGATGACCGCGAGCGTCGCGACCGCGATTCCGATCGGACCGGTCAGCGCGGCCTCGACGGTTTCCAGCATGGTCTGGATCGGCGACAAGTCTTGCGCGAAGGCAGGTCTTGCGAAAGCCGTCAGGGTTGTGGCGACAGGCAAGAGGCGGCTGAGGCGATGTCGAAGCATGCGAAGTTCCCTTGTTTTATTGAAGATCGATGAGGACGGGCGCGCGGGCTGGAACCCGGTCTGCGACGCGGATGTCTGGCGCGGAAACGGGCGTGCCCGCCAGCCGGGACCGGATCCGATGGATGCGCGCGATGTAGTCGCGGGTCTCGGCGAAGGGTGGAATGCCGGAATACTCGACCACCCGGTGTGGCCCGGCGTTGTAGGCTGCGAGCGCCAGGTTGATGTCCTTGAATGTGGCGAGCTGCGCGAGCAGATAGCGCGCGGCGCCGTCGAGGTTCTGTGAGGGATCGCGCGGATCGACGCCGAGCGCACGGGCAGTATCCGGCATCAGCTGGCCAAGACCATAGGCACCCTTGGGGCTCACGGCAGTCGGATTGTAGCTGCTTTCGGACTCGACCAGGGCGCGGAACAGGATCTGCCAGTCGTCGGCACCCAGACCAACCTGGCGCAGGGCACGGTTTCCCTGGTGGCGATCTGCTGTGGCTCGGATCAGGGAGAGTATGCCGTCGTGATCGGGAGGCGGCGTGGGGTCCAACGAGGCCAGAGCGACTTCCGCCTCAGCACTATCACCCAGCCCCGCCCAGGCAGGTCGTTCGCCATGAAAGGTCCAGCCCGAGGTCCGGGCCGTCCCGTCGCGGCCGAAGGCGATAACGTCAGCCGCGCTCCTCGAGGGTGATGCTGTAGTCAGGACCAAAGCGCAGATCACGCCCGTCACCGAACTCGAGATGATGTTTGAAGAGCCCCGGCCATATGTTGAAATACCGCGGCTCTGGCCCGTGTGGGGTGATCCGGGTCGAGACCAGAATGGCTTCCGGCTCACCCTCGCGCAGGTAGATGCACTGGTAGCGCGGCTTGCCATCGTCCGTGAACCCCACGAGTTCATACCGGCAGCGGAACGCGATGCCCTTTTCGGACAGGTCTTTGACACCGTCGATGGTGATCAGGATCTGGTTGCGCGCTATCGGCATGTTCGGACTCTCCCCACGAGAGCCCTTCTACTTCCTACGCTTAAATCCATAAAGTCATATGGAGTCAATACGACATATTGCAGATAAATACATATTGCGCGATAGTCTGCGCAACTTTTGCGGGAGAGCGACATGAAACGACAGGCGATGGCAGCGGCGATGGGAGTGATGGCGGTGTTTGGAGCCCCTGAGAAGGCGCAGGCCTATGACATCGACTGCGCCATCATGCTCTGCATGGCAGGTGGCTTCCCCCCGAGCGCTGTCTGCGCACGGGCCTATCGCACCATGATCCGCCGCATCACGCCCTGGCCGAGCCTGCCGCCCTTCGGGGTCTGCACCTTTGCCCATGTGCCGGTCGAATTGGGCGGGCCCGGCGGAGAAGGCGAGCTCGACACCAACCTGCCTGAGTATGAATGGCTGAACCGCACTCATGTGATCTGGTTCACCGGGCGCTCCTACGAGCCGCGCGACGAGCCGCGTCAATGGGATTGGTCGATACGCTCCTGCGATCGCGAGAACCGGACCTGCCGCTACATCCAACGGGTCTACGGATCCCACATGCCCTGGCCCGCGACATTCGTCTCGGAAAGCGGCCAGGAGATCGCCTATCCGACCAGCGGGGGCCTGTGGCACTTCTATTCCCGCAGCATCATGGTCGAATACGGGGACTACGAGGGCAACATGGGCCACTCGGAGTGGTTTTCCTACTGATCGTGGCTGTCCGGCAGCTTGAGTGAAACTGTCCGTACTACGACAAGCGTATGGTCGTAACTGCATGGATCCACAAACTGGCGGCGGCTCACGCTTCCATCATCCCAGCGGTAGTCGGTAAACACATGGGTTTCGTTCGTTCCGTCGATGATAAACCCTTCCTGGAAGGGCCAGCCTGTCTTTCTCTTCGCCATGTACCCGCGCTACTCGTACCGTTCTTGCCGTTTTGACTTTTTAAATTGAGGCGGGATCAAAGCCTCAGGAAGCGGATTAACGCCTCGCGAAAAGCTCTTCGGGATCGACATTGAGCGCCTTGGCGATGCGTTCGAGAAGGTCGAGTGAGGCCGCAAATTTCGAGTTCTCGAGCCTGCCCATGTGACCGCGGCTTACGTTGGCCTGATGAGCAAGCGCTTCCTGGCTGAGGCCGCGGGCGCGTCTCAAGTCCTGGATGTTCAATGCTACACGGTCCCGCAAGTTCATGCCCGCGAAACGGGCACGATGCACGAAATATCACCACGCGATATATGTTACATTCAGAGGTGAGGGTGCAGAAAAGTCGAAAATCGGTGCTTAGAGATAGAGGACCAATTTGCATGCAGTTCCGGGTACTTGGTGTTGCGGATGCTACTAGGGCGAGTGGTAGTTGCCGTCAATACACCATGACACGAAACAGCGTCAGATGCGTATAATGAAGTTTATGTTAATGTATTGTAGACTTCCCCGGGAATCCGAGAGGCAATCTTATGTTGATAATGGCCCCGATTATCATCACGACCTTGAAGTACGACATCGCTCATGCCTGGTCGATTGCGAAAGCGGCGACTTTGCCGACGATGTGTTTCCACTCCTGTCTCTGGTGGGGGTTCTAAGCGGAAGATTTTTATCAGGATTGAAACCATTTCCTGTGGTCACGTCATTTTGCAATGGTGAAGTAGGCGCTCAGAAACTCCGATGCCCAACATTTTGGGCACCGGATGATGAAGTTGGAAAAAATGTTCACATAGAGCGACGACCATGAAAGATTGCGTAAAGCGTAACTGCAATCGCCGCTTTCACCGCATCCCCGAGGATGAATGGATAAAGCCCGAACTCCAGAAGCTTCTTTTCATGCCCGACAAAGTTGCCCAGCCAAATGAGTCCCGGAATATACAGGACCACCGAACCTCCAACCACCGCCAGTGCCGCAGTTAGGACAAGCGGAAATCGGTCGATTTTCCTGACCATCCATCCGGTGACTGCGGCAGCGAGCAAGAATCCCGCCAGGAACCCACCAGTAGGTCCGAATACATAAGCCAACCCGGATGGTGCCGGCGGCGTGCCCGCGAAAACCGGCAATCCAAAAATACCCTCTAGCAAGTAAACGAAAACCACAAGACTGCCCCGAATTGAATGGGTCCTAGAAAAAGACCGAGGCCAAGTACTACTACTGTCTGCGCGGACATTGGGACCGGATAAAAAGGCACCACGATTTTTGCAGAGACTGTCAGGAGGAGTGAGCCGAGAAACAAAATCATGATCTCTCGGGTGAAGAATGAGATTGGGTGTTGTTGGACAGATACCGCGTTCATTTAGATGTCTCCTTTGATTTCAAGCCTGCCTTGTTTCATTGGCAACTTCACATGCGCTTGGCGACTTCCTCGAGCATCACCTCAGTCGCACCACCACCGATGGCCTGGACACGCGCATCACGTGACATCCGCTCAACAGGTGTTTCGCGCATGTAGCCCATGCCACCGTGGAATTGCACACAGTCATAAAGCACGGAGTTGACGAGTTCGCCGCAATAGGCCTTTACCATCGAGACCTCCTTCACACAGTCGTGGCCTGCGGCGTCCTGACTGGCGGCGTGATAGACCAGTTGACGTCCGGCTTCGATCCGGGTTTGGCAATCGGCCAGGCGCTGACGCACGGCCTGCTTGTCCCAAAGGACGCCGCCGAAGGCCTTTCGCTGTTTGACGTAATCCACAGTCATGTCGAGTGCGGACTGCGCTTCGGCGCAGGCCATCGCGCCCAGAACGATCCGTTCGTTCGGAAAGTTCCTCATCACTGAATAGAAGCCTCGGTTGACCTCGCCCAGGCCGAAGACGTCGAGTCCCACCTGATCGGCCAGTTCGATCTCCTCGACAAGGTGGCGCAGCCGGGTTTCGGGGGATACAGTCGCCCCCGTTACCCGACTCGTACCGGCATCGCCAAAGGTATAGAGGCCGGTTTCCATGTGCATTTCTCCTTGTGCGCCGCTCAGAGCCCCAGGGCCGCGTTCAGGGGCGCCATTGCCTTTTGCCAGCTTTCCCGCGCCTCCAGCCGCTCGATCCAGGCGGCGACGGCGGGCCGGGCGTCGAGCGCAATACCTGCCTGACTGCGATACATGAAGGTTGTGGCGAGGTAGAAGTCCGAAAGGCTGAGGTTACCCACGATCCAGTCCTGCCCGGCCAGTCCCTGTTCCAGCACGTCCAGGAACTGATCGGTGGCCTTGCGCTCGGCCTCGATCACCGCGGCGTCGGGTTCGCCCATGCCGAACTTCTCCTTCAGGAACAACTCGAAGGACAATTTCTGCATTGCGGGGCCCAGATGGATCGCTTGCCACCAGGCCCATTGTTCCATCAGTCCCCGCGACTTCGGGTCGGACGGAACCAGCCCCGCGTCCGGCTTCAGGCTGGCCAGATAGGTACAGATCGCGCGGGATTCCCACAGCACGAAATCCCCATCCTCAAGCACCGGCACCTTGGCGTTGGGGTTGCGCGCAAGGAAGTCTGCGGCGCGGGTGTCACCTTTGAAGACATCGACCTCGATGATTTCGAGGTCGATCCCCAGTTCGAATGCCACGGCGCGTACGCGCAGGGTATTGGGTGAGAAGTTGGCGTTGTAGAGCCGCATGGTGATCATCCTAGCTCGGTGGGGTCTGCAGTGCGGCCCGGTTCGCCAACAGGAAGTCGCGAACCGACTGGCCCGACTGGCCGGTCAGGGTGTTCAGGTTGTCGCTCGCCACGTCGAGATAATCCTGCGCAATCGCCTCGTCGAAGGAGACGAAGACCCGCGCCATGAATTCCGGCAACCCGTTGCCGATCATCGCCTGCACCAGATCCTCGGCAGGCAAGGCAACATAGGGAATATCCTTGCCAGCGACCTCGGACAGAATGGCCGCGATCTCGGCCTGGCTGACGGCTTGCGGCCCAGTAATATCAAGGGTCTGCTTGCCAGTGGACGTCATAAGCGCCGCAGCCGCCGCACGGGCGCAATCGGCGCGCGAGACATAGCCGGTCTTGCCTTCTGCGGCGGCGGCATAATGACTGCCCATCGCGATGCTCTGCGGGCCGCCCATCAGCAGGAGGTCGGCATAGAGGTTGTTGCGCAGGATGGTGTAATCGGCACCGCATGCCGCGATCAGCTTTTCGGTTTCCTCATGGTCGGAAGAGAAACCAATCGGGCTGTCTGACACCGGGTTGGTGAGCGAAGTATAGACTATATGATCGACACCCGCCGCCGTCGCGGCCGCGACGGCGTTGGAATGGGCAGCGATCCGCTTGCCCGGCTCAAGATCGTCGGTCGAGATGATGAGCAGGCGCTTGCCGCCCGCGAAGGCGGGTTCGAGCGACGCTGGATCGTTGAAATCGCCTTGACGCGCCTCGACGCCCTTTGCCTTTAGATCGGCCAGCTTTTCGGGATTGCGCGACACCGCAACGATCGGACTGGCGCTGGCATCGACCAGCAGTTCGACGACCTGCCGGCCGAGCTGGCCGGAAGCGCCGGTGACGATAAAGGGTCCGTTCTGAATATTGCTCATGGTTTGTCTCCTAAGAAGTGAAGTCAGGTGATGGGCCGTCTGCCCTTAGCCGTGGATTTGGACGGGTGCAGGGTTCGCCAGCTTGCCGCGGGCGAAGTCCCAACTACTGTGCAAGAGCCGCAGCATCACATCGATCTCGGCCTCGTCGCGCGGGGCGAAAGCCATGACCGCGTTGGCCGGAATGACGCCTTGCCGCGCCATCGGATGCGGCTCACCCCAGCCCTTGGCGATCAGTTCCTCGACCATCGGCAGCGGCAGCATCAGATGCGACGAGCCATCATAGCCGGGGTGCACGTGAGCAAATTCGCGACCGATCATGAAGGCCTCGCGCGGGCCGCATGCGTGCGCATGTGGCAGTACCAGCGCCTCGGCGCCCGGCACCGAGATGCCGGAGGGACGGCGTTCGACGAAGGGCAGTTCGAAGGCGCGAAGCTTGAACAACGCATGGATCTCCGGCGGCGAGTTCTGCGACACCTGTTCATGGGGGGCGCAATCGGTGGTCGTCGGGCGCGGGCCGGCACGCATGGGCAATTCGAAACTCATGGTGTCAGCCGAACCGGAAGGCGCTTTCCACAGCGCCCATGACATGATCTTCCAGCGTCTTGGTGCCATGATCGGCCCCGGCTGCCCCGGCGACGACATGCAGCGGGATGAGATGTTCTTCGCGCGGGTTGGCCTCGCGCGCGCCGGGGGCCCTCTCCCAGGCCGCCAGCATCGCGTCGCGGCGCGCGGGATCGTCCTGCGTGACGGCATCGGTCAGCCAGCGGTCGAAGTCGGTCCCTGCGACGGGTCCGCGCGCCCCGCCGCGCATCGCCCGCAGCATCACGCCCATGTTGTGATAGGTGTTGCCCGAACCGACGATCAGCACCCCCTCGTCGCGCAGGGGCGCCAGCGCCCGCCCCGCCGCCAGATGCGCCCGGGGATCGAGATCGGACCGCAGCGAAAGTTGGACGGTGGGAATATCGGCATCGGGGAACGCTATCTTCAGCGGTACGAACACCCCGTGATCGAAGCCGCGCGCGGGATCTTCGCCCGTCTCGAACCCTGCGACTTGCAGCAGGTCGCGCACGCGGGCGGCAAGAGCGGGATTGCCGGGCGCGGGCCAGGTCAACTGGTAGGTGTGCGGGGGAAAGCCCTGATAGTCGAACAACAACGGCGGCGCAGGGTTGGTCTGCACGGTGAAAACCCGCTCCTCCCAGTGGCCCGAAATCACCAGGAGCGCCCTGGGCCTTTCCGGCAGGCTCGTCGGGAACTCCTGCAGGAACCGGCGCTGCCGGGCCCAGGTGTCGGGCGGGTTCCAGTCCATGAAGAAGCACGGGCCTCCTCCATGGGGAAGGAATACCGCAGGATGCCTGACAGTCATGTCGTCGTCCTTTTCAGTTCAAGGGCGGTGGGCTGGCGCCGATGCACCGCGCGCGCGCCCCGCGTCCGGTCAATTCGCCACTGCCATGAACGCAGGCGCATAGGCGGACTTCACTGCACGCACGCGGTTCGCGGTCAGCCACGAGGCAATCAGCAGCGCCCAGGCCATCAGGGCCGGCGGCCAGCCCGGATCGCCGGCGCCCACATGCGCCCCGAAGGCCAGCACCAGATGCCAGAACATCGCCCCATACGCCCAGTCTGCCAGCATCGCCGAAGGTCGCCACAGGATCACCACCGCACCGACCATCTTCAGGATCGCCAGCGGCCAGATGATGTAGGTGGGATAGCCCAACACCTCGCGATACATGCCCGCGACCATGTCGTGGAATGAGATGTAGAAACCCGCGGCGCCCAGATAGACCAGCGCCACAAGCCCGGTAGTGATCCAGTAAACATACCGTGCCGCCGTATCGCTCATTGCCGCACTCCCTGCTGTCTCCAACTTGTGAAGCGATATTTTCCGCTGTAGGTATGTTTAAAGATCATGCTACAAAAACGAAAGTAGGCACTTAAAAGTAACTTGCTTCCCGTCACTGTGAGATATGTCCGCGATGAAGACCGTCCTGCCCCCGTCCTGTCCGATGGACGCCTTGCTGCGGGTCATTACCGGCCCTTGGACGATCTACATCCTGTGGGTTCTGTCCGAGCATGGACCGCAGCGCTTTGGTGCGATCAAGCGGTTGGTGCCGGGCATTTCCACCCGGATTCTGACCGAACGGCTGCGGATGCTGGAACATGCCGGCGTGGTGTGGCGGGAGCAGGCCATGACCATCCCGCCCGCCGTCACCTACGGGTTGACCGGGCGCGGCGCGGAGTTGCGCGGCGTACTCGATACGCTGGGCGCCATCGCGCGTCGCTGGGAGGATGAGGGTGCTTTTGCCAAGACATCGCCTGCGGCGGAATGACGGCGTGCAATCCATCCGCCGGATGACCGTGTGCTGCTCGCCCGAGCAGCCTTCACGAAAAGGTCCGGCGCTCTGCGAGGACGCGGGGCAAGTGATCCTTCATCGCGGCGTAGCCCTGTTCGATGGCGGTTTCGGCCTCATGGAACGCGAGAACGTTCAGGTGCGACAGGTTCAGATCGACCATCACGTTCGGCGGGTCTCCGGCAAGGCGGCTCCGGCAAATCTGGTCGATCATAACGTCGAGCGCCGTTGAGAGGACCTCGATATACCCGGGCGGCTGAGATGCCGGATCCCGCCCGCTGACGAAATAGGCCGCCGCAGCGGGCTGCAACTGCCGCGGCAACTGGCCGATCAGCGCCTCGGCGTTCACCTGCGGCAGCAGGCTGCGCCGGGAAACGCTGCCGTGCGAGGCAAGATTGCCGGCATTCGGATCGACGGCGATGACGATATCGGCCCCGAGCGCGCGGCAGGCCGAGACGGGGACCGGATTGCTCATGCCGCCGTCCATCAGCCAGCGGTTGTCATGGCGGACCGGCGAGAAGATACCGGGAATGGCGGTCGAGGCCCGCACAGCCGGCAACAGGGCGCCATCCCGCAGCCAGAGCTCGCGCCCCCGGTAAAGATCGGTGGTGACAGCAATGAAGGGCCGGTCGAGATCGGCGAAGTTGCCCGACAGCCCGAGCGTTTTCAGCGTCCGCAGGACCGTGTTTCCGGCCACCAGCCCGCCGGCCCGCAGGTCGAGATCGATCATCCTGGCCATCGATAGCGGCGTCATGCTTCGCGCAAAATCCTCAAGGCGGTCGAGGGCTCGCGAGCAGTAGGCGGCCCCGACAAGCGCGCCCATCGAGGTGCCGGCCACCACGTCGGGGCGAATACCGGCCTTTTCCAGCGCCCGTAGCACGCCGATATGCGACCAGCCGCGTGCGCCGCCGCTGCCAAGGGCCAGTCCGATCCGTGCCATGCGCCCCCCTTATTTCCGCCCGTTGCGCCAGATCGACCACAACAGGATAAAGCCGCCGATCACCGCCCCGAAAAACCCCAACATCGCGAAGCTGGCCAGCCCGAACGGCAGGTCCGCCCCCGAAGCCGCCGTCACGATCGAGGAGCCGACGGTCAGCGCCGCGACGATCACCGCCAGCGTCAGATGCGTGACCGACTGGCGCATCTTCTCGACGATCTGCTCGATCTCGGCCAGTTCCACCCGCAGCCCAAGCCGCCCGCGCCGCGCTGCATCCAGAATCTGCGCCAGATCGCCCGGCAGGCGCGCGGCCAGCCGGGCGCTTTCGCCGAGGCTCTGCCGTGCGGCGCGCGCCATCGCCTCCGGGCCGTGGCGCTGCCACATCAACCGTTCGAGGATCGGCCGGGCGGTGGCGACCATGTCGAAGCTGGGGTCGAGTTGCCGCCCCATTCCGTCGAGTGAGACGAAGGCTTTGACCAGCAGTGTGAGATCCGGCGGCAGGGCAAGGTCGTGCGCGCGCATCAGCGCGGTCAGGTCGAAGACGAGTTCGGAAAGGTTCATCGCCCCAAGTGGCCGCCCATATACCCGGTCGATGAACGCCTCGAGCCGGACTTCCAGCGTGGGGTCGTCCTGCGCATCGGCTCCGGCCCAGCCGCGAAGGATCCGCGCCACGCGGTCGGGGCGGCGCTCCACGATCCCGTAGAGCAAATCGACCAGTTCGTCGCGGCGCCTTCGCGACAGGTGACCGACCATGCCGAAGTCGATAAAGACCAGCTCGTTGCCGGGCAGGAAGAACACATTGCCCGCATGGGGATCGGCATGAAAGAAGCGCTCTTCCAGGATCATGTGCAGCACCGCATCCGCCCCACGCGCGGCGATCCTCTTCAGATCCAGCCCGGCGCCGTGTGCCGCAGCCAGATCGCCGCCGGGAATTCCCTCTATGCGCTCCTGCACATTCATGACCTCGCAAGTCCAGTCCCAGAGGACGCGCGGCACATGGATGTCGGCCCGGTCGCGGAATCCGGCGGCTACACGTTCGGCATTGCGGCATTCGTTGGCCAGATCCAGTTCGGCCCGGATCGACCGGGCGAATTCGGCCAGGATTTCGTGCGGGTGATAGCGCACAAGATCTGGCCATTCGGCCAGCGCCACGCCGACGGCGTGACGCAGAAGGCGCAGGTCGGACTCGATCACCCGGCGGATGCCAGGGCGACGGATCTTGAGGATAACCTCTTCGCCCGTTGCCAGCCGCGCGCCATGCACCTGCGCGATGGAGCCAGCGGCCAAGGGTTTGGTGTCGATCCTCTCGAAGATCGCCGAAAGCGGTTGACCCAGTTCGGCCTCGACCTCGGCGGCAAGCTCAGCGAAGGGCACGGTGGGCACACGATCACGCAAGCGTTCGAGTTCCGCGATGATGTCGGGCTCAAACAGGTCGATCCGGGTGGACAGGATCTGCCCCAGTTTGACGAATGTCGGCCCCATCTCTTCCAGCGCGCGGCGCAGTCGCTGGGCCGAGGTCAGGCCATCTTTGTCTGCGTCATCTTCCTGGGACTGGCGAGCCTTGCGCTTCCGGTGTGAGAGGCCGGCCCGCTCCAACATCTCGGAAAAACCGTATCGCGCCAGAACCGCGACCAGATCGCCCAGCCGCCGCAGATCGGGCGCAACACCCTGTGCAGCGATCATGCTCAGGCATCCTTTTCGGGCGGCTCCGTCCGGTCCTTTTCGTGACGCGGCCCAAGCGCATCGGCCAGCCCGGCAAGGATGCCGCTGCCGATCGCGGCGATTGTTGCGGCGCCGGCCCGCGCCGTGTGGGCAATGTCTGTGGGTCTTGGCGCGACATGCCGGGCATGGGGCCGTTCCAGCGCCGCGAGCGCCTCGTGCACTGCGGCACCGGTCCGCGTGCCGGTACGCCTCATATGTTCGGCCAGATCGCCGATAATGCGCGCTGAGACTTTCGTCCCGTTTTTCACCACCGAGGCGAGCGCCTCGAAATAGAGCCGGTCCAATGTGGCAAGATCATCGACGGCGCGCCTCAGATCCTGTTCGGAAAACGCGGCTGCCTGGCTGCGCGCCTCCTCGATGGCCAGCTTCGAGGCCATGGCGGCGCGTTCCAGCGCGTCGTCGATCCCGGCCACGGCCTGCCGAAGCGCCTCGACACTTTCGGCGCTGCCCTTGGGCGCGGCCTCCACAGCCCCTTCGAGGACCGCGTGCACAACATCGCGGACCCGCCCCTCCTCCAGCGGGCGGTTCGACAACGCGCGCACCACGACATCGCGCACCGCCTCGCGTGTGGCCTGGGGCCCCTCGACGGCCTCGCGCCCTTGCTGCCGGAGATCGGGCGCATCGGCCCGCATCGCCTTGTCACCATCGTCAGTCATCTCTGCTTCTCCTTCCCGGCTGCATTGCCCAATTGAATACATCGACTGAGTAAACCCAATACATCGCCCAGACTTTCCGCTTTTGGCCTTGATCATCAATGTGGATCAAGCGAGATAACGCAGGGCGAGCGATCGTCCAATCCGATGGGGCGACCCAGCGCGGCAGATTTACTGCGCATGGCCTCGCGCAGGTACCTGTAAGCTGCATGGTGCCTTGGCGCCGTGACCCAGATCAAGGCAGGCGAACAGGCCGGGTCGTATCGGATCATACGGAGAGGTGCGACCGATCCTCGCTCTGTCGGTGCTGTGCGGCACGGGAACCGGGACACCGCGTCGGTACCGGCGCAATTGGCCAAGGAAGATGGCCGAGGGAAGAGCGGCATGAAGATAGCAGGATGGCAGTTTCCCGGCGCGGTCACAATTCTGGCTATTCTGGCCGGTGCCATGGCTGCGGGCTGGTGGTTTCTGCAACCGGCCGCGCTGCCCGAAGGGCTCGCCAAGGCCAACGGCCGTCTGGAGGCGGTCGAGATCGACATCGCGACACGGAGCGGCGGGCGCCTGCAGTCGGTTCTGGTCGCCGAGGGCGATTTCGTAATCGCCGGTCAGGAACTCGCCGTGATGGACACGGCGACCTTGCAGGCCCAGTTGCGGGAGGCACGGGCCAATCTCTCGCGCGCCGTCATCGGGGTCGAGATCGCCCGAAGCGGCGTCGCACAGAGTGAGGCGCAGGCCCGGTCCGCGCAGGCACTGGTCGAACTGCGCGAGGTCGAACAGCAGGCGGCGGCCATTCGGCTTGCGCGCAGCGAGGGGCTGGCCGTCACCGGCGCAACGCCGCAATCGCGCCTCGACGACGACCGGGCCGCCCATCAGGCTGCGCGCGCCGCTGTCGCCGCGGCCGAGGCACAGCTTGCCGCGGCGCAGGCCGGGATCGACCGGGCGCGGTCGGATGTCATCGGCGCCGAATCCGGGGTCGAGGCGGCGGAGGCCGCCATCGTCCGGATCGAAGCGGAGCTGGCCGATGCGGTGCTGAAGGCGCCCCGCGACGGGCGGGTGCAGTATCGCGTGGCCGAGCTGGGCGAGGTGCTGCCCCCCGGCGGCACGGTGGTGAACATGGTCGATCTGGCCGATGTGCACATGAATTTCTTCCTGCCCACCGCGCAGGCGGGCCAGCTGGCGCTGGGCGACGAGGTGCGGCTGATCCTCGACGCGGCGCCCGAATTCGTGATCCCGGCCCGGGTGTCCTTCGTGGCCAGCGTCGCCCAGTTCACGCCCCGCACGGTCGAGACCGAGGCCGAGCGCGAGAAGCTGATGTTCCGCATCCGCGCCAGGATCGACCCGGACCTGCTGCGGCAGCATGAGGCGCTGGTCAAGACCGGCCTTCCAGGCACCGCCTATGTCCGCATCGACCCGGCGGCGGAATGGCCGGCCGATCTCGCGCCCAGACTGCCGCAATGATGCCGCCGCCGGTCATCCGGTTCGAGGGCGTGGGCCTGCGCTACGGCAAGGTTCATGCGCTCGGCGATGTCAGCCTCGACATGCCTGCCGGCTGCATGGCCGGACTGATCGGTCCAGACGGGGTCGGCAAGTCCAGCCTTCTGGCGCTCGCGGCCGGGGTGCGCCGGATGCAGACCGGGCGTATCGAGGTGCTTGGCTGCGACATGTCCCGCCCAGGATACCGCGCCAAGGTGGGGCCGCGCATCGCCTACATGCCGCAGGGTCTGGGGCGGAACCTCTATCCGACGCTTTCGGTGCGCGAGAACATCGACTTCTTCGGGCGTCTCTTTGGCCATGGTGCCGCCGAAACCGCCCGGCGGATCGACACGCTGACCCGCGCCACGGGGCTGTATCCGTTCCTCGACCGCCCGGCGGGCAAGCTCTCGGGCGGGATGAAGCAGAAGCTGGGGCTCTGTTCAGCTCTCATCCACGACCCGGACCTCCTGATCCTCGACGAACCCACGACGGGCGTCGATCCGCTGTCCCGCCGCGAATTCTGGGAGCTGATCGCCGCGATCCGCGCAGCGCGGAGCGGCATGAGCGTGCTGGTCGCAACCGCCTACATGGAGGAAGCCGCCCGGTTCGACTGGCTCGCGGCGATGGACGGGGGCCGGATCCTCGCCACCGGCAGCCCGCAGGGCCTGATGGAGACGACCGGGACCGATACACTCGATGCGGCCTTCCTCCGCCTCCTGCCCGACGAAAAGCGCCGGTCCCATCGCGATGTCGAGATCTTCCCCCGCCGCGAGCGCGACGGCGACACCGCGATCGAGGCCCGAGAGCTGTCCATGCGTTTTGGCGACTTCACCGCCGTGGACCGGGTGCAATTGAGCGTCAAAAGGGGCGAGATCTTCGGCTTTATCGGCTCGAACGGCTGCGGCAAGACCACGACGATGAAGATGATGACCGGGCTTCTGCCGCCCACCGAGGGCTCGGTGCGCCTCTTTGGCTCGCAGGTGGACCCGCGCGATCTGGCGACCCGGCGGCGGGTCGGCTACATGTCGCAGAGCTTTTCGCTTTATGCCGAACTGACAGTCGAGCAGAATCTCACGCTCCATGCGCGCCTTTTCGCATTGCCGGAACCCGGGATCGCCGCACGGGTGGAGGAAATGCTGTCGCGCTTCGATCTTGCCGAGGTTCGCCACAAGCTGCCGGAACGCCTGCCGCTCGGGCTGCGCCAGCGCCTGTCGCTGGCCGTCGCGCTGATCCACCGCCCCGAGATGCTGATCCTGGACGAGCCGACCTCGGGGGTCGATCCGGTGGCGCGCGATGCCTTCTGGCGCATCTTGATCGAACTGTCGCGGGACGAGGGAGTGACAATCTTCATCTCGACCCATTTCATGAACGAGGCCGAGCGCTGCGACCGCGTCTCGCTGATGCACGAGGGCAAGGTGCTGGCAACCGGCGCCCCTGCCGCACTGGCAAAGGAGGTGGGGGCCGCGACGCTGGAAGATGCGTTCATTCACCATCTGGAGACTGCGGACGGCCACGTGGTGGTGCGCGCCACGCCCCTGTCCCCGGACGCGGCGCCGCAGAGCCGCACGCGGGTGCCCCGCGGCTGGCGACGCTGGTTCGATCCGCGCCGGATGACCAGCCATGCCTGGCGCGAGGCGCTGGAACTGTGGCGCGACCCGGTCCGGATGACACTCGCGATCCTTGGCAGCGCGGTCCTGATGTTCGTCATGGGCTATGGCATAAACCTCGATGTCGAGGATGTGACCTTTGCCGTTCTCGACCACGACCAGACCGCGATCAGCCGCGACTACACGATGAACCTCGAAGGGTCGCGCTATTTCATCGAGCACCCCCCGATCGAAAGTTACGCCGACATGGACCGGCGCATGCGCGCGGGCGAGATCAGCCTTGCCCTGGAGATCCCGCCGGGCTTCGGCCGTGATGTCGCGCGTGGGCGCCCGGTCGCGATCGGGGCCTGGATCGACGGCGCCATGCCCACGTTGGCCGGAACCGTGCAGGCCTATGTGCAGGGCATGCACCTGCACTGGCTGGAATTGCGCGCCCGCGACGGCGGTTATGCCGGTGCCCTGGCGGGGCCGGTCACCATCGAAACCCGCTTTCGCTACAATGCCGACCTGCGCAGCCTCGATGCCATGGTCCCCGCCGTCATTCCGCTTCTGTTGCTGCTCATCCCCGCCATGCTGAGTTCTCTCAGCGTCGTGCGGGAAAAGGAACTCGGCTCGATCATCAATTTCTACGTCACCCCGACGACCCGGCTGGAATTCCTGCTTGGCAAGCAGATCCCCTATGTCGTGCTGTCGATGGGCAGCTTCCTGATGCTGACCGTGCTGGCAGTCACGGTCTTCGACGTGCCGCTGACGGGCAGCTTTGCCACTTTGGCGCTGGGCGCGCTGCTTTACGTGACGGCGGCGACGGCGATCGGGCTGGTGTTTTCCGCCTTCACCCGCAGTCAGACCGCCGCGATGTTCGGCACAGCCGTTCTCACAATTCTGCCCGCGATCAGCTTTACCGGTCTGATCGACCCGGTTTCGGCGCTGCAGGGTTTCGGTCGCGTGATTGGCGAAGTCTATCCCACCAGCCATTTCCTGACCATCGCCCGTGGCACCTTTTCCAAGGCGCTCGGCTACGACGATCTGCGCGCCGCCTTCGTGCCGTTGGCGCTTTCGGTGCCGGCCCTGATCGTGGCGGCGGTCCTGTTGTTGCGCAAGCAGGAGCGTTGAGCGATGCGTTTTTCCAATATTCTGCATCTCGGAATCAAGGAGATGCGAAGCCTCGCGCGCGATCCCGTGATGCTCGTCCTGATCGTCTTTGCCTTCACCTTCTGGGTTCACGCGGGCGCCACGGCCATGCCCGAACTGCTGAACCGGGCACAGATCGCCATCGTGGACGAGGATCGCTCGCCCCTCTCCACACGCATCGCCGACTCGTTCCAGCGCCCGTATTTCGCACCACCCGAGCAGATCGATCCGGGCCGGATGGACGCGCGGATGGATGCCGGTCGCGACACATTCGCGCTCGTCATCCCAGCCGGCTTCCAGCGCGACATCCTGGCCGGACATCCGGTGACGATACAACTGAACGTGGACGCCACGCGTATCACCCAAGCCTTCACGGGCAGCGGCTACATTCAGGCCATCGTCATGGCGGAAGTAAGGGAATTCACGGCCCGACACCGCGGCGCGGTCGATCTGCCCGTCGATCTGGTGCTGCGGGCCCGCTTCAACCCCGAGCTCGACAATGCCTGGTTCGGGTCGGTGATGCAGGTCATCAACAATGTCACCCTGCTGTCGATCGTTCTGGCCGGCGCCGCCCTGATCCGCGAACGCGAGCGTGGAACGGTCGAACACCTGCTGACCATGCCCGTCACCCCCCTGGAGATCATGATCGCCAAGGTCTGGTCCACGGGCCTCGTGGTTCTCGTCGCCTCGGCCGCCTCGCTGGGCGTGGTGGTGCAAGCTTGGCTTGGCGTTCCGGTCGAGGGGTCGGTCGTGCTGTTCATGTCGGGGGCTGCGCTGCACGTTTTCGCAACGACATCGCTGGGCATCATGCTTGCGACGTTTTCACGTTCCATGCCGCAATTCGGATTGCTGCTCGTCCTCGTGCTCTTGCCGCTGGAGATGCTGTCGGGCGGTGTCACGCCGCGAGAAAGCATGCCCGCCGTCGTGCAAACCCTGATGCTGGCCGCGCCGGACACGCATTTCGTGATACTGGCCCAGGCGATCCTCTACCGCGGTGCTGGCATCGGCATCGTCTGGCCGCAGTTCCTGGCGCTGGTGGCTATAGGCGGGGTTCTGTTCGCGATCGCGCTCCTGCGATTCAGGCGCATGATTTCCACCATGGTTTGAAACGGGCTGGGAAGCGGAACGGCCGGTCGCCTAGGACCGCTTCCCGATGTCTCTTGCGCGGCACATGAACCAGGTCGGAACAAGGGCGGCCACGAAGATCGCGAAAACCATGAGGAATCCATCCTGAAAGGCGACCGTTGAGGCCTGGATCACCACGTACCGCCCGAGGAACGAGGCCGCGGCGGGCAACGGCTGGGTATCGGGGGGTCCCGCCCTTTGAATGATCCCCGCGACCCGTTGCAGCAGCTCCATCGTGGCGGGATTGTCGTTGGTCTGGGTGGCGGCAAAGGTATCGGCATGCATCACCTTGCGCCGTTCGGTGAAAACGGACAGCAGGTTCTCACCGAAGGCGCCGCGCGTCGGGCGACTGCTCAGCCTGCGCTAACAGGCGTAAACACAAACCGGGCTCCGATCGCGGCTGGATGAAAGTTCAGTGGCAGGTCAGCTACCATGGCCGGTTTTTCCAGCATGGCAGTACTGCGCTCTTCGGTCGAAGATATGTTGCCGGTGCGCTCCGAAAGCCGGTTGTCCTCAACCAATTGGACTGGGCGAAGGTGGTGAACTCGACCGCTTAGAAAGATCTACATGGTCCCAGTCGATTGATGGCCTCCGCTTGGTAGAGACCGTTTACCGTCTCGGCAAAGATGTTGACTTCGGGGTCGCCGACGCTGGCTTGGTCCCACCTCGTTGCGCGAGCTTTACAAACTTGCTATACCGACCAGACGGTACAGTTTAGTAAGTGTACCAGTGTGCACCCGGAGGTCGAAATGTGGGAGAATAAAGCAGCAGAAGCGCTCGCCGGCGCCCGCGAAGTATTTTTTCGTTGCGGATATGAGGGTGCGCGCGTCGACGGAATCGCGGCGAAAGGCAAGGTCTCGAAGGCGACTCTCTACGCTCATTTTCCGAGCAAGGAGCAGCTTTTTCTGAGAGTCGTTGATACCGAATGCGAACGGTTGGCGGCGGAGATCGTCCGCCCTCTTCAGGGCAATGCCAATTTCCATGAACAACTCGAGCAGATTGCAAATCGCATCATCGACCTCGTGTTGGATGACGACTATATCCGGCTGCTGCGCACATGCATCGGTGCGGCCGAAACACTGCCCGAGGCAGCACGACAATATATGAAGGCCGGGCCTGAACGAGCCATCGCATTCATTGAGGCGAACTTGAAGGCAGCTGAGGAACGGGGAAGGTTGAGTATTGACAATACGCGGCTGGCGTCGGAGCGGTTCATTCACATGTGCATCTCGGGCGTATTGATCCCGAGACTCCTCGCCGTCGAGCGCTCGGTCGACAGGGAACAATGCGCAAAGGATGCGGTCGCCTTATTTCTCAAATTGTACGGAGTGAAAGGTGCAAGCTCTTCCTGTGAAGCCGAGTAGGCATCGTCGTGTGCGAGCGCACTATTCCAAAATGCGAAACCAGAACCTCGAAAAGGTGGGAAATTGACAAGAGCACAAATTGGTCGTCCAAGGAACGCGGCGCCAAGAATACTTGACGCGGCGCGTCGGATTGCTGCGCGCGAGGGTGCCGGAAATATCACGATCGATGCAGTCGCGCTGGAAACTGGCCTCAGCAAAGGAGGCGTACTTTACAACTTCCGGAGCAAGGACGCTCTTCTGGCAGGTCTGCTCGATGACATGATTGCAGAACACAGGACGCGACTCGCCTCGGTCCCACGGAACGCCACGTCGCCAACGCTGCGCGGCCACCTCGAAACACTACAGCATGCGAGCAGCCTGAACATCGACCTGTCGATGGCAATTTTGGCGGTCGCGGCTGAAAAACCCGAACTCCTTGATCCACTGCGGGATGAACTATCTCGCGATCTCGAACGTATAGATGAGGAAGCCTCGGACCAGACCGGGGCTACGCTCCTGCTTCTGGCGATTCAGGGCCTCAAATTTCACAAGCTCCTGAAGCTTCCCGGCGGCGGTGAGGGCAGACAAAGTGCGGTCCTGAGACGACTTGAGGAAATGATTGATGAACTCGATGAAAACTAGTCGAGCTTGGGTAGTGGCCGGCACGTTGATTGGTGCGGTAGCCATTGTTGCCGTGATTGCATTCGGGAGCCCCGGCGGAATGCCGACCGCGCTGGCGCAGGCGCTCGGGGGAACCGACAGCGCCGGTGACGGCCTGCAGACCGAAGTCGCACCGACCGCGCCGATTACCGTGGATGTCGCAACTGCCGTGCTACGGGACATAGAGAACGCACGCGCGTTCGCCGGCCGGGTCGAGGCCGCCCGCACTGTGGATTTCGCCTTCCAGGTCTCGGGTCAATTGCTGGAACTCGCCGTGGACGCAGGCGACAGGGTCGCTCAAGGAGCCTTGATCGCCGCGCTGGATCCAGCCGATTTCGAACTGGCGGTGGACCGCGCGCGCGCAACCTTCGACCTGGCCCGGACCGAATTTGACCGCGCTACGAGCCTTGCAGAGCGGGGGGTCACCGCCGACGCACAGCTGCAGATCGCACGCGCTCAATTTGCCCAGGCGGAGGTGGCGCTAAGAGAAGCGGAACGGCACCTGTCGCAGACGACAATCTCAGCGCCCTTCGATGCTTTGGTCGCACGGACCTTCGTCGAGGAGTTCGCCAACATTACACCTGCGGCGCCCGTCGTGCGACTGCAGGACGTAAGCGAGATGCGGATCAGGTTGTCTGTTCCCGAGGACCTCGCTGCAATTGCGCAGGCAAACGCCGACATGTTCGATATCGTGGCACTGTTTCCGGCTATTCCTGGCTACGAGGCCGAACTGGTCCGCCGGGCCTTCGCAACCGACGCAGACCCCGCGGCGCAGACATACGACTTTGAATTCGCAATCATAGGCGACGTGGATCCACGGCTATTGCCGGGGATGACGGCGAATGTCCTGGTTTCATTGAGAGACACCGGTGATAGAGCGAGTTCCGTCGTGGTGGTACCCGTTTCCGCCATCGATACGACGAGCGAGGCTGAATCAACCATTTGGCTTTACGATGACACGACGGGGCAGGTCAGGCGTCAGCCCATCCGAATCGGACTGCCGCAGGACAACGAGATCGCGGTTCTCGAAGGCCTTTCCGGCGGAGAGACCGTTGTCTCCGGCGGCTGGTGGCGGTTGAGGAACGGCGAAGTTGTCGACGTTCGCTGAGTCCGAAGAAGTAGGCGATCTGAAATGAACTCTAGTATTTCCCGCGCCAGTATCCGCAGGCCTGTTGCTGTATGGCTTGGAGTCATTTTTTGCCTGTTCGGCGGTCTTTGGGGCCTCAATACGGTTGGGCGCCTCGAGGACCCGAGCTTTACCCTCAAGACCGCCCTGGTCTTCGTCACCTACCCTGGTTCAACCGCGATGGAGGTTGAGGAAGAAGTTACGGATGTCATCGAGAATGCTCTGCAGCAGATGAAACAGCTTGACCGGGTCGAATCGAAGTCCATGCCGGGCATGGCACAGATTACGGTCGAAATCGAGAACACCTATGGGCCGGACGAGATTCCCCAAGTCTGGGACGAAATGCGGCGCCGCATCCGGGATGTCGAGAGTGACTTGCCGGCAGGCGCGCAGTCACCAATCGTGAACGACGATTTCGGCGACGTCTACGGAATGTTCTATGCAGTCACGTCGGAAGGCCTAAGCCCGACTGAGCAGCGAGAAATCTCGACTGCTTTGAAACGAGAGCTTGTGACTGTCGATGGCGTCGCGAAGGTCGAAGTGCAGGGCCTGACCGAGGAAGAGATCATTATTTCGGTTCCTGCAACAAGGCTCACGGAACTTGGCCTGCCGCCGGATCAGGTGCTCGGCATCCTCGCCGACGAGAATCAGGTCTTCAACTCCGGTGAAATCAGCGAAGGCACAGCGCGTGTCGGCGTGTCAGTTCGTCCAGGCTATGCAACCGTCGAGGGCATCGAGGCGCTTCGCCTCGGTGCACCCGGAGAGGTCGGCCAAAGAGCATTGTACGACATTGCCGTAGTTTCCCGTGAGTTGGCCGAACAACCAGGACAGATCATCCGGCAAAACGGCGCAAGGGCCTTCACGCTCGGGGTCTCTGCCCTGGTCGATCGCAATGTTGTGGAGGTGGGCGAAGCGGTCGAAGCGAGACTTGATGCACTTGCCAGCGAGCTTCCCGCGGGCGTCGAGATCATCCCGATTTATCAACAGCACCGTGTGGTCGACGCCGCAATTTCGAATTTCCTGGTTAGTCTTGGCCAATCCGTCGCCATCGTCGTCGGCGCACTGATGTTGACAATGGGATGGCGCGCGGGCCTTGTCGTCGGCGCGACGCTTGGCCTGACCGTGTTGTCGACGCTTTTCTTCATGTCTGTCTTCGGGATCGAAATGGAGCGCATCAGTCTTGGCGCCCTGATCATCGCAATGGGTATGCTGGTGGACAACGCCATCGTGATCGCCGAGGGCATGGTCATCGGAATGGCACGTGGCAAGACAGCCGAAGACGCCGCTGCCGAGGTCGAAGGCTCGACCGGGGTTCCGCTTCTGGGCGCAACGGTGATCGGCCTCATGGCTTTCTCCGGGATCGGCCTGTCCCCGGATGCCACGGGCGAGTTCCTGTTCTCGCTCTTCGCCGTCATCGCAATCTCCCTCATTATGAGCTGGATCCTGGCCGTGACCGTCACACCGTATCTCGGCAAACTGCTCCTGAAGGCGCCCAAGGACATGTCGAAAGACCCATATGCCGGGTTCGTTTACTCGATCTACAGAGGGTTTTTGTGGCTTGCCCTGCGGACGCGCGTTCTGATCCTACTGATCATAATAGGGATCACGGTTTGGTCGGTGATGGCCTTCGGCCAAGTCAAGCAGGCCTTCTTTCCCGCGTCCAATACGCCGATCTTTTATGTCGAGTTCCAGATGCCCCAAGGCACGGACATCATGACGACCGATGAGGAAATGACGCGTCTGGAGGAGATGATCCTGGGCGAGGACCAGGTGACACAGGTCACGACACTGGTGGGGAGCGGCGCCAGCCGGTTCATGCTGACCTACAATCCTGAACAGGCCGATGCAAGCTATGGCCAGTTGATCGTGCGGGTCGAAGAAGCCACGGCCATCCCTGATCTGGCCGCTCGTCTGAACCGGGAACTTGGCCCCGAGTTTCCTAATGCGCTCATCCGGGTCGAGGAGATCGTCTTCGGACCGCCTGCAGGCGCCGACGTCGCGGTGCGGTTTTCGGGGCCAGACCCGTTGATCCTGCGACAGCTCTCGGATCAGGCGATGATGATTTTCGAGGACGCGGGCACCATAACCAATCCGCGCACGAATTGGCGGCAGCGAGAAATACTCATCGTGCCAATCGTCAACGAGTCGCGCATGCGCGTTGCTGGCGTCACGCGGAGTTCTATCGCCGACACCATACTCTACGGGACGTCCGGACTCCGCGTCGGAACCCTCCGCGAAGGAGATGCCGAGATCCCGATGTATCTGCGGCAGAGCGAACAGGAACGGGACGGACTGGATCGTCTCCGGGATCTCTCTGTCTGGTCCGTCGGCGCGAACGCCTACGTGCCGCTCTCGAACCTATTCGAAAGGTTCGAGCCGCGTCTCGTCGAAGCGCTCATCCACAGGCGCGACCGCGAGCGGACGATCACCGTCCTGGGCGGCGCGCGCGGCGACCTGACCGCCAACGAGGCATTCACAAGCGTTCGCGAACAGATCGAGGCGATGGTGCTGCCTGTCGGATATCAGATGGACTGGGGCGGAGAGTACGAAAGCCAGCAGATGGCGAATGAAAGCCTGGGCAAGCAACTCCCGATCAGCCTCATTGTCATGCTGACAATCTCGATCCTGATGTTTAACAAGGTGCGACAACCACTGATTCTGTGGCTAATCTTACCCATGTCTGTGACGGGTATGGTCCTTGGCCTTTTGATCACGGGTCTGCCATTCACTTTCACGGCGCTGCTTGGCTTTCTGTCGCTGTCGGGCATGCTGATGAAGAACGCCATTGTTCTCGTTGAAGAAATCGACCAGCAACGTGCCGACGGCAAAGAGGACTATCGCGCTGTCGTCGAGGGCTCGGTCAGCAGGCTGCGCCCTGTGGTGCTGGCTGCCGGAACGACGATTTTCGGGATGATCCCGCTCCTGCCTGACGCCTTCTTCGCGTCGATGGCGGTCACCATCATGGGCGGTCTTGCGTTTGCTTCAGTTTTGACGCTCGTCGCTGTTCCGGTTCTCTATGCACTTCTATTCCGGATCAGACCCTCGGCCGACAGCAACAGTTTGGCTACATCGTCCACTGAAGCTTAATTCTTGAATGGTTTCAAAGTGTGCATCCGGTGAACCAGCCGTTCTTGGGCCAGGCTCTCCTTCCTACCCCGGTGAATTCTCGGGAAGTGTCGCGTTGCCGTTAAACCCGAGACGCGGCGCGTTTGCCGACATTTCTTGCCGTTAAATGCGAGACGCAAGGTCTGGCAGGTTGGTACGTTTCCGCATTTGCTGTGCTATCTTGTCGATGGTTGCAAGTAGGCGGTGCTCCTTGTCGTAGGTGTGGAGCAAGGCAACCCGTGCATAGTCGTCGACGCCCATGCTGAACTGTCGCGTTGCCCTTAAATCTGAGACACGACGCGTTCGGGGATATTTTTTGCCCTTAATTATGAGATTCCACTGCCATCGCGCCTATGCTTTTCGCGCGCTGCCGGGCGATGTAATCGACCGCGGCAAGCAGACGTGGCTCCTTATCGAAGGCGCGCAATAGAGCAACCCTTGCATAGTCGTCGATGCCGGAGCTTGAGATGGCCGCTTTGACCAGTGGACGGGATTGGGCTGCATCAATTGCAGCAAGGCAAAACAGCCTTACTTCCAGCCTGTGGCCCTGAAGAGCGTGTAACGGATCTCCGCGGAAGGCCTTTAATGATATGGCAAAGGTGACCGCGCGCATTGCGCGCCGAAGTTGCTTGGAGCTGCGTAATCGCGCGGCGTATTCAAGCCGCGCGGCGCCGTTGCGCGCACGATTTATCAGCTTTTCGGGCATCTGTTCGCCACTGGCCTTGCCGAGCGTCGGTACAAGTCTCGTCCCACAAACCTGGCAGTCGAATGCCCAGGCTCGCCTCCAATGCTTGAGCGAAAGGCCCTCTCTGGAGCATTGCAGGCAATGCTGGAATGGTATCTGGGCCGTCAGCGAGGCTTCTCGTGTCGCCATTGCTGGGAAGGTCAAAGATCGCACAACATCTGGGTCAATCCGTGCGGCGTTGGCAATCTTCGCCGCCGCTGCCGCGTCGATGTTGAAGTCCAAGGACGTGCCATGAGTTGTATCGATTTCGATATGGGCCAGCAGTTCCGCATCATCACAGTAGTTGGCCGCCGCCAGCCGAGACAACCAACCTGACAACAACTCGTCTGGCAGCGGCGCGACAGTCTTGGGCAGCGGGTGCGGCTTCACACCCCGGACTTCTCGAGCCGCCGATGGGGGTTCGCATGGCGCGACCAAACCGGCGTCCATTTTACGATTGCGTCATCGGTGATGCATTCATCACCTGTTACAATGGCGTCGATGGAAAGATCCTTGATCAGGGCGAAAATGCGCGAGGTCACCCCACCGGTCAGTGCAAGTATCTGCTTGAGTGACTTGACCTTCAGGTTGGACTTCTTTTCCAGTGGCATGGCAGCAATAAGGGTCTGGATCATGTCCGAGAACTCGGCATCGTCGCGCCAGTTTGGCAAGTGATGTTCGTCCAGCCGTCGGGCAAGCTGGATATCACCACGGATGGCGTCGACGGCCTCGCTGACCCCAAGACAGACCAGTGACACCTCGAGCTCATTGCTGAGATAACGAAGAACATTGAGAAAGCGTCGCTGTTCGCGGTGGGTCCCGGCCAAGAGGTTGTGGACCTCGTCGATCATGATCATCCGCAGGCCAAGGTCGCGCAAAAGCGCAATAACACGGACTTCGAGGGAGGCCACATTTTGAGCGCGCGCGCCCAGTGCCGTGGCCGGTGCCCCGACGGACGCCAGGATGTGCAGATAGAACCGCCGTTCGTCGGGAGCTGGCGGTGCTTGTAACAGCAAGAGCGGCGTTCGCGTAATTCCCGATGCTGGGTCATATTCCGGTGCATATCTGCGCGACAGGTTGCGGGCGATCATCGTCTTGCCGATCCCAGACGCGCCATGCACAAGAAGGCCAGGCATACGGGTTTGCCTTGGCGCTTCGATCATACCCTGCAAACGGTCCAGAACTTGTTCGGCCCGCGGAAAGCCAATCCAGATATCCGATTGAATGAGGGCGATCCGACCGTCTTCCTCTGTTGTCCCTGCCCTCAATTCACCATCTCTCCACTTTGAACAATGGGCGCGATGTATCACCCGTGTCGATCGGGCGCAGCCTTTCGGTTTTCGAGACAGCCGAGTTGGTGCCCTCCAATGTCCCTTTTCTTTCACGGGATCGGCGTTCGGCCTTCGTTAGGCCCCGGCTTTCAAACTCGATCTGGCGTTGCTGTCGGATCAGCTCAGCCAGGACCAGCTCATTGGACCCGGATTTGCCAAGGGCACGGGCCTTCCTCATGGCTTCGCGATATTCCCAGAGCGGCACGGGCGGAATTTCCAAGTTTCTGTAACGCGCCTCAACATATCGGCCATCGTCCAATTCGACCCAGATCATTGAGATATCGCGAGGGTCGTAGCGAACGACCACCTTCCCATCCCCGCGCCCAATGTGGCCTGCAAGCGCATCCGACCAGTACCGTATCTGGAACAGATGGATGCCGTCACGCCTGACCTTGCGCAGTTCGCTCGGCAAGAAGCTCACCCGAAAGGCTTCCATCTCGAAGGGGATGTCGCCCATCATTTCCTCTGAGAGCACCTCCCATTTGGCGACGGGCGTACAGCCAAGACTTGAATGAATGCTGTTGTTGTAGCGGCAGATTTCCAGGGCAAACCAGCGATCAAATTCGCCTAAAGTCATCGCGGCCATGCCTTCGGCATCGTAGTCGCCCTTGGCCACGACCGAGGATTGCGTTGTTCCAGGCAACAGGTGCACGGCCCCCATCATCGTGCCGATCAATCGTTCGATGTGCCCTCCGAAATGAGGACTGCCTGGCGGCCGATAGACCAGATCGATCCCCCATTCCGCACATGCCGACCGAAAGGCATGCGACCGGAAATCGCGCCCGTTATCGACGTGGATGCTATGTGGTTTACCCTGCGCGGGCCAAGGAACATTGCACACCAATTCCGCCAGAAGTTCCGCCTTGGGGGCCACAGCCTGTGTCAGGCAAAGCGCCACCGACAGACGCGAAGGAGCCTCGAGAGAGGTGTAATATCCGGTCACCATCCGCGTTGCGACGTCGATCGCCAGCGTGACCCAAGGCCGCCCAATTGGTTGGCGTTCAAAACTGTCGACGAGAATGATGTCCGCAGGCGTATGGTCGATTTGCACGACCTCCAGTGGCCGGTTTGCCTTGTTGTCGCCTACGACCGGCGCAAATTTCTGGCGGGCCGCCTTTGCGCCTTCGCGTGCCTTGGCAATTGCGCGGGCGTCCATTGCATCCAGCCTGCGCTGAACCGTCCGACGCGTCGGCGGTTGCAAGCCCTCCTGCCAGCAAGCGCTGCGGATTTCTGTCACGACGCGCGACAAGCTCGAACGCTCCCGGCGCAAGAAATAGCGGCGAAGGTGCTCCTCGATTACCGCTTC
>NZ_JAEKIS010000028.1 GCF_017311415.1 Salipiger abyssi | reverse complement strand
AGCGTGGCTTGCTGATGTCCTCGACCGTATCCACGATCACAAGATCAACCGCCTCGACGAACTGCTCCCGTGGAACTGGAAGTCGTAGGATCAGGCGACGGTATCAACCGGTCGGTTACGATCTTTCTGTCGTAGACGACGCAACTTTCTCATGATCTCCGACGACGAATGAAATCGCGCGCCCTGCGAGACAGGGCGCGCGACCTGTAGTTACTGCACCAGCTCTGTAATAGTCAGCTTGCCATTCACACGGTCGGCAACGAAGTTGATCTGTGCGCCTTCACTCAGCCCTTCCAGCATCGCGGGATCGGCGAGAACGAAGACCATTTTCATTGCTGGCATGTCGAGGTTTTCCAGCGGGCCATGGTCGACAGTAATCTTGTTCCACTTGGCATCGATCTTGGTCACCGTGCCCGAGGACATGGCACTATCGCTAGCAGCAATTGCAGTTCCAGCGGTCATCAGAAGGGCAGCGGCGAGCGTCAAAAATTTGGTCATGATTGGTTTCCTTTGATTTGAGATCAGTTGACAGTAAGGGCGCCGTGCATGCCGCCTTCATAGTGGCCGGGCAGCAGGCAGGCGAATTCGAAGTTGCCGGCCTTGTTGAAAGTCCAAAGGATCTCCGCCTCTTCACCTGGTTCAAGGCGCACAGCGTTAGGGTCGTCATGTTCCATCTCAGGGAACTTGGCCATCAGCTCTTTGTGTTCAGCGTTTTGTGCCATCGAATCCATCACGAACTCGTGGGTTTCCTCACCCATGTTCGTGATGCGCAGGCGCACGGTTTCACCCTCAGAAAAAGTCATTTCCGAGGAGGGTTCGAAGACGAACGGTGCGTCCTTGTCGTAGTCCTCACGCATTATCACATCGATGGTTCGCGTGGGTTCATGGCCATGCATCGCAGGCATGCCGATGGCCATTTGACCGTTGCCGTGCCCGGCGTCCGCAATTGCGAGGGCGGGAATCAGGGCCAGCCCCAATGTCAAAAGTGCAGTTTTCATGAGCGTGTTTCTCCTGTGCTCTGGCATCAGCCCTGCCGCACGCCGCCGCGCGGCGTGATCACGGTTTTCGGACTGGTGTTGTATGCATGTTCGGGCAGCTCGCCCGTCCATTCGTAGGCCTGTGTTCCGGGCGGGTTGTCGTACCAGCCAGGATCGCTGTAATCGTCGCGGTCGATGCCCTCGCGAACCTTCACCACGCTAAACATGCCACCCATTTCCAATGGGCCATGCGGCCCCCATCCGGTCATCATCGGCACGGTGTTCTCGGGGATCTCCATCGACATCTCGCCCATATCCGCCATACCCGCCGTGCCCATCGGCATGTAGCCAGGCTGCTGGCGGCGGATCATTTGGGTCAGGCGGGACTTGTCGGCGCCAATAAATGTAGGGATGTCGTGGCCCATAGCATTCATGGTGTGGTGCGACTTGTGGCAGTGGATCGCCCAGTCACCTTCGTGAATCGCGTCGAACTCGTAGGCGCGCATGGCGCCTACAGGAATGTCGATCGAGACCTCGGGCCAACGGGCACTTTCCGGCACCCAGCCTCCGTCAGTACAGGTGACCTGAAAGTCATAGCCATGCATGTGAATTGGGTGGTTGGTCATCGTCAGGTTGCCACAACGCACACGGACACGGTCCCCCTTGTTGACCACCAGAGGATCGATGTCCGGGAAGATCCGGCTGTTCCAGGTCCACATGTTGAAATTGGTCATCTCGGCCACGCGCGGGATGTAGGTCCCCGGGTCGATGTCATAGGCCGCAAGGAGGAACGCGAAATCCCGGTCCACCGGCATGAACGCCGGGTCGCGCGGATGCACGATGAAGAGCCCCATCATGCCCATGGCCATCTGTACCATCTCGTCCGCATGCGGGTGGTACATGAAGGTGCCGGACTTGATGAGGTCGAACTCGTAGACGAAGGTCTTACCCGGCGGGATGCCGGGATGCGACAAACCACCAACTCCATCCATTCCCGATGGCAGGATCAGTCCGTGCCAATGCACGCTGGTATGTTCCGGAAGACGGTTGGTTACGTAAATACGCACCCGCTCGCCTTCGACCGCTTCGATTGTGGGTCCGGTGGATTGGCCATTGTAGCCCCAGAGCCGCGCAATCATCCCGTCCGCCATAATCCTTTCAACAGGCTCTGCAACGAGGTGGAACTCCTTTACATCTCCGTTCATGCGATACGGCAAAGACCATCCGTTCAGTGTTACAACGGGGTTGTAGTCGAACCGATCCGAAGGCCTTGGGGGAACTTGTGTATAGGGGCTGTCGGTAAAGGCGGCCTCGGGCAGATCGCGAAAGCGTGTTTGCGCGGCCCCGGCGTTCGCCAGCACAGCTCCAGCGCTCGCGGTCAATCCCGCGCCCAGTAATTGACGACGGTTCATCATTCTTCGCTACCTCCGGTCAGAGTAATTGCCCCGCCCCAAATCGCCGCGGTCGCGTCTGTTTCGGCAAGCCAGTAGTCACGTTTCGCTTCTGCGGCAGAGAGGCGCGAAGCGAGCCCCTCCTGGGCATCAGCGATCAATTCAAAGGTCGAGGTCAGCATGCCGTTGTAGGACAGCAGCGCTTCGTCATCGATCTGGCGTCGCAGAGGCAAAACAGAGTCGCGCCAATGCCGCGCGATGCTATGGCGACCGGTGATGGCCCTATAGGCCATGCGTGCGTCCGAACGCGCATCGACGGCCTGCTGGGCCAGCCTGTTCGCTGCCTGCAGATAGGCCATGCGGCCACGCTTCGACACCAGCGGACCGGTGTCGTAGAGCGGGATCTCGAAATCTAGAGCAAGCGCTGGATTGGCCTCGGTTTCTCCGGCTGCACGTTCCAGGTCGAAACCAGCCACCAACTGGACGTCCGAGACCATACGGGTTTGCCCGGTCAGACGGTAGTCCAGCGCGAGCGCCTCGAGTTCCAGCTTTCCAGATGCCAGGTCTACGCGGTTTGCCAGTGCCAGCTGTTCGATATTTCCTGCAACGCGCGGGCCACCAGGCAAGGCGGGCAGCGAGTCCGGCACGAATACAGTGGTGTCGCTACCCCAAAGCCCCATCAGCCGAAGCAGTTTTTCTTTGGCCAATTGCGCCTCCAATTGGGCGGCTGCACGTTCGGCGGCAAGCTCAGCAGTAAAGGCATGCTCCCTTGCTTGATCGGCCTTGCTCATCGCGCCGGTACGGCCCAGTTGCACAGCAAGTTCGGACGCTGCCTCGGCAGTGCCCTGAGTTTGAGCGATCAGTGCAGCGGCTTCGAAAGCGCCAACCGCCTCAATCCAGGCCCGGCGGGTTTCAACGGCCAAGTCTATCGTGTCGGCGAGCGCAGCAAGTTCGGATTGTCTGAAGCGAATCTCCGCAAGTTGGGTCCGCGGTGCGGATGTTGCCACGTCGAGCAGGGAGTTGATTAATGTTGCCTCAAGTGTGCGAGTGACATCGCCAGCCAACCCGGAGATTGACACACCGATCGAGGGCACCGGCCCCATAGCCACTTCCCATAAGTCAGTTGAGGACAGACCTAGCTCAGCGAAGCTGGCTTGAAGTGCGGGACTGCTTATCAGGGCAACCTGCACTGCGGTGTCGGCGCTGACGGTCTTACCATGCACCATGGCGTGAACCCTCTTGCGCGTTTCCTCAAGGTCCGCGGCAGACAGGTTCCAGATCGGTGTGGCCCCTAGAGCCTGGCGTGCACCCGTCTCGACACTGCCAAAGCCCGCGCGATCTGGTTTTGCACGCTCAAGAACGGCAGGACTGGCGCAGGCGGACACCAGCAACATGGACCCCATGAGAAGAGGCAGTTTCATTCGCCACCCTCCCGTTGTTCATCATTCAGCATCCGCCATTCGGCCGGTTCTCCGACCGAGTAGCCCGCGTAAGCAACAACAGGCCCGGGTTGCGCAGACGCGACCACAGGCGATGTAACCGCCGCCGTAAGCGCTGGCACGGTTTCAAGTTCAGGAAGCGCCGAGCAGGCGGCCCCGAACAGCGGCAAGGATGCCGCAAGCAGAATTTTCACTTAGATTTCCTCGAAATGTCAGATGCAGATGGTCGCAGTCAAACTGCGGCTACAGGTGCATCAGGCGCGAGGAGGGCGCCGCAAACCTTCGGGTGTGGCCGAACGGACTAGGGACGCAATATCCCAGGACCGGAGGGAAACATTAGCGGACTGCTTTGTGCAACTTTCGGCACCTACGAAGTCACCGACCACGCAGATATGTGACGCACAGTGGTCTGCTCCATGGTCGATATCTGCAGCCGGAATGTCCGTTTCATGATGGTGGCGCTCGTTTGAAGACTCCTGAGCGACTTGTTCAACAGAGCACGAAACCATGGCTGATGCATTGGACGGCATCAGGGTCACTGCCACCAATATGGAGGCAATCTGGAGTATCCCAAAAACGGCCCGAATCCTGTACATCATTTTTGAAGCTGTATTGCTGAAACAAAATGTCGGCAAGTCACCAAAACGTGTGGGCAAATTTTTCATACATTCTTCGTAGAAGTTTGAAAAAACTGCTGAAATCCTAATCGATCAATGAATGTGCGAGCGTAGATGTCGCAAGCGGTGACGACATGATCGCCCGCTTGAAAAACATCATTGCGTTGGAGACTGACGGAGCGTTGGTCTAACGGTTGATTTCTACTGGCGGCACAAACCCGTAGTCGCTTACTCGAGAGCATTCAGGAACCTAGCGTAGTCATCACTGACCTCCCTCGCCTCAACAAAGGCGCGAGCGCGCTCGGCGTCGAGACAACGGAAGTAGTCCTGCACATCGGCAATGTAGGCCTCGAAATCGCTTCTGATCAGATCGGCGTAGGCACGCATGTCGTCTTGCGACTGAGGCAAGAACGGTCGTTCGGGAGGTACGCAATCTGCTGCTGCGGCTATCGGCATGCTTCCAAGCAGGAACGCGAACAGCAACGGTGCGTTGCGCGCAATAAACAGCCGCAGGGCAAAACTCCTTTGCCGCCTTTAAGATTATCATTCTGTCGGCTATCACCGTTATCGGAGCAAGGCGAACTTCGTCAACACGTTATTATTGTCTTGCTATCATTAATGTTGTTTTGTATCGCTCACGGTGTTGCGACCCCGTGGGCCTGATACTGCACCCAGGCAGAACAAGGACCCAAGGGAAGGCCATGATAGAAGAAGCCCCGAATGTGGTTACAGAAGACGGACTGCGCGGCTTGCTCGCCGAGGGCTACCTCATTGAGGTGGTCTGCAAGGAGAGAGCAGAGAAGCGCCATAACAGCTGGTACGGCTCGTGGGTCATCCGCGCCGTCGCCACTGATGGGCGTGACGATAAGATGCTCGTCACCAGCCGAAGCGTCCTCAAGCTCCGCGACTTCAAAACCATCGTTGGCCTTGTCAGTTTCCTGGCCGACATGGGCTGTACGACCGCTAGCATCCCACTTGAAGAAGGTGGCCGCGAACGCCACGCCGCGCCTCCGGTCAAAGGCAGCTGACCGCGCGACTGCGCTCGTCGTTGCTTTGGGTACAGGCGTTTGTTCCGCGCCCCCGGCCCTGGCCGACGGTTTCATCTTTTCGGTTGGCCCAGACGGCCAATTGATTTCCACTTCTCAAGAGGCAAACGGGCGCCTTTTTCTCTTCGCAGAACCTCGCGTTCCTGGCGCCACTGTCGAGACAGCGATCCCGGCCCGATCTGCCGCCGGCGCCACCCCAGAAATCCTCCATGCGATCGAGACCACGGCTCTACGGTATGCCGGGCATGGTGCGCTGCGTCGCGCGGGGCTTTCCGTCACTGATTGGGCGCTCCTTTACCGCGCCAACATTGAAGTCGAGAGCGCATACAATCCGGCTGCACGTAGCCCTGTCGGGGCTATAGGCCTCGGGCAGCTTATGCCGGATACCGCCCGCGACCTCGGCGTGGACCCACATGACATTGCGCAGAATCTCGACGGATCAGCCCGCTACCTGCTGATGATGCTCGACCAGTTCGGCGAGGGCTCTCTGGCCCTTGCGGCATACAACGCTGGTCCGGAGGCGGTCACACGCCACGGCGGCATTCCCCCTTTTCGCGAAACCCAAGGGCATGTGGCCCGTGTGACTGCCGTGTTTGAGCGGCTCAGAGGAGATCTTTCATGACATCGAGACCTTCGATCGTCGCGCTCGGCGCGATGGCCCTTATCGTGCTGGCGGGTCCAGCGCTTGCACAGAGCATCGACCTCTCGCCGGTACAGACCCTGCTTCAAGGAATTGTCGATGCGATCACCGGTCCCTTGGGGATCGTGATTGGCACGCTCGCACTGATCGGGGTGTTCCTTTCCTGGCTCTTTGGCATCCTCGACTTTCGTCAGGCGCTCTGGGTCGTGGTTGCAATCGCGGGCATCGCCGCAGCACCCACCATCGTCGCCGCCATCTGGACCACCTGAGCTCTATCCATGGCTGACCAGTCCCGCGTGTTCATCGGTCTTCTCAGGCCACCCAAGCTGATGGGCTTGCCGATCATGTACGCCATGGTCTGGCTCTTCGGCTCGACGCTTCTATTCCTCTGGGTGCAGAGCTGGGTGGTGGCTGTGTTCGCGGGGCTGGCCTGGCCGGCGCTTTGGAAAGCCGCAGACTGGGATCCGAATTTCCTCGATGTCCTGGTGATCACCCTGCAGGAAACCCCGCCGACCACGAACCGCAAGCTGCACGGAGGCGACAGCTATGCCCCGTGATGGAATTGCCGATGCGGTTGAGAACGCCATCGATCCGCTGACCGCGCTACCCGCATGGGTCAAGGGCGAGAAGCGGCTCTCAATGATGCTGCCCTATGTGAGCCTCGTGAACGACCGAACGATCCGGACACGCGGCAACGAGCTGATGCAATGCATCCGGCTCGAGGGGGTGAACAGCATCACGAGCGAGGACGGGCATCTCGACCGGATCGGAGGGTTGCTGGCTGGCATCGTGGCGCAGGTCGGGACCGAGTTCTCATTCTACCTGCACAAGGTCTCGAAAGCGGTCGATGTGACCCTGCCGCCCATTCCGGGCGAGGGGTTCGCTGCTGCCATCGACAAACGATGGCACGCGCATCTCGGCCGCGCGGGCTTGCGCGACAAGACGCTGACCCTGACCGTGCTGAAGCGCCCCGAGGTGAGCAGCCGCTTGCCGTTCGGACTTGGGGCGTCTCGCTCGCGACATGCGGCCGACACCACCCGCCGCTTGCGCAAGCTCGACGAGGTTGTGGGCTTTCTGCTGTCCTCCTTCGATGAGCTGAAGCCCCGCCTTCTGGCCGCAAGCACCGGCGAGCTTCTGGGCTTCCTCGGTTCACTCAACACGGGCGAGGAGCACCCGCTCTTCCCCCGGTCGCGCCTCGGTGTGATCGCCGAGGACGTAGCCAATACGCGCGTCACCTTCCGCGGCACGACCATCGCACTCTCGGACGGTGCCGTCGGCGACAAGCTCGGGGCGATCTTTGCGGTGAAGAACTACCCGGCCAAGACCGATAGCCTGATGCTCGACGAGTTGAATCTGCCCGTCGACATGGTGGTCACGCACTCTTTTGTGCCGATCAACGCCAACATTATGGCGGGCCGGATCAAGCGGCAGCTGCGGCTAATGCAGGCCGCCAATGACGGAGCCGTCAGTCTCGCCCAGGAACTGGAACTCGCGCAGGACGATCTGGAATCCAAACGCCTGATCTTCGGCGAGCACCACATGACCGTAGCTGTCTATGCGCGATCCCAGGCCGCCCTCGACGACATCGCGGCCGAAATCCGCAACATCTCCGCCACCTCCGGGATCAACCTGATCTCGGAAGCCTTCGGGGCGCGGGCGCATTTCATGGCGCAGCATCCCGGGAACACAGGGGCGCGCAGCCGCAAGGCCGCAATCACGAACCACAACTTCGCCGATCTCGCTACCTTCCACCGCACCCCGCTCGGAAAGACAGGGCGGGAAGTCCCCTGGGGCGTGCCGATCACGCTCTTTCCGACACCCGAGCGCAGTGGTTTTCGCTTCAACTTCCACGAACAGGGCGCGCCGGATCGCGAGCCCACGGGAGGCCACACGCTGATCCTCGGCCGTCCCGGCTCCGGCAAATCCGTCCTGGCGGCTTTCCTGATGACCATGGCACGGCGGGCAGGTGCGCGGGTCTTCGTATTCGACTATCGCGCGGGCATGGAGATGGCCGTCCGCGCGCTCGGCGGCAGCTATTCGACCGTGCGGGCGGGGCGCCCCACGGGCCTCAATCCGCTCCAGACCGAGATCGACGTGCGGGGCCAGGCATGGCTTGCTGATTGGCTCGCGAGCCTCTTGGAGCGGCGCGATCGACCGCTAACCCCGGTTCAGACCAACCGACTGCAGGAAGTCGTGCGCCAGAACGCCAGCGCAGGACATGCGGGTCTACGGAACTGGTCGGATTTCGCCTCGCTGCTGGTCTCGACCGATGACGAGGGCGATCTCTTCGAGCGTATGCAGGAATGGACGGCCGAGGGTCGCTACGGCTGGATCTTCGGGGCCAATGCCGAGGACAGTTTCAGCATCGATGGAGACGTCGCGGGCTTTGACCTCACCGGCATCCTCGATTCCGAGAGCGAGCGGGAACGCATGGCGGTCCTGTCCTACCTCTTCCGCCGGGTCGAGCGGGTGATCGAGGACCGCAAGCCCACCATCATCGTCATCGACGAGGCATGGAAAGCCCTCGACAACGCCTACTTTGCGGAGCGCCTCAGCAACTGGCTGGTGACCGCCCGCAAGCAGAACGCCGTCGTCGTGATGATGACGCAATATGCCAGCCAGCTCGAGCGCACGCGCACCGGCAAGACCATCGTGGAAGCGGTGCCGACGCAGGTGCTCTTGCCCAACATTCGTGCTTCCGCCGCTGACTACGCGATGCTCGGCCTGACCGAGAAAGAGCTCGACGTGCTTCTGGGCGTCGGCTCGGCCTCGCGGCTCGCGCTTGTACGCGACGACCGTGGTTCCGTCGTGATCGATGCCGATCTCAGCGCGCTCGGCCCGCTCGTGACCATCCTTGGCGGAATGGAGAAGGGCGAAGCGCTTGTCGGCGCCGATTATCGCGAACGTCCTGATTTCTGGAGAGTGACATGACCCGTACCATCATTCGCAGCGTAGTGCTGCTCGGGCTCGGCCTGACCCTGACAGCCTGTGCGCAGCATAACCCCCCGCAAGCCAACTGCTTCAATTTTCGCGAGGCTCCTGCGCAGGCAGGAACCGCCACCGCCACGATCTCGACCATGGGGGCGGAGGTCACGCGCCGCGACACGGCCTGCGATTTCGTCCTCTTGGGGGCGGGCGGCTGAGCCAATGCGGACCTGGCTTCCTCTCTCGATGATCGGCTTTGCACTGGCAGGTCCCACGGCGGGGCCAGCGGTCGCCCAAGGCGTGCCGACCTTCGATCTGCGCCTCTTCGCAGAGCGGCAGGCCATCCTTGAGCAGACCGATCGGGACCTGGCACTGCAGCAGGTCCGGCTAAGCCGAGAGGAGGAACTGGCCGAAATCGAGCGCCAGCAACTCGCCTCCCTCGAAGGGCTGATGGATGCCATGTCGCTTGGCGCTGGAGACGTGGCCGGAACCGTGGCGGGGCTCGAGGCGGGGCAGGGGGCGGTCGACGACGTCGAAAGCGCGGCCGCCAGTCTTTATGCGCCCGAGGACACCAATCCAGCGGCAGCGCGGATGTTCGGCGATGCCAGGGAGGGGATCGAGGAGCTGATCATCCGCGCAGCACGCGACACCCATAGTCTGTCCGGGGTCGGCCGCGCAGGTCTTTCGCTCGTGCAATGGCGCTGTCTCTTGCAGGCGCTGATCTGGCAGGAAAGTCGTTTCCAGATCGGGGCACGCTCACCCGTGGGGGCCTTCGGACTTACCCAGATCATGCCCGGTACCGCGGGCGATCTCGGGATCTACCCGGCCTATTACGACGATCCCTATCTGCAGGTCACCGGCGGTGCGCGATACCTCGCACAAATGCTGAACATGTTCGATGGCAACATTATCCATGCGCTCGCCGCCTATAACGCCGGTCCTGGCAATGTGCAGGATTATGGCGGTGTGCCGCCTTTCGCGGAAACCCAGCACTATGTCGTGGTGATCCCGCAGCAGTACAACAGCTACCTCGCGGCCATGGGCGGCATCGATGCGCTCGGCACCATCGACCCGGTCCTTCTGGCGAATGCGAGTTTCAGCCTCTCGGCCCACGGCGCAGGGGTCTATGGCGACTACTCGCTGGTCTCAGTCCGCGCGGCCGCCCTGCGCGTGCAGGACATCATCACCCGCATTGGCGAGACCGAGGATCTCCACGAGGCCATCGCGCTCAACACCTATGCCCGGGCCGAACAGGCCCGGCTGGTCGCAATCCGGACCCGGATCAAGGCCGCCCGAACCGAGCCACTCAGTGCCGAGCAGATCGCCTTGGCGGCGGCCCAGGCTGCCGAGCGGCAATTCATGGATTTCAGTCAGGAGGATTTGCGTTGAACCTGCGCCTGCCCCGTTCCCTTTTCGCCGGTAGCATTGCTCTCGCGCTCACCCTCAATGTCACCGGACCTGTCGCGGCACAGGGTGTGCCCACGGTGGACACTCAGAACATTGCTCAGGAAATCCGCCAGCTTCAACAGATGCTGCAGGATTTCGGGATCCAGACGGATCTTCTGGACAATGCGTTGGAGCAACTGGACATGCTGCAAAGCCAACTCGATCAGCTGAACGAGATGTATGCCTCGCTCACCGGGCCGCGCAGCATCCTCGGACTTGCCATGGGCGGGGACCTCGACACCTTGCTTGAGGCCAACTTCGAAGACATCCCCGGCCTGATCCGAGGCATCCAGGCGGGCGATTGGAGCGCTCTCATCGGGCCCAATGCCGGGCCCATGCGCACGCAGATGGAACAGGCGCTGGCAAGTGCCGGGTTCGACGAGGATTCTCTCCGCGAAATCGCCACCAGCGGCAATCCGGGCGCTGAAGGCGTGGCCACGCGGGCAACCACAGGTGCTGTGATGTCGGCAGCGGCGCAGAACAGCCACGCAGAGGCGGAACAGTCTCTCGAACGGGTGGAACGTCTGGTCGAGATGATCCCGGACATGGAGGATCTCAAAGCCTCGATGGATCACAACACCCGCGTCACGGCGGAACTCGCCATCGCTATGACCCGGATGTGGGAGCTGGAAGCGATTCAAACCCTAGGCGCAGGCAATGCAGGCGTGGTTGACGCCGCCACCGTTGCCGAAGAACGCCGCTACATGGACTTCACCTTGCCGGACCTTGAGCCATGAGTAGGGCAGGGGTGATGACTGCGCGCGAACTCGTGGAAGAGGAACTTGTCTACGGTGCCCTGCGCCGGGAACAGCTTTGGCGGATGATCGGCCTTTCTGGAGCAGGCTTTGGTGTATTCGGCTGTTTGACAGCTGCGGCTGTCGCGCTGATGGTCGAGACGCCGCCTCCCGTGGTTGTCCCCTACGATCCCGCGACCGGGATGGCGCTCCCCAATGCCACGGTTGAAACCGTGTCGCTCGCCGAACGCCCTGCCGTGATCGAAGCGCAAATCTACCGCTACATTCTCGACCGCGAAACCTACAACCAGCTCGACAACGATCTTCGTGTCCGCCGTGTCCTGGCGCAGTCTTCCGGGTCGGTCGAGGCCAGCATGCGCGAGATGTGGACATCGGGTCAGGAGAACTATCCGCCGACGCGATACGGGGCTGCGGCCGAGATGGCCGTTGAGATCGCATCGATCACCCTTATTGGCGATAACCGCGCCCAGGTCCGGCTCAGAAAGCGCCTGACAAGCCCGCAGGGGGTACAGGATGGATCGTTCACTGCCACGTTGATGTTCGAATTCCGGCCCGAGCGGACCCGCGCGATCGACGATGTCTGGCAAAACCCTTTCGGTTTCACCGTCACCCAATATGCCATCCGATCGGACCGTTCCGAATGACTAGCACTCCAATCTTTACCTTGTTGGCCGCCAGTTTTCTCACGTTCGCGGGATCGACTGCCTTGGCCGAGACCACGCCCCGCCCAGGTTCTCATGACAACCGCGTGCGCGTAGCGACCTGGACTGAAGGCCAAGTTTACCGTGTCGTCACGACTCTGACCCGCGTCACCACGGTCGAATTCGGTGAGGGTGAAACCATCCGCTCGATCATCGCCGGCGATACGGTCGGGTTTCAATTCGACGGTGTCCCGGGTGGCCGTGCCTTCGCCATTAAGCCGACAGCATCTGGCGTCGCCACCAACATCACCGTCTACACCAACCGCCGCTCCTACTACTTCCATGTCGTCGAAGCCCGGGAGACGCCGCATTATGTCGTGCAGTTCCGCTATCCTGAAAACCGCGTGCAACCCACCAGGGCGGTTGCGGCCGATGCGCCGAATGCGAACTATGCGGTCAGCGCCCGAGAAGAGTTCACGCCGACGGCCATCTGGGATGATGGTACCTTCACGTATTTCCGGTTCGCACGGAATGCGCCGGTGCCCGCCATCTTCCGTTATTCGAACGGCAGGGAACGCGCGGTGAACAGCCAAGCCTTGAGTGACGGCGTCATCCGCGTGTCCGGCGTCAACCGACAATGGGTCCTTCGACTTGGCGAAGAGGTGGTTTGCGTCCAGGACGCAGGACAGGCCACATCATGACCGAAGGTACGGAAGACCTCGCCGCGCGCCTCGCGGCTCTCGAAGGCTCGACAGGCAAAGCGAAGGCAAGCAAGCGGCCTGCGCCGCTTGCCGCGATCCTTGGGGTCGTCGGCATCGCGGCAGCAGGCGGTCTGGCATGGGCTGCCCTGCAGCCGTCGGCAGAAGCGCCAATGGCGACCGCCGCGCCGGAAGAGTTCCAGAGCAGCGGCCCCGGATTCGGAGATCTGGCGCTGATTTCTGCCCCGGAGCCCAGCCAAGCCCCGCCTGCGGACACAGGTCCGAGCGAGTCGGAACTCGCGCTGATGGAAAGTCTTGCGACATTGAGAGCGGAACTCGAGGAACTGCGCGCAAGACCGGCCGAGGCCGCGGATAGCGGGGCGGAGCAGGCTATTGCCGACCTGACGGCGCAAATTGCCACCTTACAGGAAGCATCCGCCGAGGCGCAGCGTGCCCTCGAGCGGCAACTGACCGAGCGGGATCGCGAATTGAATCAGCTCCGCATGGACTTGGAGCTTGCACGGCTTGTACCACCAGAGCCGAGCTCATTGGGACCAAGTGAAGAAGAATTGCGGCTGGCCGAACTCGAAAGGCGGCGCGCAGCCGAAGCTGAGGCCCGCGCAGAGCGCATCGCGTCTCCTATGATCGCGTTCTCCGGGATGGGCGCGGGTGCGGATAGGGAGAATACGCTGGAAGCCGCGCGTCTGAATGCAGATGAAGCCTTTGTTCGTTCGGGCGCGCAACCAGCACAGGTGACACGTGCCGAAGTGATCGCGAACCCATCGAACACGGTTGTTCAAGGCACCATGATTCAGGCTGTGACAGAGACGGCCCTCGACAGCACACTGCCCGGCGCGATCCGCGCCATCGTCTCGGAAGACGTCCATTCTTTCGATGGAACGCGTATCCTGATCCCGCGCGGCGCGCGGCTGATCGGGCGCTACCGCTCCGATGTCGCACTTGCCCAATCGCGCGTCATGGTGGCATGGGATCGGATCATCTTGCCCGATAATCAGACCGTGCAGATCAGCGCCTTCGGTGGAGACGAACTCGGCCGTACTGGCACCACCGGGTTTGTCGACACCCGTTTCGCGCAACGCTTCGGCTCCGCCGCGCTGATCTCCTTGATCGGCGCCTTGCCTGCGGCTGCAGCGGGTCAAATCGACAGCGAGGCGGCGGCCGATGTTGCGAGTGATGTCGGCAGCGACCTGCGCGATAGCACGCAAAGCGTGATGCAGGACTATCTGGCGATCCGGCCAGTGATACATGTCGATCAGGGTACACGGATCACGGTCATGGTTGATCGTGACCTCGAGATTTTCTGACATGGCTGCAAGTTATCTGGAAGCGTCGCTCGACCGTTTCGGCCCCGAGGTCCTGCGCGACGACACGATCGAGATCTGCATCAATCCCGACGGACAAGTCTGGGGCGAATTCCAGGGCGACCACTTCATGCGAGGTCTCGGCAGCCCGCTGAGCCCAACCGAGATCAAGGACCTCGGCAACCAGATTGCCTCCGCCGCCTCGACCACACTCAGCACCAAGAAGCCTATCGTCTCGGTCTCGATCCTATATCGAGATCGCCCGATCCGCGCGCAGGTGATCCAGCCGCCGGCAGTCGAGGGCGGGTTTTCGATATCACTGCGGTTTTTCTCCTCCCTGCCGCTAGAGGCGATCCGGCTCGGATTTCTCTATGGCAAGGAGCGCAGCCTCGAAGGCTTGCGCCGCGAACGTAACGCCGCACTGCGCGATGTGGTGACATCCGGCGACATCGGCGCCGCGCTGCGGTTTTGCGTCGAGAACAAGCTCAACATGATCGTCTCGGGTGGCACGTCGACCGGCAAGACGGTTGCGGCGCGCAAGATCCTTTCGCTGATTCCGCCCGAAGAGCGGATCATCACCATCGAGGAGGCGGCCGAGCTGCGCCCCGAGCAGCCCAATGCCGTGACGTTGATCGCGGACCGGGACACGGATGCCCGCAGTGCCGATGTGCTCTTGGCCTCAACGCTTCGCATGCGACCCGACCGGATTGTCCTAGGCGAAGTCCGCGGTCGCGAGGCGATGACGTTTCTCGAGGCAATCAACACCGGCCACGGTGGATCGCTGACTACGCTGCATGCCGAGACCCCACAACTTGCTGTTCGCCGCCTCGCCATCGCCGCCCTGAAAACCGATGTGCCGATGACCTATGCCGACATGATCGATTACATTGAGGGCTCGATCGACGTGATCATTCAGGCAGGCCGCCATGAAGGCGCGCGCGGGATCACCGAGTTCTTCCTCCCGGGTCAAACCACAGATTTGAACCTCGACACGGTCGACGGCAGAGGCAACAAGAGCCCCTCCGTTGCCGCTGAGTAAAAAAGGAACCCCCCAGATGCGAAAACCAATTCTCGCACTCATGCTTGCCGCCTTGGCGGGCCCCCTTGTGGCGCAGACTTCGCCTCCGATCTCAAACGATCTCACGGTCGATATGTCGCCTCAAAAGTACCGGATTTGCAACGATCGTCCGGCGCGCCCGACCTGGATGGACGAAATCAATCCGCGGGAAGCCTACAAGGCAGCAGCTTTGATGGAATTGTACGAAATTCGGGCCTGGGAGGAGATCGCTGAATCTGGCGACTGCGGCTGTGAAACCCGCTTTCCCGCTTGGGGTAGCTCCGATGGCGAGTATCATGAAAGGTATGCAGGCCTTAGCCAAGCCGAGCATTCAGCGTTTCGCCGCGACTGGATTGAAGTAAGGAAGCAACTCGAGCCGAGCGTGCGTACAATCTGCGAAGCTCAAGGCAACTGGTAATGGGCGTCGTCAGCTGGATGGTCGGAACGGCAGACGCGTTCCTTGTCGATGCGGCTGAGTCCCAGTTCGGGGCCGTGGCAAGCAATACCGGCACGATCGTCCTGCTGATGGTCACGCTTTCGCTAATCGGCGTCTGCATCAACATGGCATTCCAGTTCCGCAGCATGGATGGGGCCAGCTTCTTCTGGTACCTGATCAAGCTGATGCTGATAGGGCTCTTCGCCTTCAACTGGGCAAACTTCAATGCAGTAGCGAACGCCGTCATTGGAGGCTTGGACTACGTCGCTGGCGCGCTGGTGTCTTCGGTTGGCGGCGGAGGAGCCGGAGCCACACACTTTGCCGGCGAATTCGACATCCTGATCGAAAAATTCAGCCAGTACCTGAATGCCATCGGCAGCAATTTGAACTGGATGACGGGCGCGATCCTAGGCGGCATCGGGCTTATTCTTTTGAGCCTCCTTGGCTTCATGACCGGCATCGTCCTCATATTCGCCAAGATGATGCTGACCCTCATGCTCGGCCTTGCTCCGATCATGATCGCTCTGTCGCTCTTCGACGCGACCAAGGATTTCTTCCATAGGTGGGTCTCGACGACGGTCAGCTATGCCTTCTACCCCATCGTCATCGCAGCAATGTTTTCGACCGTCGTCGGCATGGCGAATTCGCTTCTCGCGCAGCTCGGTGATCCAAACTCGGCAACCAACATCGGATCGCTCGTGCCGTTCTTCGTCATGGTGTTCCTAGCCAAGGGCTTCGTCGCTGCAACGCCCCTGATTGTGCGGGGGATCTCTGGGAACCTGATGGTAGCCGCAGCGCCCGCTGTGGTCGCTGGATCGACCGGGATCATGCGGGGGATCTTCAATACCGACGGCGTGAAGGGCCGGGCGCGGATCGGTGCGCTCACGACAAGCGAAGTAATCGGACGAGGCGCGGTGCAGACGCCTGCCGCTGTGCGGAGCGCCGCGGCAACGACAAGCGCGCAGGTGGTCAGAATGGCGGAACGAGCAAAACGTTTGCGAGAGTAGAAAGGAGAAAGCAGCCTTTCGCCGCACTGTGCATGAACTCACACAATGCGGGACTTTTCGGGCTTTCGCTGCGCCGTTCACGAAGGTCCGTTGCCCCCTCTTCTTCAGGGTGGACTAAGCATCGAGTAACGCATCGATCACCGCGCATTCTGGGGCAGCATCGCCGGTGCATCGCGCAACAGTGTCCGACAGGACGCGCTCGATGCGCTGCAGATCGGCAATCTTGGCCTGAACGTCAGTCAGATGATCTTCGGCGATGATCTGCACCTCGGCGCATGTCCGGGATCGGTCATCGACCAGCCCAAGCAGCCCGCGAACCTCTTCGAGAGAAAAGCCTAGATCGCGGGACCGCATGACGAATTTCAGCCGCTTGACGTGGGCATCGTCGTAGCTTCGGTAGCCCTTCGTACTGCGCGGCGGGTCCGGCATGATCCCGATTTTCTCGTAATAGCGAATGGTTTCCAGGTTGCAGCCCGTTGCGCGGGCCAAATCGCCCCGCCGAATTGATCTCACGCTTGTGTTACTCATTGTGCCGAAAAATCCCTTGAGCCTGTATCAACTACAGACCCTAGAACGGTGGAAACATCTGTTCAAGGAAGATTCGATGGAACAACATTTGGCGGAACTTCCGCAATCTCAGTCGCAGAAAATTGGCGACGAAACCACCAAGGGATGGGGCGTGACCGGCCTCGGCGTCCTCGGTGCGCTGGCGATGACTTCTTGCTGCATCCTTCCATTGGTGCTGGTCAGCTTTGGCGTGACAGGCGTGTTCATCGCGCAGCTCGGGGCGCTCTATGCCTACAAATGGTACACCTTCGCGCTGAGCGCCGCGTTTTTGGGATACGGCTTCTACAAGGCTTACAAGCCTGTAGATGCCGAGGCCTGTGCCGATGGCACCTGCGCCCGCCCCATCGACCGCCGCATCATGCGCGCAACCCTCTGGGCCGCTTCCGCGATTGTCGCTGTCGCCATGATCTTTCCCTACATCACCCCCTTCATCCTGAAATTCTGAACGAGGACCATGACCATGAAGCATCTCCTGTTATCCGCCCTGGCCATCGTCGCACTCTCGACCCCGGCCCTCGCTGAAGAGCGCCAGGTCGAGATCGCCGTCAGCGAACTGACATGCCCGTCCTGTTCGTTCATTGTTGCCAGCTCGATGCGCGGTGTTCCGTCGGTCGAGATCGCCGCATTCGAGGACGGCCCCGAATACGGGCAGGGTGTTTACAGCGTGACCTACGATGACGCCGAAACTTCCATCGAAAGCATCATCGGCGCGGTGACGGCCAATGGCTATCCGGCGCAGGTGCTGCCCGACACAGCCTCCTGAGCCGCCTGCAATGCGTGACAATCTCCTGCAATGCGTGACAATCTGATGGGTGGCCTGCTGGCCTTCGGAATAGCAGCTCCGGTCGTGGTCGTCTGCTGCGGCGGCGGAACTGCCGTGCTTGCAGCGTTGTTCGGCGGCGTTGGGGCTTGGCTCTCTGGAATGAGTGGCATTGCCGTGCTGGTTTTGGCGGGTCTGACCTACCTGATCGTCCGCGCACTGCGTCGTTCGCAAATGAAACGCGCCTCCGGCCCCGACCCATCACAGAGAAAGACGGCTCCTTGACTGACACACCTGAAAATTCCGACCGTCTGCTGAAATGGGGGCTTGGCGGTGCGCTCTTCGCCGCGCTCTGCTGCTTTACACCGCTTCTGGTCGTCATCGTCGCTGGCGTCGGATTGTCGGCCCTCACGGGCTGGCTCGATTACGCCCTGTTCCCGCTGCTGTTTTTCAGCCTCGCCGTGGTGGCACAGGCCCTTTGGCTGCGCGCTGGCAAACCGGGACCGGCCCCGAAACTTTGGGCCACCGGCCTCGCGGTGGCCCTGTCGATCCTGATCATTCTTCTCGAATTCAGGTTCGCAATACGGATCACAATCGGCGTTTTCGCCGCCACAGCACTCTACGCGGTTCTCCTGAACCGTGCGCAAAAGAAAGGATCGCTCTTATGATGATGGGATGTTGCACCGCCACCGGCATGGTCTTCGGCCTCCTCGGCATGTTGACACCGCTGATCGCCATCGGCGCGGTCATATATCTGCTCGCCGCCAGACCAAAAGACCCCGAACATGGCGAGGCGCGCTGAGATGAAAGACCTGAACAAAACCGACGATGAACAGGGCGGCTATGACCTGATCGTTCTTGGGGCCGGATCGGCGGGGTTCTCCGCCGCAATTACCGGCGCGGATGCCGGAAAGCGTGTCGCCCTCGTAGGACATGGCACCATCGGCGGAACTTGCGTCAACGTGGGATGCGTGCCCTCCAAGGCGATGATCCGTGCGGCAGAGGCCGTGCACTGTGCGGGGGCTGCCAAGCGGTTCCCCGGCCTGTCGGGACGGGCACAAGTGGATGATTGGCAGACGCTCGTTCAGTCCAAGGACGATCTGGTCACGACCCTGCGCCAGAAGAAATACGCGGACCTTCTGCCGGAATATGAGGATGTCGATTACATCGACGCCGGTCCCGCGCGGCTGATCGAAGGTGGCGTGACAGTCGGTGAGCGAACCCTGAAAGCACCGAGGACCATCATCGCCACGGGCGGGCGTCCCGTTCTGCCGACCATCGACGGCATCGAGGAAATCGGCGCGCTCAACAGCACCAGTCTTCTGGAACTCGAAGTACTGCCGAAAAGCCTGATCTTCATCGGCGCGGGCTACATCGGCGCGGAGCTGGCCCAGATGATGAGCCGCATGGGCGTGAAGGTCACGCTTGTCGCCCGTTCGCATCTGTTGCCCGGCGCGGAACCAGAGGTCTCGGAGGCATTGGCGGCGGCGTTCGAGGCCGAAGGCATCACTCTTCTGACCGGGTTAAGCTACGACACTGTGCGCCGCGACGACGCGGGCGTGACACTGCGCGTGATCCAGAACGGAAAGCCTGTCGAAGTGACGGCGGATCACCTCGTTTCGACCGCTGGCAGGCGGGCCAATACCAAAGATATGGGCCTGGACGCAATCGGCGTGGAAACCGACGCGCGTGGGTCCATCGTCGTCGGCGAGGACATGCAGACATCGGTGCGCGGCATCTATGCCGCAGGCGATGTGACCGACCGCGACCAGTTCGTCTATATGGCGGCCTATGGTGCAAAGCTCGCGGCCAAAAATGCGGTTCTCGGCGAAGACCATCGCTACGACAACGCCGCGATGCCCTGGGTGGTGTTTTCCGACCCGCAGGTCGCGGGCGTCGGTCTCGGTGAAGCCCAGGCGCGGGACGCGGGCCTCGACGTCAAGACGTCCATCGTACCGCTCGATCAGGTGCCGCGCGCACTGGCCGCACGCGACACGCGCGGATTGATCAAGCTGGTGGCGGACAGAAAGTCCGACCGGCTGCTTGGCGGCCAGATCATCGCGCCCGAGGGGTCCGATACGATCCAGACCCTCGTTATGGCGCTGAAGTTTGGCATGACCACAAAGGCGCTCGGGGAGACGATCTTCCCCTATCTGACGACCGTGGAAGGGCTGAAGCTGGCGGCGCAAACCTTCGATATGGACGTGGCAAAGTTGAGCTGCTGCGCCGGATGAAGATCAGGACAAGGACCGGAGAATGAATGAAGACTACGACCTGATCGTCATCGGGGCGGGCATGGCGGGCGTGGCCGCGGCCAACAAATGTGGCGCGGCAGGATGGCGTGTCGCCATTGTCGATGCGCTGCCCTACGGCGGCACCTGCGCATTGCGCGGCTGCGATCCAAAGAAAATCCTGCGGCGCGGTGCGGAAATCATGGACGCGGCACGGCTCATGCAGGGCAAGGGGATCGATCCCGGTGATCTGTCGATCAACTGGGCCGATCTGATGGCACACAAGCGTGGCTTCACCGATCCCGTGCCGGACAAGATGGAAAAGGGCCTGTCGGGCAACGGCGTCGAAACCCTGCATGGAGCCGCGCGGTTCACGGGAAGCAACACGCTGGAGGTCGATGGAACGGCATATCAGTCGGAACGGTTCCTCGTGGCCGCCGGTGCCATGCCCAGGCCGCTGAGCTTCACAGGGGCCGATCTCGTGATCGACAGCACGGATTTCCTCAACCTGGAGGCCCTTCCCAATCGGGTTCTTTTTATCGGTGGCGGCTTCGTGTCCTTCGAGTTTGCGCATATCGCCGCACGGGCCGGAGCCAACCCGATCATCGTGGATCGTGGCGCCCGGCCCTTACGCGGCTTCGATCCCGATCTGGTCGAAATGCTGATCGACCGCAGCGGCGGTATCGGCGTGGACCTGATGCGCGAAACCGAAATCGTGTCGGTCTCGGAAGCCAGTAGAGCATTCACTGTCGAGGTGAAGTCGGGCGATGAAACCCGAACAATCGAAACCGATCTGGTCGTGCATGGCGCGGGCCGTGTGGCAGCCCTGGCCGATCTGAATCTTGAGGCGGCTGGTGTTGATTACAGCGACAAGGGCATCGTTGTAGCCCCGCATCTGCAAAGCACGACGAACAGCGCGGTCTTTGCCGCCGGAGATTGCGCCGACACCGATGGCATGCCGCTGACGCCAGTCGCAGTGATCGAAGGGAAGGTCGCGGCCTCCAACATGCTCAAAGACACTCAGACCGCACCGGATTATGCCGGTATTCCTACAGCCGTCTTCACAGTCCCGGAAGTGGCGCGTGTCGGTATGTTGGAAAGTGAGGCAAGGGACGCCGGGTATGATGTCGATGTTCGGTTCACCGACACTGGCGATTGGTATTCGAACTACCGGATCGGCGAGACCTCTGCTGCCGCGAAGGTCCTCGTGGACAAGTCGAACGGCAAGATCCTCGGCGCGCACCTGTTCGGCCCGGAATACGGCGAACTGATCAATTTCTTCGGGCTGGCAATCAAGCTGGGCCTGGCGGCCAAGCAACTTAAGTCGATGACGGCGGCCTATCCAAGTGTTGGATCGGATTTGGGCTCGCTTCTCTGAATTTGAAAGATTTTTCGCAATAGACCCGATCCTCCTCGGAACGTATGTCTGGCCCGATGAAGACGGTTCTTATCTACTTCGCCGCTGCGCTGGCCGAAATTGCCGGATGCTTTGCTTTCTGGGCCTGGTTTCGGCTGGACAAGAGCGTGTTTTGGTTGGCACCGGGCATGCTGTCCCTTGCCGCTTTCGCCTGGCTACTGGCGCTCAGCCCCGCCGATCAGGCGGGCCGCGCCTATGCAGTCTACGGTGGCGTTTACATCGTATCGTCCCTGCTGTGGCTATGGGGCGTAGAAGGGCATCGCCCGGATCAATGGGATGTAGTTGGAGCGGTCATTTGCCTTGTCGGTGCGGGTATTATTCTCTGGGCACCGCGCAGTATTTGAGAGGCAGCCGCAGACGGGGTGAAGCGCTGAATCGTTCGATTAGATCGCCTTTTGGTTCACGCGTTCCGACAACTCGGCGCTGCTTTCCCTCCGCATCGCGGCTGCGATCAAGCAGGTTTTCTACCGCCCTCGAAAGCAGCGATACATCCTTTACGCAGCATCGGTCAAAGTGGGCTCTTCAGTTACATTCGCCGCGAGGAGAATGAACGTCAACTCCTGCGAAACTCATCCGTGCTCCGCGATGATAGCTCTCGTTGTCTGAACTGCCGAAGCAAGCGTTGTCCGGTCTGTGTTCGTGATACCTAGGCCCTCAACATCAAGCGACAGTTGACCTTGGCCACCTCCGCTTGCAGCAGCACGAGCCGCGCGGCCGCGGGCCTTCGCTGCGCTGACAGGGTCAGTTTTCGATGCGTTAGGCACATTGTGGCCGACTTCCCGCGGTCCCGCAGCCGCCCGCACTTCCTGCAGTTCTTGCTTCAACCTCTCCACCGTTTCCCGGGTCTCAGACATCTGCCGATCCCGCCGCAGGCCGTCCTCGTCCGGATATGGGAAGCTTCCCGATTGACAGGCGTGCAGAACCTTCAACGCCGGGTCCTCGAAATACTTCACCCTTCTTGCCCGGATCGGCATCTGCGCGTCGATCACGAGGATGACCTCGTCGAGGTCCATGCGTCGGGCCTCATCCTCGGTCAGGAGCGGGGTATCTTCTGTCCTCTCCGAGACGCTGCGCCCTTCGAATGGATTGCGTCCAACAGCACGGGAGCGGGTCACCACACGCTTGGTGGTCTTGCCGACAGCCTGGCTCAATTCCTCGATGGTCTTCTGCTCGGACGGGGTGAGGTAGAGCTTTACCCCGGCGCCGCCCTGCAGCGACCTGCGGGTGTTTTCACCATAGATCTCGTCCAGCGCCGGGATCGTCTGGGTCACGATGGCGAGGTTGCCGCCGAAGGAGCGCAGCGTCTTTATGCTTTCGGCGACGATTGGCATTTTCCCGAGCCGGTCAAACTCGTCGAGCATGATCATCACCGGCCAGGGCTCGTCATCGCCGGGTTCCTGTGCTTGCAGCGAGGCGATCAGGTCCGAGAAGAAGAGGCGGATCAGCGGGGCAAGCGGGCGGATCATCTCGGATTCGACCGCAAGATAGATCGCATGTGGGCGACGGCGGATATCCCGGAAGGAAAAGTCAGAGGTCGCGGTGGCCGCGTCGATCGCGCGGTTGTCCCAGGTGTCGAGACCCGATGTCATGAGAAGCGAGAGGTAGGAGGTGAGGGTGTCGTTGTTGGTCGAGGCCATACGCTCGAAGATCAGTTTGGCCGAGGTGTTCTTCACCTCCTGCGAACGCTTCAGATATTCCTTCTGCTTGTCGCCCCCCGAGGCGGTGATGCGGTAGATCTCGCCGATGGTCGGCACGCCGCGCTCGAAGGCCAGAAGACCGGCCGCCACGAACAAGTCGATACCGCCTGCGAGAAGGCCGCTCAGCTTTTCGTTGTCGGTCTGCAGGAAGAGCTTCGCGGTGAGTTTAAGCTCCATCTGCTGCCGGTCGGGGTTGGTCATGGCAGCAATGCGCGCCAGCGGATTATAGCGATGTGTTGGTCGGTCCCAGTCGGTCGGCGCGAAGCGGAAAACCTTGTCCCCCATGCTGGCGCGGAAGCGCGAGGTCTCGCGGAAGTTCTCGCCTTTCACGTCGAGCACCACGGCGGAGCCCTTGTAGGTCAGCAGGTTCGGGATCACGAACCCCACGCCCTTGCCCCGGCCTGTAGGCGCCACGATCAGCGCGTGGGGGAAGGTTTTTGAGACTAGGAACGGGCGCTTGGATTTCGGGGAGCCGAGCTTGCCCAGAAGGAAGCCACCGTCGGGCTTGGCAAAGAAACCGTTCCTGTTCATCTCGCTGCGGGTCTGCCAATGCGTCGTCCCGAAGCGGGTCAATGCATCCCCCAGAAGCGTGACGCTCAGCATCAGCGATGCCAGGCCGAAGCTGCCAAGGATGAGGTTCACCCAGAGGAAGTCTTTCGGTGCAGACTGAGACAGACCCCGATATTCGCGGGCAAGCAGGGTGACGTCGAAACGGGTGGGAGAAAGCCCATAGCGGAACATGACAAAGCCGGTCGCCACGACATAGCCCATGGCGAGACCGACCAGCACGAGGCTCAACACTCCTAAGGCAATCTTGCCTTTATCCATGGGTGATCCCCTTCTCGCCATCTGCCGCAGCGTGGCGTGCGCGCTGCGCCTCTATCTGTTCTTCCGCCAATGCATCGAGAACGCGCTCCATCGCCGGGCCGTGCGCAGTGACCTCGCTGCTCTGGAGATAGGTCTTGGCGAGTTCCAGCTGGCGCAGCGGATCCTCGGTGAATGTGTCCAGGACGTCCGCGTTACCGGCCCGCAGCGCGTCGATTGCGTCGTGGCTTAGTCGCTCGTTTATCTGCCGGACGATGTCCTGCTGCTCTGACTCGGAGAGCGGGCCCTCGACGTCGGCGTTTCGCACAAAGGCCATGACGGTTGGCGCTGTCTCTTCCAGATACCGGCGCTCGGCGTAGTCTTGTCGCGCCTGGTCCTCGATCTCGAAACTGCGCTCGCTGATATAGGCACGCGACGCGCCTAGCGAACGAAGGTGATTGATTTCGTCCTGGACGGCCTTCCCGAATTCATCATCCGGCATCTCCGTGCGATAGCGGGCGAGGGTGCGGAGCTCTTCGGCAATCGGACCGAGATGATCCGAAGGATCCCGCAAGGCGAGGTCCATGTCGCCAGCATGAAGCGTGCGGTCCTGCTCGGATACCGCATATTGCGGCGGCATTCGACTGTCGGTGATCTGTTCCCAGGCCATTGAGGCCAGTTCGGCATGTTGCGGCGATTTCTGCGCGTAGACGTCGAACGCGGCGCGGGCCTCTTCAACCTCCACGGCACCTGCCCGCCGGACGGACGGGTCGTCGAAGAACGGATGATCGAAATCCGTCCGGCGGAACTGCGCCACCAGCGCCCTGAACGCCTGCCGCTCCGATGGGGCAAAAATGTCGGGCCCGTCCTTCACGAGATCGCCCCCAGGTGTCGCCAACCGCTCACCGAGCACTTCCTCAGCGTCATCCACCTTATCGACCTCGGTTGGCGCGCGCAGGACGCGTACATCGGTAAGAACATCGCCCAAACGAACATGAACGGCTTCCAGCCGGTCGAGCGCTTCTTCCCGGTCCTCAGGCTTGTCCAGATCGAGGCTACTTTCTTTGGCAATCGCCTGCAGATCCTGTGCCAGCCATTGGCGTTCCAATGCGGCATTGCCTGCCCCTTCCCGCAGGCGCGCGGCCACAGCCTCGGCATCGATGCCAGTACCTTGCAACGCCTCGGCCAGCTTTGGTGCCACCTCTCCGTCGTCAAGGCGCGCGAGATGATCTTCACTGGCGTTTGGCCTTGCATAGATGCCGTCCCGGGACGGAGCATCGACCAGAGCGGCGGAGCGATCCCCGAGCGGGTTCAAATGCGCGACCGAGGCCAGAACGTCGGTCAGCTTGCGCTCGATCACCGGCCTCTCGGCCGCCGGCGCCCTGTCGATCGCCGCCTCGATCTGGCGAATGTTCTGAGAAAACTCGGTGATCAGCGTGTCGAACGCTGCTTCGTCTTGGGACATGTAGATGGCTCCGTCAGATTGAATCTGACCGCCACTGGCAAGGATGGTGCTGGCCCTCTCGAGCGCCTCGGACACGTCTTCGAAATTCGAACGGGACGCCTCCGCCGCGAGCCCGCGATAGATCAAAGCGTTGTGCCGGACGGTTTCCAGAGCGGCCGCAAGGTCAGCACCGGTTCTCTGGCGCTCGACTGGGGGACGACCTTCGTCGCGAGCCTTGTAGATTTCATCGATCTCGGCGCGGTAGGTCGTGACGCCGCGATCCAGACGACGCGTCGCCTCAAGGCGGATCCCATGAACTTGGGCCGCCTCGACCATCGCCTCGCGAAAGGCGTCGTAGTTGAAGTGATGATCCTTCCCGAGAAAGAACATTTCGCCATCCTTGCTGCGGCGGTTCAGAACGATATGCGCATGTGGATGCGCGCGATCTTGGTGTATTGCAGCAATATAGTCGAATTGCGAGCCATCACCTTGAAAGAACTTCTCGCAGACGGCCTGGGTGATATCGCGCACCTCTTCACCACTGGTCCCAACCGGGAATGCCATCAGTAGATGCGACGTATGGCCAAGCTTGGGGCTGTAGCGCTCGTTCCACTGGTTCTCGAACCGCCGCGCCACTCGGTTGATCTCGGCTTCCGAGAGCTGCTTCTTCCCGTCATGGGTGCCGCGGCTGTCGAGGATATGGGTCGACTTCGTCGTGAGATAGGTGAGCTGCGCCCGTAGCTGCGCCCCGGTGTGGCAACCGCCCTTGGAAATGGGTTTGAAGATCGCCGGCGAATAGCCGCGCGCGGCCCGAACCATCTGCGCGCCCTTGGAAAGCCCCTGCCAGGTTCCCGAAACCCGGCTCCAGCCGCGGTCGAAGAGCGCCGGGTCGATGCCCCGGACCCGGTCACTCCGCACCATTCGCATCCCCCACGGCGAGGCCCGCCAGGGCGGAGCTGATCTCAAGGTCCAGCACGCTGCGCCGAGCACGCGACATCTCCTGGACCTGGTCGGCCAGATCGAAGACCAGACCGGCAAGTGCGCGGACGTCACGGTGACTTGAGGCCGGGTAGGACAGTCTTTCGCCCCGCACCTTGGCCTCGTTCAGACGTCGCGCGATCTGGTTCACGTTGTTGCCGACCCGGTTGAGCGCGGCGCCGAGGCTGCGCAACTCGTCACACATCTCGTCGTCGGGCAGGAAGACACCTTCGGCCGCCAGCATCAGGCGGCGCATGGCATCCGAGCGGTGCGCAATCCCACGCCGCGACAGCGCCGCGTCGAACCGGCGCAGGTCGTCGTCCGAGACCCGGATCCCCACAACCCGCGATCGGCTGCCGTTCGCTGTCTGACGCTCATCCCGGTGGTTCACCACGTTGTAGATCGTCTTCAGGCTGACATCGTAGCGCGCGGCCAATGACGCCGCGGAGACGCCGTTCCGGCGCTCCTGGGCGATGGTCAATCGCTCGATCTCTGACAGTCTGCGGCGGCGGGGCATTTTGAAGTTAACGTTCCTATTTCTTGCCAACTTCGTACAAGCCCGCCGACTCCCAACGCAAGTGAAGTCGGCCATAAGGGCTTGTACTCAATGTAGAAAATCGCCCTGTAGGGGCGATTTCCCGTCCTTAGTCAAATGGATCGCGCTTCGCGCTCATTGCACCACGCGATGCGGTCCCCGCATCGCGCATCGCGTCTTTTGCACCCCGTCTCTTGCACCCCGCAAGACGGGTTTTGCTGCGTGCTGACCGTCTCGCGTCACCCGCAGAACGACATACGCGAGACTGCCTCCCGTCGTCTGGCGCGCGCTATCCGTCACCTGCATTCCGTCCGCAGCACATCGCCGAGCGCATCCCGACATTTGGAGGGTGTGTGGTGCCCCGCGACGAATGCTGAAGGCGCCACGGCACGCGTCGCACGGTCATCGCACAACGCCACCCGCTGCATGCCAAACGCGGGTCGCATCACGACTTCTGCTTGACCCCTCCGCCTCATGCGTTTAGCGACATTTTTGCATTATCGTTGCGATTCACTATTTTTGCGGAGGATCAGAATGCCGAACGAAAATCTTGTGGTGATCGCAGCGATGGCCCGGAAAGGGGGCAGTGGAAAAACGACGCTTTCGCGCGCCTTGATCAGCGCCGCGATCGCCGCCGGACGCAGAGTGATGTTGATCGACACGGACAGCACGAGGGTACTCGGGGCCTGGCATACTCGGGCGCAAGCCGGTGGGCTGAGTTCGCCGCTTCTCTGCTCGGCCACCGTCGAAAGCGTGGCGGGTGTCGAGGATCAGATCGATCAGGTCTACATGGCAGGCACGGCAGACTTCATCTTTATCGATACCGCAGGGGTCGGTGCCGAATGGTCAGACGGCATCGCGGTGCTTGCGGACCACATCGTGACGCCCGTCATGCTGTCGACGTCTGATTTCGATGTCGGCGCACAGACTGCCGATTGGTATGAGAAGCTGAAATCCCGCGTTGACGACCCCTCCAGCCTTCCGCGCCACCACGTCGTCCTCAACATGGTCGACCCGAAAACGACCCGTGCTGACGCGGCCCTGATTGAAGAAGCGCTCACCCGTTTTCCGGTGATTGAGACCGTCATGATGCGACGGAACACTTACAAGGAGATGGACCAGAAGGGGCTTCTCCACGCCTTGGCACTGGAAAAGCAAGCCGATCCGAATCCCCTGATGCGCCCACATGTACGTCATGTCGTCGAGGCGCTTGAGGAGGCGACGGACATCCTCAACAACATTCTTGCTGCGTGAGGACAGTTAATTGCGCAAGAAGATCCCGACCATCACCAGGCCCGACCCAGCCTACGCCGCCACCCTGCAACAGGGTGTCCGCGAGGTTCCCGGAAAGGATGACGAGGCACAGGTCACAGCAACAAAGACAGGCACCCCAGCCGCTGACGTTGACGCTGATCGGCACGAGTCAGAGCGTGCGCCGGAAGGTGCCGTGGCGCCGCACCAAGTCACCGCGAAAAGCTCTGACCCGCATACCAGCCTGAGAGCTCCCGTATCGGCGCGCGCTTTGAGCCCGACCCGGAAGATCGACATCAGGGTCAACGCACTCGAACGACAGGAAGCAGCGCTGCAGACTTGTGGTGTTGAGCCAGCACATGTGGTGCGTGCCGCCCTGCGCCGTGCAATCAAAGGCTGGCAACTGTCGCCGGTCTTCGCCCCAGTCGCGGAAGAGCGACGCACTCGAAACACGCAGTGGCAGGCCCGGACATCATTGGCAGTCGATGCGGCCAGCCTGGGTATGCTCCTTCGGGACCACGACCCCCTCGACGTCTTGAGTAAATGGGCCCTGATCCGCGGTCAGGTTGAACCACGCATATGGGGCGAGATCGACAAAATCTTGGAAGAAATTGCTGTTCGTGCTGCATCGACGCATGAACCGTAAGATACCTATCTGAAAAGATAACTTGTATCTCGCCGGTGGATTTTCGCCCACCGGCGGAAGCTCGCCTTGCAGTTGCGGAAAGCGTGGCGCTAATGAGCGTCATAGGGAATTTCAGACCTCAGTGGTGACGAGTTACGAGGTCCATTTAGGAGGAACGCATTATGAATATGAAGCCCCGCCTGACTGGCGAACCGATCATGCGCATCCTCTGCAAGACATCTGAGAATCTGGTTGGCTACCTTTACCAATGGAACAATGGTGACGTGCAGCCTGCCTGGTTCGACGGCGCGATGGCGGACGTTCGCTATGAACCATTCATTCAAGCGTCGGAACAAAACCCGGTCCATCCGAAGACCCCCAGACCGCGTCAGCAAGATCTGACGCACCTTGAAAAGGCCTAGCTCAAGGTCTCGCGTCGGTTTGTCGGTCATCCCATCCCGCAGGTCCTTTGAGCGATAGAGTTGACTTCTATGCCTCAGAAGTGATCTAGATATGAGTTATAGAAAGGATATCTATAACTCATGGCTTGGAACTGGACGCTGCCCGATTGGCCGGATTTCCGATATGACGCCTCCGCTCTAGAGCCGTTTGAGCAGACGTTCCTGCTGTCGTCTGGAGAAATCCTCGGCGCGGTCCATCATGTCAGCCAGCCGGAGCGCGAGCAACTCCGCATCGAACTGCTCAGCGAGGAAGCGATGCAGACGAGTGCCATCGAGGGTGAAATCCTCGATCGGCTCAGTGTGCAATCTTCGTTGCGCCGCCATCTGGGCCTCGATCCGGACAGCTACCCTGCCAAACCGCGCGAACAGGGCGTCGCGGAAATGATGGTCGATGTCTATTCCAGTTTTGCAGAGCCGCTGACCCATGAGACACTGTACCGCTGGCATCGGATGCTACTGTCCCATGACCGTCGGTTGGAAACCATCGGGGCCTACCGACAACACGCCGAGGCGATGCAAATCGTTTCCGGCCGCCTTGGCCGGCCGACGATCCACTTCGAAGCGCCGCCTTCAGAGCGGGTGATGCCTGAGATGGAGCGATACGCGGATTGGTTCAACAAGACCGGGCCGGGGGGAGCAGAGCCGCTCCCAGCGCTGACGCGCGCAGGGCTAAGCCACCTCTATTTCGAGAGTATCCACCCATTCGAAGACGGCAACGGCCGCTTGGGTCGCGCCCTCGCTGAAAAGTCGCTGGCGCAGAACATTGGCCAGCCGACCCTCATCTCGCTCGCCTTCACCATCGAGAAGGAGCGCAAGGCCTACTACGACCAGCTCGAGCAGCATCAAAAAACGCTCGACGTGACCGATTGGCTCGTCTGGTTCGCAGAAGTTGTCTTGAAGGCCCAACAGGCAACACTCGACCGCGTAGGCTTCTTCATCAGCAAGGCACACTTCTACGATCGTCACAGAGACCACTTGAACGAACGCCAGGCCAAGGCCATCGCTCGAATGTTTCAGGAAGGCCCTGGCGGTTTCAAAGGCGGCCTCAGCGCCGACAACTATCTCAAGATCACCGGAACTTCACGCGCGACCGCGACCCGCGATCTGCAGGATCTGGTCGAGAAGGGCGTGCTCGCTCGAACCGGCGAGCGGCGGCACACGCGATACTGGTTGAAACTCGACTGGATTGAATAAAAATTGCACGAAAACAACAACTTATCAAAAATCCGATAATCAGTTTTATGTAAAATGTATTGGAAGCGGCCTTTCGCTGCGTAGCTGGCGAACATCCGGATTAAGGCCAGCTTAGGTCAGACTGCTTCGGAGAAGCCCATACTTGATGGCGTCGTTAACCAAGTGGTCTCCTTCCAGACCCAAACGTTCATTCACCAGCCGAGACTGAACGCAAGTCGCTCGACCGCAAAGATCACATCCTCTAAATGCATCGACGTATGCGCAGATAACGCGCTTGCCATACCTTGGCGCGCTATGAAACAGACTGACAGCGAGGGCATTTGTTCGATATTTGTTCTCGATGGAGTGCTCATCGGTGAACGTACTCTGCCGCCATAAGTCAGGAGAAGTCACGATCCAGAATTCATTATTTCTGGCTTTCCCAAAAGCTGCTACTCTGGCTTTCGGGCTTGCCAGAGAGTCGGAAATCTGTATTTCTGCCCTTGACTTTGCGACACGAGAGGTGGTCGCCATGCGAGGAAGTGTCCGATGGCCAGCCGGCAAACCAACGCGACCGAGCCAGAACCCGAAAGCGGAAAGGGCAAGACGCTCAACTTCAAGGTCGCTGAAGAATTTAAGCGCGAGTTCAAGGGCTTCGCGGCATCGCAAGGCCTCAGCATGACGGACCTCCTCAAGGAGGGCTTCGCGCTTTCGAAAAAGAAGCGGCAGAAATGATGCTTGTCCACTCTTGTCGACCGGTTGCATCCTCATTGAGGAGAAGGCGATGACGCTTCAAGGACCGAGCGATGGTTTCGATGGCGCGGAATGGCTTTTCGCGATTGGGGAGGGAGGCGATCTTCCGAGTGTAGATGGTCTCGTTGCCATCGCGGACTATGCTCGCAATGGGCGCCCGCCCGAGGAGGTCGCGCTCGTCGAGAAGGCGGCAGCTTACGGTGCCCGTGCGGTGTTCTTCGAGGCCGCGCGACATGGGCGAGCGCCTGTGGCGCAGGCGCTGGTCTTCGACATGGCGGAGCACGGCGATGATCGGCAGTTTGCCAACCTACACAAACGCCTATGGAGCTGGGGCGGTGTTCCAATCGTGTATCGTGTCGGGCCCGGTCGGATCCAACTATTCCGTTGCGCGCACGAGCCCGATTTTGTTGGCTCAAATGGCACCAACGTTTGCCGCCCCATCCGGACCCTGACGGTCGGCGCCGAGATCGCGGCGCAGGACGCATGGTGGGACGCGGACCGCATCCGCAACGGCGCAATCTGGGACGATCCGGACGCCTGCAGGCTTATGCTATCAGCGAAGAAATCAGCCCATCGCACACTCGTGGATGCGGTTCATGCGCTCTCCAATCAACTGAGCGAGCGGCGGCTGCTCGATTCAGGGTTACAGCGGCGGCTGCTCATTCTTTCGCTGCTGATCGCATATCTCGAAGAACGCTCGGTGCTTTTGCCGGACGATTTCGACCAGGCACTGCCAGGCGCTACACGATTCTTCCAAGTGCTGGGCAATGGTCCAGCGCTGGTCTCACTGCTGGAGTCGCTTGAAGAGCGATTCAACGGTCACGTCTTCAGGTTGAAGGATGCAGAGCGGTCCGCTCTCGCCGAAAGCGAAGCACTCGCCAGCTACGCTAGGCTGGTCGAGGGGTTCGAGGATGCGTCAGGGCAACTTAGCCTCTGGCGGCTCTACTCTTTCCGCGACCTACCGGTCGAGCTGATCAGCAACATATACCAGCTGTTTGTGAAGGACACGGCGAGCTCGATTTACACGCCACCGGCCTTGGTCCGTCTGATCCTAGAGGAAGTGCTCAGTTGGAAACGTATCGACGCGCTGATGGAGGGCGACGGAGTCATTCTCGATCCGGCTTGCGGTTCAGGTGTTTTCTTGGTCGAGGCATACAAGCGATTGGTGCTCCACTGGCGCTGGCGCAATGGCTGGGCGCGTCCTGGTGTCGAGGAGCTGCGACCGCTTCTTCAGCGGGTACATGGCATCGATCTCGAGGACGGCGCGGTAGAGCTTGCAGCGTTCAGCCTGTGCCTCAGCTTGTGCGACGCACTGGAGCCCGAGGACATCAGATCCAGTGTCAAGCTGTTCCCCCCACTCGGCAATCATACGCTTCACGGCAGTTGCTTCTTCGAGGCAAAAGAACGAGGCTTGGTGCAGGCACCGGTCGCGGTTGTCGTAGGCAATCCGCCTTTTGAGTCAGCACTGACAACTGACGGTGCCAAGCGAAGCTACACCGCCTACACCAAAATGCATGGCAGCTTGGCGGACAACCAGCTTGCCTATCTGTTCCTCCATGAGGCGATGGAACTGCTCGCGCCTGGAGGCGTCCTTGCGATGATTGAGCCTTCGGGCTTCCTCTACAACCAGAATGCGCTGGCCTTTCGGAGATCTTTTTTCACGCGCTGGAACGTGCGCGAGGTCTTGGACTTCGTCTCCGTGCGCGGCCTGTTCAAAAAGGGCAATGCCGACCCCAAGGTGGTTGTCGTCCTTGCGGAGTCGTCTAAGGGCAATGCCGAAAGCCGTCTGCTTCATGCCGTATTTCGACGTAGCGGTCGGGCTAGCGCCGAACAAGGTTTCGATATCGACTACTATGACATGCACTGGTTTCCCAACGCGGTCGCCGTCTCCTCGCGCGATATCTGGCGTGCGAACCTGCTTGGAGGCCACCGCGTCCTTGACCTGATCCAACGCCTGCGAACCTATCCCACGTTGCGCGACTTTGCACAGAAGCGGGAATGGGACTTCGGCGAAGGATATATCGCGGGTCAGAAGGGCATCTCGCGACCGGCCGATCATCTCATCGGCCAACCGTTGTTGCCGACGAGTTCCCTATCACACGATGGGCTCGACACGCGCTTTCTCGACATGGTCCCCGATAGGCCGATTAAGGATACCAAGACCGCGCGGCGCTTCACGCCACCGATGCTGCTGATCAAGGAGCATGAAGACCTTCCCCACGGTCTGTGGACGGACCACTATCTGACCTACAAACATGAAATCGTCGGCTTTGCAGCGCCGGCGCGCGATATGGAGCGGTTGGCGGCCATCGACGATTGGCTGCGGCGCGAAGCGACGGTGCTGCGGGCATATGTAGCTGGTATCAGCGCCCGCCTTTTCACCCAACGCGCGACGGCGATTTTGAACGCCGACGTCCTCTCCTTGCCATATCCCGAAGACGAAGATCTCGACCTGAGCGAGAACGAGCGAATTATCGCGGCGGATATCGTCGAGCATCAGCGAGAGTTCATCCGCCTCGGCGCTAGAGCAGCAGTAATGCGTCCGGCTCAGGGCGATGTCTTGACCGCGTTCGACACCGTTTTCGTGCGGCAGATCAACGCCATTTATACGCACAGCGCGTTGCGTCCTTTGCCCGCTCAGCGTTGGCCCGGAGCGATCTGTAAGGCCTATGTATTCGGCGAAGGTGAAGTTGACTGGTCGGGTGCCGATGAACTTCGTAAAAAGCTCGACGCTCTCCTTCACGAGCAACGTGGTTCCGGGCTAACGATCACTCGCATCACAAGGCTATATGACCAGGAGTTTATGTTTCTTTTAAAGCCGGACCGCCACCGCTTCTGGACTCGTTCGATTGCGCTGCGCGATGCTGACGACGTCCTTGCTGATTTGCGCGCGCAGGGCTTCTAAGATGCTGGCAGACGAAGGCGAAGGCTCAGGTCAGGCGGGCGCGCTCCGCAGCGGAATCCATCAGCCGGCCGAATGGCTCTCAGCTCTCGTCGACTTCATCGGTGACGCTCTACCGGGCTGGCGCGACGACCCGGCGCGCGAAATCACTGCCGGTGAGACCAAGCTCACGGCCCAACTTTGCGCTCGTCTCAATAGTGCATCGCGGCACGCGCCAGGCTGGGACTTCCTCCAGTTTCGCCGAGAGGAGCCCGACGAAGCGGACGGACGTCGCGCGATCGACCTTGCCGTCGCCCCCAGCGGCGAAGTGATCTGGATCGAAGGTCGCGAATACACCGAATACCGCACTTTGCTCCCGATCGAGTGCAAGCGACTGCCGACCCCGTCAAGCAGCGTTCGGGACGAGCGCGAATATCTGATCAGCCGCTTTAGTTCGACCGGCGGCGTGCAGCGGTTCAAGGCTGGCCATCATGGCGCTGGCCATGAACGTGTGGCGATGATCGGTTACATTCAAGCTTACGATATTACGCACTGGCACAGCGAGCTCGATATTTGGATCGACGGGATCGTCAAGGATTCGACTGAGAATTGGTCCGAGGCCGACAAGCTCACGATGGTTACGCACGATGCCACGCAGCGCGTCGCAGGGTTACGTTCCCAGCATCTCCGTCGTGCTGACCTCGGACCTGTACAAATCGACCATCTCTGGATCGAGATGTAGAGCCCACCTGGTCGCATGCGGGCGGACAAAGCGACGCGCTGCCGTCGGCGTCGGGCGACCGCTTCTAACCTTTACTGACAGACGACAGATACCCACGCCGCTTCTTCGTCGCCGATAGCTTCATCAAAGCGTTGACCGCCCTGCCCTCGTCCTCATGTTGTTCAATCAGCATCTGACCGCGGAATCCGATCCGGCCCCATTCTCGCACCAGGCTTACTCCGCCAAAAAGATCGGGCTGAACGCTCATCCTGTAGAAGCGCCGCATGTGGAGGGACGGGTCGATCCGTTTCAGATCGACCACTGTGGGAAACACGTCCAGTTGCTGCGATTCATCGAACATCTTGCGGTCACCTTTCACTCCTTAACAATATCAGGTAGCGGGCGTCGTTTCCACTATCATCTATGCCGAGTAGGTTGGGGGCTCACGCCCCCTTCTCGAACTTCATGACCGGGATGCCGAGCTTCTTGGCCTTGTCGGCGAGGTTTTCCTGGATACCGGTTCCGGGGAAGACAAGGACCCCGACCGGGAGCACATCCAGCATCGCGTCGTTGCGCTTGAAGGGCGCGGCCTTGGCGTGCTTGGTCCAGTCGGGCTTGAAGGCCACCTGCGTCACACCCCGGGCTTCGGCCCATTTGGCGGCGATGAGCTCTGCGCCCTTCGGGCTGCCACCGTGCAGGAGGACCATGTCGGGATACTTGGTCCGGACCTGGTCGAGCTTGCCCCAGATCAGGCGGTGATCGTTGAAATCGGTCCCGCCGGTGAGGGCGACCTTGGGGCCTGCGGGAAGCATTACCTCGGTCTCGGCGCGGCGCTTGGCGGCCAGGAAGTCGCGGCTGTCGATCAGGGCGGCGGTCATGTGCTGGCGGTTCACCATCGAGCCGGTGCGGGGGCGCCAGGTCGATCCCGTGTGATGGACGAACTCGGTGGCGGCGTGATCGCGCATCATGTCCATGCAGTTGCGCCGTTCAACGAGGGTCAGGCCTTCGGCCGTCAGGCGCTCGAGTTCGACGGATTTCACCTCGGAGCCGTCCTGCTCGCGCTGGAGGCGGCGCTGCGCCTGTTCGTTTTCGTCGAGCGACCGTTCGATCCGGGCGGTGGCGCGGTGGAAGAGGTTGACCTGGCCCCAGAGCACTTCTTCGAGGTCGGGTTCCATGCGGGTGTCTTCGAGGGTCGCAACGAGGGCGTCGAAGATGTCGGCGACGGCGACGGCGAGGCGCTGCCCATCGGGCATCGGGCGCGGATCGGGCTCGTCAAAGGGGCGATAGCCGTAGAGCTGAAGCTCGTCGAGCGCATGGGCGGTCTGGGATGCGCTATGGGCGGGTTCATACGCGTCGTCGTGGGTCTGGATCGTCATCGTCCTCTCTCCTCCGGGCCTGTCTCGTCCACGCGTCATCCCGCGCGGCCTTCATGGGCAGACCCGAGCCGTCGGGGCGGTTGCCCCTTCACCCCGGCTTCACCGGGGCCGGAACAGCGTGGAGGAGGTCGGCAGAGAAGCTATTTGTCTCGCGATGCAAAGGCGGCTTTGCCGCCGGCGGAAATAGGTTCCCTGCCGACCTTGCAGGGGCAACCGCTTTGACGGCCTGCCCATCTCTTGAAGGCCGCTCGGGTGACGGGTGGATGCGCAAGGCCCGGGATGAGGTGACGACGACGATCCAGAGCCACGACTGGGATGCAGCCCCCTGCCCCGCACTCCCAGCCCCCCTGCGCGATGCAGCTCAGCTGGGCAGGCGATACCGATCCTCTGGCCCGATCTGACCTGCCAGATGCTGGCGCAGCGCGTCCTTGCCGTTCGCCCGAAGATCATCGTTGAAATCCCCGAGCCGCGGTTCCAGCACCCGCACGCGCACCCCGACCTCGGAGGCTCTGGCGCTCAACTTCTCTGCCGCGCGCTGCCCGGCCGGATCGCGATCGATCGCGACGTAAAGGCGCTTGAGCCCCTCCGGCAACAGGACCGCCCCGAGGTGACCCGAAGAGAGTGCCGCCCAGACGGGCAGACCTGGGATCGCCTCGGATAGGGACAGCATGGTCTCGATGCCCTCGCCGACGACGAGGATGTCATCGTGCGGGGTGAGCCTGACAGCATTGCCGAGGAGGTGACCCATAGCCCGCCGCTCTGGATTCACTGCCGCCTTCCCCTGTCCGTCAGGCGCCAGCCAGGTGCGATGCACGCCCTGCACGGCCCCTGCCCCATCGGTAACCGCCGCGATCATCGCCGGTCTGGGGATGCTCCGGGTCTGACCCTCTTCCCGATGCCAGCACTTCGGGTGGAAGCGTAAGGCGCCGTTCGCCCCGAATTGGGTGATGCCTCGGGAACGGAGGTAAGTCTCAGCAAGCGTGCCTGTGATCGGGTTCGAGGCAGCAAACAAGCGCGCCGCCGCCGCAGGAGTGCCACCAGGCGCCTTGGCCTTCCTCGGCTCTTGCCTATCCGGGACGACCGGCTGCGGACGGCCAAGATGCGCTCGGGCCTCGGCGAGAAGGTCGGGGAAGCGCGTGATCCCCGTCCGGGCGCGGATGATGTCCAGGAGATCGCCATGCTCGCCTGTGGCCCCATCCGTATTATGTGGAATTCCACATAATACGGAACATGTTGCGGCGCGGGTTATGTTGCGGTGGCGTGAACTTGCGCGGTTTGGCGGGGGTTCTCGCGGGGCTGGGCAACATAACCTCAGCGCGCCGGGGGGATTTTCGTGATGGC
>NZ_JAEKIS010000027.1 GCF_017311415.1 Salipiger abyssi | reverse complement strand
CGCTGGCCCGACGCGGCTGCGCTGTGTGGTGGCTACACCGCATCGGGCCAGCTTACGTCGTGCATGAGGGGGTCATTTTTGGACGCCGATAGGGGGTCATTTTTCGGTGCCGATTGACAGATACTTCCGACGTGACGATAGCGGGCCATTGGAACTCTCCTTTTCTGGCTTTGGGTATTGGGGGTCACAGGAAGCGGGTGACGATGGCCAACCCGCCGAAGATCAAGGCCGTGCCGATAGACGCCCTTGAGATGAAGAACACGAGCGAAGTGCAGATCAGAAACCAGGCCAGGCTGACGAAATCCGCCCAGCCCGCGCCGTAAATCTGATAGGTCGTGCTCTGCACGAAACCGAGGCTGCGCTGATACAGCATCGGTGCGCCGAAAAAGGTCACGACAAGCGCAACCGTATTGGCAAACCCGGTGACGGAGGACATGAAGAGATTGCGCCCCGCCGCCGCGTGGTTCGAGTTTCCAGCCATGTTTAGAGTTCCCTCGTTGGGTGTGGGCTGTGAAGCGATCCGCTGTGAATCGCCTCTGCCCATGTTGTACCCCCGGCTAAGGGGCGCTGCGGGTGATAGGGGGAAATTCGTCCGGCAGGCATGGGCGGAGGGCTTCAACACATAGAAAACACCGCCCGAAGTGGGGCGGTGTTTTTCGTCAGTAAATGCGTTCGTGCGCTGTAGCGGGCGATAACTGCGACTTACTCTGGCGGACGGTTGTTGTTGGCGGCGCGCACGCCCCACAGCATCGCCCGCTCAGGGAAGCGCGCCCGCAGGATCGTCGCCACGATCCGCACCCGCTCCTGCGAGCGCTCCTGCACGCGCGGCGTGACATTCGCGGGACAAGGCGTGCAGCAAAACCGTTCGAACCAATCCTCGATGTAGCGGCGGTCGAACTCTTCCATGTTCAAAAAGACTTCCTCTTTGGAACCATCGGAAATCCAGCCTCGATAATCCTGGTACAGTGCATCCAGATACTCGAGCCAGTTGCCAGGCTCTACGCCGAGCATGTAAGCCAGCGCGCGGACATCCCGCACAAATTCCGGATTGTTCAACTCGTCATCCGTCACGATCTGCGTCACCAGACGCTTGCAATAGCCGTCCAGACGGCAGGCAGGGCATAAGAGCATGATACGTCTCCAAAATACTGAGGTTTTGGTTCAGCGTACGCATGCTCTGTTTATTCGATACCGGATGCCGTGGTAAAACGATCAACGTAAGAAGAGGTCGTCTCATTAAGCGCTCAGGAAGCTGCAAGTGCCTGTATCAAATCAGAAAAACAGACGATATCGAGGGGCTAAGTTTTCGGAATATCGCTTGCAGAAGCTGGTGAGGGCGTTCGCCGAGGACAAGACCGTCAAGCAGGCCGCGCAAGAGACTGGCTTCTCGGAAGTCACCGCACGAAACGTCTTCATGAAGCTGCGAGAGCATCTGTATCGCTACGGATTCATGCGCTTGCCGCCAATACCTGGACGGGCCATGCCAGCACGGATCGTCTTCGCCAAAAAACATCGTGGCGTTCCAGAAAAATACGCACATCTCTACGAAACAGAGTTCCTCCACCGGGTGTACTTCACCAAGAACGGACGCGCCGTGAAGCGCTTCAGCGCGCGCGATCCGAAAGCTATCCCTCGCGTAAAAAAACTACTTGAATACAATAAGGTAACGGAAAAGTATGATGTAATTGAGCAGCTTGAGAGACTCGATCCAGAAACAGGCCAACGAGAGACACGCCCCTTCGATCCAATCGATTTCGAGACCAGCAGCACCATCATCGTCAACGAACTTAACCTGGAGCCATCCGAAGCGTTTTTCCGGTATTTGTGGGGCTTGCTCCTCAAGATTCCGCTCTAATGGCGCCGATTGAGAAGCGCAACTCTTTGATTGAGGCTTCCGTATTGGTATCCATTGATGCAGTAATGAGAGTTTGTATACCGTGAAGGTTTCCGGCTACATTTACATACAAACCGCGAGAACCAAATGCCAACAGAGAACTTTCAAAGCTTTATTTTGCGACACCGGTTTAAACCTCGCGACCTATTTCCTTCACCTGGTTACGGGGCTCCTCGACAACACTATGACCTAATCAGGAAATTTCCCGAGCGACACAGATCGCAATGGCCTCTAGGGGAAAAAGGTGTTGTCGAAATTGGACGAGCATTCGCCCTTGCTGAATATATGTCACATTGCGAGACGGATGAGCCGGAAGGGTTTTCTAGATACGTTTCCAGCATGAGAGAGGATACTTGGATTTTCGCTCTGCGGTTCACTCCTTATTATAAAATAGATACCGCATTAAACAATTTAGAGGTTGTACGTGCCGCCATGATCGAAGCCGTGTTGGCACTCAACGCTGCAAAGGCAGGCATGGAAACAGCCGCCGAGCTTGAAGGATTCAAAACAGATGCCTATGCTCGCGAAAGATCCAGAGCAACTTCAAATTTGCTAAATTTCTCTGCACTTTACGCTTCATATGTTGATGTATGTCGTCGCATCCGCGGATATGCAAAATTGAAGGATGACGCCCCATACCGTCGCGCCCTTTCGCGCTTGATTGGGGGAAACTCCGGAGGACACGAATTCATCAAAGGATTTAGGAACTTTATCCTTCACCATCATTTGCTAGAACCAGAGGTGAAAATAACGTACAGCCAGACGCGGTCAACAAAGTTGTACCTTGACTCAAATGCACTTCTATACTCGGGTTTTAAGTGGACCACCAAAGCTCGCCACTTCATTCAGAAAGATGTAGAGCTTGATGTAACAGATGCGGTGAATGCGGTTATAAGGGATGTCAAGAGGTTAATAATGTTTCATAGAAAAATGATAGAGGCGAGACTTCCGGAAGAAAAGCGCGCATACGAAATATACACATACGAGAGGGAGAGACTCAGGCATCTTCAGAGCGTAGCATCGGATATCGGGGCAGCATTTTTCAAGCGCTCTACGCCAATAGTTTCACGGCTGATTGACAGCAAGACTATTGAGAATGTTTTAAACAGTCTATTATCGGATGAAGAGGTAAGGCTAGTTTTGTGCGCCTTAGCAAATAAGCACAAAAACCTACCACCTATAACGCAAAACTCCGTCGCAACCGGGGTCGACAGGCTGCTCAAGAGTCGAATTAAGTACAAAAATACCGGAGCATATCTTCAAGGGAGACCCTTCAAATAAAGAAAGGAATCTGGGTGCGGGAACCTTGCAGCGCGTTCGTTTTTTTCGTCCATAATTAAGCGCTATTCAGGAAGTTTTTTTACGCAAAGCCGCTCTACAGCGGTGCATCCATCCAGTCCTCGCTATGGTGGCGGACACGGAGGATAAGGACACCGCTGTCTTCCTCGACGTAGACGATCAGATGACTTTCATAGCGGAAGATACGAACGGGCGGATCGATGTCGTATCGTTGGGCGGCAAGCTGCGGCATCGCGGCAAGCCGACGAAAGCTACTATCTAACCCCTCAAGATATTTCCGCCGTTGCACAGCGCCCCAAGTGTCCTGCGTGTAGCGGGCGATGCTGCGCAGATCGGAGGCTGCTTTACGGCTGACACGATACTTGCTCACACACCCTCATCAAATTCTCGTTGCAACGCGCCCATGTCGAAACCCTCTACGATACCGCTCTCCAGCGCTTCGGTGACAAGCCTTTGCATCGACGCAACCTTGGCCGAGCGGTCCTGGTCCTTGCGGATGAGGTCGCGCACATAGTCGCTGGCGTTGGTGTAGCGCCCGCCCCGAGCCTGCGCCTCCACCCATTCTTTCATGGGGTCGGGCAGGGATACATTCATTGTTGCCATGGCGAAATCTCCTTTCCTTCATCATCGCACGCCTTGGCAAATTTTGTCAATTATTGGCTGTTTTTTGGCATGATCTCCGCGCGGCAGGCTCGGGCTCATCGACCCCACATCCAAAACCACACAAAAAAGGCGGTCCGCCGAAGCGATCCGCCAGTATTGTGGATAATACAGGGACTCTAAAAGGGTAGAGTCCATACCGAAGCATAGCATGCAACAGCTTAATAAGGCGTAAATCTGAAGAGCAATACCGCTTCGGTTGCATACAGGGCCGATTTTAGAGCAAAATGATTAATATGAGAGCTGCGAATATTGTGCCTACAGCAAGTCAAAGCGGCATCGCAAAAGTAAAGGCGCAGCAATTGAAGCACACATCCTATAGTTGAATTTAGAGGGTTTAAGAATTCACTCAACTATTACTTCAAATTTTACATATATTTATAATTTTATTAAGACTTCTCCATTACCATAAGTCCATAAAAGCCTCATAAGGGGCAAAAATACACCGCCAAAAATGCAGGTGTGGGGACAGTAACATGGCACATTTAATGCCGGAATTTAACAGGGAGAGTCCCAAGGGGATGAATCGCGCAGTGTTCCAAGCTGTCGTGGACGCGCCTATGGGAAATATCGGAGTAGAGACAAGCTTGTCCCTGCCGCTTGATCCGCGTAGCGATATCGAACGCCGGATGGACGGCGTGACAGATTCCTTGAACAGCAGGGCACTGCTCGATGACGAGGCGTTCAAGCGCAGCGTCCAAATCCTCATGCAAAGCTCGGGTCTACCGTTCACCGCCGTTCTTGCAGGTCTCATGGCACGTTCCGGCGCAGAAGCAACGATGCAAGCCACCGACGAAGCGCAGAAGAAGGCGCAGGAACAGAGTGATGACGTTCTATTCCTCGAGCTACTCGATCGTCTTAATGAGGAGATAGAGGTTATTCGTGGTGAGATCGATGTATTGAACAAACAGATTGCGGCAATCGACGAACTGTTACAGGTTCTTGCAGAACAGGGGGATCTTGATCCAACAAACCCACAACATCAACGATTACTGCAGGCGGCAGGTGTTCCGGTTGATGACTGGGGAATCGTAAACGAAGACTATTTGAACGAACTGCGTGAAGACCGCGTTACCGAAAAAACGCGTAAAGAAGCGCGATTGGATGACTTAAATAGACTCCATGACGACGCTCAGCGAGAAATGGCAGAAGGAACTCTCACTTCTGAGAAGAGACAGGAATATTTGGATAGAGCTGATAGTTACGGCGTGTCAGTAACGAAAAGTTCTTATCAGGAGAAAGGTACGTCTCTTGCCGCTGACGGGGTTGAAAAATCAGTAGATGCCGAAATCGCCAGATCGAGTGTTGAGTTTAATCAGTTAAGCGCATTCTAGTTTAGTTGGGCGTAGCAGCAGGTATGTCTAGGGATGCTAGACCTCTAGACGCCAGATAGTCTTCAATTACGCTGTCAAGTTTTCTGTAAGCATCTGCTGCGGTCATGTTACCTTCAAGATAATCACTCCCCATGCCAATGACGGCTGATGTTGTAGTGAATGATTCACTGTATCCGTAGCAAACAAGCGATGGAACATTTGCATTGTCCAGTTTTCTTTTGAATAAGCCTCCCAGATATTCAGGGGTAATTACGTTTCCTGAACTGGCCTCTTTGCCAAGCAAGTCATCTGCAACGACAACAAGCACTCCGACCCCGCCGCGCTCAGCAAAGTCACCAACGAGTACAACCATATCAGCTGTTTGGGTGCTACTCAAAGAGGAATAATCGTCTGAACGAAATGTTGCATTGGTTGGAAGCACATCTTGCGAATAGACGCAATCACTACCTTTTGCGAACGGTTGAGCTGCTTGGGCGTCATTCGCCGCGAAGAGCCCACCAACAGCCATAGCCGCGCCCGCGACTGCGCCGAATATCTTGTTTGTTTTCGTCATCTGTCTCATGTGTGTCCTCGCAATTCCTTTTGCGTTCGACACACCCTCATCGTATCGCTTGTTATTCTTTTTCGATACGCAGTGAACTATATTATAAACTGAAAATATATGCAAACATTTTGAAATATAATTATTTGTCAATCCATTTTTTGTGCATTTCTGTGCATCAATAATGGCATATCGAAACGCATCGCTACGTTTTAGGATGGATACACCCCAAATAACCGAAGTTTTCCGTGGATAGAATGCCGCGACTCGATGTGCGATATTGCCCGGAATGCCTGCACATGATGCAATCAAAACCGATCGGTTTTGACTATGAACAGAATATGGAAAGACATCGCGCAAAGGTCAAGCGCAGCAACGGAAGATCAACGTGTTACGCGACAGCGTGAACGGGGGAGCATCCTTGGGACACGACCAGCAGAAGGGATGGGTTTTGCCAGCCCCAAATGCACGGAAAGGGCGAGATTATGAACCTGTGGCCAGCTCCCATCGATCCCGGCAGCTACAAGGGGCGTTTGATCGGCTATGCGCGGGTCAGCACGGAGGACCAGCGCCTCGACATGCAGCTCGACGCCTTGCAACGCGCGGGGTGCGAGCAGGTGTTCTATGATCATGGTGTCTCCGGCGCACACACCGCTCGGCCAGGCCTGGATGAGATGCTCGAGTATCTTGCGAGCGGTGACATGCTCGTCGTCTACAAGCTGGACCGTCTGGGGCGATCATCCTTCCACTTGGCTGACCTTCTGACGCGCTTCTCCAATCTCGACGTGCAGTTCCACTCGCTGACAGAAGGGATCAACACGACCAGCTTCGGCGGGCGGCTTGTCTATCACGTCTTCGCGGCTGTGGCCGAGTTTCACCGCGATCTTATCCGCGAGAATACCATGAACGGCCTACGGGCTGCGCGAGAACGCGGCTCGGCGATTGGCAGGCCGCGCAAGCTGACCGAGGCCAAGATCATCGAAGCGCACCGCTACATCCATCAGGACGGTAAGACTTACGCGCAAGCGGCACAGCGCTTCGACGTATCGGAGAGCACGCTTTCGCGGGCGATAAAACGTAAGCGAGGTTTTGAGGCCATTGCTCAGGGGACTTGACGCTGTCGCCGGTCGTCCTCCCCGGAAGGCTTAGACTGCAATGAAGTTTGCAATATTTGGTGCAGTCTTGGGTTTGTCGGAGTGCAGCCTCAGCCCGCGGCGAGGGGCCTGAAGTTCCACGGCATCAGTTCGTCGATCCGCGACTGCGGGTGCCCCTTCGCGATGGCCTCCAGCGTGGCCTTCATCCAGGCGAATGGTTCGACGCCGTTCAACTTGCAGGTGGCGATGACCGAGGCCGCGCAGGCCCAATGACGCCCGCCCTCATCATGACCCGCAAAAAGGCTGTTCTTGCGCTGGAGGGCAATCGGGCGGATCGAATTTTCGACCGGGTTCGAGTCCATCTCGATGCGGCCATCGTCCAGGAAGCGCACCAGCCCGTCCCAGTGCTTCAGGACGTAGCGCAGCGCCTTGCCCATGCGGGACTTCGGCGAGAGGCGCGCCGCCTGCTCGCGCACCCAGGCGCTAAGGTCGGCGACCAGCGGAGCGGAACGTTCGCGTCGGAGGGCCAGGCGCTCTTCGGCGGAACGGCCGTGGATCTCTTTCTCGATGGCGTAGAGCCGGGCGATCCGCGCCAAAGCCTCGGCTGCGATCGGCGAGCCTGTCTTGGGCGTGGCCTTGATCAGCTCCCTGCGCGCATGCGCCCAGCAGTAGGCCAGCGTGATCGGCTTGCCGCCCGTCCGCGCCGCCTTCGTCAGCCGGTTGTAGCCTGCGTATCCGTCGACTTGCAGCACCCCATCGAAGCCCTTGAGGATTTCCTCGGCATGGGTGCCGCCCCGACCGGGCGCATAAGTGAACACGGTGATCGCCGGTCCCGGCCCGGACCATCGTCGATCATCACGTGTCAGGGCCCAGATGAACCCCGTTTTGGTCCGGCCGCGACCCGGATCCAGCACCGGCGCAGTCGTTTCGTCCATGAAGAGCTTGGTCGAGCGCTTCAGGTGCTCCATCATCCGCCGGACGATCGCATCGAGGTGGAACGCCGCCCGCCCCACCCAGTCGGCCAGCGTCGAGCGGTCGATCACCACGCCGGAGCGGGCGAGGATCTGCGAGAGCCGGTAGAGCGGCAGCGCGTCGGCATATTTCGAGACCAGGAGCCAGGCGATGAACGCTTCGGTGGGCAGCCCACCCTCGATCAGCCAGGCGGGCGGCGGCGCCTGGACGATGCCCGCGCGCCCCTTCGGGCAGGCGTAGCGCGGGCGGACGGTCTCGATCACCCGCAGCTGGGCGGGAACGATATCGAGACGTTCCGAGCGGTCCTCGCCGATCTGCACCATCTGGCCGCAGCCGCACGGACAGATCAGGCTGTCGGGCTCGATCCGTTTCTCGATCCGCGGCAGATCCTTCGGCAGTGAACGACGGACGGGGGCCTCTTCCTTCGTCGGCCGCCCGCGGCGCTTGCCGGTCGCAGGCGCCTCTTCGGCTTCCGCGCCGGGCGCGTCCTTTTCCCTGTGCTTCTCCTTCACCGCGGCGACGGCCTGTTCGAGATCCTCGAAGCACAGCTGAAGCTGGTCGGGGTCGAGCTTCTCCGAGCTGGGCGCGAACCGGGCGAGGCGGAGCTGCCGGAGCAGCGGCGCCAGATCTTCCAGAAGCTCCTTCATCCGGGTGTTCTCGGCGGCCATGACCGCCTTTTCCGCCGCCGTCCTCGCAGCACAGGCCTGCAACGCGGCATGCTCGCTTTCCAGATGCTGGCGGTGCGCCCGCTCGGCGGAAAGGGCGAAGGCCTGCGCCTCGAGCACCGCCCGAACCTCGGGAGGCAGGCGGTCCAGGAGCGCAGGATCGAGCGGCGGCGTCATGCCCATGAGTCTATCGCACCGCCCGGAAATCGCAACAAAATAAAGCCAAAGCAATAGGTTGCTTAGGCGGCTGCCCCCGGCTGCACCACCTGTCGTGCGTCCAGGCGCTGCCACTGGAGCCCGTCGAACAAAGCTTCGAACTGAGCTCGGGAAATCCGCGCCACGCCCTCCTGAACCCGCGGCCAGGAGAAGCAACTCGACTCGAGCCGCTTGTAGACGAGCACAAGTCCGCTGCCGTCCCAGACCAGGATCTTCGCCCGGTCCTTCCGCTTCGAACGGAACACCACCATCAGCCCCGAGTGCGGGTCGAGTCCGAGCCGCGTCTGGACAATCGCCGCCAGCGCATCATGACCGCAGCGAAAGTCCACCGGCTGCGTCGCGATCACGATGGCGAGCCGTTGTGCCGGCACGATCATCGCGGCGAGGCCTCCGCCAATGCCCGCACCAGCGCCGACAGTCGCGCGACCGGAACGTCGGCCGGAAGCCGGACCACGACCGCGCCCACCACCACCTCGATCGGCATCTCCATCCGGCTGCCGGCTACGGAAGGCACCGTCGGCGCCTCGGCTGGCGCGGCATCCTCCTCGACGACCAGCGGAACGAAATCCGGCCCGGAAAGCCCGAAGCTCTCCCACGGCAGCGCGAGATGTCCGTCCTTCGCCATCCGCCGCCACGTCGTCAGTTGCGAGGGCAGCACCCCGTTCCGTCGCGCTACTTCCCCTACCCGGACCCCAGGCACAAAACTCTCCGCCACGATCCGCGCCTTGACCTCGTCCGGCCACTGGCGCCGCCCCGTCGGACCCGAGATCACAGAATACCGCAGCGCGCCGCCGTCTCCACCATCCGCCATCGCAAACCTCCATCATGGAAAATGCGATCAGCGTGCTCCCCGCTCGCCCTCGACGGAACACCCGAACCCAATGGGGACAAAATCTCGCTTACGATAAAACGGCTGGAGTTGGAAGAGTTGGTATGAGTTTTAGAAGATTTTAACGGAATTTTGTTATCCTTCCGTTTGGGGTATTTTATGTCATTAAAGGTTTGCATTGCGCCGCAAGCGGCAAAGGATTTTGAGGGGCTTCCGGCAGCAAACAAGGTGCGGGTTGCCGTGGCCTTGCTGTCGATGATGGAAGAAGGGTTCGCCAAGATCGGCCCGAAAATGCTCCGTTGGAGCGCTGAGAACCGTTTTACGCTATACCTGAGCCGCCGCCCCAACCATTTCGATTTACAGCGTGGAAGCGAAATTCACGGCGTATTCGATGAGCGTTTCCCCGGCTCTGTCTTCATCACGCACGTAAAAATGATACAGCGCAAGGTCAAGATTACGTCGGTTAAACCGCATGTAACTTCGCTCACATCACGCAAAGAGAAGGACGTGCATGCCGATTTTCTGGAGAGGTGTGAAGAAATATCACGGGATTGGCTTCAGGAAGTCTTTGACGACCCGTTTAACAAAAGGGCATTGGCGGATCTGAGCAAGCCGGATACCGACATTCCGTTGACGAGACCCATGTACATAATGGGGGCATTCTATAATTCCGTCGATCAAATCCATCTGGACGCCGCGGCGAGAAAAAAGCACGGGATCGGCCCTGGCTGTGCCTTTCTACAAGGCGAATGCGGCGTGAGCCGTATCGAGATCGATGAAACCGTTCCGGATGGCCGAGACATCCTCGCTCGACGGTTGACCTTGCTGGAAAAGCAAGAGGGGGTACTGCTTGGCGTGTCCTTGGTCGATCCGCTTGACCCGCTATCGCTGGCGCAACGTGATCTGGTCCGCTCAGCGATGTTTACAGCCAAGCTACAGTTTCCGGAGACCGACATCGAAGTCATTGAGGTAATCGTGCGGAACTCAGAAGGCGTAGCTATCCACTCTTCGGCAAGGGCCTTTCTGGAGCATGAGGGCTTGCTTCCCCGGCGGAGCGAACAGGCAAAGCATGCAACATTCACCGCATTTTTCAGGAAAGCCCGCTCAGAAAGGTCGGGCAGCCAACGTGCTTTTCCGTTCAGATCGGAGCAGAGATGGTTCGATATTGATATCTTCGAAAACTGCGGTGATGAAACGAAAGGCTATATGGTTGACGCGCAATTTCAGGTCAACTGTTTGCGAGGCATTGGCACAATCCTACGCGCTGCGGGGCTGGCATCGCGGGACAGCGCGATGATCGAAGTTCGCGACCTGAGCCATCTCCCCAAAGATCAGTTTTGGGAAATCATACAGGAGCTCTCGGGATATGGTGCTTTGGTGATTGCACCTGCCGCCGCCTCCCAAGAAGATGTCGAGTTACTCCTGAAAGAATGTGCGAACGCCATGCTTTCCGGCTGGCTTCCTTTCTCGGCGATCATTCTGCACGGCGACGTGGCAGAACATCAAGTGGTCGTGCCGCAGGGCCTCAAAGAGGACGGGCCGATCAACGTGAATTTTCGCGAATCCCCTGGAAAGGTGTTTGACGCCATCAAAACCGCATACGATGTGAATCCGTTTTTGTCAGTACAATGCTCGGGACACATCTCCGCTTGAAGGCATGAAGGTGTCTCTCGGTGGCTGTCGATCATGCGCTCCCCTGCGCATCGTATGACATTTCCTCGAATGTAGCACGGCGCCTACGGTCAGGTCTTCTCAGATAAGAGCTTGCGCAAGATGTGCGCTGTAACACAGCGCATCTTGGCTGCGGGCGGCTACGCCGTCCTCGGCAAGGAGGGCGTGCCGCCCTCCGTTGCATCCTCCCTGAATGCGACATTCTTAAGAAAATGATCCGATATTTGAGCATTGCGCCAATGCTGAGAGTAAAAAGCTTCACTCTGCTACGCATCTGCTACATCATCGCGTTGGCTGTACTTTTCATGCCTGCGATTCTTGCGCCTTGCCGAGGTGAACATTTTGGAAAGGAGAATTATAAGCGCCAGAGCGGCCAATGAGGGAGGAAGAAAAACCACCGTCGCTATTGTGAAGATTGAGTATCCGTCAAGTATTTCGTATATACCGAGGAAAAATTCTGGGTGACATTCATATTTCCGAAAACTGTCATGGTCGTACACACAAAAGTAATGAGAAAATAATTTGGCCAAACTTAACGCAAACATTGGACTCAAAAGCACAAAAAGGTACAGAAAAGAAATAAATCTAAAGACTTTCTTGATCATGTGCAAGCAACCAGCGGGTAGTAAAAATTATGCCTGAAAATATGCCGATATTCTATCACCCATATCTGACGGCGTCAAATATTATCGACTTAGTGCACTTGGCTGGCGCTGCATATGAAAACGCCTACAGCGGTGAAGTTTCAGGATGGGATTCGATTACTACAGAGCTGCTTAGCTACGGATTGCCCGAAGTCTACATCCCAGGGCACTATGCTGGGCTAGATAGCTACTATGCCGAGACAAATGAGGATGCTGACGGATTTACAGCTGTAGCGCGCGCTACAGTTTATCTAAACAACGATGAAAATGCAATCGTAGTAGCTTTCAGGGGAACCGAAGATGAAAGCTATGATTTCCTTGATTGGGTCGAAATTGAAAGGCACGCGAACGCATTTTCGCCCCTGATAGATGCAGTGAAAGAATACGCCCTGAAGAATGGCGTGTCTAAAATTTGGCTCACTGGACATAGCTTAGGAGGTGGAGCTGCGGAGATAATAATCGGGGAGAATGAAGGCGATGAACTGAATGGTTTGTCATTCAGCGCTCTGACAATCGCCTCACCCATTGCTGGATACGATGAAAAAGATGACCGCGTTTTGAATTTTGGGCATGAAAGCGATGTGGTTTACGGCGCGTGGCGGGCTGATTTTAAGGGCGATAATTCTGTATCAAATGTTTACATCGCATTCGATGACAGTGATTGGTGGAAGGATGGCTATCTGAACCTTCTCGACTACAAGCGGCAGCACGACATCAGTTGGGCGTACCCGCATAGCACCGAGACAATTCTAAATAGTCAATTTTATGAAGAAATAAGCCGCGGAACAAAGGTTATCGTTTCTGCGACGAATGACTACATGAATATTTTTGAGCTTGCCAGGGAGTTTATTGGAAGTAAGTCAGCAGTTATTCTTGGGCTGGATCAAGTGGAAATCAATGTTTTCAATTCAGGGTCTCTGCTTTCACCAAACGATATTCTGATTGGTGGTGGAGCGAATGATACTCTTGAAGGGTTTTCTGGAAATGATATTTTTATAGGGGATGCAGCGCTATTTGGAGGTGGTGGCGACGACGTTTATGCGGGAGGCGCTGGAGCGGACGTTTTCGTCGGTACACTGTTGGAACTGGACGGTGATCGGGTTGTCGATCTTGACGCCTCTGACAGGTTTTTCGTTGAAAACGTATCGCTTTCACAAAGTGAAGTCAGTGTTTCTGAGGGGCTGCTAAACATTAGATATGGCGATGCGAATTTTCACATTTACTTAGATGTGCCAGATGAATATTATCCGGTGACGTCCCCAGGAGTGGACTTGAATGGTGAGGCGGGAACTTGGATCACCTTTTCCAAGCCAAGTCATGTATTAAGCGCATCAGGCTCTATAAGCAGCGTGGACGTCAGCATATTTCAAGGGCCGTCCTACCGTGATAGGGAGGAAGCTGAATCGCTGCCTATCCTTAATACCTCCGTTGCCGCCGGGGGGGGATATGCTTATTCATCAGTTAACTTCTTCACTGGAAGTATCAGCGTAGACTTGCAATCTTCAGAGTGGTTGCCGCAAGGCGTGATGGCTAGATCTCATGCTATGGCATTTTTTGGAGACGTTCTATTTTTCGAGAACCCAAATTTAGAAGAAGGGGAAATTTGGAGTGTTACTGTCACGTATGATTCCCATTTCAACTACGAGGCATATCCAGGCCTTAGTCGTGTAATCGCGTCGTTTGGGTCCGCGAGATTCTCTACAGGTCTTCATCAGGGACTATATGCATATCAGGACTTCTTCGGAACTCGTGTCTCTTATAGAGATATAAGTGGAAACGGCCTCACTGATGAGGCGGAGGTCGGTATTTATACTCTTGAATACCAGTTTGATGAGCCTTTTGAGGAAGTCGATGTCTCCTTGGAGGCAAGTCTTTACGCCTGGAACGTCTTAGAGGAGCGTATGTCAATCCAAGCGGGGGCGACAATTTCCATCAGCGGATTACCAGTTGGGGCTAGCTTTACATCCGCATCAGGTTACTTCCTATACGCTGGGCTTCCTCACGCAGAGTTTGATACCTATTCAATACCCAAGGTTCTTGCTTTGGATGAGCAATCGATCGAGGAGGCCGGAACGCTTGAAGGAGGTCCTTATAACAGCAGCCTTCAAGGATCATCTGGAAACGACGTTATGACCGACTTGGGTGGAAATAACGAACTCGACGGCGGTGGCGGGAGCGATCTTCTTCAAACTGGAGAGGGGAACGACGTTCAATATGGCGGCGACGGAAATGATACCCTTAATGGTGGTGGCGGAGACGACCATCTCTTAGGGGGGGATGACGACGACGAGATTAGTGCTGGATCGGGAAGCGACTATTCAAATGGAGGTAGCGGAAGTGACCAGATATATTACGAACAAGGTGCTGATTTAATTATTGGCGGACAGGGTGGAGATTCTGTTACACTTTCTGGCTCAGATCTGCACGGTTCGGGAATTTATGCGTTGAATGTGAGCTCAGATATTCAGGTTGGAACTGGCGTCAGTATACCTCTAGAAGGCTTGGTAAAAAATGAAGCAATAGTTGATGGCGGGGTCGATTTTGACATCATTCTACTTGGCGACACCAATGATGCGTTTTTCTTGCATGATGCTTACTCGAGCTTTCATGGATCAGTCTTGCTTGAGGCAGATTACGCGGGAAACCAAAGCGCTGCCCGATTTTCGGAAATTGAAGCTATTTATGCCATGAGTGGGAATGATATCATTGACCTAACGAGCCCGGATTACAGCCTGAAAGGTGACAGAATTTTAATAAACGGCGGCGCTGGCGATGACGTAATTTGGGGATCTGACGCCGACGAGACAATTCTAGGTGGAGATGGCTCGGACACCATATTTGGAGGCGTCGGTGATGACGTTTTGACAGGCGGATTGGGCGCTGATGTCTTTGAGTTTACATGCACATCAACGAATAGCACGATCACGGACTTCAGCGTCAGTGAGGGCGATATGTTGATTTTCTACAATTCCGAAGGGGTGACATTCGATCCAGATAGTGCTCAGGTGACCCAGAACGCATTTCTCATTTCTTACACGGAAGCCTCTACGGGTAATGTTCATGAAATATTAGTTGAGCACGATATTTCTACGTATGATTATGTTCACGTGAACGCCGATATCCTGAATTATTTTCAGGTTATTTAGGTGTCTCCGCCTGCGGCGGACCGGGTGCTCGTGAACCGAGCCAGTCTGCGCCTGTCTCGGCCATCCGGCGTCGCCCCCTGACGCACCTGCTGCCGCAGGCGTCTCCGTTGGGCCGCGGGCGGCCCGTGCTTGGGGCTTCGCCCCTGGCGCACTTCAGCAAAAACAGATCGAACAGACGCTTGCTTTGACGGTTTCCCGGCTCAGGGATCGCGCATCTTTTTCCGAAAACCGGTTCCCACTTTTCGGGATGCGCTCCCGCCGTGATCCTCCGCCAAAGACAGAGCCTCTTTCGCCGGTTTTTCCTTCCGTTTGCACCCCCACTCTCGGCGAGGGCCAAGGGTTGCAAGCGCAACCCCTTACCCATTGAGAGGAAACAGGAAATGACCGTTACATTACACGCCCAACCTTACGACATCACCGCCACAGGCTTCTATTTCGAGACCGCCGAGGACTTCACCACCAAATCCCGCGCCCTGCGCAACGATTACGGCGAGCCGGTCGAGGAATTCGAGATTCAATTCATCGATGGTGACGCCATCGATTGTGCCCTCGCCAGCGCCTTCGGCCTGCATCAGGGCAATATCGCCCAGTATCTCGAGGCCGTGGAGGCATGGGACACCCATGGCAAGCGCGTGGCGATCCTCGCGCTGCGCGACTGCGGGTTCGACCTCACCCCCGATCTACACCCCGACGAGTTCGACATCGACATCTACGAGCTGAACAGCCTGCGCGAGCTTGCCGAGCTGTTCGTCGAGGACGGGTTTTTCGGGGAACTGCGCGAGCAGCTTCAGGTCTATGTTGATTACGACGCCATCGCCCGTGATCTCGGCATGGATTACGCCGAGGCGACCATTGCCGGAACCCCTCTGGTCTACCGCTGCGGATGAGGAGCGCAGCCCCAAGCCTCTCGCCGCTGAGGGGCTTCAGGGTGCGCTTTTGCACCGCCAACAGAGGAAAGGACCAAAACCATGCACCTCAATCATATCGATATCAATGACTTGACCGTCTCCCCGCAGAACGTGCGCAAATACGGCGCGACCGATTGCGCCGATCTCGTGACCTCCATCCGCGCCCTCGGGGTGCTGCAACCCTTGCTCGTGCGCCCGAGCGGCGCGGGCTTCGAGGTGGTCGCCGGACAGCGGCGGCTCAACGCCTGCCGGATCATTGCAGAGGATTGCGGGATCGACCCGCTGCCCTGCCTGATCATGGAAGCGGGCGACGATGCTGCCGCCATCGAGGCATCACTTGCCGAGAATATCGAGCGTCTGCCCATGGACGAGATCGACCAGTACAAGGCCTTCGCCGCGCTGGTCAAACAAGGCCGCAGCGCCGAGGAGATCGCAGCCCGTTTCGGCATCACGGAGCGCATGGTGGCGCAGCGGCTGGCGCTCGGGCGGCTGCACCCGCCGATCCTCACCGCCTATCGTAAGGGCGAGCTGCACGCCCGCGATCTGCGCAGCCTGACTTTGGCGAGCCCGAAACAGCAAAAGGCGTGGTGGGCGCTGGTGAAGGACGAGGACGCTTATGCGCCCACAGGTCAGCGGCTCAAGGACTGGCTGTTTGGCGGGGCGCATATCCCCGTCTCCAATGCGCGGTTCGATGTGGAGGCCTCCGGCCTTGCCATCGTTGCCGACCTCTTCGGAGAGGAGAGCTATTTTGCCAACAGCGAAGCGTTCTGGGCATTGCAGAACGCGGCGATTGCCGAGCTGGCGGAGCGGCATCGCGCCAAGGGCTGGGCGGAGGTTGCCGTACTGGAGATCGGCGAGCCGTTCTATACGTGGGATCATATCGTTACCGCCAAGGAGGACGGCGGCAAGCTGTTTGTCACCTGCACCCAGCAGGGAGAGGTCGCTGTGCATGAGGGCTATCTCACCCAAACCGAGGCGAAGAGACGTGCCAAGGCAGAGGCGGGCGAGACCGTCGCCGCCAAGCCGGAACTGACCAAACCCGCGCAGAATTACTTTGCGCTGCACCGCCATGCCGCCGTGCGCAACGATCTCCTGACCCGTCCCGACATCGGGCTGCGGCTGATCGTGGTGCATATGCTGACGGGATCGGCACTCTGGACGGTGCATCGGGACGCGCAACGTGCCGCCAAGCCGGAGATCGCGGAGAGCCTTGCCGAGAACAAGGCGCAGCAGGCGTTCGAGACGGAACGCGCGGAGATGATCAAACTTCTGGGCTTGGAAACCGAGAGGGTTCTCCCCGCCGATGACGAGTGGTGGCATGCCCGCCCCGATGCGGCGCAGCTTCTGGCGCATCTCATGACGCTGGACGATGCCGAGATCACCCGCATCCTGACCCTCCTCATGGCGGAAAGCCTCGCAGCCGGATCGCAGATGGTTGAGCATCTTGCAGACCAGCTCGGCACGGATATGGGCGCGGTCTGGTCGCCGGACGAGACCTTCCTCACGCTGATCCGCGACAAGCAGGCGCTGAGCGGCATGGTCGCGGAACTGGCCGGAGACATGGCGGCGAAGGAACATCTCACCGCAACCGCCAAGACCCAGAAATTGGTGATCCGCGCCTGTCTCGACGGGACACGCAAGCCGAAGGTTGCCCACTGGCTGCCGCGCTATATGGCCGTGCCGATGGCCGGATATACCGAGCGCAGCGGGTTTCCCGAGCGGGCGGAGCAGGAAGCACCCGAGATCGCCATCGCGGCGGAATAGCGGCCCAAGAGCTTGCGGGGAGACGATGTCCTTCCCGCAAGTTTATAAATTCATTGGACAAAATCGGAATTTCGTGGCATGGTTAGGAACATATTCCCAGAAATCCGCCCGCAATTTGCACCGCAGCCCGCCCGGCTGCGGCCCGCATCCTTTTGCCCGCGCGGATTTGGTTTTCAAACCCGCAACAAAATTTTGCGCCGCCTCTTCGGCGGCGCTGGAAAGCCTTTCTCATGTCCGCCGATTTCAACAAATATCAACAACCGCGCGCGCGACAAAATCTCTCAGTTTCTTTCCACACCTGACTGAAGCACGGTTCGCAAAAACTTACGTGAAAGTCCCGAGCAAGGCTTGACGTGCTGTTACGTGGCATCTCTGTTGCGGCTCTGCCGCCTGACTTTGCAGAAGGGATTGCCGAGTTTGCGGTTGCAATACCGCATTAAGGACGACCGCACTAATGCCGACAAACCCCAGAAAACGCCAAATGCCCTCCTATAAAAAATATATTTGCTGCGGTTCTATTTTGCAATCAATTGATGCGCCACCAGGTCTCCGAACCCACCAAAGAGAGTTGAAATTACTGTAGAGATGGCTAGAAATATATTTGCTGACCTTTGTCTCCGCGCTTCATTCTCAATATCTTTTTTTAATAGAGTAAATCGGTCCAGGATGTTTTGAAGTTTTTGTTCGATTGACATCTGCAACTGGAGAGCAGAAGCAATCTCTTCTTCGGCGGCGTCAAATTTTTCAATGCCTTTGTAAGTGTTCAAAGAAGAGAAGAATAGATACGCGAACGACATAGCAACGCCAATTGCGCCGCCCCTTCCACCAAGGCTAGCATCATTAAAAAGATAGGCGGCATACAAGCCCGATAACGACACCAGCGTGCAAGAAATCAGCAGGGCGATTTGTAGCTTGAGTCGCATTTCGACAAACCTAAACTAACCTTTTTTTTTGCAGATACGCGAAGTCTAGCGTCCCATCTTCAGCTAGAGCGAATACATATATATATGCGGAAAGCTCCGCCCAAACCTCGTCGGTTCCATTGGGGCCAAGCTTAAGGATGCGCTTCGCCACCTTGCGGTCGCCGCGAATGACTGCCGAGATGTCATCCAAATCGCGGAAGAGCGCCTCATAAGCTCTCTTGAACTCATTGGAGTTCTCTCCTTTATGTTCAAGAAGTAAACGTTTGACTTCAGCTGTGAGCTCTTTCGCAAGCTCGGCACTCGCCGTCGCTGCAAATGCAGCTCCAAGAGCATTACACATTCGATACTTCCTGCCCGGCCCGAGCCTTCAACGGCTCAAGATGCTCGCTTTGAACGATTCGATCGTTTCCAACAAAGATTTGTTGCTAACAGTTCTGTTCGGTCGCTGTTCACGATAATCTGCCATCCGCCTCTTGTGAGCGGCTAGTTGCTCGTCAGACAACTCCACCTGGACATCAGGCACAAAACCGAAGGCGCGCAATGACGCCTGTCGTAATTTTTCGCTAGCCATAGATCTGCCTGCCTCGAATTCTCGCTCTCGAAGCAGTGGGGTGTTATATTCACCCTTTTCCGCTCCAGCAAACTTTAGTATAACATCACTCGCGGCTTCAGACAAGAGGCCGCCCGTTATATATTGATATAAATCTCTATTAGTCGCCCTGTGAAGCCAGAACGCCACAAAAATACTGTTTATGCTCTCATTCGGCCCAATGCTCGTGAGTTTTTCGAAGCTTTGCCGTGCGGAAAAATACTCGGAAACGCCCATTTCTTCCGAAGAGAGCTTGCAGTACACCATACTTCGTAGTGTTACAGGGTGTTTTCGGCTTCGCTTTAGAACGTGAACCATTTGTCTTAATGTTGAGGCATCAGAAAAGTGGGCGCTGCTTATAAGTACATTGGCAAGAAAGCTTTGCGCCCTACCGGAATTTAAGTCCACAACTCTTTCGCGCTGTAGCTTTTCAAATGGTACAGATATCTGCAACGTATCTGATGGATTCAAATATTGCATTAGCCTTGTGCTCAGCCTGCGCTTGTTCCGATTCGATCTTACAAAGATAGGTCAAGCCGTGGGTGCTCGCAACCGGACGGAAATTGCTGCGGAGTGTCATCGGCAAGTAGACTTCATCAACGAGAATGTGTTGAAACGGCTCGGACCTAAGGGTTCCGGCAACATGCGTTGTGCCTTGAAACCGGATCGCCCACAGTAGAGGAACTGGCCGGAGACATGGCGGCGAAGCAGCAGCTTACCGCAACCGCCAAGACCCAGAAAGCCTTGATCCGCGCCTGTCTCGACGGGACGCGCAAGCCGCAAGTCGCCCACTGGCTGCCCCGCTATATGGCTGTGCCGCAGGGCAGCTATCGCGAGGATGTCGAGCCGGATGTGCCGGAGACGAGCGAGGCCGCATAACGCCCCGCACCCCGCCGGAGACCTCCGGCGGGGTGTTTTCCACCCTCCAAAAAACGCCGCGCAGGGGATTACCCCCTGCGCGGCGCTCGCGTTGCGAGATCAGAAAAGAATATCACAGATCAAATGTAGACCCTTCCAATACCCGAGATTGCGTGTTCCCGCCTTTCCGCATAAACCCACGCTGATCGCGCCGGACAATGAGGATATGATGATCGAACTTGATCTGAATGCGATGTCTCGTGAAGAGCTGAAAGCTCTCCAAAAGGACATCGACAAAGCACTTCAATCTTTCGAAGCACGCCAGAAAGCCGCCGCACGGGCGGCTGCCGAAGCGGTTGCCCGTGAAGCCGGGTACTCCCTGCAAGAATTGCTCGACGCACCGAAGCCAGGCAAGCAATCCGCTCCACCGAAATACCGCCACCCTGAAAATCCCGAAGTCACCTGGTCGGGACGCGGACGCAAACCCGGCTGGTTTGTCGCTGCATTGGATAGCGGTAAATCCGAAGATGATTTGCTGATTGGCTGACGTCTGCGCGGTGCATTAACCCAAGCTTGGACCGTCGCGGCTGCGTCCCCGCCTGGGGCGCTCGGAGGAACGTTTCCGCTTTTCCATATAGGCCTCGCGTTTTTCCTCGCGCGAAGGGATAGCGGCTTTGATCCTCTGCGCATCCGCCTGCAATTCCCACTCAATTGCCTGCCGCTTGGCATTTTCCTGCGCTACACGGTGCAATACTGCCGCGCGGTCCGCTTGTTGCTGTGCAGCTTGCCGAACGGTTTCACGGGCATCGCGATCCCGCGCCTGCATCTCCTCCAGCCGGCTCTGTGCTTCGATTTGTTTGCGCTTTCCGGTGATCCAGTCGAGCAAGCCGCGCAGGCCCGTCTTGACCCGTGCAGCGCGCATGGAGGTTTCCGCGTCCCTGCGGGCGTTCTGTGCTTCTGCCAACCGCCGAGTTTCTTCGGCTTGTTGCTGCCGCGCACCACGTTGCTCGGCGCGTAGCAGCTCCATGCGGTTTCTGGCCGCATTTCTTTGTTCCTCACGCAATTCGTCGAGACGATCCGTGATCTGCGTGGCGGCCATGCGATGCGCCGTATCCTTGTTCGGTAGATCGTCAAAAGCCCCCAACCGATCCCGTACTGCCTTTGCCTTGACCCCGGCATAGCGCGAGACGGAATACGCCTCTCCTCGGTAATCCACCGCAACAGCTCCGCGCCGATCACCACGGGCGAGGATAAGCCCGTATCCTTTGAGCGCATTGGCAAAGGCCGCGCGGTTGTCGGAGATTACCCAGGCGTCCTGAACAATTTCCTTCATATGGGCTGGATCACGTTTGGCGCGTTTGCATTGTTGCCATTCAGACAGCGTGAAATTACGCGGATCACGCTCCTCATGGCGGACAAAGCCGCTCGGCATCTGCCATCCGTGCGCCCGATATAGATCGCGCGCCACGGCTTGCAGCTTTGTGCGGGTGAACGAGAGCTGCACCGCGCGCATATGCTCGACATCAATTCGACACCACACCGCATGAGCATGGCGTCGCATCTGACCGTCCGCACCGTGCTTTTCGTGAAAGACGATGGCGCGGGGCTGTCCTGAAAGGCCGAGCGATTCTTCGACCCGGCCAATCGCATCCTCAAAATCGGCAACCGGGACATCGGCGTCCTTGGGCGGATTGAGCGAGAGCGAAAATAAATGCTGCTTGCATTGCGTGCCCCGGCTGATCGCCTGGCTTTCCTGAAAAGCGGAAAGGAGGTCGGTCGAGGCAAAGCCGCGCATGTCATGTACCACTACACGTTCGTTTTCGTCCTTCATCAAGTGCCGCGCCAGATCGCGCGCACCGCCGCGTTGGTTGCCGACAAGTATCATCAGCGGCGCTCCGGTTTCAGCCCGAGTGCGGAAACAAGATCATCGCGCATTGCCGAAACATCTTTGCAGGCCTGGCGGATGGCTTCGGACGTCGCAGGATCGATCTTGACCACCCCGTTTGCCTCCGCCCAGGAAAGCCCCTCGAAACTCTGCGCCAAATCCGAACGCCCTAGTGCCGCCAGCACGCGCGCCAGCGCCTCGTAATCGGCCACGGGGCTCTTCCCCCGCGTCTTGCGCGGCGTCACATCCTGCCCAAAAAGCCTCTCTCGCATATACGCGCTGCGCGACATCCCCGCCGCATCCCGCTCCAGACGGGCTTTCTCATCGGCACTGACGCGCAAGGAAATCGTGAACGTCTGGTACGCGTGTTCCTGGGGCTGCGTTGTCTCCGGCATGTTCTTCGATTCATCCGCCAACCGCCCGAACATTTCTGTGATCCGTCCAAGCCGCGTCATGATCCCGGCTCCAGATCATCAAAAGTCACGCCAGCTTTGGAGAGGTGCTCGTTCCAGTCCGCCAGAACGTCCAATACCTCATAAAGACCCGCCCCATCGGGCAAATCGCCTGGTGGATTGTCCATCGTAACCGCGAAAGCGTCCGCTAGTTTCCGATACCCGCCAGAGTTCGATGTTTCTCCGGCTCGGAGCACCATTTCCCAAAGGTATCCCAAATATCACCCGCCCCCCTTGAAATATCGGGGAACCCGGTGTCGCTCGGCATTCGCCGGCGCGTCGCCGTATAGGCTCGGGCGGCGCCTAGCGGAGACCGGTCCTTTCATAATAATTACAAAGCCTTGAGAAACCCGCATCGCGCGTCATGTGCTGCCGCTTCCAGACTGCGCGCACCCGATTAGCCGGAACAAAATCAAGGCTTCAATAAATCATGTTTTTGCGCGACGCCGTGCTTGCCTAATCATCGGGGTTAACAAGGGCGCCGGGCGGCGCCTGCTGTACGCGGTGATGGAAAGGAAGAGCCGATGGCGAGCAAGAAGGTCGAAACCCTGATCGTGGGTGGCGGACAGGCCGGCGTCGCGATGTGCGAACATCTCGGAAAGCTGGGGATCTCGCATGTCGCGCTCGAACGCTCGCGCATCGCCGAACGCTGGCGCAGCGAGCGCTGGGATTCGCTGGTCGCCAACGGCCCGGCCTGGCACGACCGTTTTCCCGGCCTGGAATTCGAGGGCTTCGGCCAGGACGATTTCGTGCCCAAGGAGGCGGTCGCGGCTTATTTCGAACGCTATGCCGAGATGATCGACGCGCCGATCCGCTGCGGCGTCGAGGTGACCGAGGTGCGCAAAAAGGACGGCGCGCGCGGTTTCGTGGTCGAGACCTCGGACGGCACCTATGAGGCCAACAGCGTGATCGCCGCCACCGGCCCGTTTCAGACGCCAGTGATCCCGCCGGTCATCCCCGCCGAGGCGCCGGTGACGCAGATGCATTCCAGCGCCTATCGCAACCCCGCCCAGCTCGAAGACGGCGCGGTGCTTGTCGTGGGCGCGGGATCGTCCGGTGTGCAGATCGCCGACGAGCTGATGAAATCCGGGCGCAAGGTCTATCTCTCCGTCGGCCCGCACGACCGCCCGCCGCGCAGCTATCGTGGCCGCGATTTCGTCTGGTGGCTCGGCGTGCTGGGTCTCTGGGACGCGCCCGCCATGGAGCCCGGCAAGGAGCATGTGACCATCGCCGTCAGCGGCGCCGAGGGCGGCAAGACCATCGACTTCCGCGAGCTGGCGGCGCAGGGCATGACGCTGGTCGGCCGCACCAACAGCTATAGCGACGGCAAGGTGATGTTCGGCACCGATCTGGTGGCCAATGTCGATGGCGGCGACAAAGATCACCGCGCCCTGCTCGACGCCGCCGATGCCTATATCGCCCGCAACGGGCTGGACCTGCCCGAAGAGCCCTCGGCCCGGGTCAAACGTCCGGATCCCGACTGCATGACCAACCCGCTTTCAGAGCTGGATCTGGAAAAGGCCGGGGTGAAGACGGTGATCTGGTCCACCGGCTTCGGGCAGGATTACGGCTGGCTCAAGGTCGATGCCTTCGACGCGGATGGCAAGCCCGCCCATCAGCGCGGTGTGTCGACCGAGGACGGGGTGTATTTCCTCGGCCTGCCCTGGCTCTCGCGCCGTGGCTCGACCTTTATCTGGGGCGTCTGGCACGATGCCAAATACATCGCCGACCATATCGCGACACGGCTTGCCTATGCCCATTACGAGGGCCCCGAGGCAGAGGACACGCGCAAGGCCGCCAGCGGCTGAAGCGGCTTAGAGACATGCGAACAGCACGCCCCGCCCGGCCCTGCCGGCGGGGCGTTTTGCTTTGGCGCGGGAGCGCCCGCCCTTGCGGCAAAAGCCGCCCCCGACAGAGCGTTTCACACCCGTTTGTCTCGGCAGACATGGGGTCCGGTCTCGAAAAGGCGCCCCACCTGCAAATGTGTGAATTGCCTAAGTTTTCACCGCCACACGCGGGCCTCCGTGAGGGAATAAGATGTAACCCATTATAAAGTTTAACATTAGACATGCCCTAACCAGTGAATTGAATCTTATAAATGGGCTTCGACCCGCCTGCCCTGTCAACAGACAGGCAATGGACAAGGCGAGGTTCCAATGCTCAAAGACAGCTTCGATTACATCATCGTGGGCGCCGGATCGGCGGGGTGCGTGCTGGCCAACCGCCTCTCGAAAGACCCGAACACGCAGGTGTGCATCGTCGAAGCCGGCGGCAAGGACAGCTCGCCGCGCGTGCGGGTGCCCGCCGGGATCCTGTCGCTCTACAACGACCCGAAATACGATTACAGCTATATGAGCGTACCGCAGCCCGAGCTGAAGAACCGCGCGATCCCGCTCAATCGCGGCAAGGCGCTCGGCGGCTCCTCGGCGATCAACTCCATGCTCTACATCCGGGGCGCTGCCTCCGATTACGACGAATGGGCGCAGCTGGGCTGTGCCGGCTGGAGCTGGGACGACGTGCTGCCGGTCTTCAAGGTTCTCGAGAACAACCAGCTCGGACAGGATCCGAAATATCACGGCACAAGCGGCGAGATCTATGTCGACCGGCACCGCGATCCGAACCCGGTGGCGCGGATGTTCATCAAGGCGGGCCGCGCGGCGGATCTCTCCGAGAACACCGATATGAACGCCGAGCGCCAGGACGGGCTCGGCATCTACAACGTCACCCAGCATGACGGCATGCGCTGGTCCTCTTATCGCGCCTTCCTGCATCCGGTGCGCGACCGCGCGAACCTGACGATCCTCAGCGGCACCGACACCAAGCGGGTGATCGTCGAGAACGGCCGCGCCACCGGGATCGAGATCGACGGCCCCGACGGCAAGCGGGTGCTGAAGGCAGCAAAAGAGGTGATCCTCGCGGCGGGCGCCATCAACTCGCCGGAGCTGCTGCTGCGCTCGGGCATCGGCCCGGCGGCGATGCTGAACGCGGCGGGGGTCCGGGTGGCGCATGATCTGCCCGGCGTCGGCCAGAACCTGCGCGACCATGTGGATGGCATGATCACCGTGCGCTCCAGCTCGACCAGGACGCTGGGGCTGTCGCTGCGCAACCTGCCCTCGATGATCGCCGCGCCCTTCCGCTGGCTGGCGCAGCGCAAGGGGATGTTCACCACCAATTATGTCGAGGCCGGCGGCTTCGCGCGCACGAAATACGCCAATGAAAATCCCGACATCCAGTTCCACTTCGTGCCGGGGTACCGCAGCCACCGGGGCCGGGTGATCGAATACGGCCACGGCTACGCGGTGCATACCTGCGTGCTGCGCCCGAAATCCATCGGCGAGATCCGTCTGGGCAAGACCGGCGCGCTGGAGATCGACCCGAAATTCTTCTCCGATCCGCAGGACGCGCAGGTGCTGGTCGAAGGCATCAAGGTGGCACGCAGCATCCTCGCCGACAGCACGTTCGACGAGATCCGGGGCAAGGAGATGCTTCCCGGCAAAGAGGTCGATACCGACGAGCAGATCCTCGATTACCTGCGCGGCGCGGCACTGACCGTGTTCCACCCGGTGGGCACCTGCAAGATGGGCACCGACGAGATGGCAGTCACCGATCCCGCCTCGCTCAAGGTGCGCGGGGTCGAGGGGCTACGCGTCGCCGATGCCTCGGTGATGCCAACGCTGATCGGCGGCAACACCAACGCGCCCACGATGATGATCGGCGAGAAATGCGCCCGCATGATCCTCGCAGACGCTGCCTGAGCCCCCCGCCCGCCTGACACGCCATCGAAGGATGCCCGCATGAGCCGCCCCTCCGCGATCGAAGTCGTGAACGTGTCGAAGCGCTTCGGCGATTACACGGCGCTCGACCATGTCGATTTCAAGATCTTCCAGAACGAGTTCTTCACGCTTCTGGGGCCATCGGGCTGCGGCAAGACCACGTTGCTCAGGATGATCGCCGGGTTCGAGACGCCGAGCGCGGGCACGCTGCTGCTCAACGGGAAAGAGATCGCGCAAATGCCCGCGCATAAGCGGCGGGTGAACACGGTCTTTCAGAACTACGCGCTGTTTCCGCATATGACGCTCAGCCAGAACATCGCGTTCGGGCTGAAAAACCTCGGCTGGGACAAGACGCGCATCACCGAGCGCGTGGGCCGGATGCTGGAAATGGTGCATATGGAGCAATTCGCGGCGCGCAAGCCCGACCAGCTCTCGGGCGGCCAGCGCCAGCGCATCGCGCTTGCCCGCGCGCTGGCGGCGGAGCCCGAGGTGCTGCTGCTCGACGAGCCGCTCTCGGCGCTGGATCTGAAGCTGCGGCAGGCGATGCGCGACGAGCTGCGCACGCTTCAACGCGAAACCGGCATCACCTTTGTCTTTGTGACCCACGATCAGGAAGAGGCGCTCGACATGTCCGACCGCATCGCGGTCATGGGCAACGGGCGGGTGCAACAGATCGGCAGCCCGAAGGAGATCTACGAGGATCCCGGCAACCGCTTTGTCGCGGATTTCATCGGCGACACCAATTTCCTCGACGGCGAGGTGATCGCGGTGGAGGGTGCGCAAGCGACGATCCGCACAGCACTTGGCACCGATATCACCACCAGCCACCAGGGGCTGAGCGGTCCGGGGCCAGCCACCATGTCGATCCGGCCGGAAAAGATCGGCGTGAACGAGCAGGCCGAAGGCGCGCTCTTCGACGCGACGGTGCGGTCGCGCAACTATATGGGCGGGTTCACCCATTACACCGTGCAGGTGGGCGAGGTGACGCTGCGCCTGTCACGCCGCAACGCGCAGTCGCATCAGGACTCGCTGGAGATCGGCAGCACCGTCCGTATCGGCTTTCGCGAACCCAACGCGCGGGTGCTGGGCCAATGAGCCGGACCTTCCGCTTCTGGGGCCTCGTGCCCGCCTGGGCGCTGATGCTGCTGACGCTCATCGTGCCGATCCTGATCGTCGCGGGCGTCAGCGTCGCCGAGCGCGGCGCCTATGGCGGCTTCGACTGGGGCTTCGACATCACTTCCTACCGGCAGATCCTCTTCACCGAAGGCTGGACGGACGAGCTGGAATTCGATCCGAAATACCTGGCCATCATCGCCCGCACGCTGATTTTCGCGGGCGCCGCCACGGCGATCTGCGTGCTTCTCGCGCTGCCCGTCGCCTATTACATCGCACAGCAATCGGCGCGGCTGAAGATCGTGCTTTTGTACCTCGTGACGCTGCCTTTCTGGGTGTCGATGATCGTGCGAGTCTATGCCTGGCTGATCATCCTCGGCAATGACGGGCTCTTGGAGCGCGTCTATCGCCTGTTCGGCGGCGCCGACATCTCGGGCTTTCTCTTTACCCCCGGCGCGATGATCACCGGCATGGTCTACAGCTATATCCCGCTGATGATCCTGCCGGTCTATGCCTCGGTGGAAAAGATCGACCCGGCACTGATCGAGGCCAGCCACGATCTTTATGGCGGGCGTTGGACGGCGCTGCGCCGGGTGATCCTGCCGCTGGCCGCGCCGGGTCTCACCGCCGGCAGCATCCTCGTTTTCGTGCCGAGCCTCGGCACGGTGCTGGAGCCGATGCTGCTGGGCGGCGGCAAGCAGCTGATGATGGGCACGCTGATCCAGACGCAGTTCGGCGGCGCGCGCAACTGGCCCTTCGGCGCGGCCATCGCCATGGTCCTGCTGACCCTCGTGGTGATCGTGCTGCTGCTGAATGCCCGCCGCGCCACCCGTCAGGCGGAGGTTGCGCTATGAGCCAGAACATCCGCACCTATCCCGGCCTGCGCCCGCTCAGCATCCTGTTCTTCCTCTGGCTCTACCTGCCCATCGGCGTCGTGGTGTTTTACTCCTTCAACGACAACCGGCTGGTTTCGGTCTGGACCGGGTTTTCCACCAAATGGTACGCCGCCGCGCTGGAGAACGAAGCGCTGATGGGCGCGCTGGAGATCTCGCTGACCGTGGCGCTGATCTCGACCCTCTGCGCCACGCTCATCGCGCTGCTGGCCGCCATCGTGCTGACCCGCGCCACCGACATGAAATTCCGCCGCGTCTCGGAAACCGTGGTGAACCTGCCGCTGCTGCTGCCCGAGATCGTGCTGGCGGTGGCGGTGCTGATCCTCTTCTCGCAGATCGGGCTGACCAACGGTCTGCTGAAGCTGGTGCTGGCGCATACCGCCTTCTGCACTCCCTTCGCCTTCCTGCCGATCCGTGCCCGGCTTCAGGGCATGTCGCTCGATTTCGAAGAGGCCGCGCGCGACCTCTACGCCGCCCCCTTCACCGCCTTTCGGCTGGTCACGCTGCCGATGATCCTGCCCGGCGTCTTTGCCGGCGCGATGACCGCCTTCGTCATGTCGATGGACGATTTCATCACCTCGAACCTGCTGAACTCCGGCGGCGCGACCACCCTGCCCGTCTACATCTTCAGCCTGATCCGCCAGGGCACCACGCCCGAGCTGAACGCCATTTCCACCCTGCTGATCGCCGCCTCACTGCTGCTGGCCACGCTGGTTCTGATCCTCAACGCCAGAGCGATGCGGCGCAGCTGACTTTCGGCCCTGCCCTTGGGCCACCCCCTCCACGCTAACCAACAAGGGCGCAACAAGGAGAAACGACACATGAAGAAACTGCTTCTCGCAACCACACTGATCCTGCCCGTCGCGCTGCCCGCCGCCGCCGAGGGCGAGCTGAACATCTACGCCTGGGCGGACTCGATCTCGCCCGAGCTGATTGCCAAATTCTCCGAGGAAACCGGCATCGAGGTGAATGTCGACAGCTTTTCCTCGAACGAGGACGCGCTGACCAAGCTTCAGGCGGGCTCTTCGGGCTATGACCTGGTGACCCCCTCGCAGCACTTTGTGAAGATCATGGCCGACGAGGGCCTGCTGGAAGACATCGACGCCTATGAGCTCGATGCCTATGACCAGCTCGATGAGCGCTGGCAGGGCCAGTGGTGGGATCCGGAAAACGACTATTCCATCCCGCTCGCCTATGGCACCGCCGGGTTCTCGGTCAACCGCGACAAATATGACGGCCCTGTCGACAGCTGGTCGGTGCTGTTCGAGCCGACCGATCTGGCGGGCTCCATCGCACTGCTCTCATATCCCGACGAGGTCGTCTCGGCGGCGCAGCTCTATCTCGGTGTCGAATACTGCACCGAGGACAAGGCCGAGATGAAAAAGGTCTACGATCTGCTGATGGCACAGAAACCCGCGGTGGTGGCCTATACCTCGGACAATATCGAGAACCGTCTGGGCTCCGGCGAGGTCGCCGCGCATTTCTGGTGGGACGGCAACACGCTGCGCCTGCGCAACAGCGGCGCGCATGTGGAATATGCGATGCCGAAAGAGGGTCTTGTCGGCTGGCTCGACAGCTTCGTGGTTCCGGCGGGGGCCGCGAATATCGACAACGCCAAGGCCTTTATCGAGTTCATGTCCACTGTCGAGAACGCCACCGAGCAGTATAACTATTACGCGCATTCCGCGCCGGTCGAGATCGACGAGAGCAAGGCGCTCTACACCAAGGAGAACGCGCCCGAGCTGTTCCCCGACGTGCCGGTGGTCTTCGCCCAGGCATGCAGCCCCGCCGCGCAGGATCTGGTGACCAAGGTCTGGACCGACCTGCTGCAATAATCCCCTTCCCCGCTCCGGCGATCCCGGGGCGGGCCCACCCCGGCGGCACGGGCAAAAGATCCGTCCGCCCCAAGGAGACCAAGATGGCCCATACGCGCATCCGCCCCTTCAACACCAAAGAGACCTATCCCGAGCAGAAGCTCGATAACGATCTCTGTCAGGCCGTGGTCACGCAGGGCGGCAAGACGGTCTGGCTGCGCGGCCAGTGCCCGCAGAACCTCGACGACGCCAGGAATATCGAAAGCCACGACCCGGTGGAGCAGACCCACAAGGTGATGCAGAACATTCGGCAGCTCATCGAAGAGGCCGGCGGTTCGATGGAGCATCTGGTGAAGGTGGTGGTCTATATCACCGATGTGCGCCACCGCGAGGCGGTCTACCGCACCATGGGCGAATATATCAAAGGCGTGCATCCGGTCTCGACGGGGCTTGTGGTGAGCGCGCTGGCGCGGCCCGACTGGCTGGTCGAAATCGACGGCACCGCCGTGATCCCCGACGACTACAAGGCCTGATCGCATGACCTTTTCACTCGTCGCCCGCTGCCCCGAGACCGGCATGTTCGGTGTCGCGATCTCCTCCTCCTCCCCCGCCGTGGCCGCGCGCTGCTCCTATGCCCGCGCGGGCGTGGCGGCGGTCGCCTCGCAGAACGTCACCGACCCGACGCTCGGGCCGCGCACGCTCGACCTGATGGCGGGCGGCATGAGCGCCGCCGAGGCGATTGCCGAGATCAAGGCGACGGGCAGCTTTATCGAGTACCGGCAGGTGCTGGCCGTCGATACCGACGGCAACACCGCCATCCATTCCGGCCCCAACTCGCTGGGGATCTGGACAGAGGCGCGGGCGCAGGATGTCGCCTCGGGCGGCAATCTTCTGGCCAATGACACGGTGCCGCAGGCCATCGTCGACGGCTACCTCGCCGCCAGCGGCCATATCGGCGACCGGCTGATCGCCGCGATGCGCGCGGGGCTGGCCGCCGGAGGTGAGGCCGGGCCGGTGCATTCCGCCGGCATGATGATCGTCGACAGGGTCGCTTGGCCGGTCGCCGATCTGCGCTGCGACTGGACCGAAGACTGCCCCATCGAGGCCGTCGCCACCGCCTGGGACATCTACAAACCGCAGCTCGACGCCTATGTGCAGCGCGCCCTCGATCCGCGCGAGGCGCCCTCCTATGGCGTGCCGGGCGACGAATGACGCACAGACCGACAAGAGAGACATCATGGACCTGAGCTTTGCCGACTGGCAGGAGGCCGCCGCCGCCCTCTGCTTCCGCACGAAAGCCTATATCGACGGGCAATTCACCGACGCGGCCTCGGGCAAGACCTTTGCCACGATCAACCCGGCCACGGGCGAAGAGATCGCGCAGATCGCCGAATGCGATGCCGCCGATGTGGACCGCGCGGTCAAGGCCGCCCGCGCCGCCTTTGAGGACGGGCGCTGGTCGCGCATGGATCCGGGCGGTCGCAAGGCGGTGCTGCTGAAGCTCGCCGAGCTCATCCGCGAGAATCTGGTGGAGCTGGCGCTGCTCGACAGTCTCGACATGGGCAAGCCGGTCACGGATGCGGCCACCGTCGACGTGCCGGGCTCGGCGCATTTCTTCCAGTGGTATGCCGAGGCCATCGACAAGCTTTACGACGAGGTCGCCCCCACCGGCAAAGGCGATCTGGCGCTGGTGCGCCGGGTGCCGCTGGGGGTGGTGGGCGCGGTGGTGCCGTGGAACTTCCCGCTCGACATGGCGACGTGGAAATCCGCCGCGGCGCTGGCCGCCGGCAATTCCGTGGTGCTGAAACCCGCCGAGCAATCGCCGCTTTCGGCGCTGCGTCTGGCGGAACTCGCCTCCGAGGCAGGCGTGCCGCCGGGCGTCTTCAACGTGGTGCCCGGCTTTGGCGCCACGGCGGGCAAGGCGCTCGGCCTGCATATGGATGTGGATTGCCTCGCCTTCACCGGCTCCACCGCCGTGGGCAGGAAATTCATGGAATATTCCGGCCAGTCGAACCTGAAAGCGGTCTGGCCCGAGACCGGCGGCAAGAGCCCCAATATCGTCTTTGCCGATTGCGAGGATCTGGAAACCGCCGCCGACATGGCAGCCTTCGGGATCTTCTTCAATGGCGGGCAGGTCTGTTCCGCCAACAGCCGGCTTTATGTGGAGCGCTCGATTCAGGACGAATTCCTCGCGCTGCTGAAAGCCCGCGCCGAGGCGATGGCCCCCGGCAACCCGCTGGACCCTGCCACCAGGCTCGGCGCCATCGTGGACGAGAAACAGACGCAATCCATCATGGCGCGGATCGCGGCGGCGCGGGAAAGCACGCGGCTGGTCTCCGGCGGCGAGCGTGTGACGCTTGCGGGCAAGGGCTGCTTCGTGGCGCCCACGATCTTCGGCGATGTGGCGCAACACGATCCCATCGCCACCGAAGAGGTGTTCGGCCCGGTGCTCGCCGTCATCCCCTTCGACACCGAGGAAGAGGTCATCGCCATGGCCAATGATAGCATCTACGGTCTTGCCGCCTCGGTCTGGACCGACAATCTCAGCCGGGCGATGCGCGTTTCCGACCGGCTGCATGTGGGCACCGTCTCGGTGAACAACGTGGATGCGCTCTCGGCCCAGACGCCTTTTGGCGGCATGAAGCAATCGGGCTTCGGGCGCGATCTCTCGTTGCATTCGCTCGACAAATACACGGCGTTGAAAACCACCTGGATCAAGTACAAACTGTAGGTCGCGACGTGGCCAAGAGGCGCCCAATGATCCGTTACACGCTCCGGCAGCTTGAATATTTCGTGGCGGTCGGAGAGGCGGGCAGCATCACCGTGGCGGCGGGGCGGGTGAATGTCTCGTCGCCATCGATCTCCACCGCGATCTCGCAGCTGGAAACCGAATTCGGCATGCCGCTCTTCGTGCGCCAGCACGCGCAGGGCCTGTCGCTGACGCAGGCGGGCCGGGCGCTGATGGATCAGGCCAGGGCGGTGCTGCGCGAAGCCGACCGGCTGATCGATCTGGCGGGCGATATCTCGGGCCAGGTGCGCGGGCCGATCACGGTGGGCTGTATGCTGACCTTTGCGCAGGTGGTCCTGCCGGCCTTGCGTCGGGATTTCGTAGATGCCTATCCCGACGCCCGCTTCACCCAGTCGGAATACGATGCCAACGATCTGGTCAGCGCCCTGCGCCGGGCCGAGATCGACGTGGCGCTGGCCTATGACCTCGTGGTGCCGCCGGACCTGACCTTCATTCCGCTGATGGCGCTGCCGCCCTTCGTGCTCATCGCCGCCGATCACCCGCTGGCGGCCCGCGACGAGATCGCCGTGGAGGAGCTGCGCGCCCTGCCCATGGTGCTGCTCGACCTGCCGCAGAGCGCCGATTACTTCCTGTCCTTCTTTCAGGAAAAGGGCATCAAGCCCGAGATTGCCGAACGTTCGCGCGATATCGCGGTGGTGCGCAGCCTCGTGGCCAACGGCTTTGGCTATTCCATCGCCAATCTGCGCCCGCTGAACGGGCTCTCGCCCGACGGCAAGGCGCTGAAATTCATCCCGCTCGCCGGGGAACTGCGGGCGCTGAAGATGGGCCTTCTGGTGCCGCCGCAGGCCGAGACCACCCATGTGGTGCGCAGCTTTGTCGAGTTCGCGCAGAGCTGGGTGCATGACGGGTTTTCGCGCGGCGGCGTGCCGCTGGAGGTCAGCGGGCCTCAGGCGCGCCCAGCAGTGGCAGGAACAGCGAAAACAGTTCCGCCTGAGAGCTGATGGCGCAGCGGTGGTAGAGCTGTTTGCGGAACACCTTGACGGTCTGCGGGCTGAGATCGAGCCGCAGCGCGATGGAGGCGGTGGAATGCCCCTTAAGGATCAGAAACGCGGTTTCCGCCTGGCGCGGGGTCAGTTCGATCCCGAGCCTTGCCGCCGCGTTGCGCCGCAGCCTGTCGACCACCGGGTCGCTGTCGGGTGCCGGCGCACCGCCCGGATGGAGCCCTGCCCAGTGTCGCCGCATCAGCGCGAAGCAAACAGGCGCGATGCGCGCGGCCTCGGCCAGATCGCGGCCGGAAAACCGCTTTCCCGACGACGCGTCGCGGCCAAGGCAGACGGTCACGCTCGCCCCTGGCGTGGGCGAGGCGATATAGGCGATCTCGTCGGTCAGCGTCGTGCCCGCGTAGTAGGTCAGGTAATAATCGCCCCGGGTGAAGTGATCGGGCGCGATGTCTTGCAGACGATAGAGCCCGTCCGGTGCCGCATCGAGATGGAGTTGATGGAACGGGTCGAGCAGATAGGCGCCCTCCAGATAGGCGCTGTCGAGCCGCGCATGCACCCGAGGCTCCGCCGCCGCGCGGTAGAGCATCTCGGGCGCCGCGCCGTCGCGATAGGCCAGCGTCGTGACATTGTCGAAGGCGAGCTCCCGGCCCAGCCAGCCAGCCAGCGCCTGCGGAAACGCCTCTGTCCCGAGCGCTTCCAGCGCCGCCGCCAGGGCCGTGGCTCGCGGGTCATCTGTGGCAAGGGCAAGGCTGGGTGTCACGGGATACCTCCTTGGGGGTATATACCCCTCCAATGGCCATACCGTAGTCTTTGGGCGAGTTGAAAGGGGTATCCTTTCAAGCCGTCCCATCCTCAGCCGATCAGAGACCGATATGACCAGCACCGCCGAAATTCTTGCCCAGGACAGCCACCTCATCCAGTCCTTCGCCGACCTGAACGCTCTCAAGGCGAAGGGCGCGCGGACCGTCATCAGCCGCGCCGAGGGCGCCTTTGTCTACGACAATGACGGAAACCGGATGATCGACGGGATCGCCGGGCTCTGGTGCGTGAATATCGGCCACGGGCGACAGGAGATGATCGACGCCATCGCGGAGCAGCTCCGCCAGCTCGACTATTACTCGACCTTCTACAACTTCACCCACCCGACCGCCGCCGCGCTGTCGGAGAAGCTGGCGTCGCTGGCGCCGGGCGACCTGAACGCGGTCTATTTCGGCAATTCCGGCTCGGTCGCCAATGACAGCGCGATCCGCATCCTGCACCATTACAACATCCGCAAGGGGCGCCCGAACAAGCTCAAGGTGCTGTCACGCCTCGGCGCCTATCACGGCTCCACCCATCTCTCGATGGCGATGACGACGCCCGCCTATTCCGAGGGCTGGACCGCCGCCTTGGATCTCGTCCACCACCTGCGCGCGCCGCATTTCTGGCGCGAGGGCGAGGGTATGAGCGAAGCGGAATTCCTCGACGCGCTGGCCGAGGAACTGAGCCAGAGCATCGAGCAGATCGGCGCGGAAAACATCTGCGCCTTTGTCGCCGAGCCGATCCAGGGCGCGGGCGGGGTGATCGCGGCGCCGCAGGGCTATCACCGCCGCATGCAGGAGATTTGCCGCGCGAACGATATCAAATATATCGCCGACGAGGTGGTGACCGCCTTTGGCCGGCTGGGGCATTTCTTTGCCTCCGAGGATGTGTTCGGCACCACGCCCGACATCATCAACACCGCCAAGGGCCTTACCTCGGGCTATCAGCCGATGTCTGCCACGCTGGTCTCCGACGAAATCCACGAGGTGATTTCGGGCCCCGACGGCATGTTCCTGCATGGCATGACCTATTCCGGCCACCCGGCCGCCGCTGCCGCCGCGCTTACCAATATCGCCATCATGGAGCGCGAGGGCATCCCCGAGCGCGTCCGCACAACAGGCGCGTATTTCGAGCGCAGGCTGCGCGGGCTTGCTGATCTCGATCTCGTTGGCGAGGTGCGGGGCAGCCATTTCATGATGGGCATCGAATTCGTCAAGGACCGCGCGACCAAGGAAAGCCACCCCGCCGAGGCGGCTGTCGGGCTCAAGGTCGCCCGCGCCTGCCAAAAACGCGGCCTCGTCGCCCGGCCTCTGGGCAATGTGCTGATCCTGTCGCCGACGCTCATCCTGGATGAGCCGATGATCGACGAGATCGAGGGCATTCTGCGCGAGGCCATCACCGAAATCGCGGCGGGACTCTGACCGTCGCACAGCGCAAGGCATCTCATGGACACGCTCTCCCTTCTCGACCGGCTGATCTCCTTCGACACCACCAGCGCCAGATCCAACCTGCCGCTGATCGGCTTTGTGGAAGATTACCTCAAGGCGCGCGGCTTCCGTGTGACGCGCCTGCCGGACGCGACGGGAGAGAAGGCCGGGCTCTTTGCCGTGCTGGGGCCGGAGGGTCACGGGGTGATGCTGTCTGCGCATACCGATGTGGTGCCGGTCGCGGGGCAGGTCTGGCACCGCGATCCGTTCCGCCTGACCCGCGAGGGGGATCGCCTCTACGGGCGCGGCACCACGGATATGAAGGGCTATCTCGCCAGCATGCTGGCGCTCGCCGACCGCGCGGCGAAGGCGCCGCTGAAGGAACCGCTGAAACTGGCGATTTCCTACGACGAGGAGATCGGCTGCGTCGGTATCCGGTCGATGATCGGCGCGCTGCCCGAGGCGCTCGGCACGCCACGCGTCTGTTTCGTCGGCGAGCCGACCGAGATGCAGGTCGCCATCGGGCACAAGGGCAAGGCGGCCTTCGAGGCGGTGTGTCATGGTGAAAGCGGGCACTCGGCGCTGGCGCCGCGCTTTGTCAACGCACTGCATCTGGCGGCGGAGTTCGTGACCGAGCTGCGCGGCATTCAGGACCACTACGCGCAGAACGGCGCCAGAGATCCGGCCTATGACGTGCCCTATACCACGATCCATGTGGGCACGCTTTCGGGTGGCACCGCGCTGAACATCGTGCCCGACCGGGCCGAGCTGCGCTTTGAATACCGCCACCTCGCCGCCGATCCCGCCGAGGAAATCGCCGCGCGGATCCGAGACGCGGCAGCGCAGGTCACCGCGCGTTTCGCCACGCAGAGCCCGCAGGCGCGGGTCGAGGTGACGCAGGTCAACGCCTATCCGGGGCTCGACCAGCAAGAGGATGCGGAGATCGTCACGCTGGCCAAGGGCCTCGCGCAGAGCAATGCGGTCACCAAAGTGGCCTTTGGCACAGAGGCCGGATACTTTCAGGGGCTGGGCATCCCCACCGTCGTTTGCGGCCCCGGTTCGATGGAAGATCAAGGGCACAAGCCGGACGAATACGTCACCCTGCCCCAGCTCGCCGCCTGCGACGCGATGATGGACCGCATCCTCGTCAGCCTCACCGCCTGACGCCCACGGCCAGTGCAGCACATCTGCTGCGCCCTCCCCACTCTGGCTTGGGAATGGGCCGGGCCTTGCCGAAATTGTTCTGCGCGGCCGCTCTTGACCTGCCCCCTGCTGGAACCCCAGTTCGTAGCTGGACGTTGATGCCAATGATCCGGAGGTTTGCATGGCCCACGCACATAACACGCCTGGCGAGACATCGCAGGGGGCAGCCGACGCGGTGACCCGGGATCCGGTTTGCGGCATGACCGTAGAGCCCGATGCGGACAAGCCCCATTTCGACCATGAGGGGCATCGCTATCATTTCTGCTCCGAGCGCTGCCGCGACAGGTTCCGCGACGACCCGACGGCCTATCTCACCGCCACGGACCCGGTTTGCGGCATGGAGGTGGACCGCTCTACAGCCGCCCACATGCTCAAGCATGGGGGCGAAAAATATTACTTCTGTTCAGAACGCTGCCAGACGAAATTCGAAGACGAGCCAGAGGCCTATCTCAAAGACAGGCCTGCACCGGAGGCGATGCCCGAGGGCACCAAGTATACCTGCCCGATGCATCCCGAGATCGTCCGGGACGCGCCCGGCGACTGCCCGAAATGCGGGATGGCGCTGGAGCCGGTGACCCCTTCGGCAGAGAGCGGCCCAAACCCGGAATATGTCGACTTAAAACGTCGGCTGAAGATCACCGCGCCGCTCGCGGCGCTGGTCTTTGTGCTGGAGATGGGCGCCCATATCGGCATCCCCTTCGCCGAGTGGTTCGGACATGATCTGTTTGCCTGGGCGCAGTTCGCCCTGGCGACCCCGGTGGTGTTGCTCTGCTGGCCCTTCTTCAAGCGTGGCTGGGCCTCGATCGTCAACCGCTCGCCCAATATGTGGACGCTGATCGCGCTCGGCACCGGGGCGGCGTATCTCTTCTCAATCGTCTCGTTGCTGGCGCCGGGGCTGTTCCCGCAGGCGATGCGCGACGACATGGGCATGACGCCGATCTACTTCGAAGCCGCCGCGGTGATCCTCGTGCTGGTGTTGATCGGCCAGGTCATGGAACTGGCCGCGCGCGAGCGCACAGGCGACGCGATCCGCGCGCTTCTCGACCTCGCGCCAAAGACCGCGCGGCGCGTCAGCGACGGCTCCGAGGCAGACGTGCCGCTCGATGAGGTTGCCTCGGGCGACATCCTGCGCGTGCGCCCCGGCGAAAGCGTGCCGGTGGACGGCGTGGTGACCGAAGGGCGCTCCTCTGTCGACGAGAGCATGATCACCGGCGAGCCGGTCCCGGTCGAAAAGACCGAGGGCGAACCGGTAACGGGAGGCACGCTCAACAAATCCGGCAGCTTCCTCATGCGGGCGGAGAATGTGGGCTCTGAGACCACTCTGTCGCGCATCGTCGAGATGGTCTCGAAAGCGCAACGCTCGCGCGCACCGATCCAGGCGATGGCCGATCGGGTCGCGGCTTATTTCGTGCCCGCCGTGGTGGGCGTCGCGGTACTGGCCTTTCTTGCATGGGCGATCTTCGGGCCCTCGCCGGCGCTGTCTTACGCCTTCGTGGCGGCGGTCTCGGTCCTGATCATCGCCTGTCCCTGCGCGCTTGGACTCGCCACCCCGATGTCGATCATGGTCTCCACCGGGCGCGGCGCACAGGCGGGTGTCCTGATCCGCGACGCGAAGGCGCTGGAACGGTTCTCCAGGGTCGACGTTCTCGTCGTGGACAAGACGGGCACACTGACCGAAGGCAAACCGACGCTGACCGATGCCGAGCCCTCGGACGGTATGGAAAAGATCGAGTTGCTGGCGTTTGCAGCCGCTCTGGAGCGTGGCTCCGAACACCCGCTTGCCGAGGCGATCACCGCCGGCGCGAAGGAGGCAGGCGCGCCGGAGCGCGAGGCCTCCGATTTCGACGCGGTCACCGGCAAGGGGGTCACCGGCAGCGTCGACGGCCAGCGTGTCGCGCTCGGCAACGCGGCCCTGATGGCGGACGAGGACGTCGCACTGGGCCCCCTCTCCGACCGCGCCGGCGCATTGCAGGCCGATGGCAAGACCGCGATGTTCGTCGCCGTGGACGGGCGCGCCGCCGGGCTGGTGGCGGTTGCCGACCGCGTAAAGGAGAGTACGCCCGAGGCGATCCGCGCTCTGCATGAGGCGGGGCTGCGCATCGTCATGGCCACTGGCGACGCCAAGGCCACGGCCGAGGCGGTGGCGCGCGCGCTGAAGATCGACGAGGTGCACGCCGAGGTCAGCCCCGAGGACAAGCACGCCCTGATCGAGCGTCTGCGCAAGGAAGGCCGGTCGGTGGCGATGGCGGGTGACGGGGTCAACGACGCGCCGGCGCTGGCCGCCGCCGATGTCGGCATCGCCATGGGCACCGGCGCGGATGTGGCGATGGAGAGCGCGGGCATCACGCTGGTGAAGGGCGATCTCGTCGGCATCGTGCGCGCGCGTCACCTCGCCGAAGCAACCATGCGCAACATCCGCCAAAACCTGTTCTTCGCCTTCGTCTACAATTCGGCGGGTGTGCCGCTGGCGGCGGGCATCCTCTACCCGTTCTTCGGCATCCTGCTCTCGCCCATCGTGGCGGCCGCAGCGATGAGCCTTTCGTCGGTCTCGGTGATCGGCAACGCCCTGCGGCTGCGCGCCGCCAAACTCTGAGCGCGCCGGCCCCCGAAGCGGTGTTCGCCTTGACCGCGACCACCGCTTCGGGGCAATCTCCGCCTGTTCATGACCGGAGCAGCCATGCGCGCACTCCTCCTCCTTTTCCTCGCGGGCTTCCTCGCCCTTGCCGCTCTGCCGCAGAGCGGCATGGCAATGAGCGTCTCCGGGAAAGGCATCGCGGCGCATCATGCGCATGACTGTGACGGCTGTCAGGGCGGCGCGGCGGAGCATATGGCTGGGTCTGCCTGTCTCCATATGGCCGGCTGCGCCACCGCGACGCTCCCCGGGACCGGCATCGCGGGTCTTGCCATTCGGACAGTCGCCGGTGGCTTTCCACTGCCTGCTGCCGAAATCCGAGCCGCCACGGCACCGCCCTGCGACTTGCCGCCTCCGCGCCTCTGACCGGCTTTCCTCGGGAAACCTTCCCGCCGCTCCGGCGGGGTATCCAGACATCACAGGAACATCCGCAGGCGGCGCAGCCCCCCGTGCGGTCAAGGATATTGAAATGAACAAAACACTTATCGCCGGCGCGGTCGTTCTGATCGCGGCCATCGGCGCAGCGATCGCGATCACCTGGAAGGCCGGAGAGGAACCGCCCAAAGAGGCGCAGGCACCGGTCGAGGGCGCACCCATCGTTTCCGTCACGCTCCCCGAGAGCCTGTCGACCGAGGCGCAGATCGGCAAGCGCGCCTTCGATGCCGTCTGCGCCGCCTGCCACGGCGAAAACGCGGCGGGCAGACAGGGCTTTGGTCCGCCCTTCGTGCACAGGATCTACGAACCTTCGCACCACGGCGACATGGCGTTTTTCGTCGCCGCCCAACGCGGAGTACAGGCCCATCACTGGACCTTCGGCAACATGCCTCCGCAGCAGGGGCTGACCCGCGCCGACATTGCCGGGATCGTCACCTATGTGCGTGAATTGCAGCGCGCCAACGGGATCGACTGAAAGGGCTGGCGCCCAAGCGGCGCGATGTCCAATCGGAGGCCGCGTCGCATGACCGCCAAGGGTTTCGACCGACCACGCTCGCAGGTCTTTCTGGCCTGCTGCCGGTTTCGTGGACACCGAGATAAGGTGTTTATGAAACCGGAGAAACTACATGACGAGAAGAGCATTCAGCCGCGAGTTCAAGCAGGAAGCGGTGGAACTGATCACGAAGCGTGGGGTCAGCACTGCGCAAGCTTCACGGGATCTTGGCATACATGCGACTGTGCTCCGCCGGTGGGTGCGGGCATCTGAGGCAGACGGGTCGGCTGCGTTTCCCGGTCACGGCAAGCTGACGCCGGAACAAGAGGAACTGAGGAAGCTGCGGCGCGAAGTGTCAAAACTGAAGGCGGAGCGCGACATCTTAAAAAAAGCGGCCGCCTACTTCGCCAAGGACCAACTGTGATGTTTGGGTTTGTAGCGAAGCACCGAGGGGTCTGGCCCGTAAGTTGGATGTGTGATGCGCTCGGTGTGTCACGAAGCGGCTTCCATGCCTGGCTGACGCGAGCACGCAGCGACCGGTCGATCCGCGATGAAGAGCTCTCGGCGGCGATCCGAGCGAGCTTTTTGCGTTCCGATCGAACCTATGGGGCCCGGCGTATCTGGCGTGATCTTCTCGAAGATGGCTATTCCTGCGGGTTGCATTGCGTTGAACGTCTGATGCGGCAGCAAGCATTCAGAGCGCGTCCCAGGCGTTGGCACCCACCGAAGGACCAGGGCACGAGGTCGATCATAGCTGCCAATGTGCTCGAGCGAGAGTTCGATGCGGACGGCCCGAACCAGAAATGGGTGGCAGACTTCACCTATATCTGGACGGCGGAGGGTTGGCTCTACGTTGCGGCCGTCATTGATCTGTTCTCGCGGCGTGTCGTCGGTTGGTCCATGAGCGATCAGATGACGTCCCAGATGGTGACCGATGCCCTGATCATGGCGGTTTGGCGCCGCGGCCGACCGAAGGAA
>NZ_JAEKIS010000026.1 GCF_017311415.1 Salipiger abyssi | reverse complement strand
TTCTCTTCGCTAAAAACCGAACGGGTTAGGCGGAAAACTTACCGCACCAGGAAGCAGGCGCGCGCAGATGTCTTCGATTACATCGAACGGTTCTACAATCCAAAGCGTCGGCACTCGACCATCGGGTATCTAAGCCCTATCACGTTCGAGGAGAGAGCTATGAAAGCTTAAACTGCCGTCCACGAAACCGGCAGCAGGCCAGATGGCTGCGGCGGCATCTTCGGCCCGATCTTCCATGTTCCTAGCGTTATTGCCGCTGAGCCTGTCCGCTTTCTCAAGGTCATCAACGATATCGGAGAACGCGCCGCGCAAGGTCGCGCTGTCTTTCCGGAACTGATCCAGCGCGCGGGTCGCGACGACTTCGGCCATGTACTCCGAAATCTGCCGGATCTCGTCGGCAAAATCGCCGAACTCTTCGCGTAGGTCTTCGGTCGTGGCGCTGGCACGCTCGGCAAAGCTCGAATAAGCGTCCAGAGCCTCATAGAAGCCTTCCAGCTTCTCCTTGGCCTCTTCCGCGCCATCCGCTTGGCTGAGAAATGAAGCTGCCAGAGGGGCGCCCACAGCCAGCACAGCGCCAGCGATTGCGCCCCATGGCCCCATGACGCCCAGAAGCTGCGAGCCCTGCTGCGTCATTGCCGTGATCGCACTCGTGCCGCCCTGGATCTGAACTGCGGCGTCACCAACCTGATAGCCGAGCTGCTGGAAGGCAGCCTTGTTGCGGGTCACCGTGCCGATCAGTCCGCCGTGGGCGTTGTTGTTCGCCGCAAGCGCAGCGTTGAAGCGGTTCACCTTCTCGACGGACTGCTCGTACTCGCGCCGGATGCCATCTTGCAGCCTCTGCATCTGCTGCGCATCGATCTTGCCCGCCTCGAACTGCTTCGACAGGCGTTGCATCGCGCGCTCCTGCTTTTCGACAGCGCGAGACAGCGGGTCATATGACCGCTCAAGGCGCACGATCTCTCGCGCAGCCGCGCGGGCCTCTCTATCGTGCGCGTCCTTTTCCAGATCCAGCAGGATGCGGATGCGCTCGGTGCGTTCGTCAGCTTCAGCCATATTCCCTCACCAATTCCGCATATTCGTCAGCCGTCGGCGCCTGCACTTCGTCGCTGTGCGCCTCGTTCCAGCCGGTGATGAAGTTGCCCAGATCGCGCGGGGTCATGGCGCGCACCTCCGCCGGTTTCAGGCCGGTGGCGACGACGGATCGGATACGACCGGGGGCGTCCCATCGGTCGCTGTCGCGCCCGGGGTGCCGGACGAGCCATCCGTATCGCTTTTTTTTTCCGGATTCTCAGGCGTGAAGGCCGCGAGGATCATGTCGCCCGCGATCTGCCGCAGCGTGAAGTTCGCGCTTGGCGGCATGGACGCAACAATCTGGTCCGCCGCGCGATCCGGCTGCCCGCCGCCGACCAGCCCCAGCGCCACGAGGTCACGGATCTGATGGACCTTCGGGGCATCTCCATCCAGGAAGAGCGCATCGAAGATAGCGAAAATTCCGCAGTTGTGGTGCTTCTCGAAGCGCTCGATCTCTTCGTTCCGCAACAGGAGTGGGCGGGATTTTCCGCCCAACTCCGCTATGGTGCCGCCAATGGGTGGCTCAGCCGTGATCGTCATCAGGCTTCTGCCGTGAACGCCGGCGCGCCATTCGACGCCATCGTGAGCGAGTAGGTGATCTCACCCTCCTGCGGACCAACACGCTCGAACTGCGAGACGTGGAACTCCGCTTCGTAGGTGCCCTCACCCGGAACGACCACTTGGAAATTGCCGACAGCATCGACGGTATCTGCCGGGCCGGAGCCGATGCAGATGGAGCGCATGCGTTCGAGCGTTGAGTGGTCCTCGAAGAGACCGGTGCCGCTGACGTTGAGCCTGCGCGCACCCGAAACACCCCGCGTCCAGATCTGCCCGCCGGGGTTGTCATAGTCTGCCTGCGTTGCATCCGACTCGTTCACGGAAAAACCGAACGTCTTCTCACGCAGCCCGCAGAGGGTCGAAAACTGTTCTGTCTCCTGCCCGTCGCCGATTTTGACCAGCAGGAGACGGCCTTTTTGCGTTGCCATGGGGAGGCTCCATATTTGGGGAAGCGCCTTGCCCAAGGGCGCAAAGAGGGCCAACCTGCCGGAAACAACCGGAGGTAATTTCATGCGATTATTGATACTTGCAGCGGCACTCGTGGCAGTGGTGCCAGCGCAGGCAAAGCCGAAAGATCAGTGCGATATTGCATATGAACTTATGAAGACGTTGATGATGTCATCTACTCGGATAATTACCGCTGAAGGCAGGCAAGCTCTGCGCGGCGGCACGCCTGAGCCTTTAAATTCTAGGCTCGGAGAGATCACGGACGAGATGCTCGACACCTTAAATGACAACTCCAAGGCCCTCATAGAAGCTTGCCCAGATACTCCCCCAGATTTTTAGCAAGGACGGCCTCCCGACCCTGCCTTCCGGACTAACCCACGATCGCCTCGAAACCGCGGATCTCGACGTAACTTTCGCCGTCGTCGTCCCGTCCACCCGTGGCCGCGCCAGGCATCCATTGCAGGCGCGACAGCGTGTATCCGTCCAGCGTCACCGTCTCCTCATTGTCGCTGAGAGCCTCGACCAGCGCCGCCGCAATCAGCATTGCCTCGGTGCGCCCGGCTGCGATAGGGCGGCTGTGAACCTCCAGCGAAAACGTGACCAGGCAGGCTGTGCCGCAATCCGTCCGCACCGGCGACGGGTTGAGGTTGCCGAAGCGGACGAAAGGACGTGTGGACCCCTGAGGGGGCTCATCATAGATCCGCCCCCCGACCAGCGCGACCACGCCAGCATCCGCCCGTAGCGCGGCGACAAGACCGTACCAAAGCGCAATTTCAGGAGCCGCCATTCTTCTTCGCCTCCGTCACCGCGTCCCGCAGAGCCTTCGCGAGGCGCTCGTTGCGCGCGTCCTCCGTCGCCCTCTCTGCCGGCCTGACAAACGGCAGCTTTGGCCCTTTCCCCGTGCCCTTGCCGCTTTTATGGAAACGCTCTTGCGTTCCCCCCTCCAGGATTGAGGAAAGCGGCCCGAAATCCATGAGCTGGCCCTTGCCCTGCTTGGTGGTCCGGATGGCCGCCTTGGCACGACCAGTCTCGCCCACCGGCACAAGGATCTTTGCCACGCGAATCCACTCGTCGGCGTTATCCTCGTTCGCCTGTTCAAGGTGCTTCCCGGTGGTCTCTGGCAGCTCTTCCATCATCTTCTGGACCCGTTTGAACCCGACCTTGCGCACACCCATCAGGTGGCCACCCCCGTCTCACAGGTGAACTCCAGCATCCGCCCTGCGCGGTCGATCTGGACCGGGCCGCTGCGAATGTTCCAGACCGCGCCGCGCGCCACCAACCGGTCTGCCGGTGTCACACTGCGCGTTCTCGCTTCCGCCCACACTCGGATTGTCGCCAGCCGCGTGCTCTCCAACTGCCCGGCCGCGATCCTCTCCTTGCCCGGTGTCTCGCGAATGTCAGCTCTCACACTGAACAGGTCGCCGAACTCGCCGGTGCTGTTTCCGAACCCGTCGATAGAGTTGCCGAAAGGGTCTGTCTGGTCGCTCGGCGCTGTCTGGCCAACGGTCATCTTGCGCTGGAATGTGACCCGCTCGCGCAACGCCCCGGCGCCGCTCATGAGAACACCCGGTAGCTCGACAGGAGATCTTTCCACATGAGCGGCGGCGCAGACAGTCCGCCCTCCTGTGTCGCCTCGCGGTCGCGGAACATCACCGCGACGTGTTGCAGGATCGCGGTGCGGATCGGGGCGGGGAGCCCGTCCGGATATTCGACCGCAAACTCGCGGCGCAGGTAGCGCTCGGCATGGGTCGTCGCGGCGGAGAGGAAGCCGCCGAGCAGCGTATCGTCGTCATCGAAGCCGATGTTAAGATGGGCTTTCACTTCGGCAACCGTGATGCTCATCCCGACTGCTCCCGCCTCAGGCCTTGTCCGCGCCCTGCGCGGCGCTCAGGTCTGCGATCTGCTTGGCAAGCGCATCGCGCTCCGCCGTGACCTCTTCAAGCTTTGCCGTCGATGCCTCGAGTTTCCCGGAAAGTTCCTCAGTGGCCGCTTTCTGCTCATCGACGGCCCCGGCAAGCGCGTCGCGTTCCGTTACGACCTTCTCCCGGTCGGCCCCCGCCGCGTCGAGCTTGCGTGTCAGCTCCTCGATCTGCGATGTCAGCGCCTCGATCAGCGCCGGCGCCTCCGCATCCTCCTCGCTTGGCGCCAAATCCTCCGAATAGACCAGACCGATGGCCCGCGCGCCGATTTTCTCGGCCTCGTCCTCGCTCAACTCGGACAGCACCGGGCGCTTGCCGGTGGTGAGGGTCTTGACCACCTTACGCGCTTTCGGGCTCTTGTCGTCGAGCCGGTAGACATGGTTGCGGCGCAACGTGCCGATCACGGTATGACGGGTCGAATTGCACTTCACGAACATCGGAAGCTCCTCTCTCTAGAAGGGATTGGACCGGCGCCCCGAAAGGCGCCGGTCGCGGGCCGGACGGATCAGGCGAAGGTGAAGTCGCCCTGCACCATCGCCAGCGCACGCTTGACCGCCATCGCGACGCGCTTGCGCGCCTTCACAGTCACCATGTCCTCGATGAAGTTGGTGCCGTGTTCAGTGGAGAACAGCACCTCGGCCTCGCGGCGGTCGTAATAGGTCGCCGCCAGCGCGAGATCGCCGACAAGCCATTCCCCGGCCGTCATCGAATTGCTGTCGACCACATCCTTGCCCCAGAGCACCGGCGTGTTGCCCGTGCCCGGGTTGCCCCAGACATAACGGTTGTCGGTGCCGCTGACCTTGAGCAGCTCGATTGCGGCCCAGTCCAGCGGGTTCAGCAGGATCAAGGTCGGGATGTAATCCTCCAGCGTGACCTGAAGGATGCCCAGGCGCAGACGGTCGATCCGGGTGGCGTTGGGCAGACCCGCCGCCGCCACGAAGGCCGGCGCCTCGGTCAGAAGGCCGGTCAGGTTCTCGCCGGTGCCGTCGCCCGCGAGGATCTGGTTTTCCTCCTCCAGATCCAGCCCATAGCGCAGCTCGCCGTCGATCTCGGTCATCAGCTGATCGGCATCGGCCAGCGCCTCCTCCGAGACATGGGTGATATGACCGATCTTCTTGACCTGCTCGGTGGCTTTCTCCCAGCCGTATTCCGACGCCTGATAGGTGCCGCCCTCGGCCACCATGCCGGCGGCGTTGGTCCGGACAACCTGTTTGCGATAGGTCACCAGATCCGAGCTGGTGCGCCCGGACATGAGGAGCTGGCGCACCAGCAGCCGGCGGCGCGGCATGCGCACGGGCGTGCGCTCCTCCTCGTGGACGATCAGCCCGCCCGCCGATCCGTCCGCCGTGGTGATCGCGTTCTTCACATCGACCGAGAGGGTGCCGCCGTTGAAGGCCTTGATCTTCTCGTGGCTGTCGATCACCGCCTGCCCGAGCGATTTGACACCCGCGCCGCCATTGCCCGGCAGACCGTCCGAGATCTGCTGCGCGATATCGAGCTGCTTCTGGTTCACGCCCTCGAGCTGGTCGGTCAGCGATTTGAGCTGTTTGGAGAGCGCGGTCTGCGCCGAAAGCAGCTGGTCGGCCGCAGCCTTGGTCTCCGCCGAGACCGCCCCCGCCCGTTTCGCTTCATCGAGCGCGTTTTCGGCGGTCTGCTTGGTCTCTCCGGTGAGCTTGTCGAGCGACTGCTGCACCTGTTTCAGCATCTCCTCGGTGGAGCCCCCCGCATCCATGCGCGGCCCGCACAGCACTGCCTGCGGCATACGCGCCGCCAGCCCCGCCACCGCAATGGCGGGCATCTTTGCCTGTTTCATCGTGGATTTCCTCAGATGGAGTTGAGCTTCGTAAGGAGGGCGGAAAGCACCTCCCGATCATCGGCAGCGCCAGACATGCCGGTCGGGGCAGCGCCAGACTTGCCCCCCTTGAGAGCGGCGAGAAGTTCACGCCGTTCGGATTTCGTGGCCCGGGTGCCCGTGGCCAGCATCAGGTCGAGCTTCTTGACCGCGGCAAGCTCCGCAGACGCCGCGTTCGACGGCGCGGCCTCGATCTCGTCCGAGGCAAGCAGCGCATCGGCAAAGCCCTGCGCCACCGCCGCGTCGCCGCCGATCCAGGTCTCGCGGTCGAGCATCGCGCCCAGCTCTTTCTCGGCGATCCCGGTGCGCGCGTGATAGATGCCCACCGCCGCCTCATCGAACGGCGCCAGCCAGTCGGCCACATCGCGGAAGGCATGGCGGTCGCCGGCGGCCACCACCCAGGTGTTGTGGATCATCAGGAAGCTGGCGCGCGCCATCTCGATCCGGTCGCCCGCCATGGCGATCACCGAGGCCGCCGAGGCCGCCATGCCCAGCACCCGCACCGTCACCTCGCCCTTGTGCTCGCGCAGCAGGTTGTAGATCGCCAGCCCCTCGAAGAAATCGCCGCCCGGCGAGTTCACATTCACCGTGACCGGCCCCTCGCCCATCGACCGCAGCGCCGCCGAGATCCGCTTGGCAGTCACCCCGTCGCCCCAATAATCCGCGCCGATGGCGTCCAGGATGGAGATGCTGCGCCGGTCGTCCTCCCCCGCCGCCGCCCGGATATCGGGGTTCCAGCGGTTCACCGCCTTATCCGATACCTGCGACGCCACCCCGGGCCGCGCGGCGACAAAGGCCTTCGGCAGATCACGATTGCTCATTGCTCTTTTTCCTTTCCGAGATCCTCGAGCGGCGCGAGCGCGGTCTGCGCCAGCAGCGCGTCGGCGGCCGGGTCGTCATGCCGGGGCAGGTTCAGCTTCTGGCGCCGCTCATTCGCCGTCATGGTGCCGGACTGGCCCATCTTGGCCATGAACTCGCCCTTGGCCTTGCTGTCCATTTGCAGCAGCGCCTCGCGGTTGTATTCGCAATACCAGCGCCCGCGCTTTTCCGGCGGCACGATATCGCGCTGAAGCCGCGCCTCGATGCGGCTCAGCAGCGGGTTGAGCCCCAGCGTCAGCCAGGACAGCATGATCTGCTCGACCCCGCTGCCCCACATGGTCTGCCCGTCCCCCGCATGCCCGATGATGATCGGCGGCACGCCGAACCAGCGGCACACATCCTCGACCTGGAAGCGCCGGGTCTCCAGCAGCTGCGCGTCTTCCGGGTTCATCTGCAGCGGCTCGAACTTCAGCCCCGCCTCCAGCACCATCACCTTGCCCGCCCGGCGCGAGCTGACATAGCTGTTGATGATCTCGCCGAGCTGCACGCGCTGCTGCGCGTCGAGCGTCTGATCCGAGGCCAGAACGCCCGCGACCATCATCGCATTCGAGAACACGCTGCCGGCGGTCTCGTCCGCCGCCAGCGCCGCGCCCATCGAATTGGCGCCGTATCTGATCGTCGAGAGCCCGATGCCGTTGCCCGGATCGAAGGCGCGCAGATGAAAGACCTTGTCCTTCGGCAGCCGCTCCAGCTTGCCGCGGTCGTAGAACTCGTAAACGATCCGGCCCTCGGCATTCACATAGGGCGTCAGGTTCGGCAGCGGCGACAGCCCGACCATATTGCGGCCCAGGACTTTCTTTTCCGCCACCGCATTGCCGCGCATCGAGAGATTGGCGACCATGCCCTCCCAGAACTCGACCTGTGTCTGCACGCTGTTCGGCTGGCGACAGATGATATCGGCAAAATCCGGCTCGATCTCGACCCGACCGCCATTCGCGCTCTTCTCATAGACCTTGAGCGGCAGGGTCGCCGCCGTCTGGCTGAGCTTGCGCACGCAATCCCAGACCGCCGAGACCGTCAGCGCGCTGTCCTGCGACACCGGTTTGCCCGCCGTCGAGCGATAGCCCGCCTGCGGAAACACCCCCGCGCCCGAGAGCGCGACCCAGCCGGACTCGCCGGCCGCCAGGGACGCGCGCGCGCCCTGGATCGCGCCCTTCATCAGTCGCGCAAGCTTCATATCGCCATCACCGGGTTGTTCAGAAAGTCGTTGAGATTGCCGCGCCGATGCGCGACCGGGTTCCAGCTCATCAGCATGACGCTGTTGAACATCGCCATGAGCGGGTCGATCTTGGCGCTGCCGCTCTGCGCCTTGGTCACGATCACCGCATTGCCCCGCGCCTCGGTCTTGGCGTTGCCGACGCACCAGGTCATGATCCGCTGGCCGCCATGCACCATGCTGCCGTTCTTCAGCTTCACCGGCGCCGTCTTGATCGCCGCATTGAGCTTGTAGCCCTGGCTGATCGCCCGGATATCCTCGATCCGGAACCCCGCCTCCACCAGCGCGTCGATGATCGAGCCCACGCCCTCCGGGTCCATGCCGATGCCGTCCTGCTCCGGAAACAGCCCGGCATCGCGGATGCGCGCGCAGATCTCCACGATCTCCGGATTCGCCTCCTCCTCGATATTGTCGACCAGGATCAGCTCGCCCGCCTGTTCCAGCGCCACCAGCTCCGGCGCGATCTTCTTGCGCAGCGTCAGCACGTCGCGATCCGCCCAGGCCCGCGCCCAGCCCTGCCAGCGGCTGGTTTCCGCATGCCGCCCCAGCACGAAGAGCCCGAGAAGATCGTCGAGCCCGCCGCCGTCGATGCCGACGACACAGACCTCCGAGCTGGCCAGGATCCGCGTCAGATCGAGATCCGCCCGCGCCGCCGTCGGCCAGTAATCCGCCCCGACCCAGCGGCCCGATTTGAGCCCGAGCCCGATCTGCACGTTCAGGTGCTGGCTGGCAAAGAGCGCCAGCGCCTCCGGCCCGTCCTCCTCCGCCTTGCGCATCTCGCGTTGCAGATAGGCCCGCGACACCGAACGCTCGAGGTTCGGATTGACCATCCCCCAGGTCTTCGGGTCGCGCCACTCCTCCGCCTCGGCCATCTTCGCCGGCAGCTCGTAGAGCACCGCGAGCATCGGCAGGTCGATCCTGCCGTCGCGCACCGCCCGCGCGGTCTCCAGCTCCTTTTCCCACTGGCCGGTCGGGCGGTCCTTCGATTGCGTGGTGATCTGGAGCAGGAACCCCTCGGGCCGCGACGCCAGCCCGCCGCGCAGCTCGACGAAGATATCCGGCGCCTTGGGCTTGGTGCCCAGCACATGGGTCTCGTCGACAAGAATGAAGGTGCCCTTCGAGCCGGTCACCACATCGCCATCCGCCGAAAGGATCATGATCACCGCCCCGGTGACATGATGGGTGATCTCCTTGAGGTGGTTCTGCACCCGGAAGAGCCGCACCAGATCGGCGTCGAGCGCGATCATGTTCTTCGCCTGCTTGAAGGCGATGCTGGCGATCTTCTGCGTCGGCGCGATCAGCAGGAGCTCCGCCTGCGGCCGTTCGTTCATGATCGCGGCGGTCACGATGATCGCCGCCGCGATGGCGGATTTGCCGTTCTTCTTCGGCACCAGCAGGAAGAACTCCTGCAGCATCCGCTTTTTCAGGTCGGGATCGTAGCTGCCGAAGATCACCCGCACGAGATCGAAGACCCAATCCTCGCACACCTCGCCATAGGTCGGCGTGCCGATCAGATCGGGCACGCGCAGCCGCTTGAAGATCCGCAGCGCCTTGTCGGCCACCGCATCGAAGAGCGGCAGATCCGGCAGCAGCGACCGTCCCGCCACGATCCGCGCCTCCCAGTCCGGCACCGCCGTCGACCAGGCCGGATCGAAGAGCGCCTCCGCGCCCTCCATCAGTGATAGCTCCCCGGGCTCAGATCGCCGCCCCAGAGATCGCCGCCGCCCGTTTCCGCCACCTGCTCGGCGGCGCGCCGGGCGCGTTCCTTCTTGCCCACCGGCGCCTCCGGCGGCTCCTCCTCGCCGGCGCGGTCGATCCGCGCCGCCGCCAGCCGCCGCTCATTGTCCTCCATGAGCTGGCGCACCTGCCGGATCGCGCCCATGTCGCCCTCCAGCGATTTGCGCACCGCGGTCGAGAAGATCAGCAGCCGCAGCCGGTCGGGCATCTGGTCGCGCATCCGCAGCAGAGGCCCAAAATTCCGCTTCAGCGTCGAGACCCCGATCCCCAGAGATTTGGCGATGCGCTGGTTCGTCCAGCCCTGCATCAGACCCGCCTCCAGCATGTCGAGGTCGGTTGCCGTCAGCTCCTTGCGAGGCCGCCCAGGCGCGCCCTTGCCGGCCCGCACAGGGTTGCCGAACAGGTCTGTTTCGCGGATGTCGTTCAAAAACCCGGTCTCCGAATAAAAAATCTCCCGGTGAGGGGGGCGCGGGTCTGGCCGCCCAAAGCGCCTGACTTTGACCCCACCCCCCGGCCCGTCACGCCAGGCCGCGCTTTTCCCGGCTCTGCTTCACCCGGTCGTGCCATTCCTTGCTCACCGACTGGAGGTTGTCCTCATCCCAGAACAGCGCCGGGTCGCCGCGATGCGGGCGGATGTGATCGACCACCGGGCTGTCGCCGGCAGGGTATGTGCCGATCAGCAACACACCGGTCTGCCGGCAGACATAACCGTCCCGCGCCAGCACCTTGCGCCGCAGCTTTTGCCAGCGCGCCGTGTTCAGCCAATCCGTCGAGCGCCGCGCCGGCGTCTCCCCACCGGCAGGCGCCGCCCGCCGCAACCGCGACCCCGGCGCACCGATCCGTGACGAGATGCCCCGCCCACGAAGCTTACCCATTTTTGAAGGCCTCAAACGAGAAGCGCCCGGAAGCATCTCAGCTCCGGGCGCGGTTCGGTTCGCTGGCAAGATGTCAACGATCCTACATCCGGTCAAGCCATTTTCTTCCACGGCGCGCGCGGCGGCATTGCTTCGGTCACGTCGAACCCCGTCAGATTGCAATGCAGGACGAACGTCGTCTTCAGCTCGAGCAGTGCCGACCACCACAACAGCCAATCCCGGCGCAGCTTCGCACGCTCCGCCGCCGTTCCCGTGAAGATCACACGGCAGCAATACCCATCATCGCGACCGAGCTGGTTCACCGGCCACCGCCCCAGCCCGTCCCAAATGGACTTTTCGGCAAAACGACCGCGCCAGTGATCCTTCCACGCAACCGGTTCGCAGCGCGACACCACAGTCTGCCCCCAGTCCGGCCACCGCCCGAGGCGGGCAAGCTCCACCAACCAGACGGCCATGCGCCGGCCGCCACATCCTTCCGGCAGGCACGACACCGCAGATGCCACCAGGTCAGCATCCGGATGCGGATCGGATCGGCCACCGCCATCGATGGCGCAGCCGAGATCTCCGCGCTTCATCAGGATGTATTCCATCCCGACGCCGGGCCGCTCCCCCGCCGCGCTTCCCATCTCATTGAAGTCGAGCGAAACCCGCTCCGACTGGAAGGCCCAGACGAGCAGATCCCAGATGCTCACCGGCACCTTGCCAGCCCGGCCCGGTCGAATGCGTGGCGCTCCAAACGTCCTATATTCCATGCTCATCCCCAGACTTCCTCAATATTTCGTCTCATTTCTCTCACTTGAGACCAGATGTTGATTTTCGATTGTAAAAGAGAACGGCTTGAACGGCCCGAGAGAGACAGGGCACGGCCTGAGACACAGAAAGCCCGTGAACAGGTAAGCCATTGAAATAATGTGAGAACGAAGGCGGATCACGGCCTGAACGGCCCGAACGGCGTGAGATGCCAACTAACGCATAAGACGGCTCTTCCCCCACACCCCCTTTCTGTCGCGCGCATGCGTTACCTCGCATTTCAGGCCGTTCGGGCCGTTCAGGCCGTAGAGCCCGCGCAAGATATTGGAATCGCGACATTTCCCCCGAACCCCATGTCGCGCCATCGAGCCGTGACATGGGCATGTCGGGCCGGTCCGACCGTCCTGAATTCCGAAAGAAGGGTGAGGGGTGCGGGGTGCGGGCCGCGCTTGCGCGCCGGGCTGCGCCCCGCGGGATCATGGATCAAGGCCTTCCGGCGGCAGCGCACGCAGCCAGGCGTTCACCTTGGACGCAGGGATCTCGCAAACCGAGACCGGCGCCGCGGACTGCAAGGCCCCGCCGGCAGTCTGCCGGCGCGCGGCGGTCTGATCGTAGGTCGATTGTCGCGCGCGGCGAAGCAGCCGGGCGCAGTCGGCTTTCGTGCGCGGTCGCGAGCAGAGCGCCAGCGCACCGGCCCGCGCCGCCTGCCCCAGCATCTCGTCGAGCGCGGCGCGCGGCAGCCGTTCCAGGCTCAGGCCGCAGAGCAGCCAGTATTTGTCCGGCAGGGCCATCAGTCGGCCCCGCCTCCGGCGCTGGCCGTCGCCGCCACCGGACGCCCCTTCGCATCGCGCGGCGCCGTATCGAAGCTGCGCCGGAACATGTCCACGAACCTGATGCCGCGATACCCGGTCGCCTCGCGCTTGCCGGGGCTGTAGGTCTTCCCGGTTCTCGGGTCGCGATATCGGTTCGCGAGCCCCTTGAACTTGAGCGAGACCGTCCGGTCGCCCCACATGCCCTCGCCGCGCAGATCGAGCCACAGATTGAAGCCCTGAATGATCTCGCGCGCGAGCAGGAAGTCGCCGGGATCACCGGTGATCAGGCAGGCGTCGCCGAGGAAGGTGCCAATCGGGTCGCTATCGGCGCGATATTCCTGTGTCGCGTCCAGCACCTGCTGCGGCTCCTGGAGCCCGCCCTCGAGATATTGCACAAGCCCGTCGACCAGCCAGTTCAGGATGCCTGCGCGCTCCGCCCAGAGCTTCTCGCCCAGCTTCTCGTCGCGCTCGGCCGCCGGGATCTGCACATCGAACGGCACCAGAAGAACGCGCCGCCAGATCCCGTCATCGGTGCCGCGAATGTCGGGCTTGTGGTTGCCCGACATGGTCAGCTTGAAGAACGGATGCACCTCGATGAAATCGGCATGCAGCTGGCGCACGAGGATCGGCTCCCCGCCGGTCAGCTCCTTGATCAGCCCCTCTTGCAGCCGCTCGCCCTCTTCCGGCTCGGAGGCGCGCACCATGCGGGCATTCATCAGCGGGAAGATGTCGGGTGTCGCGTCGCCGCCGCCGCGGCGGTTCCGGCCCGTGAAGGATTCGATCTTCGCCGCATGGGAATAGTCGCCCATCATCTTGGCGATCAGATCGACCAGCACCGATTTGCCATTCGCGCCGGCCCCGTAGAAGAAGGCGAATTTCTGGATCTTCAGCCCGGTCAGCGAAAGCCCCAGCCAGCGCTGGAGAAAGCCGCGCATCTCCGCATCCGGCTGCACCCGGTGCAGGAAGGCATCGAAGAGCGGGCATGTCGCATCTGGGTCGTATGTGACCGGCATCATCTGTGTGATCAGCTGCGGCGCATTGCGGCCGGGGATCGTCACCTCGCGGGCATGCGGCTCGAGCGTGACATCGGCCGTCTTCGAAAAGCCGCTATCGCCGCCGCCATCGACCGAGAACCGCAACAGGCCGGATTCGGTGTTCACCGTCAGCGGATCGGCATTCAGATCGTCAACCTCGCGCGCCAGCTCGACCGTCGCCTCGGTCAGCATCGCGTCGATCTTGGCCTTGTTGCCGCTCGACTTGGCAAAGGTCCGGTGATCCGATTTCATCGTCGAGCGGCGATCCTTGAGCTTGCGGATCCAGCTCAGCCGCTGTGTCAGCTCTTCGAGCGCGACCTCCTGCTCGGTGGTCGGCGTGCCGGCTTTCAGCTCCGCGCGCAGCGCAGCCTCTCGCCTGCGGATCTCGACCTCTTTGCCGATCTCACGCTGCTGCCAGTCCTCGAGAACCAGATGCGGGATTTCGCGGATGATGTGGTGCTGCACGCTTTGGGCATGGCGACGCACCGAGATATCGTCGGGATCGAGCTTCCAGCGCCGGCCATCCCAGACGTGCCAGCCCACGCGCGGCACGACCATGGCGTCCTGGCCGCAATAGTGCGCGAACCGCCGGCCGTTGCCCGTGTCATTCAGCGGCAAGGTCGCACCCTGCGCCTCCCGCGGCTCTTCGGTCGCGCTGCCGGCGCCGCCATTACCGCCATCGTCTCCATGGTCGGCAGCCTCCTGCGGATCTTCCGTGAGCGGCATGTCATCTGGCATGTCCACATCCTCGGGCGCGGCAAACCGCGCGCGCACCTCGTCCAGCCTGTCACTCATCCGTCCGCGTCGCCTCCCAGTTCGGGATTGCGGCGGTGATGCGCAAAGGTCAGGAAATCCGGCCTCGTCGTTTTCTCAAGGCCGGCCCACTCCTGATACAGCCGCTGTAACCTGTCGCGGATCTCACTCAGATGCTCGAATCCCGCATCGCCTTCGAAACCGGAAACCGCATGCAGATCCGAATGCTCGACGGGCCCTCGGGCCTCGCACCCGTGGCACATGACGAAACGCCGCCCCTCTTCCCCAGCGAGCGCGAGAAGAGGCAAAACACCACCACAGAACGGACAACGATGCGGCTCAGAAAACCTGCTCATCTGTCACCTGCCCCATCCTGCCCCGGTTCGTCCGCGCCCCGGCCGGCCAGCACGTCATTCAGGTCGACACCCTGCCCCGCCTGCACGATCTGGCCGCGCAGCCCCGGCCGCAAAGCCATGGCGCGGCGCAGGCCGCATTCGAGCTTGTGGCGCGTGGCGCGGGGATCGGAATCGCCGTCCTGGATGAAGATCAGCCGGCGCACCCAGGGCGGCGGCACAAAGGCCTCGGCATCGCTCATATCCGGTAGGCCGGCATATCTCAAACCGGGACCCCGCTGCGCGCGCCCCGCCATGTTGCCCAGATCGACACCGGCCCAATAGGCCGCGCCGGGAACCGCATCCGCCGCCAGCGCCGAGAGCGTGGTCTCGATCCCCTCGCCCATCACCAGCACCTCTGCATCGTCAGGCGTGACCAGCCGGATCGCGCCGCCCTTTTTCGAGCCGCGCACCAGTTTCGCCGGCAGCGCCTCGCCCTGCCACGCGATCCGCGCCTTGCCGTGAGGCGGCTCCGGATCGACCCATGTCTGATGCACCGCCGTGATCTCGCCCGCCGGGTTCAGCACCCCCGCGGTCATGCACGGCCCCCGATGCACCGTCACCAGCGCGCCGCCGATCTTCTTGACATAGGGGTGATCGGTCAGGAACCGCAGCGCCGGCGGGATGCTCGGCAACGCCCCGGGCGCGATGCCGCGGGCCGTCAGATAGGCCCGCACCACGCCCTGCGCGCCCGGTCGTGACCGCGCCCAGATCGCGCGCGCGTCAGCAATGGCCCGCTCCCGATACCGATCCTGCGCCGCGCGATCCCGGCGCGCCCGCTCCTCCGCCCGCTGCCGCCGGCGCGCCAGTTCCCCGGGATCGATCTGCGCCGGCGCATCGCCGCAAAGCCAGGTCAGCGCCGCGCGAAAGTCACAGCCCAGAACCGCCATGACCAGGGCGATATTATCGCCGCCGCGAATGTCGCAACGGCGGCACAGAAAGGCATGGCTGCGCAGGTTGATCGCGAACCGGTCGCGCCCGCCGCAGAGCGGGCACGGCCCGATCAGCTCACCGCCGCCGGCCTTCAGCCCGACAATGCCGAGCCGGTCGACCGTCTCGCGCGCCGAGATCGCCTTCGCTTCGTCCAGACGTGGATCCGTCACAGCGTCACCCCCAGCTCCCTTGCCCGGGCGCCAAGCAGCGCCGGCTCCCCGGTCTTGACCGGGCGCAATTTCCAGACGAACACGGCCGCCCACCAGCCGCGCAGCTCATCGACCGACAGGTCGGGAATGCGGGCGAGAACGTCGCGCGGGAGGGTCCGCGGCTCACTCAAGGCCGCAATCCTTCCTGGCACGCCAGTCGGGTCGCGCGGCATCGATGCCGGCCAGCACCTCTTCCGTGCGCCGGCTATCCGTTTCCGGAGACCAGCCATCGAGCCAGTCCTGCAAACGCCGCCCGGCGGCAGCCGGATCGATCTTCGCCAGCGCCATGAAATCCCGCACCGCGTCGCGCGCGGATGCATCGCCATCGGCCCAGGCAAACATATTCTCGACCAGCGCAAGCTGATCCCGCGCGGTCAGAAAGCCCGCCTTGGCCTTGAGCGCGACGGCAGACACCTGAAGCCCGAAGGCGATGGTCGGCGATTTCCGCACGGTCATGGCCAAGCCTCCACAGCATCGGCCACGGCGCGCAGCTCCGCCGCGAGGCGGTGACGCTCACGCGGCTGGTCACAAAACCCGTTGGCCACAGGCGCCGGTTTTCCTTCCATCCCGCTCGGGGGCACAAAACGCAGCGACCACATGAAGTTGCCGCAGGTCGACCGGCTCAGATCCATGGTCAGATGCGCGACCGGCAAGCTCCGCCGGCCAGCCATATCGAGGGGGTAAGGTCCGGAACTCACGAGCGCCACCAGCGGCGCGTCATGCCCCCATCGCGATTTTCGGGCTTCCGGCACCGGCAGACAGGCACACCACGCGCCGCACACTCCACCTCGTACCACGCCTCATCATCCCGGACCCGCTTGAACAGCCCGCAGACGGCAGCCCTTGAGCGCCCGGCGCGCTGGCCGATCTTGGCCGCACTGAGACCATCGTAATCACGCATGTCGAGCATGTTCAGAAGCGTTTCATCATCGGTGCGCGAGGGCATTCGTGCGGGCATGTCAAATCTCCAGCGGAAAAAGCTGCGGCGCCGGGGAGAACGCCGCGCGGGAAAGGATAGGGTCGTTGGTCATGCCGCATCCCCCTTCCACACGCCCATCATCGCCTTGAGCTTCGCCATGGCGCCGGCGGTCAGGTCGTGCACATCGGCCAGCTCGGCATAGGCCTTGGCCACCGCCTGCGGATCGTCCGGATTGGCCTCGAACTCGGCCAGCGCGGTGACCCCTTCGGTGGCCTCGCGCAACATGTCGAGATGGCAGGCCAGCTCGGAGCGCGCCGGCCCGCCGGTGACCTCGCGGCTGCGCATGTTGAGAAACGGGTGCCGGCCCGAGGCGTTCTCAAGCGCGCTCGCCCAGGCATAGGGCACCTCGGCATGTCCGTTCTGCACCTTCGAGATCGTGCCCCGCGACACCGTGTGCCCGACCACCGCCTCTATCGCCGCCGCCGCCGCATCGACGCCGCCGACCGCCTTGACCAGTTCTCCGAACATGTGGGCCCGTAGCAAGATGCTCATGGGAAACCCCTTTTTCTTGGTGTTGCGTCGGCGCTGCTCCATGGTCGAGGCATGGGACAGCGAAGGGATTCAGGCGGCGCCATCGACCGGCGGCATGAAATCGGCGGGTGTGAGCTCGACGCCGTTCTCGCGTGCTACCTCCATCAGGCGGGGGACATGACGGTAAGGGATAAGCCCGTTGGTGCCGCCCCGCTCGCGCGGAGCCTGCCACATCGACACACGCGTGCGGTGAATGCCAATCGCTGCGGCGACCGCTGTAGGCCCTCCGAGGGCCGAAATGATGCTGCTTGCCGGTTCCATAGCAACATTGTAGCGATTTTAGCTACACGCAACAAGACGCAATGTAGCGATTTTCGTTACAGATGATGTCCGCATGTAGCGATATTCTGTTCGCCGACATGATCGCGCGAACACCCATCTCCACGCCGCTGAATGAGTGGCTCATCCAAGCCCTTGATTTCTCGGGCATGAGTCAGTCTGCGCTCGCTGAGCGCCTCGATGCAGTCGTGTCGAAGAAGGTGGATCGCTCGACAATCAACAAGATGACCCTCGGAAAGCGCGCGATCTCGGCGGAAGAGCTTCTCAGGATTGCCGAGATTACAGGGTTCGATGTGCCTGGCGATACGCCTTCAACACCAACAATCGCCATTGCCGGGAAGGTCGGCGCCGGCGCTCAGGTGCCGGTCTTCGACGCCTACGCCAAGGGCGCTGGCCCCCAGGTCGAGTGCCCGCCCGGCCTGTCACCGCGTGGCGTGGTTGCGGTTGAGGTCAAGGGCGACAGCATGGAACCCGTGTATAGCGCGGGCGATCTGCTGTTTTACACTCGCGATAGCCACGAAGGCGTGCCTTCCGAGGCGCTCGGCAGACGCTGTGTCTGCGAGGACGAGACCGGCATGGGCTGGGTAAAGGTTCTGCGCGAGGGCCGCGAGGACGGCACCTTTGATCTGCACAGCTTCAACGACACCAGCCCGACCATGTACGGCGTCAGGCTGAAATGGGCCTCCCCCGTGCGCCTGCACTGGCCTGCGGAGCTGGCGAGGAAGATATGACGAATGACGCCCCTGCCGATGAGATAAGATTTCTGACAGCGGATGGCAGAATTCTGGCATCCCCATCGAGCGTTAAAGATTGCCCGGTGATTGAGTACGCGCTGCCCCATAGCTTAGGCAGTTCAGGGGAATTTACGAACCTAGATTGGTCAAACGCCCCGTTTTGCAGAGGCTGGGCACTTGTCGACACAGGTGCCGATCATAATTACATCGACACAGCTCTGGCCGAAAAACTAGGAGTGGTTCCCACGCAAACAGTTCAAGTAAGTGGTGCGACTTCAACCACGGCGGGCAAAATAATCGACGCCCCGCTATTCCTTATTGGCAGCAGAACGATTTGCGACAATGAATTCATCACCGCCGACCTAAGGGACAATGGGCGGATGTATGATGTGGTTATCGGACGAACTATTCTTTATCAGAGAACCCTTCTGATGTGCCCAACTTCTGATCGCTACTTGATATCTCGCGCACCACTATAATACCACCGACAGGGCTATAGTATAGGCCCGGCTCCACACGCGCCGGGCGCAGTTCGGCGATCGCTACGGCTCTCGTTTTCCCTGCATCGAGTTTCATCGCACCCTCCCCGCCCGGCCCCAGCGCCGGGCTTTTTCATTCCGCCAGCACCGCGCTGGAGGTTTCATGCCAACGGAATACCCAGCTCCGACAGCTTGCTCCGCGCGTAGCCCTCAGCAACACGGTAGAGCATCTGAATACTGGCCCCGCCAAGCTTCCGGGAGGCACCCTTTGTTGCTTCCCAAGCTTCACTCTGCCTCGTTAGCTCAAGAAAATCGTGCCCCGCGCTGGTCAATCGGAACAAACCCTCGTCGACACCCGTCATCATGCCCGCGTCACAGAGCAGGAGTACATGGTAATGTCGTTTCGTTTCGTCGTCGCCGGGGCCCAACAAGAGCTCTGAAACCTGAACCCAGTCTTCGTCAGCCTCGAACTCAAGAAGCAGTTCACGCAGATAGTCATCATCTCTGGTCAATACGACATCTCCCCTGAGCAGCACCCAGAACGATGGGTCTGCTAGGGGATCATACTGTCCGACGGGGTATACTTGCATCCGATTCTTGACCTGTGAGACATGCGCCAGCACCGCGCTGACACAAGAACTCTAGCAGACCTCCCTCGCAAATTGTAGCGATTATTGCTACATCGTCATTGCATTATGTAGCGAAATTCGCTACCTCATTCACGTTACCCGCCGAAGACGCCTCCGGCTGATCGCGGGTTCAGAGATGGAGGACACAATGCTTCACCCCACACGTTTCGCCGGCCTGTCCCGCATGGTGACCACGCCGGACCTGGTCTTTCACAGCCCCGCCGCCGTGCAGGACGCCTGGTTGCAGCTTAAGGAAGAGCAGCGCCGCGAGGACGGCAGCTCAGCCCGCATCGAGGGGCGCCATGCCGCCCAGCTCGAAGCCTATCCGAGCCATTACCCGACGCCGCAGCGCCCCAACGCGGTGGATGCGGCGCGCGTCGCCGCCCTGCCCTCCATCCGCGCCGCTGTCGACGCGCACAAGAACCGTCGCGGCATGATCGCCCGCATGATGGGGCGCGGCGATGGAGGCGCCGCATGAGCACCGTGACGATCCAGAGCGTGCTGGCCGAAATCGACGAGATCACCGATCTGCGCGACCGGGCGCGGGCGGCAGCCGCCAGCGCCTCCGGCCCGGCGGCGCAGGTCTTTCACGCCATCGCCAGCGACGCCGATACCCGCATCCGCGCCCTGCGCCGCAGCTCGCGCAGGATCGGACCCGGGGCGAGGAAGGCCAGGAAACAATGAGTGGCTTCACAGACGCCCAAGCAGCACAACGCATCCTTGATCGGCACGCCCGGAAGGTGGCGGAGCACCTGGACGCCGAAAACCTGCATTCCGCAGAAGACGTGATGCGAATGCCAATCCGGCGGTATCTTGAGCTGATAATTCGCCAAGACACCGGGCCCACGCCGGGTGAGGAGGACGACTGATGTTTGGAAGGCCCAGATCACTGGACGACGAACGCGTGAGCCGCAAAACTCTCGAAGAGCTGCAATTCAAGCTTTCGAAAGCCGAAAAAGACCGTGACGATCTGAAACAGAGGCTCGAAGAGCTCAGGCCCCTGCGCTGCTCATTCTGCGGCAAGCCTCAGACTGAGGTAAAGAAGATCATAGCCGGACCATCTGCCTACATCTGCAACGAGTGCGTATCGCTTTGCGCTGAAATCTGCAACGAAGGCTCGCCAGCAGCGGAAAGCAGCGACTGATGCTGTACGCTTTCGCTTCGGGCGCACTACTCATGACCAGCCTATTGGCCCTCGTGGACGGCGCACCTTGGTGGTCGTTCGGGCCGCAATTTGCCATCGGTACAGCCTTCGGAGTTGCTGCAATTTTCGGGGAGGATAGGTGATGCCTTCCGCCTTCGGACAACACGCCGCGAACATCGGCGGCGCTCATATCGACTGCTGGGGCCGTGGCCCGCTGCTGCTGCGCTTCGGCGGCAAAGAATGGTGGTTCGAGCATTCCGATATGTTCGGCCCGCTGTTGCTTCGAAAGTCGGACCTCGAACCGATGCCCGGCCAGCCCACCAGCGATACGCACCCGTTCTGGCCAGCGTTCACCGCGTGGCAGCGAGGCGGCTATCGTCATCGGCCCGTCTACACGAGGGGCAGCAAAGTCACCGGCAAGCGGCGGCTGCGCTTCTACATCTGCCACGCACCCACCACCGATGGGAGACCCTGACATGCCCGCGAACCGCCACACTGCATGGAAGCAGAAGCACCGGAGGAAGAGCTGATGGCCAAAACTGCCGCACCATCCATGCCAACCCCGCGCCAGATCGCTGACGCTCTGGAAGCCGTCAGGGCTCTGAACCCAGGCGCTCGGATCGTCGCTGTCGGACCGGACGGGGTGAAATTCGACTATGCCCAAGACGAAAAGCAGGGCAACAAGGTCACGCCCCTGAAACGCTACGGTGAAAAATGACGCCTCCCAACCCCTTCCCCGGCTGGTATTCCGAGACCCTGCCGTCTGGCAACATCCGGCATATCGTCCGCATGAAGGGGAAGAAGTCGAAAAAGATCACCGTTCCAGTCGGCCCGGATCACCCGGACTTTCTAGAGCACTACCGCGCCGCCCGCGTCGGCGAGAAATGGGAGGGGGCGCCAGTCGCCATACAGGCGCCGCGCGAAAGCTTGGATTGGCTGCGCGATAAGTACCTCGCCCACCTGACGCGCATGGTCGATGGCAGCAACGCAAGCCCCGCCACGCTAAAGCAACGCCGCAGCCTACTCACGCGCCTTTGCGACGAGATGGACGACGACGGTGACCGCTACGGGGATCTGCACCTGGACCTTCCGACGCACGCCCTTGTGCGTGTCAGGAACGCCCGCGCCGCGACCCCAGCCGAAGCTGACAACATGATGAAGGCGGCGAAGGCGATGTACAAATTCGCCATCGAGATAGGCGCGGCTGAGACGAACCCCGCCGAGGGCGTGGGAAAGATCCACAAGAGCAAGGGCGGAACAAAGCCCTGGACCGCTGACGACATGCGACAGTTTGCGGAGACGCACCGGCCCGGCTCCATGGCGTTCCTCTGGCTCACGCTAGCCATGTTCACCGGGGCGCGCATCGGCGACCTGTGCGTCCTCGGTCGAGAGCACGAGGTCACGCGCAACGGAATCGTGCGGCTTGAGTGGCAGCCAGGCAAGAAGGGCAGCGCCGCCGTGTCCTTGCCGATCCTGCCGCCGCTGCTGCGGACAATCCGCGCAATGCCGGTCATCGGCCCAGCCTACTTGCTTTCGGAGCGCGGCAAGCCGTTCAAGAACGTCGAGACCCTGAGGACACGAGTCCGCCGCTGGTGCGACGATGCGGGACTGCCCGAGCGGTCTTCTCATGGAGTGAGGAAGGGCATGGCGACAATGCTCGGCATGGCGACAATGCTCGCCGAGGGTGGCGTGAATGATCAGCAGATCGGCGCGGTGCTCGCCCACACCCAGCCATCGACTACCAGAATCTACACCCAGAAGGCGCAGCGAGGGATGCTTTCCGAGCAGGCGTTGGCGACCATTGCGGACATCGAATGGGGGTAAGGTGCCCCACGGTCATTTGATCGTGGGGCACAAATCCCAAAAATCTCAATTAAATCAATGCCTAAATTTTGGCCTGGTGCCCCCACACGGACTCGAACCGCGGACCTACTGATTACAAATCAGTTGCTCTACCAGCTGAGCTATAGGGGCACCGTGGCGCAAGGGATATGACAGCAGCGCCCCCATGCGCAAGCGCTATCTAGCGGTTTGCCCTTGCCAGAAGCCCGACCGCCGTCAGCCCGACCGCTATCACCAGCATTGCCGCCGGCGCCGCGTCGCCGAGATTTTCCAGCGAGGCCTGCTCATGCACCCGCGTCGCCAGCGTCTCGTAGTTGAACGGGCGCAGGAGCAGCGTCGCGGGCAGCTCCTTGACGCAGTCGACAAAGACCAGCAGCAGCGCCGAGGCAATGGAGGCACGGATCATCGGGTAATAGACCTCGGCCAGCGTCTGGCCCTGATTGCGCCCGAGCGAGCGGGCGGCGAGCGCCAGATTGGGCGAGACCCGGCCCATCGCCGCATCCGCCGCGCCCTGGGCGATGGCGAAGAATCGCACGAAATAGGCCAGCACCAGCGCAAAGGCCGAGCCGGTCAGCACCAGCCCGATATCGTAGCCGGTCACCGCCTCGACCGTGTCGGCCAGAGCGTGGTCGAGCCCCGCGAGCGGGATCAGGATGCCGACGCCCAGCACCGCGCCCGGCGCCGCATAGCCGATGGTCGTCACCGGCAGCAGCAGCCGCGGTAGCTGACGCCCCGAAAGCCGCACGCCATAGACCAGAAACACTCCGCCCAGAACCGTTAGCACCGCTGCGATGCCGCAGACCATCAGCGTGTGCAGCCCCGCCTCCCAGAGCGCGGGCTCGGCCCAGTTCGCCGCGTTGCGCAGCGCGTGGCTCAGGATGACCCCGGCGGGCAGCACGAAACCCAGCGCGAAGGGAAAGGCACAGGCCAGCGTCGCCAGCCAGCCCGTGCGCGCCGGCAAATCCTTGCGGGCGACCGGGCGGTGGCGGGTCGAGAGATTGAAAAACCGCATCTTGCGGCGCGAGTGCTTCTCGAGCAGCACCAGCAGGATGACCAGCGACAGCACGGTCGCGGCAATCTGCGCCGCGCCGCCGGCATTGTTGCTTTGCAGCCAGACCGAGAAGATGCCGGTGGTCAGCGTCTGCACGGCGAAATAATCCACCGTCCCGAAATCGTTGACCGATTCCATCATCACGATGGCCATGCCGGCGGCGATGGCGGGGCGTGCCAGAGGCAGGCCGACACGCCAGAACCGCCCAAGCGCGCCGGTGCCGAGCGACTGCGCCACCTCTTCCGAGGCGCCGGACTGTTCGCGGAAGGCGTTGCGCGCCAGCAGGTAGACGTAAGGAAAGAGCGCCGCCGCCAGCACGATGATCGCCGCCCCCATGGAGCGGATCTCTGGGAACCAGTAATCCCGCGCGGTCTGCCAGCCGAAGAGCCGCCGCAGCGCGGTCTGCACCGGGCCGGCATATTCGAGGAAATCCACCAGCGCATAGGCGCCAACATAGGCCGGGATCGCCAGCGGCAGCAGCAGCAGCCATTCCAGCCAGCGCCGCCCGGGGAACTCGTAGCGCGAAATCAGCCAGGCCGCACCGGAGCCCACGGCCCCTGCCAGCAGCCCGACCCCGAACATCAGCACCAGTGTGTTGCGCAGATAGCGCGGCAGCGTGGTGGAGACGAGATGCGGCCAGATATTCTCCGCCGGAAACAGCGCGATCCAGATCACGGCGAGGATCGGAGCCACCACCAGCGCGGCGATCAGCGCCGCCCCCGCCGACCAGGGATTCGGCCAGCGCAAGCGCAGATCGGGTTTGCGGCGGCTGTGGTCTGCCAGGCTCATCTCGCGTCCCTTCGGGCGATTGCGGTTTTCCTCGCGGCGAAAGCTCTTATAGTGCAGCCGCAGGCCAACCAAAAGAGCAGGCAATGCAGATCATTCTTCATCTCGGCGTTCACTGTACCGATGAGGACCGGTTGCTGAAGGGTCTGTTGCGCAATGCCGGCGATTTCCGCAAGGACGGCGTTTCGATCCCCGGCCCCAGCCGTTACCGTCGGCTGCTGTCGGAGGCGGTCGCCTCTCTGGGCGACGCCTCCCCTTCGGACGGCGCCCGCGACGTGCTGATCGATGCGATTCTCGACGATGATCCCGATCAGGTGGAGCGGCTGATCCTGAGCCACGAAAACCTGCTCTCGATGCCGAAACTGGCTTTGGACGGCGGCAGGCTCTACCGCAAGCTGGAGCAGCGCCTCTCCGCCTTGCAGCGGCTTTTCGAGGGCGACGAGATCGGGCTCTTTGTCGGGCTGCGCGATTTCGCCACCTTTCTGCCTGCCATGTACCGCAAGACCCCGCACCAGGCCTTCGAGGCTTTCCTGAACGGCGCCGATCCGATGCATCTGCGCTGGTCAGAGGTGATCGGGCGCATGCGCCGCACCGCGCCCGAGATGCCGATCACCGTTTGGTGCAACGAGGACACCCCACTGATCTGGGGCCAGATCATGCGCGACATGGCCGGGATCGAGATGAGCCGCAAGATCATCGGCAGCTTCGACATCTTCTCCGAGATCATCAATCCCGAGGGCATGCGGCGGTTCCGCGCCTTCCTGAAGGAAAACCCCAGCGTCAACGAGATACAGAAACGCCGGGTCATGATGGCGTTTCTCGAGAAATACGCGCTCGACGACGCGATCGAGGAAGAGCTCGACCTGCCGGGCTGGGACGGCGCCTATGTCGACATGCTGACCGAGCTTTACGACGAGGATGTGCTGGAGATCGGCCAGATGCCTGGCGTCACACTGATCACGCCCTGAGCCGCCGGAAGGGGGAATGCGGGCCGGATGCCGGCCCGCCGGTGTTCGAAGCCCCTGCCCGGCCGGCGCTCATTCCATGCCGAGCGCGGCCTTATACATCTCCAGCACCGCCTCTTCCTCGGCGATATCGTCCTTGTCGCGCTTGCGCAGGGCGATGACCTTGCGCATGACCTTGGTGTCATAGCCGCGCCCCTTGGCCTCGGCCATCACCTCTTTCTGCTGGTCGGCGATTTCCTTCTTTTCCATCTCCAGCCGCTCGAAGCGCTCTATAAAGCTGCGCAGCTCGCCTGCGGCAACGCCGTAGCTGTTGCTCGAACCTTCGTCTTGCATCGTTCTTGTCTCCTGCCGATCTGGCGCTTTGAGTAGCCCAAGCGGTACGCGCCCATCAAGGGGTTGCGGCAGCACCGGCGATGGATTACGCGAAGCCGCGTTTGCATGGGATGAGGGGACGGACCCGATGGAATGGCTGATCTGGCTGGGAGCGGCCGTGTCCGCGCTGGGACTGGGCGGTCTCTTCTGGAGCATCGCAAAGGTCTGGCGCGCGCGCCGGGCGGGGCTGTCGGACGAGGCGCTGCGCGAGGTGGTGCGCAAGGCGGTGCCGCTGAACATGGGCGCGCTGATGCTGTCGGTGCTCGGCCTGATGATGGTGATCATCGGGATCTTCCTGGGCTGAGCCCGGTTCGGGCGGTTACCGCCCGTTCAGATCGTCGAAGCTCCGGCCGTTCTTGATGAGATCGGCAAAAACCGGCTGCGGCCTCCAGAAGGCGCGGTCGGGATGGTCGAGCGCTTCCATCGCGCGGCGCATGGAGAGCAGCCCCATCACCCCCGCCAAATGCATCGGACCGCCGCGCCAGCGCGGCAGATCGAGCGCCATGACCGCCACGATGTCGATATCCGAGGGCCGCGCCGCCATGCCCGAAGCCAGCATGCGCGCGCCCTCATTGGCCATGGCACCGAAGATCAGCTTGCGAATGAGATCGGGCGGCATCGGTTTGGCCGGCGGACGCTCCGCTTCGAGCAGCGCGCTCAGACCGGGATCCGGCTGCGCCCCGCCCTCGGACCACTCATAGACCCCCTTGCCCTGCGCCCGTCCGCCACGCCCCTGCCCGAGCAGCAGCGCCGACCAGTTGTGTGCGCCCTCGGCCCGCTCCCGCTGCGCCAGCTTGTCGAGGCCGATCTGGTCGCGCAGCTGGAAGGGCGGGCGCTGCCATCCCCAGTCCCGCAGGGCCCGGTCGATCTCGTAGGGGTCTTGGCCGAGATCGACCAGCGCATCCGCCGCGCGCTGGCACGCACCCATGAGCCGCGAGGCCAGGCTGTCGCCGCTGGACACCACCTTGACCGGCAGCTTGCCGAGGGCGCGCGCCAGCGACAGCGCCGCCGCCAGCTGCTCCGGCCCCACCGATGGACCGGCGATCACCTCCACCAGCCGCATGCCATGCACAGGCAAGGCGAACCGCAGGCCCAGCCGCTCGACCCGGTCGGTAAAGACCGATGCGCGCACGATATGGTCCGGCGCCGGAACATCGGCCTGACCGCGCGCCGCGTGCAGGATCATGTCGCTGTCGGCGGTCATGTCGGCACTGTCGCCCACGCGCAGGCGCGCCATCCGCTCCTGGGCCATTTCATCGCTGATCGCCCCGCGCGCCACGCTCTGACGGAACATCTCGTTGACCTGCGGCACTCCGATGCGCAGACGCGCCGGATCGCGGGTGCCCCAGTTCACCGACAGCCCGGCATTCAAAGCCGCAAACACGATCTGTGCCGCCAGCCCGCCACCGCCCAGCACCGCGACACGCCGCAGATCCGGCAACTCGGTCCCGGCGGGCAGACCGAAACGCAGCGCTCGGCGCTCGGCCGTCTGCGCCCCGCGCAGCGCCTTTGACTGTTCCGAGGTCCGGCAGGCGTCAAACGCATCGGCCTCAAATGCGAGCCCGGCCTCGAAGGGCAGCAGCATCGCCGCCTCGACCGCCGCCACGATCTCACGCGGGGCCAGCTCGGGCCGGGCCGCCACCGCCTCGCGCCGGCGGGCCACCTCCTGTTGATATGCCATCGCGTCGGCAAAACCCTGACGCATCTCGGAACTGCGACGCGGCCCTCTCCCGTCGGTCAGCAGCTTGCGGACGAAAACCGTGGTCGCCCCAAGCAGATCGCTCTCCGCCACCGCATCGACCAGCCCGCGCGCCGGCGCCCGATCCACCGCGAAGCTCGCGCCGCTCAGCATGATGTCGAGCGCCGCCCCGGCACCGAGCATGCGGGGCAGCCGCTGTGTGCCGCCCGCGGCGGGCAGCAGACCGAGCTGAACCGCCGGCAGCCCGATGCGGGCCGAAGCGTGCGCGATGCGGTAATGCGCGGCAAGAGCCAGTTCGAGACCGCCGCCAAGCACCGCACCATGCATCGCCGCAACCACAGGTATCGGCGCGGTTTCGATCCGTGCACAGAGCTCCGCCAGCGACGGAACCTCATGCAGCGACAGCAGGTCATCGGCATCCAGAGCGACGGGAAAGCTCTTGCCGCGCCCATGGAGTACCACCGCCTGCGCCTCCGGCTCGGCAAGCGCACGCTCAAGCGCCGCGAGCAGCGCCTCGCGCGCGGCACGCGTCAGAGCATTTGCCGGCGGCTCCGACACGCCGAGCCAGACAATTCCGTCCCGATAGGAATATTCGACCGCGTCCCGCGCCTCTGTCATCCGCCTGCCCCCGCAAGCCGGCCCGATCACCGGGCCGGCGCCTCTGGTCGCCGCGCTTTTCCGCACGATTTCGCGGTATTAGACGGGAAACTTGCGATTATGGCAAGTTTGAAGCGGTCTTGCCTCAGATCGGCATATTGTCGAACTGATCTTCGACCTCGCTGTCGCCATCCGGGCGCACCAGAGCCAGCGCGCTCTGCGGCGCCTTGCCGCCGCGCGCCTCAAGCTCTTCCACATGGCGCTCCAGGTCGTCCAGAAGATCTTTGTAGGCGGTTGCATCGGCCGAGGCCGTAGCGTGTCCGATTTCGGCCTCGAGCTCGGCGATCCGGGCTTTCAGGGCTTCGATCATTTCTTCACTCCTCCTCTCTTCTCGTCTCTCAGGCAGGGACCACCCCGGCCTATCTCTTCTGTCCCCCGGCGCAGGCGGCGCAAAGCGGCGCCTCGGGCAGCACGTCGAGCCGCGCCTCCGAAATCGCGTCGCCGCAGTTCAGACAGTAGCCATATTCGCCCTCGTCCATGCGGTTCAAGGCCGCCTTGATGCGGGCGATCTCGGTCTGTCCGCTGGCGCCGAGGCTTTCCAGAACCTCGTCGCCCTCGCGTTCGACGGCGCTTTCCTCCCAGTCCTTGGGCCGCGGCGCCTCAAGCGAATCCTCGATTCCCTCGAGACGTGCACCCAACTCCTCCAACCTCTTCAGCAACATGGCTTTGTATTTTTCGTATGGCATCGGTCCGTCCTGACACACTACACCATTCGCAAAGATGCCGCTTTCAGCATGGCGCGGCCATGACACAGGTCAAGTTCAACGAATCCTTGATTACATATTCACCTTTGAATATATGACTTCCGAAACTGGAGGATACGCTCATGATGTCACCCGAAGTCACCGCCTTCTTCGACGACGCCACCAACACGATTTCCTATGTCGTGCGCGATCCCGAAGGGTCGTCCTGCGCGATCATCGATTCCGTGCTGGATTTCGACTATTCCTCGGGCCGGACAGACACCCGCTCAGCGGATGCGGTCATCGCCTTTGTCAGGGAGAAAGGCTACAAGGTCGAATGGCTGCTTGAAAGCCATGTCCATGCCGATCACCTGAGCGCCGCGCCCTATATCCAGGAGGCCGTGGACGGCAAGATCGGCATCGGTGACCGCATCAAGATCGTGCAGGACACTTTCGGCAAGGTCTTCAACGAAGGCACCGAGTTCCAGCGCGACGGCTCGCAGTTCGACCAGCTCTTTCAGGAGGGCGACAGCTTTCACATCGGCCAGCTGCGCGGCGACGTGCTGCACACGCCGGGCCATACGCCGGCCTGCCTGACCTATGTGATCGGCGACGCGGCCTTTGTCGGCGATACGCTCTTCATGCCCGATTTCGGCACCGCGCGCTGCGACTTCCCCGGCGGCTCGTCGGAGACGCTCTACAACTCGATCCAGAAGATCCTCGCCCTGCCGGACGAAACCCGCATCTTCGTCGGCCACGACTACAAGGCGCCGGGCCGCGACGAATACGCCTGGGAAACCACCGTGGGCGAGCAGAAGGCTGCCAACATCCATGTCGGCGCCGGCAAATCCAAGGACGAGTTCGTGCATATGCGCGACAGCCGCGACGCCACGCTGGCGATGCCGAAACTGATCATCCCGTCGTTGCAGGTGAACATGCGCGCGGGCCAGATGCCGCCCGCCGACGAGCAGGGCGACGTCTTTCTCAAGGTGCCGGTGAACAAGCTCTGAGCACCCAATGGCGCCCCCGCCGCGAACCGGGGGCGCGATCGCGAAACACGACCAAGGGAACGCGCGAACAATGGAACAGGATTGGATCTGGGGCCTGATCGGCGGCTTGCTGATCGGCACCGGAGGGGCTTTTTATTTGCTTTTCAACGGGCGGATCATGGGCGCCTCCGGCATCATCGGCTCGCTGGTGGACGGCTCGGCGGGCAATACGAAATGGGAAAAGCTGGTGTTTCTGGCGGGGGTCGTGCTGCTGCCGATCCTGCTCTTCCCGGTCTATCGCGAGGTGGATCCGCATATCACCGACAATGTCGCGGTGCTGGTCGCCGCCGGTCTGCTGGTGGGCGTGGGCACCCGCATCGCCAATGGCTGCACCTCGGGGCACGGGGTCTGCGGCATCTCGCGGCTCTCGGTGCGCGGCATCGTGGCGACGGTCTGCTACATCCTCGCGGGCGGCGTCGGCGTCGTCATCTTCCGCCATCTCCTGGGGGTGATCTGACATGAAACGACTGATTTTCGCGTTCATCGCCGGCGGGTTCTTTGGTGCGGGGCTGTTTGTCTCGGGCATGACCGACACCGCCAAGGTGCAGGGCTGGCTCGACGTGTTCGGCGCCTGGGATCCGACGCTGGCCTTCGTCATGGGCGGCGCGATGATCCCGATGTTCATCGCCTGGGCCATCGCAAAAAAACGCACCGCCTCGGTGCTGGGCACACCGCTGCCGCCGCCGCCGTCAAGCCGGATCGACCGCAAGCTGATCATCGGCTCGGTGCTGTTCGGCGCCGGCTGGGGGCTCGCCGGGATCTGCCCGGGTCCGTCCATCGCTTCGCTCAGCTATGGCGGTACGGGGATCTATATTTTCGTCGCCGCGATGCTGACGGGCATGGTGCTGGCACCTTTCCTGCGGACACGTCTGGACAAAATGGTGCCTGCCGAGTGATCTTGCCGCCATGGCATTGATCGAACTCACCCCCGGCTATTTCGTCTCCCCGCAAATCGCGGTGGAAGAGGTGCCCGCCCTCGCTGAGGCGGGCATTTCCCTTGTAATCTGCAACCGTCCCGATGACGAGGTGCCGCCCTCGCATCAGGCGGCGGCGCTCGAATCGGCGGTGCGCGCCGCCGGGATGGAGTTTGTCCACATCCCGGTGACCAACGACACGCTGACGCTCGACCAGGTGGCGCAGCAGGCGGCGCTGATCGACGCGGCGGAGGGGCCGGTATTTGCCTATTGCCGCTCCGGCACGCGCAGCTCCATCGTCTGGGCCATGGGCCAGGCCGGCAAGATGGAAACCGACGCGATCCTCGGCGCGGCGACCAAGGCGGGCTATCAGCTCGACGGGCTGCGCCCGACGCTCGACGCGCTGGCCGCGCAGAAGGGCTGAGACTCAGGACTCCTCGATATCGAGCGGAGCGGCGGCGAAGTCGAAATCGAACGCGCCGCCCTCCTCCGCCTCGTCCTCGCCGGTTTCCGCCGGTTCCGCATCGAAACTGAAATCGCCCGTGTCGAACTCCATCGGCGGCAGGTCCGGCAGATCGCCGGCCATCTCCTCCGGTTCGAGATCCGGCATGGGCGCGGGCTCCTCCTCCTCCATCGGCAATTGCGGCGCGCGCGGTTCCGGCGCCGGGTCATGTTCTTCCATCACCGGCGGGGCGGTGCCCTGCGGCGTGCCCTCGGGCCAGGCCAGCCGCACCGCGCGCATGCCGTTCATCTGCCCCAGACGCCCGCCCGCCACCGCCGCGCCGGAGCCCGCGACAAAGGACACGCCGTCGAGCGCCTCCGGCGGCAGCGGGATCAGATCGCCAGGCTTCAGCCGCTGCGCCGCGCCGAGCGGCAGGCTGAGACGGCAGAGCACCGCATCCATCTGCACCGGCAGCAGCTTCATCTTGCGCTCATGCGGGCCGGGCGCATCGTCGCCCCCCTCCGCATCGGGCGCCGCCTCGCCCACATGCGGGCGGTCGGGCAGCACCAGCAGCAGCTCGCCGCGGCGGCGGCCCAGCGCCAGATCCACCGAGACGCGAAAGCTGCGATAGCCCGCCGCGTCCAGCAGCAGCCCGGCGGCGCGGGCATCCTCGATCATCGCGCCGTAGCGATAACCCTCGAATTGCGGTTGCAGCGGGTGGCCTTCGAGATAGCGCGCCAGCCGCTCCATCGTCGCGTCGATGAGAGGCGCCACCATGGCCGCGTCGGTCTGGGTGAGTGGGCGATCCTCGACCGGCATCTGGGTCACCTGCAACAGCGTCTGCACCTCGATCAGCCCGGTCATCACCTCGCGGTCGATCATGGCGAGGCCAAGCGCGCCCTCGGGGCCGTCGAGCAGCAGCAGCAGGGTGTTGGCAGGCAGCATCTCGACCACGCCGTCCTGATCGGACATCTCCTGCCCGACGCCATGGGTGACCAGCGCCAGATCCCACAGCACGTCCGCCGCACGCGACAGCGCCCGGCGCAGGGCCTTGGCCGGCGACATCGCCCGCGCCTCGAATGCGCGGCGGGCGGCGCTGGCCTTCTGGCCCAGAACGTCATCCTGTCTGACGGTTTCTCCCATCACCTGCTTGGCCTGTTCTCCGGCTGACTCCCGACCCTGTATGGCGGGATTTGGTTACTAAGCGCTTTAAGGGGCCAGGATTTCCCCTCTGCCCCCGGTTACTGCGCCGCCATGGCGATATTGGCGGGCAGGATCACGCGGAAGGCGCCGCCGCCCTGCCCCGGCAGATAGGCGATCTCGCCGCCCAGCCGCGTCATGATCTGCCGGCAGATCGCCAGCCCCAGCCCGGCACCGCCGGCCTTCTGGTCGCTCACCCGGCTGAATTTTTCAAAGATCACATCCTGCGCCTCGGAAGAGATCCCGGTGCCGTTGTCGATAAAGTCGATCACCACCTCCTCGCCGGTGCGCACGCGGATATCCAACGCCGGCTGCGCCGCGTCGCAGTATTTGCGGGCATTGGCCACAAGGTTGATGAACACCTGGCTCAGCCGGTCGAGATCGGTGTTGAGCCAGATCCGCTCCGCCGCCGGGTCGCGGTCGATGCGCAGCCGCGCGCCGTGCTCGTCCGCCGCCGCCGCCGCGACCGCCCGGTCGAGCACCTCCGACAGCAGCCCCTCGCGCAGGTTCAGGTTCACCTGCCCGTTCTCCAGCACAGAGAGATCCAGCAGATCGTCGAGCAGCCGGGTCAGGCGGATCGCCTCGTCATGGATGATCGAGGCGTATTTGCTCTGCTCCGGCGCGCTGAGACCCGTGGTGTCGCGCAGGATCTCGGAAAACGCGCGGATCGAGGTCATCGGCGTGCGCAGCTCGTGGCTGATCTGGCTCAGGAAGGCATCTTTCTGCACCGAAAGCCGGGTCAGCTTGGCATTGGCCTCGCGCAGCTGCGCGGCGGTGCGGGCGAGCTCCTGGCTCTGCGCCTCCAGCCGGGCGGAATATTCCATCATCTGCGCGGTCTCGTCGGCCACCGCCATCAGATCCTCGACCGAGACCGAAGCGCCGCCGACGATCTGGCCGACCATGGCATGCGCCGTGGCCGCGCCGACCGAGCCCGCCAGCTCGCGCTCCAGCGTTTCGAGGAAATCCGGTGTCGGCGCCGGCAGCCCGCCGCGCAGCCCCTGGCGCTGCGCCTCGCGCTCGAAGAGCAGCCGGGCATCGCGTGCGCCCAGGATGCGCTGCGCCATGACCATGAGGTCTTCGGTCGGCGCCACCCGCCCGGCCCAGCTGCGCGGGCCGGTGGAATGCTCGAAGACATTGACGAACTGCGCGCCCTGCAAGCGCTCCAGCGGCTGCGGAAAGCTGGCGAGCGAGGCGAGGACGAAGCCGCCGGTATTGAGTGCCAGCGACCAGAACACCGCATGCAGCAGCGGGTCCATGCCCCCGATGCCAAAGAGCGCATGCGGGCGCAGCCAGTGCAGGCCGAACGCGCCGTCGAGCAGCCAGGCCTCGGGCAGCACCGCACCGGGGCCGAAGCTCGGCAGGAACAGTGTGTAGCCCCAGCAGCCGAACCCCAGCGTCAGCCCGGTCAGCGCGCCCAGCCGCGATGCGCCGCGCCAGAAGATCCCGCCGAGCATCGCCGGCAGCACCTGCGCGACGCCGGCAAAGCTCACCAGCCCGATGGAGGCCAGCGCGGCGCCGCCACCCGAGAGCCGGTAATAGAGATAGCCCAGCATTACCACGCCGATGATCGACAGCCGCCGCGCCAGCAGCACCACATGGCGCACATCGCCCGAGACCTTGGCGCCGCCCCCGGCAAAGCGCAGCCAGAGCGGCATCACCACATGGTTCGACACCATGGTCGAGAGCGCGATGGCCGCCACGATCACCATCGAGGTGGCCGAGCTGAACCCGCCGAGGAAGGACAGCACCGCCAGCCCGTCGCGGCCCTGGCTCAGCGGCACGGTCAGCACGAAGAGATCCGGGTTCGAGCCCTCGGGCAGCATCTCCAGCCCGATCACGGCGATGGGCACGACAAACAGGCTCATCAGCCCCAGATAGAGCGGAAAGGCCCAGCTCGCGGTGCGCAGATGGGTCTCGTTGTCGTTCTCCACCACCAGCACCTGGAAGATGCGCGGCAGGCAGAGGAAGGCGGCCGCCGACAGCATCATCAGCCCCGCCCAGCGCCCGCCGTCGATTTCCCAATGCCCCAGCGGCGAGGCGTCGATCTTGTCGAGCGCGCCCGAGACCCCGCCCGACAGGCCCCAGACCACAAAGACCCCCACCGCCAGCAGCGCCGCGAGCTTGACGATGGCCTCCAGCGCAATGGCCATGACCACGCCGTTATGACGCTCGTTCGCATCCAGATTGCGGGTGCCAAAGATCACCGTGAAGAGCGCCAGCCCCGCCGCGACCCAGAGCGCGGTGTGGCCTTTTTCCTCGCCGGTGGCGAGATCTCCGACCCCGAACACCTCGAAGCTCAGCGTCACCGATTGCAGTTGCAGCGCGATATAGGGCGTGGTGCCGACCACGGCGAGGATCGTCACGCCTACCGCCAGCAGGTTGGACTTGCCGTAGCGCGACGAGATCAGGTCGGCCACCGAGGTGATGCGCTGGCTGCGCCCGATGCGCACCAGCTTGCGCAGGATCCACCACCAGCCGACCAGCACCAGCGACGGGCCGAGATAGATCGTCAGGTATTCGAACCCGGAGCGCACAGCCGAGCCCACCGCGCCGTAAAAGGTCCATGCGGTGCAGTAGATCGACAACGAAAGCGTGTAGACCATGGGCGAGCGCAGCCATGTCGCCTGGCCGCGCAGCGCCGCGCGCTCGGCGGCGAATGCCACGGCGAAAAGAAAGAGCGCATAGGCGCTGCACACGGCGACCAGCGTGTTGAGCATCGTCATCCGCCCTCGCCGCCGGTCTCAGCGCCATAGCGCCCCTGCGCCGCCAGCCGCGAGGACAGCACCACCGCGCCCAGCACCAGCAGCGCCCAGACCCCGAAGAGATAGAGGATGGCGCTGGAGGAGCGCACCGCCGCCGCGCCCTCCTCGGCCCAGAGCAGCGGCACCAGCCAGAGCAGCATGCCGATAAAGGGCAGCACCCGTGCCGCGTCGATCACCCGGCGGCGGCGATAGGATTGCCGCTCCAGAAAGACCGGGGGCTTGCCCCGGCGCGGAGGCCCGGCCTCGCTCATACGCCTCCGGCGACCAGCGTGCGCACCGTCGCCAGCATCTCGGCATTCGAGAAGGGTTTGGTCATGAAGGCCGACACGCCCGCGCGCTCGGCCATTTCGCGGTCGCGCGACTGGCCGCGCGCGGTGAGCATCAGCACCGGCAGTTCGGCGGTATCCGCGTCCTCGCGCAGTTCGCGCAGGATGTCATAGCCGCTCTTGCCCGGAAGCATCACATCGAGGATCAGCAGATCGGGCCGGCAGGCCCGCAACCTGTCATTGGCGGTGGTGCCGTCGGAATGGGTGTCCACCGCCAGCCCCTCGCGCGACAGGATGAAACTGATCGCCTCGATGATGTTCGGCTCATCCTCGATCAGCATCACTCGTTTCAACATCACGCCCCCTTGCCCCGGCCCCGGACCGTGCGGCCCGGAGAACCGTGGTTTTCCTCCCCTGTAAAAAACTTATCGCCAATGTGACGGCGGGTGTCAAAAGATCAAAAGCCCGGCTCGCCCAGCAGCGAGGGCTCGCGACGTGCCGGACAGGGCGCGCGCGGGCAGATCCGGCAGGTCACCCCGACCTCTTCGGGCCGCTCCTCCGTGCGCGCCCGCGCGGGCGCGATCATCATATGTGCCTCGAAGACCGGCTCGCGGTTGATCTCGGGCGGACCCGCCGGCTGGGCAAAGGCGATGGCGGTGACCGCGCCGCTTTGCCGGCCTGCCGAATGCAGCACCCGGCTCAGCACCGACATCGGACGGGAGAGCGCGGCAAAGAGCGGCCAGAGCGGGCAGTCGGCGCCGAAGCGCGGGATCGGGAAATCCGGCAGCGGCTTGCGGAAGGTAAACACCCCCGAGGCATCGCAGATCGCCAGCCCGACCTGGCCGCAGGGCGCGCTCGGCGGCAGCGTCGCCAGCCGCCGCATGGCGCGGGCCGGGTCGGTGCCGAAGCGCCGCGCCAAGGCCAGCGGGTCGGTGCCGGTGACCACCACAGCCTCCAGCACCTGCGGCAGCGGAAGCGCTGCGGCATCGGCGGCGTAGCGTTCGAAGGCGCGACGCAGCAGCGCCCGGGCGGTGGGCGAGAGCGCCGCCCCCAGCTCCTGCGCGACCTCTCCCGGCAGGCCGCCGGCGTCGAGCGGCGCGATATGGTAATCCGCCGCCTCGAACAGCGCCTCGACCTCCTCCTGCGGCGTACCGCTCTCGGCGGCGGCCTTGCCCTCGGCCTCCAGATAGGAGGCCAGGCTGCGGCTGCTCTCGGCAAGCCTTGCGCTGTCCTCGTAGATGTTGCGGTGAAAGCGGCGCTGCCAGTCCGGGTCGATCTCGCCCGGCTCGGCGAGGATCGAGGCGGCAGAGCGGATGGCGGTCACGGTCGAGAGCATCTCGTGCAGCGCGTCGGCCAGATGCGGGTCATGCGCCAGCCGGTCGGTCAGCGCCTCCACCGAGCGCTCCAGCGTCTCGATCCGCGCGCGGCTGTCGGCCAGGAGCCGCGCCCAGCCGGGAAAGCGCCCGGCGAATTCGTCGAGCCGATCAAGCTCCGCCCCGCTGCTTTGCGCATGCAGCGCCGCCTCGCGCAGCGCCGCGATCAGCGCGGCCTCGGCGCCTTCGGTCAACATGGAGGGTTCGACACCGAGAATCTCGGCGATATCGAGCAGCAGCTTTCCGCCGATTCTGCGCCGGTTGTGCTCGATGAGATTAAGATATGAGGCCGAAATTTCCGACCGCCGCGCCAGTTCCGCCTGCTTCATGCCCAGGATGATCCGCCTTTCGCGGATGCGCGAGCCGGTGAGCGTGTCGCGGGCCATGACGCTTTTCCTGTCCTTTCAACGCCTTTCTGCGGCGCCACATAAATCAGTTTACAGAAAACTGTAGTATACCGTTCATTCGTTGACAAAAAAATTGTTTACCAAAAAGCAATTGTTGCGTGGTTTTCATTCACTCGCCGATACTGGCTTTGCACTGTTACGTGTTCGCGCCGGGGGGAAGAGGAGCCCTCCCGCGCAGCTTACAAAATGGGAGGATTTCATGTCCAAGACGACTCTGACTCGCCGTGGCGTGCTGAGAACGGGTGCCGTGGCCGGCGCCGGCGTCGCGCTGCCGACGATCTTTACCGCCTCGTCGGCCCGCGCCTTCACCAACGCCCCCACCGGCGGCTCGGTGACGCTCGGGTTCAACGTGCCACAGACCGGCCCCTATGCCGATGAGGGCGCCGACGAGCTGCGCGCCTATGAGCTGGCGGTGGAGCATCTGAACGGCGGCGGCGATGGTGGCATGCTGAACACCTTCAGCTCCAAGGCGCTCGACGGCACCGGGATCATGGGCAAGAAGGTCGAGTATGTGACCGGCGACACCCAGACCAAATCCGATGCCGCCCGCGCCTCCGCCAAGTCGATGATCGAAAAGGACGGCGCGATCATGATCACCGGCGGCTCGTCCTCCGGCGTCGCCATCGCCGTGCAGGGGCTCTGCCAGGAGGCCGGCGTGATCTTCATGGCCGGTCTCACACACTCCAACGACACCACCGGCAAGGACAAGAAGGCCAACGGTTTCCGCCACTTCTTCAACGCCTACATGTCGGGCGCCGCGCTGGCGCCAGTGCTGGCCAAGATGTATGGCGATGACCGCAAGGCCTATCACCTGACCGCCGATTACACCTGGGGCTGGACGCAGGAAGAATCGATCAAGGCCGCCACCGAGGCTCTCGGCTGGGAGACCGTGAACGCGGTCAAGACCCCGCTCGCCCAGACCGATTTCTCGTCCTATATCGCGCCGGTGCTGAATTCGGGTGCCGATGTGCTGGTGCTGAACCACTACGGCGGCAACATGGTGAACTCGCTCACCAACGCGGTGCAGTTCGGCCTGCGCGAAAAGCAGGTGAACGGCAAGAATTTCGAGATCGTCGTGCCGCTCTACTCGCGCCTGATGGCGCGCGGCGCCGGCGAGAACGTCAAGGGCATCTTCGGCTCCACCAACTGGCACTGGTCGCTTCAGGATGCGGGCTCCAAGGCCTTCGTGCAGAGCTTCGGCACCAAATACGGCTTCCCGCCGAGTCAGGCCGCGCACACCTGCTATGTGCAGACGCTGCTCTATGCGGATGCGGTTCAGCGCGCGGGCTCCTTCGATCCCTGCGCCGTGGGCGAGGCCCTTGCCGGGTTCGAATTCGACGGGCTCGGCAACGGCCCGACGCTTTACCGCGCCGAGGATCACCAGTGCTTCAAGGATGTGCTCGTGGTGAAAGGGAAGGAAAACCCCACCTCGGAATTCGACCTGCTCGAAGTGGTCGAGGTCACGCCGCGCGCCCAGGTGGAATACGCGCCGGATCATCCGATGTTCGCGGGCGGTTCGCTCGGCGCCTGTAACCCCGGCGCCTGACACCCCCGCATTTTATACGGCCGCACCTGTTGGTTTTTTAGGTCGTATCCCCAGCGTTCCCGGCCCCGAGCCGGGAACGCACCCTCTCCCTTTGACCTTGAAGGCCGGGACATGGACGCAATCACCCTTCAAATCCTGAACGGGCTCGACAAGGGCTCGGCCTATGCGCTGATCGCGCTGGGGCTTACCCTCATATTCGGCACGCTGGGCGTGGTGAACTTCGCCCATGGTGCGCTTTTCATGATCGGCGCCTTCTGCGCGGTGACGCTGAACCGCCTGCTGACGCTGTCGCATCAGGTGGTGGACGAGACCCGCACCGATTTCCTCGGCAACCCGCTGAAGGTCGATGTGCCCTATATGCACGATCTCTTCGGCGAGGTGACCGGTGCCGCCATCATCGACTGGTCGGTGCCGCTGGCGATCCTGTTCTCGATCCCGGTGATGATCGCCGTCGGCGTGATCATGGAGCGCGGGCTGATCAAGCATTTCTACCGCCGCCCGCATGCGGACCAGATCCTGGTGACCTTCGGCCTGGCCATCGTGTTGCAGGAGATCATCAAGCAGATCTTCGGCGCCAACCCGATCCCGACGCCCGCGCCCGACGCCTTCACCGGCTCGTTCGATTTCGGCGTGCTGCTGGGATTTGACCCCAACGCCATCATCTACCCCTATTGGCGGCTGGTCTATTTCGCCTTCGCGGCGCTGATCATCGGCGGGGTGTTCGCCTTCCTGCAATTCACCACCTTCGGCATGGTGGTGCGCGCCGGCATGGCCGACCGCGAGACCGTGGGCCTGCTAGGCATCAATATCGACCGACGCTTCACCATCATGTTCGGGCTGGCCGCCGCCGTGGCCGGGCTCGCCGGCGTGATGTATGCGCCGATCAACTCGCCCAACTACCACATGGGCATGGATTTCCTGGTGCTGAGTTTCGTGGTTGTGGTGGTCGGCGGCATGGGCTCGCTTCCGGGCGCCGTCGCTGCCGGCTTCCTTCTGGGAATCCTCGAAAGCTTCGCCTCGATGAACGAGATCAAGCAGATCCTGCCCGGGATCGACCAGATCATCATCTATCTCGTCGCCATCATCATTCTGCTGACCCGCCCGCGGGGCCTCATGGGCCGCAAGGGCGTGATGGAGGACTAAGCCTGTGTTCGGACTCGGCAAGAAAGACTTCACCCTGTTCCTGATCGTCGCGGTGCTGGCGCTGTTCGCACCCTTCATCCTGAACCCCTTCCCCACCGATAGCGGGCTGGCGCAGTTCAACGCCGGCTACCCCGACCTGATGCAGCGTTTCGTGATCTTCGGGATCCTCGCGATCGGCTTCAACATCCTGTTCGGCCTCACCGGCTATCTCAGCTTCGGCCACGCGGCGTTTCTCGGCGTCGGCTCCTATGCAGCGGTCTGGATGTTCAAGCTGCTGAGCATGAACGTGATCCCGGCGATCCTGCTGTCGATGATCGTGGCGGGCCTCTTCGCGGTGGTGATCGGCTATGTCAGCCTGCGCCGCTCGGGGATCTATTTCTCGATCCTGACGCTGGCCTTTGCACAGATGAGCTACAACCTCGCCTATTCGGTGCTGACCCCCATCACCAATGGCGAGACCGGGCTCCAGATCACGCTGGACGATCCGCGCGTGCTCGGCGTCTCGGCCACCGCCGATGGCGGTATCCCGGTGACCAACCTCTTCGGGATGGAGATGCGCAGCTTCGAGACGCTGGTGCTCGGCCCCTGGGAGTTCCAGTTCTCCGTGGGCTACTACCTTGCCGCGATCATCATGCTGATCTCCTTCTACGTGGCGATCCGCATCTTCCGCTCGCCCTTCGGCATGATGCTGCGCGCGATCAAGTCGAACCAGAACCGGCTTTACTACACCGGCCTCAATGCGCGCCCCTATACGCTGGCGGCCTTCGTGATCTCGGGCATGTATGCCGGGCTCGCCGGCGGGCTGCTGGCCTGCATGGATCCGCTGGCGGGTGCCGAGCGTATGCAGTGGACGGCGTCAGGCGAGGTGGTGCTGATGACCATTCTCGGCGGCGCGGGCACGCTGATCGGCCCGGTGCTGGGCGCGGGCTTCATCAAGTATTTCGAGAACATCTTCTCCAAGATCAACGACCAGGTGGTGCATGGCTGGGTCTCCTTCCTGCCCGACGGGCTCGAGGATCTGGTGGTCGCGCTGATCCACCCCTTCGTCGGCAAGGGCTGGCACCTGACGCTGGGCCTGCTGTTCATGCTGATCGTGATCTTCCTGCCCGGCGGGCTGGTGGAGGGCGGCCAGCGCATCGCCCGCCGCCTGCGCCGCAAGCCGGCCAAGGACGACGCCAAATCCGCCAGCACCACCCCCGCCGAGTAAGGAGACGCGATTATGGGCATTCTCGACGTCAAGGACGTGAACAAGCGCTTCGGCGGGCTGAAAGCGCTGAGCGAGGTGAACCTCTCCGTGCAGGAGAACACGGTGCACGCCATCATCGGCCCCAACGGCGCGGGCAAGTCGACTCTGCTCAACTGCCTGGTCGGCAAGCTGATCCCAGACACCGGGTCGGTGATGTTCGACGGGCAGTCGGTGCTGGGGCGCAAACCCTTCGAGATCAACCAGATGGGGATTTCGCGGGTGTTCCAGACGCCGGAGATCTTCGGCGATCTGACGGTGATGGAGAACATGATGATCCCGCTCTTCGCCAAGCGGGACGGGGTCTTCCGCCTGCATGCCATCGAGTCGGTCGAGAACGAGGCCACGTTGCGCGAACGGGCGGAGGCGATGCTCTCGGATGTGAACATGCTGGAGAAGCGCAACATGCATTCCGCCTCCATGTCGCGCGGCGACAAGCGGCGGCTGGAGATGGCGATGTGCCTGGTGCAGGAGCCGCGCCTGCTGCTGCTCGACGAGCCCACCGCCGGCATGGCCCGCGCCGACACCAACAACACCATCGACCTGCTGAAGGAGATCAAGGAAAAGCGCGACATCACCATGTGCATCATCGAGCATGACATGCATGTGGTGTTCTCGCTCGCCGACCGGATCACCGTGCTGGCCCAGGGCACGCCGCTGGTCGAGGACATCCCCGCCAATATCAAGGGCCACCCCAAGGTGCAGGAAGCCTATCTCGGCGAACACGCCTGAGCCCGCGCAACACGCCCCGGACCTGGTCCGGGGCCTCCACGCATGAGGTCCCGGATCAGGTCCGGGACGGGAGGATCACAGAAATGAACGTCAGACCGGATTTTTCCAAGAACGCCAATATGGCCGAGACCGCGCCGGCCTTCCTCTCCGTCTGGGACATGCATTCCTATTATGGCGAGAGCTATATCGTGCAGGGCATTTCCTTCAACGTGCACGAGGGCGAGATCGTCGCGCTGCTCGGTCGCAACGGCGCCGGCAAGACCACCACCCTGCGCTCCATCGCGCGGCTCGGCTCGCCGCAGGTGCAGAAGGGCGAGATCTGGCTCGATCACCAGCCGCTGCACAAGATGGCCTCGCATGAGGCGGCGGCGCACGGGCTGGGTCTGGTGCCCGAGGACCGGCGCATCATCCCCGGCCTCACGGTCGAGGAGAACCTGCAACTGGCGCAGATCGCGCCGCCGGTGGGCTGGTCGATCGAACGTCTTTACGAACTCTTCCCCCGTCTGGGCGAACGCCGCCGGCAGGAGGGCGTGACGCTTTCGGGCGGCGAGCAGCAGATGCTGGCTATCGCCCGGGCGCTGGCACGCGACATCAAGGTGCTGCTGCTCGACGAGCCCTATGAGGGGCTGGCGCCGGTGATCGTGGACGAGATCGAAAAGACGCTGCGCCATATCAAGGCGCAGGGCATGACCACGATCCTGGTCGAGCAGAACGCGGTGCGCGCGCTGCAACTGGCGGACCGGGCGATCATCCTCGATACCGGCTCCATCGTGTTCGATGGAACCGCCGCCGAGGTACTGGAGAACGAAAGCCTGCGGGCGGAATATCTGGCGATCTGATAGCGCGCGCGCCGCGGGGGTGCCCCGCCTCCGTGGCACCGTGCAATATGTGCAAAATTTATGCGCGGGTTGCTGAAACATTGCACCAAATGCCTATTGCCATCCCCTGCCCGCCGCGCTTCCCTTGGGCATTGAATTTCGTGGAGGAGGAACCCACCGATGTCCGACACCTACCCGCCGTCTTCCGATTTTGTTTCCGGAGCGCATGTCGACGCTGCGGCGTATGACGAGATGTATGCGCGGTCGCTGAGCGATCCGGACGGGTTCTGGGCCGATCAGGCG
>NZ_JAEKIS010000025.1 GCF_017311415.1 Salipiger abyssi | reverse complement strand
CGAACGGTTCTACAATCCAAAGCGTCGGCACTCGACCATCGGGTATCTAAGCCCTATCACGTTCGAGGAGAGAGCTATGAAAGCTTAAACTGCCGTCCACGAAACCGGCAGCAGGCCACCCTTTGGAAGGGTAATGATCAATGGGTCTTACGCTGCAATGGGTTTGCACGGATACGTTAGCTTCGCATTTCACGACGATCGGCTTTCCGGCGTCATCTTCAGGTTCGCAGGCAAGGACAGTGCCAGCGTGCTTATGATGTTGCAGGATCAATACGGAGCACCGGACATGGAGCCAACCGCCATCAGAGGTCCGGAACAAATCTGGTTCTGGCGGGATGAGGCTTCTGGTAACAACGTGCGATACATCCATGTGCCCGCCAGCCTAGAGCCAGACGCTCTGGTCTATACGCCAATTTCGAGCGGCGACCTGTCAGGGCTTTAGGGCTGGCGTTTCCGCGAAAATCCGTTGCATGTTCGGCGGCAGTGCGCGGCGCTCCGCCACACACTCAAGATGCTGATGCCTAACGGTTTTTCGAAACATGCAACGCGTCATGGCAACATGCAACGCCATTTGCATGTTCCGACGCTGGGCGCGGCCGCTGAAAATCCTGCGAAACCCGCCTCAAATGCCTTGTTTTATTGGCTCGTGCGCCTCCACGGCGACCTTTATCCGCGCCACCCTGAAACCGCTCTGCATCGCCGTTTGAGGCCCGTTTTCCGGTTTACTGAAAGACATGCCCAGCTGCGCGCTCAGCACCTGCCAGATCGCCCGAAACGCCTTGTTTCATTGGGCCATTCGGATACTTCCGAGGTCATCCCTCTTCTTCCGGCATCACTGAAAGAATGTCTGTCACACAACACCCAGACCCGAGGATCGCCGCGCCGTCCTGAAACTGGTCTTCGCCGACCCGCTGCCATACACCCGCAATCAGGGCTTTCGAACCGCGAAAACTACCTTACCGTTCAATATCTTAGGGGAGATTTCCTCCGATGGGGAGGAAATGGCGGAGAGGAAGGGATTCGAACCCTCGAGACGGTTACCCGCCTACACACTTTCCAGGCGTGCGCCTTCGACCACTCGGCCACCTCTCCGCCGACCCCTTTAGCGGAACTGCGTAACCGGTTGCAAGGCCCAATCCGCCCACAAAACAAAGCCCCGGACCAGAGGCCGGGGCTTTGCAGCGCGAAACCGGAAGGCCGGTCTCACATATTCGGATAGTTCGGCCCGTCGCCGCCCTGCGGCACCGTCCAGTTGATGTTCTGCGCCGGATCCTTGATGTCGCAGGTCTTGCAATGCACACAGTTCTGGAAGTTGATCACGAACTCCGGCCCGTTCTCCTTCTCGACGAACTCGTACACCCCCGCCGGGCAATAGCGCTGCGACGGGCCCGCGAATTTCGCCAGATCCACCGAGACCGGCACCGATGCATCCTTGAGCTTGAGATGCGCCGGCTGGCTCTCTTCGTGGTTGGTGAAGGAGAAGGACACGTTGGTCAGGCGGTCGAAGCTGATCTTGCCATCGGGCTTGGGATAGTCGATCGGCTTGTGGTTCTCGGCGGGCTCGGTCATCGCGGCGTCGGATTTGCCGTGCTTGACCGTGCCGAAGAGCGAAAAGCCCAGCTGGTTGGTCCACATGTCGAAACCGCCGAGGCTGAGCGAGCCCATCAGGCCGTATTTCGACCAGATCGGCTTGACGTTGCGCACCTTCCACAGATCCTTGCCGATGGCGCCGTCGCGCACCTCGGTCTCGTAGGCGGTCAGCTCATCCGAGCCGCGGCCCGCCTGGATCGCCTCATAGGCCGCCTCGGCCGCCGCCTTGCCCGAGAGCATGGCGTTGTGGTTGCCCTTGATGCGCGGCACGTTGACCATGCCCACCGAGCAGCCCAGCAGCGCCACGCCCGGCGCCACCATCTTCGGCATCGACTGGTAGCCGCCCTCGGAGATCGCCCGCGCGCCATAGGCCACGCGCTTGCCGCCTTCGAGCAGCTCCGCCACATGCGGGTGATGCTTGAAGCGCTGGAACTCCATATAGGGGAAGAGATGCGGGTTCTTGTAGTTCAGGTGAACCACGAAGCCGACATAGACCTGGTTGTTCTCGATATGGTAGATGAACGCCCCGCCGCCGGCGTTCTTGCCCAGCGGCCAGCCCATCGTGTGCTCGACCCGGCCCTCGCGGTGCTTGGCGGGGTCGATCTCCCAGATCTCCTTCATGCCGAGGCCGAATTTCTGCGGGCATTTGCCGGCGGAAAGATCGTATTTCGCGATCACTTCCTTGGCGAGCGAGCCACGCACGCCCTCGGAGAGGAAGACATATTTTCCGTGCAGCTCCATGCCGGGCTCGTAGGCCGGGCCGGGGGTGCCGTCGGCTTCCTTGCCGAACTCGCCCGCGACCACGCCCTTGACCTCGCCATTGTCGCCATAGACCAGCTCGGAGCAGGCCATGCCGGGGAAGATCTCGACGCCCATCGCCTCGGCCTGCTCGGCCATCCAGCGGCAGACATTGCCCATGGAGACGATGTAATTGCCGTGGTTCGACATGAAGGGCGGCATCGGCCAGTGCGGGATGCCGACCTTGCCGGCCTCGCCCAGCAGGTAGAACTTGTCTTCCTTCACCGGCACGGTGACCGGCGCGCCCTTTTCCTTCCAGTCGGGGATGAGGGCGTTCAGGCCACACGGGTCGAGCACAGCGCCCGACAGAATATGCGCACCGACTTCCGAGCCTTTTTCCAGGACGACGACGTTCAGGTCGGCATCAAGCTGTTTCAGCCGGATCGCGGCGGAGAGCCCGGCCGGCCCCGCTCCCACGATCACAACATCGTATTCCATCGACTCGCGCTCGATTTCGGCCATGCCGACTCCTCCGCTGGCTTCTCAAGAAATAATCTTGCGGCCCGGGGTAGCGCGGCAGCGCAGCAAAGGTCAATCGAAACACGGCAGGATGCCGCTTGAAAGCGTCTTTCTCACCAGATTCCGGCCCCGCACCGCCGGACAGCTCCGCCGCACGGCGGAAATGCGTCGATTTCTCTTACCCGACGGGTCAAAGCCTCTAAAGACGCGGACCTGCCCACTTGACGAGGGGGCGGGAAGACACGTTATGTGCCATACTCAGACTGAAATGCACGAACCGTACGTTCAGGAGCCCTCTCCTTGGAAAAGATCCTAATGACCCGCGCGGGGTTCTCCGCGCTCGAAACCGAATTGAAAAAGCTCAAGAGCGAAGAGCGTCCTGCGATCATCCAGGCGATCGCCGAAGCGCGCGAGCTGGGCGACCTGAAGGAAAATGCCGAGTATCACTCCGCCCGCGAAAAGCAGGGCTTCATCGAGGGCCGCATCAAGGAGATCGAGTCGGTGATGGGGCTGGCGGAGGTCATCGACCCCAAGAAGCTGACCGGCGCGGTGAAGTTCGGCGCGACGGTCACAGTCGTCGACGAGGATACCGACGAGGAAAAGACCTGGCAGATCGTCGGCGAGCACGAGGCCAATATCGAGAAGGGCCTGCTCAACATCAAATCGCCCATCGCCCGCGCTCTGATCGGCAAGGAAGAGGGGGACAGCGTCGAAGTCCGCACCCCGGGCGGCGAAAAGAGCTACGAGATTCTGAGCATCGCTTACAAGTAAGGGTCGCGCCAGATGGCCGATAGCAACGACAGCCAGCCCACCCCGCTGGGCATCTACGAGCGGTCCCCGAAAGGCGGCCTCTCCGGCATCGAAATCGCCGCGATGGCGCTCAGCCTCGGCTGGCTGCTGCTGTCGGGGGGATTTTTCCTGATGTGGGGCGGCGAGGGCACCGACGGGTTGCGCTTTGTCCTGACGCTGATGGTGGTGTTCATGCCGGTGGCGCTGATCTGGGTCGCGGCCACCGCCGCCCGGGCCAGCCGGGTGATGCGCGAGGAGAGTGCGCGGCTGCAAACCGCCATCGACGCGATCCGCAACGCCTATCTGGCGCAGGCTCAGGCCGGGCGGAAGGACGCGGGCGCGGGCTCCATCGCCAAGAAGCTCGACGAGATCGCCGCCGCCCAGCGCAAGACCGAGACGGCGCTGGCGATCTTCACCTCGACCCGCACCGCCGCGAGCGCGCAGGCGCCGGTGCCGGCGCCTGCCGCCGAGATGACCGAGGATCAGCCCGCGCTCTCGCTGGGCACGCCCGCCGAGGCGTTGCAGCCGCCGCTGGCCAATGCCGATTTCATCCGCGCGCTGAATTTCCCCGAGACCGCCGAGGACGAGCAGGGCTTTACTGCGCTGCGCCGCGCGCTGAAAGACAGACCAACGGCGCAGTTGATCCAGGCAGCGCAGGACGTGCTGACGCTGCTGTCGCAGGACGGCATCTATATGGACGACCTGCGCCCGGACATGGCGCGGCCGGAGATCTGGCGCGCCTTCGCCGACGGGGCGCGGGGCCGCGCCATCGCCGCGCTTGGCGGCGTGCGCGACCGCTCCTCGCTGGCGCTGACCGCCGGACGGATGAAGCAGGATCCGATCTTCCGCGATGCGGCGCATCACTTCCTGCGGCTCTTCGACAAGGGGGTGGCGCGTTTCGCCCCCGAGGCCAGCGATTCCGAGGTGAGCGAGCTGGCCAACACTCGCTCGGCCCGGGCCTTCATGCTGCTCGGTCGCGTGGCGGGGACCTTCGATTGATGTGAGGGGCGTGGTGGGTTGAAAACCCACCCTACGGTTGAGCGTTGCTCGGGCGCGGAACAAGCCCGAAGGGCGCCGCGCCATCGCCGGCCCGTCCCCCGGGCTGGCGATTTGGTGACGTAACCACAACGTGTCGAGGTCTTTCGGAGGTGGCCTGGATAAATCGAGAGGTTCAGAGCTGAGGTCGCCAACCCACGGGCCGGCGATGGCTCGGCTTACCAATGCGAGGCACGGTAGGGTGGGTTTTCAACCCACCACGCCCCTCAAACCTCCGCCAGGATGAAATCGGCGATCCCAACCACATCTTCCAGATCGAGCACCGGACGATCTACAGTCACCGCATAATCGCTCGCCACCGCCCGTATCGTCGGATCCCCTTCGGCGATCAGCGCCCCACCCGCCCCCGCGCGATGCACCTCGATCTTGGGGTGGTCGTCCCGCTTCCAGCCCTCGATCAACACGATATCGCAGGGCCCCAGCCGCGCCAGCAGCGCCGCCAGCGGCATCTCCTCGTCAAGCTCGGTGAGCTGCGCCACACGGCGCCCGGAGGCAACGATCACCTCGCCCGCTCCCGCCGCGCGGTGGCGGTAGCTGTCCTTGCCCTCATGGTCGATGTCAAAGCCGTGATGGGCGTGTTTCAGCGTGCTGACCCGCAAACCACGGGTGCGGAACTCGGCGATCAGACGCTCGACCAGCGTGGTCTTGCCGGCATTCTTCCAGCCGGTGACGCCAAAGACCTTCATGCCAGCACCGCCTCGGCCTCCGCCAGATCGGCGGGCGTGTTGATGTTGAAGAACGGATCGAGCCCGGGCGCCGGAAACGCCGCCTCGCGCCCGCCATGGGCCTCGGCAAACGCGGCCACCTTGCGCTCGCCCCGCTCCAGCGCGGCGCGCAGCGCGCCGCGCAGCGATACCGGCCAGAGCCCGAAGACCGGATGCCGGCGCCCCCGGCTGGCGGCCAGCGCCAGCGGCGCCCCCATTCCCTCGGCGGCGAGCAGAAGCTGCGGCACCAGATCGCAGGGAAAGAACGGCGTGTCGCAGGCCACGCTCACCACCGTGTCGCCGCCCTCAGCCGCCGCCCAGTCGAGCCCGGCAAGGATGCCCGCCAGCGGCCCAGGATGGCCGGACAGCGGGTCGGACAGCACCCGCAGGCCCGTCGCCGCGAAACGCGCCGGATCGCCATTGGCGTTGAGCGCCAGCCCCGCCACCTGCGGTTCCAGACGCTCGACCGCATGGGACAGCAGGCTCTGCCCGCCCAGCATGAGCGACGCCTTGTCGCCGCCGCCCATCCGCGTCGCCAGCCCGCCGGCGAGGATCACTCCGAAAGGCTGCTTCACGGCAAGAGACTCTTTCGTGCGTACACACACAGTTGTGGCAATTGCATCTCTCCCGGCGCTTCGGTACGGCTTGACCACACCCTGAATTCGGAGATGCACCATGGCCGGCCCCGGCGTGAAGTCAAGCTTTTGGACCGGCGTCCGCGAGGGGCTGCCCTTCCTGCTTGTCATCCTGCCCTTTGCCACGCTGTTCGGAGTTGTCTCGTCGGATGCCGGGCTGAATGCCGGCGAGGCGCTGGCCTTTTCCATCGCGGTGATCGCCGGGGCGTCGCAGTTCACCGCGCTCCAGCTCTTGCAGGAAAACGTGCCGCTGGTGGTGGTGCTGGCCTCGGCGCTGGCGGTCAATCTGCGCATGGCGATGTATTCCGCCTCGCTGACGCCGGCCCTGGGCAAGCTGCCGCTCTGGAAACGCGCGGTCTGCGCCTATTTCCTGGTGGATCAGAACTACGCCCTGTCAGTGGTCAAGTTCGAGACCGAGCGCGACCTCTCGCTGGCCGAGAAATTCGCCTATTTCCTCGGCGCCACCATGCCGCTCTGCCCGTTCTGGTATGCCTTCACGGTGGTCGGCGCGCTGGTGGGCTCGGCGATCCCGACGGAATGGGGGCTGGATTTCGCCATGCCGCTGGCCTTTATCGCGATGATCGGCCCGGCGCTGCGCACCGGCGCGCATCGCACGGCGGCGCTGGTCGCCTCGGTGGCGGCACTGACATTCGCCTTCCTGCCCTTCAATCTCGGCCTGCTGGTCGCGGCGGGCCTGGGCATGGCGGCAGGGGCCGAAGTGGAACGCAGGGTGGGTGCAAAATGATCGACAGAACCGAGCTTTGGATCGTGATCGTGGCACTGGGGCTGGGAAGCTTCGGCCTGCGCTTCGTGTTTCTGGGGCTGGTGGGCGACCGGCCGCTGCCGGAATGGCTGACCCGGCATCTGCGCTATACCGCCGTGGCGGTGCTGCCGGCGCTGGTCATGCCGCTGGTCGTCTGGCCCAACGCAACCGAAGGCGAGACCGACCCGGTGCGGCTCACCGCCGCCGGCGTGACGCTGGCGGCGGCCTATTTCATCAAGAGCGTGATCCTGTCGATGCTGCTCGGCGGGCTGGTGCTCGCCGGCGGCGCCTACTGGTTCGGCTGATCCCCCGGCCCGGCGGCAATCGCCAGAGCCTTGTCGTCGGCATCGTCCTCGCGCAGCACCCGCTCGGTCACGCCGGGCATCTCTGCCAGCTGATCGGCGAGTTTCACCGGGAACCAGGTGTGCCTGATCCCCTCGAAGCCCGGCAGCTGCGACAGCACGCCCGAGGTTGCGACGGTGCATTGCGCGTGCGGCACCGAACCATAGCCCTGCACCAGACGCAGCGCCCGCTCTGCGACTTCCGGCGGCACTTCGATGCGCTGGATGCGCACGCGATAGGTCTCGCGGGCATGGGCGCGCTCGTAAAAGCCCTCGATGCGCGGCGTGATGCCGTAGAGCACATCGTCGGCCTCGACCAGGTAATCCGCCCGCACCGACCCGGCGGGGTCAAAGACCACCCGCTGCGACGGCGCGTTGATCATCATGCTGGAATGCGCGCCGGCATCGGTGCGGTTGTTGATCATCGTATAGAGGGTGATCGCCGGCGGGCCGGGGTGGCGATAGGCCGCCGCCGCGATCTCTTCAGGCGTGGCATTGGGAATCCTCGCGCCCGGGGTGGTGCATCCAGCAAGCGCAAGCGCTGCCAGACCGGCGAATACCGCGGCTCGAAAAAACATATCTGAAATGCTCCCGGTGGGATCGCGCAGGCGTCAGGTGTTGAACACCGCGAGGAACAGCAGGATGAAGATGATCACGCCGACCGTGCGGATCGTGAACTTGACGAACCCGTTGAAGGTTTTCTCCTGCGCGGTGATGTCCATGGTGCCGTGCTTGTGTTCAGCCATCTGCGACGTCCGTCCCTTTGGAATGCCTTTTGTCGGCATTTTGGTTAGCCGATTTCCCGCGCCCTGTCACCAGCACAAAAGACGCAAGATCCAGCTATCTTTCGCCGCACGCGCCGGCTCAGATCGCCTGCCAGAGCCAGACATCGTCCTCGCCAACGGTGCGCACCGCGCGGCCCTCGTGCCACAGGTGCAGGCAATGGGCCATCGCCTCGACCAGCGCCAGCCCGTAAGTGCCGCCGTCGATCCTGCGCTTGAAGAGCGGTGCGAAACAGGCGCCCGCCGATTTGGGTTCGGTCAGATAGGCATGCAGCCGGTCGAGCGCGGAATGGTGATTCTCGATGAGCTGCGCCATGCGGAAGGGCAGCCCGGTAAAGGGCAGCTTGTGCCCGCCCAACACCAGGTGCTCGGGCCGTGCCAGCGTCATCAGCCGTTCACAGGCCTCCAGCCAGTCGCCCACCGGGTCGGCCTCCGGCTCGGTGGCATAGACGCCGATATTGGAGCTGATCGTGGAGAGGATCTGATCGCCCGACAGAACCAGATTGTCGTCCTGCGACCAGAGCGTTGCGTGTTCGGGCGCGTGGCCGTTGCCGATATGCACGTCCCAGACCCGCCCGCCGATGCGGATCGTGTCGTCCTGCCGGATGCGAGTGAAGCCCAGCGGCAGCGGCCAGACCACATCCGCCGAGTTAAAGGGCCGCTCGCCGGCGCGCTGGCGCAGGATCTCCGGGTCCATGCCGCAATGGCGCCAATAGGCGAGCTGCGCCTCGGTCGGGCGGTCCTGCGTATCGAGCTGCAACATCCGCGAGAACAGCCAGGCGGTGCGGGTGGTGACCAGCTCGGCGCCGCGCTCCTGAAACCAGCCCGCGAGCCCGATGTGATCGGGGTGGTGATGGGTGACCAGCACCCGGCGCACCGGCTTGCCGCCGAGCGGGCCGCTCAACAGCGTCTCCCAGATCGCGCGGGTGCGGCGCGAGGAAAAGCCGGTATCGACAATGGTCCAGCCGTCGCCATCGTCGAGCGCATAGACATTCACATGATCCAGCGCCATCGGCAGCGGCAGGCGCATCCAGAGCACGCCCTCGGCCAGTTCCAGTGCCGCGCCCTCCTCCGGCGGCACCTCGTGCGGGTAACGGATGCCTGCGGTCATCACGCCGCCAGATCGTCGGGGCTGATCGACATCAGCGCCGCATCCTCGGCGCGCACATGTGCCAACAGGCCGGTATGCTCGGGCAGCAGCCGGGTGATGTAGAATCGCGCTAGCCGGCCATGCGCACCGTCACGGTCGGCCATCGCCGCGCGCAGGTGGTAATGCCCGCCCAGCACCCGCGCGAAGGCGCGCAGATAGGGCACGGCGGTGCCGAACCGCTCGGGCATCGGGCGCGCCACCAGCCATTCGGTGGTTTCGCGCAGCGTCTCGGCGGCCTGCCAGACCGCCTCGGCCAGATCCGGCAGCGCGGCCTTGGCGGCCTCCGCCTCGGCCTCGATCTCGTCGAGCAGACGGCCCGCGACCTCGCCGCCATCCATCAGCTTGCGGCCCACCATGTCCATCGCCTGGATGCCGTTGGTGCCCTCGTAGATCGCCGTCACCCGCACGTCGCGGTAATATTGCGCGGCGCCGGATTCCTCGACATAGCCCATGCCGCCATGCACCTGCACGCCCATGGAGGAGACCTCGCAGCCGGTATCGGTGCCGAAGGCCTTGGCGATCGGCGTCAGAAACGCCGCGCGGGCCTGCCACTCCGCCTCGCCGGTGGCGCGGCCCATGTCGATGGCAACCGCGCAGTCGAGCGCGATGGCCCGGGCGGTGAAGATCTCGGCCTTCATCGTCGCCAGCATGCGGCGCACATCCGCGTGGCCGATGATCGTGTCATAGGGGTTCTTGCCCTGCTTGCGCTCATTGGCAAAGGCCAGCGCGTGCTGATAGGCGCCTTCCGCCGCGCCCACGCCCTCGCCGCCGACGCCCAGCCGGGCATTGTTCATCATCGTGAACATCGCCTTCATGCCGCCGCCCGGTTCGCCCACCATCCAGCCGGTGGCACCCTCGTAGGACATCACGCAGGTGGGCGAGCCGTGCAGGCCCATCTTGTGCTCGAGACTCACCACCTTGAGGCTGTTGGCCACGCCCGGGTTGCCGTTCTCGTCGGGGATGAATTTCGGCACCATGAAGAGGCTGATCCCCTTGGTGCCGGCGGGCGCGTCGGGCAGGCGCGCCAGCACCAGATGGCAGATATTCTCGACGAAATCGTTATCGCCCCAGGAGATATAGATTTTCTGCCCGGTGACCGCATAGGTGCCGTCGCCATTGTCGGTGGCTTTGGAACTCAGCGCGCCCACATCCGAGCCCGCCTGCGGCTCGGTCAGGTTCATCGTGCCGGCCCATTCGCCCGAGATGAGCCTGGGCAGGTAGAGCGCCTTCATATCGTCGTCGGCGTGATGCTCCAGCGCCTCGATCTGGCCCTGGGTCAGCAGCGGGTTCAGTTGCAGCGCGAGGCAGGCGCCCGCCATCATCTCGTTCACCGCCGTAGCCACCGTCAGCGGCAGGCCCATGCCGCCGTATTCCGGATCAGCGGTGATCGCGACCCAGCCGCCCTCGGCAATGGCGCGATAGGCTTCGGCATAGCCCGGCGAGCAGCGCACCACGCCGTTTTCCAGCACCGCCGGATGCAGATCGCCGTTGCGCTGTACCGGCGCCATGACCTCCTCGCACATCTTTCCGGCTTCGGTCAGCACCGCCTGAACGGTGTCGCTCGTGGCCTCGGCGAAACGCTCGGTGGCCTGAACGGCGGAAAAGCCCACGACATGGTCGAGGAGAAAGCAGGTTTCGGAAACGGGGGCGCGATAAGGCATGAGCTGGGTCCAATCCCGGTTGGCAACAGGCAGGCGCTCGGCTAGCAAGAGCGTCATTCTCGGGTCGCGAGCCTACCGGTCCCCGCGCGCCTGTCCAATCGAAACGCGGCGTCACGAAATATCATGAGCGAAATCGCAACCGAGCGCCTTGCGGCCGACGAGCCGGGCATCACCCGCGCGGCAGAGATCCTGCGACAGGGCGGGCTGGTCGCCTTCCCTACGGAAACGGTCTACGGGCTGGGCGGCGATGCCGGCAACGACCGCGCCGTGGCGCGGATCTACGAGGCCAAGGGCCGGCCCTCCTTCAACCCGCTGATCGTGCATCTGGCCGATCTCGACGCGGTCAAGGCGCTGGTCGAGTGGACCGATCTCGCCGATTCCGCCGCCGCGGCCTTCTGGCCCGGCCCGCTCACCATGGTTTTGCCGCTGCGCGCCGGCGCGCCGGTATCGAAGCTGGTGACGGCGGGGCTCGAGACGCTGGCGGTGCGGATGCCGGCCAATCCGGCGGCGCGCGCGCTGCTGCGCGGCTTTGGCGGGCCGGTTGCGGCGCCCTCGGCCAACCGCTCGGGCCGCATCAGCCCGACCCGCGCCGCGCATGTGCTCGACACGCTCGACGGGCGGATCGAGGCGGTACTGGACGGCGGTGCCTGCGAGGTCGGGCTGGAATCGACGATCCTCGGCCTTGCCGGCAAGCCGACACTGCTGCGCCCGGGCCGGATCACCACCGAGGCGCTGTCGGAGGCTCTGGGCCGCCCGGTGCTGGCCCGCCGCGACCGCGAGGCGATCTCGGCGCCCGGGCAGCTCGCCTCGCATTACGCACCCCGGGCGCGGGTGCGGCTGAACGCGGCGGAATGGCATGCGGGCGAGGCGCGGCTGGGCTTCGGCAAGACCGAGGGCGATTGCGATCTCAACCTGTCGCCCACGGGCGATCTGGTCGAGGCGGCGGCCAATCTCTTCGAATACCTGCACCGGCTGGACGCCTCGGGCGCCGAGGCCATCGCCGTCATGCCGATCCCGCATGTGGGGCTGGGCGTGGCGATCAACGACCGGCTGAACCGCGCGGCGGCACCGCGGGAGTAGCGCGGGCGGCGCGTTCATCAGCCCCATTGGACAACACTCTCCAAAAGCTCCCCGCGCCCCTGGCCCGGAACAAGGCGCGTAGCGCCGCCGGGCCCAGCGGCTGCCCGTTCGGGCGGGCTGCCGCTTTGGTTACCCTCGCGCCTAGCTTCGATATCCTTCGGATTTGGCCGGGATAAATCAAGGGATTCAGAGGATAGCGCGGCACCCCACGGGCCGCCGCCGGGCCCGGCTACCGTTGCATATCTGACAAAACCGCCAAACAGCGCGACGATGACAACCGCCGAGGCCCCGGATCAGGTCCGGGGCGGTCGCCCTGTCACCCGTAGGGTGGGCAATCTGCCCACCGCCGTCACGACCGCCTCAGGCCGTTCCGCCCTCCGCCGAGAGCAGATGCGCGGGGATGCCCAGCGAGTTCAGCGCCGCCTCCCATTTCGAGGCATCGGCGATGTCGAAGACCAGCTCCGGCGAGGCGTCGCAGACCAGCCAGCCGTTCTGCGCCAGTTCCTCCTCGAGCTGCCCCGGCCCCCAGCCGGCATAGCCCAGCATCGCCATCCAGCGCGCCGGGCCATCGCCGCGCGCGATGGTTTCCAGCACATCCAGCGTGCCGGTCATGTGGAACTCTCCATCCACCTGCAAGGTGGTCAGCCCCGACTGGTAATCGGGCGAGTGCAGAACGAATCCGCGCCCCATCTCCACCGGTCCGCCGAAATGCACCTGCCGCCGGTCGAGCCCCGGCACCGGGGTGATCGAGAGCTGTTCCAGAAGCCCGGCCATGGTCACGTCGCCCGAGGGCTTGTTGACGATCAGCCCCATGGCGCCCTCGTCGGAATGCGCGCACAGGAAGACCACCGCTTGTTCGAATCGCGGATCGCCCATGCCCGGCATCGCGATCAGCATGTGTCCGGTGAGGTCCGTGGTGCCAGAGGCGATATCCATGGGGCAACCTTCCGATCGGGGTGTCGACCTCCAACATGGCCCCCAGCGGGACGCGGTGCAAGAGAGGAGGCGCGGCGTCTCCCGGAGGACACGGCGCACGGCGCTCTCGCCGCAATGTGACTTGGCATTTCATGCAGGATTGACCATGTGTTTCCTCATGATCCGAGCCCTGTCCCTGTTTTTCGCCGCCCTTCTCGCCTGCGCCGCCCCGGCCCTCGCCGCCGAACCCGTGGAGGCCGAGCTGCGCCCGGGCTGGCGCCTGCCCGATGGCGACCACATGGCGGCGCTGCATCTGACGCTGGCACCGGGGTGGAAGACCTACTGGCGCGCACCCGGCGAGGCCGGCATCCCGCCGGTCTTCGACTGGCGCGGCTCGCGCAACACCCGGTCGGTGGAGGTGCTCTGGCCCACCCCGCATGTGTTCTGGCAATCGGGCATGCGCTCGGTCGGCTACAAGAAAGAGCTGGTGCTGCCGCTGCGCATCACCCCGCAAGGCAATGGCGATATCCGGCTTAAAACCGAGATGCAGCTCGGGCTCTGCAACGAGATCTGCCTGCCGCACACGCTGCGCATCGACGCGACGCTGCCGTCCACGACCGCGCAGCCCGACCCGATGATCGCCTCGGCCCTCGCCTCAGCCCCCTTCACAGAATCCGAGGCCTCGGTGAAACAGGTGCGCTGCCGGGTGAGCCCCGCCGGAAGCGGGATCGCCCTGCGCGCCGAGATCGACATGCCCGGCGCCGGTGGCACCGAGGAAACCGTGATCGAAAGCGGCCAGCCGGCGCTCTGGGTCGCCGAGCCGAAGACCCATCGCGAGGGCGGCACGCTGGTGACCGAGACAAGGCTCATGCATATGGACGGCAAGCCCTTCATGCTCGACCGCTCACGCCTGCGCATCACCGTGCTGGGCGCCAGCCACGCGGTCGATATCCACGGCTGCGACGGCTAAGCGCTTGTAGGGTGGGCAATCTGCCCACCGTCAGCTCTCTGAACAACCAGCGCATCGCCCGTAGGGTGGGTTTCCAACCCACCGCCCGCGCCTCAGGCCGCGCCCGCCCGGCGCTGCATTGCATAAATGACCGAAGCCACCGCCCAGATCGCCAGCACGCCAAGCACCATGCCCCCGACGAACAGCAGGAAAGCGGCAAACAACGGCGGCAGAGCCGCGATCACCGGCAGCGACAGCAGCGCCGGCAGCGCGCCGATCACCGCCGTATAGCCCATCGTCACGCCCAGCCAGCCCAGCATCGCCGCCACCGCCAGCAGCATCAGCGCCCGCACCCGCCCGTGCCGGAACCGCACGCCGCGCCGGAAGGCCGCGACCCGCCGCGTGATATCGTGCTGCACCGCGATCAGCGCCGGCACCACGATCAGCACCAGCACCATGCCGAAGCCCAGCCCGTAGACCAGCGTGATCACCGTCGGCTTTAGGAACTGCGCGTCCGAGGAGCGCTCATAGAGCAGCGGGGCCAGCCCCAGCACCGTGGTCGCCGTGGTCAGGAAGACCGGGCGCAGACGGTCGGCAGTGCCGTCGATGATTGCCCGGAAGATGCCCCGGTCGGGCGCGTATTCGTCGATCTGCGTCACCAGCACGATGGAATCGTTGATGATGATCCCGGTCATCCCCAGCAGCCCCACCACGGTGAACATCGACAGCGGCACCTCCCAGAGCGCATGGCCGTAGATCGTGCCCACCAGGCCGAAGGGGATGATCGACATCACCACCAGCGGCCGCGTCCAGCTGGCAAAGACCCAGGCCAGCACCAGATAGATCCCCAGCAGCACCAGCGTCAGCCCGCTGCGCGCCTCGCCGAGAAAGCGGTCTTCCTGCTCGGAAAGCCCCGACATCCGCCATTCCACCTGCCGCTCGGCAGCGATGGTCGGCAGGATCTCCTGCTCCAGCGCCTGCATGATCTCGGTGGCGCGTTCCGCATCGTCCTCGGAAATGTCGCCGGTGACCGAGATCAGCCGCAGCCCGTTTTCGCGCCGCACCGTGGAAAAGCCGGTCTGCCGCGACACGCTGACGATATCGGCGAGCGGCACATAGGCACCGTCGGGCGTGCGCATCTGCATCCGCTCCATGAAATCCGCCGTCAGCTCGCTCTCCGGCAGCTCGACCCGGATCTCGGCGCTGCGCGGCCCGTCGGGATAGGTCGCCGCCTCGATCCCGCCCAGCCGGTTGCGCAGCACCCGGCCCAGCGCGTCGATGGTAAAGCCCAGCGCCTTGCCCTGCGGCGTCAGCTCCAGCACCAGCTCTTCCTTGTCATAGGAGAGGTTGTCCTCGACCGCCGAGACCTCGGGGAAGCGCAGCACGGCGGTCTTGAGATCCTCCGCCGCGCCCTTCAGCGTCTCCGAGCTGGCGCCGTAGAACTGCACGTCGAGCGCGTCGCCGCCCGGGCCGGACCGCCATCCGCGAAAGCTGATGGTCTCGACCAGCGGATGACGCTCCACCCGTTCCTGCAACTCGCCAACAAAGGCAAAGCTGGAATAGGGGCGCAGGTCGGCGTCGATCAGTTCGATGGAGATGCCGCCGAGCTGGTCCGGATCCTTGCTATCGGCGCCGGCGAGCCCGTACCCGGCATTGCCGCCGACCTCGGCGATGACGTAATCCACCGGGTTGCGGCCATAGCGCTCTTCATATTCCGCGCCGAGCTGCTCGGTGGTCTGCTGCAAGAGCCGCATCTGCGCCAGCGTGTCCTCGCGTCCGGCACCGGGCGCCATGGCGAAGTTGCCGGTGACCGAGGGCTGTTCGGGCGAGTTAAAAAAGCGCCATTGCACATCGCCATTGATCAGCAGCGAGACCTGGCTGGCCAGCGCCAGCACCGCGCCGGCCAGAACCACGTAGCGCGCGGTGATGACCCCGGCCATGAAGGGCCGGAACAGCCGCTCGCGGATCCAGCGGAAACCGCGGTTCACCAGACGCGAGGGCATGTCGTACCAGTGCTGCTTGGACGAGGCGGCAATCGCATGCGACATGTGGTTGGGCAGGATCAGGAAACACTCGACCAGCGAGGCCATCAGCACCGCGATCACGGTGAAGGGAATGTCGGCGATCATGTCGCCGAAGCGCCCGCCAATCACGGTAAGGCCGAAAAACGCGATCACCGTTGTCAGGGTCGAGGAGAACACCGGCAGCGCCATGCGCTTGGCCGCCGTCTCCGCCGCCTCCACCGGCCCCAGCCCGTGGCGCGACATGTGATCGGCGTGTTCGCCCACCACGATGGCGTCGTCGACCACGATGCCCAGCGTGATGATCAGCGCGAAAAGCGAGATCATGTTGATCGTCAGCCCGGAGGCATACATCAGCGCCAGCGCCGCCAGCATGGAGGTCGGGATACCCGCCGCCACCCAGAGCGCCGTGCGCGCATTGAGGAAGAGGAACAGCAGCACCACGACCAGCAGCAGCCCGGTGGCGCCGTTGTCCAGAAGGATGTTCAGCCGCCCGGTGATCGCCTCGGCCCGGGTGCGGATCAGGTCCACCCGCGTGCCCTCGGGCAGCGAGGCCTGGAACTCCCGCGCCACATCCTCGACCTGGTGCTGGATCTCGATGGCGTCGCCCTGGGCCGAGCGGTCGACCCGGATCGAAATCGCCGGATCGTCGCCGACGAAATAGCTCCGCTCTCGGTCGATCCCTTCGAGCCGCACAAGCGCGACATCGCCGATGGTGAGCTTGGTGCCGTCCTGCTCGGAACGCAGCACGATGGCGGAGATATCCTCGGCGCTGCGCTTTTCCACCCCGGTGCGCACGCGCGCGCTGCCGCCGCTGACATCGCCCGCCGGGTTGGCATCGACCTCGCCGGCGATGGCCTCGGAGATCTCCTGCATGGTCACGTCATGGGCGATGAGATTGCGCGAAGGCACCTCGACGATGACCTGCGGCGCCGCCAGACCTCGGATCGTGGTGCGGGTGACGCCCTCGGCAAAGAGCCGGACGATGAACTCGTCGGCAAACCGCCCGAGCTGATCCGGCGCCACCGGCCCGGTGATCACCACATCGGTGACCCGGTCGCGCCAGCCGCCGCTGCGGATCGTCGGATCGTCGGCGTCCTCGGGCAAAGTGGTGATCGAATCCACCGCCGCCTCGACATCGTCGACCGCCTTCATCATGTCATAGCCCGGCTCGAATTCGAGCTCGATACGGGCGCTGCCCTCGGTCGAGCGGCTTTCGGTGTTCATCACCCCCTCGACCGCCAGAAGCGTCGGCTCCATCACCTGCACGATGCCGGAATCCACGTCGCCCGGGCCGGCGCCGTCCCAGCGCACCGAGACGGTCACGTCGTCATCGACGACATCGGGAAAGAACTGCGCGCGCATGTTCGGCGCGGCCAGCAGGCCGGAGGCCAGAAGCATCACCAGCAGCAGATTGGCGACGGTCCGGTGGCGGGTGAAGTAACTCAGGATGCCGCTGGCCTGGCCGGGGATCTGCCGCATGGATCAGCCCCCCATCCGGGCTTCGATACGCTGGATGACCTGCGCCGGCACCCGCTCCTGCGAGAGCTGCGCGAGGATGCGCTCCTTGGCATCGTCGGGCATGCGGCTGTTGCCCTCGACCATCGCCACGAGACGGGCGCGGTGATCCTCGGTCAGCTCGACCAGATCGGGCAGCGCGGCGGGGGCGGCGGCGCCCTGCCGCAGCGGACGCACCTTGATGCCCGCGCCCAGCAGCGGCGTGCGCTCCATCACCACCTCGCGCCCCTCCAGCGCGTCGCCGCGCACCAGAACGTCGTCGCCCTGCCGGCGCAGCAGCGTGACCGGAATGCTCTCAAGCCGGTCCTCGGCATCGACCACCAGCACCGCGCCAGCGGCATCGAGCGCCGTGGCAGGCAGACGCACCACCCGCTCAAGCGGCGCCTCGGTGATCTCGACAGTGACGAAATCGCCCGGTTTGAACCCCGGTGCGCGGTCGAGCCTTGCATAGAGCTGGCGGCCGGTCTGGCCCTCGCCCACCGACGCCCCCTCGCGCGAGAGCGTGCCGGTGGCGGTCAGGTTGGTGCCGTAAAGATCGAGACTGGCCTGCACCGGCGCGGCGCGCAGCCGGCCCTGCTCGTCCAGCAGCCGTGCGTATTGCTGGGTCGAGACGCGAAAGGCCACCTCGAGCGCATCCGGATCCACCAGAACCGCAAGCTGTTCGTTCGACGACACCCGGCGCCCGGCCACCACGCTCACATCGCTGAGCTGCGCGGTGAATTCGGCACGGATCTCGGTCTCGTCGAGCCGGCGCTGCGCCTCGGCCCGCGCGATGCGCGCCCGGGCGAGGCTGGTCTCGGCCTGATCCACCCGCGCCTCCGCCTGCGCCACGGACTGGCGCCGCGTGACCACCGCCTGCCGCGCCGAAGAGGCGGCAAGCTCTGCCTCTTCGACGGCGGCGGCGGTGCCGACATTGCGGTCCGCGAGGTTCTGCTGCCGCTCGAAGGCGCGCTGGCGCAGCGCCGCCTGGTCCTCGGCGGCGCCCAGCGCATCCTCTTCCAGCCCCACGGCGCGGCGCGCCTCGCGCAGCTCCGCCTCGGCATCGAGCAGCGCGCTTTCGGCGCGGTCGAATTCCGATTGCATATCCGCCGGGTCGATCCGCGCCAGAAGCTGGCCCGCGCTCACCCGCCCGCCCTCGACAAAGTCCGGCGCCAGATCCACCAGCGTGCCCTCGACGGCGCTGCGCAGCTCAAGCGTGCGGCTGCTCTGCACCTCGCCGAAAGCGGTCAGCACCGGGGTCACCGTCTCGAAAGCGGCGGGCGTGACATTGACGGCAAACACCCGTTCACGCGCCTCGGGCATGCGCGGCGTGTCGTTCAGACGCGCCTGCACCGCGTCACGCACCAGCGTGCCGGCATAGACCAGCAGTCCCAAAGTCAGGGAAAGCAAAAAGAGCCCCATAAGGCTCTGACGGAGAAAGCGCATACCTAACTTCCCGAAAGACTGGGTGGCACCCAATTCAGTTTAGCATATGTGTCCGCGAAGCCTGAACTCCACCGGCATGATACGCAGGCCGGCGCTATTTCCGCCGCTTGTGTTCGTCGAGACGCGGAAAAATTTCGACAAAATTGCAGGGCCCATGGCGATAATCGAGCTGGAAGCACAGAATTTCATCCCAGGCATCCTTGCAGGCGCCGGTGCTGCCGGGCAGCGCAAACAGATAGGTGCCGCCCGCAACCCCGCCCGTGGCGCGGCTCTGAACCGCGCTCGCGCCGATTTTCTTCATGGAAATCAGGGTGAAGACCGTGGCGAAGGCCTCGATCTCCTTTTCATAGACATCGCGATGTGCTTCCACCGTGACGTCGCGGCCGGTGAGCCCGGTGCCCCCCGTCGACAGAATGACGTCGATCTCTTTGTCGGCGATCCAGTCACGCAATTGTGAGGCGATCAGCGCCCGGTCGTCAGTGGTGATGGCGCGGGCGGCAAGGGTGTGGCCGGCGTCGGTCAGCCGCTGCACCAGCGTATCGCCGGAGCGGTCATCGGCGAGCGTGCGGCTGTCGCTCACCGTCAGAACGGCGATGCGGACGGGGATGAATTCCTTGCTGTCGTCGATACGGGACATGGGCCTCTCACGGGGATGGGTCGGTCACGGGCAGGCACGGTTGCTCAACGTGCCGCGCGTTCCGATCCTCTGCGATACCGGCAGCAAAGGCCAGAGGCGCGTGGTCGCGGGCAGCGTGCGTCAGCCGATGGCCCTCAGCTTCGCCGATAGCTCCAGCATATCCGCCCAGGCCTCACGCTTCATGCGCGGCTGGCGCAGCAGATAGGCCGGGTGGAACATCGGCAGCGCCGGACGCCCCTCGGCCTCCGCCCAGTTGCCGCGCAGCCGGGTGATGCCGCGCCGGCCCAGCAGCGCGTCACAGGAGATATTGCCCATGATCACCAGCAGATCCGGATCGACCAGCGCGATATGGCGCGACAGGAAAGGCTTCATCATCGCGATCTCGTCGGGCTTGGGATCGCGGTTCTGCGGTGGCCGCCAGGGCAGCACATTGGTGATATAGACGCTATCCTGCCGCGACAGGCCCACGGCGCCGAGCATCCGGTCGAGCAACTGCCCGGCGCGCCCGACAAAGGGCTTGCCCTGCCGGTCCTCGTCGCGGCCCGGCGCCTCGCCGACGATCATCACCCGCCCGCGCGCCGCACCGTCGGAAAACACCAGCTGCCGCGCGCCGCGCTTCAGCTCGCAATGGTCGAAGGCCTCCATGGCGTGGCGCAGCTCGTCGAGTGAGCTGGCGGCCTCTGCCGCCTTGCGGGCGATGACGACCGGGTCCGGGCCGGTCTCCTGCGCCACGGGCGGCGGTGCTGCGCGCGCCGGGGTCGCCGGCAGATCGGCGGCCCGCGCCGCCTGCGCCTCCGCCTCGGCGGCAAAACGGTCCACCGGGCGCTCGCCGATCGCCTCGTCGGCGCCCAGCTCAAGCTGCCAGTCCAGCGCCGCGCGCGCCCAGTGCCAATCCATTCCCGAATCCATGATGGCCAAGCTTACGCCTGGGACCGGGCCGGCTCCACCGCATTCTGCGGTACGGACACCTTACATCGGCGGGAAATCTCCGGGATTGTGTTTCCAGCCACTGTTGGCCGGGGCGTAGCGCTTCCAGTTGCCGACAGCGGCAGAGGACGCACCGCCATCCCCATAACCCGCCGCACCGCCACAGCCCTGCTCGGCCTGTGCCCTGACCAGCGCGTCGTAATGCCCGCGCGCGCTGGATAGCTGCGCCGACTGGTCCTCGGTCAGCGGCAGCGTCGCGAGCAGCACACCTCAGATCACCAGCCCGCTGGTCACGATGACCAGATCCGTATCGGCCGCAGAACTCTGCCGATAGGCGACCTCCTGCACATGCCGGGCCAAGACCTGACGCTCGCGCGCAAGCTCGTTACAACTGGCGCCGCGATACACGATGCTGGGAACATAGCTTGCCGTTACGCGTGCAGGACGTTGTGCGCATGCCGACACAAGAACCGCCCCAACCAGAAGGGCGCAAACCCCGAAACCACGAAATCTCATTTTTTCCTCATGCCTTACACGATTTCCAAACAAAACCAGACGCGCAATAGCGTCAATAGAAACGCAGAAGCTATCCACAACAAATGCGGTATCTTCATGTGGATGCCACAACATATGGATGCAAGCTGCCCTTTGCCGACCGAAAGCACCAGGTCGTCCGGGCCTTGCCCGGGGGCATCGCTCTCCCTATAACCGGCGCAGTTTTCCAGGGAGCCTCACATGCGTTTCGATCAGCGCCACCTGCTCGGCATCGAGCCTCTGCGCCCCGACGAGATCACCACGCTGCTCGACCTCGCCGACCAGTATGTGACGCTGTCGCGCAGCCGCGAAAAGCATTCCAGCGTGCTCTCGGGCCTCACCCAGATCAATATGTTCTTCGAGAACTCGACCCGCACCCAGTCGAGCTTCGAGATCGCCGGCAAGCGGCTCGGCGCCGATGTGATGAACATGGCGATGCAGGCCAGCTCGATCAAAAAGGGCGAGACGCTGATCGACACGGCGCTGACGCTGAACGCCATGCATCCGGATCTGCTGGTGGTGCGCCACCCGCATTCCGGCGCCGTCGACCTGTTGGCGCAGAAAGTGAATTGCGCGGTGATCAATGCCGGCGACGGGCGCCACGAGCACCCGACCCAGGCGCTGCTCGACGCGCTCACCATCCGCCGTGCCAAGGGACGGCTGCACCGGCTCAATATCGCGATCTGCGGCGACATCGCCCATTCCCGTGTGGCGCGCTCCAACATCCTGCTGCTGCACAAGATGGAAAACCGCATCCGCCTCGTCGGCCCCGCCACGCTGATGCCCCCGGGCATGGATGCCTTCGGTGTCGAGATCTACGACGACATGCGCGAAGGGCTCGCCGATGCCGATGTGGTGATGATGCTGCGCCTCCAGAAGGAGCGCATGGATGGCGGCTTCATCCCCTCCGAGCGGGAATATTACCACCGCTGGGGGCTCGACGCCGAAAAGCTCTCCGTCGCCAAGCCCGACGCCATCGTCATGCATCCCGGCCCGATGAACCGGGGTGTCGAGATCGACGGCACGCTGGCCGACGACATCAACCGCTCGGTGATCCAGGAGCAGGTCGAGATGGGGGTGGCGGTGCGCATGGCGGCGATGGATCTGCTCGCCCGCAACCTGCGCGCCCGGCCGACGGAGCTCTCGGCATGACGGCGATGCAGATCAACGGCTCGGAAAGCGGCGTGGTGCGGCTCTTCCACCTCGATCTGCCGCCCGAAGCCGTGGAGCGCTTCACCACCCAGGCCGGCACCGGCGAATACCCTCTGCAATACGCGCTCGGCGCCAGCCGCCTGCGCCCGGCCTTTGTCGATGTGGTGGCGATCCGCGATCTCGGCAACATGTCGCTCTCGGCCTATCTCGGCGAGGCCTATCAGCTCTCGGGCGAGGATTTCCGCCAGATGGCACCGCGCATCGACGCGCTGCGCGGCCATGTGGTGATCCTGCCGAGCCAGGCCTTCGACCATGTCAGCCAGGAGCTGAGCGTCGCCAGCCCGCTGCGCTGGGTCGCGAGCTTTCAAGAAGAGACCGCCAAACCGCGCGGCCCGGCGCTGCGCAGCAAATCCGCCGCCGGCACGCTGTCCGGCGCGCCGGCGCGGGCCACGCCCGGGCGGCGCCGGCTGATGCTGGCGCTGATCGGGCTCGCAGTGCTGGTCCTGCTGGTGCTGGCGGCACTCTCGCGGGGCATGTCATGACGACCGCCACGGTCTTCGCCCCCGACCGCGCCACCTATATCCAGAGCCACATCACCCTGGCGCTGCTCGCCATGCCCGGGGCGATGATCGTGCTCTGGCTCACCGGCACGCCGCATGTCTGGACAGGCGCCGTGGGCGGGCTTGCCGCCGTGACGCTGCGCGGCTGGTATCTCATGGATGAAGAGCTCGGCCATGTCTGGGAGCTGACCACAGAGGGGCTCAAGGGCCCGGCGATGCGCTACGTGGCGCTCACCGATCTGGCAAAGCTGCGCAAGATCGGCTCCGCCGTGCAGCTCATCACAAAGGGCGGCGACAAGCATCTCATCAAGTTCCAGGCCGACCCGCAGGCCACCATCGCCAGGATCGACGCGGCCCGCCCGGCCCGAGAATGACCCTTCCCCTTTCATCTTTCTTCAAATACTCCAGCCCCGCAGGGACGACCCGCGCCGCCGACCGAGATCTTCGACAGGGACCGCCACGCCCATGACCGCAACGCTCATCACCCATGCCCGCCTGATCGACCCCGACGCCGGCAGCATCTCCGACGGCGCCCTGCTGCTCGATGGCGGGCGCATCGCCGAGCGCTTCGACACCCCCGCGCCCGAGGTCCCCGGCGCCGAGGTGATCGACGCCGGCGGCGCCTTTCTCGCCCCCGGCATTGTCGATATCGGCGTCAAGGTCGGCGAGCCGGGCGAGCGGCACAAGGAAAGCTACAAGACCGCCGGGCTCGCGGCGGCGGCGGGTGGCGTCACCACCATGGTCACCCGCCCCGACACCACGCCCGCCATCGACACACCGGAAGTGCTGACCTTCATCCGCGACCGCGCCGAGGACGACTCGCCGGTGAACGTGCTGCCCATGGCCGCGCTCACCAAGGGGCGCGAGGGCCGCGAGATGACCGAGCTGGGCTTTCTGCTCGACGCCGGCGCCGTGGCCTTCACCGATTGCGACCGCGTGGTGACCGACACCAAGGTGCTGTCGCGCGCCATGACCTATGCCCGCTCGCTCGGCGCACTGATCATGGCCCATCCGCAGGAGCCGGGCCTGTCGAAGGGCGGCGCCGCGACCTCCGGCAAGTTCGCCTCGCTGCGCGGTTTGCCCTCGGTTTCGCCCATGGCCGAGCGCATGGGGCTCGACCGCGATATCGCGCTCGTCGAGATGACCGGCGTGCGCTACCACGCCGACCAGATCACCACCGCCCGCGCCCTGCCCGCGCTGGAACGCGCCAAGGCGAACGGGTTCGACGTGACCGCCGGCACCTCGATGCACCATCTCACCCTGAACGAGATGGACCTCGCCGATTACCGCACCTTCTTCAAGGTCAAGCCGCCGCTGCGTTCCGAGGACGACCGGCAGGCGGTACTGGAGGCGGTGCGCACGGGCCTGATCGACATCATCGGCAGTTTCCACACCCCGCAGGACGAGGAATCCAAGCGCCTGCCCTTTGAGGAGGCCGCCTCGGGCGCGGTGGGGCTGGAGACCATGCTGCCGGTGCTGCTGCGGCTCTACCATTCCGGCGAGCTCGACCTGCCGACGCTGTTCCGCGCGCTGTCGCTGAACCCGGCGAAACGGCTGGGGCTCGACTGCGGACGGCTGGCCAAGGGCGCCCCCGCCGACCTGCTGCTCTTCGATGCCGACAAGCCCTTTATCCTCGACCGCTTCAAGCTTCAGTCGAAATCCAAGAATACCCCCTTCGACGGCGCACGGCTTCAGGGTAAGGTGATCGCGACCTTTGTCGCCGGAACCGCAGTCTACCGGAGCGCCTGATGCTTCCCGAAATCACCACCCTCCCCGCCGGGCTCGCCCTCTGGGCCGTGATCGGCTACCTGCTGGGCTCGATCCCCTTCGGCATGCTGCTGAGCAAACTGATGGGGCTCGGCGATCTGCGCAGTATCGGCTCGGGCAATATCGGCGCCACCAATGTGCTGCGCACGGGCAACAAGGCGGCGGCGGCGGGCACGCTGCTCCTCGATGGCGGCAAGGGCGCGGTGGCGGTGCTGCTGGCGCGCTGGCTGGCAGGCGAAGATGCCGCACAGCTCGCCGGGCTGATGGCGTTTCTCGGCCATTGCTACCCGGTCTGGCTGCGCTTTCGCGGCGGCAAGGGCGTGGCGACCTTCCTCGGCCTGATACTGGCGCTGAGCTGGCCGGTGGGGCTGATGAGCTGCGCCACCTGGCTGGCGGCGGCGGCGCTGTCGCGGATCTCCAGCGTCGGCGCGCTGGTGGCGGCGCTGATGTCCACCGCCTGGATGGTGATGCTGCGCGACTACGACCTGACGGCACTGACACTGGCGCTCACGCTGCTGATCTTCTGGCGCCACCGCAGCAATATCGCCCGGCTGCGCGACGGCAGCGAAAGCCGCATCGGCCAGAAGGGCTGAACCCGGACTCGCCATTTTCGGACCTCATACTCTAAGCAGGCTCGCCTCGTGCCCTCCGGCGCGGTAGTCTTGGCGCATGCTGGATTTCGACACATGCAACGCTGCCCGGCTCCGCCGCGACCCCGCCTATGACGGGGTGTTCTTCACCGCGGTGAAGACGACGCGGATCTATTGCCGCCCGGTCTGCCCGGTGAAACCGCCGCTGACCAGGAACGTCTCCTTCTACCCCAGCGCCGCCGCCGCAGAGCGCGCCGGCTACCGCCCCTGCCTGCGCTGCCGTCCGGAAACCGCGCCCTTTTGCGCCGCCTGGAACGGCACCCGCACCACGGTCGAGCGCGCGCTGCGGCTGATCGAGGAGGGCGCGCTGGATCGCAGCGGGGTCGAGGCGCTGGCCGCGCGGCTGGGGATCGGCGCGCGGCATCTGTCGCGGCTCTTCGCCGAGCAGCTCGGCGCCTCGCCCGTGCAGGTCGCGCAGACGCTACGCCTCCAGCGGGCGAAACGGCTGCTGAACGACACCTCCCTGCCGATGGCAGAGATCGCCCGCGAAGCCGGGTTCGGCAGCCTGCGGCGCTTCAACGCTTCGGTCTCGGCACTTTACGGGCGCCCGCCTTCGGCACTGCGCAAGGCAGTCCCATGAGCGCGCTCTACTATTGCCATACCGACAGCCCGGTCGGGCCGCTGCTGCTCGCCGGGGATCACGACTCGCTGCATTTCCTGAGCTTTCCCGAGGGGCACAAGGCCTTTGGCCCGCGCCCCGAATGGGCGTTTTCCGAAGCGCCTTTTGCCGAGGTCCGCCGGCAGCTCGACGCCTATTTCGCCGGCACGCTACGGCAGTTCGATCTGCCGCTGACGCTCTCGGGGACAGCGTTTCAGAACCGTGTCTGGCGCCTGCTCGCGACGATCCCCTATGGCGAAACCACCAGCTACGGCGCCCTCGCGCGGCAACTCGAAACGCCCAGTGCCAGCCGCGCGGTCGGTGCTGCCAATGGCAACAACCCGTTGCCCGTCATCCTGCCTTGTCACCGGGTGATCGGCAGCTCCGGCGCGCTCACGGGCTTTGGCGGCGGGCTGCCGGTAAAGAAATTCCTGCTGCAACATGAGGCGGAGATCGCCGGCGTCGGCGACCCGCAGCTGTCCTTGTTCTAAGGCCCCGGCAACAAAAAAGCCCCGCCAAAGCGGGGCCTTTCCCAAAGGTATCGGGTCGCTCAGAAGTTCGGCGACATCGGGTCGAGCCCGATATGGGTGCCGACGGCCACCATGTCCTGAAGCAGCTTGGCCGCCTCGTCGACAATACCCGGTTCGTTCTCGAAATAGGCGTCCTTGACCTCTTTGTAAGCGGCCTCGGCTTCCTTCACCAGCGCCTCGTAGGTCGCCTGATCCATATCCGCATGCGGCACGGCCTTTTCGGCCAGGATCGTCAGCTTTTCCCCGATCTCGGCGAACCCGCCGGTGACGACGAAGGACTCGGTGCCTTTCTCGGTCTCGACCTTGAGGATCCCCGGACGCAGCGTGGTGATCGTCGGTGCGTGGTTCGGCATCGCCGTCATGTCGCCTTCGGTCCCGGGGATCGACACCGCGGTGACCTGCGCCGACATCAGGCTGCGCTCGGGGCTCACCAGATCGAATTGCATCGTTTCAGCCATTTGGGCCTCTTCTCTCTATCACCTGTCCCGGGCCTGGCCCGGGGCCTCTGCGTCTGCGGCGAGAGGATCCCGGAAGGGCCCGGGATCCGTCCCCAATGGCTTACGCGGCTTCCGCGGCCAGCTTCTCGGCCTTGGCAAGCACCTCGTCGATGCCGCCGACCATGTAGAAGGCAGCCTCGGGCAGGTGATCGTACTCACCGGCAACCACGGCCTTGAACGACTTGATCGTGTCTTCCAGCGGCACCTGCACCCCGTCGGAGCCGGTGAACACTTTCGCCACGTCGAAGGGCTGGGAGAGGAAACGCTGGATCTTCCGGGCGCGGGCCACGGTCAGCTTGTCCTCTTCCGACAGTTCGTCCATGCCGAGGATCGCGATGATGTCCTGAAGCGACTTGTAGCGCTGGAGGATCCCCTGCACGTCGCGGGCCACCTGATAATGCTCTTCGCCGACGACCTGCGGGTCGAGGATCCGGCTGTTGGAGTCCAGCGGGTCCACGGCCGGGTAGATGCCGAGTTCTGAGATCGCACGGTTGAGAACCGTGGTCGCGTCGAGGTGGGCAAAGGTCGTGGCCGGCGCCGGGTCGGTAAGGTCATCCGCGGGCACGTACACGGCCTGGATCGAGGTGATCGAGCCGTTCTTGGTCGAGGTGATGCGTTCCTGCATCGCGCCCATGTCGGTGGCTAGCGTCGGCTGGTAGCCCACAGCCGAAGGAATACGGCCGAGAAGGGCCGACACCTCGGAGCCTGCCTGCGTGAAGCGGAAGATGTTGTCGACGAAGAACAGAACGTCGGTGCCGGACTGGTCACGGAACTGCTCGGCAAGCGTCAGGCCGGTCAGCGCGACGCGGGCACGGGCCCCCGGAGGCTCGTTCATCTGACCGTAAACAAGCGCCACCTGGCTCTCCGACAGGTTGTCGGGCTTGATGACGTTGGATTCGATCATCTCGTGGTAAAGATCGTTGCCCTCACGGGTCCGCTCGCCAACACCGGCGAACACGGAGAAGCCCGAGTGCACCTTTGCGATGTTGTTGATCAGTTCCATGATGAGAACGGTCTTGCCCACGCCGGCGCCGCCGAAGAGGCCGATCTTGCCGCCTTTGGAGTAGGGCGCGAGAAGGTCGATCACCTTGATGCCGGTCACCAGGATCTCGGTATCGGTGGCCTGCTCGTCGAATTCGGGCGCGGGCTGGTGGATGGCGCGGGTTTCCTGCGCCTCGACCGGGCCCTGCTCGTCCACGGGCTCGCCCACGACGTTCAGGATGCGGCCCAGGGTGGCGTTGCCGACCGGCACGGAAATCGGGCCGTCGGTGTCGGTCACTTCCTGACCGCGCACCAGACCTTCGGTCGAGTCCATCGCGATGGTACGAACGGTGCTTTCACCAAGGTGCTGAGCAACTTCAAGAACCAGTTTCTTGCCGTCGTTTTCGGTGGTCAGAGCGTTCAGAATCTCGGGGAGGTGGTCGTCGAACTTCACGTCGACCACGGCGCCGATGACCTGGGTCACTTTGCCTTTTGCGTTTGCCATTTATCGTCTCCGGTTCTTAGAGCGCCTCGGCGCCCGAGATGATTTCGATCAGTTCGTTGGTGATGACCGCCTGACGCGAACGGTTGTATTCGATGGTCAGCTTGTCGATCATCTCGCCCGCATTGCGCGTGGCGTTGTCCATGGCGCTCATCCGCGCGCCCTGTTCCGAGGCGGCGTTCTCCAGCAGAGCCGAGAAGATCTGGGTTGCGACACCACGGGGCAGCAGGTCCGCCAGGATACGCTCTTCGTCGGGCTCGTAATCGTAGAGCGCGGTTGCGCCCTCCTCGCCCTCGGGAGCGTCGTAGCTGGCCGGGATGATCTGCTGCGCGGTCGGGACCTGGCTGATCACCGACTGGAACACGCTGTAGAACAGCGTCGCCACGTCGAACTCGCCCGCGTCGAAACGGGTCAGGATGTCCTTGGCGACGCCCTGCGCATCCGCGTAGCCGAGCTTTTTCACCTCGGACAGATCGACGTGACCGACGAACAGATCGGCGTATTCGCGCTTGAGCTGCTCACGGCCTTTCTTGCCGACGGTGAGAATCTTCACCGTCTTTCCGGCCGCCTTCAGCTCGGCGATACGGGTCTTGGCGAGCTTCACGATATTCGTGTTGAAGCCGCCGCAGAGGCCGCGTTCGGAGGTCATGACGACGAGCAGATGCACGTCGTCCTTGCCGGTGCCCGAGAGCAGTTTCGGCGCGGTCGGGCTGTCGCCGACGGAGGCCGCCAGCGAGCCGAGCACCTCGTTGAAGCGCTCGGTATAGGGCCGCGACTGTTCGGCAGCATCCTGTGCCCGCCGCAGTTTCGCGGCGGCCACCATCTGCATGGCCTTGGTGATCTTCCGGGTCGATTTGACCGAGGAGATCCGGTTCTTGAGGTCCTTGAGGCTAGGCATGATCCTGTCCTTTCAGGGCGCTCAGGCGTAGGTCTTGGCGAATTCGTCCAGCGCTGCCTTCAGCTTGTCCGCGGGTTCACCCTTGATCTTCGGATCCTCGCTCTCGATCCAGTCGAGAATGTCCTTGCGCTGGCCGCGCAGGAAGGCGAGCAGCGCCGTCTCGAACTTGCCGACTTCGCGCACCGGGACGTTGTCGAGGTAGCCGTTGGTGCCGGCGAAGATGATGCAGACGATTTCCGCGTTGGTCAGCGGCGAATACTGCGGCTGCTTCATCAGCTCGGTCAGGCGCGCACCGCGGTTCAGCAGACGCTGGGTTGCGGCGTCGAGGTCGGAGCCGAACTGGGCGAAGGCCGCCATCTCGCGATACTGCGCGAGCGACAGTTTCACCGGGCCGGCCACCGAGGACATCGCCTTGGTCTGCGCCGAGGAGCCGACGCGCGACACCGACAGACCGGTGTTCACGGCGGGACGGATGCCCTGGAAGAACAGTTCGGTTTCCAGGAAGATCTGGCCGTCGGTGATCGAGATCACGTTGGTCGGGATAAACGCCGACACGTCGCCGCCCTGGGTTTCGATGATCGGCAGCGCGGTCAGCGAGCCTGCGCCGTGATCTTCGTTGAGCTTGGCCGAGCGTTCCAGCAGGCGCGAGTGCAGGTAGAACACGTCGCCCGGGTAAGCTTCACGCCCCGGCGGACGGCGCAGCAGCAGCGACATCTGGCGGTAGGCCACGGCCTGTTTCGACAGGTCATCGTAGATGATGAGCGCGTGCTTGCCGTTGTCGCGGAAATATTCGGCCATTGCGGTTGCGGCGTAGGGCGCCAGGAACTGCATGGGGGCCGGGTCGGACGCGGTGGCGGCCACGACGATCGAGTAGTCGATGGCGCCGGTGGCTTCCAGACGCTTCACCAGCTGCGCCACGGTGGAGCGCTTCTGGCCGATGGCGACATAGACGCAGTAGAGCTTCTTGCTCTCGTCGTCGCCGGCGGCGTCGTTGTAGGATTTCTGGTTCAGGATCGAGTCGAGCGCGATCGCGGTCTTGCCGGTCTGACGGTCGCCGATGATCAGCTCCCGCTGGCCACGGCCGATCGGGATCATGGCGTCGACGGCCTTGAGGCCGGTCGCCATGGGCTCGTGCACCGATTTACGCGGGATGATGCCCGGCGCTTTCACGTCTGCGACGCGGCGCTCGGTGGCTTTGATCGGGCCTTTACCATCCAGCGGATTGCCGAGGCCGTCGACAACGCGGCCGAGCAGCTCGGGGCCGGCGGGCACGTCCACGATGGAGTTGGTGCGCTTGACGACATCGCCTTCCTTGATGTCGCGGTCGGAGCCGAAGATCACGACGCCGACATTGTCGCTTTCCAGGTTGAGCGCCATCCCCATGATGCCGCCCGGGAATTCGACCATTTCACCGGCCTTGACCGAATCGAGGCCGTGAACGCGGGCAATCCCGTCACCGACAGAGAGCACGCGGCCCACCTCGGCGACTTCGGCCTCCTTACCGAAGTTTTGGATCTGCTCCTTTAGGATCGCAGAAATCTCGGCTGCTTGGATACCCATTTATCCGACCTCTTTCATTGCATTCTGGAGGGAATTGAGCTTCGAGCGGATCGAGGTGTCGATCATCTTCGAGCCCACCTTGACTACGAGACCGCCGATGAGGCTTTCATCTACGGTCGTTTTGATCTTCACATCCTTGCCGACGCTGGCTTTGAGCGTCTCTGCCAGCTTGGCGGACTGCTTGTCGCTCAGCGCAGTGGCGGAGGTGACTTCGGCGGTCACTTCGCCCTTTTCCTCGGCAATCATCTCGCGCAGCTGAACGACGAGCTGCGGCAGCACAAAGAGGCGGCGGTTCTGTGCCATGAGGCCCAGGGCGTTCTTCAGCGCCGGGATGAGACCCATCTTCTTCGCAACAGCGACGATGGCACCCTGCATGGCCTGGCGGGAATAGATCGGCGAGGTGACGAGGGCGCGAAGATCGGCACTGTCATCGAGCGCCAGCGCCAGATCGTTAACGTTGTTTTCAAGCTTTTCGAGTTTCTTGTTCTCTTTGGCGATGTCGAAGATCGCCGTGGCATAGCGTGCCGCGATGCCGCTGGAGATCGAAGCTGGTTCTGACACGTCCACCCTTCCGATATGAGGCCCCCGCGACGCACGGGGAGGCCCGGCGTCCGGAGGCGTTGTCCCAACCCTGAATTGCCTCAAGGCGTCGAAATCAGCGCGGATGTAGCAGAGGCTCCACGCCCTCGCAACATGCTTAGGGTGTTTTCAGACGTCCTGTAACCCGCCTTTTTCCAGCCCCGTATGCCAGGCCCGTCGGACCGCCAGGGGCATACCACTGGAAATATTCGGTTTTCCCCGGATTTATGCAAACAGGCGCGACACTTGGAGGCTGCCGACTGCGGCAACAAGAGATAGCGCAAACGTCCGTTTTGCCGCTCTCCGGCAGAGCGGGCCCGGCACCTGTTACCGCCTAAAGTATGAGCGGCCGGCGTCAGGAGAACCAAAGTGTTTGCGCAATCACCTACGGCGTCAAGTCGCGGCGAGTCACGTCGGGGTGATGCGATTCTGAGCAGAGGCCCGGATGCGCCCGGTCAAACCGCCTTGGGCTCTTTCTTGGGCGAGGGGGTGAGCACGTCGAGCGGGTTCGGCACGCGTACCTTGTCGCCCAGCCCCTTGCGCTGCGGCGGGTAGCGCTTGGCGACCCGCACGATCAGAACGCCGCCGGCCACCACCGCCGGGATCGCCCGGCCGACCCGCTCCCAGGCGGGGCCGGTGCGCATCCAGAACCGCCGGCTCGACGGTGGCTGATAGAGCACCGAGACATGCGCCTGCCGGACGAAATCGTGAATCTTGAGCTGCGCGTCGAGCTGGCTCAGCGAATAGGGCCGCCCGTAGCCGAAGGGCGTGGCGTCGGAGCGCGCCCAGAGCCCGGAGCGGTTCGGAACCACGATCAGCATCTCGCCCCCGGGCCCCAGCACCCGGTAACATTCCTCGAGCAGCTCGGACGGCCGCTCTGATGTCTCGAGCCCGTGCATCAGAACCAGCCGGTCGACATGGCCGGTCTCCAGCGGCCAGAGCGTCTCCTCGCAAAGCACCGAGACATTCGGCTGCCCGGCGGGCCAGGACAGCACGCCCTGCGGCGCCGGCATCAGCCCCACGACCCGGCGCGCATCCGGCAGATAGGGCCGCAGCAGCGGCACCGCAAAGCCGTAGCCTGCTACGGTCTGGCCCTTGGCATGCGGCCAGTAGGCCTGCACCTGATCGCGCACCACCCGCTGCGCCGCGCGCCCCAGCGCGCTGCGATAGTAGAAATCTCGCAGGGTCTGCACATCAAGGTGCATTGCGGGGCCTCTCCCGATCCGCCAAGCTGGGGCCAGTCTGGCAAAGCCTATAAGGAAAGACCATGGAGATCGTCACCGTTCCCTGTCTCAGCGACAATTACGCCTATCTGGTGAAGGCGCCCTCGGGCGTCTGCCTGATTGACGCGCCCGAGGCCGGCCCCATCATCGAGGCGCTGGAGGCGCGCGGCTGGGGGCTGGAGACGCTGCTCATCACCCATCATCACCACGACCATGTGGGCGGCGTCGCCGAGCTGCGCGAAAAATACGGCTGCACCGTAATCGGCCCCAAGGCCGAGGAGTCCAAGATGCCGGCGCTCGACACCGCCGTCGCGGGCGGCGATTCCCTGACGCTCGCGGGCACATCGGTCGAGGTTCTCGACGTGCCCGGTCACACGCTGGGCCATGTCGCGTTCTATTTCCCCGAGGCAAGCGCGGTCTTCACCGCCGACAGCCTGATGGCCCTGGGATGCGGACGCGTCTTCGAGGGCACGCCCGAGATGATGTGGGAGAGCCTGTCGCGCCTCGCCGCACTGCCGCCCGAGACCATGGTGTATTCCGGTCACGAATACACCGCCGCGAACGCCCGCTTCGCGATGACCATTGAACCGGGCAACGAAGCGCTTAAATTGAGAGCAGACGCCATTGCCAAAGCCCGGACAGAGGGGCATCCCACCGCCGCCTGCATGCTGTCCGAGGAACTGGCCACCAACCCTTTCCTGCGCCCCGACTCCCCGGAAATCCGCGATCTTCTGGGCATGCCGGACGCGTCTCAGGCCCAGGTCTTTGCCGAGATCCGGGGCCGTAAGGACAGGTTCTGAGCCGCCGCTTTTCACGCCACGTTGCACTCTTCACCGCAAATGTGAGCGCCCAAGGCTCAGAAATTTCTTGAAGCGCGGTCGGTATCGACCAAACTTTAACCGTAAGAGGCAAAGTTGGGCATACCCGCCCGACCACAGACAAGAGGAGCGCCGCCGTGCCGTCTTTCTCGAACACCCTGGAACAGGCCATCCACGCAGCCTTGGCTCTTGCGAACTCGCGCAGTCACGAATTCGCAACCCTCGAACACCTGCTGCTCGCCCTCATCGACGAGCCCGATGCCGCCCGCGTGATGAAAGCCTGCTCCGTGGATACCGAGGAGCTGCGCACAACGCTGGTGGAATTCATCGACGAGGATCTCTCGAACCTCGTGACCGACATCGAAGGATCGGAGGCGGTGCCGACCGCCGCCTTCCAGCGCGTCATCCAGCGCGCCGCCATCCATGTGCAGTCCTCGGGCCGCACCGAGGTGACTGGCGCCAACGTGCTGGTCGCGATCTTTGCCGAACGCGAATCGAACGCAGCCTACTTCCTGCAAGAGCAGGACATGACCCGCTATGACGCGGTGAATTTCATCGCCCATGGCGTCGCCAAGAACCCCGCCTATGGCGAGGCGCGCCCCGTTCAGGGCGCGCAGGAGGCCGAGGAAGAGGCCAAGACCCAGCAGGCCGAGGCGCCCGCCGACAACAAGGAATCGGCGCTCGGCAAATACTGCGTCGATCTCAACGCCAAGTCGCGCAAGGGCGATGTCGATCCGCTGATCGGCCGCGAGCACGAGGTCGAGCGCGCGATTCAGGTGCTTTGCCGCCGCCGCAAGAACAACCCGCTTCTGGTGGGCGATCCCGGCGTGGGCAAGACCGCCATCGCCGAGGGGCTGGCGCGCAAGATCGTCAATGGCGACACGCCCGAGGTGCTGTCGAACACCACGATCTATTCGCTCGACATGGGCGCGCTGCTTGCCGGCACCCGCTATCGCGGCGATTTCGAGGAGCGGCTGAAGGCCGTGGTAACCGAGCTCGAGGAACATCCCGACGCGGTGCTTTTCATCGACGAGATCCACACGGTGATCGGCGCCGGCGCCACTTCCGGCGGCGCGATGGATGCCTCCAACCTGCTGAAGCCCGCGCTTCAGGGCGGCAAACTGCGCACCATGGGCTCCACCACCTACAAGGAGTTCCGCCAGCATTTCGAGAAGGACCGCGCGCTCAGCCGCCGGTTCCAGAAGATCGACGTGAACGAGCCCTCGGTCGATGACACGGTGAAGATCCTCAAGGGCCTCAAGCCCTATTTCGAGGAGCATCACAGCGTCAAATACACTGCGGATGCGATCAAGTCGGCGGTCGAGCTGTCGGCGCGCTACATCAATGACCGCAAGCTGCCCGACAAGGCGATCGACGTGATCGACGAGGCCGGCGCGGCGCAGCATCTCGTGGCCGAGAGCAAGCGGCGCAAGACCATCGGCGCCAAGGAGATCGAGAATGTCGTGGCGAAGATCGCCCGCATTCCCCCGAAAAACGTCTCCAAGGACGATGCCGAGGTGCTGCGCGATCTCGAAAACACGCTCAAACGCGTGGTCTTCGGTCAGGATCCGGCCATCGAGGCGCTGTCGGCGGCGATCAAGCTGGCCCGGGCCGGTCTGCGCGAGCCCGAAAAGCCCATCGGCAACTACCTCTTCGCCGGCCCGACCGGCGTCGGCAAGACCGAGGTGGCCAAGCAGCTCGCCAGCACGCTGGGGGTGGAACTGCTGCGCTTCGACATGTCGGAATACATGGAGAAACACGCGGTCTCGCGTCTGATCGGCGCGCCTCCGGGCTATGTCGGCTTCGATCAGGGCGGCCAGCTCACCGATGGCGTAGACCAGCATCCGCATTGTGTGCTGCTGCTCGACGAGATCGAAAAGGCGCACCCGGATGTCTACAACATCCTGCTCCAGGTGATGGACCACGGCACGCTGACCGACCATAACGGGCGCACGGTGGATTTCCGCAACGTGATCCTGATCATGACCTCGAACGCCGGCGCCACCGAGCAGGCCAAGGCGGCCATCGGCTTCGGTCGCGACCGCCGCGAGGGCGAGGACACCGCCGCCATCGAGCGCACCTTCACGCCGGAATTCCGCAACCGCCTTGACGCGGTGATCAGCTTCCAGCCGCTGCCGAAATCGGTCATCCTCTCGGTCGTCGAGAAGTTCGTGCTGCAACTCGAAGCGCAGCTCATGGATCGCAACGTGACCATCGAGCTGACCAAGCCGGCCGCCGAATGGCTCGGCGAAAAGGGCTACGACGACAAGATGGGCGCGCGTCCGCTGGGCCGCGTGATCCAGGAGAACCTGAAAAAGCCGCTCGCCGAGGAGCTGCTCTTCGGCAAGCTCGCCAAGGGCGGCGTGGTCAAGGTGGGGGTCAAGGACGGCAAGCTGTCGCTGTCGATCGAAGGCCCCGACAAGCTGCGCCTGTCGTCGAAGAAGCCGCCGCTTCTCACCGCCGACTGACATGATGCCCCATGGGCACTGCAACGCATCTCTCCGCCGCGCCCTGCGCGGCGGAGTTCGTTTTGGCCCCCGGCTCTTTCTGTGTCAGCGCTCACGACGGGCTGGCATCGACCCGCCGCTCCGCGCTATGACGGCCCCCGACGCGCCGAAGACAGGAGAGGCCGCGTGAGCAAACGCCCCGAAAAACCCGCCCCGCGCCGGTCGCGCCCGGTGCAGCTGGCCGACACGATCAAGGAATGGGTCGTAGAGCACGAGCTGCGCGCCGGCGACAGGCTACCCGGCGAGGCAGAGCTGATGGCGCGCTACGGCCGCTCCAAGGGCACCGTGCGCGAGGCGATGCGCATTCTCGAGGCCCAGGGCCTGGTCGAGACCCGCACCGGCCCCGGCGGCGGCAGCTTTGTCGGCGAGGTCACCGGCGAGCGGGCGCGCGCGCTGCTGGCGAATTACTTCTACTTCCGCGACCTGTCGATCTCCGACATCTACCAGATGCGCAAGCTGCTCGAACCGGAGGTCGCCGCCGAGCTTGCCGGGCGGCTCGACGCCGGGCAGCTCGCCGCGCTGGAGGCGGTGATCTCGGAATACCCCCTGCCCGCCCGCGACACCGAGGAAGAGCGCGCGCAGCATGTCTCTTCGCTGAAATTCCACGCGCTTCTGGCCTCTTACGCCGACAACCCGCTGCTTGCTTTCGTGGTGGAATTCATGGCGCAGATCCTGACCGAGCTGACCGTGTGGCGCCGGCTCTATGAACCGCATAACCGCCCGCTCTGGCAGAAGGGGCGCAGCTATCAGATCGAGCTGGTGGATGCGCTGCGCAAGGGCGACGCCTCGCGCGCCCGCGCTGTGATGCGCGCCCACATGGAGGTCGCCGAGACGCTGATGAAGGAGCAGGAAGCGCGCGTGCTGCGCCGCTTCATCGCCGAGTAAGCCCGCGCTATCGCGGCGCCAGCGAACAGCATCCCGACACCGCCCGCTCCAGCCGACCGCTCAGCACCAGCACCGCCGAGAGCCCGTAAAGCGCATCCGACATGCCATCGGAGCATTGCGGATCTTTCTGCATCACCAGAACCGCCTGCTGCCCCGGCGCGCCGGCCGCCGAAATAAACGGCTCAAACCGGGCATCCGCCCGGCGGAACGGTCCGGACTTGAGGGTCAGCGCCTCATCGTCGATGGCTGACCAGGTCGCGGTGTCGCCCGCATCGACGTGATAGCTCCAGAACGGCTCGGTGCCGAAACAGGTCACCTCGCCGGCATCGGGCATGGCACTCTCCGGCTGAACCGTGAGGTAGGCAAGCGAGGCCCAGCCCGTCTGCTCGCCCAGAACCACCCGGCCCCATGTTCCGGCCTCGTTGACCGCGGTGACCTCTACATGGGTCTGACTGTGCGACAGCGCCCCGATCACTGGGGCGGACGCTTCGGGCGCGGCGCGAACGTTGAGCTGGTCGTCCGTCGCCACCCCGGTCACGTCGTAAAGCGCCGGCACCTCCTGGGCGGCGAGAGGCCCGCTCGCCCAGATTGAAACCATGAGTAAGAAAACGGCGCGCAGCATCCCGGCCTCCTCCGAACGGCATCCCTAGACCCACAGCCTAGCCGAGACCCGCGCGATCCCCTAGGCCATTCTCTCTGACCGCGAGATCCGAAGTCAGCCCGCCTTAACGGACGCGCCTGCCGCGCCGGTAACCTGCGAGACCATAATGTCGCGCAGCTTGGCCGCTGTGGCCGACAGCGGCGTGTGGCGCCGGGAGATCAGCCCGATCTGACGCGACACCGGCGGATCGCCGAGTTCGCAAATCGACAGACGGATCTCGTCCGACACGGGGATCGCGGAAAGCGGCAGCGGCGCAACCGCGAGCCCGGCACGCACGAGTTCCAGCGCGGTCGAAGTCCGCGGAACCTCGTAGCTCCAATAGAGGGTCAGCCCGCTGCGCGCCATCGCCCGGTCGATCAACGCGCGATTGCCGCTGCCCTGGATCGGCAGGATCAGTCGCTGGCCCGAGAGGGCGCGCCATGTCAGCGGCCCGGATCCGGCGAGAGGGTGGTCGCGGGGCATGATCAACACCACGCGGTCCTCGAACAGAGGGGCGAAATCGATCTGGCCGTCCAGCGCGGGCAGCGAAGAGATGCCGAAATCGGCTTCGCCGTCCGAGACCGCGTCCGCCACCTCGTTGGCCAGCATGTCCAGGATACGCACCCGCGCGCCGCCAGGTCCGGCACCGAACAGGCCAACGGCGGGGATCAACACCCGCGGGATCGCGCTCGGCACTGCGGCGACCGTGACGATTGCGCTGTTCTGTGCGGCAAAGCGTGCGGTTTCGTCCTGCATCTCGCTGAGCGTCTCGCGCGCCTCGTCCAGCATCGCCTGCGCCCGCGCCCGCAGCCGCTTGGCCGCCAGCGTCGGGCGGACCGAGCGCGTCGTACGTTCGAACAGCGTCACCCCGAGCGCCTCTTCCAGCTTGCGGATGCGCCGCGTCAGCGCCGATTGCGATAGCGCCAGATGCTGCGCCGTGGCGCCGAAAGAACCGGTTTCGAAGAGCACGAGAAACGCTTCCAGGGCGTCGAAATCGAAATTTATGCGCATACTGAAATAATGATGGAGATATTTGCATTTATCAAAGGAAATGCGCGGCGCTAGCTTGCTCGACGCAACAGGAGCTTCAGGATGCCGGAGAAACAGGACAGGTACGATGTCGTGGTTGTAGGCGGTGGCAACGCGGCGCTTTGCGCGGCGATGACCGCCGCAGAGACGGGCGCAAAGGTGCTGATCCTCGAAGCCGCGCCGGAGCCCTATCGCGGCGGCAATTCGCGCCACACCCGGAACTTCCGATGCATGCACGAGGGGCCGCTTTCCGTACTTATCGACCGCTACGGCGAGGATGAGTATTTCGACGATCTCATCAAGGTGACCGGGGGCAGGACCGACGAGGCGCTGGCCCGGATGGTCATTCGCGAGACGGAAGCCTGCCTGCCATGGATGCAGGACCACGGCGTGCATTTTCAGCCGTCGCTGTCGGGAACCCTGTCGCTCGCGCGGACCAACGCGTTTTTCATGGGCGGCGGCAAGGCGCTGGTGAATGCCTATTACCGCACCGCCGAGGCGCTTGGCGTGGATGTTCTCTACGACGCGCCGGTGACCCATCTCGCGGTCGCGGACGGCCGCGTGAACCGGGTCGAGTACATCCACGGCGGTCAGCAGCACAATCTCGCGCCCAAGGCCGTGGTCGTCGCCTCCGGTGGGTTCCAGGCGGATATCGACTGGCTGGCCGAGGCCTGGGGCCCGCCCGCGCGCAACTTCCTGATCCGGGGCACGCCATACAACCGGGGCACCGTGCTGCGCGACCTGATCGACCAGGGCGCGGACACGGTGGGCGATCCGACGCAATGCCACGCGGTCGCCATCGACGGGCGGGCGCCGAAATACGACGGCGGCATCGTCACGCGGCTCGACTGCGTGCCCTTCTCGATCGTGGTGAACCGCGACGGCGACCGTTTCCACGACGAGGGCGAGGACGTCTGGCCCAAACGCTACGCGATCTGGGGCCGGCTAGTCGCAGCGCAGCCCGACCAGGTGGGCTATGTCATCATCGACAGCAAGTCGCTGCCGCTGTTCATGCCCTCGGTCTACCCGCCCATCGAGGCCGGATCGCTTGCCGAGCTTGCCCGGAAGATGGGGCTGCCTGCGGGCAAGCTGCAAACCACCGTCGCGGCGTTCAACGCCGCCTGCGGCGACACGGTGGGCTTCCAGCCGACCGAGCTGGACGGCGTCGCCACCAACGGGCTCACACCGCCCAAATCGAACTGGGCGCGACCGATAGATACGCCGCCCTATTACGGCTACAGCCTGCGAACCGGGGTAACCTTCACCTATCTCGGGCTTCGGGTCGACGAGCGCGCGCAATGCAGCGACGCCGCCGGCCCGATCAGCAACCTCTGGGCCGCGGGCGAGACGATGGCCGGTTCGATCCTCGGGCAGGGCTACCTGGCGGGCTTCGGCATGGCCATCGGAACGGTCTTCGGACGCATCGCGGGCCGGGAGGCCGCAAACCATGTTGGATGACACCGCAATCGAAGAGGCGCGCCGCCAGGCACAGATCTGCAACGCCTGCCGCTACTGCGAGGGCTACTGCTCGGTCTTTCCGGCGCTTCACGCGCAGCGGGTGATGGCGGACGGCGATATCGTGCAGCTCGCAAACCTGTGCCACAACTGCCAGAACTGCTTCGATGCCTGCCAGTATACCGCCCCGCACGAATTCGATCTGAACCTGCCGGGAATCCTCGCGGAGGTGCGGCAGGAAAGCTGGGAAGAGACCGCGTTCCCGGCGGCCCTCGGGCGCAGCTTCCACCGCAACGGGACGCTGATCGCGATGGCGGCGGTGGTTGCGATGGCGGCGCTTTTCGCCCTGCTGCGGGCTCTGCCCGGCGGCGGAGAGGGGTTCTATGCGATGCTCTCGCACGGCGCGATGGTGGCGATCTTCCTGCCGGCCTTCGTGTTCCCGCTGGTCGCGCTCGGCGTCGGCCTGAAGCGCTACTGGTCACGGGTCGGCGGCGAGCGCATCCGCCTTGGGCACCTGCGGGCCGCCTTTGCCTCGGCGGCCCAGATGCGCAACCTTGCGGGCGGGCACGGCAAGGGCTGCAATTTCGAGGACGGCGACCGGTTCTCGCAGGGGCGGCGAGTGATGCACCAGCTGGTGATGTACGGCTTCCTGCTGTGCTTCGCCGCCACAACCGCCGGCACGATCCTGCATTACGTCTTCGACATGCCGGCGCCCTACGCGCTGTTCTCGCTGCCCAAGCTGCTGGGGCTGAGCGGCGGCATCCTGCTGTGTATCGGCACGCTGGGGATGATGCGGCTGAAGCTGCGCTCGCGCCCGGATCTGCAATTTCCGCCCGTGCGGAGGGGCGAGTTCGGCTTCATCCTGCTGCTCTTCATCGTCAGCGCCTCGGGGCTGGCCCTCTACGCGGGCGGTGGCACGACGGCTCTCGGCGCGCTGCTCGCGCTGCACCTCGGAGCCGTGCTCGCCTTCTTCCTGCTGACGCCTTACTCGAAGATGGCCCATGGCTTTTACCGCTTCGCCGCACTTGTCCGCGATGCGCAGCGCCGCTGACAATAAGACCCGCCGCCCGTTGCCCGGACGGCGGCGCTGCCTTTTCCACGGATCACCGACCCGTCCAAGCCCATAAGGATCAGAGCCTTGAGCACCTCCCCGGACTTCCGCCCATCGCAAAGCATCCAAGCCATCAAGCCCTCGGCCACGTCGGCAGCCGCACAGCGTGCCCGCGAGCTGCGCGCCGAGGGCAAAGACATCCTGAGCCTCACCACCGGCGAGCCGGATTTCGAGATCCCGCTGCATGTTCGCCAGGCGGTGCAAGAGGCGGTCGCGCGGAACGATTCCAACTACACCGCCACTGGGGGCATCGACGCGCTCAAATCCGCAATCGTGGACAAATTCCGGCGTGAGAACGGGCTCGACTACGCGACCTCCGAGGTGATGGCCTCGAGCGGCGCCAAGCAGGTGATCTTCAACGCCTTCCTCGCCACACTCGACCCCGGTGACGAGGTCATCGTGCCCAGCCCCTGCTGGGTCACCTATCCCGATGTCGCGCGGCTGGCCGGGGCCGAACCGGTCATCGTCGAGACCGGCGCCGCCGAGGGCTTCCTGCTGACGCCGGACCGGCTGGAGACGGCGATCACCCCGCGCACGCGCTGGCTGGTGCTGAACGCGCCGTCGAACCCCTCAGGGGCGATCTACAGCCGGGCGCGACTTGCCGCGCTGGGCGAGGTGCTCGAGCGCCACCCGCAGGTCTGGATCCTGTCCGACGACATCTACGAACACATCCGCTACGACGGCGCCCCTTACGATGTGCTCGCGGCGGTCTGCCCGGCGCTGAAGGCGCGCACGCTCAGCGTCAACGGCATTTCCAAGGCCTTCGCGGCGACCGGCTGGCGGCTTGGCTACTGTGGCGGGCCCGCGCCGCTGATCGCGCAGATGACCAAGCTGCAATCCCAGAGCACCGGCAATCCCAGCACGCTGGGGCAAGCGGCCGCACTCGCGGCGCTGACCGGGCCGATGGATTTCCTTGCCCCGGTTCTGGCCAGCTACCAGAAGCGCCGCGACCGGCTGGTCGCGCGGCTGAACGCGATGGACGGGTTGAGCTGCGCCACCCCGGCAGGGGCCTTCTACGTGTTCCCCGATTGCAGCGGCCTGCTGGGCCGCAAGAGGCCCGAGGGCACGGTGCTGACCAGCGACTGGGACGTGGTGTCGTACCTGCTGAGCGGCGGCGTCGCGACGGTGCACGGCGCGGCCTTCGCCTGTTCGCCGCATTTCCGGATTTCCTTCGCGACCGAGCAGGCGGTGCTCGACAGCGCCTGCGACCGGATCGAAGCCTCCCTTGCCGCCCTGAGCTGAGGAGCCCCCGATGGACCTGCAATATTACGTTCTGGACGTCTTCTCGGGCACCGCGCTCGAAGGAAACCCGCTGGCCGCGGTGGTCGATGCCGGCCACCTGGACACCGAGACGATGCAGCGCATCGCCGCCGAATTCAACCTGTCCGAAAGCATCTTCCTGACGCCGCCCGAGCAGGCGGGGAGCCGCGCGAGCGTGCGCATCTTCACCAGGACACTTGAACTGCCCTTCGCCGGTCACCCGACGGTGGGCGCGGCCTCGCTGATCGCGCATCTCGACGGGCTGGCGGTGGGCGAGCGGAGCCGTTTCGCGCTCGACGAGGTGGTCGGGACGCTGCCCTGCCTTGCCGAGGCCACGGCGCCGCGCGTGGCCTACGCGTCCTTCGGCCTGCCGCGCCTGCCCGAGACCGAGCCGGCCCATGGCAGCCGCGCGGCGCTCGCGGCGGCGCTGTCGCTGCCCGAGGGCGACATCGGCTTCGGCACGCATGTACCGCTCGAGATGAGCGCGGGCACGCCCTTCACATCGGTGCCGGTCAAGGATCTCGAAACGCTTGCCCGGGTGCAGGCGCGCGAGGATCTCTGGGTAGCCGCATTCGGCGACGGCAGCCACGCGGCGGCCTTCGTCTACACCGCCTTGACAGACACCGAGACGGACGACTTCCGCGCCCGCGTCTTTGCCCCCAACCAGGGAATTCGCGAAGACCCCGCGACCGGCTCGGCCAGCGCCGCTTTCACCGGCGCCGTGGCGCGGCTCGATACGCTGCCGGACGGGGCGCATCATGTGGTGGTCCAGCAGGGCTATGAGATGGGGCGGCCGAGCCGACTGCATCTCGATATCGAGATGTCCGGCGGCGCGGTCGCCAGCGCCACGGTCGGAGGCGAGGCGGTGATCGTCGCGCGGGGCACGCTGACGATCTGAGCGCGGCGGGCCGTCTGGGCATTGGCCGCCTATTCGGCGGCCCGATTGATCGACATGGCGCGGATCTGTTCGCGCCGCGCAAGCCACCACGAGTAGCTGTCGGGCAGCAGCGAGAGCCCGTCGAGTCCGAGATCGCGCGCCGCCTTCACCGGCCAGTTGGGATCGAGAAGCAGCTCCCGCGCCAGCGCGATCAGGTCGGCCTTGCCCTCCTGAAGGATCGCCTCGGCCTGTGCCGCTTCAGTGATGAGCCCAACTGCCTGCGTCATGATCCCGGCCTCCTTCTTCACCGTCTCGGCAAAAGGCACCTGATACCCCGGCACGCGCTTGACGATGGCCATATTGAGCGGCCCGTTGATCCCCCCCGAGGAGCAATCGACCACGTCGACGCCGCGCGCCTTCAGCTCTTTCGACAGCGCGACGGTATCCTCGATATCCCAGTGTCCGCCCTTGCCGTCGACCGCCGAGACACGGAAGAACAGCGGCTTGTCATCGGGCCATGCGGCGCGCACCGTCTCGGTGATCTCCAGCGCCAGGCGCATTCGGCCCGCGCGGTCGCCGCCATAGCCGTCGGTCCGCTTGTTGGTGATCGGCGACAGGAACTGCTGGATCAGGTAGCCGTGAGCGCCGTGCACCTCGCAGACCTCAAAGCCCGCCTCGGCGCTGCGCAGCGTGGCCTCGCGCCATGCCTCCAACATGGCTTGGATATCGTCACGGTCCATCTCATGCGGGACAATTGCCGCTTCCGAGGTCGGGATCGGACTGGGCGCGAGGCCCTGCCAGCCGGGCTGGCCACGCGCCGCGTCCTCCTCGTTCAGCGGGCGGAAGCCGGTCCAGGGCGGCTGGCACGACGCCTTGCGGCCGGAATGGCCCAGCTGGATTGCCGGCAGCGCGCCCTGGCTCAGCAGAAATTCGTTGATCCGCCGGTAGGCGGGAACGTGATGCGGCTCGTAGATACCGGCGCAACCATAGGTCTTGCGCCCGCGCCGCTCGACCGAGGTCTCCTCGCCAAAGACGATGCCCGCACCGCCCATGGCGAACTTGCCCAAATGCACCAGATGCCAATCCGACGGGCCGCCATCCACCGAGACATACTGGCACATGGGCGACACCACGATGCGGTTTCGGGCGGTGACGCCGCGCAATGTCAGCGGCTCGAAGAGCATCGGAGCGGGGCTGGATGTCGGATCGGTCATTGATCTCCTCCGGGGGGAATAGGTGCGGCCGTCAGGGTGACGGCGGTCAGAATTATGGCGAGCACAAAGGCCAGAGCCGCGAGTGAGAAGGCGCCGTTGCACCGCCACGCCAACGCGTTCGGACTGGCGCCCAGCATCGAGGCCAGCACCACCGTGCCTGTTGTGAAGGGTGAGATGCCGTAGGCGACGCCCCAGCCGGCCGCCAGCGAGAAGGCAAGAAAATAAGGCTCGGTCAGCTCGGGCGGGATGGCTCCGAAGGCGCCGCCGATGAGCGAGGCGGCGACCAGCGGGTTGAGCCCTGCCGCTGAAAGCACCGCCATGGCGAGCGCGATCGCCGGGTAGAGCAGCATGCGTTGTCCCGTGTATGGACGCCCCCGGGGCTGCAAGCGATTTTTTGACTTTGGCAACAGCATTGCGGTCGAGTTCCTTCGTGTATCCGGCCTCTGGTTGCGACCTTCAATGCCGCGGGCCCT
>NZ_JAEKIS010000024.1 GCF_017311415.1 Salipiger abyssi | reverse complement strand
CGCTGGCCCGACGCGGCTGCGCTGTGTGGTGGCTACACCGCATCGGGCCAGCTTACGTCGTGCATGAGGGGGTCATTTTTGGACGCCGATAGGGGGTCATTTTTCGGTGCCGATTGACACGGGTGGGTCCCCTCTAGCGAAACAGCTAGCGTCGCCGGTCGCAACATCGGCGGGATGGTCTATGTTGGCACGCCTCCCTTGCTGAACTCTTACGGGTATCGCGACAAATGCCGAGCCTATATCGATCCATCCCTGCCGGTCGCGCGCTCGGGCAGGGACAAGGCTGGCGATGGCATGCCGTATTGGCCCGGATACTCGGATATCTCACCCCAGTGTCGAGCAACCTACTTGGAGTGGTTGGCAACTGGGCGAAGCGACGCCTCCTATAACCCCGGCTACATGTTCCTGTACTTCTACGGGCTGGAGCGTCGCTTCTTCGTCGATCAGTCGAACGAAGATGCAAAGGAGATCGTCCAGGAAGTTCGGCGGCTGCAGTCACTCTACCCTGATAACCATTCCGTCAGGCGGTATTTGGGCGAGTTCCTCGATATCGCAATGATTGCCGAAACCGACCTTGACGCTATCGAGCCGATTTTCGAGAAGCAGGGCTGGGAACTTCCGTTCTCACTCAAATACGCAATCGGAGCCCAGATCGACAAAGGCGAGAACCTGACGGCTGACTGGTTGCTGAGTTGGTTCATCTGCCATCCGGAAACAAATCTGAGAACTCCCGCGACGCGGTGCCGTGACGAGTTCGCCGCTCTTTTCCGTATGCGGTTTGATCGGCGTTTTCCTGATGGGCTCAAAGTGACAAAACCCCGGAAATCACTCACGGCATCCTATCGCGCCGCCTCCAGCGAGTTTCAGGGATCTGCCAACCCAACCGTTGATGGCAAGCCGGTCCCGGATATTTCCGGCCTGCGCAAACCGGTCGAGATTGCCCAGGAGTTGGCTGACGAGGTGATGAACGATCTCGACAAGCTCAGTCGCTTCTTGGGCCGAAATCCTGATGGTCGCGGAAGCGTTGAAGCGCATGCCTTGCTGCCTTCTGAACTGTGGGATGCCTTCCCATCAGAGGAAATGGACCACTTGAAATCTTGGGCAAGCGATATTGTCGATCGGGGGGGATTGGTGCCGCTTGAGGAGGTGATCGGGCGTCTGGAGGGAGAAACGAACGAGAAGATCGGGAAACGGCAAATGACTGGAGCCGCCGACGCGCTCGCGCGCCTCGGTTTCGGTCTGGCACCCGACCCTCGGTTTGCTCTCCGGTCGCCCAAGGCGGAGGAGCCCGTTGTGCTTTTTAGTCTGGGTGAACCCATCGAAAGACTGGAGGAAGTTTCCGACAGCTATCGAAGCGCCTTGATCGAATTGGCACTTGGGTCGTTCGTCGTCCATGCGGATGGTCGCATCGCGGAGCCTGAACGCAGGGCGTTGGAAGATCAGGTTTCTGCCGCGACCCTCAGCGATCAGGAACGCCGCAGGCTGCGTGCAAACCTTGAATGGTTCCTAGGTCGTGTTGACAAAAGGGATTCCCCTCGGGCGTAGGGCATGATTCAAGCTGGCATCTGCGATGGAGACCAGCTTGGCACGAAACCTTATATCGGACGAGGAATGGGCGTTCTTTGAGCGCTTCATCCTCGCCGCCCGCGCCCCGAACGGACGCAAAGCCACCAACCACCGCCTCGTCCTTGATGGGATTTTCTGGATTGCCCGAACCGGGGCGCCATGGCGGGACCTACCTGGCGAGTTCGGCAAATGGTCAAGCGTTTACCGACAGTTCCGGCGCTGGACACTGGCGGGCCTCTGGGAGGACATAATGGATGCTCTGAACCAGAGCGGAGCCGTGCCAAGCGCCCTGCAAATGATCGACAGCACCGTGATCCGCGCCCACCATCAGGCAGCGGGCGCTAAAGGGGGACTCCACGACAGGGTTTCGGCCGTTCTCGAGGTGGCTTTACGACCAAGATCCACCTCCTCGTCAATGCACACGGGCTTCCCATGAGGACAGAGATCACGCCAGGCCAGACGTCGGACTATCTCGGCTTCAATCTGGTGATGGCGGATAATCTGCCCCGCCCGAGCGTGCTGCTCGCGGATCGCGGCTACGATGCAGACAAGATCAGAGGAGGCATGGAGGCGCGCAACGTCCTGCCCGTGATACCGATGCGCAAGTCCCGCAAGAAGCGGATTGGTGTCGATCGCTCGCTGTATCGCCTGCGGAATCTGGTCGAACGCTGCTTCAACAAGCTCAAGAACGCCAGGCGTGTCGCGACCCGCTACGACAAGACGGCGGAAAGCTTCCTCGGCTTCATTGACATCACGTCGATCCGTCTCTGGATCCGCCATTTGTCAACATGACCTAGTTTTTTTGTTTATGGTTTCGAACAGATGCTGTCTTCTGCGAAGGCATCTGATTGAAAGCTACTCTACCTTTCACTTGCCCAGGCGATTGCCGCCTTCATTTCCGCCGGGTCGAACTAACGGAGTTCTGCCGTGGTCAGCACGTCGGCGAACCTGGTTCCCCACTCCAACAAAGCCCCTTCGCCCACCACAGCGACGCGGCGGAAGTCATTCCTATGGGCTGTGTCGATTTTCAGATCTTCGAGCAGAGCGGACGGCCCATCGTAGCCTTCGAACCTCGTGAGATCGAGAACCAGGCCGGGCTTACTTGTCTCTTGCAGGCGCTCATGAAGCAGGGCGTGCATCCGTTTCAGGTCGCTTTCGCTGAGCTTGCCCTCGCAGGCGAGGCCAATCGTGTCGTCATGAGCTGTCAGTGTCTCGGTGAACATGGTTTTCCTCCTCTTTTTCCGGTTTGCCGTGACCGTAAAGGTCAGCGTTTTCGTGTGCGCGGTCTTCGTGCTCAAATTCCAGACTCGAATGACCGATGCTGAAATCGTCCTTCAGCCGGTCCTTGATCGCGGCCTTGATCTTTTCGATTTGACCCCAGCCGTCCGCTGTCAGCACGACGTGGCAGTCCAGAGCCGCCTCGTGCTCCTGCATCTGCCACAGATGCACGTGATGAACGTCCGCGACACCATCCACACCCCGCATCGCCTGAACGACGGTTTCATTATCGATGTCCGGTGGACTGCCGAGCATCAGCGTCCGAATCGGACCGCCGATCTCGGTAAATGCGAGGTAGAGGATGTAGAGAGCGATGCCGATGGTGATCGCCGGGTCGACCCACCGCATGTTGTAGAGGAGGATGAGCGAGCCGCCGATGATGACCGCCACGGAGGCCAAAGCGTCCGATAGGTTGTGCAGGAAGAGCGCACGGATGTTCACGCTGCCTTTCTGCATCGAATAGGTGAGCAGCGCCGTCAACGTGTCGACGACCAGTGCCACACCGCCCAGGATCACCACCGTCCAGCCCTGTACCTCTGGTGGGTCGATCATGCGCATGCCACCCTCGTAGATCAGGTAGAAGCCGATCAGGATAAGTGTCGTGTAGTTGATGAGCGCTGCGACGATTTCTACCCGCCCATAGCCGAAGGTCATGCGCTTGTCCGCCGGGCGGCGAGCGATCTTACGCGCGAAGAAGGCGATCACCAGCGACGCCATGTCCGAGAAATTGTGGAGGGCATCCGCGATCAGCGCGAGGCTGCCGGAAAGGATCCCGCCGACGATCTGCGCGACCGTCAGGAGGCCGTTGGCCCAGATGGCGATGGAGACGCGACGATCACCGGATTGAGGATCGATGTGGGCGTGGCCGTGATCATGCGGCACGGTTCGTCTCCTCATGGCGGTGGTTCGGCCGATCGAATCCGGGGACCGGCGGCAAGATTCCGCGGCGGATGCGGCGAACCCTGGCATTCATCCAGTGACGGATGACGTGGCGATAGAGCAAGTCGCGCACAAATCCGAAGTTCTGGCGGTGATTGACCCATCCGTCGCCCAAGTCCACCTCTACCCAGGAGTGGAGGATTTCGGACGGCGCGAGGGGATAGACGAGTTCCGGAACGACGCCTCTCTGAAGCGCCTTGTGGATTGTGAACCCGTGCAGTCGGCAGCGAACTCCCACGCCACGCAGCAGGGCCATGAGGAGCGTGCCCTTGGTGTTGCACTGCCCGTGGCCATCTGCGAGGACCTCGGACGCCGGAATGTCGTCGGCGCGGTTGTAGCCGAAGGTAATCTCGTTCCTGACGAAATCGTAGATGGCCCCAATTCGGTCGTCGCTGGGAAGGTCTGCCCAGCCGCGCTCCTCGATCAGTTTTGCAATTGAGGTCGCGTCAAAATCCAGCAGCCGGGTTTTGGCCAAATGAGGGTCGGCGGGGTTCACGGGATACCTCCTCGAATCGTTCACGAGAATATGTAGTTGCTACAGTCACTGTAGCTTCAAGCCCCGATTTCAGGCCGAGTCCTTGGTTACCTGATCGTCATTGTGCACCGCCTTGTGGTGTTCACCATGCGCGTCTCTCAGGATTCCGACGCCACCCCAGGCCGCGATGCCGGCGACAATCACGCCCACGACAAGGTCCGGCCAATTCGTTCCGAGCCAGGCTACGAGCCCGCCTGCGACGACGATTCCGAGATTGGCCGCGAAGTCGTTCCAGCTGAACGTATTCGCCGCTCGGATGTTTACGTCTGGATCGCGAAGCCGTGCCAGCAGCCAGACGCAAAGTGCGTTGATGGCCGCCGCTACCAGCGCCATGACAATCATGATCGTGCCAAGAGGATCCGATCCGCCGACGTAGCGGCGCCACGCGTCATACAGGATTCCAAGGGCGAAGAGGATCAGCAGGCCGCCCGAAACGTTCGCCGCTCCGCGCTTCCACTTGGCGGAGCGGGACAGCGCGAAGAGGCTGATCGCGTAGACGAAACTGTCCGACAGATTGTCGAGGCCATTGGCGATAAGCGCGCTTGACTCGCCGAATGCGCCCGAGGCGAAGAAAGCGACTGCCAGCCCGATGTTGAGACCCAGCACGATCCAGAGTGTGCGTCTTTCCGTTGCGTTTCTCTGCTCCGCCATGCCGGGTATCCAAATTAGTGAATTGCCAATGAGTAACTAACACCGGGCTTTTTGCGTTCCGATCAAAGGTCGTCGAAATTGCTCAGGCGCCGATCTCTTCATGGTCGGTCAGGCATTCGGAATGGTCGCGCAGTACCTCGAGCACACGGCAATCAGAAGTCTGTCCGCCGCTGCACTCATGCACCATCCGCTTCAATTCCGTCCGCAGCGCCTCGAGCCGCGCCAATCGTTGCTCGACCTGTTTGAGTTGCCGACGGGCTATTGCATCCGCCTCAGCGCAGGACTTTCCCGGATGATCGCTGAGATCGAGGAGCTCACGGATCGCGTCCAACGAGAACCCCAGTTGCCGTGCGTGCCGGACGAATGACAAGCGGTCGAGTTCGGCGTCGCCATAGCGTCGTTGGCCCCCCTCGGTCCTGCCGGGCTCAGGCATAAGTCCGATCTGCTCGTAATACCGGATGGTCTGCACCTTTGTTCCGGTCTTCTTCGCCAGCGTCCCAATCGTCAGCATTTCCGCTCCCCACATTACCTACAGTGGGTGTAGCTTTATGCGGTGCGCATCACAAGCTTCACCCGAGTTTCACAGATCGGTGATTGTTGGCCGATCGATGACAATCACGCTTGAACCTACAGTAGCTAGAGGATGTAAACGCACACAAAATATAGAATCAGGTTCGGGCGGAGCGGCGTGAGGCTTTCAGGTCTTCAGAAGGTATTGTGGGTGTTGGCGGGCGCGGCGGCGTTCGTTTTCATCTGGCTGTTGCTATGGTCCGACTACCGTGCCGATCTTGCCCGCACCGAGAGTGAACCACCGTTTCTTGCTGATTTCGAACTGACCGATCATCGCGGCATGGTCCAAACGGACGAAGATTTCGCAGGGCGCTGGATGCTGGTCTTCTTTGGCTTCACCAATTGCCCCGACGTCTGTCCGACAACACTGTCCGAAGTCGCGGCCGTGATGGAGGGCCTGGGCGATGAGGCAGCAATGGTTCAGCCGATTTTCATAACGATTGATCCGGAGCGGGATACGCCGACTGCACTTGCCGAGTATGTGCCCCTGTTCGACGCAGGGATCATCGGGCTGACCGGTACACCGGAGCAGATCGCCGCGACATCCGAAACCTTTCCGATATTCTTTGAGCGGATCGAGCAGGCGACTGCGCCGGGCGGATACACGATGGGTCACACGTCGCATCTTTTCCTTTTCGACACGCAAGCAGGCTTCGCGGACTCCTGGCCCTACGGCACGCCCGCCGAAGAGATCCTCGCCGATCTGAGACAGAGGATCTGATCGTCATGACCCGACTTTCCGGAGAGACGGCCCTTGGCCTGGCCTGGATCATCGCGCTCACCGCGTCGCTTGCCGTGCTCTTCATCGGCGAGGTTCTGGGGCAGACACCTTGCGTGCTCTGCTGGTTCCAGCGTGCCTTCATGTTCCCCTTGGCCATCATCCTCGGGCTTGGGCTGTGGTGGCAGGATCGGCGCGTGGGTCGCTACGGGATCGCGCTGGCTTTGGGCGGTGCCGCCGTCGCGCTTTGGCACTTGGGCCTCTATGTCGGCGTTATCCCCGAGCGTATCCAGCCCTGCACGGCGACCGGCCCATCCTGTACCGACGACAATCAACTGGTCTTCGGCATTCCGATTCCTTTGATGGCGCTCGTCGCCTTCGCGATGATCGGTCTGCTGTCGGCTCTCTCACTGAAGGAAACACAAAAATGAAACGACGCGGCCTCATCCTGTCCGTTCTCGCGCTCGGGGTCGCCGGTTTCGGCGGTGCCGCCTGGTATGCCACCCGCCCCGACCCGATTGCCGCGTCCGATCCCATCGACCCTGAAATGGCCGACGCGCTGATCCGACCCTATTCCCCGATCCTCGGGCCCGAGGATGCGCCCGTAACCATCGTTGAATTCTTCGACCCGGCCTGCGAGGCATGCCGCGCTTTCTATCCGGTCGTCGAGGATATCATGGCGGAGCACGGAGACGCGGTGCGCGTTGTAATCCGCTATACGCCTTTTCACGGCGAGGCGTCGGTAGAAGCGATCCGTGTGCTCGAGGCGGCGCGCATGCAGGACGTGTTTGAACCTGTGCTCGAGGCAGTCTTGCGAGAGCAGCCCAGATGGGCGTCTCACGGGACCCCGGCACCCGGATTGATCCTTGAGATTGCAGCAAGCGGAGGTCTGGATGTCGAAGCTGCCCGGACACAGATGCTGGCCCCCGGTGTTGTGGCGGTGCTCAACCAGGACCGCGCCGATGTCGAGACAGTCGGGGTCCGCCAAACGCCCACGTTCTTCGTGAACGGCAAGCCTCTCGATCCGTTCGGTGAGGCCGAATTGCAGAGGCTGGTGGCAGTGGAAGTTGCGGCAAGCCAAAGCTGATTTGCGGAGGCAGGAGAAACGAGTGGTGAAGAAGTTGAGATATACCAATGCATTGGCCGTGCTTTTGACGGTTGCAGGGCTGTCGGCCCCCGCACTGGCCGGTTCGGAGGATGTCGTGGTCGAGAATGCGTGGTCCCGCGCCTCGATCGGCGTCAACAGGCCAGGTGCCGCCTATATGACCGTGCGCAACACGGGTGAAGACGCCGTTACGCTGACCGGACTTGCGACACCGCTGGCAATGATGCCCGAGATCCATGAGTCGAAAACCAACTCCGATGGCGTCAGTTCCATGGCGCCTGCAGGCGAGATCACGATTGAGCCCGGCCAAAGCGTGGCATTGGAGCCGGGCGGGTTGCACGCCATGCTCATGAAGCTGCAAGAGCCGATGACCGAAGGCGAGAATTTCCCGCTGACACTGACCTTCTCGGATGGCGGCAAGGTGACGGTCGAGGTCCCAATCCTCGGAATCGCCGCGCGTGGACCGGAGGGCTGATGCAACGTCGGCAGCTCCTTCTATACGGCGCAGCCGGTGCCGGCGTTCTTGGCCTGACGCTCTTCGTGGGCTGGTGGCGGGTGGACGGGCCCGGTGCGCCTGAACCAAAAGGGCAGCGGCCCCTGCCCCTATCGGCGATGGAGTTCCGGCTGACCGACCACGAGGAAAATGAGGTAGGGCCTGGCAACCTGATCGGTCGTCCCACAATGGTGTTTTTCGGGTTCACCTACTGCCCGGACGTCTGCCCGACGACCCTATCGGATATTTCCGGCTGGCTTGAGGAACTGGGCGACGAAGCATCAGAGATGAACGTGGTCTTCATCACGGTCGACCCGGAGCGGGACACGGTCGAGGCCATGGCCGAATATGTCGGCTATTTTCATCCGGTCATTCGTGGCTGGACGGGGCCGGAAGACCAAATTGCCCGCGCTGCAGAAGGGTTTCGTGCCTCATTTGAGCGCGTCCCGACTGAGGGCGGCGGCTATACGATGAACCATACGGCAAGCGTATTCCTGTTCGATGCCGAGGGTGAGCTCGTCACCATGATCGACTATCACGAGCAAAGAGAATTCGCGGTGCCGAAGATCCAGCGCGCACTGACAGAAGACGTAGAGGGGGCAACATGAAGATAAGAACTGTCTTGGCGGCCGTTGCGGTCGCAGGCGCATTTTCGGTGACCGCCATCGCCATCTCTGGCGTTCTGTCCAAAGAACCGGTGCCCCCTGCGATTGCTGAAGCGACCCTCTGGACTCCCAATCCGCTTGCGCCGCCTCGGATTACCGAAACCAATTCGGTCCGCCCTACACTCTCCCAGGCGGATATCGCATTCGAGTTCAGACCCCGGCCGCTCCTGACCGTTTCCCCCGCTGATACCTCCTTGCCATCTATCGAGCCCCCGCTGGTCACCTGGTCGCGGGAGATTGCGTCCGGCGAGACGCTTGATGCGGTCCTTTCCGATGCGGGGCTGGATGCTTCGGATCGCGCCGAAATCGCCTTGGCGATTGGCACGGAATACGATCTGCGCCGTCTGCGTCCGGGTCACATCATTACGGTGGTTTCCACAACGGACGACAACCCGCGTCGTGTAGAGCTCGCCGTCGAAGACGGTGTCCGGATAGAGGCGGTCTTCGGCGAACAGCTTGCCGCCCGCGTGTTGGACCCGGATCCCGAATTGGTGACTTTCGCCGGCGAGGCGGTGATCGAGAGCTCGATTTTCGCCGCCCTGAACACGGCAGACATCCCCGCCCGTTTTGCGGTGGACCTGGCGCAGATGCTGGGCGGCACCGTGGATTTCCGTCGTGATCTTGCGGGTGGCGAGACGATGCGCCTCCTTTGGCGCGAGGCCCGAGACGGGAACAAGAGGATTGGTCAGCCCGAGCTTGCCTTTGCCGCACTGGATATCGATGGCTCGGTCTATGAAATCGTCTGGCCGAACGACGGCAGCGGCCAAGCGACGATCTATGTCGACGGAGAAGTCCTGCGCGTGTTTGCGCAACCGGTCGAAGGTGCACGGCTGAGTTCTGTGTTCGGGCGCCGCACCCATCCGGTCTACGGCAATGTACGGATGCACACAGGAGTCGACTTCGCGGCGGCGCGCGGCACGCCGGTACAGGCGACGGCGCCGGGCCGCGTTAGCTTCATCGGCCGACGCGGTGGGTATGGCCGGGTCGTCGAGATCGCTCATGGCTCCGACACCCTGACGCGCTATGCGCATCTGAGCGCCGTACCGGACGGGCTCACACAAGGGCAACGCGTGATGGCCGGAGATATGATCGGGCGGGTCGGTGCGACGGGTACCGCGACAGGCCCCAACCTACATTACGAAGTGCTGGTGGACGGTCGCCCAACCGACCCTCTCTCTGACGACCGATTGGCAGAGGCGGCCGAGCGTGAAGCGGACGACACGGCCGCGCTTGAGCGACTGCGTGAGGCGCGTTCACTTCTTGCTGAGAGGCTCGCCAGCGAATTTGCACAGACGACAACCGAAAGGCTTTGATCCATGAAACGATTTACTCCCGCCCTTGCCATCGCATTTGCCTTGCTTCCTGCGGCGCAGGCCGTCGCAGAGGCGATTCAGATCGACGTCCGGAAGACAAACGGCTGCGGCTGTTGCCTGTCCTGGATGAAGCACCTCGAGGAGAATGGCTTCGCGCCGATGGGCGAGGACATGTTCGGAGGATCTCTTGTGCGCTTCAAACTCGACAATGGCGTGCCGCAGCGCATGGTCTCCTGCCATACGGCTTTGGTCGACGGCTATGTGATCGAGGGCCACGTGCCGGCGGCTGACATCCAACGCCTGCTGGAGGACCGGCCAGACGCGGTAGGCCTGGCGGTGCCGGGAATGCCCTACGGGTCGCCCGGCATGGGACCGGAGGACGACCGGGAGGCTTACGATGTCTTCCTGATCCACGAAGACGGATCGACCGAGGTCTACACCAGCTACTCGGCTCCTGACTGAACTCGCGGCAGAACCTTAACAATTGGAACCCCTCTCCCCCATAGCGCTTGGCTTTCTTGGAAGCCTGGCCGCCGGATCGCTGACCGCGGTCGGGGCGGTCCCCGTTCTTTTTGGGCGCATCCCGTCCCGGGCCACGCGCGATCTGCTGCTTGGCTTCGCGGCGGGTGTCATGCTCGCGGCTTCGTTCTTCTCGCTGATCATCCCGGCTCTCGACGCAGCTGAAGGACAGTTCGACAACGGTGCTCTCCCGGCGGCCATCGTATGTGTTGCGATCCTGCTTGGCATGGGCGCGATCGCTCTGATGAACGAACGGCTACCGCATGAACATTTCAAGACGGGGCGGGAAGGTCCCGACGCCGCATCGCTGCGGCGCGTCTGGCTTTTCATCATCGCGATCACTATCCACAATTTTCCCGAAGGGCTTGCCGTCGGCGTCGGGTTCGGGGCTGACGGTTTGTCGGGCGGGTTGCCACTTGCGATCGGTATTGGATTACAGAATGCCCCCGAAGGTCTGGCGGTGGCGGTTTCGTTGCTCGGCGAGGGCTATTCCAGGCTTCGCGCCTGGGGCATCGCCGCTCTGACCGGTCTCGTCGAGCCCGTCGGTGGACTTCTCGGCGCAGGGATTATCAGTCTTTCGCAACCGCTGCTGCCCTGGGGTCTCGCCTTCGCAGCAGGTGCGATGCTCTACGTCATCAGCCACGAGATCATTCCGGAAACCCACCGATCCGGCCATCAGAACAGGGCGACGCTCGGCCTCGCCGTTGGTCTTGTGATCATGTTGTTCCTCGACGTCTGGCTGGGATAAGCTGATGAGAACTTGCCTCTTCGTCGGTCTGCTTGCTGCGCTGATCGCCTTTCTTGTCGATCAGGCAACGAAGGCAATCGTTGTGTCCAATGCGACTGTTCTTAGTTCCGGCGTATCGGTCTTTCCCGGCTTCAATCTCATCTACCTGCGCAATGACGGAGTGACCTTCGGGCTTCTCGGCGGCGCGCCGTGGTGGAGCCTTGTCTTACTGGCGCTTGGCATCTGCGTCTGGCTGGCGTTCATGCTGGTCCGTACCAGCAGCCGGGTCGAGGCCATTGCCTATGGTGCGATCATCGGCGGTGCACTCGGCAATATTCTGGACCGCCTGCGCTATCGTGCGGTGACGGATTTCCTCGATTTCTACATCGGGACGGCGCACTGGCCTGCCTTCAACATGGCCGATGTTTTTGTGGTTGGCGGCGTGATGCTGCTGCTCATTGCGCCGTGGGTTGGCGCTCGACTTCAGACCGATTCATGAAGCCGGGATTGCCGCAGTTCGTTAGTGAGGACCTGAACCTGTTCCAGCGCATGGGTCTTGCCCTTGCTGCCGGCGGATTGACGGTTTTGACTCTTCCGCCGTTTTCTTGGCTCATCGCGGTCCCTGTCGCCTTCTCCGTGCTCTTTATCGTTCTCCGGAACATCTCAACCTCGCGCGCTTTCCTTGTCGGTTGGGCTTTCGGACTGGGCCAATTCGGGATTGGAATTTCCTGGATCGCCGAGAGCTTTTACGTCGATGCCGAACGTTTCGGCGCACTGGCGATTCCGGCGGTCGCGGGTCTGTCCGCCGGACTTGCCATCTTCCCGGGCATGGCGGCGATGCTTTTTGCCGCCATCATGCAGCGCCGAGCTGTCGGCGGCATTGCGGCGGGCCTGCTGTTTGCAACCTGCTGGGTGGCCACGGAATGGCTGCGGGGTCATGTCCTGACAGGGTTTCCCTGGAACCTTGCCGCTTATGCCCTTGTCGACTATGCCGCCCTGCGCCAACCCGCCGCCTGGGTCGGAAGCTACGGTTTGGGCTTTCTCACGGTCTTCATCGGCATATTGCCAGGTGTGTTGACTGTGGCGGCGCCAAAGAGACGCGCGCCTGTTCTCGTGCTCTTCGCCGTTGCTGTGGCGGGTTTCTGGGTTGGCGGTGCGCTTCGGTCAGGGCAGGACATGCCGCCGACAGACGTTGCTTTGCGCATCGTCCAAGGCAATGTGCCACAAGTCGAGAAGTGGGTACCGGGCAGCCGCCAGCGAACCTTGGAAAAATACCTGGGCTTGTCCGCGCAACCCGGACGTTTCGATTTGCTGCTTTGGCCGGAAACGGCCTTCCCCGGCTTTCTGGACGAAGATGCTGCGGCACGCGCGCGGATATCTGCAGCTTTGCCAGACGGCAGGATCCTACTGACAGGTGCGCCTGACCGAGTGGAGGGCGATGGGGGAACCAGATATTTCAACACGGTTCAGGCCTATGACGGCAGCGGCGAGGTTCTGACGGGGTATGCAAAACATCATCTTGTTCCGTTCGGGGAATATGTGCCCCTGAAAGGCTGGCTGCCCATCGAGCGGCTGACCGAAGGGTTGGGCGATTTCACGCCGGGACCAGGGCCGCGCACGCTGGCGATCCCTGGCGCGCCTCTGGTCGCGGTGGCGATCTGTTACGAGATCATCTTTCCGGGCCACGTGGTCGATGACCTTTTCCGCCCCGACTGGATATTCAACGCCACAAATGATGCCTGGTTCGGAACCAGCATCGGACCCGAGCAGCACCTCGCCTCCGCGCGGATGCGCGCGGTCGAGGAGGGACTTCCCGTGGTCCGGGCGGCCAACACTGGGATATCCGCGATCATCGACGCCAATGGAAATGTCGTCGCGCGTCTTGATACCGGGGAAACAGGCACCATTGATGCCGGCCTGCCGGGCGCGCGTACTCCAACGCCCTATGCGCGGTTCGGCGACTGGACCTTGTTGGTTCTTGTTTTTGGGTGCTGGGTCTTCGGCTGGCTGGCCAGTTTGCTCGGACGAGATCCCGATGCGCGGCATTTTGGAACGGAGGTATCCTGATGCTTGTGATCGTGAGCGCTATCGGAGGCGCGATCTGGGGTGGCTATCTGGCACGACGGAGGAGGGGGAATCACCTGGATATCCTCCAATATGCGGTAGCGTCTGCGATCGCCTTCGGACTTGTCGCCCTGTTTGCAACCATCGTGCTGTCGCGGGTTCTCGGCTAGCGAGCTTCGAAATTGCGCAAACGTGTCAGCGGCTTGAAGACCTGATAGCTCGAGGTCCCGATAGAGAATCGCGCGAATGTGCATCTAGGCGAGCTCATTTCTGATTGAGCCGTCGCTCGAACGCCTCCAATGTCGTCCCGCTGACGTGATGCTCGATCCCTTCCGCATCGCGTTCCGCGGTCTCTTCGTCGATTCCCAGGCTCAGAAGAAAGGCGACGACGACCCTGTGGCGGCGTCGACAGATCTCCGCGAGGTCCTGCCCGGCATCGGTGAGGAATATCGCGCGGTATGGCTCCCGCCGGACCAGACCAGCAGCCTTGAGCCGCGAGATGTTCTTGGTCACGGTCGGCGGCTTCACGCCAAGCCGCTCGGCGATCTCGACCGGTCTGGCCTCCCCGCGCGTCTCGATCAGTTCCGCGATCAGTTCGACGTAATCCTCCGCCATCTCGCTTTCATGTGCCTGACGCACGGTCGCAAAGCCATCGGCCTGCGCCTCGGGAGCCCGGTCGACCGCTTCGAATGGCTCACGCCCTTGTGATTGTAGCTTTGTCATACTCGGGACTTTGCAGCGAAACAGCGGGATTGACAACTTGTTTGCTTCGGGTAGATAAGTTAGCCATGTCTAACTTTTTACTTTGGAGGCCGTGGTGATGCGAAATATTATGAGAGTGCTGCTCGCCACACTCGCAAGTGCGCTCCTCCTGTCCGGACCTGTCGCCGCGACGCCGGCCAAGGAGGCGCCTTGGCTTCCCGAGGCAGCGGCCTACCGTCTGACGCTCTTTCTTGGAAATCTCGAGCCTCTGCCCTGGGACGACATCGAGACCGCCTGGACGGAACCCTACCGGGGTTCGGAATTCTCTGTCGGGGCGCTGGCGTGGCTGGACCGCAAAAGCGATATCGAGCTACCGAAACCGCCGGATCAATGACCGTGCGCCAGTGCTCCTTTCGCCATCTGCTCGCCCACCGGTTCTCCGCCTGAAGGCCCGGCCTCAACCTGATGGCCGTTCAGGAGCCGAAGTGCGTTGGCGACCACCAGCAGAGACACGCCTACATCCGCAGCAATGGCGCCCCACATTGAGGCCATACCGAACGCGGTCAGCCCGACGAACAGCGCCTTGGTCGCCAGCGATATGCCGATATTCTGGTGGATGATCGTCATGGCACGGCGCGAATGGCCGATAAGCCAGGGTACCTTGCCGATGTCGTCGGTCATCAGCGCGATGTCGGCCGTCTCGATCGCGGCATCCGATCCGACAGCGCCCATGGCGATGGCATAATGCGCCCGCGCCATGGCCGGTGCGTCATTCACACCGTCGCCGATCATCGCCACCATGTCGTGGCTTTCGACGAGTTCCTCAATGGCCGTCACCTTGTCTTCTGGCAAAAGTTCGGCGCGCACCTCGTCGATGCCGACTTCGGCTGCCACCGCGCGCGCGGTGCGTTCGTTGTCGCCCGTCAACATCACAATGGTCTTCACACCCTGCGCATGCAGACGCGCAACGATCCCCTTTGCATCTGGGCGGATGCGGTCGCGAAGCTCCAGTACGCCGGTCACGCCGGTCTCGTCACCCACGGCAACGAGGGTGCTCCCTGCCCCTTCGATCCGATCCCGCAGATCCGCCGGAATGGCATTGCCGAACCCCTTCTCTTCGGCGAAGCGATCCGAGCCGAGCCAGATAGCGCGCCCGTCGGCGCGTCCTTCCAGACCGCGCCCGGGCACGGTACGGGTGTCCTCTGCGGCAGACACGGAAACACCATCGGCTTCGGCGCGCGAGAGGATGGCGCGTGCCAGCGGGTGTGAAGACCGCGCCTCCAGGCTTGCTGCCAGCGCCATGAGATCGCGTGCGGAAACGCCGACCAGTGGGTGAACCGCCGCCACCTCAGGCTCGCCCATGGTGATCGTCCCGGTCTTGTCCATCGCCAGTGCCGTGGTCCGCCCCGGCGCCTCGACATAGGCGCCGCCCTTGATGAGCACCCCCGCCCGTGCCGACGCGGTCAGCGCTGCCACGATGGAGACCGGCGTAGAAATGACCAGCGCGCAAGGACATGCGATGACCAGAAGGACCAGAGCATTGTAGAACCAGTAGTCCCAGGCGCCGCCGAGCAGCAGTGGCGGCACCAGCGCGATGGCGATCGCCAAAGCCATCACGATGGGTGTGTAGATGCGCGCGAACTTGGCCACCCACTGTTCGACCGGCGCGCGGCGGGCATGGGCATCGCCCACCATGCGAATGATTTTCGCGAGCACCGTGTCCGAGGCGGCCTTCGTCGCCCGCACCGTCAGTGTGCCCTCGCCGTTGATCGTGCCGGCATAGACCTCGTCGCCTGGTTCCTTGGGCACTAGCGCGCTTTCCCCAGTAATTGGGGCCTGATCGACGGCCCCTGCCCCGTCCACGACCTCACCGTCGAGGGGGATCCGGTCGCCGCCGCGCACGATAAACCTTGCATTGACTGCCACGGCCGCGGCCGGAACGTCGGATTCAGATCCGTCGTCGTAAAGAACCCGCGCCGTTGGCGGCGCCAGATCGAGGAGCGCGGAAACCGCATTACGCGCCCGCCCCACGCTCCAGCTCTCAAGATAAAGCGAAAGCGAGAAGAAGAAGGCGACCGTCGCGGCCTCAAAAAACTCGCCGAGGCCGATGGCGCCCGCGACGGCCACCACCATGAGCAGGTTCATGTCGGGGCTAAGCCTCCGCGCCGAAGACCAGGCCTTGGGCGCGACAAGCCAGACGCCAAAAAGAATCGCGACGGCGAAGATCCCTGCTTCCACCATAGGCATAGGCACCTCGCCATGGCCCGCAAAGAGCCCGAGCGCGCCGCCCATGCCGGTCTCGACAATGTGAAAAAGGAATCCCGCCGCCCAGAAGCCGCCGCTCAACGAGGTAAAGCGCTTCTGACGTGCCAGATGCGCCGCCTGGTCCTCTGCTGCGTTGTCGGCATCCCATGGCTTGGCGCTCATGCCGGTCGTTGCGACCAACTGCGTGACTTCGTCGTCTGGTATCCTCTCGGCGCTATCGAGGATGGTCATTCGCCCGTTGATCACGTCGAATGCCAGGTGTTCGGTTCCGCCCACTTTCGGCCCGACAACCCGGTTCAGGATCGCCACCTCTTCGGCGCAATCGAGCCCGGAGACCTGAAAGCTCCTTCCGCCAGACGGCGCTGGCGCCGTGGACGCGACGTCCTTGCTGGCGTCGCAACAGGAGTTGCCTCTTGGGTCAGAATGCTCTTGATCACCCGGATGGCCGTGATCGTTGCGGTTGCCGTCGGAAGACATGGATTGACCTCAGGATTCATTGATTCCACATTGACATAGCCCCTACAGTAACTAGAGCTTCAAGGGCAACAAGTGGATATTCGTCCAGCAAGAAAGGCGCCCTGCGGAGGCTTGAAGCTAGCCGCCCCCTTGAAACGACGCGGTTGGAGCAACGCTTGCCGGTACGAAGCGATCAGAATGAGTGAGGTAGACATGCAGAAACGAAACGCGCCGATTATCGCAGCGACATTGGTGCTTGCTGGCTGCGCGGTGCCAACGCTGGACGACGGCGGCGCTCGCAACGAAGTGGGAAGTGTTCCCGAGGCCGTCATTGCCCTTGCTGCGCCTGGTCAGGATCTCACCACGGCGCGGCTTCGTCCCGAGGATGGCTGTTATTGGTATGAACACAGCGGTCCGGTGGAAAACACCTTGGTTCCGCTACGCTCGGCAGGTGGCAACCCCATCTGCACTTCGCGCCAGTCCTGATCAGCCCATAGATGCGTCAAGCCCACGCGTAACACATGATGCGCCAGTCAACTTCTCGGGGTGACGCTGTCTTCCGCCGAGTACAGGAATGCCGTCGAGCCAATCTCGACGTTGGGATAGAGATCATTGATGTGTGCCATGACCATTCGGACGCAGCCGGAACTCGCACGGCCGCCAATGCTTCTTGGATACGGTGTCCCGTGAATCCTTAGATAGGTGTCTCGGTCGCCGACGAAGAGATAGAGGGCTCGCGATCCGAGCGCGTTTTCAGGTCCGGGTTCCATACCGTCAGCGATATCGGCGTAAAGCTCTGGGTCGCGGTCGATCATGTTTTGTGTCGGCTGCCAATGCGGCCACCTGACCTTGCGCTTGATCGTATAGGTGCCCGGTTCGTAAAGTTTACCGCGCGCGATCGCCACGCCATAGCGCATCGCCGTGCCGCCTTCTTCGATGTGGTAGAGATAGCGCGCAACAGCATCGACATGGATATCACCGGGTACAAGTCCGTCCTTCGCGAGGACCCGCTGTGGCAGGAAGCGAGGGTGAAGGCCCCAAGGGTTGGACGTGGCCGGGTCGTAGCCGGGAGGTGTAACCTGTGCGTCCCAAGCTGCCTTCTGCGCATCGGTAGGCCACGTGTCTGCAAGGAGCGGGCTGGATATCGATGCCGAAAACAGCGCGGTGGTCGTCTGGATGAAATGTCGTCTTGTCAGCATATAGATTGCTCCGTTCACGCATTGGACGGCAAACCGAACCTTACCCCGAACGCAGTGTTGTTCGCCCGGGAAGGAGTGAGGCGTTATTGGCAACTTGCTCCATGGTGCCGTTCTTTGTCGGTGGCTTAACTCCTAAAGCTACTAGAGGTTCAAGAAAATTTTCTGTTATCAATAGACGCTGCTACTAATGGAGCTATCCGATCCGTCCCAGAACCGGAAATACGTCGAGCATCCAGTATGACAGCGCGCTCAACTGCCCTGTCATCATCGCCAGCCCCATCAAGATCATCACTATGCCCGCAAGCTGGTGGAGGCGGCGGCCAACCCGGCCGATGGCCCGCAACCGTCCCGCGATCTGGTCGGTGAATCCGGCCACGATCAGAAACGGTATTCCAAGGCCGGCGGAATAGACGGCAAGCAGCATGATACCTTCGCCCATCGTGGCACTCGCCGCACTGGCTGTCAGGATCGCGCCGAGGATCGGGCCGATGCACGGAGTCCAGCCGAAACCGAAGGCAAGACCGAGGACATAGGACGCAGCGGGTTGGCCCCCGGGGATGTTGAGATTGAATCGGAAGTCGCGTTCCATGACCGAAACACGCGCGGCTCCTATCATGAAGAGCCCGAAGAAAATGATGATGCCGCCCCCAACGAGGTTGAGTTCATACCGCCACCGAAGCAGGGCCTGACCCATTGCAGTCGCGGATGCGCCAAGTCCCATGAAGATGGTGGAGAAGCCGAGGACAAAACACAGGCTCAGCCAGACCGCGCGCGACGGCGAAGCGCCGACCACCCCGCCCTCAGCGGCTGTGCGCCCGGTTACGTAGGAGACATAACCTGGCACAAGAGGTAGCACGCAGGGGGACAGAAATGATATCGTGCCGGCTAGGAGGGCGGCGGTGAGGGCGCGCGCCAAGTGATGTCTTCGTCGACCCAGATCAGCAGGGACCCCCGCTTGCGCAGCGATGCGTTGTAGCTGGACCAGTTGGTCGTACGATAGCGGGCGGGAGATGGGTTGCTCATGGAATGCGGCTAACAGCATGGGTTCGCGAAGGGAATCCTGAGGCGTCAGACTTGTACAACAACGCCCCGTATCATCGACCTAGTGGTGCCCACATGGCAGGCTATTTCAATGGATAGATTTTTCTCTATCAGTATGCCCGCGGCTCAGTTTGTTAGAAATGTCCTGCTGTTCAGCTTCGCTGCATTACTGCCGGTCCTGTTGTTCTACGTCTTACTGGCTCCGGGCTTTGCTCCGGCTCTTGCTGCCGGCGGACCGGCACTCATGCGCTTACTAAGGCAGGTTGCGACCAACGGTTTGCCCGTGGTTTTTGCCGTCAACTATGTCAGTTTTTTCCTTTTCGCTATGACAAAGCAACCAAAGGCGGGCTCAAGAGACACGGCGTTTTTCGTGCTGGTCGATGTCTTGCTCAGAGCCCTTCTCTTTCCAGGTCTCCACGTGCTGATATACGTTCTATCTGCCGACTGGTTCGGGTCATTCGGCGGCAATCGTTCAACCGCTTTGGCGGTTGTATCCCCGACTCTTGCGCGTTCGGCGTTTTTCGAGAACATCTCCGGCGTTTACCTCTATGCGACTATGATAAGCGCGTTGCCGCTCTACGTCTCGGCTTTCGGGCGGTCGGAATTTCTTGGACCGGTTGTACGTCGCTTGCCCATGAACACGGGCGTGATGCTGCTTGCCCTGGCTGCGTTTGCCTTGTCGGTCGGGCTGATCACGATCGGCGCACAAGGCATCGCATCTCTTCAGGCCAGGTGATGGCAGGCTAATCACCGTGGGCGTGGGCGGGGGCGGGGGCGACTTGCGGTGCCACCCATTGCGACAAGTAAACGCGCTCGAAGGCGAACACAGCGATCATCCCGACAGCGGCGTAGAGAACGATCATCGGGTCGCTTTGAAGCTTCATCACGGTGAAAGCTGCCAGTACTATCGCATCGAGCGCCAGGGCAGTCAAAAGCACGATACCGAAGGCGCCGACGTCTGCTCGACGATAGCGGAACACGCCCCAATGTATGATCATGTCCATGACGAGGTAAAAGAAAGCACCGAGGGATGCGATCCGGCCTAAATCAAAGAGCACGGCCAACGTCGCGGCGATGACGACAGTATAGACCAGGGTGTGGCGTTGGATGGGACCTGGCATACCGAAGTGGCTGTGCGGGATCATTTCCATGTCGGTCAGCATCGCCAGCATACGCGACACCGCGAAGACGCTGGCCAGAACGCCGGACGCCGTTGCGACAGCGGCCAGGATCACCGTGAGTATGAAGCCGGTTTGTCCAAGGGCGGGCTGCGCCGCTTGTGCCAGCGAATAGTCACGCGCTGAGATGATCTCCTCGATCGTGAGACTCGAACCGACCCCGTAGGCGACCAACAGGTAGACGACGACGCAGATTCCGATAGAGAACATGATCGCTCGGCCAACATTGCGATTTGGTTCAGTGATCTCGGCTCCGCTGTTGGTGATCGTGGTGAATCCCTTGAACGCAAGGATGGCCAGCGCCGTAGAGGCGATGAACCCCGTGAGCCCGTAGGATTGTGAGGTCTCGGACGCCGCGGCGAACGCAAAACCACTGGACCACAGGGCCGCGATGCCAAACAGAGCTATGCCTCCGATCTTGATCGCGGCCATGATCAACGAGAACAGCCCGACCGAGCGGTTTCCGGCCATGTTCACCAAAAAGGCGAAAACGATCACGGCCACAGCCAGAGCGGGGACCAATGGGCCACCTTCGATATCGAAAGGGCGCAGGACATAGGTGGCGAAGGTTCGCGCGACGAGGCTTTCCGCGATCACCATGCTGAGCGCCATCAGCAGTGCGGCCCCGCCCGCGATGGCTCCGGGGCCATAGCATTTCTGCAGGATCATGGCGATGCCACCCGAGGACGGCCATTTGTTCGACATCCTGATGTAGCTGTAGGCGCTGAAGCTTGTGACGACCGCGCCGGCGATGAATGCAAGCGGGAAAAGCGGGCCGGCGAGCTGCGCGATTTGCCCCGTCAACGCAAAGATTCCAGCGCCGATCATCACGCCTGTCCCCATCGCAACGGCTCCGCCCAGACTGATGGAATTTTCGCGGTACGTTTCTTTTTCGCTCTGCATAAATGGCCCCCTTTTAATTTTGGTTCATCCGAACGCTGTTGCGCGCTTCTAGATACGAACGCCGCGAAGGCGCAGCGAATTGAGCACCACCGAGATTGACGACGCGCTCATGGCGAAGGCAGCAAACATCGGACTGATGAGGATGCCAAAGAAGGGAAACAGAACTCCCGCCGCGACCGGCACGCCGGAGGCGTTGTAGATCAGCGCGAAGAACAGGTTCTGGCGGATGTTGCGCATCGTGGCCCGGGCGAGCCGCCGCGCACGCACGATACCATCAAGGTTGCCCTTGACCAGCGTGACGCCCGCGCTTTCGATGGCCACATCGGCGCCGGTGCCCATGGCGATGCCGACATCGGCCTGCGCGAGCGCGGGGGCGTCGTTGACGCCATCCCCGGCCATGGCGACCTTGTGGCCCGCCTCTTGCAACTCAAGGATGATCCGCGCCTTGTCCTCCGGCAGCACGTCGGCCCGGATCTCATCGATTCCGAGCCGCGTGCCGATGGCCTTGGCCGTGCGTTCGTTGTCGCCGGTCGCCATGATGACGCGGAACCCCAGTTCATGCAGATCCTCGATGGCTTCTGGCGTGGTCTCCTTCACTGGGTCGGCGACAGCAACTAGACCGGCGATCTCGCCATCCAGCACAACGAACATGACCGTCTCGCCTTCGTCGCGGCGGGCATTGGCCTTGGCGGTCAACGCGCCCGCCTCGAGCCCCAATTCGCGGATCATCGCCAAATTGCCGAGCGCGACCGCTTTGCCGTCAACGACCCCCTTGACGCCCTTGCCAGTGACCGCCTCGAAGTCCCGTGCCTCGTCCATTTTGACATCTCGCTCCTCCGCACCCCTGACGATCGCTTCGGCCAAGGGGTGCTCCGATCCGCGCTCAAGCGATGCGGCGAGACGCAAGACCTCGGCTTCGTCGTGGCCGGGTTGCGGGAGTACGTCGACAAGCCGCGGCTTGCCTTCGGTCAACGTGCCGGTCTTGTCGACGATCAGGGTATCGACTTTCTCGAACCGCTCCAGCGCCTCGGCGTTCTTGATCAGCACCCCTGCCTGAGCGCCCCGTCCTGTCGCTGTCATGATCGACATCGGTGTCGCCAGGCCAAGCGCACAAGGACAGGCGATGATCAGAACCGCCACCGCCGAAATCAATGCGTAGGAAAGCGCAGGCGCGGGCCCCCAGATCGCCCAGGCGATGAAGGACAGGACCGCGATACCGATGACGGCCGGAACGAAATATCCCGCCACCTTGTCGGCGTATTTCTGGATCGGGGCGCGCGAGCGCTGCGCGTTCGACACCATCTCGACAATTTGAGCCAGCATCGTGTCGGACCCGACACGCGTCGCCTCCATCACCAGACTGCCGGTGCCATTGATCGTCGCGCCGGTCAGCGGGTCGCCCTCGGTCTTCTCGACCGGCACGGGTTCACCGGAGATCATGCTTTCGTCGACCGAGGACCGGCCGTCCAGAACCACGCCATCGACCGGCACCTTGTCACCGGGCCGCACGCGCAGCCGGTCCCCGACTTGCACGTCCTCCAGCGGGATTTCCTCCTCGGATCCGTCGTCCCGGATGACCCGCGCGGTCTTTGCCGCCATGTCGAGAAGCGCGCGGATCGCCTTGCCGGTCCCCTCGCGGGCGCGTAGTTCCATCACCTGGCCGAGCAGCACCAGCGTCACGATCACCGCCGCCGCCTCGAAATAGACGCCGACATGGCCTTCGGAGTCTCGGAACCCATCAGGGAATATGTCCGGTGCGAGAACGGCAACGACGCTGAAGAGCCAGGCGGCAAGAACGCCCATGCCGATCAGGGAGAACATGTTGAGGTTCAATGTGCGGAACGAAATCCATCCGCGTTCCAGAAACGGCCAGCCGCACCACAAGACCACTGGCGTTGCCAGGATCAATTCGATCCATTGTGTGGTGCTTTCGCCAAAAAAAGTCCGGACTGCGGGGAAACCGACGAATGGCCCCATCGTGAGGACAAGGAGCGGGATCGTCAGGACTGTGCCGACCCAGAACCGCCGTGTGAAATCCACCAGTTCGGGGTTTGGACCTTCATCGCCCGGCACACCGGATTCCAGTTCCAATCCCATACCACAGATCGGACACGCGCCCGGATCAGGCTGCCGCACCTGAGGGTGCATCGGGCAGGTGAAAATGGGACCATCATGTCCTGTAGGAACCAGATCATATCGGCCATCGGCCGGCGTGGCACCCGCGTGGTGTTCGTGATGATCATGTGCTGAATGGACCTCGAGCTCCGATTCCGGCACGAGGTGCATCCCGCATTTCGGACAATTGCCGGGCTCGTCCTGCCGCACCTCAGGGTGCATGGGGCAAACGAATACCGAAGAAGCTGCTGTGGTTTCAGAACTGTCGGGAGTGCTCATTTTGCGGTCCTTTCCGAGAATGCTTCTCTTGCCTAGGGCTTCCATCCGCGGGAGGGTCAAGAGAGATCAGTACGGCGATTACATTGCGGCTCTGCGGGGTGGCGCTGTCCGGCCCCGTTCCCGCCGGGCGAACACGATCAACGCCAGCCCGACCAGCGCCATTGGCATGGAGAGCAACTGGCCCATGGTCAAACCCCACTCACCAAAATGAAGCGCATGGCCGATCGGGTTGTCCGCCGTCACAAATTGTTGGTCCGGTTGCCGGAACATCTCGACGAAACTTCGGGCAAGACCATAGCCGGTCAGAAACACGCCAGCCAAGGCACCGGGCATTTTCAGCCAGCCCCGGCCCCAAGCGAGATAAATGAGCAGTATTCCAAGAATGAGCCCCTCCAATACCGCCTCGTACAGCTGGGACGGGTGTCGGGCGCAGAGGCCGCTAACCCCTGGGCAGGCCTGCGCGACTTCGCCGGGAAAGATCACCGCCCAGGGAACGTCCGTTGGACGCCCCCACAACTCATTGTTGGTGAAGTTCGCCAGCCTTCCAAGAAACAAGCCTGGTGGTGTTGCCAAAGCCAGCAAGTCGCCAGTGCTGAGCAATGACGCGTTCTGTCTAAGGCAGAACAGCAAGGCCGCGATGACAACTCCCGCGAACCCCCCGTGGAAAGACATGCCGCCTTGCCAGACCATCAGAATTTCCAAGGGATTGGCGAGATAATATGCGGGCTGGTAGAACAGTACAAAGCCCAGGCGACCACCAGCAATCACGCCGATGATGATCCACGTCAGAAGATCTTCGATCTGCGTTCGGTCAAGCGGCGGTCCAGCTGACGTCCAGAGCGCGGGACGGCTTATGGCACTCGAACAAATGCGCCAGCCAATCAGGATACCGAAGATATAGGCTAGCGCGTACCAGCGGAGTGCGAATGTGACCCCCCCGATGTCGAAGGAGAAGAGGTCGGTTCCAATATCCGGAAATGGCAATCCCGCTGGCAGCACTGGGTGAGTTCCTCATCAGGAATTTACGTGGGGATTAGATGGCATTGATCGAGCACCGCTAAAGGCGCTCGATCTGCGACAGGGCATCCAACGCCCATCCCGCCATCACGCGGTGTCGAGGGCGTCCCGAAGGAGATCGCGGACTTCGCCGGCGACCGCGTCCAGGTCTTGGTTCTGCACCGCCTGCATCGAAGCGACAGGATCGACCGCGCTGACCTCGGTGTCGCCGTCCAGTTGCCGCAGGATAACATTGCAGGGAAGCATCGCACCGATGCGAGGCTCGATCTCGATGGCTTTGTGCGCCATGCCCGGATTACAGGCCCCCAAGATGCGGTAAGGCGGCATGTCCGCATCAAGTTTCTTTTTCATCGTCGCTTTGACGTCAATCTCAGTCAGAACGCCGAAGCCCTTGTCTGCCAAAGCATCCCGAACACGCATCTCTGCGTCATCGATTTTGGTGTCTTTCAGGACGCGATCATAGGTATAGGCCATGGGAATTTTCCTTTCCGTGTCTCTATTTGTTGGCATACCGAGGCTAAACGGTTCAGGTCGCGGTTCGGTTCAATGTCCCGACCGCGAATGGTTTTGGGGTTGTGAGGACGGGTGCCGGAAAAAAACCGGCACCCATTGGCTCAGTTGTCCTGCATCATGGAGCCGTTGCCCATGCCCTGACCGTTGCCAGGCCGCGCAGGCGCATCTGCCATATTCGACCGCATCATCTGCATCCGCTCCATCCTATCGGCAGGAGCGGCCATCTCTTCCGGCGTCACCGCGCCGTCGCCATCGGCATCGAGGTGTTGGAAGCGATCCACCATCATTTCGCGGATCATCGCGCTGTGGAGAGCTTCAAACTCGGTAATCGAGAGGCTTCCATCCCCGTCGCTGTCAAACTCGGAAAGCTTGGCCTGCAGCTGCGTGCGCATTTCTTCCGGCGTCGTTGTGCCGTCTCCATCAGTGTCGAACATTTGCATCATGCCGCCAGCCATGCCTGGGCTCATCATACCACTGCCCATGCCTGCGCCCATCATGCCTGCGCCCATCATGTTTCCGTGCATGCGCTTCATCATGTCCATCATTCCGCCCATGTTCCCCATCATACCGGGACCACCGTTCTGCATCATGCCTGGTCCGCTCTGGGCGCCAAATTGTCCCCCACGCCCGTGGTTGGCGTCCGCGAATGCGGCACCGCCAAGGGCGGTTGCAGCCAGGGTCATTGCAGCGAGTAAAGTGTTGCGTTTCATTTCGATCACCTCGTGTCAGTGTTGCGATACCCAGCATATGGGGGGCACCTGCAGATGCGGAATGCCACGCGAGCCGGTGTTTTGTATCGCGAGGTCACAAAGGCGGGGTCTGTTACAAATTGCGACAAATCAATTCGGGGCGAACGCTCCTCTTCATCTGAAACATGCGATATCCAGAAAAAAAGGTGTCGAGGATCCGTATACCAACCGAAACCGAACCCATGTTTCGGTAGAGGTGAAATCCGGAAGAGTTGATGTCGAGATTGCTAGAGGCCCTGAATATCCCGAAAATTCAATCATTCAACCCATGGCAGGAGGCTGCAGGGTGCTCTTTTTGAACCGCATTTTCTCAGTTCTAACCTTGGTAATTTTGGCGGGGTGCGGTGCAGGAAACGACATGCGCCCGGATGCTTCAGCCGAAGTCATCAGTAGCGCATCCTACCGTCACGATGGACCGGCCGCGCTGACGTTGTACACCATGATCAACAACAGGTCCGGGGCGGGTGCGCATAGCAGCGTCATGATTAATGGGTCGCAGCGTGTTATCTTCGATCCGGCAGGAACGGTCCGGCTGAGCGCTGTACCGGAACGGGGAGATGTGCTTTATGGCATTACTCCACAAGTGGCCGATTTTTATGCGCGGGCTCATGCTCGCGAGACCTACCATGTCGTCATACAAGAGATCGATGTGTCTCCCGAAGTCGCGGAGCAGGCTTTGCGCCTTGCAATTGCCAGCGGCCCAGCCGCTTCCGGTTTTTGTAGTGCCAGTACCTCCGCGGTACTCAGACAATTACCAGGATTTGAATCCATCGGACGCACATTTTTTCCAAAGCGCCTGATGGCGGATTTTGGCAAGTTGCCGGGCGTGCGAACCACAAAGCTGTTCGAGAACGATGAGGACGACAAATCCGTAGCGATCGCACAGTTCGAAAGTTCACTTGCGACACAGCCGTGAGTGTTCGTCCAACAATTCATTGGAAGATGTCCCTGCACGACGCAGTCCTCGGCGTGTGAGCCAAAGATGCAATAGGTTAGCTTCGAGCGGTAACGCTGTCTTCGGCCGAGTAAAGGAACGCCGTCGATCCGACAGCGACATTCGGATAGAGATCATTGATGTGGGCCATCACCATGCGCACGCATCCCGAACTGGCCCGGCCGCCAATGCTGCGAGGGCTCGGCGTTCCGTGAATTCGAAGGTACGTATCCCGATCTCCGACGAATAGATACAAAGCCCTGCTGCCCAAGGCATTGTTGGGGCCGGGCTCCATACCGTCGGCAAACCGCTCGTAAGCCTCCGGATCGCGTTCGATCATTGACTGCGTTGGCGTCCAGTGCGGCCATTCGACCTTTCGGCGGATCGTATAGGTGCCGGGTTCATAGAGATCGCCCTTGGCAATCGCCACCCCGTATCGCATCGCGGTGCCACCTTCCTCGATATGGTACAGATAGCGCGCGATCGCATCGACGTGAATGTCACCCGGGCGCAAACCGTCATTCGCCAAAACGCGTTGCGGCAGCAGCCTGGGATGCAGCCCCCATGGGTTGGTTGTTGCCGGGTCATAGTTGGCGGGCGTGATCTGCGCATCCCAAGCTGCTTTTTCGGCTGTTGACGGCCAGGTCTTAGCGAATGCTGGCGAACTCAGAGACGCTGAAAACAGCGAGCCGGAAAGTGCAAGGAAGTGTCGTCTTGTAACCATGAAGCGAAGCCCTTTGTTTGTTTTCGATGAATGCGGGACGATTCAAGAAACGTCCGCGACCCCATGCCACCGAACCTTTTGATGTCTTGCGATCGCGACCAACCAGAGGCAAGCAAGGACACCGCTTAGGATCGCGTTCCAACTGGCCATGGACAACGTCAGAAATTCCCAGACAACCTCACTGCACAGAACAAGATTGGACGTATTTGAACTGGCAGAGGGCAGCAATTCCGATACCGACATTTGGGAAACATCGAGGCCGGATCCCGTGCAAGAAGTCGGTCCCTCCCACCAGCCGCGCTCGACACCGGTATGAAACACTCCCAACGCGGATGTGCTGAGTACCGACAGGGCACCGATTATCAGGATTGGCAAAATCGGCAGAGCAAAGAGCAACAGAGCGCCCATTCCAATGGCGATTGCGTGTGGGTAGCGTTGCCAGATGCACATTGCGCACGGCGCGTACCCAAGAGCCTGGAAAACGAAGGCCCCCAACAGCAAGGCGGCTGATCCTGCCGCCGCAGTCATGCCGAGAGATTTTGGTGTCAGGGTCAATGAACGCTCCCATTGGCAGTCGATGGACCTGTTTCTCGCTTGTCAGGTTACGTAGACGGCGAAAGGCCTGTTATCATTCAGAGATTTGTAACGGTATGTATCCGTCTCGACCCTCAGCCGACTCTGATCCACGTTGCCATACCGTCGGCTTGGTGGCTCAACATGTGGCAATGCAGCATCCACGATCCCGGATTGTCCAGGACGACGAGAATATCCCGCGTCTCGCCGGTATCCAGATAGGTCGAGTCCCGGTATGGACCGGCTTCACCCGCCGCATCGAGTTCCCAGAAATGGTGGCCATGCAGATGCATGACGTGTGGGAACCCGGTTTCGTTGCGGATCGAAATGCGCGCGGTCGTCCCCTGCGCGGCGGATAGGAAAGGCCTTCGAGGCAGGCCGGATACGTCATTGAGCGCCCATGTCCCTGTGCCGTTGTGGGACGCGCTTCCCGCACCTCCCTGGAGCACCAGCTCCGCGGTTTGGCCGGGGTCTTTCGGGGCGGGCATTCGGTTGGCGGGCAATGCGGTGATGGGCGCTTTCGCGGGCTCACGGGAACCGGAAACAGCGATTTCGCCAAGGCTCAACGTCTGTTCTCCAAAGCTGTCGTCGAATCTAATAGGCCCGGTCGCATCACCAATCACATCGCATCTTTGCCCCGGAGCGAGAAGGATCGGTTCGAGCGTCCGAGGATGCGCCAGAGGCATGCCATCCAGTGCAACGATCTTGCCTATCAAACCATCCAGGCCGACACGGTACACCCTGTCGATAGAGGGATTTATGAGACGCAGTCGCAGACGGTCGCCTCGTTTCACAGTCTTGCCGGTTCCATTGAAAACAAGTGCCGTGACCGTATTGCCGATACGGCCCTCGGTTGCGAAGTGGGCCGGGTTGAACGCTTCGTCGTACTGCCCGGACTGATCCAGCAAGACATCGAAGAACTGAACAACGATGTCATGGTCGACAGCCGGCGCATTTTGCTCCTCGACGATGAAGGCGCCGAAAAGACCGCGGCTGACCTGATCGTAAGACAGGTAATGCGAGTGATACCAATACGTGCCGGCATCCGGGACGCCGAATTGATAACGATACGAGTCGCCCGGAATGACCACATCCTGAGTGAGGACGTTGACACCATCCATCCGATTTGGAACCCGCAACCCATGCCAGTGAACGAGAGCGCCCTCCTCCAATCGGTTATCGAGGGTAATGCGGGCGGTTTGTCCTTGTCGCATTCTGACTTCTGGGCCCGGCAGACCACCGTTGAAGCCCAACATCGACACGTCGTACCCAGCAAGGTGCGCCTTGATCGATTGGGGCGCGAGGATCAACTCGTGTGTCGCTGCTGGCAAGCGGGTACCAGCCAGCGCAACGGTCATCCCGCCAAGGAAAGACCTCCGGCTCAAAGACAATTCCGTCACCTCATGAATGATAGACTGGCTTTCGCCAACTGCCGCACTTGTGCCATTTCCGGAAGAGGAACTTCAAGGCGACAGAACACTCCTCACGCCGTTGTCACTTTGGGATACAGGAAGACGCGGGCGCCGATTTCAACGCGTTCGTACAGATCCTTCACATGTTCATTCGTCAACCGCGCGCATCCATTCGACACGGCAGACCCAATTGTCTCCGGGGCGTTCGTTCCATGAATGCGAAGATAGGTATCGCGTCCCTCGGCATCGTAGAGATAGAGCGCGCGGGCCCCGAGCGGGTTGTTTGGCCCGCCTTTCAGTCCATCCTTGTACTTTGCGTATTTGCGTGGCTCGCGCCGGATCATGGCGTTCGTTGGCCGCCACCATGGCCATTTGGCCTTGCGCGCTACCGTGAACTCTCCGGGTTCGTACAAACCTTTGCGCCCTACCCCGACCCCGTAGCGGATCGCCATCCCGTCCTCGAGCATGAAATAAAGGAAAAAATCGTCGGGAACGACGTGGACATCGCCTTTAACCCAGTCACCACGACGGGTGTTTACCAATTGTGGTTCGAACCGTTCGGGCAATTTGACTTTGTGGGCCCAGGCAGTTGTGGGCAGAAAGCAACCCATCGCTCCGGCACAAATCAATTCTCGTCTCGTGAAATTCTGCATGGCGCGATCTCCTCGGACCCATGAAAATTCAGTGCGCGTCAGGGGCAAAGAAAAGAAGCCGTGAACCGGGGCAAACGACGCGCCTTTGTTGCCTTGAAACTACGAAAATTCGTGCTTTTGGAACTCTCCAGCGCTGGAATGTTGTTGTTTTACAGAGAACTGCAAGGAGGTGACTGGAAATGCACTACTCACGATTCTTTATGATGATCGGAACATCGACCGTGGTCATGTTCGTTCTGATGTACCTGAACACCTATCTTTGGGGCCATATCTTCTTTTCGGAGACACGCCTTTACATGGCCATCCTGATGGGGGCGACCATGGCCGTGATCATGTTGGCGTACATGTTGTCCATGTATCAGAACACCAAAGCCAACATCGCGATTTTCGTTGGCGCAATAGTCCTTTTCGCGGCGAGCCTCTGGCTGGTTCGCGGGCAATTCACGGTGCAGGACAGGTCCTACATGCGCGCCATGATCCCGCACCACTCGATCGCCATCATGACGTCGACTCGTGCCGAGATCACCGACCCGCGCGTCCGGGGGCTCGCAGACGACATTATCTATGCGCAGGACAAGGAAATCGCCGAAATGCGCTACCTTATTGCTGACATTGGAGCAAACGGCGAAGCATCGGCCACGCGAAGCGAAACGCCGGCGCAGGTTGTGGATGCGCAACAGGCGCTTCAAACGGAGGTCGTGTCGAAGGTCGATCCTGAGTTTCTGACGGAAGACGAAATCGCTGCGGTGTTCCCGAATGGCGGAAATTGCCGCTTTGCTTACACCTCGGACAGTCCGGCTGTACTGGTGACTGGTGAAACCGGCGAAGGGTCTGCCGCCGCAATGAAGATCAGCGGTGATCTGGTGCGCCTGAATGCGCAGGGCGAAAATGCATTTTCTGAAGGCCCGCTGTCGGCCGAGATCGCAGAGACGAACGGTGACCTGACCGATCTGATCGTCAGCGCGGGAACCGACTACGAAGCCGGGTTCCGTGGTCAACTTACGTGCAGCGGATAAGGAGGAAAGGACATGCCCCGCGACACAGACAGTAAATCCGCGCAGCTTTATCGCATGGTCATGCCGGGCCATGTCTGCCCCTACGGTCTGAAATCGAAAGACCTGCTGGAGCGGCAAGGCTTCGAGGTGGAAGACCATCCGCTTGACACCCGTGAAGACACCGATGCTTTCATGGAGAAGCACGGGGTCGAGACGACGCCGCAGACTTTCATCGGGGACGAACGGATCGGCGGTTACGACGATCTCAGGGTGTTTTTCGACATTGACCCACCCGAGGAAGAGCAAAGCGACACGACCTACCAGCCGGTCATCGCGATCTTTTCCGTTGCCGCGCTGTTGGCATTGGGCCTGTCTTGGCACCAGTACGGGTCGGTCCTTACCTTGCGGGGGTTCGAATGGTTCATTTCGCTGTCCATGACCATTCTCGCGATCCAGAAATTGCAGGATGTCGAAGGGTTTTCGACGATGTTCCTCAACTACGATCTGCTGGCGCGCAAATGGGTGCGATACGGCAAGGTCTACCCGTTCGGCGAAGCGTTGGCAGGTGTCCTGATGACTGCCGGCGCGCTGCTGTGGCTCTCGGCGCCTGTCGCCCTGTTTATCGGCACGGTCGGCGCTGTCAGCGTGTTCAAGGCTGTTTATATCGACAAGAGAGAGCTGAAATGCGCCTGCGTCGGCGGTGACAGTTCCGTCCCGCTGGGGTTCATTTCGCTGACGGAAAACCTGATGATGATCTTCATGGGTATCTGGATGCCGGTCCGCGCGATCTGGTTCTGAGGTACAGCCCCTTCTTGCCTGTCACTTGGCCAACCGCTCCGGCGACAGATCCTCGATGATGGGGCAGTCGGGCCGGTGATCCCCGGCACATTTTTCCACCAGTTCGGCGAGCGTCGCGCGCATGGATTGCAGTTTCGCGATCTTTTCCTCGATCTGGCGCAGATGGTCTTCCGCAACCGCCTTCACTTGCATGCTTTCGCGGTTTTCATCCTCGTAGAGCGACAGGAGCGTCCTGCAATCTTCGATGGTGAACCCCAAGGCCCGTGCGCGACCCAGAAACGCCAGCTTGTGAATGTGGCTCTCGGTGAACGCGCGGTAGCCGTTCTCGCTACGGTTCGGGCGGATCAGCCCGATGTCCTCGTAGTAGCGGATTGTTTTTGGGGGCACACCCGATTGTCGGGCAACGTCTCCGATGTTCATGTCGAACCTCCGTTATTCTGCTGGAGCAGGAGTGGCGGCTGCCAGCTCTGCCGGGATTGCGCGCTGCTCGTCCATCGCAGGCGCGATGCGCCGCAGCCGCAGGGCATTGGTCAGGACAAACACCGAGGACAACGCCATCGCACCCGCCGCAAGGATTGGTGACAGGAGCAACCCAAAGGCGGGATAAAGCACCCCGGCAGCGACCGGAATAAGTGCCACGTTGTAGGCAAAGGCCCAGAACAGGTTCTGCCGGATGTTGCGCATGGTCCGCCGCGATACTTCGAAGGCGTTCACCACGCCGCGCAAATCGCCCGACATCAGGACGACATCCGCAGATTCGATGGCCACATCGGTGCCGGTTCCAATGGCGATGCCCACATCGGCATGCGCCAGCGCCGGGGCGTCGTTGATCCCGTCGCCGACAAAGGCGATGCGCTTGTTCCCTTGGCGCAAACTGTCGAGCGCCGCAACCTTGCCGTCCGGCAGGACGCCGGCGATGACGTGGTCGATACCGGTTTCGCGGGCGATGGCTTCGGCGGTTTCGCGTTTGTCGCCGGTGATCATCGCAACCGCAAGACCCTTTTCGTGCAGCGCTGCGATGGCTGCGCGGCTTGCCGGTTTGACCGGATCGGCCACGCCGATCACGGCGGCGACACGCCCATCTATGGCAGCGTAAAGCGCCGTGCGACCCTTGCTTGCGATCTTCGTTTCCTCTGGAGCCAATGCCGAGACGTCAATGCCTTCGCGCGCCATGTAGCGGTCGGCCCCAACCAACACCTCCACGTCTTCGACCACGGCGCGCACGCCGTAACCTGTGACCGATTGAAAGCCTTCGGCCGCCACAAGAGGTGCGCCCTCGGCCCGCGCGGCCCGCACGATGGCGTCCGCGACAGGATGCTCGGAGAGCGACTCCACGGCAGCGATCTTCGAGAGCGTTGTTGGGCGATCGAACCCTTCCGCCAGCACAAGGTCAGTCAGTGCGGGTCGCCCCTCGGTCACCGTGCCTGTTTTGTCGAGGGCGACCACATCAACGGAATCAAGTTGCTGCAAGGCGTCACCTTTACGGAACAGGACACCCATTTCCGCAGCACGTCCCGTCCCGACCATGATCGAGGTCGGCGTCGCAAGCCCCATCGCGCAGGGGCACGCGATGATGAGCACCGACACACCGGCGACCAGCGCCATCGTCAGGGCCGGATCAGGCCCGAAAAACAGCCAGACCAGCACGGTCGCCGCCGCGATCGCCATCACGGCAGGCACGAACCACAAGGTGATCCGGTCGACCAATCCCTGGATCGGCAGTTTGGCGCCCTGGGCCTCTTCGACCATGCGAATAATCTGCGCCAGGGTCGTGTCGGCGCCGACCCGCGTGGCGAGGAACTGTAGGCTTCCGGCGCCGTTGACCGTCCCGCCGGTCACCGTATCTCCGGCACCTTTTTCAGCGGGGATCGGCTCGCCTGTCAGCATGCTTTCGTCGACGCGGCTGGTCCCCTCGATGACCTCGCCATCGACCGCGATGCGTTCACCAGGGCGCACGATGACGATGTCACCCTGAACCAGCGCATCGATCTCGATCTCGACGCTTTCTCCGTCCCGCATCACGCGTGCAGTCCGCGCCTGAAGCCCTAATAGCTTCTGGATGGCCGCGCCCGTTCTCCCCTTGGCGCGCGCTTCAAGAAACCGCCCCAGAAGGATCAGAACGACGATGACCGCTGCCGCCTCGAAATAGACGGTGCGCAGCGTGTCAGGCAGGACCGACGGTACGAATGTCGCAACCACGGAATAAAGGTAAGCCGCCCCGGTGCCGACCGCGACGAGGCTGTTCATGTCGGGGGCACCCCGGAACAAGGCCGGGAAACCCTTGGTGTAAAACGTCCGGCCCGGGCCGAAGAGAACGATTGTCGTCAGCACGAACTGAAGAAGCCAACTCGTCTGCTGGCCAATCGTGGTCTCGATCAGCATATGAACGGCCGGAATGACGTGGCCACCCATTTCGATCAGGAAGACCGGCAAGGCGAGGATGGCCGCAAAGGTGACCCGTTTGGCAAGCGCCTGAGCCTCTTCCTCCTTGCGCGCAACTCTGTCGTCACCGGCCTGGGCCGTTGCCACGGTTGCTGGATACCCTGCCGCGCCGCTTGATTCGATCAGATCGGATGTCGTGACAAGACCTTCGACGTAAATGACCGTCGCCGTCTCTGAGGCGAGGTTGACGTTCACCTCGACCACCCCGGGCACCGCGGCAAGCGCCTTATCGACCCGCCCGACGCAAGAGGCACAGGACATCGCTGCAATCGTGAGTTCGGCCCTGGCCTTCCGCGCGGGGTAGCCCAGCTCGCGAAGGGATTCGATGATGTCGGGAATGCGCTTGAGCGCGTCCACGCTCATGCGAGCAGTTTCCGAGGCAAGGTTCACCGACACATCCTCTACGCCGTCGATTGCATTCAATGCGCGATCGACCCTGCCAACGCAGGACGCGCATGACATGCCTTCGATCGGCAGGCTGATCTGTTTGGGTTCGGGCATATGTGTCACCTGTTTTTCCATTCGAAGTGGAATATGAGGCTTCCAGTTACTGGAGGGTCAATGGGAGGGCGCCAAATAAATTTCTTCACTTGACCTTCCAGCGGGGGGAAGCCCCATGTCACCGATAGAAATCAGATCAAGGAGTGGTTCCGATGAAGTTCAGCGTTCCGGACATGAGCTGTGGGCATTGCACCGCAGCAATCGAAAGCGCGGTGAAGAGCGCAGATCCGAATGCAGGCGTAGAATGTGACCTTTCTGCCCGACAGGTGCATGTCGACAGCGTGTTACCAGCCGATCAGGTCCAAGCGATCATTCGGGATGCGGGCTACAACGTGGAACCTGCGGCCGCTTGATGCAGTGCCTGGACCACCCAAGGGTGGTCCGGGCACAGAATTTCAGTCTTCGACTTTGCGGGCTTCCTCGACCAAGTCGGCAAGCTGCGCCTTTTCGACGAAGCCCGGGACCAGCGCATCCCCGATCACGAAAGACGGCGTGCCGTTAAAGCCCAGAGCTTGGGTCAGTTGCATGGAGGTCGCAATGTGCTCTTCGACCTCGGGGGCCTCCATGTCCTTGCGCAACTGCGCGATATCCAGGCCGATCTCCTCGGCCACGCGCAGCACGGAGGCCTCTTCCGCGCGGCCTTCCAGCCCCATCATTGCCCAGTGAAACTCTTCGTATTTGTCCTGCTTGCGCGCTGCCAAGGCCGCTTTCGCGGCAAACACCGATCCGTCTCCGAGAATGGGCCATTCACGATAGACGAGGCGAATGTTGGGATCGTCTTCGATCAAAGCCCGCACCTCGGGTTTGACCCGCCGACAATAGGGACAGTTGTAGTCGAAAAATTCCACAACAGTGACGTCCCCTTCCAGGTTGCCGAGAACCGGCGCATTCGGATCGTTCTCGATCAGATCGCGCTGGTCATTCAGAACTTGGGCCTGACTGAGCTCCTGCGCTTGCGCCTGCCTTTGTTCGAGGATCGCCACGGCCTCCATGACAATCTCCGGGTTCTCGCGGATTGCCTCGAGCACAAGTTCCTTGACCCGGGACTCTGACAGTTCGTCCGCGAGTGCCGGTATCGGAAGCAAGGCAGCTATCGCGACCGTCGTGAAGGCTTGTCTGAAACGCATTTTAGTTCTCTCCCCGTTGTTCGTCGGCTTCTGTCCGCGCGGCCTGGACTTCGCGGATGCGGTCTGGCCAGGTGGACCGGATGAAGGCCAGGATGTTGTGAATTTGCTGGTCGGTCAGCACGTCTGCGAAACCGGGCATGCCACTGTCGAATTCGACGCCCTGACGCGCCAGAAGCGCCGCACCCCCCAGTTTTGTGTAATCGAAGAGCAGGCTGTCAGGATGATGCCAGGTGTGACCCGTCTCATCATGTGGTGGTGCTGGCAGGCGCCCATCCGCGCCGGGCGTTCGCCATTCCGGCTGGCCTTCCAGACCCGCGCCATGACAAGACGCACAGTTTTCTGCGTAGAGCAACGCGCCTTCTTCGATGTCGTAGCTCTCCGCCCTGGACGCGCTGCCGACATCCGAGGATGCACTGGTCGAGAGCCAATACGTGAAGGCGGCTGCTGCGACAGTGATCGGAAGGGACCAAACGAGATATCTCATGTGACCCGTATCCAGGTTGTCATGCCAGATGCGGCGTGGCTGAGCATGTGGCAATGGAACAGCCACTTGCCGGGATTGTCTGCCGTAAAGGCGATCTCCCGGGACTCGTTGCCGGCCAACAGGATCGTGTCCCGCATCGGCCCGAACGCGCCGTCGGGGCGCAGCTCGCGGAAATGCATCCCGTGCAGGTGCATCGCATGTGGGAAAACGGTCTGGTTCTCGATCTTCAGGCGCACCGGCTCGTTCAGGGATAGATCGGCCAGTGGCGTGTAGGTCATTTCGGCGACATCATTCAGGGCCCAGAATTTGCCCGCTTGGGCAAGCTGACGGAATCCAAGACGTTCCCCGCCAAGCAATGCGGACTGCATTCGCCCCATTGCCCCGCCGGACATGACCAGTCGCAAATCACGCGCATCGGCAAGGTCCGGGGCGTGTGCCGCGGGGTTCGGCGGCAACGGCAGTGGCTTGCCTCTTGGTACTGAACTGGCTGTGCCGTTGACCAGAAAACTCACCAACGGGGTCAGTTGATCATCATCGCCGATGCGAAGCAATTGGGCGGTGCCGCCTTCGTCTTCGGTCACATCCACAATTAAGTCGACGCGCTGTGCCGGGCCGAGGATCAACTCGCCGTCAACCGACTGGGGTTGGCCGGTTGGCATTCCATCCACGGCCACCGTCCAGCCACTGAATCCAGAGAGCCTCAGCGGGAAAATTCGAGCGCTTGCTGCGTTGATGATCCGCAAGCGAATGCGCTCGTTGCGCTGCGCGGGCAAGGTCAGGTCATAGCGCCCGTTGGTCGTGATAAAGTTGCCGGTACGTCCACCGTGGCTCATCATCATGGGCTGTTCGAAATTGTCGAACAGCTGCCCGCTCTCAGGGTCGAGCAACCAGTCCTCCAGAACGATGACTTCCTCGCGGTCGATGTCCGGTCCATCGACCTCTTCGACGATCAAGGCACCGCGCAGACCACGCGCGACTTGCTCGTATGAGCGATTATGCGCGTGATACCAATAGGTGCCCGCGTCCGGTACGACGAAGTCGTAGTCAAAGGTTCCACCCGGCGCTACGGCCTCTTGGGTCAGCCCTGAAACGCCATCCATCGCGTTGTCGATCCGGATTCCGTGCCAGTGAACCGAACTGGGATCGGGTACCTCGTTGCGAAACCTGCGACGCACCCGATCGCCTTGTGTGACCCTGATTTCCGGGGCCGGAACGAGGCCGTCATAGCCCCAGATCTCTGTTTCCGGGTAGGTGTCCGGAAGAAGCTGTCGACGTGCAACCTTGGCAATCAGGTCCTCGAACGGGGTCGCGGCAAAAGCCGACTGCGGGATGGCCGCCGCGCAGGCCGCCAGTGTTGCATGGCGCAAGAAATCCCGACGTGTTTGTCTCATTTCGATCCTCGAGAAAGCGGGGGCGTGTTGCCCCCGCGTGGTGTTAGTTCGACGCGGGGTTCTCCGCCTCGACCGTGTCCTTGTTCAGCAGGAAAAGCGCCATCGCTTCGCGATCGGCAGGTGTCAGAAACCGAGTTCCCTCGCGAACCACTTCCGCCATGCTGCCGCCGAAAGCATCGCCCGAAGGGGTGATGCCGGTCTGGAGCGCATAAGCGAGGTTTGAAACCGTCCAGTCATTTTTGACCAGGTCTTTTGGCCGTATCGCGGGGGCCTTGCTGCCACCGGGAAGCTGGGCGTTGCCTGCAAAGGAAGCACCGATATCGCGGCCTCCCGCAAGATTGCGCGGCGTATGGCAGGCTCCGCAATGTGCCGCACCGCGCACCAATTCCCGTCCTCGATTCCATGCGTCGCTTCGCCCTTCAATCGGTTCGGTATCCGGATCGTAGAAGAACGCCGCTCGCCAGAGCTTCAGCCCCCATCGTTGGTCGAATGGGAAGCTGACATCATTTTCTGGTGCAGGCTCGTCCACGGGCGGCACGGTTTGAAACGCCGCCCAGAGGTCAGCGATATCCTGATCAGAAAAATCCGCATAGAAGGTGTACGGGAAAGACGGATAGTACGGCGTTCCATCGGGGCCGATGCCTTGCCGCACGGCTTTTGCGAACTGTTCTGCCGTCCATTCGCCCATGCCATGTTCCGGGTCTGTCGTCAGGTTGGGCGGGTAGAACGTTCCGAACGGGGTTTCGAGCGGCGCCCCTCCGGCAAGTGGTGCGCCGCCCGCTTCAAAATTGGTATGACAGGCAATGCACCCACTGGCGCGCGCCAGATATGCGCCCCGGTCGACATTGCCCTCTATTGCAATCGGAGTCACTGCACTGCCGACAGGCCATGCAATCACGACGCCGAGGCTGGCCGCGCCGAGCACGGCGGCCCCGCTGACGAGTGTCAAGAACCGGCGCATGGTCAGTCTTCTTCCGCCCGGAAGCGTTCATGGCATGCGGAACAGACCTGGGTAGTCATCGCGAATGCTGCGTCGGCGGGCATTTCGGCAATGGCGGCCGCATCCATCATGTCGCCTCGGCCCATCATCGTGCTCCCGCCCATCATGGTTGTATCGCCTCCCATCATTGACCCGCCGCCCATCATCGAGGCGCCATCCATGGAGGTATTGCCGCTCATGCCGCCCAATCCATTGTCGGCTGCGCGTTCCAGGCCCTCAGAGTATTCTTCCAGCTGACTTGCCAATGCCGCGAAGCGCTCCCAGTCGGTCCACACCTCGTCCTTGGCTTCCGAGGGCATGCCCCCTGTGCCCTCTGGGAACAGCTTTGTCATGCTCTCACCGGCGTGCTGCTGGAACAGGCGCGCGGCATCGCGCACTGTTTCTGCGTCATAGGCCGTTTCGCCCCGCATCATCGGGGCCACGGTCTTGACCGCCTTCCCCATTGCAAGCATGGCATCCATGCGCTCTTTCACGATGCCGGTGGCACCGCTATGCGCGAATGCCGTGACCGCAGTACCTGCAATCAACACTGCCGCTACGATAGTCGTCTTTTTCATGTCTTCGATCCTTCTTTGGGTCTGCTTTTCGAGCGATGTGAAATCAGACCCACCGTCGGGGCGGTGGAGGATCGCTGATCGGGCGCAATTCGGTTCGTTGGATCGCGCCGTCTTGCATGACGGCTTTCAGAAAAGAAGGCTCGTACGCCATGTTCGGCTGAAGCAATAACGCTGCCGGGACAGAACAATCGAGGCCTGGATGGCAGTGGCCAGAGGCCTCGGTCGATGGCCCTGCGTCTTCGTGACCATGGTATTCCTGCCCCAACGACGTTTCACCATGATATACCGGCGCCTCTGGCACCCCGAGTACTACAAGGAAAAGGCCGAAAACGGCCGACAGAATCCATCGGTTCGTCTTCGACCAACGCATCAGTTGATCCCGTTGGCCCGCTGCAATTCGCGGACATAGGCGGCCACCATCTTGACGTCTCCTTGGGTCAATCCCTCGATCTTAGGCATATTACCGAAATTCCAGTGATGTGCACGGACGCCGTTTTGAGCTGCCAGAACAAAAGCCATGTCCGAATGGTGGCTCGGTTCGTAGATCTTGTGCACGAGAGGCGGCGCAACACCGTTGCGACCGGCGGCATTTTCGCCGTGACACTCGGAACATTTTGCCTCGAATATGTTCTTCCCAAGCGCCGCCTGCTGCGAGAGTGCGTCAGGCAGCTGGACCTGGACGATCGGATCGCCTTCGGCAATCTCGCTTGTGTCAGGTGGCGTCATGGAGTGGCCAACCGCTAAATCTTCGGCTCCAACGAACTGCCAAACGGCAAAACCCCCGCCGATAACAAAAACGGCACCAATCAGCGCAGTTAATTTGTCCATGCCTGTATCTTCCGCCTTGCCCGTTGGGTCAGATGAGTTTGACTTGAGTGCCGACAGGCGCTCGCTCGTAGACTTCCTCGATCTGTTCGTTGAACAAACCGATGCAGCCGTTTGACGACCGGCGGCCGATCTTGCGCGTGTCCTGTGTCCCGTGAATACGGTAGTACTGCCACGACAGGTACAGTGCGCGAGTACCCAAGGGGTTGTCCGGATCACCCCCCTCGATACGTGCCGGCCATTCCGGATTGCGTTCCCGCATGGAGGGCGTCGGCGCCCAACTGGGGTTTTTGCGTTTTTCCACCACTTCAGTGTAACCGCGTTTGGTGAGTTCGTCGGTCAGCGGAACGGATGTCGGGTAAATCCGCATCTCGCCGTCCGCTGTCCAGTGCTGTAGCGCCATCGTCACGGTGTCTGAGATGATGATCCCTTTGCCGAGCGTGTCGAAATGGTCTTGCCAGTCATGAACTCGGAAAGAAGAAATGTTGCGGCGAATGGTTTCGGCTCGAACCACGCTTGGTGCAACCAAAGCGACAGCCGCATACCCCAACAGGCTTCATCGATTGATCTTGTTGTTTCGCGATGTCGTCATGACACACTCCTAGCCTACGGTTTGTACATGTCTTTTACGGGAGACCCGGCATCAGGCAACCTGACAAGGCCGCGAGAAGTGTATCCATTTGTATCCTTGACCTTACCCTGCTGGAGGGTCGCAAATGACGCCAGGAACGAGACAAAGAGGGTGTCATGGACGACGAAAATCCCAAGAATAAGCCGATTACAGACAAGCTCATGCATTACGGAATGATGGCGTGTTGCATTGTGATGCTGTTGCCCGTGATCGGTTTTTTTCTCGCTGGCGGAACGCTTGCGGGTATGTGGGGCAATGCATCGGCTTTCGCCCCGCTCCTGTTGTGCGTTGGAGCGCATCTTGTGATGCATAGATTCATGGGGAAATCGTGCCATTCCGACAAGGCAAACGATACTATCGAGGAAGCGCCCGAGCCCATAAGTTCCGTGATTCCTAGCGTCGCCCGCAACAGGCAGTGATGTGCGAGGGAAAGCAAAGGTATTCGTATTGCTGTTGATGGTTACATTACTTGGAGGTTGCGCGGGAAGCCTTGCAGACTGCCTAGATCTGAAGGCTATCGTGTCCACGAAGCAAGCGTCAGACCTTCTGCCGGATGGGTGTCGAACCCTTTCATCTTCTGCGACTGGCGTTGCGCGAATTGTCTGTGCGGACGGTCGTCAGGGTTTTGCCACAGGTGGACTTTGACGCAATTTCCGCCGTCCTGGCGAAATCTGCGGAAAATATGGGAAGGAAGCAGGTATCTTGATCGATTGCCTTTTGATCCTGCGACGGGTTTTGCTTATTCCCTTCGTGCTCCTGGCCGTTGTCTCTGGAAGTGTCGCGGCAGCAACCTCTGCTGAATACCAGAGCGCGCCACTCACCGCGCATCTCATTAGTGTACAGGACGGCGTTCCCGAGAACACACAGACTCTGTCAGCCGGGCTTCACCTTCAACTGAACGAAAACTGGAAGACCTATTGGCGGTCGGCGGGCGAGGTGGGAATACCGCCTTCGGTCGAATGGAGCGGTTCCGAAAACGTCGCAGATGTCGAATTCATGTGGCCCGCCCCGACGCGCTTCACCGCCTTCGGCATCGAAAATTTTGGTTATGCGGGTGAAGTCGTCTTTCCGCTGCGCATAACGCTCAAAGATCCCGGCGCACCTGTGACTCTTTCCGCGCAGGTCAAACTGCTGGTGTGCTCCAATGTCTGTGTCCCGGAAGAGTTTGACCTGTCACTTCGCCTCGGACGGGGCAACGTCATCGACAGCACTTCGGCTGGGCTGATCGGTACGTTTTCCGAGCGCGTCCCCGAAGGGGCCAAGACGAGCGGCGTCAGCGAGGCAAATGCCTTCATCGACGAAGACCTCACGGAGTTGATCGTCAGCCTTCGCGTCGATGAACCACTCCAGTCGCCGGATGTGTTTCCCGAACTGGGTATGGGTGTTGCGCTTGGCAAACCCGATATCCGTTTGGGAGAAGAGGATCGTTTGCTTTGGGCGCGCTTGCCGATCCTCTCGTCGAATACGGATGTGACAGTGGCTCCGTCGATTACCGTCACCGACGGCGAGAACCGGGCCTTCACGATCATCGCGGATCGCGTGGCGCAAGGAATAGCACCACCCTTTGAACTGGCCGCCACGACACCGGACATGATGGAACTGATCTGGATTGCCGCGATCGCGCTGCTGGGCGGATTGATCCTGAATGTGATGCCCTGCGTGCTGCCGGTGCTGTCCATCAAGGTGTCGTCTGTGCTCAAACACACCGATCACGACACAACCCGTGTCCGGTTCGGTTTCGTCGCTGCCAGCGCCGGCATCATGACGTTCATGTGGGGTCTGGCGCTCGTCCTCTGGGCGCTCCAGACGGCAGGCCTCAGCGTCGGGTGGGGTTTGCAGTTTCAAAGCCCGCTGTTTCTTGCGGCGATGATCGCTGTCCTGCTCGTCTTTTCGGCAAATCTGTTCGGAGCGTTCGAGTTCGCCCTTCCACACGGCATGCAGACGCGGCTTGCAGGGGCCGGAGGACGCAACGGGTATTCCGCCGACTTTTTCACTGGCATGTTCGGTGCCGTCATGGCGACGCCTTGTTCGGCACCGTTCCTCGGCACCGCGGTGGCCTTTGCTTTGGCCGGGCGTGGCGTGGACATCCTCATCGTCTTTACGAGCCTCGGGCTCGGCCTCGCCCTGCCCTATCTCGTCATCGCCGCGTTCCCGCGTCTGGTCGCATTCATGCCCAAGCCTGGTCGATGGATGCTGATCATCAAAAGCGTCATGGGGGTTTTGTTGCTTGCAACCGCCGTGTGGCTGTTCTGGGTGCTCGACGGTGTCGCCGGGCTTGCGTCTGTCATCGCGGTCGCGGCGTTGTCCGGTCTCGCCGTTCTGATACTATCTCTCCCGAATGTGCAGTCCCAATTCAGGTGGTCTATTGCCATAGCCAGCCTTGTCCTGGCCATTGCCGCAGGTCCTCTCTTGCAGCAATCAGCACCTGCGCGTTCGACGCCGCAGTTGGCAATGGCTTGGATCGCATTTGATCGTTCGGAAATAGCGAAACGCGTGTCCGCAGGAGAGGTCGTTTTTGTCGATGTGACCGCTGACTGGTGTCTGACTTGCAAAGCGAACAAGACACTTATCATCGATCGGGAGCCAGTCCGGAGCGCGCTTGAAGCGCCTGGAGTCACGGCGATGCAGGCAGATTGGACACGCCCGGACACGCGCATTTCCCGCTACCTTGAGAGTTTCGGCAGATACGGCATCCCCTTCAATGCCGTCTACGGACCATCGGCACCGAACGGCATTGTGCTGTCCGAATTGCTAAAAACCGAGGACGTGATGAACGCCTTGGCGCAAGCCAGTGGTCGGGATGTTTCCGCAAAGGTTGCCGGACAGGAGTGACCTGCTCGACCGGGACACCGAGCAGTAGTCAGCCGCCGAGCCGCTCAAGCGCGGCACGGACCGCCGCACGCCGAGGATCACTGGCGGGCTGCTGCTCCAACAGCGCTTCAGCCTTGCGGTAGGCCTCAACGGCGCGATCGGGCTCCTGAAGGACGGTATAGGCATTTGCCAGCCGCATCCAACCATCCAGATCGTCCGGTTCATCCTCAAGACGCTCGGCCAGCCGCGAGACCATCGATCGGATGAACTCCGCGCGATCCGCGTCATTCATCTCCGACGCCGCCGCGACATCTGCGGCACTCGGGCCTGGTTGCGACGTCGGCCCGCTGGGTAGATTGACGACCGGAAGGTCAGCTGCCGCTGCAATCCGGTTGATCTGCGCTGCATAGGTCTCCATCCAGGGAACGTAAGCCTCTTCCTGATTCAGTCGTGAAACAAGCAGATCGTAGGCCTTACGCGTCTCTTCTTGCTGAAAGTAATACAGAGACTCGAAGTAGGTTGCCGCAGGATTGGATGGGTCAAGGTCCAAAGCGCGATCAATGGCCAATTTCGCCCGTGGAATAACAACGCCGTCATTGGCAACCGCGACAGCCTCTGCCAGCATGGAGAATGTCGCGGAGGTGGCATCCTCCCGTTCGGCAACGACTTCGAAGGCTTCGACGGCATCGGCTGCTCTGCCCATGCGCTGATAGGTCTGGCCCAACAGCATCCACCCTTCGCTAGGGCCGCCGGTCGGATCGGATACAAGCCTTTCGCGAAGTTGTATTGCCAGCGCCGTCACTTCATCAGTCTGTGCCCGCTCCTCTGCACGGGCAGCGAAGGCCATTGAAGGAACCTCCGGCGATCCCATCGTCAGATAGTAGCCCGCGGCAATAACCGGCGCGAGGACCGCCGCGACAACGAGAGTGACTCTGCCACCATTACGGGATGATCCGGCTTTTTCTTCCGAATTGCGGGTCGTCGCGAGGATCCGTTTCTTGATCTCGAGTCTGGCCGCTTGAGCTTCCTGTTCAGAAATCAAACCGCGGTCCATGTCTCGTTGGATTTCCCGCATCTGATCGGCGAGGATCGCCGGTACCGCATCCCCTCTGGTGAGAGTGTTCGATTTGGACAGCAGCAGCGGGTAGAGGACAATTCCGATTGCGACCAGCGTCAAAAGAACGAAAATACCCCAGATCATGACGCATCCCCCGCTTCGTTTTGCCTGAGAATTTCGGACACGGTGTTCTCATCCTCCGAGCCCAAGTCTTCAAATGCCTCTTGCTTTCGCCGACTCATCAGTAGCCCGCCACCAACGAAAACCCCGATCAGAACGAAAGCGATCGGAGCGAACCAAAGCGCGTAGGTCGCAGGCTCCAGAGGCGGTTTCAGCAGCACGTAATCCCCGTACCGCGCCCGTATGTATTCGATCACCTCCGCGTCGCTGTCTCCAACGACCAGGCGCTCGCGTACGAGCAGACGCAAGTCCCGCGCCACACCCGCGTTCGAACTGTCGATGTCCTGGTTCTGACAGACGACGCATCGTAGATCCTTGGAAATCTCCCGCGCACGCTGTTCCAATACCGGGTCGGTCAGCATTTCGTCCGGTTCCACCGCATTGGCGGCAAAGGGAAGGAGCCCGATGCAAAACGCGAAAATCAACTGTCTCATGAACCTGCTCCATTTGGCAGTGCGCCTGCCTGCTTCAGGGCTTGCGTGAACCGTTCGACGGCGTCCGGACCCACGACCGGCCCGACATAGCGAAACAAAACGGTGCCATCGCTATCGACGATGAAGGTTTCCGGCACGCCCGACAGGCCCCATTCGATCCCGGTCCGGCCCGACAGGTCGGACCCGATCCGCTCGTAGGGATTGCCGAGGTCATTGAGCCACTTCACGGCATCCTCAGGTTTGTCTTTGTAGTTTATTCCGAACAACCGCATGCCGTCTCGTTCGACAAATCTTGTCAACACGGCATGTTCCGCGCGGCAGGGCACGCACCAGGACGCAAAGACATTGACCACGACCGGTCGTTCGTTGCCGACAAGATCGCTTCGGGCCAGGCCGGGTGTCTCCAACCCCGGCACGGGATCGAGGTCGAACGCCGGGGCCGGTTGCGAGATCAGGACGGAAGGGATCTCGTTGGGATCCCGGTCGGGATTGAGCCCCCAGAGAAAAAACCCACCGAATATGACCGCCGCAATAAACGGCAGCCCGGCAATGAGACGTTTCATCTTCTCTCCTACTCGGCAGGAACGGCATCGGTGGCTGGCTGTTTGGCACGGCGCGGCGCCCCGACCCTCAAACGGCGATCCGACAAGGACAAACAGCCACCGATCACCAGCAGGATCGAGCCGATCCAGATCAGGTTGACGAGCGGTTCATAGAGGATCCGAAGGGTCCATGCTCCGGCGTTGTTCACTTGATCGGAGGCTGGCGTTGCAATCGACGTATAGAGATCACCCGCCAATGTGGAGCGGATGGCCGACTCCGTCGTCTGGCTTTCCGCGACCGGGTAATACCGCCGTTCCGGGAAAAGTGTCGTGACCAATTCGCCATCCCGACGCACCACAAGGGTGCCGCGATCCGCGATGTAGTTCGGCCCTTGAACCTTTGCGGCCCCTTCGAAGGTGATGTCGAACCCGGCGATCGTGACTTCGGTCCCGGGGGCGGCAAAGACGATCTCCTCACTCTTCCATCCGGTCGAGCCGATCATCCCCATCATCAACACAGCGACGCCGGCATGGGCAAGCGTCATACCGTGAGAGGCGCGTGGCAGGTTGCGCACGCGTCTCGCGCTCTCTGCAAGGGAAACCTCGAACAGACGGATGCGTAGCGCCCATTCCCGCAGGGTCGCAAAAAGCAGCCACGCTGCGCCGAGGATGGCAAGATAGGCCATGATCGGCCCACCGTTCAGAAGATACCATGCGGCCAAGGCTGCAATGACCGCCAGCACGGCCACGAATTGGATGCGATCGAGCAAACCGGCGATATCAGCCCGCTTCCACGACAGGAATGGACCAAGACCCATGAACACGACCAGTGCCAGCATCATCGGAATGAAGGCCGCGTTGAAGAAAGGTGGACCGACCGAGATCTTGTCCCCGGTGACAGCCTCCAGGATCAGTGGATAAAGCGTCCCGAACAGGACCGTTCCCGTAGCGGCGGCCAGAATGAGGTTGTTCACGAGCAGCCCGGCCTCGCGGCTGATCGGGCGAAACAGACCACCCGGCTCCATTTCGGGCGCCCGCCAGGCGTAGAGCGCCAGCGACCCACCGATGGACACGGCCAGCAGACCCAGAATGTAAAGCCCGCGCTCTGGATCGACGGCGAAGGCATGCACGGATGTAAGCAGGCCTGACCGGACGATGAACGTCCCGAGAAGTGAAAGCGAGAAAGTCAGGATGGCAAGTAGGATGGTCCAGCTTTTGAACGCGTCGCGCTTTTCGGTGACGATGGCGGAATGCAGCAGCGCCGTGCCCAGAAGCCAGGGCATGAAGCTCACGTTCTCGACCGGGTCCCAGAACCACCAGCCGCCCCAGCCCAGTTCATAATAGGCCCACCACGATCCAAGAGCGATACCTGCCGTAAGGCTGACCCACGCGGCCAATGTCCACGGGCGGACCCATCTGGCCCAGGCCGGATCGACGCGCCCTTCCAGAAGAGCCGCAACGGCAAAGGAAAACACGATGGAGAAGCCGACATACCCGAAATACAAGAGCGGCGGGTGCATGGCGAGACCCATGTCCTGAAGCAACGGGTTGAGGTCATTGCCGTCGAGCGGCGGCGGAAACACCCGCTCGAAGGGGTTCGACGTCAGCAGCAGGAAGGACAGGAAGCCGACGCTGATCCACGCCTGCACCGACAAGGTGCGCGCCTTGGTCTCGGCGGGGATGTTCGATCCGAACCAGGCGACGCCCGCGCCGAACACCGCGAGTATCAGGATCCAGAGCAGCAGCGAACCCTCATGGCTGCCCCAGGTCCCGGCCACCTTGTAGAGCATTGGCTTGAGCGAATGGGAGTTCTCGACGACGTTCCTGACGGTAAAATCGCTGACGATGAAAGCCTGCATCAGCGCTGCGAAGGCGATGGCCACAAACAGCACTTGTCCTATTGCCGTCGCCTGGGCGGATTTCATCCAGACGGCATTTCTACGCGACGCACCTGCAATCGGTAGAACACTCTGAACAAGCGCAAGCGCCAGTGCGAGGGCCAGTGCGAAGTGACCAATTTCCGGGACCATGGCGTTCTTTCCTATTCAGCGTCGGTGGGCGTCGCGTCGGACGGCTTTGGCGTCCGCGGCGGGGTCTATTCGTCGAGCGTTGCTTTGCGGCGACGGAACTCTTCTTCGTCGATTTCCCCATTTGCAAAGCGGCGCCTGAGCGCTTCCTGCGCGTCCGAGTCCGGGGGACGGGTGCCATTGTCCCGCAGCCTGAACACCAGAAACACCACCAATGCGATCAGCGCACCCCAGAAGGCGAGCATCATGAAGCCGCCCATAAAGCCATAGCCACTGCCCCACATGTGCCCCGTCCAGGAGCCTGGTCCATCAGCCTGCGCCATGCTGGCGGGCAAGCTGGCCAGCAACGGCAGGATCAACGCGTTCAGTTTCATCTGTTTCTCCTTCGATCAGTTCGGTTTCATCCAACGGGATGGTGACAACAGCGCGCAAACCCGCGCTGTTCTGATTGACCAGCTGGATATCGCCGCCATGGGATTGGACGATTGTCCTCGCGATTGAGAGCCCAAGCCCATAACCGCCCGTTTCCAGAGACCTCGATTGCTCGAGGCGATAGAACGGATCGAAGACCTTTTCCAACTGGTCGACGGGAATGCCGGGCCCATTGTCATCGATGTTGAGTACGAGGTTCGAACCGTGGGTCGCCCAGCTGACTTTTGCGGCACCACCGTAGCGAACGGCGTTCTCAAGCAAGTTCCTCAGTGCCCTTCGGAACGCGTTGGGTCGAAGCCGCACGGCAACATCATCACTCGGGGCAAAGGTGCAGTGTGCCGCCATATCGCTGCACAAGCTGTCCAGAAAATTGCGCAGATCGACCACTTCGGCACCTTCGGATCCGGTAAGGCCGCGTGCAAAGGTGAGCGTCGCTTCGACCATACTCTGCATCTCTTCGACCGATGCGATGAGGCTGTCCCGCGTCTCTTCTTCGTCAACCAGCTCCGCGCGGACACGCATGGCAGTCAACGGCGAGCGTAAATCGTGGCCAAGGGCTGCGAGCATACGTGTACGATCACTGACAAACCGGGTCAGCCGTCGTTGCATGCGGTTGAATGCGACGGTCAGATCTCTGACCTCGGTCGGCCCTGTGACCGCCAATTCGCCCACATCTTCGCCCCGGCCAAGATGGTCCGCGGCCTTCGACAGGTGCCGCAAAGGACGCGTCAGGCGCGTCATTACAAACCAGAAGATCGCCACCAGAAGCAGTCCGGCGGAAATCCCGAAGGTCAGCATCGAATAGAAAGGCCATTGGATCGGCGGTCGCTCGAACCGCGTTCCGACATTCAGCCAACGCGCTCCCTTGATGGCGATGGACAGGTTCATTTCAACCGCTGTCAACTCTCCGCGCATCATCGCGAGATGCATTTCTGTCATCTCGTCCGAGAGATTGGGAAGAGGCCGCAACTCGCCCTCGACCTCGTGCAATTCAACGCGAATATCCCGGCTGTAGCTGTCATCCATCAGGGCGCGTATGCGCGCTTCCACGATGCCGCCGTCCGAATGACCGGTGTGATCCACGATCGGAGCGTCCGACAGATCGAACCGGATCAGAGGCGAATTTGCCGCGCGAAGGATCGAGTCCTGCAGATCCAGCGGGGCCTCTTCGATCAACCGCGCGACATTCGCTGCGCGACCCGCGGCCTCGAATCCTAAAGCTGCACGGATCGCAAGGCTGCGCTCGTCGGCGAACAGGAACAGGCTGATCACCTGGGCCACGACAAGTGCCGCGACCACAAGCAGGATCAATTGGCCGCTCAGAGATCTCATCGCACGGCGCATCACGGCGCATCCTCGACATCGGCAGCCAGACAGTATCCGCCGTTCCGCACCGTTTTGATGACACTGGGCCTAAGTACATCCGGCTCGATTTTGCGGCGGAGACGGCTGATCTGATTGTCGATGGTGCGATCCATCGGGCCTGCCGTCCGACCAGCGGTCAGGTCAAGCAACTGGTCACGGCTGAGCACCATCCTCGCGCGTTCCAGCAGGACCGCCAGCAATTTGAACTCGGAGGTCGTCAATGGGGTCTCGGTGGTGGACTCGTCAATCAGCACCTGCCGGTCGGTATCCAGTATCCAGTGCGCAAAAGAGACTTTCCTCCCAGCGAGGCTTCCGGCCACAGGTTCGTCGCGGTTGCTTCTCCGAAGAACCGACTTGATGCGGGCGAGCAGTTCTCGTGGATTGAACGGCTTGGCGAGATAATCGTCCGCACCGATTTCCAGACCCACGATCCGATCCGTTTCCTCACCAAGCGCCGTCAGCATGATGATCGGAAGATCACCCTCTGGCGCAAGTCTGCGGCAAACCGACAAACCGTCCTCGCCCGGCATCATGACATCGAGCACGAGGAGGTCGAAGTGACCAGTGGCCAGCTTGGCATCCATCTCCACGGCATCCCTGGCGACGGTCGTGCGCATTCCGTTCTTCTCCAGGAAGCGCGCGACGCTTTCGCGTATCTGAGCGTGGTCGTCCACGATAAGGATATGAGGTGGCGGTCCCATGGCGTCCTTCCTAGATCATCGTTGCATTCTGTTTCATGGGCAGAATTGTAGCCGTTTGTATCAGGTCAGTCCCTTGCTACAGATGGATACAAATCTGTGCCTGCACCGTGTCGTGCTCCCGGGTAGCGTCGCGCGTATGTTATGTGACCTTTGGGATCGCAACCGATCAAAGGATGAGGTTTTCGAATATGGCTCTTGATTTGAACCGGCGCCGTTTCGTTCTGGGTGCTCATATGACGGTGCTGACCGTCGCGGCGTCACCGCTGTTGGCGCAGAGCCGATCTGTCTGGTCGGCAGAGAATGCCTTTGACGCGCTTCTATCGGATACGGCGCGGATCATCGATGTCAGAACGCACAAAGAGTGGCAAGAAACCGGCGTAGGTGCTGGTGTATGGCCGATAAGCATGCACGCGTCCGGTTTTCCGGACCGATTGTTCAGGGCCAAGGAACTGAGCGGTGATCGCACTGTTGGACTGATCTGCGCCACTGGCGGACGCTCCGCATCGCTGCTTCGAGCGTTGAGACAAGCTGGTTATTCGGGCTACGCCGATATCTCGGAAGGGATGTTGGGATCAGGCGAAGGGCCTGGCTGGATCGCATCGAACTTGCCGACCGTTCCGGTGGATGTCGCCCTGAACGGGTTGCCCCCCGCGTTGGCCTGACCAGTGAAGAATCAATTGGTCCCGTTGTGCTAAAAGCCTGATGTATGGTCAAATTGACCTGTTTGAACAGGAAGACGGGTTTGGGTGTATGACCGAGTTGATGGCTATGTTTGTCGGAATATGCGCGGCGATCGTGATGGGAATTGTCCATCATTATGCGTTGTCGGGCATTCTGAAGTTTTCCCCGCAGCGGTCGGATGGCTCCGGCTTTCGGATCATCCTGACGTTTTCCACGTTGCTGTTGCTGCATGTCTTGGAACTTGTGACGCTCGCCGTGTTCAACACGATGGTGGTGGCAAGCGTTCTGCCGCAATCGTTCAGCAACAGCCCTCCGATGTTTCAGGATGTTCTCTATGTTACGGGCATCTCGTTCTCGACCCTTGGCTATTCGTCCATAGAGGTGGTCGGGCCCTTTCGACTATTGCTGATGCTGCAATCGCTTTTGGGCTTCATGTTGCTGACCTGGTCAGCGACGTTTCTTTACTCAGCCTGCCAGCAAGTCTGGCAGAAGGCGAAAGATGACTGAAAATCGCCACGCGCGTCGGACATGAGCTTGGCGTCAGCGTCAAATACGTCCTGATATCGGTCCTTTGACCTCACCGTGGAACGGTTGAGTGAGCGCTGCGTTGCGCGCGTGGATGAATAGCCCTTGACCTTCCAGTTGCTGGAATCCCTAGGTACAAAGCCATGGCACAGATTTTCGAAAAGACAGGCGATCACGTATCGCACCATCGACACGGGGATATCTTGAAATCTCCCGTATGGGTTGGCGTGTTGCTTGTCGTTCTCACATTGCCGGCTCACCTTTTTTTGGATGAGCAAAGCTCGATAGCTCTTGCTTCGATCACGCTTGCTTTGATTGGCGGTGCCTATATCGGCTTTGGCGCTGCGGACGGCAGAGCGCGCGTGTTCTGGGCAGAGCTCGCGGTCGCCCTTTTGTTCGGCTTAGCAGCGTTCCTGGGGCTGATATGGCAGTGGGCCTTCCTCCCCTTGGGCTTGGCCCTTCACGCCCTTTGGGACATGTCACACCACAATTCTTATCGTCTCGCCCGGATTCCGAACTGGTATATTCCATTCTGCGTGGCCTTTGACCTTTTTTTGCAGCGACGTTCTTCGTTCTGCTCTATGCCGTGTTTTGATCCATGATGATGCGCATCCTTCTTATGGCGGTGTTCCTGATGGGAGTCGTCGCATTGGCCTTCCCGGACGTCCTTGGCGTTGACATTCGCCTGCCGGATCGCGCGGAAATTGACCGCTGGATCGAGGCGGCAGGTCTTGCCGGACCAATTGTCATCGTGGCGCTCATGACAATCGCTATTGTCGCAAGCCCCCTGCCCTCGGCGCCAATCGCACTCGCCGCCGGAGCGGCTTATGGACACACGTACGGGACGCTCTTCGTCGTTCTAGGTGCGGAACTCGGTGCGCTTGCCGCCTTTGGTCTGGCCCGCGGCTTGGGTCGTCCCTTCGTTGAGCGTCATCTCGGTCAGAAGATTAACGCAGGCCTGTTCGGGTCCCAGAACACTCTGACCTTCCTGGTCTTCGGCAGTCGCCTGATGCCGTTTCTGTCCTTCGATATGATCAGTTACGCCGCAGGTCTGAGCAAGCTGCATCTTTGGAGGTTCGCGCTGGCCACGATGGCCGGGATTATTCCAGCGAGTTTCTTGCTCGCTCACATGGGCAGCCAGGCGATGAACGGCGATGCCCGCACTGCCACATGGACCGCACTTGCGCTGGGTGGCTTTACCGGCCTGTCGGTTCTCTTCGCCGCGACGCGAAAGACCGGTACGAAACGGAAGGAGAGCTGATATGGCCAGTCATTCCCACGCCGGGCATATGCCGAGTTCCGGCAAGGCCCTTGTGATTTCGGCCTGGCTCACCGGCGTCTACTTCGTGATTGAACTGGCCGTCGGGCTCTGGACTGGCTCGATTGCCGTCCTGTCGGATGCGTTTCACACCCTGTCGGCGGTTGGCGGCGTTCTGGTGGCCATCATCGCGCAGCGCATTGCGCGCCGCCCGGCGGATTCGGCGCGGAGTTTCGGCTGGTACCGCGCCGAGATCATCGGGGCACTGGTGAATGGCGGCTTTCTTCTCGGTATGGCGCTTCTGGTGATCTGGATGGGCGCGATGCGGCTCGGGAATCCGATTCACCTGGCCACGGGTCCCATGCTCTGGGTCGCCTTCGGAGGCCTGGTCACCGAAGTGATCTCGCTGGGGCTGATGTGGCAATCGAGCAAGGACGATCTGAATGCCCGTGGTGCGCTCTGGCACATCATCCAGACCTTTGTCGGCAGCCTCCTGATCATCGTCACCGCTCTAGTGATCGAGTTCACCGGCTTTCTGGCGATTGACCCGATCCTCGGCATGGCGTTCGGGGTGGTTCTCCTCTGGGCCTCCGTCGGCGTCATCAAGGAAGCGGTCCACATCCTCATGGAAGGCACGCCAGAGGGAACGGATCTCGAGGCTGTGACGACGGACCTGCGCGGCCAGGACGGGGTTCTGGACGTTCACCATGTGCATGCCTGGACGCTGACCAGCGGCAAACACGCATTTTCTGCCCATATCCGCCATGGTGAGCCCGCAGAGGCCGCGGACCTGCTGAACCGGGCCTATCGGCGGCTGACGGAACAGCATGGGTTTCACATGGTCACGCTGCAGCTCGAAACAGAGTGTCTCGACGAGCGCCACGCGCGGGATCTTGATATAGTCCAGATAGCGGCTGCAAAGGCTGCTGTCGCGTTGCCCTTTAATCTGAGACGCGACGCGTTTGGCGACAATTTTTGCCCTTAATTGTGAGATACGGCTGTCATGGGGCCCCTGTTTCTCGCGCACCTTTGCGCGATGTGATCAACCGCGGCAAGCAATCGAGGCTCCTTCTCGAAGGCGCGCAAGAGAGCAACCCTTGCATAGTCGTCGATGCTTTTGCTGACGATGGCTGCCTTAGCCAAGGGATGAGATCGAGCGGCGGCGATTGCGGCGAGGCAGAACAGCCTAACTTCCGATCTGGGGTTCTGGACAGCGAACGACGGATCCCCGCGGAAGGTTTTGAGTGACATGGCAAAGGTGACTGCGCGCATTGCGCGCCGAAGTTGCTTGGGGCCGCGCGAGCGCGCGGCGCACTCAAGCATCTCTGCCCCGCGGCGCGCTCGGTATATCAGTTTTCCAGATATTTGTTCCTCACGGAGTTTGCCAAGGGTCTGCACAAGTCTCGTCCCGCAAACTTGGCAGTCAAATGCCCAGGCCCGCCTCCAATGCCTGAGCAAAAGACCCTCTCTGGAGCATCGCAGGCAATGCTGGAATGGCATCTGAGCCGTCAGTGAGGCTTCTCGTGGCGTCATTGCCGGAAAGGTCAAAGATCGAACAACATCTGGGTTAACCCGTAACCGACCGGTTGATACCGTCGCCTGATCCTACGACTTCCAGTTCCACGGGAGCAGTTCGTCGAGGCGGTTGATCTTGTGATCGTGGATACGGTCGAGGACATCAGCAAGCCACGCT
>NZ_JAEKIS010000023.1 GCF_017311415.1 Salipiger abyssi | reverse complement strand
TTTGCGCCGAACGACTGGCAGGTCGGTCAGACGGGCAAGGTCGTGGCGCCGGATCTGTATATTGCGTGCGGGATTTCCGGGGCGATTCAGCACCTTGCGGGGATGAAGGACAGCAAGGTGATCGTCGCGATCAACAAGGACGAAGAGGCGCCGATCTTCCAGGTCGCCGATTACGGCCTCGTCGCCGACCTGTTCCAGGCGGTGCCGGAGCTCACCGAAAAGCTCTGAGCGCGAGGGGTGGGCAGCATTGCCCACCCTACGACGCGGCGCAGCAAAACCGGGAGATCCGAATGAGCAAATACGCCCTCACCGTCACCTGCAAATCCACCCGCGGCATTGTCGCGGGGATCTCGGGCTTTCTTGCCGAGCAGGGATGCCACATCACCGACAGCGCGCAGTTCGACGATGCCGAGACCGGCAATTTCTTCATGCGGATCAGCTTTTCGCCGGAAGAGGATGTCTGGGTCTCGCCGGAGGGTCTGACCGAGACCTTCGCTGAGGTCGCGACGCGGTTCGGCATGACCTATCACTTCTTCTCCGAGACCGAGCGGATGAAGGTCATCGTCATGGTCTCGCGCTTCGGGCATTGCCTGAACGACCTGCTCTATCGCTGCCGCATCGGCGCGCTGCCGGTGGAGATCGTGGCGGTGATCTCCAATCACATGGATTATCAGAAGGTTGTGGTGAACCACGATATTCCGTTCCATCGCATCAGGGTCACGAAAGAAAACAAGCCGCAGGCGGAACGCCGGATCATGGAGGTGGTCGAGGAGACCGGCGCCGAGCTGGTGGTGCTGGCGCGGTATATGCAAATCCTCTCGGATGAGATGTGCCAGAAGATGTCGGGGCGGATCATCAATATTCACCACTCTTTCCTGCCGAGCTTCAAGGGTGCGAACCCCTACAAGCAGGCGTTTGAGCGTGGCGTGAAGCTCATTGGCGCGACCTCGCATTACGTGACCGCCGATCTGGATGAAGGCCCGATCATCGAGCAGGATATCGTGCGGGTGACCCATGCGCAGAGCCCCTCGGATTATGTCTCGCTCGGTCGCGATGTGGAGGCGCAGGTTCTGGCCCGCGCGATCCATGCGCATATCCACCGCCGCGTCTTTCTGAACGGCAGCAAGACCGTGGTGTTCCCGGCCTCACCGGGGTCTTACGCGTCGGAGCGTATGGGCTGAGGGCGGCGCCTGCGGCGCCGGGGGTGAGTATTTGCAGAAAGATGAAGGCAGGGGTGCCGTGCCGGGAGGATCGGAGTATGACGGAAGTTTTCGACAATATAGTTGATTTATGTTGGAAATAACCTCAATATATCAACAAAAAACAACGAATCCGCCACCGGGTGCCAGGCCCGGATTGCGCGGCGCGACAGCGAGGACTCCCATCGTGTTCCTGCCCCTGATCGAGGCGCGCGACGAGACGCGGCCATCTGCGAATGTGGTTGTGGTCTGCGAACACGCGTCGAACCATTTCCCCGAGGCCTTTGGCACGCTGGGTTTGGGCGAGGACGCACGGCGTGCGCATGTCGCCTGGGATCCCGGTGCGCTCGGTGTGGCGCGGGCGATGGCGGCGGAGCTCAATGCCGATCTTGTTGCGGGCTCCGTGTCGCGGCTGATCTACGATTGCAATCGCCCGCCGGAGGCGCCGAGCGCCTGTCCGGACCGCTCCGAGCGCTTCGAGATCCCCGGCAATTGTACGCTTTCCGAAACCGACAAGGCGGCGCGGGTCGCGGCGGTCTATACGCCCTTTCGCAAGGCGCTCGCCACGCTGATGCAGGCGCGCGGGCAGGGGGTTCTGGTGACGGTGCACAGCTTCACGCCTGTGTATCAGGGCGCGCCGCGGGATTGCGAAATCGGCATCCTGCACGACCGCGACAGCCGGCTTGCCGACGCCTTGCTTTCGGAGTGGCCCGGCGACGCGCCCTGGCATGCCAGCCGCAACGAGCCCTACGGCCCCGGGGACGGCGTGACTCACACACTTGTCGAACACGGGATTGCGCGGGGCTGGCCGAATGTCATGCTGGAGATCCGCAACGACCTGATCGCGAGCGAGGCCACGCAATCGCAGGCCGGGCGCTTTCTGGCCCGGCGCATCGCCCTCGCCATGCCCGCCCTGAACGGAGGAGACCGATATGCCTGAGGATAAACTCGAGGAACTGAGACGGAAGGCGAGCACGGGTGAGATCGACACCGTGCTTGTCTGTCTGGTGGACATGCAGGGGCGGCTCATGGGCAAGCGCTTTCATGTGCAGAACTTCCTCGACCATGCCCATGCAGAGACCCATTGCTGCAACTACCTGCTGGCCACCGACCTTGAGATGGCCACGCCCGAGGGCTTTCGCGCCACCTCCTGGGAATCCGGCTATGGCGATTACACCATGCGCCCCGATGCGAGCACCATCCGCCCGCTGCCCTGGCTCGAGGGTACGGCCATGGTGCTCTGCGATTTGGAGGATCACGAGGCGCACGCGCCGGTGGCCCACGCGCCCCGGCAGATGCTGAAGGGCCAGATCGCAAGGCTGGCGGAGAGGGGGCTCGCGCCGATGATGGCGACCGAGCTGGAATTCTTTCTCTTCGAGGGCACCGCGCGGGAGAACCGCGAGGCGGGCTTCCGCAATCTGCGCCCGCATGTGGAGCACAACCAGGATTACGCGATCCAGCTCGGCACTCGCGACGAGGTGGTGATGCGCCCTCTGCGCAATATGCTCTACGCCGCCGGGATCGAGGTGGAATGCTCCAAGGGTGAGGCGGAGACCGGGCAGGAGGAGCTGAACCTGCGCTATCAGGATGCGCTGAGCTGCGCCGACTACCACACCATCGCCAAGCACGCGGCCAAGGATATCGCCGCCGCGCATGGCCTGACCGCCAGCTTCCTGCCGAAATGGCACACGGACAAGGTGGGCTCGGCCAGCCATGTGCATTGCTCGCTGTTCCGCGACGGGGCGAATGCCTTTCACGATCCCGCCCGACCGATGGGGAAATCCGTGCTGATGGATCATTTCGTGGCCGGGCTGCTGAAATACGCTCCCGACTACACGGTGTTCCTGGCGCCCTACGTCAACAGCTACAAGCGTTTCCGCAAGGGGACATTCGCGCCGACCAAGGCGGTCTGGTCGGTCGACAACCGCACCGCCGGGTTCCGTATGTGCGGGGCGGGGACAAAGGGCGTGCGCATCGAGTGCCGGATCGGCGGCTCGGACATGAACCCCTATCTGGCGCAGGCGGCGATGCTGGCCGCCGGTCTCGCCGGGATCGAGGAAGAGCTGGCGCTGCCCGATCCGATCTCGGGCGACATCTATGCCAATGACGGCGCGGCGAACGTGCCGACCACCCTGCGCGAGGCCACCGAGACGCTGCGCGGCTCGGCCATGCTGCGCGCGGCCTTCGGCGACGGGGTCGTCGATCATTACGCCCGCGCCGCCGAGGTCGAGCAGGAAGCGTTCGACGCGGCGGTGACGGATTGGGAAATCTCTCGTGGATTCGAAAGGTGCTGACGTGACAGACCTGACTTGCATATCGCCCATCGACGGCAGCGTCGTGGCCACCCGTCCGACCCTCTCGCAAGCCGATGCGGAGGACGCCGCCCGGGCGGGCCGCGCCGCGCAGGCGGAGTGGGCGGCGCGGGCCTTGGCGGAGCGGATCGCGCTAGTGCGCCGCGCCGTGGCCATCATCGGCGAACAGACCGACCGCATGACGCGCGAGCTGGCGCTGCAAATGGGCCGGCCGGTGCGCTATGGCGGCGAATTCGGCGGGTTCGAGGAGCGCGCGAGCTACATGTGCGACATCGCCGAGGAGGCGCTGGCGCCGCTGGTGGTCGAGGACGGCCCCGGCATCCTGCGCAAGATCGAGCGCGAGCCGCTGGGGCTCGTGCTGGTCATCGCGCCGTGGAACTACCCCTACATGACGGCGATCAATGCGGTGGCGCCGGCGCTGGTCGCGGGCAACAGCGTGATGCTGAAACATTCCGAGCAGACGTTGCTGGTGGGCGAGCATCTGGCCGAGGCCTTCCACGCCGCCGGCGTGCCGGAGGCGGTGTTCCAGAACGTCTTTCTCGATCACGAGGTGACCGGCGCGCTGATCTCGGGGCGCGAGGTGGATTTCGTGAATTTCACCGGCTCTGTCGGGGGCGGGCAGGCGATGGAACAGGCCGCCGCGGGCACCTTCACCGGTGTCGCGACCGAGCTGGGCGGCAAGGATCCGGCCTATATCCGCGCCGATGCCGATCTCGACGCCGCCGTCGACGGGGTGATGGACGGGGCGATGTTCAATTCCGGGCAGTGCTGCTGCGGGATCGAGCGGATCTATGTGCACGAAAGCCTCTACGACGCCTTTGTCGAGAAGGCGGTGGCGCTGGTGCGGGGCTCGAAACTCGGCGATCCGCGCGACGCAGAGACCACCATGGGGCCGATGGCGCATGTGCGTTTTGCAAGGGGCGTGCGCGCGCAGATCGACGCCGCCATCGCGGCGGGCGCGGTGCCCCATATCGACACCATGGAGGCGGATGACGGCGGCGCCTATCTGACGCCGCAGATCCTCACCGATGTGACCCACGAGATGGAGGTCATGCGCGAGGAAAGCTTTGGTCCGGTGGTCGGCATCATGCCGGTCAGCGACGATGACGAGGCCGTGCGGCTGATGAATGACAGCCGCTTCGGGCTCACCGCGTCGATCTGGACGACCGATGCCGAGGCGGCGGAGGCCATCGGCCGGCGGCTGCAAACCGGCACGGTTTTCATGAACCGCTGCGATTATCTCGACCCGGCGCTGTGCTGGAGCGGCTGCAAGGATACCGGGCGCGGCGCCGGCCTGTCGCCGCTGGCCTATCAGGCGCTGACCCGTCCGAAATCCTATCACCTGAAAAAGAAAGTCTGAGCCATGACCCCGACTGCCAACTGGTCCTATCCCACGGCCATCCGCTTCGGTGCCGGGCGCATCAAGGAGCTGGCCGAGGCCTGCAAAGCCGCCGGCATCTCGCGCCCGCTGCTCGTCACCGACAAGGGCCTCGCGCCGCTGCCGATCACCGCGGGGGCGCTCGACGTGCTGGAGGGGGCGGGCCTTGGCCGCGCGCTCTTTTCCGAGGTCGATCCGAACCCGAACGAGAGCAACCTCGCCGAGGGTGTCCGGATGTTCCGCGAGGGCGGCCATGACGGGGTGATCGCCTTCGGCGGCGGCTCCGGGCTCGATCTGGGCAAGATGGTTGCTTTCATGGCCGGCCAGACCCGCCCGGTCTGGGATTTCGAGGATATCGGCGACTGGTGGACCCGCGCCGATGCCGATGCGATCCATCCCAATATCTGCGTGCCGACCACCGCCGGCACCGGTTCCGAGGTCGGGCGCGCCTCGGTGCTGACCAATTCCGAGACCCACGAGAAAAAGATCATCTTCCACCCCAAGGTGCTGCCCTCGGTGGTGATTGCCGATCCCGAGCTGACCGTGGGCATGCCGCAGCCGATCACCGCCGGCACCGGCATGGATGCCTTTGCCCATTGTCTGGAGGCCTATTGCTCGCCGCATTACCACCCGATGAGCCAGGGCATCGCGCTGGAGGGCATGCGGCTGGTGAAGGAGAACCTGCCGCGCGCCTATGCGGATGGCGCCGATCTGGAGGCGCGGGCGCATATGATGTCGGCGGCGATGATGGGGGCGACGGCGTTCCAGAAGGGTCTGGGCGCGATCCATGCCATCAGCCACCCGGTGGGCGCGATCTACAACACCCATCACGGCACGACCAACGCCGCCGTCATGGCCCGCGTGCTCGATTTCAACCGCCCGGCCATCGAGGACCGGATCGCCATGGCGGCGCGCTATCTGGGCATTGACGGCGGGTTCGAGGGCTTCCGCGAGGCGGTGACCGAGATGATCGCGGATCTGGGCATTCCGTCCAGCCTGACCGGCCTCGGCATCGACGCCCCCGATATCGACGCGATCCTGCGCGGCGCGCTCAGGGATCCCTCCACCGGGGGCAATCCGATCGAGATGACCGAGGAAAACACCCGCCCGCTGATCGAGGCCTGTTTCGACTGAGGCCTGATGCGCCGGCGCGTCAGCTGCGCGGCAGGCGCAGGTCCAGATCGGCCAGCAGATCGTCGTAGGCGGTATCCGGGGCGCGATCCGTCACCAGGATGTCGTCGGGTTTCATCACCGGCATGCGCAGCGGCGCGTTGGCCTTGCGGGCCATCCACTTGCTGTGATCGACCGCCATGATGCGGCGGTCGGCGATGCGCGACATGGCAATCGCCATGTCCACCTCGTGCTGGTCATTGGCAAGAAAGCCCAGCTCGGGATGCACCAGCGAGGCACTGAGGACCGTCATGTCGACGGTGAAGCGCGAGACCACCTCGAATGCCGACTGGTCGAAGGCCGCGCCGTCATGGCTGCGTAGCTGGGTGCCCGCCATATAGACCTGATTGCCCTCGCTCAGCGCCAGAACCGAGGCGATATGCGCCGAATTCGTCACCACCGTCAGATCGCGGTGCTGGCTCAGCGCCTGCGCCACGAAGCTGGAGGTCGAGCCGGTGTCGATGGCCAGAGTCGCGCCATTTGGCACGATCTCGGCGACGGTGCGGGCGATGATCGCCTTTTCCTGCCGGTTGGCCACCAGCCGTTTGGTCAGTGGCGGGTCGTTGGCTTCGTTCACCGCGACGATGGCGCCATGCACCTTGCGGATCTCTCCACGCTCCACCATCGGCTTGACGATTCGCCGGATCGTCTGGTCGGTGACCTTCAGCTGATCGGCCAGCGCCATGACCGAGACGGTGCCATGCAGCGCAACCGTGTCGAGGATTTCTTTCTCGTATTTCGACATTCCGCGCGTTTCTATGTTGATTTTGCTTCATTCTAAGGCGTCAGCGGGCAGGTTCAACGGCGAATAAGAGATACAAATCAACATTTATGTTTACTTGTCGTGGGTATTGGGTTGAAATTCCAACAAATCCAACAGGAGTTGCAACACATGTCCCAGCACGCGACGAAACACCTCATCATCGGCGGCGGCATTATCGGCTGTTCGGTCGCCTACCACCTCGCCCGCGCCGGCGAGAAGGATGTCGTGGTTCTCGAAAAGGCCGCGATCACCGAGGGGGCGACCTGGCATGCCGCCGGTCTCGTCGGTCAGCTCCGCTCCAGCCGCAACACCACTCGGATGCTGAAGAAATCCGTCGAGCTTTACGACCGGCTTGAGGCCGAAACCGGCATGGCCTTCGACTGGAAGAAGGTCGGCAGCCTGCGGCTCGCTGCCACCAAGGACCGGCTGCTGGAGGCCAAGCGGCTCGCCACCATGGCGCAGAGCTTCGATCTGGAGATGCATATCATCACCCCCGACGAGGCCAAGGATCTCTTCCCCTATATCAACGCCGAGGGGCTCGAAGGCGCGGCCTTCATCCCGTCGGACGGGCATGTGGACCCGGCCAGCCTCTGCCAGGCCATTGCCGCCGGCGCCCGCCGCAACGGCGCGCAGATCCGCCAGGGCGTGAAGGTGCTGGATTTCATCGTCGAGAACGGCCGGGTGACCGGGGTCGAGACCTCCGAAGGCACCTGGACCGCCGAGACGGTGACCGTCGCCGCCGGCATGTGGAGCCGCGAGATTGGCGCCAAGCTGGGGTTGCATGTGCCGGCCTGCGCCGTCGAGCACCAGTATATCGTGACCGAGCCGCTGCCCGATACCGACAGCGTCAAGACCCTGCCGACGCTGCGCGACCCGGAACGGCTGGTCTATTACAAGCCCGATGCCGGCGGGCGGCTGGTCATCGGCGGCTATGAGGAGGGCACGCTGCCCTTTGGCGACGACGGCATTCCCGGCGAATTCGTGCGCCAGCTCCTGCCCGACAATCTCGACCGCTTCGGCCCGCTGGCCGAGCTTGCCGCAGAGGTCACGCCGGTGATCAACGAGGTGGGCATCCGCTCGGTCATCAACGGGCCGATCCCCTATTCGGCGGATGGCGATTTCGTGCTGGGCTGGCAGCCGGGTTTCGACAATCTGATGATGGCGACAGGTTTCCTCTACGGTATCGCCGCCGGCGGCGGCGCTGGCGAGATGATCGCCGAATGGATCCTCGAAGGCCGCCCGAGCCTCGATCTCTGGCCGCTGGACGTGCGCCGCTTCTCGCCGCATCACGGCACCAAACGCTTTATGTATCCGCGCGCGGTGGAGCATTACGAATACCACTACAAACAGCGCTATCCGGGCCAGGAATATCAGACCGCCCGCAATCTGCGCCTGTCGCCGCTGCATGACCGGCTCGATCAGATGGGCGCGATCTTCGGCTCCAAGAACGGCTGGGAGCGTCCGCTTTGGTTCGCCCCGGAAGGCGTCGAGCAGAAAGACCAGCTTGCCTTCATCGACCCCGGTTACAAGACATATGTCGCCGAAGAGCACCGCGCGGTGCGCGAGGGCGTGGCGCTGATCGACCAGACCTCGTTCTCGAAATTCGAGCTGATCGGCCCCGGCGCGCTCGACCTGCTGCAACGGCTGGCCGCCTGCAACATGGACAAACCCGTGGGCTCGGTGATCTATGCGCAGTTCTGCAACGAGACCGGCGGCACCGAGGCGGATATCACCATCACCCGCACCGGCGAGCAGAGTTTCTATCTCGTCACCGGCTCAGGCTTTGGCGTGCATGACAGCGACTGGATCCGCCGCCACATGCCCGATGACGGCTCGGTGCATCTGATCGAGCTGACCTCGGGCCGCGCGGTGATCAATATCGTCGGGCCAAAGGCGCGCGAGGTGCTGCAAAGCGTGTCGGAAAACGATCTGTCTAACGCGGCCTTCCCCTTTGCCACCGCGCAGGAGATCGTCGTCGGCATGGCGGTCGTCCGGGCCGCGCGCATTGGCTATGTGGGCGAGCTCGGCTGGGAGTTGCATGTGCCCACGGAATTCGCCCGCCATGTCTATGACACGCTCTGGCAGGCGGGGCAGGCGCACGGCATCCGCAATGTCGGCTACCGCGCCATCGAGAGCCTGCGGCTGGAGAAGGGCTATATCTACTGGTCGGGCGATCTGACGCCGGATTACACGCCCATCGAGGCCGGTCTGGGCTTTCGCGTGCACCTGAAGGCCAAGGGCGATTTCCTGGGCCGCGCGGTGCTGGAGAAGCAGAAGACCGAAGGGCCGGACCGCATGCTTTGCACCTTTGTCACCGATGCGCAGCTTCCCGTCTCGGGCGGCGAGCCGATCCTGCTGAACGGCGAGACGGTGTCGCTCGCCACCTCTGCCGGGCGCGGCTATTCGGTCGGGAAGACCATCCTGATGGGCTATCTTCCGAGGGCGCTTGCCAAGGAAACCGCCTTCGAATGCGTCGTGTTCGGCGACACCCATGCCGTCACCCGCGTCGACGGCCCGCTTTACGATCCGGAAAATAAGCGCCTCAAGGCGTAGCCGCGGTCACAAGGCCTGCCGAACCGGGCAGACCGGTTCGGCATATAAAAGAACGCCACAGGGAGGCGAAAACCATGCCGGAGAACCACAAAACCACCATCCTCAAGGCGCTGTCGCAGACGCCGGGCTATGCCGATCTGCCCGAGCGCGCGCTGACCATCACCCGGCAGGGCGGGCTGACCAATCTGGTCTTTCGCGTCGATGCCGAGGGGCTGACACCGGTCGTCGTGCGGGTGCCGGGGGCGGGCACCGAGGAGTATATCGACCGTGCCGCCGAGCTTGCCAATGCCCAGGCGGCGGCGCGTGCGGGCGTGTCGCCGCAGATCCTCTACAGCGCCCCCGAAGAGGGGCTGCTTGTGATGGATTGCGTCGAGAATATCGTCACCATGACGCCGGAGAATTTCGCCAGCATCGCCGGCAGCCCCGCCCGCGCCGGCGCCGCGCTGCGCCAGCTCCACGGCTCGGGCGAGATCTTTGCCGGGCGGTTCGAGCTGTTCGCGATGATCGAGGACTATCTCGCGGTGCTTGCCAAGAAGGGCAACGTGCAGCTGCCCGAGGGCTATCACGACGTGGTCGCCTCTGCCGGGCCGATCCGCGAGGCGCTGGATGCGAACCCGGCGAAGCTGGCGCCCTGCCATTGCGATCCGCTCTGCGAGAACTTTCTCGACGATGGCGAGACCATGTGGATCGTCGATTTCGAATATGGCGGCATGAACGATCCGCTCTGGGATCTGGGCGATCTCAGCGTCGAGGGCCATTTCACCGAGGCGATGGACCGGGAGATGCTGGAGGCCTATTTCGGGCGCGGCCCGACCGCCGCCGAGATGGGCCGCGTCGTGGTCTACAAAGCGATGTGCGATATGCTCTGGACGCTCTGGGGCCTGATCCAGTTCGCCGACGGCAACACCGCCGAAGATTTCTGGGACTACGCGACCACGCGATTTGCGCGCTGCAAGGCATTGATGAACATGCCGGGATTCGACACCCATGTCGCCGCGCTGCGCGGTTGAGGGGAACTGAGATCGCCCGGCGGGGCCCGCCGGGCAGATCTTATGCGGGGACGGTCAGCGGGGTTCTGGTTTCCTTCACCGGCAGGTGCACGATGGCGCTCAGCGCGCCGACGCCGACGCCGATCCACCACACCAGCGTGTAGTCGCCGTGGATATCGTACATCCGCCCGCCCAGCCAAACGCCGAGGAACCCGCCGAGCTGGTGCGAGAAGAAGACGATGCCGTAGAGCGTACCCATGTAGCGCAGCCCGTAGATATGTGCGACCAGACCCGAGGTCAGCGGCACCGTGGCGAGCCACAGCGCGCCCATGACCACCGAGAAGATCAGCACCGAGGCCGGTGTGATCGGCAGCATGATGAACGCCCCCGCCGCGACGGTGCGCGCGACATAGATCCCTGCCAGCAGGTATTTCTTGGGCCAGCGCTTACCCGCCCAGCCCGCCGCCAGCGTGCCGCCGATATTGGCCAGCCCGATCACCCCGATGGAGACCGCCCCCAGCGCCGAGGTCGTGGTGATGCCGATATCGTGCAGCACGCCGCCGGGCAGGATCGGCCCGCACATCTCGGTCACGAAGGCGGGGAAATGCGCGGTGATGAAGGCGAGCTGATAGCCGCAGGAGAAAAAGCCGATAAAGATCAGCACGAAGGACGGGTCGCGCAGCGCCCGCAGCAGGATGCCGCCAAGGCTTTCCTCGAGCTCGGCGCGGCTGGCCGGCGGCGTCGGCGCGCGCATCAGCGGCAACGCTGCCAGTGTGCCGAGGATCGCCGCGGCGAAGATGATGAAGACGCTTTGCCAGGGAAACAGCCCCAGCAGCCACTCTGCCACCGGTGCGCCGACCACCTGCCCGGCGCTGCCCGCCGCGGTGGCAATGGCCAGCGACATCGAGCGGTTCTCGTCGCTGGCGGCGCGGCCCACGACGGCGAGGATCACGCCGAAGCCGGTGCCGGCGATGCCAAAGCCCACCAGGACCTCGTAAAGCTGGATCGCCCCGGGCGTGACCGCCGTGCTCGACAGCACCAGACCCGCCGCATAGATAATCGCACCGAAGATGATCGCTTTGCGGTCACCGATCTTTTCCGCCATGGCGCCAAAGATCGGCTGGCCGATGCCCCAGGCGAGGTTCTGGATGGCGATGGCGAGCGAGAATTCCGTGCGCAGCCAGCCGAATTCCTCGGCCACGGGGATCTGGAACACGCCAAAGCTCGCGCGGATGGCGAAGGACACCAGGATGATAAAGCACCCCACCAGCAGGACCGGGGTAAAGAGGCTGGGTTGTTTTTCCATCGGTGTCTCCTGTTCCGCGTGCAAACTGCGGGGTGCGGCGCGCGGCGTCAATTTAAGAAATGTCACCGATACAATCGCGAAAGCCGAAGGCCGGGCCCTCTACACAATCCCCCGCAGCCGCGCTATGCGGCAGGTATGACCACGCTGATCGACCTTTATGACGAGCGCGTCGCCGAAGGGCTTCTGCTGCGCGACCCCGCGCAGGAAGAGGCGCTGCCCGAGCTCGAACGCATCCGCGCCGCGCTGGCCCAGCCGGCGAAAAAGGGGCTGTTCCGCAAGGCGCCGGAGCCGCCCAAGGGGCTCTATTTCTGGGGCGGGGTCGGGCGCGGCAAGTCGATGCTGATGGATCTCTTTGTCGAGAGCCTCGCCGTACCGGTGCGCCGAGTGCATTTTCACGCCTTCATGCAGGAGATGCAGTCGGAACTGCACCGGCTGCGCGGTGAGGGCGTCGAGGATCCGGTCAAGCCAATGGCCAAAGCGGTGAGCGATGCGGTGAAGGTGCTGGCCTTCGACGAGATGCAGATCACCGATATCGCCGACGCGATGCTGGTCGGGCGGCTCTTTGAGCAACTGTTCGAGGCCGGCACCGTGGTGGTGACCACCTCCAACCGGGTGCCCGACGATCTCTACAAAAACGGGCTCAACCGCCAGCTCTTCCTGCCCTTCATCGCGCTCATCAAAGAGCGGCTGGTGGTGCGTGAGCTGGCCTCGGAGCGCGATCACCGGCAGGACCGGCTTCAGGGCGCGCGGGTCTATTTCACACCCGTCGATGCCGAGGCGCGGGCCGAGATCAACCGCGTCTGGGGCGAGCTGACCCATGGCCGCGAAGAGGTACTCGTGCTGCATGTGAAGGGCCGCAAGGTCGAATTGCCGCGCTACTGGAACGGCGTCGCGCGGGCCTCGTTCTACGAGCTTTGCGGTCAGGCGCTGGGGCCGGCGGATTACCTCGCCATTGCCGATGCGCTGCGGCTGCTGGTGATCGAGAACGTGCCGCGTTTGGGGCGCAGCAATTTCAACGAGGCCAAACGTTTCGTGACGCTGATCGACGCCCTTTACGAGGCCAAGGTCAAGCTGATTGCCAGCGCGGTGGACGAGCCCGAGAGCCTCTATATCGAGGGGCCGGGCGCCTTCGAATTCGAGCGCACCGCCAGCCGCCTGCGCGAGATGCAGAGCGCGGATTGGGGGCATCACCCGCTGTAAGCCGGCGGTGTCGGGCAAAAAAGAAGGGTCCCGAAGGACCCTCAGGGTTGCTCGACGTTTGTTGTTGCCTGTTTACCTTATGCCGGTGCCCAGAAAGCAAAGACCGGCACGAGTTTGCGCCGGTCTTTTTGCATGAAGGGCCATGATGTCGCGTGAGAACGGGGCAGGCGTGCCGGTCGCCGCTTGCGTTGTCCGTTCCTGCGCCGCTTTTGTGGCGTGCAGGCCCTGACGAGCCGTTACCGTCCCCATATCCGTCCCCCTGGCCGGCGCGCCGGTATCCGGTCGCGCACTGGTCTTTGAGCCAGATTAGGGTAAATTCAATCGAACCGTCAACATTTAGTGATGACTTCTAGCGATATGTTTGAGTTTTGCTGTGCGCTCAATATCTTGAGTCGTGCGTTTGTGCACCTTTCGGGCAGCGCCGAGGCGGCTCAGCCGTTCTCGCGCAGGATGTTTCCGGCAAGGTAGAGCGATCCGCAGATCAAAACCCGCGCAGAGGGATCCGCGCCCGCAATCCGCGCGAGCGCCTCGGCCACCGTTTCAGCGGTGTCGGCCTGCATCCCGACAGAGGCCGCGATCCGCGCGGTCTCTTCGGCGGGCAGCGTGTTGGCCTCGCCGGGGATCGACACGGCGGTGAGGCGTTTCGCCTGCGTGGCGAGCGGGCGCAGATAGCCGCTGATATCCTTGGTGTTGAGCATGCCGCAGATCAGATGGGTGGGCCGCTCGGGCAGAGTTGCCAGATGCCGCGCCAGCGCCTCGCCCGCTGCCGGGTTGTGGCCGCCGTCTAGCCAGAGCTCGACGCCGGGCGCCGCCGCCGCCAGCGGCCCCTCGCGCAGGCGCTGCATCCGGGCGGGCCATTCGGCGCGGGTGACGGCCGCCTCGTAGGCGGCCTCGCCGAGCCCCAGATAACGCAGCGCCGCCAGCGCGGCGCCGGCGTTCTCGATCTGATGCGCGCCCGGCAGGGTCGGCAGCGGCAGGTCGAGCAGCCCGTGCTCGTCCTGAAACACCAGTCGCCCGCGCTCTTCCCAGGCGTGCCAGTGCTGGCCATGGGCGATGAGCGGCGCGCCGAGCTTTGCCGCCCGCGCCTCGATCACCTCCATGACCTCCTCGGGCTGCGGGCCGACCACGCAGGGCACGCCGCGCTTGAGAATCCCGGCCTTTTCGCCGGCGATGGCCGCCAGCGTCTCGCCGAGAAACTGCTGGTGATCGAGTGAGATCGGCGTGATCACCGTCAGCGCCGGTTTTTCGAAAACATTGGTGGCGTCGAGCCGCCCGCCGAGCCCGGTTTCCATCAGCGTGACATCCGCCGGGGTCCGGGCAAAGGCGAGAAAGGCCGCGCAGGTGGTGATCTCGAAATAGGTGATGCTGTCGCCGCCATTGGCCTCCCAGCATTCATCGAGAACCTCTGTCAGCGCCTCTTCCGAGATCAGCTTGCCCGCCAGCCGGATGCGCTCGTGAAAGCGCGCCAGATGCGGCGAGGTATAGGCATGTACGGTCTTGCCCGCGCCTTCATAGCCGGCGCGGATCATCGCCAGCGTCGAGCCCTTGCCATTGGTGCCCGCCGCGTGGATCACCGGCGGCAGGTCGCGCTCGGGATGGCCGAGCGCATCGAGCAGCCGCCAAACGCGATCCAGCGTCAGGTCGATGATCTTGGGGTGAAGCGACAGCATCCGTTGCAGGATGACATCCGAGCCCTGCGCGCTCATTCCGGGGCAGAGGCCTCTTCGGCGGGCGCCGGCAGGTCGCCCGCCACGGCGGGGGGCATCCCGGTCAGCATCCGGACAATGGTGACAAGCTCTTCGCGCATCTTGCGGCGGTCGGTCACCCGGTCGAGCATGCCGTGCTCGAGCAGGTATTCGGCGCGCTGGAAGCCCTCGGGCAGCTTTTCGCGGATCGTCTGTTCGATGACGCGCGGCCCGGCAAAGCAGATGAGCGCGTTGGGCTCGGCGATCTGCACGTCGCCCAGCATCGCATAAGAGGCGGTCACCCCGCCGGTCGTCGGATGGGTCAGCACGACGATATAGGGCAGGCCGGCCTCGCGCAGCATTTGTACCGCAACGGTGGTGCGCGGCATTTGCATGAGGCTCAGAATGCCTTCCTGCATGCGCGCGCCGCCGGCGGCGGAGAACAGGATCAGCGGGCGCTTGAGCTTTTTCGCCTCTTCCGCCGCCTTGATGATCGCATTGCCCACATACATCCCCATGGAGCCGCCCATGAAGGAGAAATCCTGCGCCGCGCAGACCACCGGGGTACGGCCGATCTCGCCGGTGGCGACGAGCATCGCCTCTTTCTCGCCGGTGGATTTCTGCGCCGCGCGCATGCGGTCGGGATATTTCTTCTGGTCGCGGAAATGCAGCGGGTCGGCCAGCGGCTCGGGCACCTTGATCTCGGAGAACACGCCGCCGTCGAAAAGCGACTCGAACCGCGCGCGCGGGGTGATCGGCATGTGATGGCTGCAATTGCTGCAAACGCCGAGATTGTCCGTCACCTCGCGGTGGAACAGCATCGTTCCGCAGCTGTCGCATTTCATCCAGAGGTGCTCGGGCATCTCGCGGCGCGAGAAGATCGAGTTGATCCGGGGGCGGACGTAATTGGTGATCCAGTTCATGGCTTGCGCCCTTCGCGGCTCCGTGTTTGCGCGTGACTTATGCGCGGTTGCGGCGAAATGCAATCAAAGGCTCAGACCCGCAGCGCGATCCGTACCGTCAGCCAGCTAAGAAAGATCGCCGCCAGGTCGAGCGGCAGGATCGCCAGCACCGCTGCCTCGTCGCCGGTACCGAAGGGCAGCAGGTAAAGCGCCAGCCCCGACATGGCGCCCTGCGGCGAGACCAGGGCGATGGCGGAGAGATTGTTGACCAGATGCAGCGCGATGGCGGGCCCCAGCGTGCCGGAACGGGCGGTGAGATCGGCGGCGGCGATGCCGAAGCCGAAGGCCCAGAGCGCCACCAGCCCGGCATTGCCGCCATAGGTGCCCGGCGCCCAGTGCCCCAGCGCGAAGAGCGCCGAGGGCGCGATCAGCCAAACGCCCGGATGCGGCAACCGCGCGGCCAGCTGCGATTGCAGGTAGCCGCGAAACAGCAGCTCTTCGCTGCCCGTCTGGATCAGAAGCGTGGCGAGAGTCAGGGGCAGCAGAGCCAGCCACTGGCCCAATGGCATCGCCGGGATCAGCTCGCCCGCCAGCGGCCAGGGCGGCAGCAGCGCCACCGCGATATAGAGCAACGCCACCGCGATCCCGCTGCGCAGGAACTGGCGCAGCGCCAGCGGCAGCGGGCCGATCAGGCTCACCGCCGCCCGGCGATGCATCAGATGTGCGGCGACGACGGCGCCCACACCCATGGTGCCCACGCTCAGCAGCAGCGCCAGCAGTCCGGCGGGGGTTTCACCCTCGCGCATCTGCGCGATCAGCGCCCAGTAGCCCTCGCTCGGGAGCGCTATGGCGGCCAGCGCGAGCAGCCCCTGCTGCAAGCCGAACATGACCAGCGCCACCAGTCCGAGACCCAGCGCCAGCCGCCAGAGCTCGGTGCGTCTGGCGGAGCGGGTCAGGAGGACGAAGGCGCGGTAAGACATTGGGGCGGTCCCGGCGGCGGTTGCGTGTCAGACGCCTTTCGCACTTATGCCGCGGCGCTGCACGCCGCAAGCCGTGCCCGTTCTTGGCGCGCCTTGGCAATCCATTCTTGTTTCACGCCAGAGGCTTCGCTATCCCGGATCTGTATTTGAGAGAAATTTGAGGGCAGGGGCGGATGAAGCGGGGAACAGGGCTGGCCGGGCTGATCGCGTTTGTGTCTCTGGCCGGCTGTCTGCAAGCCCCCACCGGATCCGAGACGCCGGACGAGCCCGGCGAACCGGCGACAGGCGGTTTTTTCGCCAACCTGTTCCCGGCCAGCGCCGCCGCGACGCCCGAGCGGCCCACGCCGCTGGCGCGGACCGAGATGGCGCGCGGCGAGGTGGTGGTGGCCGGGCCGGAGGGGTATTGCGTCGATCCGGTGACGCTCGGCAACCGCCCAGGGCGTGGGTTCGCGGTGATCGCCTCGTGCCACATTCTATCGGGCGGCAAGACCGGCAATTTCGTCGAGCCGATGATGATGACCGTAACAGTAGGGCCGCGTCAGGACGCGGTGCTGCTGCCCGCGCCTTCGGTCCTCGCTGTGCAGGCGGGGCAGGAGCTGATCGGCGGCGAGACCCGCGACGGGCTCGTCATGGCGCAGCTCGGCGGTGGCGGCACCGATGTGCTGGACGATGGCGATCCGCGTTACTGGCGCGGGGCCTTCGTGCAGAACGGGCATCTGATCGGGCTTGCGCTTTATGCGCCGCAGGACAGTTTCCTCGCCGGTTCGGACGGTGCGGGTATGCTGCGCGCTGTGCAGCAGCGCATCGCAGCGCTCAGCCCGGTGGCATCTGAGGCCGAAGAGGCCCCGGCCGAGCCCTGACCTGTGGCGCCATGGCCTCTGCGTGCGCAAAGCGGATTTGACCGTTTATTCACTCCGAAGGATTTGCGATAACAATGGAAAGCGCGGCTTCGGGCAGAGTGGCGCAGGCACAAGGACGACGGGCATAACGAATGGCAGGCATCGGCGAGGGATTGGTAAGTCGCGTGCTTTCGGCGGCGGTGCTGCGGCGCTGGAGCGCCGCGGCGCAGGATGCGGAAACCGCCGATCTGCGTGTTCTGCGCCGCCAGCGTGCCGCCGCCCGCAAGCTCAAGCAACGTCTCGACAAGCTGCTGCATATCGCCGATGCGCGGCTGGCTCTGCCGCTTGTCGGCAATCAGTCCTTTCCGCGCCCGCAGGGCGTGGACTGGGCCTGGCGTCCGGAGTTGTGGTGCGGGCCTCTGTCGGTTCCCGGCCTGACATCGGTGCCGTCGAAATCCATGCTGGGAGACGAAGTCACCCTGTTCCACGATTGCGCGCAGTCCGAGATCACGCTGCGCCAGCTGCGCAATCTCCGCGAGGCCGATCTTGCGGCCTATGGGCTGCGGCTCGACGTTTTCAAATTCGATGGCTCGTATCTGTCGCTTGCCATCGACCTGCCGCCTGAGGCGAGCCAGGGTCTGCTGCGCAAACATCTGATCCGGTTGGAAACCATCGTTGAGATGGAAAAACCGCTCGAGATTTTCTCTCGACTCAATATCAAATACGGCCCCAACACCGAGCAGATCGTGCGCGAGCTGCCGGTGACCGAGGACGAGATCCGCGTCGAATTCGATCTGGCCTATACCAGGCTTAACGAAAAGCGGGTCGAACGGATCTGGCTCGATCTGATCTTCGAGGGGCCGGAGATGAACCAGGTGATCCTGCGGGATCTGACCTTCAGCCGCCGTCACCGGGCCGAGCTGTAACGGAGGATGCCATGAGCGCCTATTCGCTGACAAAGACGCGGTTCCGGGAGGGGCTCTGGGAAGGGCTTCTGGTGGCCGAGGATAGGGCCGCGCCGCCGCCGGAGATCACCGTTACGCTGAATGACGGCCCGGTGCGCGGCGTCAGCGTGGCGCAGACCGACGAAGAAGGGCGCTGGGCAGTCGAGGTGCCGGTGCCGGTCGAGGCGCTGGGCGACGGGGTGCAGACCTTTCTGATCCTGGATGCCGCTGCCGAGGAAAAGCTCGACAGCTTCACGCTGATCGCCGGCGAGGCGGTGGGCGACGATATCCGCGCCGAGATGGCGCTGCTGCGGGCCGAGCTCGACATGCTCAAGCGCGCCTTCCGCCGCCACTGCGTCGAAACCACCTGAGACGCGCCGGAGCCCGATACCGGCTATGCATCCCGGGGTGATTGCGCTCCCAGACGTCACGGTACAAGGTGGCGCGGTTGCAGATCCGGAGTTCTCATGACCCCCTTGCGCGGCATTGCGCTTAAACTCGCGTCGGTTGTTCTCTTTGTCATGATGTCGGCGCTGATCAAGGCGGCGTCCCAGGTGCCGACCGGGGAAGCGGTGTTTTTCCGCTCGTTCTTTGCGCTGCCGGTGATCCTGGTCTGGCTGCTCTGGCAGGGCGATCTGTCGGCCGGGCTGCGGGTTCAGCGCCCGTCACTGCATTTCCTGCGCGGCATCGTCGGCGTGTCGGCCATGGGGCTGAATTTTGCCGCGTTGGGCTATTTGCCGCTGCCCGAGGTCACCGCGCTCGGCTATGCCGCGCCGCTGCTGACAGTGATCTTCGCGGCCTTTCTGCTGGGCGAAAAGGTGCGCCTCTTCCGCCTCTCCGCCGTGGGTACGGGAATTTTCGGCGTCGCCCTGGTGATGTGGCCGCTGCTGACTGTGTCGGAGGTCAGCGACATGGTGCTGCTGGGCATTCTCTGCGTGATGGGCTCGGCGGTGCTGCGGGCGCTGGTGCAGATCCACATCCGGCGCATGGTGCAGAGTGAGAAGACCGCCGCCATCGTGTTCTATTTCTCGCTCACCTCGACTGTGCTGTCGCTGCTGACCCTGCCGTTTGGCTGGGTGGTTCCCGACGCGCGCGAAGCGGGTTTTCTGGTGGCGGCCGGGATCATCGGCGGCGTGGCGCAGATCTGCCTGACATCGGCTTATCGCGGCGCCGAGGCGGCGCTGCTGGCGCCCTTCGATTATGCCTCGATCCTCTTCGCCATCCTGATCGGCTATCTGTTCTTTGCCGAGGTGCCGACGTCGCTGATGCTGCTCGGCTCGGCGGTGGTGATCGCCTCCGGGGTGGCGATCATCCTGCGCGAGCGCTATCTCGGGCTGAAACGCTACAAGGCCCGTCCGAACATGACCCCTCAGGGCTGAAGCGCTCAGGCGCCCACCGGTTCGGGCGCCGCCGAGGCGAGTTCGAGCCCGTCGGCGTAGAGGATATGCGGCGCATCGAAGCGCAGTTCGACAAGATCGACCTCGCGCGTTCCGATCTCCCGGATGAATTCGCCATCGGCGAGGCGCTCCGCCGGCACCAGCGCACGGTTGGCGCCGAAAAGCGCCTCTGCCCGCCAGTCGCGTACCAGGATTTCCTGTCGCGCGGGCAGGACCGCATCGCTTCCGGGGCGGGAATTGCCAAGCGTTCCGGCGCGAATCGCGACAAGCTTGGTTCGGATCCGGGAGCGACGCAGCGCGTGCAGGATCGCGGTGCCGCTGTCGCGTGTGATCACCCGGTCGCCGGGACAGAGGAATTCCGCCGGAATCGCGCCATCGAGCGTCAGCACCACGGTGCCGGCGACAAGCGCGTTGAGGGGATGCGACGACTCGATGTGCCGCGCGGTGGCGCCGCCCGGTGTTTCGCCGCGCCGGACCGTTTTCGGTTCCATGGGCGCAATCCTGCTGTGTTCTGCCTCTTTATTGTCGGGCAGAGTACGGCAAGATTCCGTAAATGTCGCGCCTTTTCTGGGCGCCATTTTCCCCTCGCCTTGACTGCGGCGCTTTGCTAGGACTTCGCGGCAATAAGCGGGTGTGGCGAAATTGGTAGACGCACCAGATTTAGGTTCTGGCGCCGCAAGGCGTGGGGGTTCAAGTCCCTCCACCCGCACCATTTTCATCTGAACGGTCGTTCCCGGCGCCTATGTAGTGGCGCGACAGAGCTTTTGAGCCAACACATAGTGTCGGCTACATGCCTCGCCGGGTTTTTTCGCAAAACGATTGCCGCGAAGTGATACGCCGTGCCGGACTTTTGCCGAACAGGCCGCGCGGTGATCGCACCTTCGCCTGTGGCCTGTTCCAGAGGCGCATTTCGGCGTTCTTTCCTGCGACAATTTGACCGGAATCCTGTCATGAAAAGTGAACATTAAGGTCCGGGTAACCATAATTTCGCCCAGATCATCAACAAAAAGGAAGGGGTCGCGGGCAGGGTCCGTGGTTGGTCTGATCGTGTCGGGGAAAGGGCGCGGCCGGGGCAGTGAGACAGGAAGTGTCGTTCAGTTTTCAATAGGGTCGGAGGGCTTACAATGCCGATGCGATTGGTCAGAATGTCCGCAGCTGCCGTTCTCGTGGGGGCGGTTGCGACCGCCGTGGCGCCGCACGCAACAAACTATATCTCGACATCCGCTGTGGTAAACGCCCCGCTGGTGCCGATCTCGTCCCCGTTCGAGGGGATCGTCGAAACGCCGAGCCCCGGCCCGGCGCGGTTTATCCGCGCGGGTGAACTCGCCTTCGAGCTGCGCAAGATGAGCAAGGAAAGCGCCGGACTGCGCTCGCTCAAGAGCGAGCTGTCCTCCCTGTCGGGAGAAATCGAAGGTCTCGAAATGCAGCGCGAGCGGCTGGAGCAGCTGAAGCAGGAGCTGCACGAGCGCCGCGACCAGCAGATCGGCGCGCGCAGCGCCTGGTACGAGACGCGTCTACTCGAAGCGCGCGCCGAGCTCGACCGCGCGAAGGGCGCCCTGCATCGCGTCACCGCGTCGAGCGATCGCGCCGAACAGCTCGCCGCCCGCGACCGGCTCTCCGAAAGCGATCTGATCGAGGCGCAGGGCGCCCTTGCCGAGGCAAAGGCCGTGGTGGCGGGCCGCGAGGCGACGCTCAAGCGGCTTGAGGTCGAGCGCGACTTTCTTGCCGAGGGCGATGTGATCGACACCTCGACCAACGATATCGACGCCATCGAATACCGGCTCGACGAGATCGCGGTGCGCGACGCCGAGCTCGCCACTCAGCTCATGGGCCGCAGCACCCGCCGCGAAGCGCTGCTGCACGAGATTTCCGGCATGCAGATCGAGCAATCGAAGAACGAAGAGTTCCGGCCCACATCTGCCACCGACGGCATCGTCTGGGAGGCATCGCCGCGCGCCGGGACCAATGTGACGACCGGCGAGCAGGTGCTGAAGATCCTCGACTGTACCCGCCGGTTCCTGGAGTTCGAACTGCCAGAGCGGCATTTCGAAAAGATCACGCCGGGCGCCGAGGTCAGCGTGCGGCTGAAGGGCGCCGAGAAATCCTTCAGAGGGCGCGTCTTTGCGGCCTATGGCGGCGGCTCGCGCCCGAACCGCAATATGCAGGCGGCCCAGCCGCGGATCACCACGCCGAACGGCCTGCGGGTCATCGTCAACATTCCGAAGCCGGATCTGGAGGACGAAACCGTGGCCCGGGCGTTCTGCGATGTGGGGCGCTCTGCGGAAGTGCGGATGAACATCCCCTCGGGCTCCATTGCCTCGGAATGGATGGATCGTGCCCGCGAAGTGGCTCGCGCCGTCTTCGGCCGCGACGGTCACGAGACGGATGCCGCCGTGGACGAGGATCTCGCCGCCAACGACGACGTGGTGACTCCGCGCTCCCGGACGAACTGAGATGCCGGAATATCTCGTTCCGCTGGCTGTGGTGATGCTTGCGCTGCTGCTCGTACCGCGCAAGGCGCTGAACGGGCCGAGCATGCGCCCCTCTCACGCCGTCGCGCTGCTGGTCGCGCTTGGAGCGATCACGTTGCGCTATCTCTACTGGCGGGTGACCGAAACGCTGCCCGGCCCCGAGAGCAGCACCGGCGAGACGGTGTTTGCCTGGGCGCTCTTCGTGATCGAGATGATGGTGCTCTTCGACACCACGATCCTGTTTTCGACGCTGGTCCGGCGGCGCGACAACTCGCCCGCGGCCGATGCCGGCGAAGCGCGGCTGCGCGCCAGCGATCCCGCCGAGCTTCCCACGGTCGATGTCTTCATTGCGACCTATAACGAGGGGCTCGACGTTCTGGAGAAGACCATCATCGGTGCGCTCGCCATCGATTGGCCCGCAGACAAGCTGCGGGTCTGCGTGCTGGACGACGGCAAGCGCGATTGGCTGCGCGAGTTCTGCGAGCGCAAGGGTGCCGACTATTTCACCCGCGCCGACAACGCCCATGCCAAGGCCGGCAATATCAACGCCGCCATCGCCCGCACCGACGGTGATTTCTTCATGGTGCTCGATGCGGATTTCATCCCGCAGCGGCATTTCCTCTATCGCGCGATGGGGCTGTTCGAAGACCCGAAGGTCGGCATCGTGCAGGCGCCGCATTGTTTCTACAACTCCGATCCGATGCAGTCGAATCTCGACATGCGCCACCGCATGCCCGACGATCAGCGGCTGTTCTTCGGCTCGATCATGCCCGGGCGCGATGGTTGGGATACCGCCTTCTGCTGCGGCTCGAACTCGATCACGAGGCGCACCGCCATCGAGGCGGTCGGCGGCGGCCTGCCCACCGGGTCGATCACCGAGGATATGCTGCTGACCATGGTGATGCTGCGCAAAGGCTATGTCACCCGCTATCTCAACGAGCGGCTGGCCATCGGGCTGGCGCCGGAGTCGCTCAGTGCCATGTATGTCCAGCGCGCGCGCTGGGCCCGGGGTGCGATCCAGATCCTGTTTCTGCGCGAGGGCCCGTTCGGCCCGGGGCTGACGCTCCACCAGCGGCTGATGTTCCTGCCGCTGCACTGGATGATTCAGCCTCTGATGGTGATCGCCACACTGACAGTGCCGGCGATCTGCCTCTGGACGGGCTGGGCGCCGCTGCCGGCCACCCGTATTGTCGAGCTGGTGGAGTTTCAGATCCCTGTCCTTCTTGCGACGCTGGGCACACTGCGCCTCATCGCGCCGAACGCGTTCTTCCCGCTCGCGTCCACCGTGCATGCCGCGATCCAGGCGCCGCGCATCCTGCCCACCGTGGTCACCACCCTGATCCGTCCGCACGGCCATGCTTTCAAGGTCACTCCCAAGGGGCGCGATGCCGGCGGGCGTGCGGTCGATCACGTCATGATCATGCTGCCGGCGGTGCTGATCTTTTTCACCGCGCTGGGCTTTGCCACCAATGCAAGCTTCAATTCGCGCATCGTCACATCCTTCGAGCAGCTGCCCATTCTCGCATTCTGGGCCTGCGCGAGCGTTCTGGTGTTGCTCTGCGTGCAGGTGGTCGCCGTCTCGCCGGATTCCCCGAACCGCGACGAGCGTTTCAGGCTGCTGCAAAAATGCCGGATCGGCGCGCGGCCGGGCAAGCTGGTGCCCGCGCGCCTCGACTGGCTGTCGCTGTCGGAAGCGCGCATCAAGGCGCTCGACATGGACGAGATCGGCTTCAACAAGCGCTGGCTGCGGCTGGAGATCCCCGGGGTCGGGCCGGTGGCGGCGCGCATCACCAACCAGCGCGGCGATCGGCTATGGGTGTCCTTCGATCTCGGTGAAGGCGCGCGCCGCGATGCGCTGATCGCCCTGCTCTTTACCAGCGGGTACGAGAACAGTCCGCCCGCGAAAAGCGCGTTCAAGGTCAGCCTCTCGATGCTGGGGCGGATCCTGACACAGGGCAGCAGCGCGCTGGGCGGGGGCGATAGCGGAAAGGCCGACTCGCCGCCGCCGGCCTGGCTGCAAGCGCAAGCGGCAGGCGAGTAACTCCCGGATTCGGCGGCCCCGGCGGGCAGTTGCCGGGCGAGGGCGAAGGCGGTTGGACTTCGCCGCCGATCCGGCCCATGCTGCCGGCGCCCGCCATGCCGAAGACGTATCGCCCCGATCCATGTTCCTCGAAATCCTCGCGCTTCTCGCCCTGATCTCCCTCAACGGTCTGCTCGCCATGTCCGAGCTGGCGGTTGTCTCGTCGAATCCGGGGCGGCTGCGGGCGCAGGCGGAGCAGGGTCTGCCCGGGGCCGCTGCCGCGCTGCGACTGACCGAGGCGCCGGGCACGTTCCTCTCGACGGTGCAGATCGGCATCACGCTGGTGGGTGTGGTGGCCGGTGCGGTTTCTGGCGCGACGCTTGGCGGGCGCCTGGCAGAGCGGCTGCCGGCGCTGGGTGTTCCGCCCGAAATGGCGCAGGAGCTGGGCGTCGGGCTGGTGGTGGTGGCGATCACCTACCTGTCGCTGGTCGTCGGCGAACTGGTGCCGAAGCAGATTGCGCTGGCCGCGCCCGAGGGTGTGGCCCGGCGGGTGGCGCCGGCGATGCTGGTGCTGTCGCGGGTCGCGGCTCCGCTGGTCTGGCTGCTCGACCGCTCGGGCCGGGTGCTGCTGAAACTGCTGGGCCAGTCCGGCGAGCGCGACACCGGCGTCAGCGACGAGGACATTCACCTGCTGATCACCGAGGCCGCCGATGCCGGCGTGATCGAGCGGCAGGAGACTGAGCTGATCGGCGGCGTCATGCGTCTCGCCGATCGCCGTGCGCGCGGGCTGATGACGCCGCGCCACGAGGTGGCCATCGCCGAGGCCGGCGAGTCGGTGGCGGTGCTGCGCGAGCGGTTCCGCGATTCGGGCCATTCCCGGCTGCCCTTCCGCGACGGCGGCGCCGATGACATCGTCGGCGTGCTTCACAGCCGCGACCTGCTCACCGTGCCCGATGACGGGGTGGATGCGCGCACGCTGCTGCGACCGGCCATCGTGATCCAGGATGCGCTGCCGGCGCTGGAGGCGGTCGAGCAGCTCCGCGCCTCGCCCGGCCACATGCTGCTGGTCTATGACGAATACGGCCATTTCGACGGCATCATCACCCCGATGGACATTCTCGGCGCAATCGCCGGCGGGTTTGACGAGTCCGATCCGGACGAGCCCGAGCTGGTGACGCGGGAGGACGGGTCTTTCCTTGTCGCCGGCGGCATGCCGGTGGACGAGTTCACCGCCCGCACCGGCATGCCCGCCGAGCCGGCGCCCGAGTATCAGACCGTCGCCGGGCTGGTGCTCGACCGGGTGCCCGGCCTGCCGGCGACGGGCCAGACCGTGCGCATCGGCGACTGGCTGTTCGAGGTCGTCGATATGGACGGCAACCGGATCGACCGGCTGCTGGTGCGGGCCGAGCCGCTGCCTCCGGCGGATCCGGGCGTGACCGGGGGCAGTTCGCTTAATAGTTGATCTGCATCATATTCGCGGCATGTCCCCGGGCTATGCTGCGCTGCAAAAAGCCCTCCGGAAGCATTGCACGCGACAGGCCTGCTGATACCCCTTCCGGTAGCAAACCTCCGAAAGACTCACGGGTCCGGCGCCGCCTTGCACGGGTGGCCCGCCCGAACCGCAAGAGCCGTTCCAGCAGCGGCGTTACAGGGTGAGACGATGACAGGCGATGCGAAGGATCTTCACGCGGCAACCGTGTCCGAGGCGCTGGCGGCGCTCGGGGCCGATGCCGGCGGGCTGACGCCGGAGGAGGCGGAGGCGCGGCGCGAGACGCATGGCGCCAACCGCCTGCCCGAGCCGCCGCAGCCCGGTCTGCTTTGGCGCTTTCTACAGCAGTTCAACAATGTGCTGATTTATGTGCTGATCGGCGCGGCGGTGGTGACCGGTCTGCTCCAGCACTGGGTGGATACCAGCGTGATCGTCGCCGTGGTGGTGGTCAACGCCGTGATCGGCTTCATCCAGGAGGGCCGCGCCGAGCAGGCCATGGGCGCGATCCGGGGCATGCTGGCGCCGCACAGCGCGGCGCTGCGCGGCGGTCAGCGGGTCAGCCTCGACGCCGCCGATCTGGTGCCCGGCGATATCGTGCTGCTGGAGGCGGGCGACCGCGTGCCCGCCGATCTGCGACTGTTGCAGGCGCGCGGGCTCAAGGCCGAGGAGGCGGTGCTCACGGGCGAATCCGTGCCGGTGGACAAGGGCACCGAGCCTGTCGCCGCCGATGCCGCGCTGGGTGATCGCGCCTCGATGCTCTACAGCGGCACGCTGATCGCGGCGGGCACCGGGCGCGGCGTGGTGACCGCCACCGGCGCACAGACCGAGATCGGCCATATCAGCGGCATGCTGGCGGGGGTCGAGACCCTGACCACGCCGCTGGTGCATCAGATGGATATCTTTGCGCGCTGGCTGACGGTGTTCATCCTGATCGTCGCCGCCAGCGTGCTCGCCTATGGCTATTATGTCTGGCATCTGGAGTTCGGCGGACTGTTCATGGCGGTGGTCGGCCTCTCGGTGGCGGCGATCCCCGAGGGCCTGCCCGCCGTGCTGACCATCACGCTCGCGGTCGGCGTGCGTGCAATGGCCAACCGCAACGCCATCGTCCGCCGCCTGCCGGCCATCGAGACGCTGGGCGCGGTCTCGGTGATCTGCTCGGACAAGACCGGCACGCTAACGCGCAACGAAATGGCGGTGTCCTCGCTGGCGGCGGCTGAACACGTCTATGCGGTCGACAGCGACGGCTACGCGCCGCAGGGCGCAGTGCGCTGGCGCGACGCCGATGCGGACCCCGCCGAGCATGCGGTGCTCACCGAATTCGCGCTGACGGCCGGGCTCTGCAACGACGCGGTGCTGCATGAGGGCGAAGCGGGCTGGCGGGTCGAGGGCGACCCTATGGAGGGCGCGCTGGTGGCGCTGGCGGGCAAGATCTCCGGTCAGGGGGCGGACCCCTTCTCCGACTGGGAGCGGCTCGACGCGATCCCCTTCGACGCGGCGCATCGCTATATGGCGGTGCTGCACCGCGACCCCGATGGCCGCCGCCGCATCCACGCCAAGGGTGCGCCCGAGGCGGTGCTGCGGCTCTGCGCCGATCAGCGCATGCCCGGCGGCGGCACCGCGCCGCTCGATCCCGGGTACTGGCACGAGACGGTGGAGAGGCTGGCGTCCGAGGGTCAGCGGGTGATTGCCGTCGCGGTGGGCGAGATCGGCGAGGGCGAGGCCGGATTCGGGATGGAGGCGCTCAAGGGCAAGCTGACGCTGATCGGGCTGGTCGGTCTGGTCGATCCGCCGCGCGACGAGGCGGTCGCGGCGGTGGCCGAGTGTCAGGCGGCGGGGATCGCGGTCAAGATGATCACCGGCGACCACGCTGCCACCGCCCGCGCCATCGGCGCCCAGATCGGTCTGACGAACCATGACCGCGTGCTGACCGGCGCCCAGATCGAACTGCTGGACGACACCGAACTGGCCGACGCGGCGCTTGCCACCGACATCTTTGCCCGCACCTCGCCGGCGCACAAGCTGCGGCTGGTGGCGGCGCTGCAATCGCGCGGTCTTACCGTGGCGATGACCGGCGACGGGGTGAACGACGCACCGGCGCTGAAACGCGCCGATGCCGGTATCGCCATGGGCCGTAAGGGCAGCGAGGCCGCCAAGGAGGCCGCCGAGCTGGTGCTGGCAGACGACAATTTCGCCACCATCGCGGCGGCGGTGCGCGAGGGGCGCACGGTCTATGACAACATCAAGAAGGTGATCAGCTGGAACCTGCCCACCAGCGCCGGCGAGGCGATGACCATCATCGTGGCGCTGTTCCTGGGCATGACCCTGCCGATCACCGCGGTGCAGATCCTCTGGGTGAATCTCATCACCGCCGTCACGCTCGGCCTCGCGCTGGCTTTCGAGCCTTCGGAGAGCGGCACCATGCGCCGGCCGCCCCGGTCGCGCGGCGAGTCGCTGCTCACCGGCGGGCTGGTCTGGCATGTGGTGCTGGTCTCGCTGCTCTTTGTCGTCGCGGTGTTCGGGATCTATGCCTATGCCATCGACGAGGGGCATGCGCCGGAACTGGCGCAGACCATGGCGATGAACATGCTGGTGGCGCTGGAGATCTTCCACCTGTTCTTCATCCGCAACATCTATGGCACCTCGCTGACCCTTGCGGCGGTGCGCGGCACGCCGGTGGTCTGGCTCTGCGTGATCACGGTTACCGCCGCGCAGTTCGCGGTCACCTATCTGCCGCCGCTTCAGGCGGTGTTCGGCACGCAGCCGGTGCCGTTCCACGACGGGGTGCTGATCGTCGGGGTGGGCGTGGTGTTCTTTGCGCTGGTCGAGACCGAAAAGCAGATGCGCCTGGCCTTCCGCCGCAACGCTGCTGCGGAGCGCTGAGCGTCAGATCCGGCGCAGCGGCGCTGCGGCGACGATGGGGCCGGTAGCCACGCCCGTGGGCGAGCCGCCGGTCGGCTCGTCGGTGATGGCGAGCGTGGCATTGGCGACGAGATCGCGCAGGTCTTCGGGGATCGGCATCGCGGCCTGGCCCTCATGCGGCATCACACCGAGCGAGATCACCGCATCGCCCTGTATCAGCCACAGCTCGAAATCGCGCCCGTCGCCCGGGCCGTCGCCGCCCATGGAAACGCGCATCTCGCCGCGCCCCTCGTCATAGAGCGCTGCCAGCCGCACCTCGCCATCCTCAGACACCATGTCGGAGATCCAGAGCGGCCCCTGTTGGGTCGGCAGCGGCTCGCCCAGCCACAGCACCGCCGCCAGCAGCGCGGCTGCGAGGCCGGAGGCGCCGGCGAACCAGCCCCAGAGCCCGGCACGGGCGCGCGGCGCGCCGAAAAGCCCGCGCTCGACGCCTTTCCAGACATGGGCGGGCGGTGCGATGGGGCGAACCTCGTCGGCCAGCGGGTCGAGCCGCGCCTCCCAGCGCGCGACCTCGACCGCAAAGGCGCTGTCCTGCGCGATGCGGCGCGCGATGGCGCGGCGCTCGTCGAGCTCCAGCGTGCCGAGCACGTATTCGCCGGCCAGCGCGATGTCGTCTTCGCCGAGAGGGGAGGCTGCGTCGGTCATGGCGTGAGACACTCCCGCAACTGGATCAGGCTGCGGCGCAGCCAGCTGCGCATCGTGTTGAGCGGCACGCTGAAACGGTCCGACAGCTCGCGATAGCTCTCACCCTCGACATAAGCGCGGCGCACCGCCTCGGCGCGGTCGGGCAGCAGGGCGGCGAGGCAATCGTCGATGCGGCGGCCCTCGGACCGGGTGATCGCCGCGGCCTCCGGGCCGGGAGAGGGATCGGGCACCGTCTCGGCGGCCTCAATCCCCACCGCGCTCTTGCGGGCGCGCAGCCGGTCGATGGCGTGATTGCGTGCGACCGTGTTCAGCCAGGCGGCTGGGCTGCCGATATCGGGCAGGTAACGGTCGGCATTGTTCCAGATCTTCATGAACACGTCCTGAAGGGCATCCTCCGCCTCACGGCGGTCCTTGAGGAGACGAAGACAGATCGCAAAAAGTTTCGGAGAGGCGACAGAATATAGCGTCTCAAAGGCGGCACGGTCGCGCAGCGCCACGCGTGCCAGCAGGGCCGCAAGCTCTTCGGTCTGATCCGTCATCCGCCTCTGCCGTTCTTTTTGCGCGGTTTTCGCGCCCGGGCTGCAACCTTTTCGTAAGCCGCTCCGTCCCTATCCCCGAGACAATGGCAAAGCGAGGCAAAGGTGACAACCAGGGGATTGAACGTCGCGATCATCGGGAGCGGTATCTCGGGGCTGGGGGCTGCCTGGCTGCTCGCACCGCATCACAATGTGGTTCTCTTCGAGGCGGAGGAGCGCCCGGGCGGGCATGCGCGCACGGCGCGGGCCGAGGGGGTCGATGTCGATACCGGTTTCATCGTCTGCAACCGGCGCACCTATCCGCTGTTCATCCCGCTTATGGAGCATCTTGGCGTCGATCTGGCCCCCAGCGACATGAGCTTTGCCGCGAGCTTTGGCGGTGGGGCCTATGAATACGGCACCACCGCCGCGCTCGACATGTTCGCGCAGAAACGCCGCTTTGCCGATCCGTCGCACTGGCGGATGATCGGCGATATCCTGCGGTTCTTCCGCGTGGCTCCGGCGCATGCGGCGACGCGCGGCAGCATCGGCGACCTGATCGACCGGCTGGGGCTGGGCACGGAATTCCGCGACCGCTTCCTGATGCCGATTTCCGGCGCGATCTGGTCCACCCCCACCCGCGACATGCTGGATTTCCCCGCCGCGAGCTTTATCCGCTTCTTCGATCACCACGGGCTGCTGACGGTGAACGCCCAGCCGAAATGGCTGACCGTGGCGGGCGGCTCGGCCCGCTATGTGCAGGCGCTGCTCGACGATACGCCGGCAGAGCTGCGGCTGGGCTGCCCGGTGCAGGCGGTGGCACGCGGGCCGGATGGTGTGCAGGTGATGAGTGCGCGCGGCGCCGAGCGTTTTGACCGGGTGATCTTTGCCACCCACGCGCCGCAGGCGCTGCCGCTGCTCTCGCGTCCCGATCCCGACGAGCGCGCTGTGCTGGGCGCCATGCGCACCGAGCCGAACCGCATGGTGCTGCATTCCGATCCGCGCTTCATGCCGCGTCGGCGGGCGCTGTGGTCGTCGTGGAACTATGTCACCGCGCAGTCGCACGCGCTCAGCGACCGGCCGATCAGCCTGTCCTACTGGATGAACCGCTTGCAGAACCTGCAAACCGAGCGTCCGCTCATCGTCACGCTCAACCCCGAGACCGAGCCGCAGCATATCCATGACGAGGCGATACTGCATCACCCGCAATATGACAGCGCCGCGCTGGCCGCGCAGGCGCGACTGCCGGAGATTCAGGGGCGCGGCGGCATCCATTATGCCGGCGCCTGGACACGGCACGGCTTTCACGAGGACGGGCTCTTGTCGGCGCTGCGCGTGGCGCAGGCGCTGGGGCATGACTGGCCGCTCGGGGCCGATCCCCGGGCCGAGGAGGCGCCGGTCAAACCCGCGCCCGAGGTTGCCGCGCCCGAGGTGGCGGCATGAGCGATCTCTGGCAGGGGGCGCTGGTGGATTGCGCGATCTGGCATGCCCGCTCGGGCGATGCCGAGCGCAGCTTTCGCTACCGCACCCAGTTTCTGGCGCTGCCCGTCGCGGCGCTGGAGGCCGGCACCCTGCCGATCCGGCCCGACCGCGCCGGGCTCTGGTCGCTGCGCACCCGCGATTACGGCCCGCGCGACGGCACCGGGATGAGCGCCTTCATCGACAGCCACCTGCGCCCCGTGGGGCTCGGGCATTGCGAGGTGACGGTCATCACCATGCCGCGCAGCACGGGCTACGGGTTCAACCCGGTGAGCTTCTGGCTGGCGCGCGATGCCGGGGGGCTACGGGCGGTGCTGGCCGAGGTCTCGAACACCTTTGGCGAGCGGCACCACTATCTTTGCCGCCACGACGACAACCGGCCCATCCAGCGCTCCGATCGGATTTCCGGCGAGAAGATCTTTCACGTCTCGCCCTTCCTGCCGCGCGAGGGGCGCTATGTGTTCCGCTTCGATCCCGGGCCGGGCCGGTTCGGCGCCTGGGTCGACTGGATCGGCAGCGACGGCGCGCTACGGTTTCGCACCTCCATGGCCGGCCCCGCCCGCGAACTCACCCGCGCCTCGCTGCGCCGCGCAAAGTGGCGGCACCCGTTTCAGGCACAGAAAACCATGGCGCTTATCCATTGGCAGGCGGCATTGCTTGCTCTGCGCGGGGTGCGATTTATCTCAAAACCTGATCAACTTGCCCGGACGCATTCCGAGGCAACGGACAGGGTGGAAAGAGATGCTTGAACGCCAGATCGAAACGAGACTTCTGAAATGCCTGGACGGGATCGAGATTGGCAGCCTCGCGCTGACCACGCCCGACGGCAAGACCCGCCATTTCGAGGGGCGCCAGCCCGGCCCGGCGGCAGACTTCACCATTCACGACTGGCGCACCGTTCCGGCGGCGGCGGCGCGGGGCGATATCGGCCTGACCGAGGCCTATCGCGACGGCTGGTGCGACAGCCACGATCTCGATGCCTTCATCGTTTTCGCCCTGCGCAACGAGCAGGCACTGGAGCCCTTCCTCTACGGCCACCCGGTGCAGTCGCTGGTGGTGCGGGCGCTCTATCTCTTCAACCGGAATACAAAGCGCGGATCGCGCCGCAATATCTCGGCGCATTACGATCTGGGCAACGCCTTCTACAGGCTCTGGCTGGACGAGACGATGACCTATTCCTCGGCGCTGTTCGCACCCGAGGATGACGCCGCGCCGGACCCGCTGGTCGCTGGGCAGCAGCGCAAATACGACCGCATTCTCGACGGGCTGGGCGATGGTTCGGGTCGTCTTCTGGAGATCGGCTGCGGCTGGGGCGGCTTTGCCGAGCGGGCGCTCACGAAGGGCGATTTCCAGGCCAAGGGGCTGACGCTTTCGACCGAACAGGCGGCGTTTGCGCGCGACCGGCTCGGCCCCGGCGCCGAGATCGCCTTGCAGGATTATCGCGACGAGCGCGGGCGCTTCGATCACATCGTCTCCATCGAGATGTTCGAGGCGGTGGGCGAGCGGTTCTGGCCGGTCTATTTCGGCAAGCTGCGCGATGTGATGTCTGAAAAGGGCCGCGCGATGATCCAGACCATCACCATGAGCGACCGCTATTTCGACCGTTACCGCGTCGGCGGCGACATGATCCGCAGTTTCGTGTTCCCGGGCGGCATGCTGCCCTCGCCGCAGCGCTTTCAGGAAGAGGCCCGCCGCGCCGGGCTGCGGATCGAGGATGCGCATGGCTTCGGGCAGGACTATGCGCGCACGCTGCGCGACTGGCTGGCGCGGTTCGACAGCCGCGTGGACGAGGTGCGCCAACTGGGTTTTGACGAGCCGTTCATTCGCGTCTGGCGCTTTTACCTCGCCGCCTGTGCCGCCGCCTTCGAGGTCGGGCGCACCGATGTCGTTCAGTATCGGCTTGCCCATGCCTGAGACGTCGCCGCGCATCTGGATCATGGGCGCCTCGGACGGGATCGGCGCGGCGCTGGCACGCGAATACGCGGCGCGCGGTGCGCGGCTGGTGCTGTCGGCGCGATCCGGGGACGCGCTGCACAAGCTGGCGGGCGAGATCGGCGGCGCCGAGGTGGTGACGGCGGATGTGGCCGACCGTGACAGCCTCTCTGCCGCCGCTGCGCGTATTGCCGAGGGCGGCAGGCTCGACCGGGCGATCACGCTGGCGGCGCTCTACGATCCCGGCAAGGTGCTGGAGATCGACCCCGACCGCGCGGCGCAGATCGTCACGGTGAACCTCGCGGGCAGTTTCCACTTTGCCCGCGCGGCCGTGCCGCTTCTGCGCGATGGCGGCGATCTGGTGCTGACCGGCTCGGTGGCGGGCTATGTCGGGCTGCCGCAGGGCCAGATCTATTCCGCCAGCAAGGCCGGGGTGATCAACCTCGCCGAGACGCTGCGGGCCGAGCTGGCGCCGCGCATCGCGGTGCGGCTCATCAGCCCCGGGTTCGTCGACACGCGGCTGACCCAGCGCAACACCTTCACCATGCCGGGGCTCATGCAGCCGGAGCAGGCGGCAAGGCGCATTGCCAGGGGGCTCGACGGCAAGGCGTTCGAAGTGCATTTCCCGCGCCGCCTGACCTGGCCGCTGAAACTGCTGCGCGCCTTGCCCTATGGGCTCGCGCTGCCGCTTACAAAAAGGCTGGTGCAATGAGCCGCGCGCTGGCCCCGCTTGTGCTGCTGCTGACGCTGGGCTTTGCCGCCTCGCCGCTGCTGAGCGACGGCTTTGCGGGCTTCACGCCGACGCAGTTCCCCGTGGTGCAGTCGCGCTGGCCGGTGCAGCCGGTGGGCTGGGCGTTCTCGATCTGGGGGGTGATCTATCTGGGGCTGCTGGCAAGCGCGGTCTACGGCCTCTTGCGGGCGCGCAGGGAGATCGCCTGGCAGGAGATGCGCCTGCCGCTGGCGCTCAGCCTGGCGGTGGGGATGTTCTGGATCCCGGTGGCCAATCTCCAGCCGGTCGCGGCCACGGTGATGATCATCTTCATGGCGGCGGGCGCCATCGCCGCAACCTTGCGCGCCCCGCGGGGGCCGTTCGCGCTGGGCGCGGTGGGGCTCTATGCCGGTTGGCTCACCGCCGCGACGGGCGTTGCCATGGCGGTGGTGCTGAGCGGGTTCGGTGTGTTGTCGGCGCAGGTCTCGGCGCTGCTGTTGCTGGTTGCGGTGATCGCGCTGGCGCTGGCGGTGCTGTGGTGCCGTCCCGACGCGCTGGGCTACGCCTTTGGCGTCGGCTGGGCGCTGATGGGGGTGATCGTCGCCAATCTCGACACGCAGAATACCCCGGTGATCGCGCTTGCGGGCACCGGGATTGCGGGATTGCTAGCGCTGGTCGTGCTGCGCCGGGGGGCATGAGCATGCTCGCCCCGCTCCTAGCTCGACGGCAGAAGCCGCGCAATCATCACGCCGGCCCAGGCCGAGCCGCCGGTCAGCGCGCCGCCCCAGAGCGTGTCGATGACCACCTGCTGAAAGGACCAGCCGCGCAGCGTGGCGTAATTGGTGAACTCGTAGGTGCCATAGCACATCAGCCCCAGCAGCGCCCCGGCGAGCAGCGCCTGGACCGGGCGGCCCGCGTTCAGCGCCGGCACCGAGACGAACCACAAAACGCCCGCGATATAGAACAGATAGAACACCGCCGCCGGGCCAAGGCGCGGCGGATCGGCCAGCATGTCGCCCACATGGCGCTCGAAGACCGGTTTGATCAGCCGCCTGATGCCTTCCATGTCGACGGCGAGAAACACCACCAGCGTGGCGATGTAGAGCACGATAAGTTGCATCCGTATTCTCCCTGGTTTGAGGGAGAGACGGGGCCCGGGCGCAACAAGTTGCAGCGGGGGCGAAAATGAGCGGAAATTTATGCTTCGTCCTCGGCGACCAGCTGACGCGGGGACTGTCTTCGCTGGAGGAGCTCGACCCGGAAAACGACGTGGTTCTGATGGTCGAGGTGAGAGAGGAGGCGCGCTATGTGCGCCACCACAAGCAGAAGATCGCGCTTATCCTCTCGGCCATGCGCCATTTTACCGAGGCGCTGCGCGGCGAGGGCATCAGCGTCGACTACGTGACGCTGGACGATCCCGACAACAGCCAGAGCTTTTCCGATGAGCTGGCCCGCGCGGTGAAACGCCACGATCCCGACAGGGTGGTGGTGACCGAGCCCGGCGAATGGCGGGTCTGGGAGATGATGCTGGGCTGGGAGGAGGCGCTGGGCCTGCCGGTTGAGATCCGCGAGGACACGCGGTTCTATTGCAGCCGCGACGACTTCGCCGCGTTCGCGAAGGGCCGCAAGAGCCTGCGGATGGAGACGTTTTACCGCGAGATGCGGCGGCGCACCGGCATCCTGATGGCTGAGGGCGAGCCCGAGGGCGGGCAATGGAACTTCGACAAGGAGAACCGCAAATCGCTGCCGCGCGATCTGCGCCCGCCCAGGCGGGACCGGTTCGCGCCGGACAAGATCACGCGGCAGGTGCTGGATCTGGTCGCCGAGCGCTTTGCCGATCATTTCGGCGATCTCGGCCGCTTCGGCTGGGCGGTGACGCGCGAGGACGCGCTGGCCGCGCTCGATCACTTCATCGCCGACGCGCTGCCCTGTTTCGGCGATTATCAGGATGCGATGAAGACGGGCGAGGATTTCCTGTTTCACGGGCTGATCTCGCCCTATCTCAACCTCGGCCTGCTGGAGGCGGCGGAGGTCTGCGAGCGCGCCGAGGATGCCTGGCGCAAGGGCGATGTGCCGCTGAATGCCGCCGAGGGGTTCATCCGGCAGATCCTCGGCTGGCGCGAATTCGTGCGCGGCGTCTACTGGACCGAGATGCCGGACTATGCCGAGACCAACCACCTGAACGCGACCCGCGATCTGCCCTGGGTCTATTGGAGCGGCGAGACGGCGATGCGCTGCATGGCCGAGGTCATCGGCACCACGTGGCGCAATGCCTATGCCCACCATATCCAGCGGCTGATGGTGACGGGGAATTTCGCGCTGCTTGCGGGCGTGGCGCCGGCGCAGATCGAGGAATGGTATCTGGCGGTCTATGCCGATGCGTTCGACTGGGTCGAGCTGCCCAACACTCATGGCATGGCGATGCACGCCGATGGCGGGCTGCTGGGCTCCAAGCCCTATGCCGCCTCGGGCTCTTACATCAACCGGATGTCGGATTACTGCCGGGGCTGCGACTACGATCACAAGAAACGCACCGGCGAGGGCGCCTGCCCGTTCAACTATCTCTACTGGAATTTCCTGATGGAGAACGAAGAACGCTTTGCCGACAATCCGCGCATGGCGCTGGTCTACAAGACCCTGTCGCGCTTCGAGCCCGAGGAGCGCGACGCCATGGCCCGCGCCGCGCGCGCCTTTCTCGATGCGCCCGAAGATGCCCCGGCGCAGAAGCGGCTCGATGCCGGCTGGTAGCGCTCAGAGATCCAGCAGACCCGCCGTGGCATAGGCCGGCGCCAGCAGGGCGCGGCGGAAGCGGCCCAGCGGAAAGCGGCGCGGCGGGTGGCGCATCGCCTCGGGGATCGGTGCGCGCGGCGTCTTGCCCTGCACCAGATCGGCCAGCAGCATGCCCGTATGGGTGCCCATCGCCACGCCGTTGCCGTGATAGCCCATCCCGGCGAAGAGGCCCGGATGATCCGGCACCGCACCGGCAAAGGGTGTGAGGCTCGCCATGATGCAGACCAGCCCGGCCCATTCATGGCTTACGGTCATATCGCCCCAGGCCGGGAACATGGCGGCGAAATCGGCGCGGATCTTGCGCGAGATCGCCGCCTGCGCGCGCGGCGTCGCGGTAAGCCCGCCGCGCATACCGAAGAGAAAGCGGTTGTCCGGCATCAGGCGGAAGTAATGCAGCAGGAACCGGTTGTCATAGGCCATCTGGTGCGAGCTCCAGCCCTGCGCCGCTTGCAGCTCGGGGGAAATCGGCTCGGTGACGATGACGCTCGACTGCACCGGCAGGTAGCGGGCGCGCAGCCAGTCGGGCAGATCCTCTGACGAATAGCCATTGGTGGCGAGGATCACCCGATCGGCGGTGATCCTGCCCTGCGGCGTGTCGAGCTGCCAGCGGGTTTGCCGGGACAGCGCCGTGACCGGGCTGTGCGCATGCAGGGTGGCGCCGGCGGATTGCGCGGCGCGGGCGAGCCCGGCGAGATATTTGCGCGGGTTCAGCGCAAAGCCCAGCGGGATGGTGAGCGCGCCGAAGAACGGCCCGCCGAGCCCCTCCGCCGCCATCTCTTCCATCTCGATCAGGCGCGGGCGGGTACCGTAGGCCTCTGCCATACCGCCGAGCCCGGCCCCGAGCTTGCTGAAAGCGCGGGGGGAATGGGCGATGATGGTCTCGCCCTCGGAATGGATGTCGGCCTCGATCCCGTGCGCCTCGATCAGCCGCGTCGCCGTGGCGACGGCGTCTTTCTCGGTCTGCCGCCAGGCAGCGAGCCCACGTGGGCCATAGTGCCGGCGCAGCTGTGCGTCGCTGGCCTTGGAGCCGCCGAGACAGCAGAACCCGCCATTGCGCCCCGAGGCGCCATAGCCCGCGTGACCCGCTTCCAGCAGGGTGACCTCCACCCCGTCCTGCGCCAGATGCAGCGCGGCGGAGAGGCCGGTAAAGCCGCCGCCGATCACGGCGACCTCGGTATGGCGCGGGCCGGGCAGGGCGGGCCAGTCGTCGCCGCTGACGGTATCGGCCCAGAAACAGGCCCCCTGCGGCCCGTAGGCCGCGGCTTCGTAGATGCGTTTCATATCAGTCTTCGGCGCGGATCGCGGCCTGTTCGTCGCGCGCCTGCGCCTGCGAGGCACGCTTGGTGATGATCGAGGTGGTGATGACGCCGATGGTGACGATGGCGATCAGGATGGTCGAGAGCGCGTTGATCTGCGGGCTGACACCCAGCCGCACCGCCGAGAAGATCTTGATCGGCAGGGTGGTGGCCGAGGGGCCGGTGGTGAAGCTGGCGATGACCAGATCGTCGAGCGACAGGGTGAAGGCCAGCAGCCAGCCGGAGATCACGGCGGGGGCGATGATCGGCAGGGTGACCAGCCGGAACGCCTCGAAGGCGGAGCAGCCGAGATCCAGCGCCGCCTCCTCCAGCGAGCGGTCGAAACTGCTGAGCCGCGAGGAGACCACCACCGAGACGTAGCACATGGAAAAGGTGGTATGGGCCAACACGATGGTGAAGACGCCCCGGTCGAGCCCGATGCCGATGAAGAGCAGCAGCAGCGACAGGCCGGTGATCACCTCGGGCATGACCAGCGGCGCATAGATCATGCCGGAAAACAGGGTTCGGCCCAGGAAGCGGCCCGCGCGCACCAGCACATAGGCGGCCATGGTGCCGAGGATCGTCGCCAGGGTCGAGGAGAACACCGCGACCTTGACCGTGACCCATGCGGCATCGAGAAATTCCTGATCGCGGAACAGCTCGCCATACCATTTGGTCGAGAACCCCGCCCAGACGGTCACCAGCCGGCTTTCGTTGAAGCTGTAGATGACCAGCAGGATCATCGGCAGGTAGAGGAAGGCAAAGCCCAGCGTGAGGGAGGTGGCGTTGAACCAGGAGAAGCGTCTCATTGTGTGACCTCCCCGCCCCGGACCTGCTCTGGGCGCCTGACCACGACCCGATCTGGGAGCCTGCCCCGGACCTGATCCGGGGCCTCATGGCTTGCCACGCATGTCGGGCGTGAGGTCCCGGCGCGGGGGCCGGGACGGGGGGCGCTGGCGTGAACGGTCATCCTTCCGCCTCCCGTGCCTTTTGCTCGTTGCGCTGAAAGAGCACGATGGGCACGATCAGGATCAGCAGCAGGATCACCGCCACCGCCGAGGCCACCGGCCAGTCGCGGTTGTTGAAGAACTCTTCCCAGAGCACCTTGCCGATCATCAGCGTGCCGGAGCCGCCGAGCAGCGAGGGGATGACGAATTCGCCGAGCGCCGGGATGAAAACCAGAAAACTGCCGGCGACGATGCCGTTTTTCGACAGCGGCCAGGTGACCAGCCAGAAGGCCGCGAGTTTGGAACAGCCGAGATCCTCGGCGGCCTCGATCAGGCTCTCGTCCATCTTTTCCAGCGCCGAATAGATCGGCAGCACCATGAAGGGCAGGTAGGTGTAGACGATGCCGATATAGACCGCCGTGGGCGTGTTCATGATCATCAGCGGTTCCGAGATGATCCCGATCTTGAGCAGCACCGTGTTCAGCACGCCCTCGGTGGAGAGGATGCCCATCCAGGAATAGACGCGGATCAGGAAGGAGGTCCAGAACGGCAGGATCACCAGCATCAGCAGGGTCGGGCGCCATTCGGGCGCGGCGCGGGCCATGCCGTAGGCGATGGGATAGCCCACCGCGAGGGTCAGCAGGGTCGAAATGGCGGCGATCTTGAGCGAGCTGAGATAGGCCTTCCAGTAGAGATCGTCGGTGGTCAGGAAGGTGAAATTCTCGAAATCCAGCTCGGCGAAGAACGCCTTGAGCCCCTCCCAGCCGGTGGAAAGGTCGAGCTGCGGCATATAGGGCGGCCGCGCCAGCGCCACGTCCGAGAGCGAGATCTTGAGCACGATCACGAAGGGGATGAGGAACAGCAGCAGCAGCCAGAGATAGGGCACGGCGATGAGTGCGAAGCGGCGCATCTACTTCCCTCCCTGCCGTCGAGCTGGGATCACCCGCCCCGGACCTGTTCCGGGGCCTCTGCGGCTGTCGCCTGGTTCAGCGGTGAGGTCCCGGCGCGGGGGCCGGGACGGGCGGGCGGTGCGGAGGGGGCGTGGCATCGGCTCAGCCCTCCAGCAGCACGCCGCAGCGGTCCGTCCAGTTCACCCAGACCTCGTCTTCCCAGGTGAAGCTGCGCCGCGTGTCGCGTTCGGTGTTGAAATTCTGCGCCTTGATGATCTGCCCGTTGCCGAGCTCTACATGGTAGGTCGAGAGGTTGCCGAGATAGCCGATGTCGATCACCTTGCCGCGCAGGACGTTATCGTCCTCGGGCTTGTTGCGGTGGATCTCGACCTTTTCGGGCCGCACCGCCACATAGCCGGTCTGGCCGTTCGACAGGGTCAGCGGCGAGACGCAGCGCAGCGGCGGCTGGCCCTCGGCCCAGTCGAGCTCGTAGACATCGCCCGCCTTGCGCGCCTTGCCTTCGAGCACGGTCACGTCGCCGAGGAAGCCCGCCACATAGACCGAATTCGGCTGCTCATAGATCACCGGCGGCGTGGCGACCTGCACCAGCCGTCCCTCGTCCATCACCGCGATGCGGGAGGCCACGGTCATCGCCTCCTCCTGATCGTGGGTGACGATCACGAAGGTGGTTCCGGTCTTTTCCTGAATGTCCATGAGCTCGAACTGCGTCTCTTCGCGCAGCTTCTTGTCGAGCGCGCCCAGCGGCTCGTCGAGGAGCAGCAGCTTGGGCGCCTTGGCGAGCGAGCGGGCCAGCGCCACGCGCTGGCGCTGGCCGCCGGAAATCTGGTGCGGCTTGCGCTTGGCGAACTTGGTCAGCCGGGTCAGGCGCAGCATCTCCTCCACGCGGGCTGCGATGGCGTCCTTGTCGCGGCTCTCGCGCTTCAGGCCGAAGGCGATATTCTCCCAGATCGACAGATGCGGGAAGAGCGCGTAGCTCTGGAACATCATGTTCACCGGGCGCTTGTTGGGCGGGATGGATCCGATCTCCTGCCCGCCGAGCCAGATCTCGCCGTCCGAGATCGTCTCGAACCCGGCGAGCATGCGCATCATCGTGGTCTTGCCACAGCCCGAGGGGCCGAGCAGCGCGAAGAACTCGCGTTCGTAGATATCCAGCGACAGCGTGTCGATGGCGGTGAACTCGCCAAAGCGCTTGGTCACGTTGCGGAACTCGATCAGCGGTTTCTGCTGGGGATCGGTCCACGGGGCGAAAACGGTCTGGGCCATGCGGAGAACTGTCCTGTCCGGGTCAAGAAAAAGCCCGCGCCTTGCGGGCGCGGGCCGGTCCGTCGGGGCGTCAGGTGCCCGACTTGATCTTGGTCCAGAGGCGCGTCACCACACGCTGCACCTTTGGCTCGAAGGGCGTGGTGGTGAAGGTGTTCTCCATCGCTGCCGGTGTCGGATAGATCGCCGGATCGCCGATCACGTCCTCGGCGAGGTATTCCTGCGAGGCGAGGTTGCCGTTGGCGTAGTAGACATAGTTCGACGCGGCGGCCATGTTCTGCGCGTCCATGATGAAGTTGAGGAAGGTGTGTGCACCTTCGGGGTTCGGGGCGTCGACAGGAATGGCCATCTGGTCGAACCACATCTGCGCGCCCTCGTCCGGCGCGTAATAGGAAATCTCGACGCCGTTATCCGCCTCGGCGGCGCGGTCGCGGGCCTGAAGCACATCGCCCGACCAGCCCACCGCGACGCAGATATCGCCATTGGCCAGCGCGTTGATGTATTCCGAGCTGTGGAATTTCTGGATATAGGGCCGGATCGGCATATAGACGTCTTCGGCCTTGGCGATCACATCGGGATCGTGGCTGTCGGGGTCTTCGCCGATATAGTTCAGCGCGGCGGGGATCATCTCGGCCGGCGCGTCGAGGAACATCACGCCGCATTCGGCGAGCTTTTCCATGTTCTCGGGCTTGAAGACCAGATCCCAGGAGGTCACCGGCGCATCCTCGCCCAGCAGTTCCTTGACCTTGGCCTCGTTCACGCCGAGCCCGGTGGTGCCCCACATGTAGTTGATGGAGTATTCGTTGCCGGGGTCGTATTTCGACGTCCGGTCGGCGATCACGTCCCACATGTTTTCCAGATTGGGCAGCTGCGACTTGTCGAGCTTCTGGAAGGCACCCGCCATGATCTGGCGTTGCAGGAAGGTGCCGGTGGGCACCACGACATCATAGCCCGAGCCGCCGGCGAGCATCTTGGTCTCGAGCACCTCGTTGCTGTCGAACACGTCGTAGATCAAGTCGAGGCCGGTTTCCTCCTCGAACTTGGTCAGCAGATCCTCGTCGATATAGTCCGACCAGTTATAGACGCGCACCTCCTGCGCCTGGGCCATGCCGGCGACCAGGGCGAGGGTGGCGGTGAAACTCAGAAGGGGTTTCTTCATCATGTGCTCCCGTTGGACAGGGGGTCTTGGCGCCCCGTGGCCTTTGGATTTGATCAAATGTTGCCGTCTATGGCAACATGAGAGATGTTTCCACGGGCTGCGATAGCGTGCAAGATGGCTTCGCGGGCGTTTTGATTAAGCGGGAGGCAGATGGTGAACATACGGGCAGAGACCGCGGGCCTTCCGGCGCATGAAATCGTCTATCGCCGGCTGCGCGACATGATTCTCTTTGGCGAGCTGGCGCCCGGGCAGCCGGTAACCATCCAGGGGCTGGTGGAGCGGCTGGAGACCGGCATGACCCCGGTGCGCGAGGCGCTGCGCCGGCTGATCGCCGAGGGCGCGCTGGCGTTTCAGGGCAACCGGCGGATCACCGTGCCGGTGCTCGACCGCGCCGCCATCGAAGAGCTGACGCTGGCGCGCGAGGCGCTCGAGCCGCAGCTTGCCAGACGCGCGGCGCTGCGCTGCGACGAGGCTGCGCTGGCGCGGCTGACCGCCACCGACGCGCGGCTCGACGCGGCCATCGCCAAGGGTGATGTCACCGGCTATCTGGTCGAGAATCATCAATTCCATGCCGAGCTCAACGCGGTGGCCGAGGCGCCGATCCTCACCGATCTGGTCGAGGGGCTCTGGCTGCGCTTCGGGCCGTCGCTGCGGGTGGTCTGCGGCCAGTTCGGCACGCGCAACCTGCCCGATCAGCACAAGGCCATTCTCGCCGCGCTCGCCGCCCGGGATGCCGACGCCGCCGCGCAGGCGATGCAGGCGGATGTCGCGCAGGGAATGACGCAGATCGCCGCCGGTTTGCCTGATTCGATTGACAGCGAATAATTTGATCATATTCTGCGCGACAAACCCCAGAATTCAGGAGTCGCGGCCATGACGCTCATTTCTCCCAACGCGCCCACCGCCGAATTGCAGGCGCTGGACGCCGCCCACCACATGCACCCGTTCACCACCGGTGCCGATCTTGCGAAAAAGGGCGCGCGGGTGATCACCCGTGCCGAAGGCTGCTGGCTCACCGACAGCGAGGGCGAGCGCATCCTCGACGGCATGGCCGGGCTCTGGTGCGTGAATATCGGCTACGGGCGCAAGGAACTGGCCGCCGCCGCCGCGCGCCAAATGGAAGAGCTGCCCTATTACAACACCTTCTTCCAGACCACCCATGTGCCGGCGATCCAGCTCTCGGCACGGCTGGCAGAGCTGGCGCCGGGCGATCTCAACCATGTCTTCTATGCCTCCTCCGGCTCGGAGGCGAACGACACCAATATCCGTCTGGTGCGCACCTACTGGGCCGAAAAGGGCCAGCCCGAGCGCAAGGTGATCATCTCGCGCTGGAACGCCTATCACGGCTCCTCGGTGGGCTCGGCGAGCCTCGGCGGCATGAAGGGCATGCACGGGCAGGGCGGGGTGATTCCCGATGTGCATCATATCGACCAGCCGAACTGGTGGGCCGAGGGCGGCGACATGAGCCCCGAGGAGTTCGGCCTGGAACGCGCCCGTCAGCTAGAGGCGGCGATCGAGGAGATCGGGCCGGAAAAGGTCGCGGCCTTTATCGCCGAGCCGGTGCAGGGCGCCGGCGGCGTGATCGTGCCGCCCGAGACCTACTGGCCGGAAATCCAGCGCATCGTGAAGAAATACGGCATCCTGCTGATCGCCGACGAGGTGATCTGCGGTTTCGGGCGCACCGGCAACTGGTTCGGCTCGCAGACCATGGGCATCACGCCGGACATCATGACCATCGCCAAGGGGCTGAGCTCCGGCTACCAGCCCATCGGCGGCTCGGTCCTCTCGGACGAAGTGGCCTCGGTGATCTCGGGGACCGAATTCAACCACGGCTATACCTATTCCGGCCACCCGGTGGCCTGCGCGGTGGCGTTGGAGAACCTGCGCATTCTCGACGAGGAGGGCATCGTCGCCCGGGTGCGTGACGAAACCGGCCCCTATCTGAAGGAAAAATTCGAATCGCTGGCCGAGCACACGCTGGTGGGCGAGGCCAAGATTGTCGGCTTCATGGGCTCCCTTGCGCTCACCCCGGACAAGGCGGCGCGCGCGCCCTTCGCCTCGGATGCCGGCACCGTCGGCTATATCTGTCGCGAGCGCTGTTTCGCCAACAATCTGGTGATGCGCCATGTGGGCGACCGCATGATCATCTCGCCGCCGCTGGTGCTGAGCAAGGGTGAGATCGACACGCTGATCGAGCGCGCCTGGAAATCGCTCGACGAATGCCACGCGGCGCTCAAGTCCGAAGGGCTGATGGTCGCGGGGACGCGCGGTTAAGCGCATCCCGCCCCGGACTTGATCCGGGGCCTCTGCGAATTTGGCGTGAGGCCCCGGATCAAGTCCGGGGCGGGGCCAAAGGGGGCCTAGCTCACCAGATGCGGTGCGCCGGTGGCCATATTTGTGCCGATATAGGGCTTCTTGGCGCCTTTCCACGCGCCGAACCCGCCTTCCATATGGGCGACGCGGCCAAAGCCGGCATCGAGCGCGGCGCGCGCCACGCGCTCGGAGCGCACGCCGGAGCCGCAATGGAACACGATACGCTTGTCGCTCTGCCCCGGCAGCTTTTCGGCCTTGAAGAAGGCCAGCGGCATCAGCAGCGCGCCCTCCACATGTTCGAACATGAATTCCTGCGGGGTGCGCACGTCGATCAGAACGATCTCGTTCCTGTCGAAGGCCTCGGCGACCTCGTCGACGGTCCAGGTTTCCAGAATGCCGTCGCCGACCTGTTCGGTTTTCATGGCGTCTATCCTTTCGGAGGTTGTGAGAAACTCTCTGTTCGATAAGTGCGGCGCCGCTTCCCGTTCCGCAAGGGGGCGGTGCCGCGCCGCGGCATCCCGCCGCGAGGGCACGCGCGCCGGATTGGTCACCGCGCGGGCAGAGACCCGGGCAAATCCCGCTGCGCTGCACTGGTATGCTGTTTTCGTGATGCAATTTTTTGCAGTTTCGGTTTTCTAGAGGGAAAGAGGGCGTTTGGCGGCGGCAGGCCGGCGCGCCGGGAACGGGACGGAGACGGGACATGATCAATTTTCTGGCAATCGAATCGTGGATCGAATTCGCCGTGCGCTGGCTGCATGTGATCACCGGCATCGCCTGGATCGGCTCGTCCTTCTATTTCATTGCGCTCGATCTCGGGCTGCATCGCGACCGCAACCTCGCCTCGGGCGCCGATGGCGAGGAGTGGCAGGTGCATGGCGGCGGCTTCTACCACATCCAGAAATATCTCGTGGCGCCCGACCAAATGCCCGGCGATCTGGTCTGGTTCAAATGGGAAAGCTACGTCACCTGGCTGTCGGGCTTCGCCATGCTGGTGCTGGTCTATTACCTCGGCGCGGAATTCTATCTGGTCGATCCTGAGGTGCTCGACATTCCGATCTGGCTCGGCATCGTCATTTCGCTGCTGTCGCTCTCAATCGGCTGGATCTGCTACGACCTGCTGTGCAAATCGAAATTCGGCGACGACAACACCCGGCTGATGCTGCTGCTCTTCGTGATCCTGGTGGCCATGGCCTGGGGCTATACGCAGATATTCTCCGGACGCGCGGCGCTCTTGCATCTTGGCGCCTTCACCGCCTCGATCATGACCGCCAACGTGTTCTTCATCATCATACCGAACCAGAAGGTGGTGGTGGACGACCTGATCAACGGGCGCACGCCCGATCCGAAATACGGCAAGATCGCCAAGCAGCGCTCGACCCATAACAACTACCTGACGCTGCCGGTGCTGTTCCTGATGCTGTCGAACCACTACCCGCTGGCCTTTGCCAGCGAATACAACTGGATCATCGCCAGCCTGGTTTTCCTGATGGGCGTCACCATCCGACATTTCTTCAACACCATGCATGCGCGCAAGGGCACGCCCTACTGGACCTGGCTGGTCACAGCGCTGCTCTTCATCGCGATCATGTGGCTGTCGACGGCGAACCTGCCGGGCGAGGCGGATTGGGAGGCCGAGGCGCAGGGCGCCACGCTGCGCTATGCGCAGGCCGAAGGGTTCGAGGATGTGCAGGATATCGTGCTGGGCCGCTGCTCCATGTGCCACAGCGCCGAGCCGGGCTGGGACGGGCTGGCCTGGGCGCCCAAGGGCGTGCATCTCGACAGCGCGCAGGGCATCGCGGCCAATGCCAAGGCGATCTATCTTCAGGCCGGGCTGAGCCGCGCCATGCCCCCCGCCAACCTGTCCTTCATGGAGGACAGCGAACGTGAGGTCATCCGCCGCTGGTTCGAAGCGGCGGGTGAGGGCTGAGCCGGGTTACTGCGTGTCCTTGAAGACCGCCGAGACCGGGCGGAACCAGACCTTGGCAAAGGGTTCGCCGTAAAGGGCTGCGATGGTTTCATAGGTGAAACGGGTCACGGGCATGGTCTGTCTCCTCGGTCTGCTCGAATGGTCTTGAAATATTCCTGCGCCATCCTCGCATGTAGTTTGCAGATATTTCCCTAATGGGTCGATTGCGACTTTGGTTCCATGCGCAACACTGTTGCCCCACAGCCGCATTCGCCCGTTTCAGAATCGCGGCGGACCTGCTAAGTTTTGTGGAATGAATACGTTTAGCCCCAATATCCGCCCTGTTATCCGCCAGCTCGACGACGCCGCGATCAACCGGATCGCGGCGGGCGAGGTGGTTGAGCGCCCGTCTTCGGCGGTCAAGGAACTGGTCGAGAACGCCATCGACGCGGGCGCACGGCGGATCACGGTCGAGGTGGCGGACGGCGGCAAGACGCTGATCCGGGTCAGCGACGACGGCTGCGGTATGTCGCCCGAAGAGCTGCCGCTGGCGCTGTCGCGCCACGCCACATCGAAGATCGACGGCAGCGATCTTCTGAATATCCACAGCTTTGGCTTTCGCGGCGAGGCGCTGCCGTCTCTGGGCGCCGTCGGCCGGCTGGTGATCCAGAGCCGAGCCGCAGGCGAGGAGGGGGCCGAGCTTTCCGTTTCCGGCGGGCAGATGTCCGGTGTCAAACCCTGCGCGTTGAACGGCGGCACGGTGGTCACGCTGCGCGATCTGTTCTTTGCCACGCCGGCGCGGCTGAAATTCCTGCGCAGCGACCGTGCCGAGATGATGGCGATCTCCGAGGTAATCAAGCGGCTGGCCATGGCCGAGCCCTCGGTCGGCTTTACCCTGCGCGATGTGAGCGAGGGCAAGGATCGCGTGACATTCCGCGCCGACCCCTGCTCGGGCGATCTCTTCGATGCGCTGCGCGGGCGGCTGGCGCAGGTCATGGGGGCGGAGTTCACCGACAATGCACTCAGCATCGACGCCGAGCGCGAGGGGTTCCGCCTCACCGGCCTTGCGGCGCTGCCGACCTATTCGCGCGGCACCTCGGTGGCGCAGTATCTCTTCGTCAACGGGCGCCCGGTGCAGGACAAGCTGCTGCATGGTGCGCTGCGCGGCGCCTATGCGGATTTCCTCAGCCGCGAGCGGCATCCGGCGGTGGCGCTGTTTGTCGATTGCGACCCGCACAAGGTGGATGTGAACGTGCATCCGGCGAAATCCGAGGTGCGGTTCCGCGATCCCGGCGTGGTGCGCGGGCTGATCGTCTCGGCACTCCGCCACGCACTGGCCGAGGCCGGGCACCGCGCGTCGAGCACCGTGGCGGGCGCGACGCTGGGCGCGATGCGGCCCGAGCCTTCCGGCCCGCCGCGTGTGTATCAGATGGACCGGCCCTCGCAGGGCGCGCTCTCCACCGCGTGGAAAGCACAGGCACCGATGCCCGCGCCGCAGCCGCCCGAGGCGGGCTTTGCCGAGATGGCGCAGGACTATTCCGGCCGCGTCGACCCGGTCGAAGAGGCGCCGCAAGGGGCCGATGAGAGCCACCCGCTGGGCGCCGCGCGCGGCCAGGTGCACGAGAACTACATCATCGCCCAGACCGGCGACGGCATCGTCATCGTCGACCAGCACGCCGCGCATGAGCGCCTCGTCTATGAAAAGCTGAAACACCAGATGGCCGAGCGCGGCGTCGCCGCCCAGGCGCTGTTGATCCCCGAGATTGTCGAGTTCTCCGCCGACGACCTGTCGCGGCTGCTGTCGATCGCCGAAGATCTCGCCCGCATGGGGCTCAGTATCGAACCCTTCGGCGGCAGCGCCGTCGCCGTGCGCGAAACCCCGGCGATTCTGGGCGAGGTCAACGCCAGGGCGCTGCTTTCCGACATTCTCGACGAGCTGGCGGATTACGGCAGCTCGCAACTGGTTCAGGAGAAAATCGAGGCGATCCTCTCCCGCGTCGCCTGCCACGGCTCGATCCGCTCGGGCCGCCGCATGCGCGCCGAGGAGATGAACGCGCTCCTGCGCGAGATGGAGGCGACGCCGCATTCCGGCCAGTGCAACCATGGCCGGCCCACCTATGTGGAGCTGAAGCTCTCCGATATCGAGCGGCTTTTCGGACGCACATGACCGACCCGCTGACGCTCGCGCTGGACGATCCGCGCCTCTGGGCTGCGCTGGCGCTGGGGGCGCTGCTGCTGGTCATGGCGCTGGCGATCCGCGCAGCCAACCGCGCGGCGCGTCTGGCGCAGCCGCTGGCCCAGCTCAATGCCCGCGTGCAGGCGCTGGGCGAGGGGCAGGAGCGGCTGTCCGGCGGGCTGCATCATGTCACCGAGGCGCAGCTGCAAAGCCAGACCGCCATGCTGGAGCTGATGGAGCGCCGGCTCGCCGAGGTTCAGGGCCATATGTCGGAAAGCCTGCACGGCACCGCCCGGCGCACCGCCCACAGCCTCGGCGAGTTGCAGGAACGGCTCAAGGCCATCGACCGGGCGCAGGAGAATATCTCGCGGCTCTCGGGCGATGTTCTGTCGCTTCAGGACATCCTGTCGAACAAGCAGACGCGCGGCGCCTTTGGCGAGATCCAGCTCACCGATATCGTGTCCAAGGCGCTGCCCGCCGACAGTTTCACGCTTCAGGCGACCCTGTCGAACGGGCGCCGCGCCGATTGCCTCATCCATATGCCCGAACCGCCGGGTCCCATCGTCATCGACGCGAAATTCCCGCTCGAAGCCTATGAGGCACTGCAAAGGGCGGAGATGGGCGACAGCCGCACCCGCGCTGCGCAGGCCTTTCGTCTCTCGGTGCGCAAACATCTGCGCGACATCGCCAGCCGCTACATCATCGAGGGCGAGACCGCCGATTCGGCGCTGATGTTCCTGCCCTCCGAGGCGGTCTATGCCGAGCTGCACGCCAACCACCCCGAAGTGGTGCGCGAGGGCTTCAACCTGCGGGTCTGGATCGTCTCGCCCACCACCTGCATGGCCACGCTCAACACCCTGCGCGCGGTGCTCAAGGATGCGCGGATGCGCGAGCAGGCCGGCGCGATCAGGCGCGAGCTGGCGTTACTCAATGCCGATGTCGAGCGGCTGGGCACGCGGGTGGAGAATCTCGACCGGCATTTCGGGCAGGCCGCCAAGGACGTGGCCGAGATCCGCATCAGCGCCGACAAAGCCGGCCAACGCGCCCGCCGGCTCGACAATTTCGATTTCGAGGACCGGCGCGGGGATACGGTTGTGCCGCTGCCGCGCAACTCCTGAAAGCACGTCGCCCTTCCCCCCGGTATCAAACTTACGTATGCCGCATCGCAGATGTTTTGCCAGACCGACCGTCCTGCCGTATTCTTGCGCAAGATCAAGGACGGGAGGCCGGCCCCGGCCCATGCTGCCGGACCAGATAGAGGAGACGGGAAATGGAAGAGATCAGTGTCCGGAAGGTCGCCCATGTGATCCTGCTGGCGCGCGAGATCGACCGGGGCGAAGGCGAGCTGCGCGGGGTCATCGACCAGATGACCGAAGAGGAACAGGCCGCGCTGGTCGCGATCATGTGGATCGGTCGCGACGCGTTCGATGCCGACGAATGGGCCGAGGCCTATGCCACCGCCGTGTCCGAAGCCTCGACGCCGACCGCCGATTACCTGATCGGCACGCCGCATGTGGCCGACCATCTCGAAGCCGGTCTCGAAGCGTTGGGATACGATTCCTCCGACGAGGAAGACGAGCTGCTGCGCCGCGGCGCCTGAGCCGGTTCAGCGCAGCGCACGCCCCTTGACGATGGCATCGCCGCCGAACCGGGCGCGGATCGCATCCGTCGCCCGCTCGGCGCTGGCGCGTTTCGTCGCCTGCGGGTCGAGCAGATCGCCCAGCCGGTCGGCCTGATCGGCGGGCACAAGCTGCGAGATCCCGGCCCCCAGCAGCCGGTAGGGACCGCGCGGCCCCATCTGGTCGAACAGCGCCCGCGCCTCGCGATAGATCCGGTCGGCCATCTGCGTCGCATCCTCCAGCGCGTGGCGCCGGGTGATCAGCTTGAAATCGGCGCGCTTCGCCTTGAGCGTCACCACCCGCCCCGCAAGCCCCTTGGCCTTTGCGCGGTCGGCGACCTTTTCGCACATCCGCCAGAGATGGCCGTCGAGAATATCCGGATCGGCGGTGTCCTCGTGAAAGGTGGTCTCGTTCGAGATCGACTTCACCGGCGCATCGCGGGTGACGCGGCGCTTGTCCTCGCCGCGTGCCAGATGCCAGAGCCGGTCGCCCATCGACCCGAACCGCGCGATCAGATCCTCGCGCTGCCAGCGCAGCAGATCCTCGAAGGTGCGGATGCCCGAGCGGTCCAGCGCGTCCTGCCCCGCCTGGCCCACGCCCCAGATCATCCGTACCGGCTGCGGGCGCAGGAACTCCTGCGTCTCGGCCTTTCCGATCACCGAAAACCCGTGCGGCTTGTCGAGATCCGAGGCGATCTTGGCGAGAAACTTGTTATGCGAAAGCCCGATGGAGCCGGTCAGCCCCAGCTCGTCGCGCATGCGCTTCACCAGCCGTGCCAGCATCACCGCCGGCGGATGCCCGTGCAGCCGCGCGGTGCCGGTCAGATCCAGAAACGCCTCGTCCAGCGACAGCGGTTCGATCGCGGGCGTCAGCTCTTCCATGAAGCCGCGAATCTGTCGTGAGACCTCGGCGTAGAGCGACATGCGCGGTTTCAGCACCACCGCGTCCGGGCAAAGCTGGAGCGCCTTGAACATCGGCATGGCCGAACGCACCCCCCGGATGCGCGCCACGTAGCAGGCGGTCGAGACGACGCCGCGCTTGCCGCCGCCGATGATCAGCGGCTTGTCGGCCAGTTCGGAATTTTCGCGTTTCTCGACGCTGGCATAGAAGGCATCGCAATCCATATGCGCGATGGAGAGCGACCACAGCTCGTCATGCGAGACGATGCGCGGGCGCCCGCAGGCCGGGCAGCGGGGTCCGGTCTCGAACTCTGTCAGGCAATCGCGGCACAGCGCTGGCATGGCTGGTAATTCCGAAGCGAATGGTTACCTGTGCAGTATAGGCGGTAACAGAGGTCAGGGCCACGATGTGAGCTTTGCTGGAGCGAAAGTGATGCTGTTTCTCGGGGAGGATCTCCTCGTGATCCGGCGCGATCATACCGCGGGGATCCCCTGGCCGGGCTATCTCGATTTTCCCGGCGGCGGGCGCGAGGCCGGCGAGTCGCCCGAGGCCTGCGCCCTGCGCGAAACCCGCGAAGAGGTTGGGATAGACCTGCCTGAAGACGCGCTGATCTGGCGCCACCGCCACGGGCAGGCCTGGTTTTTCGCCGCGCATCTGCCGGCGGAGCGTGTCGGAGATGTGAGTTTCGGCGATGAGGGTTATGGCTGGCAGCTCATGCCTCCGCAGGAATATGCGGCGCGCGAGGATGCGATTCCGCATTTCCGCGCGTTGCTGAGCGCCTATCTTTCGGGGCGGCCCTGAAGGGTCACGCGGCGTCGCCATGCCAGAGGCGCAGCCAGTCGAAGGCGCGGCGCGGGCGCGGCTCTTCCTTGCGCGGCTGTCGCGACGGCTCGGCTGCGGAGGGGCGCAGGCGGGAGCGCAGCCGATCCGGCGCCTGCCGGGCACGCATCGCGTCGGACATGAGCCCGCGCGAGATCTCGGGAAACTCCGCGTTCAGCGGCGCCGGATAGCGGCTGGGCACGCGCAGGCGGCCCGCATCCGTGTAAAAGGTCACCAGCGCCTCGAAACGTTCCTCGGCGGCATTGTAGGTCAGGTTGCCGATCTGGGCGGGGGTCTGTGTCATCGTCCTGCTCCTGCGGTCTCTGTGGATAGAAAACGCAGAGCGCCGCGCTGGGTTCCCGAGACTGCTTTTGCGCCCGCCCGAAGGTCAGCCCCGGTTGGGGCGCTGGGCCTGCGGCGAGCGCAGTTCCTGCTGGATCGACAGCGCCGCGTCGCGCGGGCTGGGCGCGCGCCAGACCGGACGACCGACGACGATGTGATCGGCTCCGGCGGCGATGGCGCTGGCCGGCGTCGCGATACGTTTCTGGTCGTCATCTGCCGTGCCGTAGGGACGCACGCCGGGGGTGACGATGAGCCGGCCCTCGGCCTGTGGCAGGGCGCGGATGCGGGCGGCTTCGTTGGGCGAGGCGATGATGCCGTCGGCGCCGGCTTCAAAGGCGCGGGCGGCGCGTTCGACAACCAGGTCGGCGATATCGCCGTCGCGGATCAGGCTGTTGTCGAGATCGGCGCGGTCGAGCGAGGTGAGGATCGTCACCGCGAGGATCTTGAGATCCTTGCCGCCGGCGCCTTCCTTGGCTGCGCGCACCACATGCGGGTCGCCATGCACAGTGAGGAAATCGAGATCGAACTGCGCCAGCCCGCGCACCGCGTTCTCCACCGTCTGGCCGATATCGAAGAGCTTCATGTCGAGAAAGATGCGCTTGCCGTGCTCCTGCTTGAGCTCGTTGGCCAGCGCCAGACCGCCCCCCGTGAGCATGCCCAGCCCGATCTTGTAGAAGGAGACCGCATCGCCGATGGACTGGGTCAGGTGCAGCGCCTCGATGGCGTTGGGCACGTCGAGGGCAACGATCAGGCGGTCGTCGGACATGGGGGCGCTCCTGTGATCTGGGGACGGGGGTGTCATGCGGTGCCGGCTCCGCGAGGTCAAGCCTCGGGCAGGGGCGGACAAATCCTTTCGAAAGGATTTGCAAATTTCTTCGAAGAAATTTGCCTCCCCGCCGTGCCGGATTTTGTGATCACGGGGCTTGAAGCGCCGCGCTTGGCCGACCATCTTTTGTGATGAGGCCCGAGACCCGGCGTGCTGCCAAGCAGGCGCCAATTTTCCGTTCGGGCGCTTATGGAAGGAGAGACAGGATGAACGTGGAGAAGTTCACGGAACGGTCGCGCGGTTTCATTCAGGCGGCGCAGACCATCGCGATGCGGGAAAGCCACCAGCGGCTCTCGCCCGAGCATATTCTCAAGGCGCTGATGGATGACGAGCAGGGGCTCGCCTCCAATCTTATCACCCGCTCCGGCGGCCAGCCCACGCGCGTGGTCGAGGCGCTTGAGCAGAAGCTCGCCAAGATCCCGAAAGTCGGCGGCGATGCCGGGCAGATCTATCTCGACAGCGCCACCGCCAAGGTGCTGGACGAGGCCGAGAAAATTGCCAAGAAGGCCGGTGACAGCTTTGTCCCCGTGGAACGCATTCTCATGGCGCTGGCCATCGAGAAATCCGGCGCCAAGGAGGCGCTGGACGCGGGCGCCGTGACGCCGCAAAAGCTCAACGAGGCGATCAACGACATCCGCAAGGGCCGCACCGCCGACAGCGCCAATGCCGAGGAAGGCTATGAGGCGCTGAAGAAATATGCGCTGGACCTGACGGAGCGTGCCGAACAGGGAAAGATCGACCCGATCATCGGCCGCGACGAGGAAATCCGCCGCTCGATGCAGGTGCTGTCCCGCCGGACCAAGAACAACCCCGTTCTGATCGGTGAGCCCGGTGTCGGTAAGACTGCCATCGCCGAGGGGCTGGCGCTGCGCATCGTCAATGGCGACGTGCCCGAGAGCCTGCGCAACAAGCGGCTCTTGGCGCTCGACATGGGGGCGCTCATCGCCGGCGCGAAATATCGCGGCGAGTTCGAGGAGCGCCTGAAATCCATCCTGAAGGAGATCGAGAGCGCCGCGGGCGAGATCATCCTCTTCATCGACGAGATGCACACGCTGGTGGGCGCGGGCAAGGCGGACGGGGCGATGGATGCCTCCAACCTGCTGAAACCGGCGCTGGCTCGCGGTGAGCTGCACTGCGTCGGCGCCACCACGCTCGACGAGTACCGCAAGCATGTGGAGAAAGACCCGGCCCTCGCCCGGCGCTTCCAGCCGGTGATGGTGCAGGAGCCCACGGTCGAGGACACGATCTCGATCCTGCGCGGCATCAAGGAGAAATACGAGCTGCACCACGGCGTGCGGATCTCGGACTCTGCCCTGGTGTCGGCGGCGACGCTCTCGCATCGCTACATCACCGACCGGTTCCTGCCCGACAAGGCCATCGACCTGATGGACGAGGCGGCCAGCCGTCTGCGCATGGAAGTCGACAGCAAGCCCGAAGAGCTCGACCAGCTCGACCGCAACATCCTGCAAATGCAGATCGAGGTCGAGGCGCTGAAGCTCGAGGACGACGCGGCGTCGAAGGACCGGCTGGAGACCTTGGAAAAGGAGCTGGCCGAGCTCGAGGAGAAATCCGCCGAGATGACCGCCCAGTGGCAGGCCGAGCGCGACAAGCTGGCCTCGGCCCGCGACATCAAGGAAGAGCTCGACCGTCTGCGCGCCGAGCTGGAGATCGCCAAGCGCGAGGGCAATTACGCCAAGGCGGGCGAGCTGCAATACGGGCGCATCCCGGAGCTGGAGAAAAATCTCACCGAGGCCGAGAATGCCGAGGACGATGTCATGGTCGAAGAGGCCGTGCGTCCCGAGCAGATCGCCGAGGTGGTCGAGCGCTGGACGGGTATCCCGACCTCCAAGATGCTGGAGGGCGAGCGCGAGAAGCTCCTGCGCATGGAAGACGGGCTGCACAAGCGGGTTGTCGGTCAGAACCAGGCGGTGAAGGCGGTGGCGAATGCCGTGCGCCGGGCCCGTGCCGGGCTGAACGACGAGAACCGTCCGCTGGGCTCGTTCCTCTTCCTCGGGCCGACCGGCGTGGGGAAAACCGAGCTGACCAAGGCGGTTGCGGAGTTCCTCTTCGACGACGACAACGCCATGGTGCGGATCGACATGTCGGAATTCATGGAGAAACACTCCGTGGCCCGTCTGATCGGTGCGCCTCCGGGCTATGTCGGCTATGACGAGGGCGGTGTGCTGACCGAGGCCGTGCGCCGGCGCCCCTATCAGGTGGTGTTGTTCGACGAGGTCGAAAAGGCGCATCCGGACGTGTTCAACGTGCTGTTGCAGGTGCTCGACGACGGGGTGCTGACCGACGGTCAGGGCCGCACGGTCGATTTCAAGCAGACGATGATCGTGCTGACCTCGAACCTCGGCTCGCAGGCTCTGTCGCAGCTGCCGGAAGGCGCGGACAGTTCGCAGGCGCGGCGTGACGTGATGGACGCGGTGCGGGCGCATTTCCGCCCCGAGTTCCTCAACCGTCTGGACGAGACGATCATCTTCGACCGGCTGAAGCGGGACGATATGGATGGCATCGTCGAGATCCAGCTGGCGCGTCTGCTCAAACGTCTGGCGCAGCGCAAGGTGCGGCTGGAGCTGGACGAGCCGGCCAAGAAATGGCTGGCCGAGGAGGGCTACGACCCAGTCTTCGGCGCACGTCCGCTGAAACGGGTGATCCAGCGCGCCTTGCAGGATCCGCTGGCCGAGATGATCCTCGGTGGCGATATCCACGACGGCGACACGGTGCCGGTGAGCGCCGGGGCCGACGGGTTGCTGATCGGTGAGCGTGTCGGTGCCTCGAACCGCCCGCGCCCGGACGATGCCGTTGTGCATTGAGCCTTGTGGTCATGAATAGGAAAAGGCCCGCCAACCGGCGGGCCTTTTTCGTTGCGGTGGGGTGACGGGGCGGTGGGCAGATTGCCCACCCTACTTATATGCCGCAGATCCCGTAGGGTGGGCAATCTGCCCACCGTCCGCTGCGCTCAGTCGAGACCGATCGCGGCGCGGGCGAGACCGTCGAGCAGTTCCTGGATCTTCTGCATCTCGCCCTCGGGATAGGCGCGGAAGCCGATGGTGGTGACCTCGGGCGCATCGTGGCGGACCATGACGAAGATATCGTAGGGGCAGAACATCACGTTCATCGGATCCGCCTCCATCACCTCGCGCGAAAGCTGCGCCGAGCAAAAGCTGTAGATATCCGCGTGATCGAAGATCACCACATCCGAGCCGACATCGGCGCGGGTGCGTTCCAGCATGTCGCCGGTATGGCTGACATGGTCGATGACCAGCCCGGCATCGATGATCGCGCTCTCCAGACCGAAGGTCACATCGTCGAAACTCTGGTCGGTGTCGTAGGTCACGACCTCCTCCGCGAGCGCGGGGCCGGCGGCCAAGGCCAGCATTGCCAGCAGTTTTTTCATCTCTCTCCTCCCCAGTGGTTGCCGAACCCGGCGGCGATTGTCACTGTGCCGGTGATACCTGCAAACCGCTAATCATGCAAATCAATGAATATATGAGGGGATAGGATGGGCCCGGCTATGTATGCCCTGCAAATTCTTGCGCTGGTCTTTATCGCGGTCATCGGTGCCGCCATGCTTCTGGCGGTGGCGCTGTTTGTCATCGACCGTACCCAGGCGGGCGACGCGATCCGCCGCAACTATCCCGTGATCGGACGGTTCCGGGGGCTGTTCACCAAGCTGGGCGAGTTCTTTCGCCAGTATTTCTTTGCCATGGACCGCGAGGAGATGCCGTTCAACCGGGCGCAGCGCGACTGGGTCTATAATGCCACCAAGGGCGGCGACAATACCGTGGCCTTCGGCTCGACCCGCAATCTCAACATTCCCGGCACACCGATCTTTGTGAATGCGGTCTTCCCGCCGCTCGACGATCAGTTCGCCAGTACCGAGCCGATGGTGATCGGCCCGCATGCGCGGGTGCCTTACGTGGCCAAGTCGATCTTCAATATCTCGGGCATGAGCTATGGCGCGATCTCGCGCCCGGCGGTGGAGGCGCTGAGCAAGGGCGCCTTCAAGGCAGGGATCTGGCTCAATACCGGCGAAGGAGGACTCTCGCCCTATCACAAGGCGGCGCCCTGCGATCTGGTGTTCCAGATCGGCACCGCCAAGTTCGGGCTGCGCGACGAGCATGGCAATCTGAGCGACGAGAAACTGCGTGCGGTGGCCGCCGATCCGCAGGTGAAGATGTTCGAGCTCAAGCTTGCCCAGGGCGCCAAGCCCGGCAAGGGCGGCATCCTGCCCGGCGAGAAGGTCAACGAAGAGGTCGCGGCCATTCGCGGGCTCAAGGTCGGGCAGGCGGGGATCTCGCCCAACCGTCACAGGGAGATTGACGATTTCGGCGACCTGCTGAACGTGATCGGCCATATCCGCGAGGTCTCGGGCAAGCCGGTGGGGTTCAAGACCGTGATCGGCTCGTCGGACGAGTGGGAGAATCTCTTCGAGATGATCGTCGAGCGCGGCGCCGAAAGCGCGCCCGACTTCATCACCATCGACGGCGGCGAGGGCGGCACCGGGGCCGCGCCCATGCCGCTGATCGACCTTGTCGGCATGCCGATCCGCGAGGCGCTGCCGCGCATCGTCGACCTGCGCGACCGTTACGGGCTCAAGGACCGCATCCGCATCGTCGCCTCGGCCAAGCTGGTGAACCCGGCGGATGTGGCCTGGGCGATCTGTCTCGGCGCCGATTTCATCACCTCGGCGCGCGGCTTCATGTTCTCGATGGGCTGCATCCAGGCGCTGAAATGCAACCGCAACACCTGCCCGACCGGCATCACCACCCACGACCCGCGCCTGCAAAAGGGGCTCGTGGTCGAGGACAAATATGCCAAGGTCGCCAATTACGCCAAGGGCATCATCAAGGAGGTCGAGACCATCGCGCATTCGGTGGGCGTCTCGGAGCCGCGCCAGATGCGGCGGCGCCATGTGCGCATCGTGCAGGCGGATGGCAGCTCGATCCCGTTCAACAAGATCCGCCCAAGTTACAGGACAGACACCGCAACGTGAGTCTTTGTTGGTTTGTGGAACGGCCCTCCGCAGCTACCTTCCTTCGAGGACAGGAGCATAGGAGGGCCCCATGGCACTGCGCTGGAAAGGCGGTCTGAAGGACCGGGACGTTACCGACGAGGCAATCTGGCTGAACCGCCGTCAGCTTCTGGGCGGCTCTGCCGGCCTGGCGCTGGCAGGGCTCGCCGGCGGTGCGCGCGCCGACGCCGCGCTCGAGCCCAACAGCTGGGAAGAGATCACCAGTTACAACAACTATTATGAGTTCGGCACCGGTAAGGACGACCCGGCCCGCCGCGCCGACGCGCTGACCATAGCGCCCTGGAGCGTGAAGATCGACGGGCTGGTCGACCGCCCCGGCGATTACGCTTTCGAAGACATCCTTGCGCAGATGACGCTGGAGGAACGCATCTATCGGTTCCGCTGCGTCGAGGCCTGGTCGATGGTGGTGCCCTGGACCGGGTTCGAGCTGGCCGACCTGCTGGATCTGGCGGGGGTGCAATCCTCGGCGAAGTATGTGGCCTTCGAAACCGTGCTCAATCGCGACGAGATGCCGGGCACCGCCTACCGGGTGCTCGACTGGCCCTATGTGGAGGGGCTGCGGCTCGACGAGGCGGTGCATCCGCTGACCATCATGGCGACGGGCATCTACGGGCGCGACATCCCCAAACAGAACGGCGCGCCGCTGCGGCTGGTGGTGCCATGGAAATACGGCTTCAAGTCGATCAAGTCGGTGGTGCGCGTCACGCTCACCGAGGATGAGCCGCCGACGAGCTGGAACAAGGCCAATGCCCGCGAATACGGCTTCTATTCCAACGTGAACCCGGAGGTGGATCACCCGCGCTGGAGCCAGGCCACCGAGCGCCGGATCGGCGGCGGTCTCTTTGCCAAGCGCGAGCCGACGCTGATGTTCAACGGCTATGAGGAGGAGGTGGCAAGCCTCTATGCCGGCATGGATCTGGGCAAGTTCTTCTGATGATCGCCGACAGGATCAACAGGCTGGCGCGGCGGGTGCCGAACTGGACCCTGTATATACTGTGTCCGCTCCCGGCGCTCTGGTATCTCTGGCTGGGGCTGACCGGAGGGCTTGGCGTCGAGCCGATCAAGGCGCTGGAGCATGCGCTGGGCGAGCTGGCCTTGCAGCTCCTTATCGCGGTGCTCTGCATCTCGCCGCTGCGCAAACATGCCGGGGTGAACCTGCTGAAGTTCCGCCGCGCGCTCGGGCTCATCGCCTTTCTCTATGTCACGCTGCATCTGCTGGTCTGGCTGCTGCTCGATGTGCAGATCCCGGCGCAGATCTGGGCGGATATCGTCAAACGCCCCTATATCACCGTGGGCATGGCGGCTTTTGTGCTGCTGATCCCGCTGGCGCTGACCTCCAACAACCTGTCGCTGCGGCGGCTGGGCGGCAAGCGCTGGCGGCAGTTGCACAAGCTCACCTATGGCGCGGTGCTGCTGGGCGGGCTGCATTACGTGATGCTGGCGAAGGGCTTTCAGATAGAGCCTCTGATCTATCTGGCGGCGATCCTGGGGCTCTTGGCGCTGCGGCTGCCGGCGCTCGGCAGCCCGGACCGGGCGCGTCAGCGCGGCTGAGCGGCGCGCAGGCCCGCCTTTTCTTCGCGTTCTTTCCAAACCGCACAGGGCTTCAGCGGGATCACGGGGGTGATGACGCGCTGCGGAGCAGAAGATGAATCGCCGATTCCGCCGGAATCGGCGATTTTTGCTGTCCGGAGGTGGAAAATCCCGCGCGCGGAGGCTGGCCTCCGGAGTTTACCGCACGAGTCGGGAGGGGTGTGACGCGGTTTTCGGGCCGATCTGAGGTGTGACTCGGCCTCGCAAATCGGGGTGCATCGGGTCTTCTTGGGGATAACCCTGTGAGTAACCCAAAATCTGGTGGCAGAGCGCGGGTGTTCGACGGGCCGGCATCGTGAAAATCCACGATCTTTGAAAAAATTCCCTCCGTAAGATTCTGTTTTAAAATGATAATCCAAGAAATTAAAAAAAAGATGACGGTTTCTTCAAAAACCGCTTGCGGCTCCCGGCATCAATCCGTAAACACCCCCTCACCGGCGGCGCTGAGGCGCACAACGGGACGCCAGACGGGGCGGCGGCGACGAGGAAACGAGGCGCTGACGCAGACGAGGCGGAGGTAACATCGAGAGGCTTGACGGGCGGGCGCGCCGAAGAAGTTAGGGCGCACTGGTCTGGTTTTTGTCTCTCACGCTCTTTGACATCGCAGATATCTGAAGAGATATGCGGGCGGCTCTGG
>NZ_JAEKIS010000022.1 GCF_017311415.1 Salipiger abyssi | reverse complement strand
GAGACTGAATGCGACACCGCGAAAATGCCTCGAATGGCGCACGCCTACCGAAGCCTTCAGAGAAGAAATGGTGAAACTGAGATAGCGGAGACTGTCGCAACCACCCTTGAGCTCACAAAGGTGGATTCACATCCGAAGTGCAAATTCTGTGTCAAGACAGAACGTCGCACGCAGGATGACGAATGGGACTCTGTGGACATCCACCGCATCAGTTCAATCGTTTGGAACAACATGACATTTCAGAAACTGCACTTCAGCGTGCGTTCACGGATACAGCAGGCAACGCGGCGTTTTTCGTCATGGTGACCCTAAATCTATCTTCACAATAAAGTATCTTTTTTGTTAAGATAAAGAATGTCCGGTAGATCAGACAGATATGAGGTTGTGCGCCTGGTGGGCCAGGCGCTGCTGCGCTTCATGCAGCAGATCGAGGCGGTTTATGAGCAAAGCGCGCAGTCGAGCGAAATGCACTCGACCGATTTCCGGGCAATCTGTCTTCTTGCGGAATACGAGGCCCCGATGAGCCCGACAGAAATGGGTCACGCGCTCGGTCTGACTTCGGGTGCGGTCTCTGCCCTGCTTCTGCGACTGGAGAACGCCGGGATGATCTCCCGCCGGCCGAACCCGAAGGACCGTCGCGGGGTGCTGATCTCGCTGAACGAAGGCGCCGCCGCGCGGTCTTTGCGGGACTATACCGCGCTGCACACGCATTACACGCAGGTCACGGACGAATTCACCACGGCGGAGCTGGAGGTGGTGGCACGGTATCTGGAAAATATCCGACGTGTCACCACAGGACATCTCGCCATTTCAGAGACGGATCGCGCCGAGCTGCGCCACAAGATCGCAGGCATGGAATGACCTCTGGCCTGTACCATCGCAACGAGACCGGAAACAGTCAGACCGACCGTGGCTTCCCGCCTGTCCAGACATGAGGATATAAATGAAACTGCAACCGAAATGGCTGGCTCTTGGAGCCGCTCTCGTGGCGCTCATCGGCTGGATGGCCTTTCAGGGACTTTCGACAAACGGGCAGCCGGAGGGGCTCGTGAGCGCCAATGGCCGGCTCGAGGCTGTGGATATCGACATTGCGGGCAAAACCGGCGGTCGGCTGGAGGATGTTCTGGTCTCCGAGGGGGACTTCGTCACCGCGGGCGACGTGCTGGCGCAGATGGACACCACCGAGCTTACCGCGCAGCGCGCCGAGGCCGCCGCGCAGCTGCGCCGGGCAGAGATCTCGGTGGAGACGGCGAAAAGCCTCGTGGCGCAGCGGCAGGCGGAATTCGACGCCGCCGAGGCGACCGTCGAATTGCAGCAGGCCGATCTGGATGCCGCCGCCACGCGCCTGGAACGCTCCGAGCGCCTCGCCGAGAGCAACACCGTGTCGCAGCAGACGCTGGACGACGACCGCGCCGCCGAACGGCGCGCGCGCGCCGCGCTGGCCTCGGCGCAGGCGTCGCAGGCCGCCGCCAAGGTGGCCATCGGCTCTGCCGAGGCGATGATCGTCGATGCGCAGGCCGCGGTCGAGGCGGCGCAGGCCTCGGTGACCCGGATCGAGGTGCAGATCGAAGATGCCACGCTCACCGCGCCGCGCGACGGGCGGGTGCAGTATCGCCTCGCCGAACCGGGCGAGGTGCTGGGCGCCGGCGGGCGGGTGATCAACATGATCGACGTCTCCAATGTCTATATGAGCTTCTTCCTGCCCACCGAAGAGGCCGGCCGTATCGGCATCGGCACCGAGGTCCGGCTGGTCATGGATGCCGCGCCGGAAATCGCCATTCCGGCCAGCGTCTCCTTCGTTTCGGATGTGGCGCAGTTCACCCCGCGCACCGTCGAAACCGAGCAGGAACGGCTGAAACTGACCTTCCGGGTCCGCGCCCGGATCGACCCGGAGCTGTTGCAGCGCTATATCACGCAGGTGAAGACCGGTCTGCCCGGCATGGCCTATGTGCGCGTCGACCCGGAGGCAGAGTGGCCTGAGTCCCTTCAGCAGACGCTCGCCGAATGACCACGCCTTCCGCCATCGCAGAAATCCGCGATGTCAGCCTCTCCTACCGCAAGGTGCAGGCGCTCGACAGCGTGTCCACGGATATCCCTTCCGGCCAAATGGTCGGGCTGATCGGTCCGGACGGGGTGGGCAAATCCAGCCTGCTGGCGCTGATCTCCGGCGCCCGGACGATGCAGGAGGGCACGCTGACCGTTCTGGGCGGCGACATGCGGTCTGCCCGGCATCGCCAGCAGGTTTGTCCGCGCATCGCCTATATGCCGCAGGGGCTGGGAAAAAACCTCTACGAGACGCTGTCGGTCTTCGAGAACGTGGATTTCTTCGGGCGGCTCTTCAATCAGGACCGCGCCGAGCGTGAGGGCCGGATCGCCGATCTACTGCGCGCCACCGGGCTGGAGCCGTTTCGCGACCGCCCGGCGGGCAAACTCTCGGGCGGGATGAAGCAGAAGCTGGGGCTCTGCTGCGCGCTGATCCACGACCCCGACCTGCTGATCCTCGACGAGCCAACCACCGGCGTCGACCCGCTGTCGCGCCGGCAGTTCTGGGATCTGATCGACCGCATCCGCGCCGGGCGCCCCGGCATGAGCGTGCTAGTGGCAACCGCCTATATGGAAGAGGCGGCGCGCTTCGACTGGCTGATCGCGATGAATGCCGGGCGGGTGCTCGACACCGGCGCGCCCGACGCGCTGATGGCGCGCACCGGCACCGATACGCTCGACGCCGCCTTCATCGCGCTTCTGCCCGAGGACGAGCGCGCGGCACATAAGGAAGTGGTGATCCCGCCGATCCGCAAAGAGGACGGCGATTACGCCATCGAGGCCGAGGGGCTGACCAAGCGTTTCGGCGATTTCACCGCCGTGGACCGGGTGAGTTTCCGCATCCCCCGGGGCGAGATCTTTGGCTTTCTCGGCTCCAACGGCTGCGGCAAGACCACCACGATGAAAATGCTCACCGGGCTGCTGGAGGCAAGCGACGGCACCGCGAAGCTTTTCGGCAAGGAGGTGGATCCGCGGGACATCGCCGTGCGCCGGCGCGTGGGCTATATGAGCCAGGCGTTTTCGCTTTATGGCGAGCTGACCGTGGCGCAGAACCTCGACCTGCATGCGCGGCTGTTCAAGATCCCGCCCGAAGACATTCCGGGCCGCATCGACGAGATGGTCGCCCGCTTCGATCTGGGCGAGGTGCTGAATTCCCGCCCCGACGCGCTGCCGCTGGGGCTGCGTCAGCGGCTGTCTCTGGCGGTGGCGATGATCCACGCGCCCGACATCCTGATCCTCGACGAGCCGACCTCCGGCGTCGATCCAGTGGCGCGCGATGCGTTCTGGCAGAGCCTCGCCGACCTGTCGCGCAACGACGGGGTGACGATCTTTGTCTCGACCCATTTCATGAACGAGGCGATGATGTGCGACCGTATCTCGCTCATGCATGCGGGCCGGGTGCTCGTCTCGGACCGGCCGGCGCAGATCGTCGCGGACTCCGGCGCCGAGACGCTGGAAGAGGCGTTCATCGCACATCTGGAAGAGGCCACCGGCGAAACTCTCACCGAAGAGGCGCCCGAGGCCACCCCGGGCGCCTCGGCACCGCATGAGCCTGCCTCCGGCCCCGCGACCTTCGGGCTTCGCCGGATGCTGAGCTATGCGATGCGCGAGGCGATGGAGCTGCGCCGCGACCCGATCCGCGCGGCGCTGGCGGTCTTCGGCTCCCTGCTGCTGATGCTGGTGATCGGCTACGGCGTCAATATGGATGTCGAGGATCTGCGCTTTGCCGTGCTCGATTACGACCAGTCCACGGTAAGCCGCGACTACATCGACCAGATTTCCGGCTCGCGCTATTTCATCGAAGAGGTCCCGATCACCAGCTACGCCGACATGGACCGGCGCATGCGCGCGGGACTGCTCGATCTCGCGCTGGAGATCCCGCCCGAGTTCGGGCGCGACATGCTGCGGGGCCGCGATGTCGAGGTCGGCGGCTGGATCGACGGATCGAACCCGACGCGGGCGGAAACCGCGATGGGCTATGTGCAGGGCATGCATCAAAGCTGGCTGAGCTCCGGCATGCGCGAGACCTACGGGCCAGCCGCGGTGGCGGGCGATTTCGGGCTGGAACTGCGCTATCGCTACAACCCCGACATCAAGAGCCTCGTGGCCATGGTGCCGGCGGTGATCCCGATCCTCTTGCTGCTCATTCCCGCCATGCTCTCGGCCCTCTCGGTGGTGCGCGAGCGCGAGCTGGGCTCGATCACCAATTTCTACGTCACCCCGGTGACCCGGCTGGAATTCCTGCTCGGCAAGCAACTGGCCTATACGGTGCTGGCCGCGGTCAACCTGATCCTTCTGACGCTGCTGGCGATCTTTCTCTTCCGGGTGCCCTTCACCGGCGATCTGGCCTTCTTCCTTCTGGCGGGCGTGCTCTATGTCTCGGCGGCCACCGCCATGGGGCTGGTGATCTCGGCCTTCGTGAAAAGCCAGCTCGCGGCGGTCTTTGCCACCGCGCTGGGAACGATCCTGCCCGCCGTGCAGTTTTCCGGCATGGTCACGCCCGTCTCCTCGATGGAGGGGGTCAGCGCGCTGATATCCAGCGCCTACCCCACCACCCATTTCATGACCATCTCGCGCGGCGCCTTTTCCAAGGGGCTGGGATTTTCCGAGCTGTCCTCGGCGCTCTGGCCGCTGGCGCTGTCGATCCCGGTGCTGATCGGCCTTGGCGCGCTCTTGATGCGCAAACAGGAGAAGTGAGATGGATCTGGGCAACGTCTTTCATCTCGGGATCAAGGAACTGCGCGGGCTGGCGCGCGACCCGATCATGATGTTCCTGATCCTGTTCTCCTTCACCCTGCAAATCACTGCGTCGGCGAACTCCGCCAGCGAGACGCTGAACCACGCCCCCATCGCCATTGTCGACGAGGACCAGTCGCCGCTCAGCCTGCGCATCGAGCAGGCGTTTCAGCCGCCGTTTTTCACCGAGCCCCGGCGCATCGGCTGGCACGAGATGGACCGGCGCATGGACGAAGGGCTCGACACCTTCGCGCTGGATATCCCGCCGGATTTCCAAGCCGATCTTCTGGCCGGCAAGCGCCCGGAGATTCAGCTCAATGTCGATGCCACCCAGATGGCCCAGGCGTTTTCCGGCGCGGGCTATGTTCAGACCATCGTGTCCGAGGAGGTCTCCGAATTCCTCGACGGCTATCGCGCCGATCCCCGCCCGCCCGCCGATCTGCAACTGCGCGCAAGGTTCAACCCCGAGCTCAACGGCGGCTGGTTTCAGGCGATCATGGGCATCGCCAACAGCGTGACCCTGCTGGCGCTGATCCTCGCCGGCGCGGCGCTGATCCGCGAGCGCGAACACGGCACGATCGAGCATCTTCTGGTGATGCCGGTCACGCCGCTGGAGATCATGATCAGCAAGCTCTGGTCGATGTCGCTCGTGGTGATCCTGGGCACGCTGTTCGCGCTGGTGGTGATGTGCAACATGGTGCTGGGCATCCCGCTACAGGGCTCGCTGGCGCTCTTCATGCTGGGGACCGCGCTGCATCTCTTCGCAACCGCCTCGCTGGGGATCTTTCTGGCGACCTTCGCGCGCTCCATGCCGCAATTCGGCATCATGATGATCCTCGTGCTGCTGCCCTTGCAGGTGCTTTCGGGTGCCCAGACCCCGCGCGAGTCGATGCCGGAGCTGGTGCAGAACATCATGCTCATCGCGCCCAACACCCATTACGTGATCCTATCGCAATCGGTGCTGTTCCGCGGCGCCGGGCTGGATGTGGTCTGGCCGCAAATGCTGTGGCTCACCGGGATCGCGGTGGTCTTTTTTGTGGTGTCCCTGCGGTCGTTCAGAGGGTTCCTGAGCTGATCCGTCAAAAGGGGCAGAACGGGCCCCGTATCACCATCGGCAGTCGGCGGGCGAGAACGGCGCTTGTTGGTTCTCCTCGCCGAACCCAGGGCTTGAGAGCGCGCGCACAGGCTTAGACATCGGAGCGGGGATGCGGGCGGCTGGCAAGTCCCTCGCCCTCCAGATGGTCGATCAGTGCGGCTTCGACCGGTGTCATGTGGCGCTCGAAGTCGATGACCGAGAACATGTCGACCAGCGGGGGCGTTGCATTAACCGGTATCTGCCACAGCCGTGTGCCGTAGCGGTGGGCGTGCCCCCGGGCCATGCAGCCGATGGCCCTGCCCTGCTCGATCAGCTCGACAAGATCCACGATGCCGGTGGTCGAGGCGATGAACCGCCCGCCGATGCCGTGACGCACCCGCCAGACCGCCAGCGCGGACAAGACGCCAGCGATATGGTCTTCCTCGTAGCCGACCACATCGGAGGCTGCGAGTAGCTCCGGGTCGACCTCCTGACGCCGATAAAGCGGATGGTCGGGCCCGCAATAGACGCCGAATTCCTGCGGGGTGAGCGGCTGGCTGCGCAGCCGCTGGATGGCCGGGTCGATCCGGGTGCAGAAGCCGACGGAGGAGGCACGCTGTTGCAGCGCCTGCGCCACCTCGTGGCAGGGGGCGGAGCGGATCGAGAAGGTGACGCTTGGGTGCTGGGCGCGGAACTCCTCCAGCACCGGCGTGATCCGGTCCATCTCCAGATGCGAAGAGCGGTGGATCACGACATTACCCGAGAGCGCCCGCCCGCCGGTGGCTCCGATATCGTTCAGCCGCACCACACCGCCATAGATTTCCAGCGCCTCGCGATAGACCGCCTCGCCGGCGCGGGTCACCACAAAGGTCTGCCCGCCGCCGCGTTCGACCAGACGCAGGTCAAGCCGCTCTTCGAGCCGGCGCAGGGCCGCCGAGACCGAGGGCTGCGAGACGTTGAGACGCTGCGACGCCGCCGTGATCGACCGCTCCTGCACGATCACCATGAAGGTGCGCAACAGGTTCCAGTCGAGCTGGAGCGCCAGCCGGTCGAGCGGAAAACTCATGTGGTCTGCATCTCCCCGGCGAAGTGGCAAAGCGCGGCATGGCCGCCGCCCGCCGCGACCCGCGGCGGCGGGGTGGTGTCGCAAAGCCCCTTGCGGGCCACGGGGCAGCGGGTGTGGAAGGCACAGCCTTTCGGCACGGCGGTGGGGCTCGGGATATCGCCGGTCAGGCGGGTGCGGTCGGGCCTGCGCCCGGCTTCGGGCACCGGGACGGCAGAGAGCAGCGCCCGCGTGTAAGGGTGGCGCGGATCGCTGAACACTTGCTCCACGGGGCCTTCCTCGACGATCTTGCCAAGATACATGACTGCGACCCTTTGGCAAAGGAAGCGGATCACGGCAAGATTGTGCGAGATGAAAAGCTGTGTCAGCGACGGGCGCTCGGCTCGCAGATCCTTGAGCACGCCGAGGATCTGCGCCTGCACCGAAACGTCCAGCGCCGAAGTGGGTTCGTCCAGCACCAGAAGGTCGGGATCGAGCACCAGCGCGCGGGCGATGCAGACGCGCTGTTTTTGCCCGCCCGAAAGCTCATGCGGAAAGCGGTCGTGAAATTGCGGCGGCAGGCCCATGGCGATCAGCGTTTCCGAGACCTTTTCGCGCAGCGCCCGCCCGCGCAGAGATGTGTTGAGGATCAGCCCTTCGGCCACCGCCCGGCGGATGGTCATGCGCGGGTTCAGCGAGGAATGCGGATCCTGAAAGATGATCTGCGCCTTGCGCCGCAAGCGCCGCAGATCGCGGCCCGAGGCATTCAGCACATCCAGCTCGCCGATACGGATCTCGCCATCGGTGGCGGGCACCAGCCGCAGCGCGGTCTTGCCGACGGTGGTTTTGCCCGACCCGCTTTCGCCGACGAGCCCCACAGTCTCGCCCGGACGCAGCGTGAGCGAGACGCCATCGACGGCACGCACGACCTGTCCATTGGCGAGCGGGAAATGGACCTTGAGATCGCGGATCGCGAGCATCGCGTCAGAGGTCTCAGACATGAGCGGCTCCTTCCGGCGCGGCGTCTTCGTAGAGCGTGCAGGCCACCCGATGCTGCGGGCCGACCGCGCGCAGCGGCACCGGTGCGGCGCAGGCCGCATGGGCCTGGGCGCAACGGCCCGCAAAGCGACATCCGGCAGGCGGATGCAGCAGATCGGGCAGTGTGCCTGGGATCGAGGCGAGGCGGTCCACCGGCTTGAACGGATGCGGCAGCGCGGCCAGCAGCCCCTGGGTATAGGGATGGGCCGGCGCATCGAAGATCCGCCCTATGGGCGCGTCTTCGACGATCTTGCCCGCATACATCACCGCCACGCGCGAACAGACCTGCGCCACCACGCCCAGATCGTGCGAGATCATGATCATCGCGAGGCCGAGATCTTCCACCAGCTCGGCCATCAGATCGAGGATCTGCGCCTGAATCGTCACATCCAGCGCCGTGGTGGGCTCATCGGCGATGAGCAGCTTAGGCTTCGCCGCCAGCGCCATGGCGATCAGCACCCGCTGGCGCATTCCGCCCGAAAGCTCGTGCGGATAGGCGCGGAACTGGCGGTCGGGGTTTGGCAGGTGGACCTTGTCCAGCATGTCGAGCGCGATTGATTTCGCCTCCGCCTTGCCGATGCGCCCGCCGGACTGCGCGCGGATCGCATCCACGAGCTGGGTGCCGACCCGGAAGACCGGGTTGAGATAGGTCATCGGATCCTGAAAGATCATCGCCACCTCGCTGCCCCGGATGCCGCGCAGCGCACGGTCGGACAGGCCCAGCAGCTCGCGCCCGTCGAGCCTTACCGAGCCGGAGGTGATCCGCGCCGGCGGCACCGGCACGAGGCCGAAGGCGGCACGGGTCAGCACGGATTTGCCGCAGCCGGTCTCGCCCACGAGGCCGAGCGCCTCGCCGGGTTTGAGTTGCAGGCTGACCTTGTCGATGGCGTGATAGGTGCCGTCGAACGTGTCGAAGACGAGCGAGAGGTCGCGGATATCGAGAAGCGGGGCCATCATGTCACCTCTGGCGCGGGTCGAGCACGTCGCGCAGCCCGTCGCCCATCAGGTTGAAGCCGAGCACCGTTAGATAGATCGCCATGCCGGGAAAGAAGGTGCACCACCACCAGTCGGGCAGATAAGCGCGCCCGGTGGAGATCATCGCCCCCCACTCGGGATAGGGTGGCTGCGCGCCGAGCCCAAGAAAGCCCAGCGAGGCGGCGCCGAGGATCGCCATGCCCATATCCATCGACGCCTTGACGATGATCGGCGACAGGCAGTTCGGCAGCACATGCACGAACACCACCCGCAGCGGCCCGGCGCCAAGCGCGCGGGCGGCGTCGACATAGGTCTCGTTGCGCTGGCTCAGGGTCTTGGCCTGCACGAGCCGGACGTAGCCGGGCCACCACACGAGGCTGAGCGCGACCATGGCGTTGAGAATGCCGGGGCCAAGCGCGCCGACGATGGCAATGGCGAGGATCAGGCCGGGGATCGACAGGAAGATGTCGGTGATCCGCATGATGGTTTCGGAGATCCAGCCGCCGGTCATGCCGGCGATGAGCCCCAGCGGTACGCCGATCAGGATCGCGATGCCGGTGACCGTGAGGCCGATTTGCAGCGTGGTCCGCGCGCCGATCAACACCCGCGACAGGATGTCGGAGCCGACCTGATCGGTTCCGAACCAGTGCTCGGGCGAGGGCGGCAGCAGCTTGGCGCCGAAATCCACCGCGCCATAGGCGTCTTCGGGATAGGGGGCGAGCCAGGGGCCGAAGGCCGCGACGAAGAGGAACAGCGCCACCAGCGCCAGCCCCAGCACCGAGGAGAAGGAGCGGCAATAGGTGCGCGTCAGGCGGCGGGTCTCGCGGAAACGCATCGGCGGCTTGGCGGGGACGGTTGCCGAGGTCGTGAGGTCGGTCATGGGGCCTCCGTCAGATCTGGTTGCGCACGCGCGGATCGAGCGCGGCATAAGCAAGGTCGATCACGAGATTGGTCAGCATGAAGGCCGCGCCCAGGATCAGCGTCACGGCCATGATCGGCTCGAAATCCGAGGAGATCGCGGCCTTGGCGGCGTAAAGCCCGATGCCCGGGAAATCGAAAACACCCTCGACCAGCACCGTGCCGCCCAGCATCCAGCCAAAGCGCAGGCCGATCATCGCCAGCGTCGGCAGGATGGCGTTTTTCAGCGAATAGACTGCGATGATGCGGAACGGGCCGATGCCCTGTGCGCGGGCATTGGTCACGTAATCGCGGCCCAGCACCTCCAGCATCTCGGCTCGATTGACGCGGATGATCGCGGCCAGCGCGGGAAAGCTGAGCGCGGCGGCGGGCAGGATCATATGCCAGAGCGCGGCGCCCGCCGTGGCCGGATCGCCCGCGAGCAGTGCGTCGAAGGTGATCATGCCGGTGATCTTGGGCGGTACGTCGTCAAAGATCCCGAGCCGCCCGCCAAGGGGAAACCATCCCAGATCCAGCGCCAGATACCATTGCAGCATCAGGCCCAGCCAGAACATCGGCAGTGCCACGCCGGAAACCGACAGCAGCCGGATCGCGTGATCGGGAACGCGGTTCTGGAACACCGCCGCCAGCACGCCGAGCGGCACACCCAGCAGAATGGCGATGAAGATCGAGAACAGCACCAGCTCGACCGTGGCGGGCAGGAATTGCGCAACGTCCTGAAGCACGGGCCGCCCGGTATAGACCGAGGTGCCGAGATCGCCCTGCACGAGCTGGCCGAGATAGATGCCGAACCGGATCGGCAGCGGCCGGTCGAAGCCCCGCTCAACGCGGATCTCCTCGACCATATCCGCCGAGGCGTCGGGACCGGCGGCGAGGCGCGCGGGATCGCCCGGCGCGACATTGGCGACGGTAAAGGTGATGACGGCGAGGCCGAGCAGCATCACCACCATCAGGCCAAGCCTTTTTGCGATCATCTTTCTCATGCATGCCTCGGACGGTCATGGCCCCGCGCGGCGGGGAAAGCGGCAAAGAGGCCGGGCGGTTGCGCCGCCCGGCCGAGGTTGGCCCTGGGGGAGATCAGGGCTGGATGAAGAGCGGGTAAAGATCGACCTCGCCGGTCATGCGGATCGGGCTGTCCTCGTAGCCATGCACATAGGTACGGTAGGCAAACTGGCGCTCGCGCATCATGCCGAAGATCTCCGGTTGCAGATCGGCGATACGCTGCTGGATCTCGGCGTAGATCGGCGCGCGCTCGTCCCAGTCCGAGAGCTTGCGGGCCTCTTCGATCATGCCGTTCAGCTCGGCATCGTCGAGGAAGTGCGAGCCGTAGTATTTCCCGTGGGAGTTCGGGTGATACTGGATCGCAACCGCATCGGGGTCGGTGGAAACAGGCGTCGAGAAGATCGCCATCAGGTCGGGGCTCTGCTCGACATCGCCGGCACGCGCGACCATGTTGGGCCAGGTCAGCGGCACCATCTCAAGCTCGATATTCAGCTCCTTGAGGCTGTTGAGCAGCGAAAGACCCATCTGGCGTTGCTGTTCGAGGCTCTGCACATAGACGTATTCCAGCGTGATGCCGCCCTCGGGCCATGCGGATTGCGCGAGGTATTCCTTGGCCTTCTCCATGTCCTGACGCGGCATGTCGATATCGACCTTGCCCCGGATCGCATCGGTGAAGGGCGACGTCTGAAGCGTGGCGTTGCCGTTATAGACCTGCACGAAGGTGTCGTAATCGAAGGCATAGGCGATGGCCTTCCGCAGATTGAGATCCGAAGTGTATTCGCCCTGTGTGTTCATCTTGAGGCCGAAGGAGGTGAGCGCCGGGGTCGAGGTGGTCTCGATATCCGGGCGTGCGCCCACCACTTGCAGCTCTTCGGGCGTCAGGTCGGTGACCAGATCCGCCTCGCCGGAAATCAGGCCCGCACGCTGCGAGGAGCTTTCGCGGATGAGCCGGTAGATGATGCCGCCCATGTCGTCATTGTCATATGGGAAGCCCTTCCAGTAATCGGGATTGCGCTTCAGCCAGTAGGACGTGCCCTGATCGAATTTTTCCAGGCTGTAGGGGCCTGAGCCGGCCTCGTGCTCGGTCAGCCACGCCTTGCCGAAATCGCCATCGACGACATTGGCCTCGACCTGCGCCGGGTTCACGATGAACCACCAGGGCAGGAAGGACAGGAAGGGTGCATAGGGGCGGTCGAGCGTGAATTCGACGGTGCCCTCGTCCAGCGCCTTGATGTTCTCGGCCTGAAGCACGTCGGAGAGCATCCAGGCGACGCCTTCGTTCATCTCCAGCACGCGCTGGTAGGAATAGACCACCGCCTCGGCGGTGACCGGGTCGCCGTTGTGGAAGGTCGCGTCGGGCGCGAGATGGAAGGTCCAGGTCAGCCCGTCTTCGGAGGTTTCCCAGTCGGTGGCGAGCCAGGGCTGCACCTCGGGCGGGTTGCCGGTGTATTTCACCAGCCCGTCATAAAGCGCCTGGGTCATCATGCGGATGGCGTAATCGTAGGATTGGCCGGGATCGACATGGCTGACCGCCTGGCGGCCGCCGATCACCATCCAGAACTTGCCGTCCTGCTTTTCCACCGCAGAGGCCGGAGCCGCGACGGCCAGCGCGGCCACCATGGCCAGCGCCGATGTCAAACGTGCGAATGTCATTGTCGTCTCCTTGTTGGGGCCCGATGCGCGAGCGCCGCGAGGCCGGATGCGTGACCCCTTCCAGCGGGGGCCTTTGTGGCACCATTGAAGTCAGAAGCCGGCGGAATGGAAAAACAGCCATTCCTGATAGGCATTATACGCGGGGCTTATGATGGGCGGGATCATTGCCCATTTTTCAGGCATATCCGCGGAATGTTGCCACCTGTTTGAGCATGGGCGCGCAGTTGAGCCCGGGGCCCCTCGGGAAAATAGCCTCGGCGGATCGTCAACATAGGCAAACGCTATTTGCGAAACGGCCCGCGCCGGGCGGACATGAAGGCCATAGCACAAACCGTGAGGCCGGTTCCCGCCCCTATATCCGGGACCGGCGCGAAAGGATGCCCGCATGACCACCTTGGCCCAGAGGAGCCCGAGCCAGACCCACCGAACCCTCTCCGCGGACGACATCGAGGCGCTTGCCGTCGGTGCCTGGATCCTCGGCACGGGCGGTGGCGGCGATCCCTATCACAAGCTGCTGAACATGCGGCTGCTCTACGAGGCGGGCCGCAGCGCCACCCTGATCGACCCGATGACGCTGGCCGATGACGCGCTTGTGGGGGTGCTGTCGAACATGGGCGCGCCGCTTGTCGGGCAGGAGCGTCTGGCCGATCCCGAATTCGCGCTGAAGCCGGTGCGGATGATGGAGGAATATCTCGGCCGCAAGTTCGACGCGGTCATGGCGCTGGAGATCGGCGGCGGCAACGGCGTGCATCCGATGATGGTGGGCGCGCTCACCGGCTACCCGGTGGTCGATGCCGACACGATGGGCCGCGCCTATCCGGAGGCGCAGATGACCTCCGTCGCGGTGGCGGGCCTGCGCTGCTACCCGCTCACCATGGCCGACATTCGCGACAACGAGATCATCTTTCCGCGCGCCGCCTCCTGGCGCTGGATGGAGCGCATCAGCCGCAAGGCCTGCACCGAGATCGGCTCTGTCGCGGCGACCTGCAAGGCGCCGCGCACCGGCGCCGAGGTGAAGCAGCACGGCGTGCTCTATTCCGTCTCCAAGGCCATCGCGCTCGGCACCGAGGTGCTGCGGGCGCGCGCCGAACATACCGACCCGATCGAGGCGGTGCTTTCGATCACCTCCGGGCAGCGCATGTTCACCGGCAAGATCGTCGATGTGGAACGCCGCGCGACCGAGGGCTTCCTGAGGGGCAAGGCCCGTATCGAGGGGCTCGACGCCTTTGCGGGCAAGGAGATGGTGGTGCATTTCCAGAACGAATATTCCGTCGCCTATCTCGACGGCGCGCCGGTGGTGATGACACCGGATCTGATCTGCCTGCTCGACAGCGTGTCGGGCGAAGGCATCGGCACCGATGTGCTGCGGTTCGGCCAGCGGGTGAGCGTGCTGGCGCTGCCCGCCCCGTCGGTCTTTCTCTCCGAGCAGGGGCTTGCCGCCGTGGGGCCGCGCGCCTTCGGCTTCGACCTCGATTTCACTTCGGTCTTCAAGGAGAACCAGGCATGAAACGGATCGGAATCGATGTCGGCGGCACCAATACCGATGCCGCGCTGCTCGACGGCGACCGGGTGGTTGCCGCGGTCAAAACCTTCACCACCGCCGATGTGACCACCGGCGTGCGCACCGCGCTGAAAGATGTCATCGCCAAGGCCGGGCCCGCCGCCGACGATGTCGTGGCGGTGATGATCGGCACCACCCATTTCACCAATGCCGTGGTCGAGCGGCGCAACCTCGGGCGCGCTGCCGCGATCCGCGTGTCGCTGCCCGCCTCGGCCAGCCTGGTGCCGTTCTGCGACTGGCCCAAGGATCTGGCGGCCAAGGTCAATGGTGGCATCTACCTGGTACAGGGCGGGCACGAATACGACGGTCGCCCGCTGATGCCGATGGACGAGAAGGCCGTCGCCGAAGCGGCGCGCAAGATCGCCGCCGACGGGGTCGGGGCGGTGGCGATCTCGGCCACCTTCTCGCCGCTCACCGCCGAATGCGAGGAGCGCGCCGCCGAGATCGTCCGCAACGAGGCGCCGGACGTTCATGTCACCATGTCCTCCACCCTCGGGCGCATCGGCCTGCTGGAGCGCGAGAACGTGGCGCTGATGAACGCCTCGCTGATCGGGCTGGCCCGCGAGACGACGCAGGCCTTTGTCGATGCGGTGGCCGATAGCGGGCTGGGCGCGCAGCTCTTCATCACCCAGAACGATGGCACCGTGGTCAAGGCCGAGGCCGCGCGCGAATATCCGGTGTTCAGCTTCGCTTCCGGTCCGACCAACTCGATGCGCGGCGCGGCGCTGCTGGCGGGGATCGAGAACGCGATGGTCTGCGACGTGGGCGGCACCACCGCCGATATTGGCTGCCTGGTGAACGGGTTCCCGCGCGAGGCCAACAATGTGGTCGAGGTGGGCGGCGTGCGTACCCTCTTCCGCATGCCCGATCTGCTTTCCATCGCAGTGGGCGGCGGCACCAAGATCGGCCGCGATCCGGTCACCGTGGGACCGGAATCGGTGGGCTACCGTCTGGCGCAGGAGGCCATGGTCTTTGGCGGCGCGCAGGTGACCGCCACCGATATTGCCGTCGCCTCCGGCCTGATCCGGCTCGGCGACACGAGCCGCGTGGCCGAGCTGCCGAAGGACTTTGTCGCCGCCGCGCTGAAGAAGATGCATGAAAACATCGCCGAGGGCGTCGACCGGATGAAGACCGACGCCACCGAAGTGCCGCTGCTCGCGGTTGGCGGCGGCGCGATGCTGATCCCCGACGCGATGCCGGGCATCTCCGAGGTGATCCATGTGGAGCATAACGAGGTGGCGAATGCCGTCGGGGCCGCCATGGCGCAGATCTCGGGCGAGACCGACCGGATCTATCGCGACATGGACCGCGACGAGGCCATCGCCCATGCCCGCGAAGCCGCCATTGACGCGGCGGTGGCCTCGGGTGCCGACCGCGCGACGGTCAAGGTGATCGACGTCGAGGATCTGCCGCTCTCCTACCTGCCGGGCCGCGCAATCCGCACCCGCGTTCGCGTTGTCGGCGATGCGGCGGCGATGCGCGCGGAGGTGCCCGCATGAGCGGCAAACCCGTTGTGGGCATGCTTGTCATCGGGCAGGCGCCCCGGCCCGCGCTGCTGGCCGAATTCGCCTCGGTGCTGGGTGACCGGGCCGAACTGAAGATGCTGGGCGCGCTCGATCATCTCGACGAGGCGGGGCTGGCCGCCGCCGCCCCGACCGCCGACCGTGACACGCTGTTTACAACCCTGCCCGACGGGCGGTCGGTGCTGATCAGCAAGGCGGCGGTCACCGAGGGGATGAAGCAGAGGCTGAAGGATCTGGAGGCCATGCAAGCCGCCGTCGCCATCGTCTGCTGCACCGGCAAGTTTCCGTCGCTCGAAGCGCCTGGCGTGCATTTCGCCTCCGACCTCGTGACCGGCGCGGTGGAGGGCTGCCTACCCGCGAACGGGCGGCTCGGGGTGTTTATCCCGAGCGCCGCGCAGGCCGCCGCTTGCGTGGACCGTTGGACCACCGCGACGCGCAGCTGTCACTGCGTGCCGCTGTCGCCCGGTGCCTCGGAGGAGGAAATCCGCGCCGCTGCCGTCGAGATGGCGGAGATCGGCCCGGACCTCGTGCTGCACGACTGCATCAGCTACACCTCCGCCGGCCGTAAAATCGCCGCCGCGATCCACAGGCGCCCTGCCCTTCTGGCGGCCACGACCTGCGCGCGACTTGCCGGCGAGCTGGCCGGGATCTGATCAGCGCGGCTCTTCGGTTCGAACGATCCCGCCCGCCCGCGCTCACCCCAGCGTTGCAACCGCCGCGATTGCGGTGAGCCGCTTTATGATGGAGGAGATCAGAACGTCTTCGGTCTTCACCAGAAGCCCGGTGATCGTTTTGTGCGGGCTGCGCGCGGAATAGATGGTGCGCGAAAGATTGATCCCGCGCACCTCGGCCGCCACGATGCTGCCGTTTCCGATCTCCTCCCAGACAGCGCCGAGCGACAGGATCGAACAAGCCGTGCCTTCGACGACCAGCGCCTTGATCAGCGAGAGCAGGTCGATGCGGGGCACGACCCCTGGGTGCATCAGCGGGCCGAGGGTCGGGTCGGTCACCTCGCGGACCATGCCGCGCGTGTGCAATCTCGATATCCGCCTGCTCTACACGCTCGACGCGATCCGGCGCGCTGACGCCGGCCGCCCAGCAGCTACATCTGAGCCAGCCGGCAATCAGCCACACGCTGCGGCAGTTGCGAGATATCTTCAGCGATCCGCTCTTAGTGCGGACCTCGGCGGGCATGACGCCCACGCCCAAGGCGAGCGCCCTGGCCGAAAAGATCCGGCATATCGAAGCCTTTCTTCAGCAGGCTGGCGGGTCACTCCGCACTTCAGCGTGGGTTCACAGAGGTTCACTTTAGAACTTGTGAACCTTCAGCCCCACGACCTTTTCGACGATGACCACGACGCTCACCGTTGCGACGATGGAGAGTGTCGAGACGGCCGCCGCCTCTGGGGTGTAGTTGGTCTTGAGATAATCGAAGAGCTGGATCGGTAGCGTCGCCGTGCCGATGGACTTCAGCAGCAGGCTGATGGTGAACACGTCAAAGGAAATCACGAAGGAGAACAGCGCGCCGCCGATCAGCCCCGGTTTTATCAGCGGCAACACGATCCGACGGAACCGCGTGAAAGGCCGCGCGCCCAGGCTTCGGGCCGCCATGGACCAGTCGGTGTCATAGCCTTCGAGCGAGGCAGAGACGTTCATGAAGACGAAGGGCAGCGTCAGCAAGACGTGACCCACCAGAAGTCCGAACATGGTCTTGGTGCCGATGCCGATATCGTAGAGGAAGAACAGCAGCGCAATGGCGGTCAGGATCTCGGGCAGCAACAGCGGCGACAGCGCCGCGACCCGGATCATCTCTTTCCGGCGGCCGGCGAAATGTACGTAGTAGATCGCCGCCATGGTGCCGATCACCACCGAGAACACAGTCGCCACGGACGCGATCCAGAGCGACGTGACGATGGCGCGCAGGAACACCTCGTTGTGAAAGAAGGTGACGTACCAGCGGAACGACAGGCCCTGTGGCGGAAAGGTCAGGAACTCTCCGGCATTGAACGAGGCCCCCACAACCACAAAGATCGGCGCCAGCAGAAACGCATAGACCAGCAGGCAGTAGAGATTGAGAACGGTGCGGCCCATGATCATTTCCACTTCATCCGTGTGGCCCGTGCAAAGAGCAGCACCGAGGCGCCGCCCAGCACCGAGAGCGTCAGCGCCAGCGCCGCGCCGAACGGCCATTGAAACGTGTCGATCATTGCGTCGACCACGGTCACGGCGGTGGTCTTGACCCGCAGCCCACCGATCAGCGCCGGCGTGACATAGGACGACAGCGCCAGAACGAAGACCAGAATACAGCCCGACTGGATTCCCGGCATGGCCAGCGGCAGCAGGATCCGGCGGATGACGCTCAGCCGCCGCGCCCCCAGCGAACGGGCGGCGGAGGCGACCGAGGGGTCGATCCCCTGCACCGCGCTCATGATCGGCAGGATCATGAAGGGCAGAAAGACATGAGTCAGCGCGATCACGATACCCAGCGTATTGTACATCAGCGGCATCGGGCCGTCGATCCAGCCCCAGCCCCGGAGGGTGCGGTTGATCACGCCGTTATTGCCCAGAAGGATCGTCCAGCCGTAACTGCGGATCACGATCCCCACCAGAAGCGGCGACAGCACGATACCGTAGAACAGCCCGCGCAGGCGCAGCTCCGGTCGGGCGAGCTGAAACGCCACCGGCAGACCGATGATGAGCGTCGCCAGCGTGGTCACCGCACCGATCAGCATCGTGTTCAGCGCCTGACCGATATAGAACCAGTCGGTAAAGATGCGGGCGAAATTGCCCAGCGTGTAGCCGTCGCCGTAGGGTGTGCCCTCGCCCGGAACGCGAAAGGCCGAGAGAAAGACACTGACATAGGGGATGGCCAGGAACACCGTCAGCAGGATCCCGGCGGGCAGCAGCAGCAGAAAGGCGTAGCGCTGCCGCATCTCAGTATTCCCGCCCGAGCTGCCAGAACCGTGCCGGATCGACCGAGAGCGAGACCTCCTGCCCGGTTTCGAACCGGTGGCGCGGGATGGTCTTGACGCTGGCGCGGCTGCCATCGGCGAAGCGCAGCACGTAATCGACGATGGCGCCCGAGTATTGCAGGCTTTCCACTGTCGCGGCGGTGCCCGGGCCGGCCCCGGCGGGGGCAATGTCGATCGCCTCGGGCCGCAGCGCCAGTGTCACGCTGTCGCCGACAGGCGGAACCTGCACCGGCACCGGACCGAAGGGCGTTTTGGCGGCTCCGGGACTCGCCGGATCGAGCGCCGCCTCGATCAGATTCACCTGGCCGACAAACCCCGCGACGGTGGCGGATTTCGGGCGCTCGTAGATCTCGGCCGGCGCGCCCGCCTGCGCGATGCGCCCGTCGAACATCACGACCACCAGATCGGACATGGTCATCGCCTCGGCCTGATCGTGGGTGACATAGATCGTGGTGATGCCCACCCGTTTCTGAAGATCGCGGATGAACACCCGCATCTCCTCGCGCAGCTTGGCGTCGAGATTGGCCAGCGGCTCGTCGAGCAGCAGAATGCGCGGCTCGATCACCAGCGCCCGGCCGATGGCGACGCGCTGCTGCTGTCCGCCCGAAAGCTGCGCCGGGTAACGGTCCGCCAGATGCGACAGCTGCACCATCTCCAGCGTTTCGCCGACACGGCGGGCGATCTCCGCCTTGCCGATCCGCCGCATTTCGAGCCCGAAGGCGAGATTCTGAAACACCGTCATATGCGGGAACAGCGCGTAGTTCTGGAACACCATGCCGATGTCGCGATCCTCGGCGGGCACCCTTACCATGTCCTGACCGTCAAAGGCGATCTCGCCGCGGGTGACCTCCTCGAAGCCGGCCAGCATCTTGAGCGTGGTGGTCTTGCCGCATCCCGAGGGCCCCAGCAGCGACACGAACTGACCGGTGGGAATGGTCAGGGAAATCGAATCCACCGCCGGCTTGCCACCGGCATAGATCTTGGTGAGCCGGTTCAACCTAACTTCGGTCATGGTCTGGTGCTGTCCTCATCGTGCCGGATGGCGGAACAGGGCCGCTTGGCGGCCCCGTTCGGTTGGTCTCGTGCGAACCCGGCTCAGCCGACTTCCTTGGCCCAGCGTTCGGAAAGCTCGGCCTGGTTCTCGTTCACGAATTCCCAGTCCCATTGCAGGATGGCGTTCATCGCCTCGCCAGAGATCGGCACCTGAGTCTTCAGCTCATCGGGCACCACCACCTTGCTGTTGGTGGGCGAAGTGTAAAACTGGCGCATCAGCATGTCCTGGATCTCGGGCGAGATCAGGAAATTCGCATAGGCATAGGCCAGCTCCTTATGCGGCGCGTTGGCAAGGATGTTGAGCGTCTGGTCGAAGGCCAGCACCCCTTCCTCGGGGATGGCATAGTCCACCGGCAGGCCCTGCCCCTTCAGCCGCACGATTTCGGCGAAATCGAAGGGCGCGATGGCGATCTCGCCCGCCGCCATGGCGGTGGAGAGGTTGAAATCCACCTGGATCACCTGCCCCAGCTCCTTGAGCGCGGCAAAGCCCGCATCCACGTCGTACTGGTCCTTGCCGAAGATCTTGGAAGCCAGAAGCAGCTCCATCTTGCCGGCGGAATTGGCGAAGTTGTAGAGCCCGATCAGCCCTTTCGTCTCGGGGTTCTCCCACAGATCCTTCCAGGCGGTCGGCTTGGTCGAGATCATGTCGGTGCGGTAGCCGATGCCGATAGGCGAGAACGTCCCCACCGCGCCATAACCGCCTGCGGTCTGGGCGATCGGGTAGAGATCGGCATAGTTCGGCATCTTCGACAGGTCGAGCTCTTCGAAAAAGCCCTCCTTGCGCAGGCTCTGGGCAAAGACCTCGTTGGTCATGACGATGGAATAGGGCGGCTCCTCGACCCCGGCGGCGCGCAGATTGGCACCGAAGACGCGGCCGTTGCCGACATCCAGCGTCACCTTGGCGCCGGTGGCCTCTTCGAAGGCCGGGGCAATGTGTTCGCGCCAGAACTGTTCCCAGACGCCGCCCAGGGTCGGCACGACCAGCGTTTCGCTGTCCTGCGCAAAGGCGTAACGGGGCATGAAAGCGCTCAGGCCCATGGCCCCGAGCGCTCCCAGAGATTGCCGTCTTGTGATGGTCATTTCGGTCTCCATGTTGGCATATTGGAAGGATCTGTTTCGATCCGGGCCCGGGATCTCTGCCCCGGTACCGAGACGGCGCCGCGGCGCCGCAGGGTCAGACGCTCAGCCGCCGAAGGCCTGGCTGGTCTTCAGTGCGATGTAATCGGCAAAGCTGATCGGCTCGTATTTCGCACCGTCCTTGGCGAAGGGCGGCAGACATTCGATCATCGTCTCCGCGGAGGGATTGAGGAAGAAGGGAATCGACTGCCGACGCGCCGTACCCTGAAAGCCCGAGGGCGGATTGGCGACGCGGTGCGGGGTCGAGACCCATTCGTCATTAGACCAGCGCATGAACGCATCGCCGATATTGACCACATAGGCGCCCTCGATATTCGGCGCGTCGAGCCAGACCCCATCGCGGCGGCGCACCTGCAAGCCACCGGCGCTGGCCTCGGAGCGCAGGATCGTCATGAAGCCGTAATCCGTATGCTCGCCGGCGCGCAGCTGACCCGGTTCCGGCGCCTCGCTCTGTTCGGGATAGTTGATGACACGCAGCGCCGAGAGATGGTTTTCGAAATCCGCCTCGAAGAAATCGGGCACGAGGCCGATGGCGCTGCAAAAGATTCGTCGCAGGTGATGGGCGAGCCGCTCCATCTCGGCAAAGTAATCGCGAAACGCCGCTTCCAGCCCCTCGGGCCGGTCGGGCCAGGTGTCGCCACCCAGACGCGGGCCGAAATTGAGGCTTTCCTTTAGATCGCCCGGCGTTTTCATGCCCAGCGTGCCGGCCAGCGCCTCCTGCTTCATCGGCGCGAAGGAGAGGCCGCCCTCGACCCCGGTGCCGCGCCCGACGCCGGCCTTCCAGTCCTGCGGTTCGTCAAAGAACGCGTAGGCCAGATCGTAGAGCCGCTTTGTGACCGCCGTATCGACACCGTGGCCCGTGACGAGGAAAAAGCCGCTTTCGGTGGCGGCGGCGGCGATCTGCTCGACCACTGCGGCAGCGCCTGGCCCGCCTTCGATGAATCCGGAGATATCGACCACTGGGATCATGTCGATCGTATCGGCAGACATGGAATTCCTCCTTGTATGTCAGGGTAGTACCCTCTTCCGGCATGCCTCTTTTCGGGCGGTTTTCCGGGGTGTTTCGCAGGCGCTTGGCAGCGTCGTAAAACAATTGTTGACGAATTAAACAGTTGTTGTCTAGAAAAAATGAGACGCGCTCGCAGGGAAATCAGCTCATGGACGATCTCTCGCCTCTTGAGGCGGCAATCCTGAAGCACATCACGCAAAACCCCTTTGCCGGGCAGCAGGAGACCGCTGACCAGCTCAATATCGCGCGCTCGACCGTGGCGGCGCATATCGTGTCGCTGACCCGCAAGGGCTATATCCTCGGGCGCGGCTATGTGCTGCCTGCATCCAAGCGGGTGGTCTGCATCGGCGGCGCGGTGCTCGACCGGAAATTCCGCGCTCGCCAACCGCTTGTGCGGGGCACCTCCAACCCCGCCGAGGGCTTTCACAGCTATGGCGGTGTGGCGCGCAACGTGGTGGAAAACCTCGCGTTGCTTGGCCATGAGACGAGTTTCCTGTCGGTCGTGGGCGATGACGAGACCGGGCGGCATCTGCTCGGCCACCTGCGCAATCGCGGCGTCGATGTCAGCCAGGTCGCCCAGTCGATGCGCCGTTCGACCGCCGAATATTGCGCCATTCTCTCGCCCGAGGGCGATCTCGATCTCGGCATCGCGGATATGGAGATCTTCGAGGAGCTCACTCCCGACCGGCTTGATCGGGCCTGGTCGCATATCGTGAGTGCCACGCTGGTGTTTTCCGACTGCAACCCGCCGATGGAAGCCATCGCCGCCCTGATCGAGCGCAGCCGGGGCACGCGCTTTCAGCTCGCCATCGACCCGGTTTCGACTCACAAGGCGCAGCGCCTGCCCCGGGATCTGAACGGCATCGCCATGCTGTTCATGAATGTGGACGAGGCGAATGGCTATCTCGGCCGCGCCTATACGCCGGACCGCGCCGGCGCCAGCGCCGCCGCAACCGAGCTGCGCGACCGGGGCGCGGCGGGGGTGGTGGTCAGCGCCGGAACCGACGGGCTGACGGTGGCGGACGAAAACGGCGTCGCCGTCGTGCCGGCGGTGCCCGCGCATCCGGTCGAAGTGACCGGCGCCGGCGACGCGATGATCGCCGGTACGCTGCATTCCGTGCTCGCCGGCGCGGCGCTGCCCGAGGCCAGCCGCACCGGCAGCCTGCTGGCCGCGCTGACCGTCGAAACCGCCACAACCGTGCGCGCCGACCTCAGCGCGCAATTTCTCGAAACGAACGGCCATCGCCTGTCCGGCGCCGCGCCCTCCCCCGTCACCGGAGTACCCTCATGACCCCCGACCTACTCGACCTCGCACCCGAGGTGGCCGCAGCCCTCGCCGCCGGCACGCCGGTGGTGGCCCTGGAATCGACCATCATCACCCACGGCATGCCCTATCCGGAGAATCTCGAAACCGCGCGCTCGGTCGAAGAGGAGATCCGCGCCCAGGGTGCCGTGCCCGCCACAATCGCCGTGCTCGAAGGGCGTATCAAGGTGGGCCTCGGCGCCGAAGAGCTCGACGCGCTGGCCCGGGCCGAGGGCGTGGTCAAGGCCTCCTCGCGGGATCTGGCCGTAGCGCTGGTGCGCGGTCAATCGGCAGGCACCACCGTTTCCTGCACCATGCGGGTCGCAGCGCTGGCGGGCATCCGGGTCTTTGCCACCGGCGGCGTCGGTGGCGTGCATCGCGGCGCCGAAGACACGTTCGACATCTCCGCCGACCTTCTGGAACTCAGCTGCACACCGGTCGCCGTGGTCTGCGCCGGCGTGAAGTCGATCCTCGACATCCCCAAGACCCTGGAAGTGCTGGAAACGCACCGCGTGCCCGTGGTCGCCTATGGCACCGACGAGTTCCCCGCCTTCTTCGCCCGCAGCAGCGGCGCCAAGGCCGACCACCGGCTCGACAGCCCCGAAGAGATCGCCGCGACCATCGCCTGGAACGACACGCTGGGCATGAACACCGGTATGCTGATCGCCAATCCGGTGCCCGAGGCAGATGCGCTGTCGCCGGCCGAGATCGACAGCATCATCGACGGCGCCATCGCCGCCGCCGACGCGCAGGGCATCACCCGCAAGGCGCTGACGCCCTTCCTGCTCGACCGGATCAACACCGATTCCGAGGGCCGCTCGCTGGCCGCCAATATCGCGCTGGTGCGCAACAATGCCCGGCTCGCCGCGCGCATCGCCACGGCGCTTGCCAAGATGCCCTCCTCAACCCTGGCCGCCTGAAAGAGAGCCCCATGAGCTACGAGACGATCCTCTACACCAAGGACGAACAGGACAAGTTCGCCACCATCACGCTGAACCGGCCCGACAAGCTGAACGCCATGAACAAGGACTGCATCCGCGAAATCGACGCGGCGCTGGCCGAAGCGGTGGCCGACCCGGAGGTGAACGCACTGATCATCACCGGCGCCGGACGGGCGTTTTCCTCGGGCTATGACCTTCAGGGCGGCGATTTCGTGGTGGATTTCGACTTCTGGGTCGATGACATGACCGAGAACGCCACCGCGCTGCTGAACATCTGGAAAGCCCCGATCCCGGTCATCGCCGCGGTCAACGGCTATTGCCTGGCCGGCGCGCTGGAACTGATGATGTCCTGCGATCTCGCCATCGCTGCCGACACCGCCAAGTTCGGCGAACCCGAGGTGCGGCACAATTCCGGGCCGCCGGCACTGATGATGCCCTGGCTGCTGCCCACCCGCGATGTACGTTACCTGATGTATACCGGCGATATCGTCGATGCGGCCGAAGCCGACCGCATGCGCCTGGTGAACAAGGTGGTCCCCGCCGACGAACTGAAACTGCGCTCTGAGAACCTCGCGCGGAAGCTGGCAAGGATGCCGACCCCGGCGCTGAAATACACCAAGGCCTCGATCAACAACCAGCAGATGGTGGCCGGGCTTCAGGCCAGCTTCGATTACAACGTAACCTCGATTGCCGGGCTGCATGTCACCGACGAGGGGCAGGAGTGGATGCGCAAGCTCGCGCAGATGTCGCTCAAGGAGTATCTCGAATACCGCGACAGCCCGTTCCGTGGCCTCGACTGATCTCGCTGCCCTCTTCGCGCCCCGCTCGGTGGCGGTGCTGGGCGCGTCCGAGCGTCCCGGCTCCTCGGCCGGCTATGTGATGCGCAACCTTGCCCGCTTCGGCTATGCCGGGCGGGTTATCCCGGTGCATCCGCGCGGCGGCACCGTGTTCGGACTGCCCGCCGTCGCCGCGCTCTCCGATCTCGACGAAGCTCCCGACTGCGTGGTGATCGGGCTGCGCGCAGAGCTGGTGCCCGCCGCGCTGGAAGAGGCCGGGCGGCTGGGCAGCCGTGCCGCGGTGGTGCTGGCCTCGGGCTTTGCCGAGACCGGCGCAGAGGGCGCGGCTCTGGAGGCAGAGCTGATCGCAATTGCGCGGCGCCACGGCATGGCCGTCTGCGGGCCGAACTGTCTGGGCCTTGTGTCGCGCGGCAGCGGGGCGGCACTTTATTCCTCGACGATCTCGCCCGAGATGCCGCAGGGCCGCACCGCGCTGATTTCCGCTTCGGGCGCCAGCGCCATCGCGCTCGCGCATTCCGGGCAGATCGGCATCGGCGCGCTGGTCTCGGCGGGCAATGGCGCGGTGACGGGGCTCGCCGCTTACGTGGCGCATTTCGCTCAGGATCCCGATATCGATACCATCGCCATGGTAATCGAGGATATCGGCGACCCGGATGCGCTGGCCACCGCGATGCAGGCGGTTCATGCCGCCGGGAAATCCGCCGTGGCGCTGCGGGTCGGGCGTTCGGCACTGGGGCAACGGGCCACCGCCGCGCATACCGGTGCACTGGCCGGCACCGAAGAGGCGGCGCGCGCCTTTTGCCGCCGCGCCGGCATTCTCGACCTGCCCGACATGGACAGCTTTCTGGCGGCGCTCCGGCTATGCGGCGCTCAGCCGACGCCGCCCGCGCTGAAGCGCGCCGCCGTGCTGGGCGTCTCCGGCGGCGGGGTGGCGCATGTGGCCGATATCGCCGCCGAAACCGGCCTGCCGCTGGCCGAGCTGTCGGACAGGTCGGTGGCGGCGCTGCGGGAGCTGCTGCCGGGCTTTGCCACGCCGCAGAACCCGCTCGATGTGACCGGCGCCGCCTTTGGGGGTTCCGGAATCTATGCCCGCGCGCTAGACATCCTCGATGCCGATCCAAGCGTCGGAGTGACCCTGGCGGTGCAGGACGCGCCGCCCGCCCTCGCCCCCGACATGGCGACGGAATACGAGGGCATCGCCGGGGCCTGCGCCAGCTACACCGGCGCCACGCCCCTTGTGGCGCTGAGCAATCTTTCCGCCGGGCTGCACCCGCAGGTGGCCGCCGCCTATGGCGAGGCGCTGCGCCTGCCCGGCACGCGCGCCGGGCTGACCGCAATCGCCGCCTGGCTGACGACACCCCGCGCCGTCACATGGCGCCGCGCAGAGGGCACCGACATCCTGCCCCGTGCACTCAGCGAATCCGCCGCGCGCGCTCTGCTTGGCCTGCCCGGCCCCATCGAGACGCTGGCCACCAGCGCCGCCGAGGCGCGCGCGCAGGTCGCAGCCCTTCCCGGCAAAGCCGTGCTGAAGATCGCTTCGCCCGACATCGCCCACAAGACCGAAGCCGGCGGCGTCGCGCTCTCGGTCGGCGCGGAGGCCGCGGCGGAGGCATATGAGCGCATCGTCGCCTCGGCGCGCGCCCATGCGCCCGCGGCCCGCATCGACGGCGTGCTGGTACAGGAGATGGTCACCGGCGGCATCGAGGCGATGCTGGGCCTTGTCGACAGCCCGCCTTACGGGCTGGGCCTGGTGGTCGGCCTCGGCGGCACAATGGTCGAGCTGTTGCAGGACAGCGCCTTCGAGCTGTTGCCGGTAACGGCGGAGCGCGCCGCGGAGATGCTCGACGACACCCGCCTCGGCGCGCTGCTGAGCGGTTATCGCGGTGCCCCGCCCTGCGACCGCGCGGCGCTGGTCGCAGCGATGGTGGCGCTCTCGGAGTTCGGCTGCCGCCATGCCGATGCGCTGGAGGCGGTCGACCTGAACCCGGTGCGCGTGCTTGAGGCCGGTCAGGGGCTGCGCCTGCTCGACGCGCTGATCCTGCCGAAAGCGGCGGAGTAGCGCTTTCTCTCGGGAAAGGTGGGCAGATTGCCCACCCTACGGGTTTGCGCCCTGCCCCATTTCCGCGCGCTTCTCACGATAGGCCGTGATCGCCGCCTCCTTGACCGGGCCATAGCCCCGGATCATCTGGGGCAGCTTCGCCAGCACCACCGCGCGGGCATGGGTCTCGGCATTCAGCGTCTCGCAAAGCGCGGCGACCTCGGCGAAAAACCCATCCCGCAACGCACGCTCATCGCGCCGCTCCTGCGTCCGACCGAACGGATCGAGCGGCGTGCCGCGCAGCGGCTTCATCGCCGCCAAAGCGCGAAAGCCCGGCTCGATCCAGCGGCCGAAGCGGCGCTTGGCGGGGCGCCCGGTGCGCGGGTCGGGGCGCGAGAAGATCGGCGGCGCCAGGTGATAGGCGATACGGTACTCGCCCTCGAAACTGTCCGCCAACCGCGCCCGCTGCCCGGCATCGAGATGCAGGCGGGCGACCTCGTATTCGTCCTTGTAAGCCATCAGCCGAAAAGCGCTCTGCGCCACCGCGCGGGTGAACTCCTCGCGCACCAGCGGCGCCTCGGCCCGGCGCGCGGCCTCGACCAGCTCGCAGTAGCGGCGCGCATAGCGGGCGCTCTGATAGCCGGTCAGGAAATCCGCCCGGCGCGCGATCATCTGCTCGAGCGTCTCCTCCTCCGGCGCGTCCGGCGCGGGCGCGCCGCCCAGCCGCGCGAGCAAATCGGGCTCGACCGCCGCCCGTCGGCCCCAATCGAAGGCGGCGAGATTGGCCTCGCCACCCCGCGCGCCCGAGATCGCTTCGCGCAGCGCGGCACCGCCGATGGGCACAAGACCCGATTGCCAGGCAAAGCCGAGGATCACCAGATTGGTGGCGATGGCGTCGCCCATCGTGGCCAGAGCCAGATCGCTGCCCGGTACGGTCAGGCAATGCCCCTCGCCCACCATGCCCGCCAGCGCCCTGAGCCCGGCGGATTTGCGGAAGGACATAGCGGTGTTCTGTACAAAGCTGGCATTGGGCGCCAGCCGGTCGTCGACCACGATCCGCGTGCGGCCATTACCAACCGAGGGCCGCACCTTGGCCGAGCGTGCCACCAGCATGTCGAAGGCCAGCACCAGATCCGCCTCGCCCTGCCCAACCCGCGCGGCGGTGAGATCGCCCGCGCGTGTCGCCAGCCGCAGATGCCCGACAACGGCGCCGTTCTTTTGCGCGAGTCCGGTCTGGTCGAGCGACTGTACCGCCAGCCCGTCGAGATGCGCCGCCCGCGCCAGCACCTGGCTGACCGTCAGCACGCCGGTGCCGCCGATCCCGGCGAGCAGCAGGTTATAGACGCCGTCGATGCGCGGCAGGTCGGGCTCGGGCGGGGGCGCAACGTCGGCTTCGGCGCGCACCGGCGCCGGCTGCTTCGGGCGTCCGCCCTCGATGGTGACAAAACTCGGACAGAAGCCCTTGAGACAACTGGTGTCGCCATTGCAGCTCGACTGGTTGATGCGGCGCTTGCGGCCAAAGGCGGTTTCTTCCGGCTCGATCGAGATACAGCCCGACTGCGCCGAACAGTCGCCGCAGCCCTCGCAAACCAAATCGTTGATGAACACGCGCTCGGAGATCTTGGGGAAATCGCCGGTCTTGCGGCGGCGGCGTTTCTCGGCGGCGCAGACCTGATCGTAGACCAGCACCGTCGCCCCCTCGACCTCGCGCAGATGCCGCTGCACCGCGTCCATCTCGTCGCGGTGCCAGATCCGCACATCTGCGGGAAGCTGGCCACGCAGCCGCTCGGGCTCTTCGGCAACAACGGCGACCTCACGGGCGCCCTCGGCCAGAACCTGCGCGCAGATCTTCGGCACGGTCAGTTCGCCGTCATGCGGCTGGCCGCCGGTCATCGCCACCGCGTCGTTGAACAGGATCTTGTAGGTGATGTTGACCTGCGCCGCGATGGCGGCGCGGATCGCGAGGTATCCGGAATGGAAATAGGTGCCGTCACCCATATTGGCGAAGATATGCCGCTCGTCGGAGAAGGGCGCGATTCCCAGCCAGCTCACCCCCTCTGCCCCCATCTGGGTAAAGGTCGCGGTGTTGCGGCCCTCGACGCCGAGCACCATCATGTGGCAGCCGATGCCGGTGGTGGCACGGCTGCCCTCCGGCAACCGGGTCGAAAGCGAATGCGGGCAGCCCGAACAGAAATACGGGTCCCGGCTGAGCGCAGGGGCCGGCGCCTCGCCCGAAGCGGACGCATCCGGGCGCGGCATCTGCGGCAGGGCGGCGCGCATGTCTTCGGGCATCCGGGCCAGCAGCGCCTCGAGCACGTCCTGCGGGCCAAGCTCGCCAAGCGCAGACATCAGCGGCGCGCCTTCAGGGTCCGTCTTACCGGAAACGGGCGGGCGGCCGGACATATTGAAGAGCAGACTCTTCACCTGATCCTCGATTACCGGTCGTTTTTCCTCGACGACAATCAGCTCGTCGACCGCGCCCGCGAACTCGCGCAGCCCCACCGGATCGACCGGCCAGGTCAGGCCCAGCTTGAGCAGGCGGATACCATGCACCGCCGCGCTCTCCTCGGTCAGCCCGATGCGGGCGAGCGCCGCGCGCAGGTCCAGCCAGCTTTTTCCGGCGGCGACGATGCCCAGCCGTGCCCGGCCCGTGCCATAGGCGCGGTCGAGCCCGTTCAGCCGGGCAAAGGCCTGCGCCAGCGCCAGCTTCTTCTCGAGCCGCGCCTCTTTCGGGAACGGACCGTCGGGCCAGCGCAACCCGTGCTCTCCCGCGCCATCGGGCAGAATGGCGGGCGCGTCGAGCCCGGTCAGCTCCACCGTGGCGCTGCTCTCGACCACCTCGGTCTGGCATTTGAACCCGATCCAGGCCCCGGAAGCGCGCGACATCTCCCATCCGAGCAGCCCGAAGCGCAGATAATCCTGCACGCCCGCCGGCGCCAGCACCGGGATCTGCGCCGCGATCATGTCATGTTCGGTCTGATGCGGCATGGTCGAACTGACCGCTCCGTGATCGTCTCCCATCAACACCAGCACACCGCCGCGCGGATCGGAGCCCTCGGCATTGGCGTGGCGCAGCGCATCGAGGCTGCGGTCCACGCCCGGACCCTTGCCGTACCACATGGCAAAGACCCCGTCATAGCGTGCGCCCTCGAACAGCCCGGTCTGCTGGCTGCCGGAAACCGCCGTCACCGCCAGATCCTCGTTCAGCGCCGGGTGGAAATGCACATGGCTGTCCCTGAGCGCCGCGCGCGAGCGCTCCATCTCGCGGTCGAACTGCGCCAGCGGCGAGCCGCGGTAGCCGGTAACGTATCCGGCGGTGTTGCGTCCGGCAGCGGCATCGCGCCGGCGCATCAACACGGGCAGTTTCGCCAACGCCTGAGTGCCGGAAAGAAAGGCGGTCTGGGCCATGTCGGGCGAGAGTGTATCGGCTCGGCTCATCGGTTCGGCTTCAATCGTTGAGAGGGGTCGGGGGCGGCAGCACACGCCCCGGATTGAGAATATGCGCCGGGTCCAGCGCGTCTTTCATGGCGCGCATCACGGCGATTTCGTCGGCGCTGCGCACCAGCGGCAGATAGCCGGCCTTTTCCCGGCCCAGCCCGTGCTCGGCGGAAATCGTCCCGCCCGCCGCCGCGACCGCGCCCAGTACAATGCGCGCGGCCTCGCCGGGCGCATCGGTATCGACGATATAGTGCAGGTTCCCATCGCCGAGATGGCCGAACACGGCGATCCCGGCATTTGGCAGCGCGGCGGCAAGCCGGGCCCGGGTCTCGGTCAGAAAGTCCGGCATCGCCGCCACCGGCAGACCGATATCGAACCCCACCGGCGCCGCCATTGCGGCAACCGCCTCGGCGCAGCCTTCGCGCAGTGCCCAGAGCGCCTGACGCTGCGCGCCGGAGGCGGCCAGCACCACATCGCTCAGCTCGCCCGCCTCCACCGCCCGCATCAACAACTCCTGCACATGATCGCGGTCGGCGGTCTCGATCTCGGCAAGGATCTGGATGCCCTCGGGCGCGACCGGCGGGCGGTGCCCCAGAGCCAGGATGCGCTGAAACATAGCCTCGTCGATGACCTCGAAAGCGGTGACCGGCCCGCCCGCGTCGCGCCGGAGCCGCGCCAGCAGCGCACCCGCCGTGTCGATCCCCGGCGCCGCTCCGAACAGGGTGACCAGCGGCCCCACCGGCGGGCGCAGCGCCAGACAGACCCGTGAGATGATGCCGAGAACGCCTTCGGAGCCGATGAACAACTGCTTGAGATCAAATCCGGAATTGTCCTTGGCCAGCGGCCTGACATGGCCCAGCACCCGGCCGTCCGCCAGCACCACTTCGAGCGAGACCACATGCGCCCGGGTCATGCCGTTGCGGATCACGTTCAGCCCGCCGGCATTGGTGGCGCAAAGCCCGCCCACCGTGGCACTGCCGCGCGCGCCGATATCGACGCCAAAGCCGAACCCCGCCGCCTCCGCCGCCTCCTGCACGCGCTGCAAACTCACCCCGGCCTCCGCCACCACCGTCGCCGAGACCGGATCGACCGGCGCCAAGGCCGTCATCCGGTCGAGGCAGAGCGCCACTTCGCCGCGGCGCGGGGTGGCACCGTTCGACAGGCCGGTGCGGCCGCCTTGCACGACGACCGGCAGGCGCAGCCGGTGACAGGCAGCCAGCATCCGCGACAGCTCGGCAGTATCGGCGGGTCGCAGCACGGCGAGCGGCGGTTGCATCAGATTGCCGGTGGCATCGGCGGCATAGGCCGCGCCTGCCGCCGCGCCCGTCAACAGCGCTGCGGCGGGCAGATCGGCAAGCTCGGCAAACAGCGCCTCATGCGCGGGAACGGGCGTCATATTCAGAGTTCCGGAAAGCCGGCGGGCGGCAGGAACACGCCCGGCATACAGTTTTCTATGGACATGGACCCTACTGATGCGATCATATCCATATTTGTCAAACCTATTATTCTTTTTCCAGGACCGGGCGGATGGGATGAGCGTGAAATTCGGGCAGGTGGTGACAGCAGGGCTGGCCCGTCAGGTGGCGGACGAGATCCACGCCGCCATTCTCGACGGGCGTCTCAAGGCCGATGAACGCCTGCCCGGCGAGGAAGAGCTGGCCACTCGCTTCGGCGTCTCCCGCCCCACCGTGCGCGAGGCGCTCAAGCGGCTGGCAGCCCTCAACCTCGTGCATTCCCGGCGCGGTCCCAGCGGCGGAAATTTCGTCAAGCGCCCGGAACTGGGCGAGCTGATCGAACAGCAGGCGGGATCCGCGATGCTCATGGTCGGCATGGGCGCCTTCGACATCGAAGAGCTGATCGCCGCCCGGCGCGAGACCGAGGCGCTTTGCCTGGATCTCGCCTGCGCCGCACGCAGCGAGGCCGATCTCGACCGGATGCGCGCCGAGCTGACCCGGCAGGAGGACCGCAGCCTGCCCGACACCGAATTCTGTGCCGCGGACGTGGGCTTTCACCGCGCGCTCGTCGATGCCGCCGGCAACGGACCGCTGCGGCTGATGATGGCCACGGTGATCGAATCCTTCATTCCCCTGCTGAACATGATCGTCGTGCGCGACCGCATCCGCAGTGAGACCACCGCGCATCAGCGCCGGCTGCTCGAAGCGGTGGAGGCCCGCGACCCCGCCGCCGCCCGCGCCGCGCTCGACCGCCTGCTGGACCATCTGATGGCCAGCTACACCGCCGCGCTTGCGGCACGGGATGCCAAGACATCCCGCCCCTGACCCACTCAACACGGGAGGAAACATCATGTCCGACACGTTCCACGCCATGAGGATCGTCGACGCCGGCGACCGGAAAACCAGGGCAGAGCTGGCCGAGCTGACGCGCGCCGATCTGCCCGACCTGCCGGTCCTGGTCGAGATCAGCCATTCGACGGTGAACTACAAGGACGGCCTGTCGCTGACCGGCAAGGGCCGTATCGCCCGCCGCCTGCCGATGATCGCCGGCATCGACCTCGCCGGCACCGTGGTCGAGAGCGCCTCCGACGACTGGGCGCCCGGCGACAAGGTGATCCTGAACGGCTGGGGCCTGTCCGAGACCGAACAGGGCGCCTACTCGAAATACCAGCGCGTCAAAGCCGAATGGCTACTGCCTCTGCCCGAGGCGTTCAGCCCGGAACAGGCCATGGCCATCGGCACCGCCGGCTACACCGCCGCGCTCTGCGTTCAGGCGCTGCGCGACTGGGGCACGATCGCGCCCGAGGGGCCGGACGTTCTGGTGACCGGCGCCGCCGGCGGGGTCGGCTCCGTCGCAATCGCGCTGCTGGGCAAGCTGGGCTATCCGGTCACCGCTGTCACCGGCCGCCCCGAAACCCATGATTACCTGTCCAAACTGGGCGCGCGCGCCTTCGTCGACCGCGCCGAGCTGGCAGAGGCGGGCAAGCCGCTTCAGGCAGAGCGCTGGTCGGGCGCCGTGGACGTGGTGGGCTCCCACACGCTCGCCAATGTGATGGCGCAGACTTGCTATGGCGGCGCGGTTGCCGCCTGCGGCCTGGCGGGCGGCCCCGCCCTCCCGGCGACGGTGATGCCGCATATCCTGCGCAGCGTCGCCCTGATCGGCGTCGATTCCGTCATGGCACCGCGCGCGAAACGCCAAAAAGCCTGGGCGCTTCTGGCCGAGCACCTCGATCCGGCGCTGCTCGACAGCATGTACAGCGTTCACGGTTTCGATGCGCTGCCAAAGCTTGCGGAAGACATCATCGCCGGCCAGATTCGCGGCCGAGTCGTGGTGGAAATCTGAACAACACGACATGCTATGCACTGAGATCAAAGCGCAGTTGCACAAGAGGCGCTTGTTCCGCGGCGCAGCATGTCGCAAATAAGTCCCACGACGCCGCGAGGCATCGGAAAGTTTCTTGGGGTTCTCTCCTCCTCCCTGAACCCCGGGAATTCGCGGCGGCCCTCTCTCCTCCTCCCTGAGGGTCGCCGCACCCCTTCTCCCTCCGACAGACAACAAGTACTCCTGACAGAGCGCTTCTGAGTCGCCAAAGCCCACCGAGCCGGCGAAACGGGCGGTTTAAGCGCTCGGTAAGATCGGGATGCGGTGCTGAGCAGCCGCCTGTCAAAAAGCTGAAAAGATGAGCGATGGCCGCAATAGCTGGGCCAGATGCCGAGGCATCACCCAATATTATGTGCCATCTCCAAGGAAATCCCCTATCGTGACAGTAAGGTGCCCGGTCGCCTCACGTCCTCCCACGGAGGCGACCGGATCGAGACAGGATGGCATCCTCCCGTTCGCCATCTGCCTGGCGGTCGACTCGCCAAGCCCTCCTCCGGGCGGGTCGACCTCTGATTTCCTGTCACTGTTGCGGCGTAACGTCACATTTCGACCCATCAAAAGTCCAGAAAATTCGTCGCCGCGTCGCAGCATCCAACAATCTGACTTTAATACGAAGGTCTTAGGGTATGTGTCTCACTTGAGGCGCAGGGCGCCGAAACCGCGCGAATCGACGACGACGCGCCCAAGCATGTCGAAAGGCCGGCCCATCCCGCACGGGTGCCGCGCTCAGCTTTCCGAAACCCGTGCCAGATAGGCGGTCGTCTCGCGCGCGGTGACCGGATCGAAGGCCCGCAGCGCCGTCCGGTCGAGCGCGGCATTGCAGCGCGCGGCGGTCTCGGCATCGCTCTGCCCCATCACCAGCCTGCCATCATGCAGCTGCGGATAGCTGCGGCGGAAGTGAAAGCCCAGCGACCGGAAGATATTCACTGCGACGGGATCGCGTGCCAGACCGCTTTTCGCCCGGAGCCCCTGCGCGAGCTCGAACAGCCGCTCCGCCACATCCGCATAGATCCCGGAGCCACCGAGCGCCAGACAGCGCCCGGTCTTGGTATCGAGCAGGTCGAGCGCCATGTTCTCCTCGCGCCGGGTCTGCGGCATCGACATGCGCAGGCGCAGCGGCAGCGTGCGGCAGGGCACCGCCCCGCCCGCGAGCAGCGTCGCATCGACCCGGTAATTGCCCGGCTCGGCGAAGGCGAAGCCGCCGACACCGTAGGTCAGGTTCACATTGCCCTCCAGCTCCCCGCCGGGCGCCAGTGTCACCGTCTCCGCCTGCCCCTCGTCGACGCAGCGATGGGTGATCGGGTGGAACTCCACCGCTTCGGCCGTGCCCGCGCCTTCACGGGTGATGGCGATGCGCAGCCCGCCGGATTTCGGATCGAGCGCATCCGAGGGCAGCGTCACCGCCTCTTGCGTGCCGTTGCGCAACCGCAGGCCGAGGATTACCGGCTGGGCGAAATGAAAGACCGGCCCGGCAAGCGGCGGCAAGAGCTCAAGCGCCAGACCGCTGCCCGCGTCCGCCGGCAGCTCGGGATAGCCGTAAGAGCCCTCGCGCCAATAGGGCGCCGATAGAAACTTGTCGCCGCCGGGCACCAGCGCGCGCCAGGGCCCGTGATGCAGAAAGCCGAGCTCGTCCGCGTCGAAAGCGAAGTCGAACAGATCCCAGAATTCCTGCGCCCGCCCGCCGCCGCGATATTTCCAGTCATAATTCATGAAGGAGAGGCTGCGTGCCTGCCCGACCTCGGCCTCGAAACGATGCGCGAGGTTGAGTGCGTGGCCAATCTCGTGAATGGCGATCTGCAACAGCTTGCGGTCGCGCAGTGCCACCGGAGTCCGTGCGCGGATCTCGTCGGCAAAGACGGCGCAGCCCTGTCGGGGCAACACTTCGTCATCGTCGAACATCACACCGAGCAGACCGCTGCGGTTGCTGCGCGAAAGCCAGAGCAGCCGCAGGCTGAGATTGGGATTGGATAGGTCCGTCTGAGCGAATTCCGCCATCAGCGTGTGCAGCTGCTTTTCGCTCCAGCCATCCTGCGGCGCCTGCGGCAGGCTGTCCGCCGCACCCCCCTCCTCCAGCGCGATCCCGGCACGCGCCAGCGTTTCGATCAGATGCAGCGCAACGCCGTCACGGTCGACGGGCCTGGCCGGAGCGACCCCGGTTTCTGTCTCCAGCTCCAGCTGGATACGACGCAGAAGCGGGCCGTGACGTTGCATCTGCGCCCGGATCGGGGTGTTGAGCGGCAGCCCCTCCAGCGGCGCGTGCAGCGTGAGACCCAGATCGAGCGCGGTGCCCGCCGGTTCCAACGCAAGCCGCCCCTCCGACTGCGCGCCGCTATGGCCAAGTGCGGTGACCGCGAAACCGGTGCCGTCCAGCACCACGCCGGTCTCCGTCCGGAAGGACGCGAGCCAACGTTCCTCCCCGGCAGTGCCGCGAAAGATGTCGCCGCTGATCGCCTCGGGCGTGATCCGCAGCTCAAGCCGCGCCTTGTCGCCGTCATGGCCGAGATAGCGCCCGGGCTCCGCGGCGGGAGCCGCCTCGGCCGCCACCGCGGAGCCCGAAACACTGTCGGGTGCCGCGCCCAGCAAGGCGCGCGGCACCCGGATCCAGACCGCCTCCCCATCCTCGACAAGCGCGGCGGGGAGGGCCGTCCGCTCGCGATCAGCCACCTTCGTGGCTGCCGTGCTCGGTCATCGGCCGGTCGAACCCGCCCTTGCCGTCGGGAATGGCGATGCGGATATTCTGCATCATGCCCTCATCCTCGTGATCGAGAATGTGACAGTGCAGGACGAAATCGCCGATATAGCGCTCATAGCGGGTCCGCAGTTTCACCAGATGGCCGGGCAGGATAAAGAGCGTGTCCTTCCAGGTGTTCTTGAGCCCCGCATACTGCGGCTCGTAACTGTCCGCACCGCTGACATCGACATAGGTCGCCGGATCGTTGGGGTCGATATCGCAGCCCCGCGCGCCCTCGGCCCCGGTCGCACAGCCCGCATCGGGCTGATATTTCAGCACCTCGACGATCTGGAACGGGTTCACATGGATGTGGAACGGGTGGCCGCCGCCGCCGAAAGAGGTCAGCGTCCATTCCTCGACCCCGCCGAGCGGCAGCACCCGGTCGAGCCGCGCCGCCTCATAAGCCGCCTCGTCGACCAGCGCGAAGGGCGCGCCGTTGCTGACATGGGTGGGGGCGATCTCGCCGATGACGAACTGGAAGGCCGGCGGCGTGCCCTGAATGTTGAACCCCACGGTCTGCTGACCCGAGACCTCATGCGGCGCGATGTCGCGATGCTTCACGAAGGCGTCGAGCCGGCCCTCGGCCAGATCTTCCAGCACGAAATCCCGCGCCGCTTCGTCGGTGATCGTCTCTCCGATCGACCGTTCGAGCATCGCCATCACATGATCGGCCCCGCCATCGCCCTCGATGGACCCCTCAGCGGGGGCGACTTCGAGAAAGCCCAGCAGCGCGGTGTCGTTGTCGTTGAGATTGATATCCGCATCCGAGGCGGTGGCGGCGTCGACGATGCAATAGGTGCCCTCGGAAGGGAAATTCACCAGCACATCCTCGCGATAGGCGGGCTGCAACAGCAGCTCCTTGCTGGTCAGGATATCGGGCCGCGCGAGCCCGTCGGTGGCGACACGCACCAGGTCCAGCGGTTCGCCGGAACAGAACTCCTCCACCGTCTCGGCGATGGCGGCGCGGCTGTTGCCGCTGGCGCCTTCGGCCAGCCGGGCGCGCAGCGCGTCACCGCCGCCCTCGACCTTGCGGATCTCAAGCCCGATGGTCTCGCGCACGCCACCATGAATCAGCCGCCAGCGCTCCACCTGGCCCGCCACGGCGCCGGGATGTTCCTTCTGGATTGCGCCGTTGATCGCGGTGTGACGGCCCGAGCGCGGCCAGCTTCCAAAACCCACCTGGTCGAAGGCGTTGGCCGGACCGGGCTCAAGCATGCCGACATCGCCCTCGTCGCAATACCAGCCATTCGCATCCGACTTGATCTCGCCCACGGTGGGCAGGTCGTCGGGCGGCGTGCCGCCATCGGCCAGTGCATTCACCTCCTCGCGGGTCCAGCGGCAGGCATAGGCGATCTGCTGGAACAGCATGGTACGTTCGGGAAAACTCACATCATAAGACCCACCGACGCCCGGGCGCGGCAGGATCACGTCGAGATCGCCGGGCGACGCCCAGCCATTGGCGCCGAGCTGCGGCTGACGATTGCCGCGAATGAGCAGGATACCGGCCATGCCGCTGGACACCTGCGGCGCGGTCGAACCGTGGCGGTGCGCGTGATACCAGAAGGTGCCCGCCGGGTGATCGCTGGGAATGTTGTATTCATAGGTGAAGGTGATGCCCGGATTCACCGTCAGCAGCACATTGTCGCTGTTGCCCTGCGGGCTGACCCAAAGCCCATGCGTGTGCATGTTGGTCAAGTTGAAATTGCTGCAATGCGGCTCGTTGTGATCCTCGGGCTCGCCTGTGCAGCGCAGCGGATTGCCATTGGCATCCTCGCCGGGCAGCACCATGTCCTGCGGGCGCGGCAATTCGTTCTCGAAGGTCAGACGAAACGTGTCGCCCGGCGCGATTTCGACCACTGGCGCGACATAGGCATTGTCCTGCGACACCGGGGTCGCGTCTTCATCCAGTACCAGCCCAGCATAGGCGCGCAGCCGCACCTTGTCGGTGCCGCGCGGATCGTCGGCGGGGAAGGCCGGATTGCGCATCTCGCCATCGACGTAGCGCAGCGCCAGATCGTAGCAAACATCGGCCCCGGCGCATGTATCGGTCTCTTCCAGCGCGGCGGCGCTGTCGTCGGAGCGGACCTGCGGCAGCGCCTCCGGAGCCAGGCCCTGCGGCATGGCGGTGCGCGTCATCGCGGCACGTTGCGGCGGCTGGGCGATGTCCTGCGCCAGCGCCAAACCGGACCCGGCGATCAGCGCAACGGCAGATACCGTGGCGCAGGAAAGTGAGCGAAAAACAGGGAAAACGACGGAATACGTTCGCATGACAAAGGCGACCCTCAATTGGAAGATGAAAAGACATTCAATAATTCTACTAAAACTGTGACACGCCGATTGATTCCCTTCAAGGTAGAAACTTGACCTATGGGAACCCGCATGCCGAGCTGAGCAAAATCGCCGCGAAACGCAAATGCGCCGCCGGCATCTACCGGCGGCGCGAGGGGAGCTATCTGTAGGCGAGACCGCCCCTAAGGCGATCTCAGCCGTTGTAATCGGCGTCGGACACCTTCTCCATCCAGGTCACCGGGCTGCCGTCGATGCTTTCCTGAATGGCGATATGGCTCATCGCGGTCTCGGGCGAGGCGCCGTGCCAGTGCTTTTCCTCCGCCGGGAACCAGACGACATCGCCCTGGCGGATTTCCTCCACCGGGCCGCCCTCGCGCTGCACCAGACCGCGCCCGAAGGTGACGATCAGGGTCTGCCCCGCCGGGTGGGTATGCCAGGCGGTGCGCGCGCCGGGTTCAAAGGTGACATGGGCACCGCTGGTGCGGCCCGGTTCCTCGGCGGCAAAGAGCGGATCGACGCGGACGGTGCCGGTGAACCAGTCTTCGGGCCCCGGGTTCGACGGGGCGCTGCCGGAACGGATGATCTTCATGATGTCTCTCCTGTCTTTGCGCGGTCAGCCGCGCAGTTTCTCGAAACGGTAGGTCAGCGCCGGCCCGCCGGGCTGGCCATAGGCCAGCTCTGCGGTGACCATGGCGAAGGGCTCGACAAAGCGCGCATTGCGCAGCCGCCCGGTGTCGAGCGGCTCGAAGCCGATATCGCGGATCAGCCCGCCGGCCACCGCCTTGGCCTCTTCGTCGTCGCCATAGACCATGAGCTGCGGGCGCGGCGCGCGGTCCTTGCGGGCAAAGACCGGGGCAAAGCTCTCGGACGGGCTGGTGTTGAAGCAGGACACCCAGCGCGCGGCGGGGCGCATGCGGGCCAGTTCCTCGGCACCGGAGCTCTTGGTGCCGACGACCAGCTCGGTGTCGCTCTCGTTCAGCGGCACGCAGCAGTTGAGCACCACCTGCCCGGCCAGATCGCCGGCCTGCTCCAACACGTCGCCAACCCGCGACCAGTGCACCGACAGAAGCAGCGCATCGGCGCCCTGTACCGCCTCGGCGACCGTGCCGCTGCTCGCGCCGCTCTCGCGGGCGAGCCGGTCGAGTTTCGAGCGGCTGCGGGAATAGGCGAAACACACGTCATGGCCGCTGGCGGCCCAGAAACGGCCGAGCTTACCGCCCATCAGCCCCGATCCGAGAATACCGATCCTCATCGCGATCTCCTTGCGGTCTCAGCCCGCGCGATCTTCAAAGACCGCTTTTGCGACCGGCAGCGCCGAGAATACCTTGGGCCAGCCGGCGTAGAAGGCGAGATGCGACAGCATCGCGCCGGCCTCTTCCCGGGTCAAGCCGTTGTCCATGGCGCGGTTGAGGTGAAAGGTCATCTGCTCCGGCTGCCCGGCGGCGATCAGCGCCGCCACGGTGATCAGGCTGCGGTCGCGCGGCGCCAGATCGGGGCGCAGCCAGAGGTCGCGGAAGAGCAGCTCGCGGGTGTTGTCCACCACGCCCATGCTGACCGCGCCGTAATTGCCCTTCACCGTCTCCTCGCGCGCGGCCTCGGCCTCTTCGTCGAGCGGCAGCAGTTCCGGATCCGCGCCCGGCAGATCCGCCGCGGCGATGCCGCGCTCGGCAAAGACCGGTGCGGCGGCCTCGGCGGCGGCGGTGGCGTTGCCCCAGCCGGTGTAAAAGGCCAGATGGGTGATCGTTTCGGAGATCTCGGCGGGGGTCACACCCGCGTCGAGCGCCAGCGCGATATGATCGGCAAGCGCGCCCGTCTCGTGCCGTGTCATCAGCGCGGCAAAGGTGACAAGCGCGCGATCGCGGGTCGACAGAGCCTCATCGGCCCATTCCGCGCCGAACAGCGCATCAGCGGCATAGGCGTCGAGCGCCGGGGCCACCTGCCCCACCGCGTCAGGCAGCGTGCGCGCGGCCTCCTGCGCGATTGCGGAGCTGGTCACTAGGGCGATGGCCGAGGCGGCAAAGGGCAGTTTCATCGGGGTCTCCTTCCGGGGAATGATGGCTCCCCTCTGACATGGCCCGCACCGCGCCGATCTTAATAACCCGCGCAATCACGCCACTCATGACCCGTTCTCATGAATGCTCAGCCGCGCTCGCGCAGCCCCTCCAGCACCACCTCGAAGGCCGAGGACGGGCGCTGGCGGCTGGGATAGTAGAGGTGAAAGCCCGGAAAATAGGGGCAATAGCGCTCCAGGCAGAGTTGCAGCCGGCCCGCCGCCACATGCGGCTGCGCCAGCCGCTCGGGGATCAGCGCCAGCCCATGCCCGTCGAGCGCCGCCCGCAGCACCGGGTTGATCGTGTTGAAACAGGCCTGGCCCTGCACCTTGACGCGGATCTCGTTGCCGTCCTCGTCCTCGAACTCCCAGGCATAGAGCGCGCCATGGGTGGAGAGCCGCAGGTTGATGCAACGATGTCCGGTCAGATCCTGCGGCACCTCGGGGCTGCCCGCCTCTTCGAAATAGGCCGGCGCGCCGATGCAGACCATGCGCTCCTCCGGGCCGATGCGCATGGCGATCATGCCGTCGCTGACCTGCTCGCCGTAACGCACGCCCGCGTCGCATTGCGCGCTGGCCAGATCGGTATAGCCGTAATCCATGACGAACTCGATATTCACCGTCGGATAGCGCTTCAGCACCGGCGAAAGTTTGGGCCAGAGCAGGCTTTCGATGGCGTATTCGGTGGCGGCGATGCGCACGGTACCGGTCGGCTGGTCGCGCGCGTCGTTGAGCGCCATGAGCCGGGTTTCGATCTTTTCGAAGCAGGGATTGAGCGTGGTCAGCAGATCCTCGCCCTCAAGCGTCGGCGCCACTGCCCGCGTCGTGCGGGTCAGCAGGCGCAGGCCGAGGCGCTTTTCCAGCCCCTTGATCGTGTGGCTCAGCGCCGATTGCGAGACGTTGAGCCGCGCCGCCGCGCGGGTAAAGCTGCGCTCTTCGGCGACGGCGGCAAAGGCGATGAGATCGTTGATGTTTTCGCGCAGCATGGGCGGACGGGCTCCGGGGATGCGGGATCGGGTCTGCCCTTGATATATGAGGCTTGCTCATAAAGTCGATGGATTATGCGGCGCGCGGGTCCGCGGAGGCGTGTCGCCCACTCATGACCCCGGCTCATGGGTGGAAGTATTCCGCGCGGCATGACCTCGCCGCCTGCGTCGCCTATATCTGTGACAGAGCCAGGAAAGGAGATCGCATGCCCGGCGCTATGCTCACACGGATCGGTGCGGTGTTTGCCGCCGCCTGCCTTCTCTCCGGCCCGCTGTCGGCCGAGACCACGAAAGGAGCCACCATGACCCGCATTCAGATCGTCATCGACGACACCGTTCTGCCCGCGACGCTCGACGACAGCACCGCCGGGCGCGATTTCGCCGATATGCTGCCGCTCGACCTGACGCTGAGCGACTATCACAGCACCGAAAAGATTGCCGATCTGCCGCGCAAGCTCGACACCAGCGGCGCGCCGGCGAGCTACAAGCCCGAGACCGGCGACATCACGCTCTACGCGCCCTGGGGAAACCTGGCGATCTTCTACAAGCCCTTCCAGTCCTCGCGCGGGCTGGTGCGGCTCGGCGAGATCGACGGGCCGCTCGACGCGCTGCTGAAGGACGGCAGCTACCCCGCCCGGATCGAACTGGCGGAGTAGCCCGCGCCCGGCCTCATCCCTTGGGTGAAAAGCCCTTTGTCTGCGCGCGGCGGCGGGTGATCCAGGCGTTTACCGCCACCAGCGCCAGCACGATCAGCGGCGCGATGGCGTGGTCGTATTCGCCGTTCAGAGCAACCGTCGCCGCCGCGCTGATCATGATGCCGGCGGCCAGAAGGCTACCGATATAGCGCGTCATCGGCGCCGCGATCAGCACCGCCGCGAGCCATTCCAGCGCGCCGGTGAGATAGTGAAAGCGCGGGGGATAGCCCCAGCGCTGGTAATCCGCGGCGATATCGGGCGAGGCAAAGATGTTCAGCGTGCCCCCCACGACAAAGAAGCCGGCCAGCAGCCACGCAAACAGATTTTCCCCATATGTCGGTTTTTTCATGTCCTCGACTTTCCTGTAGCGAGGGGCCACCCGCCCCCCGGAATGTGCCCTGCCGCCGTGCTCAGCCGGCGATGGCGGGTTCTGTGATGTAATCGCCGGGATCGCGGCGCGTGCCCGCGCGCAGCCCGGCCTCTTGCAGGATCGCCCGCGTATCACGGATGAGCCCGGGCGCGCCGCAGACCATCACCCGGTCATGCTCCGGATCGAAGCCGGCGAGCCCGAAGGCCGCGAAAAGGCGCCCGTCCCGCAGATGATCGGTGACGCGGCCCATGCGCGGCGATGCCCCGCGCGTCGTTGTGGCATAGTGCCGGAACCGCCCGCCGGCGAAGCGGCGGATCAGCGGATCGGTCTCGATGCCCCTTGCCAGCGCCATGCCAAAGCTCAGCCCGGTGGGCTGCGCGCAGGTCTGGGTGAGGATCACCTCATCGAATTTCTGATAGGTCTCCGGATCGCGGGCGAGGCTCGCGAAAGGCGCGACCCCTGTGCCGGTCGCGATCAGCCAGAGCCGGCTCCCCGGCAGCAGCGCGTCGCGCACCAGCGTGCCGGCGGGTTTCGGGCGCAGCATCAGCGTATCGCCCGGGCGCAGCTGTTGCAGCGGGTCCGAGAGCCCCTCTTCGCCCGGTCTCCGCGCCACGTAGAATTCCAGCTCGCGCTGCCAGGCCGGGCTGGCGATGGCGCAGGCGCGGATGGCCGGCCCGCCGGCATTCGTCAGGCCCACCGTCGCGGTCTGGCCCGAATGGAACCGGAACCCGCGCTGCCGCGTGGTGCGGACCGAGAACAGCCGGTCGTCGTAGTGCCGGACAGAGAGCACGCGCTCGGCCAGCGCGCCGTCGGGAAAGAAGCTGGTCCGGGTCGGGCTCGCGGTCATGGGAAACTCCGGCAGTATGTCACGGGGGCGCCACATCGGGTCACAGCGGGTAGACCGAATTGTAGCGGCGGTGATGCCAGACCAGCGGGCTGCGGCTGTAATCGAGCGCGATGTCGCGCACGCCCCCGGCAAAGAGGATATGCCCCGCAAGGCCGATCTCGCCGATCACAGCGCAATCCATGATCGCCACGGCCTCGTCGAGCCGGGGCTGCCCGGACTGCCAGGCGCCCCAGCTGCCCGCGTCAAAGCGCTCCTCGGGCGGCAGCTTGCCGGCAAAGGCATCGGCCACCGTCTGCTGCGTCTCGGACAGCATGGCAAAGGAAAAGCCCTGCTCGCGCCGGATCAGCGCCGCCAGCGGCGAGGCCGCGTCGATGGACACAAGGATCGCCGGCGGCTCGACGCTGAGCGACATCGCCGCGGTCACCGTGCGGCCGAGCCGCTCCTCGCCGCCGCGCGCGGTCACCACGCAGGCATTCGCCGCGAGCGAGGCCATGGCGTCGCGGAAATCGCGCCGTTCGATATCGCTGCGAAAATCGCGGTCGAGGCGCAGATCCACCGCTGCGGAAATGGTCGAGATGGTCGAGGTCATGAGCCGTTCCCCGGATTGGGCGAGAACATCGTCTTGAGCTTGTCGGGCACGCCATCCATGGCGTCGGCATTCTCCGGCGGCTCGCCGCGTTCGAGGATGACCGGCCAGATCTCGGAATATTTCCGGTTGAACTCGACCCAGCGGTCCATGTCCGGATCGGTATCCGGGCTGATCGCCTCGGCGGGGCATTCCGGCTCGCAGACGCCGCAATCGATGCATTCGTCGGGATGGATGACCAGCGTGTTCTCGCCCTCGTAGAAACAATCCACGGGGCAGACCTCGACGCAGTCCATGTACTTGCAGGCGATGCAGTTCTCGGTGACGACGTAAGTCATAGGGGTCTCTTGCTGCGGCAGAAATCCGCCCTGCCACGGACGGGGGAGCACATGATCCGTGGCAGGACGTTTCCAGCCCCGCTCAGGCGAGGTTGGATTCGGCGAATTCGTAATTCGCGAGGTTGTCGAGGAAGTTGGTCACGTAATCCGGGCGACGGTTGCGGAAATCGACGTAGTAGCTGTGTTCCCAGACATCGAGACCCAGCAGCGCGGTGCCTTCGCCGGTGGCCAGCGGGTTCACGCCGTTCGGGGTCTTGGTCACGCCGAGCGAGCCGTCGGATTTCTGGATGAGCCAGGCCCAGCCCGAGCCGAACTGGCCCACGGCGGCCGCCTTGAACGCGTCCTTGAACTGATCGACCGAGCCGAAGGCCTCGACCAGCTTGGCTTCCAGCGAGCCGGGGATGCCGCCGCCATTCGGCGCCAGCGCGTTCCAGAAATGGATATGATTCCAGTGCTGGCCGGCCTGGTTGAAGATCCCGGCGCGGGCCTCGTCGCCATAGGTCGCGGCGATGATCTCTTCCAGCGACTTGCCTTGCAGGTCGCCATTGGCCTCGACGAAATTGTTCAGCGCGGTGACATAGGCCTGGTGGTGCTTGTCATGGTGCAGCTCGAGCGTTTCCTGGCTCATGCCGCGTTCGGCCAGAGCGGAGTGCGAATAGGTCAGTGCGGGCAGTTCAAAAGCCATTTTCTTTCTCTCCTTCTGAGCCGGTGCTTGCGTCGCCCGACTCGTTTCGGTATTTAATCCAAGCAAGTGCTTTGAAAAATATCGGAGCGAATATGTCAAGCGACGAGTTGGAAAAACATGCCTGGACTCCGCGGGCGCCGTCCGAGCGCATTCTCATGGCGCTCAAGATGCACGGGGCGTTGACCTCGGCGCAGATGGGCCGGCGGCTGGAGATCACCGGCGAGGCCGCGCGCCAGCAGCTTGTGAAGCTGGCCGAGGACGGGCTGGTGCGCGACGAGCGCCGCTCTGCCGGGCGGGGTCGGCCCTCGACCTACTGGCACCTGACCGAGAAGGGTCAGGCACGGTTTCCCGACAGCCACGCGGCGCTGACGGTCGAGCTGTTGCGCTCGATTCGCGAGGTTCTGGGTGAAGAGGCGTTGACCCGGATCATTGGCGCCCGCGAGGCCGGCACCCAGGCACTCTATCATGCTGCGCTTGCCGATGGCGGCAGCCTGCGTGACCGGGTGACGAAGCTCGCCAAGCTGCGCTCCGAAGAGGGCTATATGGCCACCGCCGAAGAGGCCGGCGACGGCAGCATGATGTTGATCGAGAACCACTGCCCGATCTGCGCCGCCGCCACGATCTGCCAGGGCTTCTGCCGTTCCGAAAAGGCGGTGTTCGAAAGCGTTCTGGGCGAGGGCACCTCGGTCGAGCGGGTCGAACATATCGTCAAGGGCGGGCGGCGCTGCACCTACCGGATTACGGAGGCGCGCCCATGACCGGGCATCCGCGCGCCAGCAAGGCGCCGAAACCCGCCGAGGCCATCGCCGAAGGGCTCGACGAGGCGATGATCCGCCGCGTCGTCCGGCGTTTCTATGCCATGGCGCGCGAGGACGAGGTGATCGGGCCGATCTTTCGCAAATACGTGCCGGATGCGCGTTGGGAAACCCACCTGGAGGATATCGAGACCTTCTGGTGCGCCTCGCTGCTCAGCAGCCGCCGCTACGAGGGCCGCCCGATGCCCCGGCATCTGGCCATCACCGAGCTCGACGATTCCCATTTCATGCGCTGGCTGGCGCTGTTTCGCCACACGGTCACCGAGCTTTGCCCGCCGCTGACGGCGGCGCTGTTCATCGACCGCTCCGAGCGTATCGCCAATTCCTTCCGCATCAATATTGCCATGCATCGCGGCGAAGACCTGGTCTTTCAGCCGCCCCTGAAACGCGAAACCTATCCGTGACACTCAAAGACCAATTCGACCTCTCGGCACGCAACACGCTGGGACTGTCTTCGCATGCGCGCTATGGCGGGGTGCTGCCCGATGCCGGTGCGATGATCGAGGCACTTGCTTTTGCACAGGACCGGGGCCTGCCCTTTCACTTTCTGGGCGGCGGCAGCAATTGCGTGCTCGCCCCGCAGATCGAGGCGGTGGTCGGGGTCTCGGGCATGACCGGGCGGTCGATCGACACCAGCGCGCCGGACGCCGTCCGGGTGACGGCACAGGCCGGGGAAAGCTGGCCCGGGCTGGTCGAGTGGTGTGTGGCGCAGGGCGCCGGCGGGCTGGAGAACCTTGCGGGCATCCCCGGCACGGTGGGCGCCGCGCCGATCCAGAATATCGGCGCCTACGGGGTGGAGCTTTCCGACATCTTCGAGTCGCTCATCGCCTTCGACACCGAGACCAGCGCCTTCCGCCGCTTCGACAGGGCAGCCTGCCGCTTCGCCTATCGTCACAGCCTGTTCAAGGAAACGCCGGGTCGCTACATCGTGACCGAGGTGACGCTCGCCCTACCCCGTCCCTGGCACCCGGTGCTGCGCTATGCGGGGCTCGACACGCTGCCCGCCGGCAGCGATGCCGCAGCGATCATGCGCACGGTTCTGGCCCTGCGCGGTGCCAAGCTGCCGGATTGGCGTCAGACCGGCAATGCAGGATCGTTCTTTCACAACCCCATCGTGCCGGAGGCAGAGGCCGCACGTTATGCCGAGGTGCCGGGGCATGCCGTCGAGGGCGGCCGCAAGCTCTCGGCGGGGTGGCTGCTGGAGGCCAGCGGGCTCAAGGGCTATCGCTGCGGCGATGCGGGGTTCTCCGAGAAACACGCGCTGGTTCTGGTAAACCATGGCCGCGCGACCTTCGAGGATGTCACCCAACTCGCGGCGACGGCGGTAGAGAAGGTGCGCGAGCGCTTCGGCGTGACGCTGGTACAGGAGCCGGTGACGCTCGGCTGAGCGGCGCGGCACGGTGGGCAGAGTGCCCACCCTACATTCTGAACGTTGCCCTGGCGCGGAACAAGCCCGAAGGGCGCCGCGCCATCGCCGGCCCGTCCCCCGGGCTGGCGATTTGGTGACCTCAGTACGACGTGTCGAGGTCTCTCGGACTTGGCCGGGATAAATCGAGAGGCTCGGAGCTTGGCTCGCCAACCCACGGGCCGGCGATGGCGCGGCTCACCCGAGCGTGACGCCGTAGGGTGGGCAATCTGCCCACCGCACCAGCCCCTTACCCCTCCGTCTTCCGAAACGCGCTGTAGAGGTTCACATAGCCCTTCTCCACCCGCTTCTTCGCGTGGCGCGCCGCCACTTCCGGGTCGAGCGGCTCGAACCCGCAGCCGGCCACCAGCCGGTGCATGAAGGCCGCCCGCCCGGCCACGGCGATGGCACCGTGCAGCGCCGCCTCGTCCCAGCCGGCGGCGAAGACCGCATCCGCATCGGCCTGCGTCATCTCCGTCGGAGACAGCATCAGCTTGCGCACGAAACGCAGCAGCGGTTTCAGCTTCTCCTCCACCGGCGCGCTGTCCACATCCTCGACCAGCCGGTCAAGCAGCCCGCGCTCGTAGCCCCAGGCATAGGCCACCTCGGAATGGCCGGTGAAGACAAAACCGTTGCCCGAGACCCCCGCCGCATAGGCGAGGATCAGCTCGCGCTCGGCGGGGCTCAGCGGCGAGGGGCCGTTCATCAGCGCCTGGCTCATCTCGGAGAACGGACCGTAGATCTCCTTGTACTGCTTGAAGACATTCGGCGGCCCGGCATTCTCGGGCAGGGATTTCAGGAAGGGCATGGCGCCTCCTTTCATGGTCGTGATGGCACGGCACTGCTCAGCCCGCGAGATACTCCTCGTCGGTGACATGCTCCATCCAGTCCACCGCCGAGCCGTCGATATACTCGGTGACGGCGATATGGGTCATGGCGGTGGTCTCGGTGGCGCCGTGCCAGTGCTTTTCGCCCGCCGGGAACCAGATCGAATCCCCCGGCGCGACCTCCTGCCTCGGCTGGCCCTTGCTCTGCACCCAGCCGCGCCCGGCTGTGACAATCAGGATCTGCCCCGCCGGATGCGTATGCCAGGCGGTGCGCGCGCCCGGCTCGAAGGTGACGAGCCCGGTGCTGACACGACCCGGCGCCTCGGACCCGATCAGCGGGTCGCGGCGGACGGTGCCGGTGAAACTCTCGGCGGGCGCCCAGGAGGACGGGCCGGAGGCGGCGCGGTTGATCTTCATGGCATGATCTCCTGTCAGTCGGCTTCCATGCGCAACGCCATCGAGGCGCGATAGCGCGGATCGCCGGTCAGCTCGTGAATGGCGTCGAGCACCGAGAGCACCCGGCCAAGGCCGATCTCGCGCGCCCAGCCGATGGGGCCCTTGGGATAGTTCACGCCAAAGCGCATGGCCTTGTCGATCCCCTCCTCGTCGGCGACACCCTGAAGCTTTGCCTCGAAGCCTTCATTGGCCAGCATCGCCACGGTGCGCATCACCACCAGCCCCGGCCAATCCGGCAGGCGCGTGCCGGTGAGGTCGCGCATCGCCAGCGTCGCGGCAAAGCGTTTCAGAACATCCTCGCCCACCTTCGCAGAGGCGGCAAAGCCCAGCCGTTTGCCGTCGGCGCCGAGGTCATAGACGATCACCGGCTGGCCCAGCTCTTTCGCGAGCTGCCTGGCGGTGCGCCCGTCGGTCAGCCGGATCGCGGTGCCGCCGGCCTCTTCACTGCCGCTGAGCGCCAGCCCGTCGAACCCGTCGGCCCGGCCCGCCGGCGCGGGCGCGGCGGGCTGCGGCACCTCGGCGCCTTCGGAATAGTCGTAAAAGCCACGCCCGGTCTTGCGCCCCAGCCGCCCGGCATTCACCAGCTCGAGCTGCGCGATGGAGGGGCGAAAGCGCGGTTCCTGATAATAGGCCTCGAAGACCGAGGTGCTGACCGCATAGTTCACGTCATGCCCGATCAGATCCATCAGCGTGAACGGCCCCATGCGGAACCCGCCGCCCTCGGTCAGCAGCGCATCCAGCGTCGCCGGATCGGCCACCTGCTCCTCGTAAAGCCGCAGCGCCTCGGCGTAATAGGGCCGGGCGACACGGTTGACGATGAAACCGGGGGTGGATTTTGCATGCACCGGGATCTTGCCCCAGGCCTCTGCGGTGTCAAAGACGGTCTGCGCCACGGCGGGATCGGTGGAGACGCCGGAAATCACCTCGACCAGCTTCATGACAGGGGCGGGGTTGAAGAAATGCATCCCCACAAGCCGGCCGGGCCGCTTCAGGTCGCGCCCGATGGAGGTGACCGAGATCGACGAGGTATTGGTGCCGAGGATCGCGTCCTCGCCCATGATCCCCTCAAGCTGGGCAAACAGCTCGCGCTTGACCTCCAGCTTTTCCACGATGGCCTCGACCGCCAGCGCGGCATCGGCGAAGGCGTCGAGCGAGGGCGCGACCTCGATGCGGCCCACCAGCGCGGTCACATCCGCCTCGCTCATCTTGCCGCGCGCGACCAGCTTTTCCAGCCCCTTGGCGATGCGCGCCCGGCCCTTTTCCGCCGCGCCCTCGAAGGCGTCGTAGAGCAGCACCGGATGCCCCGCCGCTGCCGCCAGTTGCGCGATCCCCGCGCCCATGGTGCCCGCGCCGATAACGCCCACACTGCGAGATGTGTCGATCCCTGCCATTCGGGTCACTCCCCCCGGTCTTTTGTTGTCAGAATGATCTTGCCCGAGACCTTCGCCGCCTGAAGCCCGGCCAGTGCTACCGCGAATTGCGACAGCGGCAGCGTGTCGGCGATGCGCGGCGCCAGCTTGCCCTCGGACCAGAGCTGGAAGATCTGCGCCTGCGCGGCCTGCACCCGGTCAAGCTGGCGGGCGCGGTAGTCGGTCCATTGCACGCCGCCGACGGTGATATTCTTGACCAGCAGGTAATTGCCGCCGAATTGCGGGATCTGGCCGGAGGCAAAGCCCACCACGATCAGCCGCCCGCACCAGGCCATGGCGCGCAGCGCCGCCGCCGAGGCGTCGCCGCCCACCGGGTCGATGACCACATCTGCCCCGTGCCCGCCGGTGGCTTCTTTCACCACGTCGCGCATACCGTCGCGCAGATTCTCCATGCCGGTGTCGACCACCGCGTCGGCGCCGAACTCCCGCGCCAGCGCGGCGCCCTTTTCGCCACGCGTCGCCGCGATCACCGTGCCCGCGCCAAGCGCCCTGGCAAGCTGCACCGCTGCCATGCCGACACCGCCGGTGGCGCCCAGCACCAGCACAGTGTCGCCGGGGGTCATCGCCGCGCGGTCGGTCAGCGCAAAATACGCGGTCTGGTAGACGAGACCGAAGGCCGCCGCCACATCGAAGGGCAGATCGTCCGGCATCGGAAAACAGTAGCCCGCCGGCAGCGCCAGCTTCTCCGCATAGGTACCATAGCTCGGCAGCACCATGACGCGCTGCCCGACGCTGAGGCCCGTCACCCCGGCCCCGAGTTTCGAGACAATGCCCGCGCCGGCAAGGCCGGGCGAAAAGGGAAAGGGCGGCTTTTTCTGATACTTGCCCTCGATATAGAGGATATCCGGGAAATTCGCCTCCGCCGCTTCGATATCGACGACAACCTCGCCCGCGCCCGGTTCCGGGTCGGGCAGATCGCCATATTGCGCCTGATCGAAGGGGGTGAATTCACGAACGATGACGGCTTTCATGTCAGTCCTTTCCCCCGGGCGCGGGGCCGAGGCAGCTATCTGTGTCGGCGCCCAAAGCGGGGGCGCTGCGGGGCGCATCGCCGCCCTCGCGGAAGCCCGGGATCACCGGCACCGGCAGGGCGGGCATTTCCTCGCCCGCCGCACTGGCAATCCTGGCGGCAAAGACGCCACGCTCGCGGAAATGCGGGTCTGCCATGGCCTCCTCCAGCGTCCGGACGATGGAGCAGCAGCAATCGGCGGCCTCGAAGATCGGCGCCCAATGTGCCGCACTCTGGCTGCGCAGGATGGCGGCAACGCCCGCAGTGGTGGCCTCGGGATCCTTGCTGTCGTCGCGCAGCGCGGGATCGAGCCCGATGGCCTCGCAGAACGCCTCCCAGAACTTCTGTTCTATGGGGGCGATGGCGGCGAAACGGTCGTCGGCGGTGGGGAAGAGCCGGTAACGCGGCGTGCCGCCGGTCACCAGCGCGTCGCCATTGCCCGGCCAGTCGCCGGTGACCTGCCCCTCGCCCTGCGCCCAGTAGAGGAAGGGAAAGAGGTTTTCCGCCATGGCGATATCGATCTGCGCGCCCTCGCCGGTCTTTTCCCGGCGCCAGAGCGCCATGAGAATATTGACCAGCGCCGGATAGGTGCCGCCGGCGATGTCGGCGGTGAGCGCGGGCGGCATCACCGGCACCTCGGGCGTGCCGAGGCTCAGCGCCGCCATGCCCGCGTCGCCCTGATAGTTGAGGTCATGCCCCGCGCTCATAGCCTTCGGCCCGGTCTGGCCATAGCCGGTGATCGAGCAATAGATGATGTCGGGGTTGATCGCTTTCATATCCTCGTAGGACAGGCCCAGCCGCGCCATGACGCCCGGCCGGAACTGCTCCATCACGATATCGGCGCTCTCGATGAGCGGCACCAGCCGGGCGCGCTCCGCCGGATCCTTGAGATCCAGCGCGATGCTCTTCTTGCCCCGGTTCAGCAGGTGAAAGTTGGAGCTGTCGCTGCCGCCCCATTTCGGCACATAGCTGCGCATCTCTTCGCCGCGCCCCGGGCGCTCGACCTTGATCACCTCGGCCCCGGCTTCCGCCAGAATGAGGGTCGCCATCGGCCCCGGCAGCAGGGTCGAGAAATCCAGCACACGGATACCGCTCAACGCGCCTTTCATGGCTCAGCCCCGCGCTTTGGCAACCACGGCGGCACGCGCAGGCGCATAGCCGGGCTGGCCGGACATTTCCTGCAAGGCGGTGGTCACGTCATAGTGGCGCCCAAGCCCGCCACGCTGGACCCGCTCCAGCGGCCCGTCGGGATAGCCGAGCCCCATGCAGCAGGTCTTGTCCATGTCCTCCGCCGTCGCCAGCCCCTCGTCGAGAAAGCGCAGCGCGTCGTTGTATTTGGGGCGGACAAGCCGGTCGATGATGCGGCCCGGCTGGTCGGCGCAGACCACCACGTCAAAGCCCGCCACCTCGAACACCGCGCGCGCGGCGGCGAGCGCCTGCGGGTCGGTATTGGGCTGTTTCACCAGCTCGATCAGGTTCGACGGCGCGTCATTGCCGTTGCGGTAGCGGGCAAAGCCCACGGCGTTGGAGCCTTCGCGGCCCAGATCCTCGCCGGTATGCACGCCCAGACATTCGGTATCGAGCTCGACCAGCACGGCGGTCTTGCTGTCGTCGGGCGCAAAGCCGCCGCCAAGGTGGATCGTCACCGGCGCGCCCTCGGCACCGCCCGACAGGAACGCGTCGCCCGCCGGGAAGGAGCGGCTTTCGCCGGTGCCGACAATGGCATAGCCCGGCGCCTCGGTGGCTTTCTCGGAGGTCAGCCCGGTCAGCAGGCCGGAGCCCGACTTGTTACCGAGACGCCCCGCCGCGACCATCCGCCGGCAGAGCGGCGGCACGGCGGCGCGCTTGTCGAGCGTGATCGGATAGAACGCCTCGCCCAGACGCACCTGCGTATCCAGCCCGATGAGGTCGAGCAGCGTGCAGGGCCCCATCTTGTAGCCGAGCCCGGACTTGATCGCGATGTCGAGGTCCTCGGGCGTGCAAAGCCCCGCCTCGATGGCGCGGATCACGTCGTTGTTGAACGGCACCAGCAGCGCGTTGAGGATGAAACCCGGCTTGTCCTGGGTTTCCACCGGGATCTGTTTGCAACTCTCGGTCCAAGCCCAGGCGGTACTAAAGGTCTCGTCCGAGGTGTTGATGCCGCGCGACATCTCAATGAGCTTCATCACCTGCGCGGGCAGGCAGAAATGCATGCCCACCACCTTGTCGTCACGGCCGGACCCGCCGGCGATCTCGGTGATCGAGAGGGTGGAGGTGTTCGACGCAAAGATGGTCTCGGGCTTGCAGATCTCGTTCAGCTTGCCGAAGAGCTCTTTCTTGACGCCCAGATCCTCGAAGATCGCCTCGATGATCAGGTCGCAATCGGCCAGCTCGTTCAGGTCGGTGCTGTCGGACATGCGGGCCATGGTGGCCTCTTTATCCTCGGCGCTCATCCGGCCCTTGTCGACGGATTTGCCGAAAAACTTGTCGGCGGCGGCGCGCTGGCGGGCCAGCGCATCGGCGGACATGTCGAAACAGACGGTCTCGTACCCGCCGCGCGCCGCGACGATGGCGATGCCCGCGCCCATGGTGCCCCCTGCCCCGCAGATGGCGACTTTCTTGATACCGGTCATTTTGTGATGAAACTCCGTCCGATGAGTTGGCGGTGGACCTGGTTGGTCCCTTCCCAGATCTGGGTGATCTTGGCGTCCCGCATCAGCCGTTCCGCACGGTAGTCGCGGCAATAGCCGTAGCCACCGTGGAACTGCACGCATTCCGTGGTCATCTTCATGGCGAGATCCGAGGCGCGCAGCTTGGCCAGCGAGGCCTCCATGCCGAAATCGCTCTCTCCGGCCTCGACCAGATCGGCCACGTAATCGAGCCATTTCTCGACCATCAGCAGCTCGCCCGCGAGATCGGCCAGGGTGAACTGGTTGCCCTGGAATTCCAGAACCTTCTTGCGGCTCTGCACACGGTCGTTGCCATAGGCCACCATGTCCTTGAAGGCCGCCCTTGCGACCCCCAGCGCATGCGCCGCCACCGAGGGGCGCGAGCGGTTCAGCGAGCCGAGCAGGATCTTCAGCCCGTCGCCCGGCTCGCAGAGCAGGTTGGCGCGCGGCACGCGGGCGCCGTCGAAGGCCAGCGTGCAGGTGGAAGAGCCGTTATGGCCCATCTTCTTTTCCTTGCCGACGACGGTGAAGCCCTCGGTGCCCTTCTCAAGGATCAGCGCCGAGATGGATTTCTTCGGATCGTCGATTTCCGACCATTTGCCGAACACAAGATACCGGTCCGCCACATCGCCGTTCGAGATAAAGCACTTGCCGCCCTTGATGACGATGTCGTCGCCATCGGGGGTAAAGCTGGTCTTCATGCCGGTGGCGTCCGAGCCGGCGGTGGGCTCGGTGATCGCCAGCGCGCCCAGACCGCCCTCGGCGATGCAGGGCAAGAGGCGCTCTTTCTGCTCTTCGCTGCCGTATTCGATCAGCGGCTTCATGCCGTGGTAATTGGTGGCATAGATGATCCCGGTAGAGGCGCAGGCCTCCGAGATGATCGACACGATCTCCAGATAGAGCCGGAAGCGCATCGGCATGCCGCCGTATTCCTCGGGCACGAACACCGCGTTCAGCCCCAGCGCGTTGATCGCCTCGACGTTCTTCCAGGGGAACTCGCCGGTGGCGTCGATATGTTCGGCATTCGGCGCGATGACCTCATCGGTCATGCGCTGGACCTGATCGAGGATCGCCTGTTCGTCCTCGTCCCATTTGCGCGTGCCGAGCACGCGGTCATACATGTTCATCAGTGGTTCATCCCTTGTGCGCCGTCGATGTAGATGGTCTCGCCGGTCAGGAAGTTGATCTCTTCGGCAAAGAGCGCGGCCACCAGTTTCGCCACGTCCTCGGGCTTGCCGGGGGCGCCGGTGGGGATGCGGCTCTTCATCCATTTCTGGACCTTCTCGCGCGCGAGGAACTCGCGGTTCAGGTCGGTCTCGATATAGCCCGGCGCCACGGTCATCACGCGGATGCCGTCGCTGGCCCATTCCACCGCCATGCAGCGGGTCATCGCCGCGACAGCGGCCTTGGAAGCGCAATAGGCGAGGTTGTCGGGCACGCCCATCTTGTCGAAGAACGAGCCGATATTGACGATGGTGCCGCCGCTTTCGCGCAGATGCGGATAGGCCTCGCGCGCCGCCACCATGACGGCGGTGGTGTTGAGCGCGATGGTGGTGTTGAAGCTCTCCACCGTCAGCCCGGCAATCGGCCCGCCGATATGCACGCCCGCGTTGTTGACCAGCCCCGCAATGGGGCCGCGCGCGGCGATCTCCTCGAAGGCGGCCTTCACCCCCGCCTCGTCGGTCATGTCACAGGCGATCTGATGGCCTACCGGGCCGGATCTCGAGCGCGACAGGCACACGATGGGATAGCCGCGGCGTTCCAGCTCGGCGGCGATGGAGGCGCCGATCCCCTTGGAGGCGCCGGTTACGACGATCTGTCCCTTAGCCATCCTTGAACTCCGGTTTGCGTTTCTCTTCGAAGGCGGCCATGCCTTCCTCTGCGTCCTGCGTGCGGTAGGCGAGCGTCGAGAGCTCCGCCTCGACGCGCAGCCCCTCGGCCAGCGGCAAGTCGGCGGCGCGCTGAACGGCGCTGCGGGCAAAGCCGAGCGCCGGCAGGCTGTAGCGGGTGAACTTGCCGGCAAATTCCAGCCCCGCCTGCATCAGGTCACCTTCGACCACGGCATTGACCAGGCCGATGCGCTCGGCCTCGTCGGCCTTGACGTTGCGCCCGGTCATGATGATTTCCAGCGCCCGTCCCTCGCCGATGAGGCGCGGCAGGCGTTGGGTGCCGCCATAGCCGGGGATGAGCCCCAGCTTGATCTCGGGCAGGCCGAACACCGCGTTCTCCGAGGCCAGCCGGAAGGTGCAAGCCAGCGCCAGTTCCGAGCCGCCGCCAAACGCATAGCCATTGACCAGCGCCACCGAGGGCACCGGCAGCGTGTCGAGCCTGGCGAATACGCTCTGCCCCAGCTCGGCGCCGCGCAGTTGGTCCATCAGCGGGCGGTTGCGCAGCTCCTTGATGTCGGCACCGGCGCAGAAGGATTTCTCGCCCGCGCCGGTGATCAGCAGCGCGCGCACTCCCTCCATCGCAGCCACCTCGTCAAAGGCGGCGCCGATGTCGCGGATGATCGCGAAGCTCAGCGCATTGAGCGCCTCGGGGCGGTTCAGGGTCAGAACGGCGCAGTCGCCGTTCCGGGTGAGGTCAACAACGGACATGTGTCAGGCCTTTTCTTCGACGTAGCGCACGGGTTCGGGAGAGATCTCGCCGCGCTTCACCATCTCGGTCAGCTCGCGCTTGAGGATCTTGCCGCTGGCGGTCAGCGGCAGCTCGGGCAGCGCGAGGAACCACTCGGGCATGTCGAATTTCGACAGCCCCTCCCGGGCGAGGTGATGCAGCATCTCGCGCGCCTCGACCTCGCCGATCACCGCGAGGCAGACCTTTTCGCCCAGCCGCTCGTCGGGCACGCCGAAAGCGGCGGCCTTCTCGACGCGGGAATGGGTCAGCGTCAGCGACTCGATGCGCGAGGGATAGATATTGTGCCCGCCGCGAATGATCAGATCCTTCACCCGCCCGTCGATGCGCAGATTGCCATGCGCGTCAAAGGAGCCGAGATCGCCCGACAGCAGATAGCCATGCGCATTGAAGGTCTTTTCCGTCGCCGCCTGATTGGCGAAATAGCCCAGCATCATCGCCGCCCCGCGCCCGCCGATCTCGCCGGACTGGCCCTGTGGCAGTTCCTTGTCGGGGTTTTCGGGATCCCAGATCTTGACCTCATAGGCCGGCCCGCCGCGTCCGCAGGTCGAGATCCACACATCCTTGCTGTCGTTCGGATGGGTGTATTGATGCGAGGAACATTCGGTCATGCCGTAGATGTTCTGCGGCGCGATGCCCTGATCGACAAAGTTCTGCGCCACCACCTCGGGGATCGGCGAGCCCGCCATATAGAAGGTCTGCACCTGTCCGATCCGCGACATGCCGCGCTTTTTCTGCTCGGCGAGAATGTCCATCGCATGGGTCGGCACGCCCAGCACATAGGTGGCGCCGGTCTCGACGATCCAGTCGAGCCGGCTCATGCCCTCGGGCGGATCGTCCATGACGAGCTGCCCGCCGCAGACCAGCCACTGCCCCAGCGCAACCCAGGCGATGTGATGCGAGAACGGGCTGAGCGTCAGGATGACGCTGTGCTCATCCAGCGCCCAGTCGCGCGCCAGATCGCGGGCATTGGCCAGCAGCGTATTGCAGGAATGCATGACGCATTTCGGCTTGCCCGTGGTGCCCGAGGTAAAGGCCAGATAGGCGATGCTGTCAGGGTTGGCATGCGGCTGCCGGTTGAGCTGGGTGATATGCTGCGGGAAATTCTTCGGCGTGTAGACCTTCCGCAGAAAGGGCAGCCCGGCGATCATCGCGTCGAAATCCTGCGCCTTGCGGTCGGCGCCCCAGCCGTCTTCGGTGACCAGCGCCTTGGCGCCGAGCTCGGTCAGCAGATCGACGATCTCGGCGCAGGTATAGCTGCGGTGCAGCGAGGGGTTGCAGGCGATGCCTTCGCGCGAACAGGCGAGGAAGGCGATCACCACCTCAACCCGGTTCGACATCCAGATCGAGATACGGTCGCCCGCCACAAGGCCCTTTTCGACCAGATCGTCGGCCATGGCATCGCTGCGCGCCTTCAGGCTCTGCCAGTCGAGCGTATCGCGACCGTCGCGCAGTGCCACGCCGTCGGGGTTGGTCTCGGCGTGCTGCGCGAGCTGCTGGTAGAAGGTCTCGTCCTGCCAAAGCCCCGCATCGTAATATTGCCGGGCCGCCGAAGGATCGTGAAGCGTCAGAAACGGTCGCATGACGTCACCTCAATGGCCGAACTTGGTGGGGTCGGGCGATTTGCGGGAGTTGAAGCTTTCGTTCAGCTCCTTGTGCTCCTCGCTGCCGAGATACTGCGTCAGCAGCAGATCGTGAGTGACCCGGCTGAGCCCGCCCACGCCGCCATGGCGCGCATTGAAGGCGCCCTTGATCGCGGCCAGCGCGAAAGAGCCGCGCTCGGCGATCTCCAGGGCGAATTCGCGGGTCTTCTCTTCGAGCTGATCGTCCGGCACGACGCGGTTGATCATGCCGATCTCTTTCGCCTCGGCGGCACTCATCTTCTTGTTGCAGTACCAGATTTCCTTGGCGCGCTTCTTGCCCACCAGGTCCTCCAGATACCAGGTGCCGTAGCCCGCATCGAAAGAGCCCATCATCGGGCCGACCTGACGGAAGACCGCACTTTCCTTGGCGATGGTCACGTCGCAGACCACCTGAAGCACGTTGCCGCCGCCCACGGCAAAGCCGTTGACGCTCGCCACGACCGGCTTTTGCAGCTTGTCGATGGCCTCGTACATCTCCAGCACCGGCAGCGTGCCGGCGTAGAGATTGGTCTTTTCCATCCCGTCCTTCTGGCCGCCGATGCAGAAGAACCGGTCGCCCGCGCCGGTCAGCACCACCACGCGGGTGCGCGTCTCGCGGCGGATGCCCTCGATGCAGTCGCGGATCTCGTGGCACATGGTCTCGGTGAACATATTGCCGTTTTCCGGTCGGTTCAGCGTGATCTTGGCGATCGGCCCGTCTTCCTCAAACAGGATCTGGCTAAAGCTCATGGTCTTCGCTCCTTGGTCTCGGGCCGCGCCGGCGGCGCCCGTCATCTCGTTTTGCCCGCAGTCGCAACAAACGCCAGCCGGGCCGGATTGGCCAGATGGCGACAGTTTGCCTGCGGTTTCTTCACCTTAGATGGCGCTGCCGCACAGCGCCGGGCTCTGACAGCGGATACGCAATAGCCGTGCCAGCGCAGAGGCCGCGCCCCGGCATCCGACGCAGCGGAAGTGCTGAAATCCGCACCGATCCCGGCACGCAACTTTACATTTCCACCTTGGCACGGGGTTTGCGAGCCACAAATGTAAAGTCAATTTGTACTATGGGAGAGAAAATGTACTGCGAATGCATGCAGCATTTCGGACAGCCCCTTGTCCATGAAACCCGCGACGATCCGGCGCCCACGGGCAGCGAGGTTCTGCTGCGGATCACCGCGGCGGGGCTGTGTCACAGCGATCTCCATATCCATAGCGGCGAATACGATCTCGGTCACGGCCGCAAACTGAATTTCGCCAGCCGCGGGCTGGAGCTTCCGGTGGTGCTCGGCCACGAGATCGCGGGCCGGATCGAGGCCGCAGGGCCCGAGGCGCAGCATCTCGATCCGGCGCGCAACTATGTGGTCTATCCCTGGCAGGGCTGCGGCAAATGCCGGGTCTGCCTGGAGGGGCGGGAGAATTTCTGCCCCAGCCCGCGCAATCTCGGCTTTCACGCGGATGGCGGCTTTGCCAGCATGATCCGGCTGGCGCATCCGCGCTATCTCTTCGATATCGGCGATCTCGACCCGGCGATTGCGGCGCCGCTCGCCTGTTCCGGGCTGACCTCGTTTTCCGCGCTGAAAAAGGTGCAGGAGACCATCGCCGAAGTGCCGCTGGTGATCATCGGCGCCGGCGGGCTGGGGCTGATGTGCATCGGGCTGGTGAAGGCGCTGGGTGGGCTGCCCCCCGTGGTGGTCGATATCGACCCGGCCAAGCGCGAGGCCGCGCTGACCGCCGGCGCCGGCCGTGTGATCGACGGCACCGCCGAGGACGCCATGGCGCAGATCCAGACCGCCTGCGGCGCCACCATCCCCTCGGTGATCGACTTCGTCGCCGCACCCGCCACCGCCAGCATGAGTTTCGATCTGGTCGGCAAGGGCGGCAAGGTGATCCTGGTCCGGCTCTTCGGCGGCGCCTCCGACTGGCCGCTGCCGCTCATCCCGCTCAAGGCGGTGAGCATCATCGGCTCTGTCGTCGGCAGCCTGCCCGAGTTTCAGGAGCTGATCGACCTCGCGCGCGCGGGCAAGGTGCCGCCACTCCAGACAACCACCTATCCGCTCGACGAAGCGAATGACGCCATGCACGCGCTGGAGGAGGGCCGCATCGTCGGCCGCGCGGTTCTGGTGCCCTGATCCACAGGGGCATTTTTTCATCACAGGGAGGAGTACAAGATGAAGAAGACACTCAGGAAACTGCTCACCGGAAGCTGCCTCGCGGCGCTCCTGTCGGCGGGCGGCATGGCCTCGGCCAAGGATCTGACCTTTGCGGTCGGCTTCCCATCGGGCAGCACGGTGGTGCAGAGCCTCGAGAAATTCGTGGCCAAGGTCGCCGAGAACGGCGGCCCGGGCATCAAGCTCTATCCTCTGTCGCTGCTGGATCTGAAACAGACAGGTCCGGGCCTGCGTGACCATATCGTGGACATGGGCTATGTCATCATGCCCTATCACCCGGCGGAATATGCCAACAGCAACCTCGGCGCCGATCTCAACATGCTCTCCACCGTCGGAGACCGCATCGACGCGCCGGGCTTTGCCATGACCGGGGCGCTCACCGAATACATCATGCTGGAATGCCCCGAATGCGCGGCCGAGTTCGCCCGCGAACGGCAGATTTACCTGGGCAGCATCTCGACCCACGATTACGCGCTGCTCTGCACCACACCGATCCGGCAGGTCTCGGACCTCGCGGGGAAAAAGCTGCGTGTGGCCTCGGCCAACTGGGGCCGTTGGGCCGAAGCCATGGGCGCCACCCGCGTCAGCATCTCGGCCAACGAGACCTATGAGGCGCTGAGCCAGGGTGTGGTCGACTGCACCGTGGTGCACCCCGCCGACCTGCTCGACCTGCAACTCATGGACGTGACGAAATACGTGACCCTGGGCGTGCCCGGCGGGCTCTTTGTCGGTGTCGGCGCGGCGAACATCAATATCGACGCCTGGCGCGGGCTGTCTGAGGAGGAGCGCGTCGCGATGCTGAAAGCGGCGGCCTATAACAGCGCCGAGCTGAGCTATAACTATTATGTCCGCCCGATGGAGGCGCTGGAGACGGCGCGCGAAGAGGGCATCGAGATCATCGAGTCCGGGCCGGAACTGACCGAGGCGACCGAGGCCTTCGTCGCCGACGATACCGCGGTGATCGCCGAGCTTTTCACCGAGAATTACGGGGTGGAGAACGCTGCCGAAAAGGTCGCCAAGGTCAGCGCGCTGGTCGAGAAGTGGAAGGGCCTGACCAGGGATGTCAAGGATGTGGACACGCTCGCAAAGCTCTATGAGGACGAGATCTTTTCCAGGATCGACCCGACGAGCTACGGCATGAACTGAACGCCTGAACAGTGAGACGATTCAGCAGGGCGGGCCTTCGGGCCCGCCCTTTTTGCGTGCGGAACGGTGGGCAGATTTCCCACCCTACGAACGCGGCCGAGTATGTAGGGTGGGCAATCTGCCCACCGCCCACAAGCCCGACCGCATAGATCCGCTATTCTCCGAGGATCTCGTCGTTATGCTCGCCCAGCAGCGGCGGCAGACCGCGCGGGATGCAGGGCGCATCGTCGATCTGGATGCCCAGACCGATCTGCGGAACCACCCGCCCCTCGCCATCCTCCAGCGCAAAGAACAGCCCGCGCGCCTGCAATTCGGCATCGCCGGCCACCTCGTCCACGCGGTTGATCGGCCCGGCGGGGATGCGCGAAGAGGCGAACACCTCCAGCCAGTCCGCGCGCGGGCGGGTCTTGAGGATCTCCTGAATCCGCCCGACGATCTCGGCCCGGTTCTCGCGCCGCAGCGCATTGCTGGCGAATTCCGGGCGCTGCCCGTACTCCACATCGCCCATCGCGCTCCAGAACCGCGCCCAGATCGCATCCGAACCGAGCCCGAGATTGATCGGCAGATCCGCCGTATCGAAGGGCTGATAGATCGCGATCACGCTATCCGTTCCGCCCGAGCGCACCGGCACCTCGCCGGAGCCCAGATAGGACGAAATCCGGCAGGTCAGAAAGCGCGTCATGCTCTCGACAAGGCTGATGTCGATCTTGTGGCCCTGGCCCGTGCGCTGACGGTCCATCAGCGCCGCCATCGTCGCCATCGCCGCATCCTGACCTGCCAGCATATCCGCCGCCGGCGCACCGATCTTCTGCGGCGCACCCTCGCCCGCGCCGGTGATATCCATGATCCCGGAATAACCCTCGGCAATGAGGTCGTAGCAGGTCAGCTCGGCGCGCGGCCCGCTCAGCCCGAAGCCGGTGATCGAGACAAAGATCAGATCCTCGCGCGCCTCTTTCATGTGCGCGTAATCGAGCTTCAGCTTGCGCTGCACATCGGGCGGCTGGTTGGTCACAAAGACATCCGCCTCCGAGACCAGCTTCATCAGCGCCGCGCGGCCCTCGTCGCTGCGCAGGTCCATGACGACGCTTTTCTTGTTGCGGTTGACGGCGGTGAACCACAGCGCCTGCCCGTCGAGAAACGGCGGCCCCCATTGCCGTGCGTCGTCGCCGCTCGCGCGTTCGACCTTGATCACATCGGCGCCGAAATCCGACAGCAGCATGGTGCCGTAGGGGCCCGCAACCGAGGTCGTCAGATCGACGACGCGAACACCGGACAAAAAGCCGAACGCCGACCCGGTCTTGACCCGGGGCAGAGCGTAACCGGGCACCGCATCATGCGTTTCTGAATCTTGCTCATGTGTTCGCATTTTCTGTCACCTAATTCTGTCACAGGGTAAAACGACGCAATAATCGTGCCAGAGAGACATCTTTCAGCGCGCCGCGTCGTAGGGTGGGCAATGCTGCCCACCCCTCGCGCTCAGAGCTTTTCGGTCAGTTCCGGCACCGCCTGGAACAGGTCGGCAACGAGGCCGTAATCGGCGACCTGGAAGATCGGCGCCTCTTCGTCCTTGTTGATCGCGACGATGACCTTGCTGTCCTTCATCCCCGCAAGGTGCTGAATCGCCCCGGAAATCCCGCACGCAATATACAGATCCGGCGCCACGACCTTGCCCGTCTGACCGACCTGCCAGTCGTTCGGCGCAAA
>NZ_JAEKIS010000021.1 GCF_017311415.1 Salipiger abyssi | reverse complement strand
GGGCACCACGACCCATAGCGGCACCGATGTGGACTGGTACCGTTTCGACAGCCTGTCGGGCGAGATCAACGTCACGATGAACACGCTGCCGCAGGCGAACGGCGAGATGCAGAACCTCAATATCGCGCTCTTCGATGCCGCCGGCAACGCGGTGCGCGCGGGGCAGGGCGACGCCACGAGCGAGTCGCTGAGCCATCTCGTCGCGACCGAGGGCACCTATTACCTGCGGGTGCTGTCCGCGCTCTATCCCGACGGCGCGCCGAACGGCTTCACCCTGGATTACGAGCTCGAGCTGGACCTGCCCGAGGAGCAGGTCTCCGACGGCAACGACACGCAGGCCACCGCCGAGCTGCTGGCCGCGGGCACCACGACCCATAGCGGCACCGATGTGGACTGGTACCGTTTCGACAGCCTGTCGGGCGAGATCAACGTCACGATGAACACGCTGCCGCAGGCGAACGGCGAGATGCAGAACCTCAATATCGCGCTCTTCGATGCCGCCGGCAACGCGGTGCGCGCGGGGCAGGGCAATGCCACGAGCGAGTCGCTGAGCTACATCGCACCGACCGACGGCACCTATTACCTGCGGGTTCTGTCGGCGCTCTATCCCGGCGGCGCGCCGAACGGCTTCACCCTGGATTACGAGCTCGAGCTGGACCTGCCCGAAGAGCAGCCCACCGATGGCAACGACACCCGCGCCGCCGCCGACCTGGTCGAGACCGGCAGCTACAGGGTCAGCGGCACCGATGTGGACTGGTACCGGATCGAGACCGGCCCGGGCCTGATGGAATTCATGATGACCGCCCAGGAGCTGGCGGATGGCAGCGTGCAGGATCTCAACATGATCCTCTACGATTCCGAGGGGACCGGACTGCGCGCCAACCTCGCCGACGGGCCGGTCGAGGCCTTCTCCTACACCGCCCTGACCGAGGGCACCTATTACCTGCGCGTCAACTGGGCCCGCTACGCGGCCGGCACGCCCAACGGGCTGACCATGGAATACCAGCTCGATCTGGATCTGCCGGAAGGCACCTGGGCGAAAGCGCTGGATTTCGGTCCGATCCGGGCCTCCTCGGTGGCGGCCTACGATATCGACAAGGACGGCCGCGACGAGATCTTCGTGGGCACCAGCAAGAGCATCGACTCCGAGGGCAACGAGGTGCGCCCCGCGGGCTTCATCGCGATGAAGCCCGACGGCCGGGTGATCTGGTCGCAGACCTTCGCCGCCAGCCCGGGCGTGGATGTGGCGACCGGCAAAACCTATCAGACCAGCTCGGTCAGCACCGCCCCCACCTTCTCCGATCTCGACGATGACGGCTCGATGGATATCGTCGTCGGCGTGGGCGCCGATAACGGCCGCGACGAGTTCGGCGTGATCGGCCAGCCCGGCGACATGGGCGGGGTCTATGCGCTGAACGCCGACGGGTCGGTCAAGTGGTTCTTCCAGACCCGCGACAGCTTTGGCGACGATGGCCGCTCCGAAGGGCTTTATGCCGCGCCGCGGGTCTTCGACATCGATGCGGACGGGGTACGCGAGGTGATCATCACCTCATGGGATCACTATCTCTACGTCCTCGACGGCCGGACCGGCGCGCTGGAACGTGAGGCCAACCTGCACGACACCGCCGGGGCGGTTCCGAACCTGGCCGATGTGGACAATGACGGGCTCTACGAACTGGTGGTGGCGTCGGACATCTCCGCCAACGCGCAGGCCGGCATCGACACCCAGGGCGGGCTTTTGCAGGTGCTGTCCAATTACGGCATTCCCAACGTACCGGGCTGGGCGGACCAGATCGGCGAGACCACCTCGGCCAGTTTCCGCGGCAAGTTCGAAGAGCAGTCGCTCTGGAGCTCGCCGCAGATCGTGGATCTCGACCGGGACGGCACCGTCGAGATCGTGCAGGGCACCGGCGATTACTTCAAGGACGAGCGCGGCCAGTACATCAAGGTCTGGAACGCCGACGGCTCGCTGCGGTTCGAACGCGCGACCCACGGCCGGGTGCTGGCGGCGCCGCTTATCGCCGATCTCGACGGCAATGGCAGCTCGGAGATCATCGCGGTCACGACCGACGGCTTCGTGCATGCGTGGAATGCCGGCGGCGTGCAGCTCTTCGCGACCAAGCCGATGCCCGTGGGCAGCGACGACACCGGCAGCCTACAGATCGTGCGCTCGCCCGTGGCAGTCGACATCAATAACGACGGCAAGCTCGAGATCCTGGTCTCGATCGGCAACCAGATGCTGGCGCTCAACAGCAACGGCAAGCAGGTCGCCGGCCATGACGAGGCCGAGCGGGTGTTCAACACCTATGCCGGCTCGCCCCTGGTCAAGGATGTCGACGACGACGGCGCGCTCGACCTGATCTCCGGCGGCACGCTCGACGGCGAACAGGCGGTGGTCTTCCGCTTCGAGAACCCCTTCGAGGTGCAGTCCGACACGTTCCGGACCGCAGCCTATCAGGGCAACCAGTCGCTCAACTATATCCGCGATTTCGTCGACCGCTTCTATGAGACGATCCTCGGCCGCGACGCGGATCCCTCGGGCAGCAACAACTGGACGGACCGGCTCTATGCCGGGGTGCGCACCGGCGCCGATGTGGCGCGCGGCTTCATCTTCAGCCCGGAATTCACCGGCCGGCGGACCTCCAACATGGAATTCGTCGAGACGCTCTATCATGCCTTCTTCGACCGCGAGCCCAATGCCAAGGGGCTGGAGAACTGGACCGCGCGACTCGATGGCGGCATGAGCCGCGCCGACGTGCTGGAAGGCTTTATCGGCAGCCAGGAATTCGCCAACCTCGCCAGCTCCTACGGCATCCGGGCCGACAGCAGCTACGGTGCGGCCCAGGATGAGGCGGTGATCGTGGGCGATGCAGACGACGCCAACACCCTGCGCGCCGGCGACGGCAACAGCGTGATCTACGACGAGGGCAATCGGGTCGAGGATACCAACCCCGACAAGACCGCGGCCGAACAGGTCTTCCGACTCTATGGCGCAACCCTCGGGCGGACCCCCGACGCCAGGGGCTTCGAGAACAACGTGGGCAATGTGATGAACCGGTCGTTGCAGGGGGTTGCCGGCAACTTCGTCAACAGCGCCGAGTTCCAGCGCACCTATGGCGATCTCGACGACGAGGGCTTCGTCACGCTGCTCTATCAGAACGTGCTGGGCCGCGATCCCGACGCCAAGGGGCTGGAGAACTGGGCGACCCGGCTCGAGGATGGCGTCATGACCCGGGCGCAGGTGGTGCTCGGCTTCTCGGAATCCACCGAGTACAAGAACAACACCGAAGCGGCGATGGATTACTTCATGCGCTCGGCGAACCTGCTCTGGACCGACGTGATCGAGGGCGGCGCCGGCAACGATACGGCGAATGGCGGCTTCGGCGCCGACATCTTCGTGTTCCGCGCCGATCAGACGGGCAACGATGTGATCCACGGCTTCGAACCCTGGGACGAGCTGCAACTGTCCGGCTTCGGGTTCGAAACGCCTTCGGATGCCATGGCGCGTATGAGCCGCTCGGGCAACGATGTGGTCTTCAGCCATCGCGGCCAGACCATCACCTTCGTCGATACGAAGATGAGCGAAATGGACCGGGTGCGCTACAACCTGTCGTAAGACCGGGCGTGCGCCCCGTATGGACAGTGCGGCGGTGATGTTCTAACCCTCTCCCCCGCCCGCTTCGGCGGGCGGGAGACATTCTGAGAGGTTCGATTTGCGGGTCGCATTGTTTCATATCCCCAAGACCGGGGGCACCTCGCTGCACGATTTTCTGAGCACGCACTTTCCGGCGCCCGATATCTGCCCCGAAAGGTTCCGCTCCTTCGGCCGGTTCAGCCCGGAGCAGCTGGCGGCGTATCGGTATTTCTCGGCCCATATGGATTTCGCGACGTTACAGAGCCTGCCCGGGCCGCTCTATACGATCACCATCATGCGCGAGCCGAAGGCGCGGATCATCTCGCTCTATTATTTCTGGCGCTCGCATAGCGACGAGACCATCGAAAAGCTCAATCTCGCCGGGCCGCGGTTGGCCAAGCAGCTGGGGCTGCTGGAATTCCTCAAGACCCAGGCCCATGGCATCCCGGGCAGCATCAACAACACCTATGTGCGCACGCTGCTCGGCCACAGCTGGTCCGGCCAGCGCGGCCAGCTCCTGCTGAACGATGGCGAGGCGCTGCGGGTGGCGATGCGCAACCTGCTGACCATCGACACGGTGGGCTTTGTCGAGGATATGCCCGGGCTCTTCACCGAAGTCTGCCAGCGTCTGTCGGTGCCGCTGCCCGACCCGCTGCCCTGGGCGCGCTCCTCTAAGGAGTTCGGCCTGACCGAGGGATCGGAGCGGGTCGAGCCCGAGGAGATCACCCCCGAGATCGACGCGCGGCTCGATCACCTCACCCGGCTCGACCGCATCCTTTACGAAAACGCCCGGCGCATGTTCCTGCGCTGAGGCGACCGGTCAGACCAGCAGCATGTCGTCGGCGATCTCGTTCAGGCGGGTGTCGGCAAAGGTGATCTCGACACCCTGGTCGGCAAAGACCACATCGGTGCCGCTCCGGGTCATATGGGCGCGGGCATCGGCGGCGCTATCGTAGCCGAACCCGTCCAGCATCAGGTAATCCCAGGCCTCCAGATCCAGCACCCGGTGGCTGCCGCCCTCGTCCTGCGCGAACTCGAAGACATCCGCAAAGAGCCCGCCGGCCAGCGTGTTGTCGCCGGTGCCGCCGATCAGCCAGTCGTGATAGCCATCGCCGGCGCCGTGGTCGAGGCCGCGCATCCAGTCCTTGAGGTCGTCGGCGGTGCCGGCGACGAACTCGCCGCTCTGGGCGAAGCCGCGCACCACCTGGGCGCGGGACATGCCGTCGTCGAGCCGCGCGGTCCAGTTGCCGAGCCCCTGGGCGTCGGGGTCGCGGTCGAGCACGTTGCGATAGAGCAGGGTGACGAAGCCCTCATTGTCGAGCGCGCCGTAGGTGGCCTGGAATTCCGGGCTGCGCACGAAACTGTCGGTCACGCTTTCCGGATCGGCGCCCTCGGCCAGCCGGCCGGTCCAGTTGGTGAAGCCCCTGAGATCGGGATCGCGGTCGAGCGTCGCGCGGTAGAGCCGGTAGACATCGTCGCTCCAGCCCGCCTGCGAGCTGGCCTCGCCGAAGGCGCGGGCGTCGGCGGCGGTGCTGTCGGTGAACTCGCCGCTCTGGGCGAAGCCGCGCACCACCTGGGCGCGGGACATGCCGTCGTCGAGCCGCGCGGTCCAGTTGCCGAGCCCCTGGGCATCGGGGTCGCGATCCAGCACGTTGCGATAGAGCAGGGTGACGAAGCCCTCATTGTCGAGCGCGCCGTAGGTGGCGCGGAATTCCGGGCTTTTGACGAACCCGTCGGTGACCTGCAACAGGCTGCGTTCGCCGGTATAGAGCCGCTCCGTCCAGTTGGCGAGGCCGGAGGCGTTGGGCGCGCGGTCGAGGGTCGCCTGATACAGCCGGAACACCGTCGCGGCCTCTTCCGGCGCATAGCTCGGGTCGAACCCGTCCCCCAGAAGAAGGTCGTCCCCGCCACGACCGTCAAGGCTCTCCGCGGAAAGGCTGCCGGAGAGACGGTCGCCGAATTCCCGGGTGCCGCGCACGGATTCGATATTGCTGACGGTCTGGCTGAAGCTCTCTTCGCGCCAGGCCCCGGTGGCGGTGCCGTCGGCCAGATCCACCGTCACCGCGGTGCTGGCGCCATGCTGATCGTAGCGCAGCATGTCCCAGCCGGCGCCGCCATCGACCGTGTCATTGCCGCTCAGCGGAATGAAACGCTCCATATCGGCGCTGCCGGTCAGGATGTCGGTATGTGCGGTGCCCCGGATTTCCAGCCGGCCGGGCACATAGCTTTCCCCCGTCTGCCCGTCGAGCGTCGTGGCCCGGACGATCGTATCCGTGCCGCCGAACCCGTCCTCCGAAACGATGCCGGTTTCGAGATTGACCCGAATGCCCCGCGCGGCGGAGGTGCCGGAATTGTCCTCGCGGTAGTCGAGGCGGACGGTTCCCTCCGAGGCGCCGATATTGAAACTGTCGTCCCCCCGGCCCCCGGTTGCCGACATCCAGCCGTCATCGCTGACGGTGAGGTCGAACCTGTCGTTCGAGGCGGTGCCGTTCAGCCCCAGCCCGTCGGCCTCCATCGCGGTGACCGGGTCGATGATTTCGGTGACGCCGTTGCCGCCGGTCTTGGTGATCCTGGCGCTGTTGCCATGCCCGTCGATTTCGAAGATCAGCCGGTTGCCCGAGCCGACCATGTCCTCATGGGCGACCTGGAGGAAACCGTCTTCCATCAGATCGGTGTCGACTTCGTCGTCGCCGGTGCCGGGATCCACGTAATCCACGCCGACATCGCTGTCGCCGGGCATGAGGTAATCGTCGCCCGGGCCGCCGTAGAGCGAGTCTTCGCCCCACATGCCCAGCAGAGAGTCGTTGCCGTTGCCGCCGCGCAGCAGGTCGTTCCCGTCGCCGCTGATGATCCCGTCTGCCGTGTCGGCGCCGAGATAGGTCACCGGCGCGGTGACATTGTCGAGGAAGAAGAAGTTCCGCATCGTCGAGGGGGTGGCGTCCACGGTGATCGGCGCCCGGTCGAGCAGCGCCATGAGCGCGGCGTCCTCCCCGAAGAACATCAGTTCGTCCATCGCCGAGACGAATTCGTTCAGCGGCCAGTCAATATCGGTCATGGTGGCCGTCAGACGGCCGGAATCGTCGCGGATCTCAATACGGCTCAGCGTACCGGCGATCTGGGGATCGGCGCTCAGGCCGCTGCCGATGAGGGTGGTGCGATAGCCGGTCGTCGGGTTGGAGATCACGATCCGGGTGCTGGTGCTGCTGATCAGATCCGGCTCGAACCCGTCGGTGTCGCTGTTGTAAAAGGCGTCGTCGAGAAAATCGTTTTCATTGCCGTAATATGTTAAAAGCATTCGTATCTGTCCGTCTTTTTCTGTGTGCAGTGCCATTCCCCCCGGTATGGCCTCCTCCGGCGCCGGGGCGGGAACCGAATGTTCCTCCAGCGCCGAGAAGACCTGTAAACCTCAATGAATTCAAGCAAAAGGTTCATTTCACCGCGCTTGGAAACCCTGCCCGGCCGGCTGTGGATCGACTTCGGCGCGCGGAGCTTTTATGAAGGCGCTTGTCGGCGCCGGCGGCTCCTGCTCTATGGCGCCCATCGCAGTGATACCGGATTTGACCGAACGGAGCCGAGCGGCCGCATGCTTTTGAGCCACGAAAAGAAATTCATCTACATGAAGACCATCAAGACCGCCGGCACGTCGGTCGAGGTGGCGCTGGAACCCTATTGCAAGCCGCCGGCGGCACAGATCGCCCATGACACCGACGAGCATGTCTCGGATTACGGCATCGTCGGCAAGCGCGGCACGGGGCAGGGGGAGGCGTATTACAACCACATGCCCGCCGCGCAGGTCCGCCAGAAGATCGGCGCGGAGATCTGGGAGCGCTACACCAAGCTCTGCGTGATCCGGAATCCCTTCGACAAGGTCGTCTCCTATTTCTGGATGCAATGCGCCCCGACCCTGCGCAAGGAGATCGCGGAGCGCGAGTTCTCCTTTGCCCGCGAGGTGTTCCGCCACTGGATGCTGGTCAAGCCGGCACTGCCCAACGACCGCAACGTCTATTGCCTGGCGGGGGAGCCGGCGCTCGACCGCTATCTGCGCTACGAGACCCTGGAACAGGATTATGCCGTGCTGTGCCGCGATCTGGATCTGGAGCAGGAGACGCTGCCGCGGCTCAAATCCGGGCCGCGGCTGTTCAAGGAACACGGTTACCGGGATTACTATACGCGGGATGTGGCGGGTGTTGTTCTGCGGAGCTATGACCGTGAATTCGGCTGGTTCGGCTATGCCGAGGACAGCTGGCGCTGAGCTCCGGCAAGAGGGCGCGGTTCCCCGCGCCCCCTGCGGCATGCGGATCCGGGCCGGTCAGACCAGCAGCATGTCGTTGGCGATCTCGTTCAGGCGGGTGTCGGCAAAGGTGATCTCGACGCCCTGGTCGGCAAAGACCACATCGGTGCCGCTCCGGGTCATATGGGCGCGGGCATCGGCGGCGCTATCGTAGCCGAACCCGTCCAGCATCAGGTAATCCCAGGCCTCCAGATCCAGCACCCGGTGGCTGCCGCCCTCGTCCTGCGCGAACTCGAAGACATCCGCAAAGAGCCCGCCGGCCAGCGTGTTGTCGCCGGTGCCGCCGATCAGCCAGTCGTGATAGCCATCGCCGGCGCCGTGGTCGAGGCCGCGCATCCAGTCCTTGAGGTCGTCGGCGGTGCCGGCGACGAACTCGCCGCTCTGGGCGAAGCCGCGCACCACCTGGGCGCGGGACATGCCGTCGTCGAGCCGCGCGGTCCAGTTGCCGAGCCCCTGGGCGTCGGGGTCGCGGTCGAGCACGTTGCGATAGAGCAGGGTGACGAAGCCCTCATTGTCGAGCGCGCCGTAGGTGGCCTGGAATTCCGGGCTGCGCACGAAACTGTCGGTCACGCTTTCCGGATCGGCGCCCTCGGCCAGCCGGCCGGTCCAGTTGGTGAAGCCCCTGAGATCGGGATCGCGGTCGAGCGTCGCGCGGTAGAGCCGGTAGACATCGTCGCTCCAGCCCGCCTGCGAGCTGGCCTCGCCGAAGGCGCGGGCGTCGGCGGCGGTGCTGTCGGTGAACTCGCCGCTCTGGGCGAAGCCGCGCACCACCTGGGCGCGGGACATGCCGTCGTCGAGCCGCGCGGTCCAGTTGCCGAGCCCCTGGGCATCGGGGTCGCGATCCAGCACGTTGCGATAGAGCAGGGTGACGAAGCCCTCATTGTCGAGCGCGCCGTAGGTGGCGCGGAATTCCGGGCTTTTGACGAACCCGTCGGTGACCTGCAACAGGCTGCGTTCGCCGGTATAGAGCCGCTCCGTCCAGTTGGCGAGGCCGGAGGCGTTGGGCGCGCGGTCGAGGGTCGCCTGATACAGCCGGAACACCGTCGCGGCCTCTTCCGGCGCATAGCTCGGGTCGAACCCGTCCCCCAGAAGAAGGTCGTCCCCGCCACGACCGTCAAGGCTCTCCGCGGAAAGGCTGCCGGAGAGACGGTCGGGATCCTCGCTGCCTTCCAGCAATATGCCATGGGGGCCGTTGCCGGTCCCGCCACCCTCGCCCACCGTCAGGAACTGGCCGACCAGCTCCGAGGGTACGGAGCTGACGCTCATGCCGGTGTCGTTCCAGCCGACAAAGAGCCGCCCGTCGGCCATTTCGACGACGAAGGGATGTGCCTGGGCGCCGGAGGTTTCGGGATAGAGGACGGCCTCGTCGCCCAGCGGGCTCAGGTCGGCGGCGAAGGCACGCACCCGGATCTCCAGCCGGGTGAGCAGCCCGTCGCCCACGAATTGCGCCCAGGTCACCGCAAAGCCGCCCGAGGCCAGCCCGGTGACATCCACATGCACATTGTTTTGCGCGTCGATGGTGAAAGGGGTCTGGCTGACCGCGATATTGCGGATCGTGCTACCGGGGGGCGAGTCGTAATTGTCGTAATTCGAGGCGTCCTGCACCCGCGCCACCACCTGATAGCCGTCCGGGCCGGAGACCACGCCGACGGTGGCGTAGCGGTCACCGGTCATCTTGGCCATCGCGGTTTCGAACTGCTGGGCGTAGTAGGTGTCCTGGTTGCTGACGCTGGTCGCGTTCAGCGCGCCGGGGCTGGCCGCGCTGTATCTGCTGATCGTGCCGTCGCTTTTCCACAGGTCCACATCCGAGACATAGCGGATATGGCCGTTGTCGAGCACAACCAGCGAAGAGAGCCGTTCGCCGAAGAAGGAGGCGACGTTGAAATCATCGTCCACGGGGGAGCCGTCGGCGTTGAAATAGCGGCCGAAATTCTCGGCGCGGTCGTCGTTCCAGATCGCCAGGAAACCGCCATCGGGGGTGGCGGCGATCTGCGGGATGCGCTGTTCGCCGTCCATGGTGGTGGCGAGCAGGATCTCGTCGCTCACCGCCGCGCCGGCGGGGGAGAAGATACGCGCCCGCGCATCGGTGCCGGTGCTGCCGAACGGCATGTCGGTCCAGGCAATCACCACATTGCCGTTGTTCAGCACGGTGACCTCGGGATCCTGCTGGTAGAAGAGTTCGGTGGTGTTGACCTGGAAGGCGTCGCCGCGCGGGCTGCCGTCGGGGGCAAAGACCCGCCCCAGAACCGCCGTGGCCGAAACGTCGCTTCCCGGACCGGGGAAGAGATCGCTGACGGTATTGGTCCAGACCACGAAGAGATCGCCGTTGTTCAGCAGCACGGCCTCGCCCTGCGCGCCGCCGACCCCTGCCGCGCCGAGAGCAAAGGGCGCGTCATCAAGTGTTAACATATTTTCCTCCCGAAAATGCGGAAATGATCAAACAGGATATCAGTAGACCAAGGCGATCCGTTCGCGCCAGATCTAAGCGCGGGCAGGGGCATTTTTCCCGCCGCCGGGTGGCCGCGATCGCGAGATCGCGACACGCGACCGGCCGCGCAGAGCGTGCCGCGGCGGCGCTGTGACTTGGGGGGTAGCGGGGGGCCGGAGCCTCAGACGAGGACGGTCATGTCGTCGAAGGTTTCCATATCGGCGCGCATGAAGACGACCGATACGCCCTGATCGGCAAAGATCACGTCCGTGTCGGTCTCGCGCATATGCGACAGGGCCTCCGCCGCATCGGCATAGCCGAAGCCGGTCAGGCTCAGCGTGTCCCAGGCATCGATCTGCAACACCCGGTCGCGGCCCTTGTCCGTCGCGTCGAAATGGAATTCGTCCGCCAGTAGGCCGCCGGAGATCAGATCGTCTCCCGCGCCGCCCTCGAAACGGTCGCCCTCGGTCGCCGCCATATAGTCGCGGAACGGCGTTGCCGTCTTGTCGATGAATTCCGCGCTCTGGGCAAAGCCCTTGACGACCTCTTCCCGGCTCATGCCGTTCTCGAGCCGCGCCGTCCAGTTGTTCAGCCCGCGGCTGTCGGGGGCCCGGTCGAGCACGTTGTTGTAGAGCAGCGTGACGAAGCCCCGGTTGGCCACTTCGCCGTAGGTGTTCTGGAATTCCTGGGAATCCACGAAGCCCGAGACCACCGAGAGGAAATCCATCCCCTCGCCGAGCCGCGTGGACCAGTTCAGCAGGCCGTCGAGATTGGGCGCGCGGTCCAGCGTCGCCTGGTAGAGGCGGAACACGTCGTCGGCCCAGGGCGAAGCCACCCCCGCCGCGACATAGGCGCTGGCATCGGCGAGGGTGTTTTCCATGAATTCGGGGCTTTGCGCGAAACCGCGCACCACCTGCTCGCGCGAGGTGCCGCTGTCGAGCCGGGCGACCCAGTTCGCCAGGCCGTTCGTATCCGCTTCGCGGTCGAGCACGTTGCGATAGAGTTGCTGCACGAACCCGGTATTGTTCAGCGCGCCGTAGCTGGCCTGGAACTCGGGCGAATTCACGAAGCCGCCGATGACGTCGAGCAGCGGCACCGAGCCGTCGTCGAGCCGCGCCGTCCAGTTGTCGAAACCCGCCGTATCGGGGGCCCGGTCGAGGGTCGCCTGATAGAGCCGGTAGACCTGCGCCCCGGTCTCGGTGGAGACATCCTCGACATCGCCGCCGATCAGCAGGTCGTCCCCGGACTGACCGTTCAGGCTGTCGCGCCCCTCGCCGCCGATGACGGTATCGGCGCCGGCGCCGGCAAGCACGGTGTCGTCGCCTTCCAGCCCGCGATAGAGGTCGTTTCCGGCCAGCAGGTCGATCCGGTCGTCGCCCGCCGTGCCGGTCAGCACGTCGTCCTCGGGGCTGGGCAGCAGCGGGCCGGGCCGGATATAGACGACCGTATCGGCCACAGAGCCGCTATAGGGCGTGCCCGCGACCGGTTCGAGCGAGAGGGTGAAGGCCTCCGTGCTCTCGACCTGCGAGTCTCCCAGCACGGCGACCGAGATCGTCGCCACGCTCTGGCCCCCGACAAAGCTGACCCGGCTGTCCAGCAGCCGGTAGTCGCGCCCCTCCAGCGCGGTCTGGTCGATGGCCTCGACCGTGAAGCTGAGCGGATCGCTGGCCGGCGAGGACAGCTCGACCGGGATCTCGTAGACGAAGGAGGCGACCCCGTGTTCGCGCAGCACCGTCGGCGCGACGCTGGCGATGCGGTTCAGCCCGACGCCGTCATTGTCGAGAATGGTGCCCGCCACCGTCACCGAGGGCGCGCCGTCGGCGAGGACGGCATTGGTGGCGTTGGAGAACTCCATATAGATGATCTCGTCACGCTCGTCGGTGTAATCGCTCTCGGTATAGATCACCACGGTCTGCGTGGTCTGGCCGGGCTCGAAGGTCAGCGTGTTCGCGTTGCGGCTCGAGGTGAAGCCGTAATCGAGATCGTTCTCTTCCGCGGTGCCCGCCAGCGGCTTGTAATCCACCGTCACCGCATCGTCCGACGGCTCGGACAGGGTGAGCGTGTAGAGCAGCGCGTCGCCCTCGATGGCCTCCGCCGTGCCGACCGTGATCACCGGGCCGGATGCGGTGTCGTCGTCGCGGATCACCGCCTCCGCCTCGACGGTCTCCACGTTCAGATAGGGAACGGCCGAGGCATCGACGGAGAGGCCGAAGCGCTCGGTGAACTCCGCCTCGGTATCGCCATGGACCGGCACGCGCACGGTCTTGACCTCCTCGCCCACGGCAAAGCTGATCGTGCCGGAGCGTTCCTCGTAATCCTCGCCGGCCCGGGCGGTGATGTCTCGGGTGCCGAAGCTCAGCAGAATGGCCTCGGGGGCCGGCTGCGACAGACGGATTTCGAACACCGCCTCCTTGCTGCCGCTGTCGCCTTCGACCAGTGTGGCGCCGGAGACGAAGAGCGTCCTATTGCCCCCGACCCCGTCATTGTCGTGCTGCACACCGACCGCCTGAAGCTGATCCTCGCCGCCGGCGAACGCGGCATTTTCCGAGAGGTTGAAGAGCCGCAGCAAGAGGCTCTCGTCACGCTCGTCGGCATAGTCGAACTGGGTATGGATCGTCACCGTCTTGGCGGTCTCGCCCGGTGCGAAGGTCAGCGTGTTCCAGTTGCGGCTGGAGGTGAGGTCGTACTCGAGATCGTCCGCGTTCGCAGTGCCCGGCACGCTCCGATAGGTCATCGAGACCTCGTCCTCGCTGGGCTCGGAGAGGGTCACGGTGTAGAGCAGCGCATTGCCCTCGGTCGCCTGTGCCGCCGAGATCGAGACCACCGGCTGCGGCGCGGTGTCGTCGTCGCGGATCACCGCCTCGCCGGCCAGCCCGGCGGTGTCGAGGCTGATCCCGTTCGGGGCGTCGACCACCAGCGCGAAACTTTCGGTCGCCTCGGGGTCGGTGTCGCCATAGACCGGCACGCGCACGGTCTTGACCTCTTCGCCCGCGGCGAAGGACAGCCCGCCCAGCGTTTCCTCGTAATCCTCGCCGGCGGTGGCCGAGATGTCGCGGGTGCGGTAGCTGACGCTGAAGGCCTCGGCCGCCGGTTGCGACAGGCGGATCTCGAACACCGCCTCCCTGCTGCCGCTGTCGCCCTCGACCAGCACGGCATCGGAGACGAAGAGCGCCAGATCGCTGCCGGTCTCGTCGTTGTCGTGGATGATCCCCGTTCCGGTCAGGCTTTGCCCGCCGCCGGCGAAACCGGCATTTTCCGAAAGGTTGAAGAGCCGCAGCAAGAGGCTCTCGTCGCGCTCGTCGGCATAGTCGCTCTCGGTATAGATCACCACCGTCTTCGAGGTCTCGCCCGGCGCGAAGGTCAGCGTGTCCCAGTTGCGGCTGGAGGTGAGCCCGTAATCGAGATCGGTATCCGCCGCGGTGCCCGGCAGCGCGCGGTAGGTCATGCTCACCGCGTCGAAGGTCGGTTCGGAAAGGGTCACGGTGTAGATCAGCGCATTGCCCTCGGTCGCCTGTGCCGCCGAGATTGAGACCACCGGCTGCGGCGCGGTGTCGTCGTCGCGGATCACCGCCTCGCCGGCCAGCCCGGCACTGTCGAGGCTGGGGCTGCCCGGCTCGGTGACCACGAGGGCGAAACGCTCTGTGATTTCGGGATCGGTGTCGCCATAGACCGGCACATTGACCGTCTTGACCCGGTCGCCCACCGCGAAACGGACGCTGCCGGTCCAGTCGGCATAATCCTCGCCCGCGGTGGCCGAGATGTCGCGGGTGTGGTAGCTGACGCTGAAGCTTTCCTCGGCCGGCCGGGACAGCAACAGTTCGAACTGCGCGGTCTTGACGCCGCTGTCGCCTTCGACGAGCTCCGCATCCGAGACCATCAGCGCCAGGTTGCTGCCCGCCCCGTCATTGTCGAGAATGACCCCCATGGCGCGCAGCGTATCCTCGCCGCCGGCGAAATCGGCATTTTCCGTGAGCCCGGAGAGCCGCAGCACGATATGCTCGTCGCGCTCGTCGGCATAGTCGCTCTCGGTATGGATCGTCACCGTCTTCGAGGTCTCGCCCGGCGCGAAGGTCAGCGTGTCCCAGTTGCGGCTGGAGGTGAGCCCGTAATCGAGATCGGTATCCGTCGCGGTGCCCGGCAGCGCGCGGTAGGTCATGCTCACCGCGTCGACGGCGGCTTCGTCCAGGGTGACGGTGAAATTGAGGGCGTCGCCTTCGGTCGCGGTTGCGGAACTGATGGAAATAACTGGCATGGGAAACTCCTCCTGAAAAAAACCACGTGCGAAGGGCAGGCGAAACGCGACAGACCGGACGACTGGATTGAAAGCGGGTTGCTTGAACGATTGGGAGGAAGGGAGCAGATTTACCTAATAGGGGCAAGGCCCTTTGTGCCGTGCCCGCCCCCGGTAGGGCCGCGGGGCGGGGAGTGCCGCAAAACGGCGCATATCCGGACGGTACGGGGCAGCAGGACATGCGGAACGCGACCGGTGCCCCGGCCGGTTCACATCGCGTCGAACCCCGCCCGGCCGATGCTGTCATAGGCGGTGAATCCCGCCGCTCGGGCATCCGCGGCGGAATAGATATTGCGCAGATCGGCTAGGCGCGGAGCCGCCATCCCGGCAGCGATGCGGCTCAGGTCAAGGGCCCGGAACTCGTTCCATTCGGTCAGGATGACCAGCAGATCGGCGCTCTCGGCCGCCCGATAGGGATCGTCGTGCCAGGCCACACTGGGCAACAGCGCCTCGCCCTCGCGCCGGCCTTGCGGATCGACCACCCGCACCGACGCGCCGCCGCCCACCAGCGCCGGCACGATGGTCAGCGCCGGGGCGTCGCGCATGTCGTCGGTATTGGGCTTGAAGGTCACCCCCAGCACCGCCACCGTCTTGCCGCGGAACGACCCGCCGCAGAGATCGAGCAGCTTGTCGATCATCCGCCGCTTGGTGTCCTCGTTGACCTTGATCACCGTCTCGACGATCGACATGGGCGCGGCATGGTCCTGGCCGATCCGGGCCAGCGCCTTGGTGTCCTTGGGAAAACACGAGCCGCCATAGCCGGGCCCGGCATGCAGGAACTTGTTGCCGATGCGCCCGTCGAGCCCCATCCCCTTGGAGACCTGCTTTACATCGGCACCGGTCTTTTCGCAGAGCGCCGCGATCTCGTTGATGAAGGTGATCTTGGTCGCCAGAAAGGCGTTGGCGGCGTATTTGATCATCTCGGCGGATTCCAGATCGGTCACGATGATCGGGAACTCGCGCAGATAGAGCGGGCGGTAGATGTCTTCCATCACCTTGGCGGCGCGGTCGGTCTCGACGCCCACCACGACCCGGTCGGGTTTCATGAAATCGTCGATGGCGGCGCCTTCGCGCAGGAATTCCGGGTTCGAGGCCACATCGAACTCGAGCGCCGGGTTGGCGGCGGCCATCGCCTCGGCCACCTTGCGGTTGGTGCCCACCGGCACGGTGGATTTGGTCACCACGACGATATAGTGATCGGCGGTTTTCGCGATCTCCTCGGCGGCGGCCATCACATAGGTCAGATCCGCATGGCCGTCGCCGCGCCGTGTCGGCGTGCCCACGGCGATGAACACCGCGTCGGCACCGTCGATGGCGGCTTTCAGGTCCAGCGTGAAGCTGAGCCGCCCGGCCTCGACATTCTTGGCCATGAGCGTATCGAGTCCCGGCTCGTAGATCGGCACCTCGCCGCGCTCGAGCATCTCGATCTTGCGCGGATCCTTGTCGACGCAGATCACCTCATGGCCGAAATCCGAGAAGCAGACCCCCGAGACGAGCCCCACATAACCGGTGCCGATCATTGCGATTTTCATGAAGACTGTCCTGACTATCCGTTCGTCTGTGGTGTTATGGGCCGCCGCTGCGCGTTTTTGCAAGGGCAGGGCTGCCGGCGGGCGTCGCGGCCCGCGCGCGGACAAATCCGCATTGCGCGCGGAACACTCATCTTTCGGGCTTATTTCGGTCTCACTTCCCTTATAGGTTGCCCGCAGCCCCAGCCCCGAACACATGATCCGACCGAATGCTCGATATTTCAGACACATCCCTTCCCGGGGTCCTGCTCCTCACCCCCCGCCGTTTCGGCGACAATCGCGGCTTCTTCTGCGAGAGCTGGAACAAGGCGCGCATGGCCGAGCACGGGCTCGCATATGATTTCGTGCAGGACAACCATTCGCTCAGCGCCACGGCCGGCACCGTGCGCGGCCTGCATTTCCAGAGCCCGCCCCATGCCCAGGCCAAGCTGGTGCGCTGCGGCCGGGGCCGGCTCTTCGACGTGGCCGTCGACATCCGCAGGGGATCGCCCACCTATGGCAAATGGGTGGGCGAGGAGCTGAGCTTCGAGAACGGCCGTCAGCTGCTGATCCCGGCGGGGTTCCTGCACGGGTTCGTCACCCGTGAGCCGGAAACCGAAATCGTCTACAAATGCACCGATTATTACGCGCCCGAGTGCGACGGCGCGGTGCGCTTCGACGATCCGGAGATCGGCATCGACTGGGGCATCGACAGTTCCGAGGCGGTGCTTTCGGAGAAGGACGCCGTGGCGCCCTTCCTGAAGGATTTCGACAGCCCGTTCACTTTTGAAGGATGACCCCGCATGAAACTCCTGATCACCGGCGGTGCCGGCTTCATCGGATCGGCCGTGGTGCGCCTGGCGGTGTCGCGCGGCCACGAGGTCGTCAATCTCGACGCGCTGACCTATGCCGCCTGTCTCGACAATGTGGCGCCGGTGGCGGGCAACCCGCTCTATGCTTTCGAACGGGCGGATATCCGCAACCGCGCCGCGCTCGACCGGATCTTTGCCATCCACAGGCCCGACGCGGTGATGCATCTGGCCGCCGAAAGCCATGTGGACCGTTCGATCGACGGGCCCGGCGATTTCATCGAGACCAATATCACCGGCACCTACAATATGCTGGAAGCCGCCCGCAGCTACTGGGTGGCGCAAGGCAAGCCCGAGAGCTTCCGCTTTCACCATATCTCCACCGATGAGGTCTTTGGCTCTTTGCCCGCCGACCCGGCGGTCAAGTTCACCGAAGACACGCCCTACGATCCGCGCTCGCCCTATTCGGCGTCCAAGGCCAGTTCCGACCATCTGGTGCGCGCCTGGCACGAGACCTACGGGCTGCCGGTGGTGCTGAGCAATTGCTCGAACAATTACGGCCCCTACCACTTCCCCGAAAAGCTGATCCCGGTGGTGATCCTGAACGCGCTCGCCGGCAAGCCGCTGCCGATCTACGGCAAGGGCGACAATATCCGCGACTGGCTTTTCGTCGAGGACCACGCCGATGCGCTGCTGCTGGTGGTGGAAAAGGGCGCGCCGGGGCGCAGCTACAATATCGGCGGCGAGAACGAGCGGACCAATCTGGAGCTGGTGCAGACGCTCTGCGGCATTCTCGACCGGCTGCGTCCGCAGATCAGACCCTATGCCAGCCTGATTGCCTTTGTCGCCGATCGTCCAGGTCACGATGCACGCTATGCCATCGACCCCACGCGCATCCGCGAAGAGCTCGGCTGGCGGCCCTCGGTGAGTGTCGAGGAAGGGCTGGAGCGAACGGTGCAATGGTATCTCGACAACGAGACCTGGTGGCGCCCGCTACAGGCCCGCCAGGGGGTGGGCGAGCGGCTGGGTACCGGCACGGCCGCGACCGGAAAGGCCCCGGCATGAAGGTTCTCGTTTTCGGCAAGACCGGCCAGCTTGCCACGGAGCTCGCCCGCCGGGCCTCCGGCGTGACGCTGGAGATGCATGGCCGCGACAGCGCCGATTTCACCGACCCGGCCGCCTGCGCGGCGCTGGTGGCGAAAAGTGCCGCGCAGGCGGCGATCAATGCGGTGGCCTATACGGCGGTGGACAAGGCCGAAGAGCAAGAGACCCTCGCCACGCGCATCAACGGCGAGACGCCGGGCGCCATCGCCCGGGCCTGCGCGGCAAAGGGCATTCCCGTCGTGCATGTTTCCACGGATTACGTCTTCGACGGCAGCGGCGAGGCCCCCTTTCGCCCCGATCATCCCACCGCGCCGCTGGGCGCCTATGGGCGCAGCAAGCTGGCGGGCGAGGCGGCGGTGCGGGCCTCCGGCGGTGCCCATGCCATCCTGCGCACCTCCTGGGTGGTGTCCTCCCATGGCAGCAATTTCGTCAAGACCATGCTGCGGCTCGGGGCCGAGCGCGACCGGCTGACCGTGGTGGCCGATCAGATCGGCGGGCCGACCTGCGCCGCCGATCTCGCCGATGCCTGCCTGGCCATCGCCGCGCAACTGACCGGCGCGCCGGAGAAGAGCGGCACCTATCATTACTCCGGCAGCCCGGATGTGAGCTGGGCGGATTTCGCCCGCGAGATCTTTCATCAGGCCGGCCTGTCCTGCGCGGTGCAGGACATCCCGAGCGCGGCCTATCCCACGCCCGCGAAACGCCCGCTGAACTCGCGCCTGGACAATGACGCCACCGCGGCGGCTTTCGGCCTCGCGCGGCCGGACTGGCGCGCGGGGCTGCGCGCGATCCTGAACGATCTGGAGGGCACGGCGATCCTTTCCCGAACGGAGGCAGAAAACCGATCATGAAACGCAAGGGCATCATCCTCGCAGGCGGTTCCGGAACCCGGCTCTATCCGATCACCATGGGGGTCTCGAAGCAGCTGCTTCCGGTCTATGACAAGCCGATGATCCACTATCCGCTCTCGGTGCTGATGCTGGCGGGCATCCGCGAGATCTGCGTGATCACCACGCCGCAGGATCAGGAACAGTTCCGGCGCACGCTGGGCGATGGCAGCCAGTGGGGGCTGGCGCTGAGCTATGTCGCCCAGCCCAGCCCCGACGGGCTCGCGCAGGCCTTCATCCTGGCCGAGGCCTTTCTCGACGGCGCGCCCTCGGCGCTGGTGCTGGGCGACAACATCTTCTACGGCCACGGGCTGCCCGACATGATGGCCGAGGCCGATCTGCGCGCGGCCGGCGGCACCGTCTTCGGCTATCGCGTGGTCGATCCCGAACGCTATGGCGTGGTGGATTTCGACGCGGACGGGCGCGCCACAGCGATCGTCGAGAAGCCTGCGGTGCCGCCCTCGCACTATGCGGTAACCGGGCTCTATTTCCTCGACGGCAGCGCGCCGGAACGGGCCCGGAAGGTGACGCCTTCGGCCCGCGGCGAACTGGAGATCACCACGCTTCTGGAGATGTATCTGCACGAGGGGCTGCTCGACGTGAAGCGCATGGGCCGCGGCTATGCCTGGCTCGACACCGGCACCCACGATTCGCTGCTCGATGCCGGGAACTTCGTGCGCACCCTGGAAAAGCGCCAGGGTTTGCAGACCGGATGCCTGGAGGAGATCGCCTATGAAAAAGGCTGGATCGACCGGGCGCAGCTCGTCGCGCGGGCGGAGATCTTCCGGAAGAACGATTACGGGCGCTACCTGACCGGGCTGCTCGGCTGACGAGCCGTCGGCTTGCCTGCCCGGCCGATCTCGCTCAGTGTTCCGCAGGGATCGCGGGAGATCGGTATGGGCAACAAAAGACGGATCTTTATGGGCCTCGCCCTCGCCGCCCCGGCCCTCGCGGCACGGGCGCAAACGGCGGCCTCCGGGGCGCTCAGGGCGTTTCCGTCGCGCGCCGCGCTGGTCGCGCAGGGCGGGCAGGCCGGCCCCGGTGAGCTTCTGACCGACGGCCGGGTGTCCTACCGCGCGGCCCCCGGCGCCGGGGCGATCCCGGATCTGGCCGGGCTGCTGCCCTTCGGCGCGGTCTCGGCCCTGCACTGGGGCGTCGTTCCGGACGACCGCGCGGCGGCGGCGGAAAACGCGCGGCGGCTGAATCTGGCGGCGGAATATTGCCGCGGGGCGGGTACGGCCCTGCATCTGCCCGCGGGATCGCTGTTCATCGCCGACCGGCTCGATTTCGGCGGGCTGCATGTGCTGGGCCGGGGTGTCGGTCAGGTCCTGCACACACCGGTCTATTTCAGCCGCCGCGCGCAGCACCCCGCGCCGAGCCAGATCGTCATGACCGGCACGGATTTCACCCCGCTTCGGCTGCATGGCATTTCCTCCATGAAGGCCTGCGGCGCGGCACGGCGCCCCGAAGCGCGGCGCGAGGGGCTCGCGGACGCGTCCTGGGAACTGGTCTCGCTGATGAATGCCGATGCTACTACCGGCGCGGCCACCCCGGCGGATCTGGTCGTGGGGATCGTCGTCGAGGGCGGCAGCGGCGCCCGGCTGGAAGGCTTTCGCGTGGTGGCCGACAGCGGTGGCCCGCATGGGCTCGATGGCTATAACGACAGGACGGCCAACCGGATTATCGGCGGCTGTGACATCGGTATCCTGCAAATCGGAGCGGCCAATACCACTTTGGTGGATGTGCAAACCGTCGGGCATTTCCGCCGCTACGGCTATCTCAACGTCGCGATCGACGCGGATGGCGATTATTCCGACTATACGGCCCCCTATGCCACCACGCTGATCCGCTGCGATTTCCAGGGGATGCGCGGCTTCGGTCTGCGCGGACCGGACAAGTTCGTGATCCTCGACTGGACGCCCGACAGCGTGGATCTGCCCTGGGCCGACGATCATCCCTTCACGCTGGATCCCGGCCACAACCGGATCAGGGTGACGCAAAAGGGCACCGGGACCGTGGGCGGCAGGCACTATGCCTATAGCGGGGTCGCGAAGGTCACGGTCTCGGGAGAGGCGCGGATCCGGCTTTCGGGACTGAGCGGTTTCGATCCCGGCAGGTTCGCGGCCGTGGTGCCGACCGTTGCCGGAGGGGGGAACAGCCATATCGTCCTGCGCGACTGCCAGATTGGCGGCCTCACCGTTCCGAGCGGGCATCTCGCCAACGACCGGAGCGCCGTCGCGAACCCGATCGTCAACGGCGCCATCGGCGGGTTCGAGATCAGCGGCTGGCGTTGTGCCGAACCCGATATCCAAGGGCGTCTACAGCATTCCGGGACGGTGGCGGGATTCATCCATGACTGCCGGGAGGTCACGCTCGACCTGCTCTGCGAAGCTGACCCGGCACGCGGTCACGGGCGCGGTATGACCTGGATCGTCTCGCCGCAGCACAACCAGAACCGGCACGCGGCGCATCCGGCAGGGGGCAATCGCTGGCTCGAATGGCGCTATGGCATGATTACCGAGCGGTCGAGCAACAATGTGGATTACGCGCCCTTCATGGATTTCCTGCCCCGGCCCGAGGCGCTCGCGGGGACGGGACGGGGCTGGTTCGAGGGGTACTGGGCGCTGCGGAGCCCGCATATCCGCTTCTATACCCGGAAAGATGGGACCGATGCCAATTACCTGCCCGTGCCCGCCCTCGCCGTCGGTCCCGGCGGCGAGGGTTTTCGCGGCCGTCCGCCCGAGGATCCGCTGCATATCCGCGGCGGCACAGATCGCGGCACGGCGGTTTCCGCCGCGCTCACCCTCAGCGAGCGCGACCGCAGCCTGCGGCTGTTTCTGGACGCCGCCCGCGAGCGGGGGCTCGTGCTGCGCGAGGAGCGCGACGGCGCGCTGTGGGACGTGCTGCGCAGCGTCCTCGACGCGCAGGGTCCGGCGCTGCGCGTCGGTGGCGGGCTACAGGTGGCCGGCACGTTACAGGCCGAGGGAGGGCTGGGCTTCCCGCCGGTGCCCGCCGAGGCGCTGGCCGATGCCGCTCACGCGGTGAACGCGATGGGCAAGAGCGCGGGCAAGGCGGTCTTCGACAGCAGCAACGGGCGCTGTCTCGTGGCCAGCGGCAGCGCGCCGGAGGCGCCCTGGAATCTCTTCGACGGAACCCCGGCCGTGCGCCCCGCCTGATCCCGTCCCGCCGGGCATAACCGGGCGGATCGTCAAACGAGGATCATGTCGGGGGCGATCGCCGCCAGCCGCGTGTCGGTGAACGTGATCTCGACCCCCTGATCGGCGAAGACGACGTCGCTGCCTTCCCGTGTCATCTTCTGGATCGCCGCATCGCCATCTGCATAGCCGAAGCCCTCCAGCGCGATGTAGTCCCAGGGTTCGAGATCGAGCACCGTATGGCGCCCGCCATCGCCCTGAGCGAAGCGGAACTCGTCGGCATAGAGACCTCCCGCCATCAGATTGTCGCCCTCACCGCCGCTCAGCAGATCCTGCGCCGTCGCGGCGGTGCCGTGATCGAGGCCGCGCATCCACGCCGTCAGGGCGGCTTTCGTGCCGGCGGCGAATTCGGGGCTCTGGGAAAAGCCCAGCACCACCTGCGCCCGGCTCATGCCGTCATCGAGGCGGGCGCTCCAGTTCGCCAGCCCGTTCGCGTCGGGCGCGCGGCCCAGCACGTTCTCATAGAGCAGCGTGACGAAGCCGTCATTGTCGAGCGCACCGTATCTGGCCCGGAATTCCGGACTGTTCACGAAGCTCTGCGACACCGCTTCAAGCGCCATGCCATCGGCAAGCCGTCCGGACCAGTTGCCGAACCCCTGCATATCCGGCGCCCGGTCGAGCGTTGCCAGATAGAGCCGGAAGACATCGTCGCTCCAGTCCGGAAGCGAGCGGTTTTCGGCAAAGCTGCGCGCTTCCGCCTCGGTTCCGGCGGCGAATTCGGGGCTCTGGGAAAAGCCCAGCACCACCTGCGCCCGGCTCATGCCGTCATCGAGACGGGCACTCCAGTTCGCCAGCCCGTTCGCGTCGGGCGCGCGGCCCAGCACGTTCTCATAGAGCAGCGTGACGAAACCGTCATTGTCGAGCGCACCGTATCTGGTCCGGAATTCCGGGCTGTTCACGAAGCTCGCCGCCGCGTCCTCAAGGCCGATCTGTCCCTCGAACACCCTGCCGCTCCACGCGCGGTAGCCGCCCGCATCCGGTTCGCGCCCGAGCGTGGCGAGATAGAGCCGAAAGATCTGCGCAGCGATATCCGGAATGGCGGACATGGGAAGGGCATCCCCGACCAGGATGTCATCCCCCGCATATCCGAACAGCGAGTCCGCGCCCTCGGCTCCGATCAGGGTATCGGGGCCGGCGCCGCCGGTCAGCCGGTTTCCCCCGGCATCGCCGGTTTCGCGATGCCCGGGCGTGACGAGAAGCTCGGCGACAGGGACCACCTGATCCCGGAACTGAACCTCCTCGATCGAACGCAATGTGTCGGTGCCCGCCGAAGACGAAAGCGTCAGCTCCGCCGCCGATCCGCTCACCGTGACCCGCGAGCGAACGGTCCCGATGACCGCGCGGTCATACCCGGCACCGCCCTCCAGCAGATCGTCCCCCGGGCCGCCGTCCAGCGTATCCCGGCCGGCCCCGCCACGGATCGTATCGTCGCCGGCGAGACCGGAAAAGGCCTCGCCCATATCGTCTCCCAGAAAATCGTCGTCGGCCGCGCTGCCCAGTAGCGCCTCGCCGGCGGCCACGACGGCCGGCAACTGGCTGAAATAGATCCGCTCGCCGGGGCCGTAGCCCGATCCCGGCATCAGCGGGCGTAAATCCGCCGCGTTCAGGAAGGCGCGGAAATCGCCCGCCGTGGCAAAATCGGGAAGCGGATCGGGGCCGAACGGGAAAACATAGGTGAAGTTCTCGTTCAGCCTTGGATTGTCGTCGTCCCGCTGCGCCGACTCGATATAGAGAAACGTCTCATGCGCCCCGCCATTCCAGCGCACGCGCGCGATCTCTTCGTTCGTCGGGTAGTCGAAGGCGGAAGACCCGACGGCGCTTCCGTCGATATACGCTTTCAGACCGGAGGGGCTTATCGCGAAGCTGGTATCGCCGTTCGGATCCGTCGTTCGGGCATAGGTGAAATACTGCTCGTCATGCGTCACGAATGTGAGTGTGGACGGGCGTATGCCAATCGGAGTGTTGTCGTCCGACTCGAGAACGCGATATCCCTGAAGTGTAAAGACGGTCATTCAAATCGGCTCCTCTGAACCCGGCACCGGTACGGCCCGAGAATGGGCCCGAAACCATGTCTGCGCTATCAGGCCAGCCCGAAGTTTTGATGACATGCCGGCAGTCTGCCTCCCGGGCACCGCTCACACCCCGCAACTGCTTCCATCATGTGCAATGCGCGCATCGCAGAAGACAGATGAAGAACATCCGGGCGGGGCGAGGGCAGGGGGGCGAGTCGCGGTCGATACGCGGGCCATCGTGTTTCCCGACGGCGACGGGTCTCGGCGATTGCGAACCGTCGGCCCGGCGGCGCCGGGCCAAGCGGAAACAGGCATGCCCAGGCCCGTTACACGCCGAGCACGGCCTCGCGCAGGAGCGTCAGCCCCCGGTCCATGAGCGCCTCCGCGCCCGCCCGGTCGATCGCTTCGACATAGAGGCGCAGCTCCGGCGCGTTGCCCGAGGGGCGGATATGCACGGTGCGGCCATCGGCCAGGCTCATGCGGACCCCATCCGTCAGATCGCAGCCCGCCTCCTCGGCGCCAAGGCCGGACAGAAAGGCGCCACGCGCCGCCGTATCCTGGGCGAGACGGGCCACGAAAGGCTGGCTGGCCTCCTGCGGCACCTCCTGTAGGCGATCGGCCATGGTGACCACCGGCGGCTCCTGCGCAATGCGCTCCGACACCCTGCCATCGCGTGCCGCGATCAGCGTCACGATGAGCGGCAGCATGCAGTCCCGCGTCGGCAGCGGCGCCAACGGGCCGGCCGGTCCCTGGGCTTCGAAGCCCAGCAGGAAGCCGCCATTGGCCTCGTAGCCCACAACCTTGCCGCCCAGCTCTTCCATGCCCGCGATGACATAGGGCGAGCCGATCCGCGTGGTCTCGACCCGGGCAAACCCCTTGCGGGTGACGCCCGAATTGGACGAGATCGGCGTGACCACATGCTCGGCACCGAGCCGTTCCGCGGTGATCTGGCCCATCACGTCGCCGGGCACGATGGTGCCGGTCTCGTCCGCCAGAAGCGGCCGGTCGCTGTCGCCGTCGGTCGAGACGAGCGCATCCAGCCCTTCCGCCGCAACCCATTCCGCGATCTGCGCGCGGGTGTCCGGATCGACCGCTTCGGTGTCCACGGGGATGAAGGTTTCGGAGCGACCCAGCTCCACAACCTCGGCGCCGATGGCGCGGAGCATGGCGGCAAGATCGTCGCGCCCCACGGCGGAATGGGAATAAAGCCCGATCCGGCGCCCGGCCAGCGCCCCGGGCCCGCAGGCCGAGACATAGCGCTCGACAAAGCGCGCCGCCGCGCCGCCGTCGGTCTCCAGCGTGCCCGCGGCGGTCCCCGCGGGCCGCCCGAGCGCCGCGTTGATCGCGGTCTCGTCGGTCTTGGTGATCTCACCGCGATGCGAATAGAACTTCAGCCCGTTGCGGTCGGCCGGGATATGGCTGCCGGTGACCATGACCGCGCCCGCCCCGTGGTCCCGCGCGGCCAGGGCCAGCGCGGGTGTCGGCAGCGCGCCGCAATCGATGACCCGCACCCCCTCGGCCCGGGCCGCGGCGATGATGTCGCCGGCGATGCGCGGGCTCGAAGGCCGCAGATCCTGCCCGATGCAAAGCCCCGACCCGATATCGCAGGCGGCGACGAAGGCACGGACATGATCCGCGACCAGATCGGGCGTCAGTTCCACCACCAGGCCGCGGAGGCCGCTCGTTCCGAATTTTGGTGCCATGTGCTCCCCTCGATCTTCCTGCAAACCGGCCGGTCGCGGCCGGGCCTTCTCTTCCGGCATGGACCCTCTTGCCCCTCGACGCCCCCCGCGCCGGCACAAGCCAGGCTGCACGGGGACGCGCCGCATAGGGACCGAGCGGGAGCCGGACCGCGCGTTTCCGCGACAACCATTAACAGCTCGGAAGACGCTCACAACCGCAGAAAGCGTGTGCCTGAGCGGCCGAGGGGCGCGTGTCACATGCAGGCAGCGCCTGCATGGCCGAAACGGTCGTGACCGGTCGGCCTGCCGTCCTCCGCAGCCGGGCCCGGGCGTCCAGTCTACAGAATCATGTCGTCCGTGATGTCCGCCATGTCGATGCCGATGAGGGTGACGGTGACGCCCTGATCCTCGAAGACGACATCCTCCTCGACCTGGGTCATATGCGCCCTGACATCCGCGTCCCTGTCATAGCCGAACCCGTAGAACCTCAGGTTGTCCCAGCTTTCGAGATCCATCACCTTATGCGTGCCCCCCCGGGAGGCATCGAACAGGAACGTGTCGCTCAGCATCCCGCCGAACAGGACGTTCTCGCCATCGCCGGCATCCAGCACGTCATCCCTGCCCTGGGCGCGGACCCAGTCCTCGAGCGCCGCCTCGGTGTTCTGTATGAGTTCCGGACTCTGTACGAAGCCCCGCACGACAGTTTCTTTGGGCGTGCCCCTGTCCAGTTCGCCGGTCCAGCGCGCCAGGCCTTGCGCGTCGGGCTCGCGGCCCAGGGCATTGTTGTAGAGCAATGTCACGAAACCGGCATTGTCCACATCGCCGTAGGTGTCCTGGAATTCCGGGCTTTTTACAAAGCCCGCGATCGCGTCATCGAAGGACATGCCGGTGCCCAGCCGCGCGCTCCAGTTCATGAACCCCTTCAGATCGGGGGCTCTTTCGAGCGTGACCTGATACAGCCGGTAGACCTCGTCGGCCCAGTCGGTGGCGGACGCGTTCAGCGCGAAGGCGGTGGCCTCTCCGTCTGTGTTGGCGATGAATTGCGGGCTTTGCGAGAAGCCGAGCAGCACCTCGGCGCGGCTGCTGCCGGTTTCCAGCTCACCGGTCCAGCGCGCCAGGCCGCCCGGGTCCGACGGGCGGCCCAGAACGTTGTGATAGAGCTGTTCCACGAATTCGGTATCGTCGTAACCCCCGTATTGGTTCGAGAACTGCGGCGACTGCACAAAGCGCTCCGCAACGTCCAGAAGCGTCAGTTCGCCCTCCGCGAGCCGTTCGGACCAGGCGGCGTAGCCCTGCGCGTCGGGGGCGCGGTCGAGAGCGGACTGGTAGAGACGGAAAACCTGGTTCGTGACCGCGACCCCGTAGGCGGCGGCGGCGGGTCTCGCCTCGCCGGCCAGCAGGTCGTTGCCATTGCCGCCGATCAGGGAATCGGCGCCCGACACGCCGATCAGGCTGTCATTGCCGCTGAGCCCCACGATCGCTTCGGACCCCGTGGTGCCGGCCAACGCATCCGATTCCGTGGTGCCGACCTGCGTCGGCACCGCGATGCTGTCGATGCGCTCCAGCGTGCCGCCGCCATCGGTGAACGACACAGCAACGGTGATCTCGTGCCCGTCATCGCCCGCCACGGGGCGGTAATTGCCATCGGTCGCGCCCGCGATCGGGGTGCCGTCGCGCAACCACTGGAACGACAGCTCCCCCAGCTCCCCCAGCCCGTCCGGATCTTCCAGGTCGAGGATGTGGCTCCGCAACGCGCCGCTCGGTGCCTCGTAGACGAACACGTCGCCGGTCGGCGCATCGTTGACATTGGCGACCGGCGTGCTGGGGTCGGACAGGACATGCTCGATGCGGCTCTCGCCGTCCTGGTAGGAAATCGCCACGGTGATCTCGTGTCCGACATCCGCCTGGGTGAGCCTGTAGGTCTCGGACTCCGCCCCCTCGATCGCGATGCCGTCGCGCCACCAGGCGAATTGCAGGCCCGTTATGCCGTCATCGTCGGTGATCGCGGACGTATCCGCCAGCAGGGTGCCGCCCTGAACCGGCGTGCCGAAAATCTCGGGCTGCCCGTCCGGCGCAGCGTTCAGCCTGTAATCGCGGATCACGAGGCGATACGCGCCGCTTTCGGTCTCGACGAATTCGGGCCTCAGCAGGGCGTCGTCCGCCAGCAGCCCGCTGTCGTCGAGATAGTCGGGGCTCGGATCCACCACCTCGCTGTAAGCGACCCCTGTCGGGGTCGCGGAGATCACCTCGGGCCCGTCCGGGTCGATGACGGCACGCCAAACATCGTAATCAAAACCCGCGGAATCGATAACCCCGATGTCCACATAGAGGAGGCCATCCTCGCCTTCCTGGAGATATATCTTTGAAACATCGTAACTTGACCCGTAGCGACTCTCGAACTGTGCCCCCAGATCTATGTCGAGTACCAGGTCACTCGAGAGGCTTCTGATCTCGGCGCTTACGATCGGAGAATACCAGTACGAATTCGCGGCAATGAACACATAGAGATCGTCCGTCAGCGAAATCGCCTGCGTACTGACGGTATACGGATCATCCAGAAATTCGAAAGAATCGACCATGACAGGTGTGTCCCCGCTGAGGTCGAAAATCTCCGCCTGTCCCTTCCCGGTCACGAGAAGCTGGCCGTCTCCGATTTCGTGCAGGTCAATCTCATGGAGGGCGGACTCCAGTTCTGCCCGGAATCCCAGATCGATATCTTCGGCGACGATCTCTCCGTCTTCAAGGGAAAAGGTTTTTATGGCTGGACGTGATGTTCTTTGAAAATCCGGATCTGCAAAAAGCACATAGCCCGTATCGCCGATATGTCCCGTCTCGTAGATCCTGTCGTTGCCCGCGCTGAACGTGTCGCGCGCGATTTCGGTTCCGGTCGCGAGATCGAGCGCCACGACGGTCATCTCGGTGTCGGAGCCGAAGACGGCAAAGGCCGTGTCATTGTCCAGGCGGATAACGGCATCCGGCTCCGAAGCGTAAACGAGCTCCGTCTCGGTCTCGGCGGACAAAAGCAGCTCCCGCGGGGTTTCCGCCACCGTGCCGTCGCTTTGTACCTCGAACACCGTCCGCGTCCCGGAGGCATCGGTGGCCGTGACGGTCGCGGTGACCGTCTGGCCGTAATAGTCTTCGGACAGGATCAGGCTCTTTTTGGTCGCGCCGGGCACGAGGGTGTCTCCGACCGTCCAGGAATATGCGATCTCGCTGATGCCGTCGGTATCTTCGAGCGCCGAGGTATCGACATACAGGAACTGTCCGGCGCGAAGCTCGCCGGTCAGCAGCGGCAGGCCCGAGGCGGGATCGTCCACATTGGCCACCTGGTCCGTCGGGGCGCTCTCGATGAGATCGACAAAGCCTTCCTGATCGGTATGCGCGACAACGACCGAGATGACCGCGCCCACATCGTCCTGAGACAGCACATAGCTTTCGGACGCCGAGTCCTGAACGAGCTGGTCGTCCCGGTACCAGCGATAGGCGGAAGTGCCGAGCCCGTTGCCGTCCTCGAGCTGCGCGACCGCGGTCAGCACCTGGCGCTCTTCGGCGGTGCCGGTGATCTCGACCGTGCCGCTTGTCGGTTGGTTCAGGAGCAGAACCTGGCTGTAGATGCCGTATTCGTCGCCGTCCTGCGCATTGCTTTGCCAGCTTACCACGGCATTCCCGTCGGCCATGATGTCGACCGAGGGCATGTCCTGGATATTGTCTTCGAACGTATTGATCTGCCGCGCCGGGCCGATCTTATGCCCGGCCTGGTCGAAGAGCTGTCCGAAGATCTCGAAACTGCGGGTGTCCTCGTCCTTGGCATGATAGACGACGAAAAACCCGCCGGAGGGTACGGCCGCGACCTGAGGCGCCTGCACCTGTCTGATTTCGTCGGTGAACCGTCCCTGGATGATCGAATCCGTGCCCACCTGCGTGCCCGAGTCGTCGAACCGCCGCACGAAGATGGCCCCGCTGGCGCTGCCCCGCCACACCGCGACGATCCCGCCATCGCTGAGTTCGGCCAGGTCCGGCTCGGTCCTCTGGCCGGCGCCGGTCGGGCTCAGCGGCAGCTCGGCGCCCGTGGGCAGACCGTCCGCGTCGAGAAACCGCCCCTGGATGACCGAGGCCGCGCCATCGGCCGAGACCGAGGACCAGGCCACCAGCTGCCGCCCGTCTTGCAGGTCGATGACGACCGGGTCCGTCTGCGCGTTCGACGTGGTCACGTTTATCTGGACCTCGGCCGCGGAGACGGTGCCGCCGGCATCGACATGACGCCCGAACAGACCCGAATCCGAGCCGTCCTCACCCAGGCTCTGCCAGATGACCGTCAACCCGCCGTCATCGTGGCTGGTGAGACTGGGCGCGGCTCGGACGGTGTCGGAGGGAACGGACATTTCCAGAGGATCGCCGGCGGCAGCGCCGTCGGCTCCGAACCGCTGGACGAGGATCGCGCCGAAGGGGCTGTCATCGGTGTTGCTTTTCCAGGCGACGGCAAAGCCGCCATCGCCGAGCCGCGCAACGGAAGGCGCCTGTGCGTTTTCGAAGCCGCCGGTAATGAGAAATTCGCTGCCGACCTGCGCCCCCGCAGCATCGAAGATCTGCCCATAGAGCGCCGAGTCGGCGCTGTCCGACCGGTCGCTCCGCCAGACGCTGACCGAGCCGCCACCGGCGAGCGCCACGCTGGCGGGATCTGTCTGACTTCCGTCGGTTCCGGAGTTTACCCGAAACGACGGCGCCAAGGCGGAAAATCCTTTAAGCGAAATGCTCATATCTGTATCTCCGGAACTTATTGAAAAACAGGCGTCTCCTTACAGGGGTATGCAAGCGCCGGAGGCGTTACAATAAGTATTTCCGTTGCCGCCATATGCGGTGTTTCGCCCCGGTACGGCGATCCGGTATTTCAGTCCGAAATTCCTTATTTATCTATCTATTCGGGATATCCGGGCGAGACAGCGGATTGTCGCGCATGCCCCATGGAGTCCGATGCCGCCGCCGGGCCATCGCGAATACGCCGGAGACATCTCTGACCCTGTTCAGGCCTGCGCGCCGCTTTCATGGCTGCCGGAGAGGGGGTTTGTCGCAACCCACTCTGGAATGTGCCCCCAAACACGAGGTCAACCGGATAAGGTTTATTATGTAAAAATACGGCGTGAATCGTTGCGATGCGCATTCGCGACCAGTGCGCACATGCAGGATGCCGCGCCTCGCAAATCTGTCCGTCGTTCCTTGGCGTCACTCTCCTTTCAGGTGTGCCGGCGCAAAGCCCTCTCCACCCGCCGGGCCATCGCCGAAAAGCTTTGCGATCCTCGACGCGGGCCGATTGGCGCCATCCGGAGGATATGCGTCCGCACTCATATGTGTGATTAACAGCGGGTTTATCCGACGTGAGCGGACAAACGGCGCAGCCGGCGCACGGACACATCCGGCGGCGCGGCCCCGCAAGACCTGATGCACTTTGTCCGGCATCCGTTTTTGAGCGGGATCTCATCGGCATCCTCGACCGTAGTGTCGACGTCCCCCAAGGCGACACCAAAGCAGCTCTTCGGCGCCTGGATGAGGTCGATGCTTTCGGCGGTCTATTGCAGACAACCCGACATCCGGTGCCCGTCTTGAGGGAGGCCTCGAAGGTTGGCTCGTTCGCCACGGCGGGCCCGATCATCGCCCGACCATCGTCTTCAGGTCGGATATCAGGCCCGACCGGATCTATCTTGCCCTCGCGGCCCTTGGCGGACGAGTGATTGTGACAGAGGATGATGGCGGAAGCGTCGAACCTTGCGAAGGCCGCTCCAGCCCAGCCCGAGCGATCGCCGGGCTGGGCCGAAACTTATAATTCGAAATCCAAGGCGGTGACATGGTAATCCTCGACCAGGATTGTGGTCGTGTCGCCGCCATTGCTGTAGGTGACTAGGCTATCCGGGCCGTCATAGCCGATGATCACGGTGCCGGTATCCTGCAACACGATGGCGTCGATATCGCTGAAGTCGGTGACCACGTTGCTGCCATCGTTCAGCCCGAAGACGAATTTGTCCGCGCCCGCGCCGCCGGTGACCGTGTCGTCGCCGCCGCCGGCCTCGATCATGTCGTTCACCGAAGAGCCGATCAGGGTCTGTGCCGCCGCCCCGCCGATCAGCTCCACCCCGTCATCGGCGGTGCGCCAGTCGGCAAAGCTCAGCCCCGCCAGCGTCGCGTCGCCGCTCGCCATGAAGCGGACCACATCCGCCACCCCGGCAATGCCGTAGGCGTCGATCAGCAGCGCATTGGCGCTGAGACCGGCGGAGGCCACCGAAGCGTCGAAAATCGCCGTCCGGCTGTCGGCGCTGCCGAACAGGATCTCCTCGATGCCGCTCACCGTCGACGCGGAGAAATCGAACGTGCCGCCGCCGTTGATCTGAAGGACGTCGCCGGTCCCGTCCCCACCGTCATAGGTCTCGCCGGAGACCACATGGGCCGCATCGGTCACGCGCAGAAGGTCGTCCTCGGCACCGCCATACACGTCGTCGCGGCCCGCGCCGCCGGTGACCGTGTCGTCGCCGCCGCCGGCCTCGATCATGTCGTTCACCGAAGAGCCGATCAGGGTCTGCGCCGCCGCCCCGCCGATCAGTTCCACCCCGTCATCGGCGGTGCGCCAGTCGGCAAAGCTCAGCCCCGCCAGCGTCGCGTCGCCGCTCGCCATGAAGCGGACCACATCCGCCACCCCGGCAATGCCGTAGGCGTCGATCAGCAGCGCATTGGCGCTGAGACCGGCGGAGGCCACCGAAGCCTCGAAAATCGCCGTCCGGCTGTCGGCGCTGCCGAACAGGATCTCCTCGATGCCGCTCACCGTCGACGCCGAGAAATCGAACGTGCCGCCGCCGTTGATCTGAAGGACGTCGCCGGTCCCGTCCCCGCCGTCATAGGTCTCGCCGGAGACCACATGGGCCGCATCGGTCACGCGCAGGAGGTCGTCCTCGGCACCGCCATACACGTCGTCGCGGCCCGCGCCGCCCTCTATGGTGTCGTCGCCGGTGCCGCCGGTGATTGTGTTCTGGCCGCTGTTGCCGGTGATCGTGTTGGCGAGACTGTTGCCGGTCCCCGTGAGATCGGCGCTGCCGGTCAGAACGAGACGCTCCACAAAGGTGCCTCCCATATTATAGGAGAGCGCGCTTTCGACGGTGTCGTCGCCATTGCCCGAGGTCTCGATGACAATGTCCCCGGCATTGTCGACGATGAAAAAATCATTGCCGCTGCCGCCGGACATGCGGTCCGCGCCGGTGCCGCCGTCGATCGTGTCGTTGCCGTTGTTGCCAAAGATCGTATTGTTGCCGCTGTTGCCGGTGATCGTGTTGGCGAGACTGTTGCCGGTCCCCGTGAGATCGGCGCTGCCGGTCAACACGAGACGCTCCACAAAGGTGCCCCGGATATCGTAGGAGACCGAGCTCTCGACGGTGTCGTCGCCCTCGCCCGAAGCCTCGGTGACGACGTCACCGGCGTCGTCGACGATGTAGAAGTCATCCCCCGCTCCGCCGATCATGTGGTCCGCGCCGCTGCCGCCGTCGATCGTGTCGTTGCCCAACCCGGTGTCGATCGTATCGTTGCCGCCGCCGCCCTCGATGGTGTTGGAATGGGGGTTGTCGCCATAGCCCGCCTCGGTATCGGTGATGAAGATGTCGTTGTCCTCACCGTCGCCGACCACATCGGCGGCGCCGCCGATGATCAGGTTCTCGACATTGCGGAAGGCCGCGCGCTGAGTGCCCCCGGCCGACACATAGATCCGCTCGTCGATCATGTGGAAGATGACGGAATCGATCCAGGTGAGATCGGAGCGGAAGGTGTCGATGCCGTCGCCGCCGTCGAACACATCGCCGGTATTGTTGTTCAGGTCGATCAGCAGGTCGTCGCCGGCGCCGCCCAGCACCGTCTCGTTGCCCGCGCCGCCGGTCAGTTCGTCATTGCCGCGCATGCCGCTGATCAGATCGGTGACGTTATTGCCGGTGATGGTGTCGTCGCCGTCGCCGCCATGAATTTCGGAGAAATCCGTGAGCGTGACGGCCACCCCGTCGATGGTGCCGGTCCCGGCCAGCAGGTCGATGAGCGAGCCCGAGGTCACCGCCGCGGTGTTGAGCGTGCCCCGGTTGCTGCCGACCGGGGCGAGGGCCGTGGAATGGCCCGAGGCGCCGGCGTAATCGGAAAACTCGTCGGTGATGACAATGCGGTCGTCGGCGTTCACCGTGTCATTGGCGCTGCTGTCGCCCCAGACATTGATCTGCATGTCGGTGATCGTCCAGGTGTCGGCGGTGAATTCGTCGGTCAGCGTGACTGTCCAGGTGCCGCTGCTGTCCTCGCCCCAGAACGCGTTTGTCGACCAGGTATAGGTGTCGTTGCTCATGTCGGCGGAGCCGCCGTAATTGTCCTTGATCAGGTTGATCGAGGTGCCCGACGGCGAGGTCAGGACGATGTTCATGTCGCCGATCCAGGTGTGCGACGAGGTCAGCTGCACCTCGATCGTTTCGGCAAACATGGCGGTGGGCGTGAAGTTGTAGCTGGCCGAGTTGCCGGACAGCGTGACCGTCGTGTCGATCAGATCGGTGTTGTAGAGCGCGTCGTTGGCGCTGGTCTGCGCGGTGCCGTTCCAGGTTTCCGCCAGCCGCACCGCCGCATGGGCATCGACCAGGCCAAAGCCGTAATCCTTGGAGAAATGCAGCCCGCCGCCGTTCCAGTTCCCGGCGCCGTTGAAGAACCAGGCGTTCTCCTCGGATCCGGTCACCCCGGCGCCGACGTCCGAACCCACATGGCGGGCGGAATAGACCAGGATGTCCTGCACGTCGCGCCAGCCCAGAGACGGGTTGGCCTCGAGCATCAGCGCGACCACGCCGCTGACCATCGGCGCCGCCGCCGAAGTGCCGTTGAAGGCGAACGTGTAGTCGGGGTTGGCGCCGGAATTGTAGCCCTCGGCGCCCTGCCGGTCGGTGGTCACCACCGTGCCCGGAACCGGCGAGCCGAAGGCCGAGACGAAGAGGTTGGCGCCCTCGGTCGAATAGGCGGTCACGGACCCGTCCTGATCGACCGCGGCGACCGAGATCGAATAGCGCGTGGCGTTCCATTCCGAGCCGTTGGCGTCATGGTCCGAGCCGCGGCCGTTGCCGGCGGATTTCACGAAGATCGTGCCAAGCCCGCCGCGGCCGTTTTCGGCGCCGTATTCGAAGGCGGAGACCACCTCGCCGGGCAGCGACTGCGTCGGCACGTCCCTGCTGTAGAAATTGGAATTGATCTGGGTGCCGTTCGACATGTTGACCACATCGGCGGTCCGGTTGACCCCGGAGACCGCCGCCTCGCCGCTGGCGTTCTGCAGCGCGTCGCGCAGCTGGGTCAGGAATTCGTCGTAAAGCGTCGGCAGCGTGCCGTTGGATTTCACCCGGAAGCCGAAGATCGTGGCATCGTAGGCCACCCCCACGGTGCCGGTCCCGTCGTTCTCGGAGGCGATGATGCCCGCCACGGCGGTGCCGTGGTTGTTGCCGTCCACGCCGCTGGGTTCGGTGTCGTTGTCAGCGAAATCCCAGTCCTTCAACGTGCTGATGTTGTCGTTCAGATCGGGGTGGTCGCGCTCGACCGCATCGTCGATGACCGCGACATCGACGCCGGCGCCGGTATAGGTCTGGCCGGTGCCGTCCCAGACCTCGGTCACGTTCAGGTCGAGCAGTCCGGCGGTATTGTTCTGCAGGTGCCATTGCTGCGAGAACAGATCGTCGGTAGGCAGCGCCATGCTGAGCGAGACGATTTCGTTGCCAGGGGCCGGCGCGGGTTCGGCACGGCCGCGCGCAACGGCCGCCTCATGCGCGGCCGAGCGCAGAGCCTCCAGAGCGGTGCTGCCGGCAGCGGCACCCTCGTTGGGGAAGGCACCGCCAAAGCCTGCCTGGACTCCGGTCGCGGTCTTTTCGCCCGTCTTTTGGACGCTCCCGGCCTCACCGCCGGCCATCGGCCCGACATCGCGCGAAAACGTCGAGAATGCGTCGTGACGCGACGGCGGGGTGTCCGTGAGGCTTCCCCACGCGCCGAAGGCCGGGGCATCATAGGCCGAGCCCAGAGTGCCGGCGCCATCGTTTTCGGAAGCGACGAGGCCCGCCAGGCCGGTGCCGCCCGGGGCCTCGGGATCGCGGCCGCCGCCGAAGACATCGCGCTCCGGCACATCACCGGCGGCGGGCGCCCCGAGCCCGGTCGTGTTCGGCTCGGACAGCCCGGCGGTGCCGCTCTGCAGATACGATTGCTGCGAGACCGCATCGCCGGCGGTCGGGAGCAGGGCGTCCAGGGCGGTGCTGCCGGCCAGCTGGGCAAAAGAGGCGCCCTCGTTCTGGAAGACATTGCCCAAGCCCGCTTGGAGGCCGGCCGTGGTCTTTTCCTCTGGCAGCCGAACGCTCTCTTCGGATCCGAACAATGCATATGAGCCGGCATCGCCTCCGATGCCAAAGCCCTGCACCCCAACTGTCTGCGGGTCGGAAAGGTCTTTCGCCATGGTAATCCTCTTGAGACAAATCTGATCGGCCGGCGGCGATCAATGATTGAAACGGCAAGTGCCGCGAAGCCTCCTCCGCGGCGCATAGAAATTAACGAAATGTTAACGTTTATCTTAAGAGCCGTTCTCTTCGTTCGACAAGAGGGTGTTTTAAAAATCTGCATCAAGGCCGTCTGCCCACCGGCCGAGGAATGGGTTGCCAGTGCCTGGCAACGGCTCATACTACCGGCGTGCCGCGGCACGGACTGGCGGCACGGGCATTTCGGCGGGAGACACAGGATGGGCCGGCACGATGAACGGACACAGGCACAAAGACGGCAGCACCGGCGCTCTGCGGTGGCGTCCAGCCCTCTGGCGGCACTTTCCATGTGCGCGGTGATACTGACGGGCCAGCTGGTGCCGGGGGTGGAGTGCCCCGCCCTTCAGACGGATGAGGGCGAGACGATCGCTTTGTCCCATATTCCCGGCACGTTCGCGTTCGGAGACCGCGTCACCGTCACCGGATCGGGATATGGCGGGTCCATGTCCTGTCAGCAGGAAGTGCTTTTGGTGACAACGGTCGAGGCGGCGGAGTGAGGAACGCCCGCCAGGGGCGCGGCCACGGCATCTGACGGATCGGGCCGCAGGCGTCACCGGGCATGCCGGCAGGGGCGCGGCGGGAAGGTTATGCTTTGTCACCGCAGATCGCGGATGATAAAGAGCAAGCCACGTCGCGGCCGGCCGGTCGCAGCATGTGGCGACAGACCGAAAGACAGGCCCAAAAAGACGGGCCCAAACGGGCATTTGGCGACTTGAGTGCATATGAAAATTCGTGATTTTATCAACGCATTGTCCAGTGCCACAGCAGAAAACCCGGTCGGAGAGGACAGCCTGCTGCCCTATTGGAACTTCTTCTGGACGGCCGAGGAAAAGGCGCGGCTTTCCTCCCGCGACAAGCTCCGCATCTTTCTGCTGCATGTCTATTTTCACTATCTCAACGACAAAGCGGAAAACAGCGCCATCCTGCTGAATACCGGCTGGCCGGACTGGATGGTCGAGACTGCCCGCCGCCACACGCGTGAGGCCATCGGGCTGTTCCGGACCGGCGACAGCGAGACCGCCACCGCGCTGATTGCCGAGCACGGTCTGCGCAATATCGGCTGGTTTTCCGAACCCAAAGCCTGGAGCGGCAACCGACTGGAGGCGGAAGCAAAAGCCCACGCCTTCCGGCGCTGGCCACGCAATACGGCCCAGCTGACGATCTTCCCCTGCCCGGCTCTGGGAGATTTCAGCGACCGGATCCGGATCGACCAGGAAGAGGGCAAGGGCACGTTCGCCTCCCCCTATCTCTGGACCGTCGCCCCCTATGGCATCATGATTGGCTTTATCGAATGACCGATACGACGGACTGGTCGCTCTCGATGGAATGCGGCGGTCGGTCTCCGACCGAGACCGGCGACACCAAACCGATCTGGAGCGTTCCCGACTACAATTTCCGGACCTTGCCGACCACAAATGTGAAGGGCCATGGTCCGCAGCGCGGCCATATCCGGCGCGGTGCGCAGGATCTACACCTCTACCGGCTGCGGGATGTATATATCGGCACCAGCGGCGTGATCTACGACCGGTTCGGCCGTATCTTCCTGCCGCATCTGGCCCCTTTCATCACGCCGGAGCTCAAGAATATCCGCAGCTATGCCTATGCGCTGCACAATTATGGCATCACGCTGCTGAGCGACCGGGGCAAAGTGCAGATGAAAGGCTCCCCGTTCGAGGCCAGCCGGACCGTCGAGGAGCCGGTCTTCGTCGCCTCCTCCTACTGGGAGCGTGCCTATACCCATTTCTTCCTCGAGCTGCTGCCCTCGATCCTGCACTATCGCAAACGGGTCGATCCGGCGGTCAGGCTGCTGCTCTCCGACAGCATCGCCGCCTCGCGGGGAGGCTTCCTGGAGATGTTGGGCCTAAGCGATCGGGTGGTGACCAAGGGCCCCGACGAGGTTGTCTTCGCCCGCGAGGTCTGGGTGACCGATTATCCCCGCCTCTGCGGCCCGGAAAACGCCGAACTGCTGCTGGAAGCCTTTGCCCCGCATTTCGACCCGGCGGTGCGCAACACCGAACCGCCAGTTTATATCGCGCGACACGATGCCTTTGCCTGGGACCGACGGCTGCTGAACGAGGAAGAGCTGCTGCGGGAGATGCCGGAGCGGGGCATTGAGGTTTTCGTCCCCTCGGGCCTGCCGCTGGCGCAGCAGCTCGACAAGCTGTGGCGCTCGCGCCTGGTGATCGGCATGTATGGCGGAGCGATGTTCAATCTGCTGCTGGGCATGCGGGAAAAGCACAGCCTGCTGCTCTGCTCGGAGAATTATAACCGCTTCGATTACGACGGTCTGGCACCGGCCCTAGGACATCGCAGCGCCAAGCTGCTGTGTCGGAGCTTCGAAAGCCGGCGCGACGCCAATAACAGCCCCGTTTTCATCAGCCCCACGCCGTTCTGGGCCCTCGTTCAGGAGCTGCTCCGGGAGCAACAAGCGGGATCATGATGCCAGGTCATGCGGTGGCGTGCCAAGAAGTCGCCATAAACGGCCGGGAAGGCAGCGAACGACCCATTCGAGATCACTGCCCGAAATCGGCGCCCGGGCCCGGCCTGCGTCTCCCCGAGTCCGATTGCCGGAGCGCGCTCGGCAGGATCGCGCCGATGCCGTTTCGGGCGATCCTGCCATACAGGCAGACCGGGAAACGGCAGATCGGCAGCATACGCAGCCGGATCGGACCGTTCGGCCCATTGTCGCTTGACCTCACCGCCGGTTCGGAGCCAACTTTCCGGGCATGGGGCCGCTGCGGTCGCGATGTCCGAGACGAGGTCTAGCGACCATCCTTTTGAAAACCCGCTAGCTCTTGAAAAAATTGAGACTTCATGCAAGAAGTCCTCACTCTTGTGTAGTGTCCGGGTGCCTTCCAAAAAATTGCCACAAAGCAAGGTATGTAATCTTAAAATGACCCCCTTAGAAAACCTTCTGAACGAGCGCTTCTCGACGGCGTTCGATGAATTTCAGTTCAAATCCATTAGCGATAATATTTCCGACCTGATGGACAATGCGCTGCGCGACGGCGACAAGGACAAGGTATATCAAAGCATCATATCGTCTCTTATATCGTCCGTTTTGCTGCTCCAGTCGAAACTGGACGGCGTATCGGAGGCCGCGCTTCAAAACTATGCCGAAAAGAACGGGCTGCGGATGCCCGCCATCGAAGTTCTGCCGCCGCCGGCCGAAGCGAAGCTCGACATCACCGATCCCTTTACGCCTGCGGGGCTGGGCAAGCTTGAGACCAGCGCGGCCAGCCACAAGAAATTCCGGTGGCTGCTTGGGGATATCCCCTTCGTGGCGACCTTTCGGGTGAAGAACGAAGGGACGCTCAAGATCAGGATCGATTATCTGTCCTTTGCGGATGGCCTGTCCGAAAAGGATATCGCCCTGACATGCAACGACTCGCCGGTCCCCCTCAAGAACGACAGCAAGGGAAAGTTCCTCGAAGGCGAGATCTCCTTCAAAGAGGATTATCACCCGAGCCTGAGCTCAATAAAGCTGTGCGCGAACAGATCCGTTCCCTCGGGAAGCCGCAATCTGGCATTGAGCGTCACCGATATTACGGTTCGATCAGCATAAACGGCACAAACAGAATACATAAAACAGAATTGGACGAGAAATGTCCGTCAAAATATCGATAGTTACGCACCACCCTATCTGGCACCAGGATACGGGCACAAGAAACAGAATATTTTCACTCTTTCAGGCAATTTCTTCCGACTCCAGGTTCGACCTGGAGATCGGATACCTGAGATATCTCAACGACGGCGATCGGAAGAAAATTTCCGATTTGGGCATGAATGTGATCCCGGTTCCCAGCCTAGCCAAAAAGGGAGAGAAATACAAGAAGTTTAACTTTGGATATTACGATAAATATCCGGCGCTGCGGCAATACTTTAATGTTCCGGTATGGCACGGCTTTCAGGAATATCTGAAAAGGGATCTGGGGGTCTTTCTATTTACATTCCTGGGGCATCTTTACCTGGCCCCCGAGGTCAATAAGCGCCTGACGGTCATAGATACCAACGACCTGAACTCGATCAGGGCGTCGATATTCAACTACGTCAAGAGACCGATCCCGATAAACATCCAGTATATTCCGGAGATGGAAGTGCTGAATCTGACGGATCTCGTCGTGGCGATCCAGGAGGATGAATATGTGATGTCGGCCGCAGCCCTGCCGGCGCACAAGGTCGTTTACGTACCGCACTCGGCGCGCGCACAGGTCAGCCACAAGCCGATCGAAGAGGCCGACGACAGCGCCCCGCTCAAAGTGCTGTTCCCCGCGTCGCACCAGCACCCCAATATCGACGGGCTCAACTGGTTCCTGAACAATGTGTGGCCCTACCTTCCGTCGGAAAAATTCACGCTCGAAATCTGCGGCTCGATCTGCGACTCTCCCGAGATCAAGAAATCCACATCGCAGGGGCGCTGGGAAAACATCGCGTTTCTGGGCCGCGTTGACGATCTGGACGCGAAATACAAAGAGGCGGATATCGTCATCAATCCGTGCCCGTATGGCAGCGGCATGAAGATCAAATCCGTCGAGGCGATGTCGTTCGGCTGCCCTCTGGTCACGACGAGCCCCGGCGGCGAGGGGCTGCGCGCGGGGGAGAACAAGGCGTTTCTTGTCGCAGACACCGCGGCGGACTTCGTGCTCGCAATGATCACGCTGCTGGACAAGGGCAACAGATCCACCCTTTCGGACAGGGGACTCAAATTCATTTCCGATTACTTTTTGGACGGTTACCCCACCCGGATCTTCCTTGACCGCCTCTATGCGGAACATCAGTCCAAGCCTGGAAAAATCGACTAAAATGCAAATTGTAGACCCGAAAATCGAGAGCCAGACGCCGCCGCATGTTTACGATGCCGGCGACATGAAATTTAGCCGTATCGTTGTCACCGGCGACGTCATAAGGACGGGTTTCAACCAGGAGAAGCCAAACCAGAACGTCAATATCGGATGGCTCTACAGAATGTTCGGGCCGGTGCTGTCACAAGCCGCGTCGCTGCCCGTCAGCATACTGCGCAGCATGCCCGAAGATGGCTTCGATATCAGGAAGTTCTACCATCTGTGCAATTTCGGCCTGAAGCCGAACGGCGGAAACTGGGCGCAAATCTTCGATGCGGATACGCTGCATCCGGAAGCGGCGGAATATCTCGTTCACAGGTTCCAGGACGCTCTCGTTTTCGGCCTGGAGATCCCCCCGTCCTTCTGCAAGCTGTTCGACAGAAACGCGATCCCCTATATCGATCTTACCTTTCACCCGATACGCTATGCCAAAGAGCTGACCCTTGGGATCCGGACGAACTATCCGCCGGCCCTGGAACGCCTCCCCGCCTTCGGGGCGACAGAGGCCGAGCATTATGTCGAGGCCAACATCTTCAAAAGCAACGCGCAGGGCAGCGTTCCCGACCTCGCTCCCGGTGCGCTCCTTGCAGGCCAGACCATCGGAGATCGGGTCACCATCCGGAATGGCGGGTTCGTTTCCCTGATGGATTACGCCGAGGAGATCTCGCGCGAGCTGTCGCCCTACGACGTGGTCTATTTCAAGCGCCACCCTCTTGTCAGGAACGACCACGACATCATCCGGTTTCTCTCGGGCCTGCCAAATCTGAAGATCATAGATGAGAACATATACGATCTGTTTTGCAGCGGCCTGATTTCGGATGTTTACAGCTTGTGCTCGGGCGCGAGCGTCGAGGCCAAGTATTTCGGCCTGAACGGGCACACCTTTTACGATTCCATCAACAACTTCAGAGAGCTCGACGATTGTTCGGGCCTCGACGAGAGCAGCGTCTTCACCTCGATCAAAGGCTGGAGCCTGAGCGCCGGCTGGTGGCAATACGTTCTGGGATTGTCCGACACCGCGCCGACATTCCCGCCACACTATTCGTCCCAATCTCCGATCAGGGACACGCTCAAGCAAAACTGGGGCCTGAAACCGCACTCCTGACAACCGCGATGTCGGCGCCCGGCCCCGCCGCGATTGCGGCGGGGCCGGCGGCGGCAAGCGATCGCGTGGACCCGGGCGGGGCGGCAATCCCCCCGTAACCGCCGGCTTTGCGGATGCGGGGCACAGTGCGGATGCGAAGCACGGTGCCCCGCCTGCCCCGCCATCTCGACAGCGCGGCGCGGGGCAGGCAGATCGTGAGCGCCCTCAGACGGTGAGGCTGAGGAGATCCTGCACGCGCTTGTAGAACGACCGGTTCAGGGTCCGGCATTCGACCAGATAGTCGAACGGAACGCGCTTCGCGGCTGCGATGGCGTCATCCACCTCGTCGATGGAGGCAAAGACGACATTCTCGTGCAGGCCGTCCCATTTCGGCACTTCCGTTTTCAAGCAGACGACCTTCTTGCCGAACAGCGAGGCCCAATAGGCTCCGTGATAGGAGTTGGTCACGACGCATTCGGCGCTTTTGATGTTTGCAATCGTCTCATCGAACGTGGAGATGGTTTTCGTCCAGACGATCTGCTCGCCGTCGGCCCGCTTTCCCAGCGCGGTCGTATCGGCGTTGCTGGCATTGGTGTGGATGGCGATCTTGCGCGCGGACACGGCCTTCGGCACAGCCCCTCCGCTCGCTTCGGTCTCGTCGAAAATAGCATTCATGCAGGACGAACAGGGCATGTAGAAAACCCGTTCGTTGTCGATATATTCGCTTTTCCGCTCCCGGGTGCCCAGCAGGGTGAACCTGTCGACGAATTCCTTGTCTTCGGTCCTGGGGTCGAGACCGATGCCCCATCCGATAAAGGCGCCTGCGGCCTTCATCATCTTTGCCAGCTTCCACTTGTTCGCCGTGAAATAGATCCCGCCGCCCATAATGACCGCGTCGGAAGCAGACACGCTGACGTTCTCCGGCCCGACAATGCTCGTATCCCAGGAGACCTTCTCGTAACGCCCGAAGTCGAAGTAGTTATACGGTCCGGAAAGGACATCGCCTTGGTTCGTCCGATCATGGTGATGCAGAAAGTAAATCATTGTTATCCTTTGTCGAGCGAGCAGATTTCACCTGCCGGGTTCCTCGGCGCGATCCGCACTGCGATGTCGGTGCCCAAAATTACATCGGGCCATACAGCAAAGCTCTGATCCGCACAACCGGCGCGCGCGCAGAAACCGCGCGCGCGGCCTCCGGGGCCGCCGCTCTCCGGGACGGTCCGAACGCGGCGCGGCGGCCCGGGCGCCCGTCCTTGCGCATAGGCGCCTAATGTTTGATATCGCAGGCAGGTTTTCCGGCCGGGGCCATTGCAGTTGCATTCCACAGACCCGCATGTTCATTGTGTGACATCATTTAAGGACGCCGGCGCGACAATGGTAAAACCCGTTTTTCCGAGTAAACCGATCCCTCCATGCTGGCGACAGTATCCGCCGCGGGATCGACAGGCGTCGGCCATGCATTCTCTTACCGAAAACCGCACGCCGGCCCCCGGCGCCGCCAGCGGCCGTTTCACAATGCCGATGACAGCGCAGTATACCGGCCCAACGCATTAGCCGGCCCCGCGCAAGGGATGACAACAGGAAACCTATGTCCATAAAATTGCCCGACGTGGCTCCCTTTTACAGCTCGCAGACCCTGGAAAGCGGCATTGTCGGCCCCTATCAGGGCACCGATCGTAAAATCATAGACTACCGGCAGATGATGCTGGCCGGACATGCGTTCCGCGGCCCCCTGCCCGCGGCGATGTACAAGAAGCGCAAGCTGACCTTCATGGGAGCGGCCCAGACCTTCGGGCGCTTCGCCCGGGTGCCGTTTCCCGATATCATGGGATCGCTGTTCAATCTCGACGTACTCAACCTGGGCTATGCCGGGGCGGGGGCGAGCTTCTACCTGCGCAAACCGGCGCTGCTGCAATACGCCTCCAACAGCGAGCTGACCGTGGTACAGGTGATGTCGGGCCGCTCGGCGGAAAACTCGATGTTCGCCAGCCCGGACGGGCGCAACACCCTGGTCCGCCGCGCGGACGGCAAACAGATGACCGACGCCCCCGCCTATCGCTGGGTGCTCGAGGAGAAGGGGCCGCAGGTCGCGCTCGAGCTGGTGCGCGAAACCCAGAAACGCTGGGTCGAAGAGACGATCGAGCTGGCGTCGAAGATCGAGACGCGCAAAATCCTGTTCTGGTTCTCGGTGCGGCCCGTAGAGTTCACGCCGACCGCGGAATCTCTAAAAACGCTGATGGGGGACTTTCCGCATTTCGTGTCGCGCGAAATGATCGAGGAGGTCACGCCGCATTTCGACGCCTTCGTCGAATGCACCAGCCGCCGCGGCCTGCCGCAACAGTTGCGCGACCGCTTCGACAACAGCCTCGTCGAGGTGAATTTCGCGGGTGCAAAGCGCAGCTTCAACACATATTACCCTTCTCCTGAAATGCATCTGGACGCCGCGATCGCGCTGGAACATCCGATGCGGAAGATTTTGACGGCCGAGCGCTGAGCAACTGCCCCTAACCGAGAATGCCCTTTATGTTCGAAAAACTCCTGGACCCCTACAAGATCCTCGACCGGCTGGCCGTCACCCGCAAACCCTGCACCATCGTCGCCGATCCCGAGATCCTGGAGGCCATCAAGCAACGGCAGAGCTCGGAGGGCGCACGGCTGACCCCCGTGGCCCACGTGCTCACGGGCAAGAGGTTCACCCCGCAGCCAGGTCCCTATTTTGTCGTCACCGCCCAGGACGAACACGCCGTCAAACGCCACCTGCGCAGCGTGCTGGCGCGCAACGGGCTCCATCCGGAGATCTACGGCGCGCTACACGATCTTACCCCGCAGGTCGCTTCCGAACACGGCACGCTGGCCAAGAACGGGATGGAGGCCGCCTATGAGGCGCTGCTGAGTCAGCCGGCCTTCGCCATCGCCTGCACGCCCCGCTCGGGCAGCCAGCATCTGGCGCGCGAGATGCGCAATCACATGCTGGGCCATCCGCTGGAACATGTGCGCCCGCCGGTGATCGAGCTGATGAAATCCGAGACCGGCCAGGACGGCCGCTTCGGCGGCTTCGACTTCGTGCACTGGCTGGCCTCGCTGGTGCGCTACGGCACCGAGAACGGCGTGTTCGGCACAAAGCTGATCTCGCATTTCCTGCGCGATATCGACACCCATGCCACGGCTTTCGAGCGCAGCGCCTTCGACGCCTTCCTACAGCGCCTGCCGGTCATCTACCTGCTGCGCGGCAACAAGATGATGCAGGCCCTGTCGCGCGACCGCGCCAAGGCGACCCGCAATTACCACCTGTTCGACGAACAGAAGCGCGAACAGTACCTGGAGAAGAGCCAGGAGTGGGATTACAGCTTCGAACGGCTCTCGCGCGAGATCCGCGCCCTCTACCTGGAGGAGCAGTATCTGTGCAAACGCCTGCTGCAAACGGTCTCTCCGCAGCGGATGATGCTGGCCGATTACGAAAACCTGAATCTGTCCGAGGCCGTGGGCTTCCTCGAGACCCAGCTCGGGGTCACCGCCGGCAAGCGCAAGCAACAGCAGGCCACCAATGTGCTGCGCGACGAGCTGACGGCCTCCTATGCCGAGACCTTCCGCAAGGAATACGCCGCGGCCTACCGGTCGGACGACCCCGAGACCCACTTGCCGCACCGGGTGGAGATCGACGCGGAAAGCTTTGAAATCCGGGCTGTGACGGATCCGGATGCCGCCATGTTCCAGTAACCGGCCCAGCGGCATCCTGCCCGGCGGGTCCCCGCGGTCCGCGCCTGCGAAACCCCCTCCGCGGCCACCCGGCAGGTCGGTGCCGATGCCTGGATTTTTGCTCTCCGGCTGTAGCTTTCACTCCGCAGCTATGCTAGCCAATCGGCTAATTCTGACAACGCGTTCACCAAATTCATTGCGATATTCTAAAGGAGCTTCAAGCATGACTGTTGCAGCTGTCGAAACGGATAGCACGACCTCCGGAGAACCATCGCTGGCCGCGGCGCGGCGTGTCCTGACCATCGAAGCGGATGCGCTGTCCCACCTGGCGGCGCACCTGCCGCCGGATCTCACTGGCGCGGTCAAGAAGATCCTGTCCTGCAAGGGCCGCGTGATCGTCTCCGGCATCGGAAAGTCGGGCCATATCGGGCGCAAGATCGCCGCCACGCTCGCCTCCACCGGCACGCCCTCCTATTTCGTGCACTGCGCCGAAGCGAGCCATGGCGATCTCGGCATGATCACTCAGGACGATGTCTGCCTGCTGATCTCGAATTCGGGCGAGACCTCCGAGCTGCGCGACATCGTCTATCACACCCAGCGTTTCTCGATCCCGATGATCTCGATCACCTCGAACCCCGACAGCACACTGGCGCGGGCGGCGGATTTCCGCCTGACCCTGCCCAAGCTGCCCGAGGCCTGCCCGATCGGTATGGCCCCCACCACCTCGACCACGCTGACGCTGGCGCTCGGCGATGCGCTGGCGGTGGCGCTGATGGAGGAGCGCGGCTTCGTTGCCGAGGATTTCGGGGTCTTCCACCCGGGCGGCAAGCTCGGCGCGCAGATGCGCCGGGTCTCCGAGCTCATGCATTCCGGCGACACGCTGCCGGTGCTCGAGCACAGCGCCACCATGCAGGAAGTGCTGCTGACCATGACCTCGAAAGGCTTCGGCATCGCGGCGCTGATCGAACATGGCAAGCTCAGCGGCGTCATCACCGACGGCGACCTGCGGCGCAACATGGACAAGCTGATGCAGAGCACCCCGCTCGAGATCGCCAACCCCTCGCCGGTCACCGTGACCGCAGACATGCTGGCCGCCGAGGCGCTGGCACTGCTCAACGAACGCAAGGTGACCTCGCTGCTCGTCATCGACGAGGCGAAGCGCCCTGTCGGTGTCCTGCACATGCATGATTTTCTTCGCGCCGGAGTCGTGTGAACCTGTGAATACCGTCATCTTCATCCCTGCCCGCTACGCCTCGACCCGCTACCCGGGCAAGCCGCTGGCCACGCTGCGCCAGCCCGATGGCAGCGAAAAGACCCTGATCCAGATGAGCTGGGAGGCCGCCAGCCAGATCGCCGGCATCGACGCCGTCTATGTGGCCACCGACGACGACCGCATCGCCGAGGCGGTGCGCGGCTTCGGCGGCGATGTCGTGATGACCGCGGAAAGCTGCGAGAACGGCACCGCACGCTGCGCCGATGCGCTGGAAAAGCTCGGTGCCGAGCCCGAGCTGGTGGTGAACTTCCAGGGCGACGCGCCGCTGACCCCGCCCTGGTTCGTCGAGGAGCTGGTGGCGGCGATGCGCGCCGAGCCCGAGATGGCCATGGCCACACCGGTGCTGCGCTGCGACCGCGACACCTATGACGCCTTTGTCGAGGACCGCAAGAACGGCCGCGTCGGCGGCACCACGGCGGTGTTCGACGCGCAGATGCGGGCGCTGTATTTCTCGAAAGAGGTGCTGCCCTATATCGACCCGGGCAAGCTGCCCGATCCGATCCCGGTCTTCCATCATGTCGGCGTCTATGCCTACCGGCCCGGCGCGCTGCGCGATTACACCGCCCGCCAGCCCTGCCAGCTGGAAAATCTCGAAGGGCTGGAACAGCTGCGGTTTCTGCACGCCGGCATCCCCGTGCGCTGCGTCGAGGTCTCGGCGCGTGGCCGGGTGTTCTGGGAACTGAACAACCCCACCGACGTGCCACGGATCGAAGCCGCGCTGAAGGCATTGTAAGCCCCCTGGCACGGGGCGCTGGACACGCCCCGCGCCAGACCGCATGACTTCCCACCCAGAGCCTTTCAGACCGAGACAGACTGGACCCATGACCAAAACCATCACCATTCGCGACATTCCCGTTGGCGGCAAAAACCCGATCTTCCTGATCACCGGCCCCTGCCAGCTCGAAAGCCTCGATCATGCCCGCATGATGGCCGAGAAGATCGCCGAAGCCTGCGCCGCCACCGGCACAAAATTCGTGTTCAAGGCCAGCTACGACAAGGCCAACCGCTCCTCGATCAGCACCCAGCGGGGCCTCGGCATGGAAGAGGGGCTGACCATCCTGTCGAAGATCCGCGACGAGTTCGGCGTGCCGGTTCTGACCGATGTGCACGACGCCGCGCAATGCGCGCCGGCGGGCGAGGTCGTGGACGTGATCCAGATCCCGGCCTTCCTGTGCCGGCAGACCGACCTGCTGCTCGCCGCCGGCAAGACCGGCTGCGCGATCAACGTCAAGAAAGGCCAGTTTCTGGCCCCCTGGGACATGAAGAACGTCGCCGAAAAGATCGCCTCGACCGGCAACGAGAACATCATGCTCTGCGACCGCGGCACCTCCTTCGGCTACAACACGCTGGTCAGCGATTTCCGCGGCCTGCCGATCATGGGGCAGACCGGCTACCCGGTGGTGTTCGACGCCACCCATTCGGTGCAGCAGCCCGGCGGCCAGGGCACGACCTCTGGCGGGCAGCGCGAATTCGCTCCGGTGCTGGCGCGCGCCGCCGTGGCGGTGGGCGTCTCGGGGCTGTTCATCGAAACCCATGAGGATCCCGACAACGCGCCTTCCGACGGACCGAACATGATCCCGGTGGATCTGATGGGCAAGCTCATCGGCCAGCTGCGTGCCCTGGACGATCTGACCAAATCGCAGGACCCGGTCCTGCCGCTTTCGAGCTGAGATCTTCCGCAACGGCTTTCACCAAAGGACTCCCGGACACATGCAAGACAAGAAAGCGACCCAGCCGATGAATGACGACAGCATCGCAGCGATCGCCGAGCAGGTCAGCATCCTGATGCAGCTCGACCGCATGCGCCATCATGTCGATACCCGGATCGACATGAAAGTGCTGGGCAACGTGCCCGATTACATCGCCTCGGTCTTCGAGGAGAACAACGCGATCGGCTCCGCCCTGTCTCCGGAAGAGCTGTACAAACAGGTCAACAAGCGCATTTCGCAGGTCCAGGCGCAGCTGTATCTGCTGCGGCTCGAGATGGAGAACCGCAGCGAGCAGGATCCCGCCAGGATCTACGACGATCCGCTGGCGATCTCGGCCTATGGCGAGCGGCTCGAGACCATCACCCGGGCCGCCAAGAGTTTCGGCTTCGAACCTTCGGTCCTCGCCTTCGGCTGGCACGCGCTGGAGCGTTCCGAAAACCGCGTGCACCGCTGGATGCGCCCGGGCGAGGTTTCGGTCGCATGCCTGCCGCATCTGGGCACGGTCGACCAGATCGTCGAGATCGAGGGCCATCTGCTCGATCCCGAACAGTTCGGCAGCCTGACCATCCGCGCCGGCGAGACGCTGGCCGAAATCGTCCCCGAGCAAAACACGCCGACGCGGTTCACCGCGCGGCTGACGCTGAAAGGGGAAGACCTGAAATCCGCCAATTACCTGCCGGTCGAATTCGTCATGACCGACTTCCGGCAGCCCAACGCGCAGGACACCCGGCTTCTGGGCGCCAATATCTCGCGCTTCACCTGCCGCCCGCTCACGGAGCCGGCCTCCGGCGAGGACAGCGCGGTGAGCGGTTTCGAAATCGGAGACGGCGGCGCACAGCCGGCAGACCAATGAAGATCGCTGCTCTTTGCGACTTTCCCTACTGGGAAGCCAATGTCGGCACAGCCATCCGCTACGAAAGCCTCTGCCAGTCGCTCAGCAATGTCTGCGATCTGACGGTGATCAGCAGCGTCACCATGCATGAGAAATTCGCGTCTTTCGCCGAGCAGGCCCCCTATGAGCTGATCGACCGGAAACACCTCAAGACGCTGGTCGCGACGCTCGGCGCAGGCGACATCCCCGGGGTGCGCGCGGACCGGCAGCTGGCGGTCCGGGGCATCAAGCATTACCTCGAATCCAACGGGTTCGATGGCGTGCTGACCCCCTATTTCAACCGCAAATGGATGATCGAACATCTGTCGCCGGATATCGTGCGCATCATCGACACCCATGACTGCCAGTCGCAGCGGACCCGGTCCTTCGCCCGGCACGGGCTGACCCCCACCTTTTCGATGACCCCGGAGAGCGAGGGCGCGGAACTGTCCTATTACGATATCGCCATCGCCATGTCGGACGAGGATCACGCCGAGTTCGTCCAGATGACGGATATCCCGATCGTCACAGCGCCGTTCCGCCTGCCGGTGCGCGACATCTACCGCGCCAGGCAGAACGCGCAGGATCTGCTGTTCATCGCCGCCCAGAGCGATGTCAACGACATGACGCTCGACTACCTGCTGCGCCAGATCATGCCGCTGGTCCGCCAGCAGACCAACCTGCATATCGTCGGCAACGTGACCGTCCCGGATTTCCAGCCGCCCAACACCACCGTGATCAATCACGAACGGGTCGAGGATCTGGTGGAGATCTACGGCAAGGTCGATCTGGCGCTGAACCCCACCTATGCCGGCGGCGGCGTCAAAACCAAGACACTGGAGGCGATCTGCTACGGCGTGCCGATCCTGACCTCGGACGAGGGCGCCCGCGGCATGCGCCACCTGCTCCCGGACACGCTGGTCGCCAACGACAAGGAAACCTTCGCCTACCGGATCGGCGCGCTGCTCGCCGATCCCCGCCTGCGGACACGCCTGTCGAAACAAATGATCCAGAACGTCGTCGTCGAACGCAGCGACGCCTGGACCGAACCGTTCCGCCATATCCTTGCCACCCTCCGGGCCGACAAGCTGGAGGCGGCCGCATGAGCATGCCGATCGAGAAAGTCATCTTCACCGGGGATTTCCTGCGCCCCTCCGTGGCGACGCTGCGCCCCACCCAGCACGAGAATATCCAGTGGCTCGCGCGGCTGCTGGAAACCCCGGTCCGGATGGCCACCGGGCTGCCCTGCGAAATCGTTCACTGGGACAATAACTGGGTCAACCAGTCCCGGTTCGACCGCGATGCCGTCGCCTCGATCTACAGGATGTTCTGGCAGGCGCCGAACATCCACAGCTGGCCGACGCTCTTCGCCGCCGAGACCCTGCCTGCGATGGTCGAGGACATATTCCTGCGCCTCTTCGGCAACAGCCTGGTGATCGGCTTCGAACTGCCGCCCTATCTGGTGACGTTCCTGAACCGTCACGGCATCCCTTTCGTGGATTGCTCGCTGTCGCCGGTGCGGTTCATGGACGACCTGCTGTTCGAGACCAGCGCCAGCAGCCCCGAGATCACCGAGGCGCTCCGCGCCTACGAAGTGCCCGAAGCGCTCATCCGCCTCCAGGCGGGCGTGCTGTCCTCGAACGTGGCCAAGGCCAACCCGCACCCGCCACGGCCCAACAGCCTGCTGCTCATCCTCCAGACCAGCTACGACAAGGTGGTGATCGAGAACGGGCGCTTCGTCACTGCGCTCGACCATTTCGACCGGCTTCAGGAGATCGCCCGCGAATACGATCACGTTCTGATCAAGGAGCACCCGCTGGAGCCGCAGAAACAGGTTCTGGAGCAGATACAGAGCCGCCTGCCCAGGAACACGGTGACCACGGACAATTTCTACCGGCTGGTCTCCCACCACAATCTCAGGGGCGTGGCCGCGCTGTCCTCGAGCTGCGTGCACGAAGCGCGCTATTTCGGCAAGCAGGGCCATTACCTGATCCCGGGCTTCACGCATGACAGCTTCTCGGTGGGGCTCGAGGGGATCAATGTCGGCGATGCCATCATCACACCGGATTTCTGGCGCGACACGCTGGCCTCCACCGGGATTGCGCTGTCCGCCAAGGATGGGCTCCGCCTGCCGGCGAAGCCGAACCGCTTTCGCCAGCAATTGCGCAGCGCCTGGGGCTACAACCAGATCGACACCGATATCGCGGTACAATGGGCGCAGTGACACGCCCGCAGCCCGCCTTTTTGCACGACCGAAAATGACATTGAGCGAAATCGATTGCCGACCGGAACGCCTGACTGGAGACACGCCGACCCACGCTCTCCGGCGGGCGGCCCCGCCATGGCCGCCCGGCCTGACAGCACGATTCCGCCGGAAGCGACACGGCGCCAGACCGTGCGATGCGACGGCAGCCCTATCTCGTTGCGCAAAAAAAGACTGGAGGGTATCACCTCTGCGGCAACGCGGCCCTGCTCGTCCCAGCGGCGCGCATGTCCTGGTGACTTTCAAAGGCTAAGGAAAACATGAAAACAGCGTTCATCACAGGGATCACCGGCCAGGATGGGGCCTATCTGGCGAAACTTCTCGTCGACAAAGGCTATGAGGTTCATGGCGGCGTGCGCCGGATCTCGCAAGCCGAGACCCCCCGCCTGGAAGCCCTGGGCATTGCCCATAAAGTCACGCTCCACGAATTCGACCTGACCGAACAGAACAACATCTTCCGCACCATCCGCGGCATCGAGATGGACGAGTTCTACAATCTCGCCGCCCAGAGCTTCGTCGGCGCCTCCTGGGAACTGCCGGTCTACACCGCCGATGCCGACGGCATGGCGGTGGTGCGCATCCTCGACACGCTGCGCACCCTGCGCCCCGAGACGCGCTTCTATCAGGCCTCGACCTCCGAGATGTTCGGCCTTGTCCAGGAAGTGCCGCAGAAAGAGACCACCCGGCTCTATCCGCGCTCGCCCTATGGCGTGGCCAAGGTGCTGGGCCATCACATGACGATGAACTTCCGCGAGAGTTTCGGCCTGCATGCCAGCTCGGGGATCCTGTTCAACCACGAGAGCCCGCTCCGGGGCAAGGAATTCGTCACCCGCAAGATCACCCTCGGACTGGCGGCGCTGGCCCGCGGCGGCGAGCGACCGGTGGAGCTGGGCAACATGGACGCCAGGCGCGACTGGGGGTTTGCCGGCGACTATGTCGAGGGCATGTGGCGCATGCTGCAACAGGACGAGGCCGACGATTACGTGCTGGCCACCGGGGTGACCACCACGATCCGCGATTTCTTCACCTATGCCGCCGAAGAGCTGGGCATGGATCTGGTCTGGGAAGGCGAGGCCGACGCCGAGACCGCCACCGACCGCAAGACCGGCAAGCAGGTGATGAAGGTCAATCCGAAATTCTACCGCCCCGCCGAGGTCGATCTGCTGATCGGCGATCCCTCCAAGGCCCGCGACAAGCTGGGCTGGGTGCCGAAGGTCGATGTGCGGGATCTGGCAAAAATGATGGCCCGCGCCGATTACGACGCGCTCGCCTGATCAGAGTAAGAGCAGCAGACAGGATATATAGATGACCCCCGGCTTTCCCCTGAAAACGAAGCTCCGGTCGGCCGCCCGGCGGCTGCTGAAGGGCCCGGTCGATATCAACGGCCACCAGTATCACGGCCCGTTTCGGGGAAATGTCGACGGGCTTTCCGAAGAGGGCGTGGTCCGTGGCTGGGTCATCTATCGCGACAGCAAGAAGGGGCGGGTTCCGATCGGCCTCTACGCGGGCGACACGCTGCTGGACGCAGGTATCGCCGATGCCATCCGCGAGGATGTGCGCGCCGCCACCGGCGGCGAGGCGGCCTGCGGCTTCCAGTTCGGCCTGTCCGACGCGCTCTATCAGAAAATCGCCGAAGCCGACGGCCATGTGAGCATCCGCACCCAGGGCGAGAACAGCGTCGAGCTGGGAACCCTGCATCTCGCCGTCGACGAAAACAACCCCAGGGTCGGCGCCGACGATGTGGCGCGCTGCCGCCACGCGCTGAAACCCGAGCTTGCGGCGATGCTCGAGCTGCTCGACGAGACCCCGGCCCCCGACGGCCCGCTGCCGCCGGTCGAACAGCCGCCCTTTGCCCGGCACGGCACGATGTTCACCCATGACCGGCTGATCCCCGAGATCCCCGACAGCGGCCAGCCGGCCTATCTCGATTACGTGCGCTACCGCTACCGGATGGACGAGCATTACGCCGTCGAGAAGGGACTCGAGAGCCAGGACCGCTATCTCTACTGGTATCTGACCGCCTATCGCAGCCAGGAAAAGCGCCGCGTCCCGCTCGCCCGCGATCTGGTGGATTACCTCAACGCCCCCCTGGTCATGGGCGGGCAGAACTACACGCTCAGCCGGATCATGTGGTGGCGGCTGTCGGGCCGTCCCGACATGATGAGCAAGCTCAACCTCAACGACCGCGACACATACATGAACGTGCTGTTCTGGTGGGCACATCAGGACGTCACCCATATGTATTTCGAGGATTGCCTGGTCCCCGACCGTTTCGCGGATTTCCTGCGCGGCGTGCATCCCTCGCGCCGGCTCGACGCCTGGCCGCTGAGCTATTTCACCGAGCGCTATTTCCTCGACAGCCCGAAACTGCATTTCCTCGATCCCGGCTCGGCGGAGGGGCGCAAGACGCTGGCCCTGTCCCTGCTGCTGCACGCGACGATCCGGCCCGACCTGCTGCGCTACATGCCGCGCACCCAGATCAACAAGCTGCTGGCGCCCAATCCCGAGAACGAAAACGACGCCTCGGATCTGGAACTCTTCGTCAACGCGCTGAACGCCCAGCCCAAGAGCCATGGCACGGAGGCGGACGAGACCGCAAACGAAGACGGGACGCCCGATTACATCGCCCTGCCCCGCGACCGTTACGCCGCCCTGCTGCGCAAGAAATTCTTCGATCTCGACAGCTATTCCTTCCTGACCCGCGACCGCGAGGGCAACCGGTTCGAGGCCGCCGCCCTGCCGATCCCCGAGCCCGACCGCGAGGAGGTCGATGTGCAGCTGATCGGCCCGCTGGCCAAGGCCTCCGGGCTCGGCCAGGCGACGCGGCTTTCCGCCGCCATCCTGCGCGAGACCGGGCTGAACGTGCGCGGGGTGGATTTCGATCTCGACAACCCGGCGCCCGAGGGCTTCTCCTCGGATACGCTGATCGAGGATTACGGCCCCGCCAAGATCAACCTGATCAACCTCAACGCGGAATCCACGCCGCTGGCCTATGCCTATCAGCCCGACGTGTTCTCGGGCGCCTATAATATCGGGTATTTCTTCTGGGAGCTCGATATGCCGGCCTATTGCCATTACCTCGGCATGGAGCTGCTGGACGAGATCTGGGTCTCGACCGAATACGGCGTGCAGATCTACCAGCCCGACGCCAAGGGCAAGCCGGTGGTCAATGTCGGTATGTGCTATGAGGAGCATCCCGACATCAACCATGCGGAGGCCCGCGAATACGTGAAGCGCCGCTTCCGCTTCGACGACAGCCATTACGTCTGCCTGGTGGCTTTCGACAGCTTTTCCTTCGTGCAGCGCAAGAACCCGGTCGCGGTGCTCACCGCCTTCCAGAAGGCGTTCGAGGGCGTGCCCGAGGCCCGGCTGGTGGTCAAGACGCAGAACCGCGACAGCGTGTTCGATCCGGTGCAGGTGCAGCTCTGGGACCGCGTCGACGCGATCATGTCGGACGATCCCCGCATCGTGGTGATGAACGAGACGCTGAGCTATCGCGACCTGTTGCAGCTCAAGGCGGGCTCGGACTGCTATATCTCGCTGCACAAATCCGAGGGCTGGGGCTTTGGCATGATCGAGGCCATGGCGCTCAGGGTGCCGGTGATCTGCACCGCCTATTCCGGCAATATGGATTTCTGCTCGGAGGAGACCGCCTGGCTGGTCGATTACGAAGAGAGCCGGCTGAAGCAGGGCGATTACATCTTCGTGCGACCGGATTCGAAATGGGCCGAACCCAGCGTCGAGGATGCCGCCCGCCAGATCCGTGCCGCCTATGACGACCCGGCCGCCCGCGCCGCCAGGGCCGAAGCCGCCTATGCCAATATCAGCGCGAATTTCTCGGCCAAGGCCATCGCCAAACGCTATGGCGGACGGCTGCGGGAGATTCTCGCCGAGCAGTCCGGGAAACGGTAAGATGTCGCACCCGAACCGGGACGTTCCAGCCTCCGGCCCGCCGCAGCAGAAGATCCGCCAGGTCACGGTCCTCTACCGTGCCCTGCTCGGCCGGCAACCGGACCCCAAGGCGCTGGAGGTGCATGTCCGCGAGGATCTTCAGACCGTCGCGCACAAGATCCTGAACTCCCAGGAGTTCCGCCAGAGCGGCAAGCATCAGCCCGCCCTCTCCGGCAACGGCAACGATATCGGCCCCGTCGATGTCGAGCGGGTGGTTTATCTGCACATCCCCAAATGCGGCGGCACCACCCTGCATGCGCTGCTGGCCGCCTGGTACGGCGCCGGCACGGTGCATCCCGAGCGGCTCAACCGGCTCAACCGGTACAGCGCCGCGGCGATGACCCCCTACCGGGTGTTCTCGGGGCATTACGACTATTATTCCACCTGCCTCATCCCCGGACAGCGGCGGCTGGTCTCCTTCCTGCGCGATCCCCGCGACCGGCTGATCTCGCTCTACCATTTCCACCGCGCCCACCGGCCCGAATTCGTGGAGCAGCAGAACCTGGTGCTCGCCCGCTGGGCGGTCCGGCTCGACATCGACGCCTATTTCGCCAATGAAACCGTGCGCGCCCATCTCGCGGTCAACAACTCGATTGCCCGGCATTTCTCCGACGTTCCGCAGTTCGGACATCTGTGGAACGGCGCCCCCGATCCCCGCCAGGACGACATTTCCCTGATGCGCGACCAGGCCCTGAAGAATCTCGCCCGGTTCGACTTTGTCGGCTTCATGAGCGATTACGACGCCTCGGTGGCCCGGCTGGCGGAGCTGCTGGGCAAACCGCCGGTGGCACAGATCGAGGCCAAGCAGACCCTTGAGGGGCTGATGCAGGACAACCCCAATATGCGCCGGATCGAGAAACAGACGCCCTCGGCAGAAACCCTGTCCCAGATGGAAGAGCTCGTCATCCACGACCGGACGGTCTACGATGCCGCGCGGGAGCGGTTCGCCCCCGGTGCCGCGGATCCCGGCGCCGGGTCCGCATGAATGCCGGCGCCCCCCGTCCTCTCACGGCCCACGGGCCCCGAGACCGGAAACCGGCCGCAGATCCTCATAGACGGCGGCCCTGCCGAAATACGTTGTGACACTCCCTATCGCTGATTTCGAAGGACAGTTATCATGATCACTCCTATTCTGCTCTGCGGCGGTTCCGGCACACGCCTGTGGCCGCTGTCGCGCAAAAGCTATCCCAAGCAGTTCGCCGACGTGATCGGCGACGAAAGCCTGTTCCAGGCCTCGGCCCGGCGTTTTACCGGAGAGGGCTTTGCCGATCCGGTGCTGGTGACCGGCAATGATTTCCGCTTCATCGTGACCGAACAGCTCGAGAATGTCGGCATCACCCCGGCGGGGATCATGATCGAGCCGGAGGGGCGCAACACCGCCCCCGCCGCCATCGCCGCGGCGCTCTTCGCCGCCAAGAGCCATCCCGACACGCTGATCCTGCTGGTGCCCTCCGACCACGCCGTGGCCGATCCGCAGGCCTTCCGTGCCGCCGTCGCCCAGGGCAAGGTCGCCGCCGACGAGGGCCGGATCGTCACCTTCGGCATCGCCGCCTCGCGCCCCGAGACCGGCTATGGCTGGCTCGAGGCCGGCGCCGAGATCCATCCCGGCGTGCACGCGCTCACCCGCTTCATCGAAAAGCCCGATGCGGCCCGCGCCGAAGAGCTTTTCGCCGACAAGAAACATCTGTGGAACGCCGGCGTCTTCCTCGCCTCCGCACAGACGCTGATTGCCGCCTTCAAGGCCCATGCGCCGGAAATCTATGCCGCCGTCGAGGCCGCGCTGGACGCGGGCGAGGAGGATCTGAGCTTCACCCGGCTCGATCCGGATCTCTGGGCCCAGGTGCCCGAGGATTCCATCGATTACGCGATCATGGAAAAGGCCGACAATGTCGCGGTGGTGCGCTTCGACGGGCACTGGTCGGATCTGGGCGGCTGGGAATCCGTCTGGCAGGAATCCGGCCAGGACGAGAAGGGCAACGCGCTCTCCGACCACGCCACCGCCTTCGATTGCGAAAACACGCTCCTGCGCTCGGAAAGCGACGAGATCGAGCTGGTGGGGATCGGCCTGAAGAACACCGTCGCCGTGGCGATGCGCGATGCGGTGATGGTGGCCGACATTTCCGAGAGCCAGCACGTCAAGAAGGCGGTGTCGGTGCTCAAGGCGCGCGGCGCCAAGCAGGCGCAGCATTTCCCCGTCGATCACCGCCCCTGGGGCTGGTACGAAACGCTGATCCTCGCCGACCGCTTCCAGGTGAAGCGCATCCATGTGAACCCGGGCGCCTCGCTGTCGCTTCAAAGCCATGTGCACCGCTCGGAGCACTGGATCGTGGTGGCCGGCACCGCCAAGGTCACGGTGGATGACGAGGTCAAGCTGCTGACCGAGAACCAGTCGGTCTATATCCCGCTGGGCGCCGTGCACCGGATGGAAAACCCCGGCAAGGTGCCGATGGTGCTGATCGAGGTGCAGACCGGCTCCTATCTGGGCGAGGACGACATCATCCGCTACGAAGACAAATACGCCCGCGGCCAGGGCGCGAAGGGGTGATGTCCTGAACCGGCGGCCCTGCCGCCGGCAAACGCTCCGGGAGAGCGTTTGAGGACATCACGGGCGGAGCCCCGGACAAACACAACCGGCAGCCATGCTGCCGGCCTATCCTCCGGCGGAGGGCTTGGGGCTTTCACGCAGAGCGCCCGGACAGACCGGCAGGTTCAGAAAAAGGTGACCTTGTAGTGCCGCGTCGCACCGTTGCGATTCTCGAGCTGCAAGGTGCCGTCCCCGGGCAGCCCCAGTGTCGTCTTGCCATCGGTTCCGTCGGTCCCGGTCAGCACAGCGCCCGGGGCTGCCAGTTCGAAGGCGCTCCCCGCCCAGACGGTGCTGGCGCTCGGGGTTATCCCGGCATCGAAAACCACAATGCCGCCCTGAGAGCTTTGCGGGTATGAGCTGTCGTAATTCGCGGTGATCGCGACGAAACCTCCGTAATCCGGCGGGACAAGCTCCGCCACCTCATCGTCGGCGACCGTCACCTCCACCGATTGCAGCCGCGCGCCCAGCCCGAAGGCCCCGGTCTTCAGCAGCTTGCCCGCGCCGGCATCCATCTCTCCCGCCTGCACCGCCGCGCCGCTGGCCAACCCGCTGGCGGCATCGAAGCCCATCGCCGTCACCCAGGCGGAACCGTCCACCGACACCTTGACGGCGAAATCGTCGCTGCCCGCCATGCCCATCTCGGCCCGGCCGGACCAGCCGGTCTGGAACAGCAGGCTCGCCGTATCGCCCGCCGACGCCTTGTTGATCTTGAGCTGGTGGCCCGCCCCCTCATGGCTGAGAAGCGTCGCGGGCGCGGCGACCGCAAGCCGGTTGCCCGCATCCGCCGCAGTGTTCACCCCCAGCATGGTCAGCGTTCCCTCGGCCGGCAGCGGCATGTCCTGCCAGCTGCCGTCACGCCAGACCGTCTCGGCCCCTTCGTCGAGCACGAAGGCCCGCCACCCCGGCCCCGGCGCAAAGAACAGCCAGGCGGTGCCGTCCCAGAGTGCCACCGCGCCCTCCTGCCCGGCCCAGGCGCCGCCGGCCCCGGCGGCAGGCAGCAGGTAGCGCGCGCCGACGGGCGGATCCACCGGCGGATCCGTCTCGCTGCGGCTCTCCGCAGCGAGCTGCACCACCGCGTCGAGGATCTGTAGCGCCTCGTTGTGGATCACGTGTTTCTGCGCCTGAGACGGCGCGAGATAGGGCAATGACAGAGTGGCCGAAAGATCGGACATGAAAGGCGGACTCCCTGGGCATCGGATAACGACTGGGAGGATAGGACGCCGGGCTTAACCGGATCCTGTGCCGCCGCGCGCGCCAGTCGCAACGGCCCGGGCTCAGGCCAGCTCCAGCCGCGCCCCGGTGAGATCGGACAGGTCCATGTCCAGCAGGGTCAGCTCGGTGTCGCCCTGGCGCAGGACCAGATCCTGCCCCTCCTGCTCGAAGTTCACCCGCGCCTCCTCCGGCAGGGAAAACCCGAACCCCTCCAGGCGCAGCGTGTCCCAGGGTTCGAAATCGGCGACAGTCGTCCTGCCGCCCGGGGCGAAGACGAACACATCCGCATGCGCCCCGCCGACCAGCAGATTGTCCCCTGCCCCGCCATCCAGCAGATCGTCGGTGCCGAGCCCGCGCATCCAGGCCTCGAACCCCGGCGCCGAGCCGGCGGTGAATTCCGGGCTCTGGGCCAGCCCGCGCACCACCTCGGCCCGGGTCATGCCGTCGTCGAGCCGCGCGGTCCAGTTGCCGAGCCCCTGCGCGTCGGGCTCGCGGCCCAGCACATTGCGATAAAGCAGGGTGACAAAGCCGGCATTGTCGAGCTCGCCATAGGTCGCCCGGAACTCGGGACTGCGCACAAAGCCCGACGCCACCTCGAAATAGGGCGTGTCATCGGCCAGCCGCGCGCTCCAGTTGTCGAAGCCCTGCATGTCGGGGTCGCGGTCCAGCGCCGCCCGGTACAGCCGGAAGACATCGTCGCCCCAGGCCGCTTCGGAATGCGCCCGGGCGAAGGATCTGGCCCCGGCGGCGGTCGATGTCGTGAATTCGGGGCTCTGGGAAAAGCCCAGCACCACCTGCTCGCGGCTCATGCCGTCTTCGAGACGCTGCACCCAGCTCTCCAGCCCGCCGGTATCGGGATCGCGGTCGAGCACATTGCGGTAGAGCAGGGTGACGAACCCGGCGTCGTCGAGCGCGCCATAGGTGGCCTTGAACTCGGGGCTGTTCACAAAGCCCGACACCACCTCCGGCAGGCTCTTCTCCCCGGTCGCCAGCCGCTCGGTCCAGTTGTCATGGCCCGCCGGGTTCGGCTCCCGGTCCAGCGTGGCGAGATAGAGACGATAGACCTGCCCCGCCAGCTCCGGCAGCGCCACCGCGTCCATGCCGTCGCCCAAAAGCACATTGTCGCCGTCGCTGCCGGTCAGCACATCCGCGCCGCCATTGCCGATCAGCGCCTGATCGTAGCCGGCAGTCCCGAGCAGCCGCTCGTCGCTGCCGTCGCCACGGACCACGGACGGCACCGTGACCGCCTCGCTGGAGATGCCGTCGAGCTTGACGTTGCGCGCGCCCATCGTCAGCTCATAGGACAGCACCCCGTCGATGCCCTCGCCGGTGAACGTGACCTCGTAACGGCCCTCGGGCAGCGCCATCTGATACCCGCCCGAGGCCCAGCTCGTGGTGGTATAAACCCCCATCGCGCCGCTGGCCGTGATCGCAATCCCCTCCAGCCCCTCGCCCATATCGTAGAAACGGTCATCGTCGAGATCCTCGATCACCACCCCGAGAAGCTGGGGCAGGTAATCCCGGCGGTTGCCGAAATCCTGCGTCACCGACCAGGGCCCCACCGAAGACTCCTCCGGCGCCGCGATGGCGGAAATCCCCACCTCGGTCACCGTATCGGACAGGATGCTGATCCGGTGCCCCGCGGGATCCTGCATGCCGCCCGGCCCGCTGCCGCCCCAGTCGATGAAAAAGGCGGCATGGCCGTAGAGCGGATCCTTGGTAAAGGCAAAGATGTTTTCCCGATAGGTCGACCAGCTGTATCCGGCCGCCGTGATCCGGCCGCCGACCGAGGCCTCTCCGGGCAGCACATGCGCCTGCGTCTCGGTGTCGATCATAAGCTGCGAATGCCCATCGGCGGCGCTGGCCAGGGCGCCGTTCCAGGCCAGCGGCGCCACCGGCGAAAACGCATCGAGCTGGGTGCGGAACAGCTCCAGATCGACATCGAAATACGTCAGGGCGCTGGTGATATTGTCCTGCACCGCGATGCCGGCCTGCGCATCCGCGATCAGCGCATCGAATTCGCCCTGCGGATCGAGCCGGGACCGGTTGATATATTCCAGCAGCTGCTGTTCGAAGGCGGTGGGGGTATTGGCAACGGTAACCATGATGGGCTGACTGCTTCTTTCCTCGGATCTGCTCTTGTTCGCGGTGGCGGGCCGCGATGGGTTCCGGCCCGCCGGTGATGGCTCTTTAGCCCATCCGGGATACTATAAAATGAACATGTCGTCATGAAAGTCGGCGCGTTCCGTTCCGACGAAGAAGACCTGAACCCCCTGATCGGCAAAGAGCATTCCCTCCCCGGTCTGCACCAGATGCGTCCGCAGCTCGTCCGGGTCCGCATAGCCGAACCCCTCGAAGCGCAGCAGATCCCAGCGTTCGAGATCGGCGACCTCATGCTGCCCGTTCTCCTGCGCGCGGAACACGAAGCTGTCCGACAGGAGGCCGCCGCTCAGCAGATTCCGGCCCGCCCCGCCGTCGAGCTCGTCATCGGCCCCCGGCCCGCGCATCCAGGACAGCAGCTGAGGCGCCATCGCAGCCTTGAACTCGGCACTTTCGGAAAACCCCAGCACCACCCGCTCGCGGCTCATGCCGTCCTCGAGACGCTGCACCCAGTTCTCCAGCCCCCGGGCGTCGGGCGCGCGGTCGAGCACATTGCGATAAAGCTGCGTGACGAAACCGCGATCTTCCAGCGCCCCGTAGGTGGCCTTGAACTCGGCGCTCTTCACAAAGCCCGAGACCACGCTCTGCAACGCCTGCCCCTCGGCGAGCCGGGCGCTCCAGTTGCGCAGCCCGCCCGCATCGGGCGCGCGGTCGAGCGTGGCCTGGTAGAGCCGGAACACCTCGTCCGTGTAATCCTGCTGCAACCCCGCCCGGCTGAAGGCGAAGGCTTCGGCCGCGGTCTCCGCCTTGAACTCGGCACTTTCGGAAAACCCCAGCACCACCCGCTCGCGGCTCATGCCGTCCTCGAGACGCTGCACCCAGTTCTCCAGCCCCCGGGCATCGGGCGCGCGGTCGAGCACATTGCGATAAAGCTGCGTGACGAAACCGCTGTCGTCGAGCGCGCCATAGGCGTTGCGAAACTCGGCGGATTTGGTGAATCCGGCCGTAACAGAGACGAGGCTGCGCTCTCCTCCGGCAAGCCTGGCGCTCCAGTTCAGCAACCCGTCCAGATCCGGCGCGCGGTCGAGCGTGGCCTGATAGAGCCGGAACACCTGCCCGGAAACCGGATCGAATTCCGGGTCCGGCGCCTCGCCCTGAAGCCGGTCGTCGCCCTGCATGCCGCGCAGGATGTCGGCGCCCTCTGCGCCCACGAGCGTGTCGGCCGCCGCGCGGCCCTCGAGCAGATCCACCCCGGCGGTGCCGGTCATCGACAGCGGCGCGGCGGGGATCGCCGCGCTGTCGATATGCCACAGGTCGCGCAGATCCCCGATGCTGAAATCCTCTGCCGTCAGCCGCGCGCCGGTGGCGCTGTCGACCTGCACGGTTTCGCCATTCACCGAGATCCGCGCGCCCTTGGACGTTCCGGTGATCTGTACCGCGTCGACCGTGTAGAACCGTCCCAGATCGGAGAGGTCGAGCCGGTCGAGCCCGGGCTCGAAATCGGTGATCCGGTCGGTCTGGCCGTCGGCGGTGAAGACGAAGACATCCGCCCCCGCGCCGCCGGTCAGCCGGTCCGCCCCCGGCCCGTCGATCAGAACATCGGCCCCGGCGCCGCCTGACAGCCGATCGTCACCGGGGCCGCCGTGGATCTGGTCGCGCCCGTCGGTGCCGGTGACGGTTTCCGGGCCCGCGCCGGGGCCCTTCACCGTGCCGATCGCGCCCAGATCGGCCCGGAGCCGGGTCACACCGCCGCCGCTGCCCGGCGCCCCTTCGGGCCAGCCGCCCGCCACGAAGATGTCGATCCCGGTCGCGTCGGCCGAAAGCGCCAGCGCCCCGGGACGGCTCAGCGCCATGGCCCGATCGTCGGCGATCGTGTCGAGATGCAGCAGCCGGCCGCCGGGCAGCAGCGCCATCAGGCTCAGCCCGTCATCGGCGCCGCCGGCCACCACATAGACCTGGCCGCCCACCGTCACGGTCTCGAGCACCGTCACCCCGGAAAACCGGGTTTGCAGATCGTCCCCCACCAGATCCGTCACCGTCATCGCGCCATCCGGCCGGAGCAGCACCGTCGCGACGGCGCCGTTGCCCGCCCCGATCAGCATATAGGTCCGGCCCGCCAGATCGACGGTCTCCAGCGCCGTAGGCGTATCGAGATAGAGCCCGTCGCGCAGGTCGAGCTGCCGGACATCGCTTAGCCGGCCATCGGCGGAAAGCACGTAGGAATAGAGACTGTCCTGCCCCGAGGAGAGCGCCAGAACCCGGGTCTGTCCACCGATCGACACGCTTTCGATGGCGCTGACCGTGCCGCGCCCCGGGGTCTCGGCCAATACGCCCTGCGGCACGCGTTGCAGATCCTGCCCCGCCAGCCGCCAGACCTCCAGCCCGTCGCTCTGCCGGCTGGCGGTGACGACATAATCCCGGCCGCCCAGGGCCACCGTCTCCAGCGCCAGCAGCGCCTGCGGCGGGCCGCTGTCGAAGCTCAGCGCCTGGCGCGCGCCGAGCCCCCCCGATGCGGTGATCTCCCAGGCCTCGATCTCGCGTCCGTAGCGCCCCGGCGCCAGCAGCGCCTCCCGGCCGCCGAGCTCCGCCGTGGCCAGGAATCGCGGTGCGTCGAGCCCCGCCGACGCACGGTACTGGCCCGTGTCGCGCAGGATCAGAGACGATTCCCACGCCAGAACGCCGCCGCCCATGCCGCTGGCGCTATAGACCCGCAGCCCACCCCCGGTCTCCAGGGCGAGCAACCCGCTCACCGAGGTCATATGGGCAGCGGGCCCCGCGACCCCGGTTGTCACATGGCGCAGTATTCCCATTGTCCGCAATCCCGCCGATCGCGCCCCCGCCCAGACATCGCAGCCGTCTCCGGCACCGGCGGGCGGGTATCGCGGCAAAACTGCGGAAAGACCCCCGCATTCGTTTCAAAATCCGCCAGCCGCGCCCGTCCGGGCCGGCCATGCGGTGTCATCTGTCAGAAAGATCCGGCCGGGTCAGGCGCGGCGGTTCATGTTCTGCTCGTGATAGCGGATGCCCTGTTCGACATCGTCGTAAAACCGCAGATGCCCGTTCTCCAGCACCACCACCGCATCGCAGAGACGGCGGATCTGGCCCATGGAGTGGCTTACCACCACCGAGCCCGCATTGCGCATGCGCTGCTTGAACAGCGCATCGCTGCGCGCCTTGAACGAGGCGTCCCCGACCGCGGTCACCTCGTCCACCAGATAGGTGTCGAAGGCGATCCCCATGGAAGCGCCGAAGGCGAGCCGCGACTTCATCCCCGAGGAATAGGTCTTGAGCGGCAGATGGAAATGCCCCCCCAACCCGGCGAAATCCTCGACGAAGGCAATGAGCTCGTCGGTATCCACGCCGTAGATGCGGGCGATGAAGCGGCAGTTCTGCGCACCGCTCAGCTCCGCATGGAAGGAGCCGGCGAACCCCACCGGCCACGAGATGCTGCCGGTCGAGGTGATGCGCCCCGAGGTCGCCGGCATGGTGCCCGCAATCATCTGAAGCAGCGTCGTCTTGCCGGCGCCGTTGCGTCCCAGCAGCCCCACCGACGCCCCCGACGGAAACACCATGGAGACGTCCTCCATGATGGTCTTGCGCCGACCCTCCATCACAAAGGTCTTGGTCACGTTCTCGAAACGGATCATCGCGGTCTTGCCTTCAGCGACGGTCCTTGACCGCGTAGAGCACCAGCACCACGGTCGCCCAGATCAGGAACAGGAACAGCGTCACCACCAGCAGCAGCACGACGCGCTGCGGATATTCCGCGGTCTGCGCGCTGGTCGGCTGCATATAGGCGGCAAGATAGCGGCTCTTGCGCTTGACCTCGGCCAGCGCGCCGTCATAGGCGGCCAGCGCCGACACATAGGATTGCTCGGCGAATTCCCGATCGACGACCAGGCGCTCGTATTCGCCCACCAGATCGGCAAAGGCCTGGCCCGCATCGCCCTCGAAACCCAGCTTCTGGCGTTCGGCGGCGATCCGCGAGCGGATCACCCGGAGCCGCCGTTCGCCCTGGGACACGCGCGGATCGTTGTCCTGCGCCGTCTCGCGCAGCAGGTCGAGCTCGATGATCTGCTCGGCCTCCTGGGTCTGAAGATTGCCCAGAAGCCCCGCCTGGCTTTGCAGGTCGAGCTGCGGATCGACGATCTGGTTCTCATTGCGGAACCGGGTCACCGTCTCGCGGGCGGATTTGAGCCGCTCGACCGCCTCGTTCAGCTCGTCGCGGGCATAGCCGATGGCGTCTTCCCGGGCGACGGCGCTGAGCTCGTTGATCACATCCGAGCTCTTGTCGAGCAGGAGCTGCGCGATACGCGTCGCATCCTCGGCCCGGAACGCGCGCACCTCGACCTCGATCAGCCCCGAGCTGTAGGAAATCTTGACCATGTCCTCCCAGTAGCCGACGAGCGCCTCGATCGACGCATCGGGATCGAGACGGAACACCGGATCCCAGTCGGGACGCGACCAGATGCCGCGCAGGTCGAGCTCGTCGTCGATCTCGGAAACCAGCTTCTGGCTCTGGATGAATTCGTAGAGGATATCCGTGTCCGACGAGCTGGAGGTGGAGAAATTGGACAGACCGCCCAGCAGTTCGACCGCCGACGCGGCATCTTCCTGGCGGACGGTGAACCCGACGCGCGAGGCGTACTGGTCTGCGGCCACCAGCCACAGATAGAGCGCGGCCAGGACGCTGGGCAGGATCACGCAGGCGCCGAAACTGATCATCACCAGCCAGTGGCGGCGCTGCAGTTTCGCCGCCTTGGCGGGCGGGCGCTGCCGCGACCCGTCGCCTTGCGGCTGCCGGGGCGGCGCCTTGGCGGGCTGCTGCGGCTTCGGTCCGGGCTGATGAGGTTTGCCAGGCTTCGGAACAACTGCGGGGCGCGGCTGATCCGGGCCCTTCTGCTTGGCTTGCTGCGCCGAGTCAGTGGCGCCCTCCCCCTGCTGCGGCTGCCCCTCTGCGGGGCCGACAGCCTTCTGCTTGGCGGGTTGTGTCAAACGGACCCCATTGGAATATCAATTTCTACAACACGATGCTAATACACCGGGCAACGACAAGATACCAGATTCCGAGGCCCGGCATGAGTTCCCAAGATTTTGCGCCGCCCGCGCGCCCCAACGCCTCTCCCAACCGGTCCTTCCCCGGAGCCCGGGCCATCGGCGCGCTGATTCTGCGCGAGATGGCCACCAGCTACGGCCGCTCGCCGGGCGGCTATATCTGGGCCATCCTGGAGCCGGTGGCCGGCATCGCGCTGCTCACCATCGTGTTCTCGGGCTTTCTCCGCAGCCCCGGCCTCGGCGTCAGTTTCCCGATTTTCTACGCCACCGGGATGATGCCCTTCATGATGTATATGGGCACCCAGGGAAAGGTGGCCAGCGCGCTGAAATATTCCAAGCCGCTGCTGGCCTATCCCACCGTCACCTTCGTCGATGCGATCCTGGGCCGGTTCATTCTCGACGTGATGACCAAGCTTCTGGTCAGCTACATCGTTTTCGGCGGGATCATGATCGCATTCGAAACCCGGACCATCCCCGATTATCCGCTGATCCTGGAAGCCTTCGCGCTGGCCGCGCTGCTCGGAGCGGGGATCGGAACGCTGAACTGTTTCCTCTTCACCCGGTTTCCGCTGTTCCAGCAGGCCTGGGGCATTCTCACGCGGCCCCTGTTCATCCTGTCCTGCATCTTCTATCTCTACGACACGGTCGCCGAACCGTTCCGGAGCTATCTCTGGTACAACCCTTTGATCCATATCGTCGGGCTGATGCGCAAGGGCTTCTATCCGACATACGACGCGACCTATGTCTCGCGGTTCTATGTCCTGACGATCTCGCTCGTCTGCCTGGCTGTCGGCATGCTGCTGCTCCGGCGGTTCCACACCGACCTTATGCACCGGTAAGCCCATAATCCATGCCCACGCTCTATCTCCATACCGGTCTGCACAAGACCGGCACCACAAGCCTGCAAAAGGCGTTTTTCGACAATCGCGCCGGGCTCGCGCGGCAGGGGCTCCTCTACCCCGAAACCGGGCTGTCGCCGCACCCCTCCAACTGGGGCCACCACGAGCTCGCCTATGCGCTGCGCCAGCCCGGCCCGGGCGAGGCGCTCTGGCAGGCGCTGCGCGAAGAGGCCGATGCCGCGGGGCTGGACAGGGTGCTGGTCTCCTCCGAGGCGCTGTCACACCTGCCCTATCCGGGTCTGCCCGCGTCGCGGCCCTACAAGCTCATTGCGCGGATCTTCGCTGGCTACGACATCCGGCTCGTCGTCTATCTGCGGCCGCAGGCGGATATGATCGCCGCGCTCTACCGGCACCACGTCAAGGCGCTCGGCGAGCGGCGCGACCCGTTCGACTTCATCGCCCAGGTCGCGCCGCGGCTGGAATATCAGCACTATCTCAACACCGCGGCGGCAGGGCTGGGACCGGAGGCGATCCTGCCCCGCCGCTACCAGCCCGGCGCTCTCGTCGACCGGGATATCATCGCCGACATGGCGACCGTCACCGGGATCGACCTGACCCGGGAGTTCCGCCGCCCCGGGACACCGCTCAATCGCGGTCTCTCGGCCGACGGGCTCGCGGCGATGCTGGACGCCAACCGCCGCCTCGCAGACGCGCCCGAACAGCTGCACCGGGAACGCATGCGCATCATCAAGGCACACCCGGCCCCGGCGTTCCAGAAACACGACCTGCTCGGGGCGGATGTGGAGCGGACGATCGAGGCGCTCTACCGTCAGAAAAACGCCCGCATCGCCCGCCGTTTCCTCGGCATCGACGGCGATCTGTTCCTGCCGGCGGACACCGCCGTCCCGACCGCGTCCGAAACGCGCTGAGCCGGAAACGGCCCGGCTACCGCCCCCCCAAGAAGCGCGGCAGCAGGCCCCGCCCCCGGGTCCGGACCAGCGCCTTGGCGGCCTGGCGCCAGTTTTTTTTCCGCGCCGCGTCATCGGCCGCCAGAAGCGCCTCCATCAGCTGGGTCAGAGCCGCATCCCAAAGCTCCAGCCCGGCGCTGCCGGGCGGACAGGAGGGCAGCGCCGGCATCGGCGCATCGGCGGCTTCCTGCGCCCGCGCAATCCCCTCGCAAAGCGATGCATAAAGCCCCGCGAGCTCGGCACGGTCGTCCAGCGGCGACGGCCCGGCCTCGATCTCGGCCAGATAGGCCTCTTCCTGCCAGCGCGGATCCGCAAGAACATCCGCCAGATCCGCGTCCGCGGCGATACGTTCCAGCGCCTCGCGGGTCTCGCGCACGGTTTTCCTCAGATCGTGCAGATGCTTGCGGCGGACGGCCCAGAGCCGGCGACCGGGCACCGGCGGGCACCAGCGCTGGAACACGAATTCCGCCGCCGGCGCATGACCCGAAGGGCGGAACCGGCGGTTGCGCAGAAGAAAGCCGATCAGCGCCGGCGGCGAGGAGCTGTTGCTCATGCTGCCGCCCGGCAGGGCGACATCGTAGCGCGCCGCGAATTTCGCCACCACATCGGGCCGGAACCCGCCCAGGCACAGCCGCACATTGGGGATCCGCGCCCAGTCCTCGAGCAGCGCCCCGAACCGGTATTTCGGCACACCCCCCGTCAGCCAGCCGCCGATATTGGGCGCGTGCCAGACCCCCCATTGCCAGTAGGCCGCGTTCACCCAGTCGACCGGCGGACGCATATAGACGACCACATCCACCGGCGGGTGCCCCCAACCCGCCAGAGCGCCGGCGAAGGCCTCGGGGTGATTGACCCAGCTTTCGTTCGACACCACCGGAAGAACGTCCTCGTCCAGCCCCGCGCGCCGCGCCCCGTCCAGGGCCGAGAACAGCGCCGCATGCCCCTCTGCCGGTCCCAGGCTCGGCCAGGTCACATAACCATAGACCGCCGCCGCCGCCGCCAGACGCACCGCCTCGCCGGAGAGCAGATCCGGGCGCGTCTTCGCAGGCTGTAGAACCGTATAACGCAGCCGGCGCCCGGAGGCCGCCACCAGGTCCGGAGACTGGCTCAACGCCGTTTGCAGCGCCGAACTGCCGCCCTTGGGCAGCCCCGCGTGCAGGATCAGCTGGCTCTCGTCGCGCATGTCAGCCATCCGTCACTCCGCCGCCCGGTCAGTCCGCCCGGCGGAAAACCGCGACAGCAGGTCGGCCGGATCCACGCCGCCCTGCCCGGGCGGCGGCAGGACCGCCCCCGGCGCCCCGTCAGCCAGCGCACGCGCCACGGTTTCGCCCTGGGCGCCGAGACCGAAGCTCACCACAGGCAGGCCGGTGGCCAGCATCTCATGGGTGGTGAAGGAAAAGGTCTCGGGCCAGATCGAGGGCATGAACCAGCCGGAGATCCCGTAGCGCGCCACCAGACCGGGCAGATCGCGCAGCTCGTAGCTGCCATGCACCAGACTCGGCGGCGCCAGCTTGTAGGAGGGATCCAGATGGCCCAGCACCACCAGCCGCGCGGCACCGCTTTTCGCCAGATCGCGGCTCAGAGCCTGCAACAGCGCCGCGCCCTTCTGCACGCCGATATTGCCCAGAACGCCGATCACCGGGGCCTCGCCCGCGCGCCCGCCGGGCGCGATACGCGGCGGCGGCGCCGGCAGGCGATGCGGGATCACCACGGTCTTTGCCGCCGCCTGCGGATAGGCTTCCGCCAGGATGTCGCGGCTGGAGCCGGAAAACGCCACCACCCGCTCGGCGGCGGAGATCAGCGCCCCCCAGGCGGCCTGCCACTCGGCGAGCTCCGCCATCACCCCGCCCGGGCGTTCGTAGCGATGCGCGGGATCCACCGCCAGCGGGCCGCCCACCACCGGCACGCCGCGATAGACACCGTCCTTGCCCAGAAGCGTGTAGGACGGGCTCACGGGGAAGAAATCGTGCAGCAGGATCTCGACCGGCTGCGCCTCGTCCGGCGCCGCCCCCGGAGCGCGTCCGGCAAGCCGCAGAAGCCGTTCCGGCAGTTCCAGCGCGTCGCGCTCGTTGACACCGCAGGAATAGACGATGCGCCGGCGCGGCAGCAGCCCGATCAGAGTCTCCACCAGCGCGAAATCGTTCGTCAGCCCCTGGGTCAGCCCCCCCGGGCTGTAGAGCTCCAGCTTCCAGCGATGCCCCTGCCCGACACGCAGCACCAGCGCCGCGGCGCCCGCCGCGACCTCTTCGGCGATACGCGCCTGCAACCAGTTCTCGGCGCCGCCGCCCATGGCATGGGCCAGATAGACCGGCACCGCCTCGACCTGCCGCCGCGCCGCCAGAACCAGCCCCAGCGCCAGGCGCGGGGTGTTGAGCGGATCGCGGCGGATAAAGTCCTGCACCTCTGCGTCATAGCCCGGGTAGCGCCCCGACAGGATGCGCAGGTTGCGCTCCAGCAGACGCTGCTTGTCGGCGCTGCCGAAAGACTGCCCGCCGCGATGTTCGACAAAAACATTGGGCGCGCAGAGATGCCGCCCGCCGAGCGCCGCCGCTTTCCGGCACCAGTCGTTCTCCTCACCGTAACCGCGGCCGAAGATCGTGTCGAATTGCGGGATCCGGGCCAAGAACTGCGGCGCCAGAGCCATGCAGAACCCCACGCCGGTGGGCGCCTCCGTCAGCCCCGCCTGCGGGTGGAACCCCGCCGCCACCGCGTCGAGCGCATCGGCGTCGCCCGGCACCAGATCGTTGCGCTGGCAGATCGCCGGCACGGTAAAGATCTCGGCATCGTTCGACATCGGCGTGACCGAGGCCACATCTGCATCGGCGAGCGGCGCCAGAAGCCGGGGCAGCCAGCCCTCGGGCACCAGCGCATCGGCATTGACCAGCACCACCGGATCCTCGGGCCAGCGGGCCAGCGCCTCTGCAAACCCCCGGTTGACCGAGCCGATAAAGCCGAGATTGCTGCCGTTCTCCAGCAGCGTCACGCACTCCCGTCCGGCGCACCAGTCACGCAGGAAGGGGCGGACGCGCGCGTCGGGTGAGGCATCCTCGAGCACCAGCAACCGCCAGGCGCTGCCGGAATGGCGCGCGATGCGCTCCAGCACCTCGGGCAGCAGGTCGAAGGCGTTGTAGACCGGCAGGATCAGCGTGGCGGCACGCTCGGGCGGCTGGGCCGGGGGCCTGGCCGGCAGGAGCCCCGGCACCATCTCGGCGGCGTCCGAGCGCGGCACCAGCCCCAACCGTTCCTTGACCACCTCGCGCGCGCCCAGATCGCCCTGCCATTTCCAGCGGTAGATCACCGGCGCCAGCGCCGCCAGCGTGGCAACAAAGCGCAGCATCAGCGGCAGCCGCGCCCGCAACAGCGCCGCGCGCGAGAAGCCGGGCAGGGCCTGATGGGACGGGCTGTGGCCGCCTGCCCGCTCGGCCAAGAGCTCGATGGGGCCTGTCTCACAGGGAATGTCGAGCGTGACACCGCGCCGGGCGCTGCCGGCGCGCACCAGATCGGGCACCGCCCAGGCGCGGGTGCGGCCGATGGCCAGCCCGATGCGTTCGGCCTCGACCCAGCCTTCCACATAGATGCGGTGGCGGCGCAACGCGATGCGGGTGATTTCGCCATAGGCGCAGCCATCCGCGTCCCGCAGCTCGGCGCCCGGGCGGTCGAGCGCGACATTCATTTCCGCATAGCGGAGAAAAATACGATAGACGCGACCGAGCAGCAAAAACCGTCTCCCAAAATTCCAGCCCGGCTTATGAGTTCGGGCAGAAAGGCGCAACCCGCCAGCGAAGGGCCCCGGCCGGCATCACAGGCGGAACCGTGTTTCGCAGCGAAACACGGCGCCAGGTTGCGCCGGGACCGGGTCTCATTGCGCCATCCGGACAGCAAGCCAGGCGGCGAGATCCGAGCCGAGCGCCGCATCGGCCTCCGGCCCGTCGAGCTCCAGCCGCGCGCCCCGGCGCCGCAAGGTCAGCCCGGGCCATTCGGCGAGGGTTTCAGGCGGAGATTTCGGCTCTGTGGGCCGGGTTTGGGTCTGTTTTTCCGGATCCGCCACAGGCTCCGGCGCCTTCGGTTCCAGACATTGCATGAGAACACGGCGCTCCGCCGCGGCATCTTCCGGCGGCGCCTCCGCCAGCGCGGCGGCAATCTGCCGGGCGAGTCCGGGCCGGTCACGCAGCTGCTGCGCCAGCTCCAGCCCGGCCCGTTCGCTCAGGGCTTCGGGAAAGCGCAGCGCCCGGTCCAGGGCCCGCACGATGCCGACGAAGGAACCGATCTTCGAGCGCCGCGCCCGCGGCACCGAGGCGAAGAGCGCCGCAAGCGCGGCTTTCTCATCGGCGAAGATCCCCCGCTCGGCGGCCAGCACCACGATGCGCGCGCGCTCGTAATGGCTGAGGCTGGCGCGGATCTCGTTCTCCTCGATCATTGCCAGATAGGCCGACGGCGCGTCTTCGGGGCGGCGCAGCAGCGCCAGAACCGTGCCGAACCGCGCCTCGCCGGTCTCCTCCCGCAACGCCTTCAGCGCCTGACAGCGGCGCCAGCCCGAGAGCAGCCCGTAGCCCGCGCGGCCGGGCAGGGCGACCACCTCGATCGGGGTCTGCTGGCCGCGCCGGCGCAGGCTCTCGCGCAGCGCCTCGGCCTCTTCGGGATCCTCTCCCATGCGGTCGCGCTGGATATGCTGCAACTCGATCTGCTCGAGCGGCAGCTCCAGCACCAGCCGCCCTTCCTCGCGCGCCGCGTCCCAGCGTTCGGCCATCTCGTCGAGCGCCGCAGCACTGGCGGCCCCCGCGGCCACATCGGCGATGGGCGCCACGCGGCGGGGCAGGGCGCCGCCTGTCGCCGCCGCTTCCGGCGCGGTGGCAGGAAGGGCGCCGGGATCACCCAGGGCGGCGGCGGGAGAGAGGCGCTTGCGCTTGGCCATGGCGGTCTCCTTTCAGGTTCTGCGCTGCGGGCCATCCCGCCAGAGCGCGGTAAAGACCCGGTTAGCCCGGCGCACGCCGCGCCGTTTCGCAGCGAAACAGAGTCTCATATCGTCATTCCGCCGCGGCACGCGCGGCCAGTTCGTCGCGCCGCCAGCTGCCCAGCAGCAGCTGTTTCAGCGCCGCATAGGTGGCGTCGAAGGTCTCGCGCCCACGGGCATAGGTCTCGCGGTTGAAATCGCGGTAATCGGCCTCGTAGATGCCGCGCACCTGCTCGCCCGCCTGGCCGATCAGCGCGGTGAAATCCTGCCGGTGCGGCGACAGCACCGGGCCGAGATAGGCCTGGAGCAGCGCCGCAAGCTCGGCCTGCTGGGTGCGGTCGTAGCGGGTGATGACCGCGCGCACCGCGTCCCATTGGAAATTCAGCCCTTCGCGCCCCAGCGCGCGGGCGGCCACGTTCTCGGCCTCTTCGATCGAGGAGAAGGTGGAATGCAGCATGTCGAAGAAACGCCCGGTGGAATCGAACTCCAGAAAGGACGCCCCCAGCGGCACCAGCAGGATGTCGGCGGCGGCCAGCCCGTTGATGGTGAGATAGCCGAGCGCCGGCGGCGTATCGAGAAAGATCACGTCGTACTGATCGAGCAGCCCGTCGGCCTCGAAACACTCGGTCAGCGCATCCCAGAGCTTCCAGCCGCGCCCGGCCATGCGCCAGACCGGGATCTGAAACTCGGCCCAGTAGAGATTGAGCTGCGCGCCGATGAGATCGATATTGGGCCAGTGGGTTTTCTGCACGATGTCGGGCGCGCGGATCTCCAGCGCCTCGGAGAGCGTGTCGTCGAGCGGCTGCGGCGCCTCGCCCCGGTCGAGCCGGCGCTGGTTTTCGGCGCGCAGATGCTGGCCGTAATGGCGCGCGATAAGCGGGAAGACCGTCTGCCATTCGTCCTCGACCTTGCCGCCGAAGATCGAGGTCATGGAGCCTTGGGAATCCAGATCGACCACCAGCACCTTGTAGCCGTCGAGCGCGGCGCTCATCGCGAGATGCGCGGCGGTGGAGGTCTTGCCGACGCCGCCCTTGAAATTCGCCACCGCCACCATCTTGGCGGGCAGGCCTTTGGGGCGCCAGGGCAGGTAATCCTTGGTCTTGGATCCTTCGGCGGCGAAATGCGCCCGCAGCCGCAGTACCTCGTCGAGGGTGAACCATTTGGCGCCGCCCTCGGTCTCGGAGCGCCCCTGCGGCAGTTCCGGGTTCTGTTTCAGCACCCGGCGGAAATGCCCCTGCGCCACGGGGATCAGATAGCGGGTGATCTCCCAGGTGGAAAACAGCCGCAGCTCCCGCCCCGCGCCCTCCTCCATCCCGCGCCCGGCGAGGTCCTGGCGTCCGGCATCGCAGGCCCGGGCGATGCGGGCGAAGGCGGCGCTGTCCGACGGCGCGCCGAGCTGTGCCAGCGCGGCATCCGGATCGAGGTTGAAATAGGGGGGCAGGTCGGTCTGCTGGTCCGGTTTTCCGGAGGCTCTCATGAGGTCCGCTCTCTGGTATCCACGCGCTATGTGCGCTGTTTTTTGCAGAATACTCAAAAACGCAGAACATGAAAGAAAAAGGTGAACATCCCCCGTATTTCTTAGCAGATTCGCAGGGTTGAGCCAGTGTGGCGTCGGGATTTCGCTGCTCAAAGCTGTTAAATTTTTGTTAGTTGAATCGTTACGGGGCCGGGCATGTTTCCTCAAAGCCCTATCAGAAAAGGGGAATTCTGTCTTCTGCCAAGGTAAGGCGACTCTGATCCCACGTTCGGGCGACTCCAATCCCACGCTGATCCGACTCCGATCCCACGCTGATGCGCTGGACGCAGCCTGTGGAAAACTTTAGGGTGGGCGTCACTGAAACCCCGATAACGAGCACATCATAAAACGGGGTCGGCTAGGGCAGTGAGCGGCATGGCGACAGGCACAGCGACATCCGGCGCAGGCGGGCTTTTGCCCGACCGTCACCCGACGGCGGATTTCTTCGTCTGCGATATTTTCGATGCCGCGCCCAAGGACGATCTGGGCTCGATGGAGCATCCGATCTTTTCGCTCTCGACCCGGCCCGACCGGCGGGTGCTGTCCTACGCGCACAACGGCACCACCGTCGAGGTCACCCCCTCGGTCAAGGGCCGCGCCACGATCCACGACAAGGATGTGCTGATCTATTGCGTCAGCCAGTTGATGGCGGCGCTGAATGCCGGGCGCGAGATTTCCCGTACCCTTCAGCTCAAGGCGCATGACCTGCTGGTAGCCACCAACCGCGACACCTCCGGCGATGCCTATACCCGGCTGAAGGAGGCCTTCGAGCGCCTCGCCGGCACCCGCATCACCACCAATATGGCGACGGGCGGCACCGAGACCACCAGCGGTTTCGGCCTGATCGAGGCCTGGGAGATCGTGCGCCGCAGCCGCGGCGGGCGCATGGTCTCGGTCACGGTGACGCTGTCGGACTGGCTGTTCCGGGCGGTGCTGGCGAAATCGGTGCTGACGCTGAGCCGCGATTATTTCCGCCTGCGCAAGCCGCTGGAGCGACGGCTCTACGAGCTGGCGCGCAAGCATTGCGGCCGCCAGCCGCGCTGGCAGGTGAGCGTGCCGGTGCTGCACAAGAAGACCGGCTCGGCGGCGCCGCTGCGGGTGTTCCGTGCGGCGCTGCGCCGGATCGCCGCCGACGGCAACCTGCCCGACTACCGGCTGGCGGAGTTGCCCGGCGACATGATCCTGGTCGAGCGCCGCGCGGCCCCGGCGCGGCCGGGCAGCGGGCCGCTGCTTTCGGAAGAGGCGCTCGACGCCGCCCGCGCCCTGCGCCCGGGCGCCGATGTGCACGCCCTGGCGGCGCAGTGGCGCGCCTGGTGGGAAGAGACAGGCCGGCCGCGGCTCAACAATGCCGACGCGGCCTTTCTGGGCTGGGTGCGGGCTTTGTCGTAACGAGTGAAGGGAGACATGATGCAGATCGCAACGCGTATTTTTCGTAATGTCAGACGCAAGACACATCTTGCACCTGTGCCTGGCCTCATGAAAACCTATCCAGAGGCGTTCGGAGCTCCGGAAGCCGCGCAGCGCTTCGTGCAGAACGTCTGGTTCCCGCCCTCACGGGCCTGGCGCTATCAGCTCAACGGCAAATCCGGCAACACCTTCGTGCTGAACCTGCTGTTCGAGCTGGAATACGGCACCCCTTTCACCTGCCAGGTCGGGCAGGCGGAAACCGGCAACCAGCATCCCGATTTTGCGCTTTTCCAGGTCTTGGCCAGCGGGCTCTGGGGCAATGCCTTTACCGCCGGCGGGACGCTGTCGGATGTGGTGAAATTCCCCGGCCTGTCGCTGGCCACGGTGCGCGACCCCTATGCGCGGGCGCTCTCGGGGTTCTTCTATCTCTGCCGCAGCCACGCGCTCGGCGACCGGCGTTTCCTGACCGAACGCATCCGCATGAACGCGCTGGCGGGCATGGACTGGGAGCGCGACGCAAACACCCCGCAGGGGTTTTCGCGCTTTCTGCATTACCTGCGCGACAGTGCCGAAGCCTTCGGCGCCGAGGATCTCGATCCGCACTGGATGCCGCAGGCGCTGCATATCCGCCCCGAGATCTACCGCCCCGATCTGATCGGGCGCACCGAGGATCTCGCGCCGTTCGCCAAGCGCGTGGCCGACCGGCTCGACCGGCCTCTTCCGGCGCGCATGGAAGGGTTGCGCCGCAACGCCTCGTCCCGGCCCAAGGACGGGCCGGATTTCTATGCCGAGCCCGGCCTGCGGGGGCTCGTGGAGACCCTCTATGCCAGGGATTTCGATCTTTTCGACTATTCCCGGCACGGGGGCTGAGCCGGTGTTTCGCAGCGAAACGGGCCCGAATGCAAAAGTTGTGGCAAAGCTATCGTACTTTTAACACTTTTTTGCGTTCCCTCTTGTCACAGTGGCGCAAAACCGGATTCAGTGTGAAGGCCTTCGCAAAACTTACAAACCAACTTAGGCAAATACAGGCGACACTCATACCGATGTGCTGACTCGGCTGCCCAAGGACAGGGGATACGATACTATGAATGATTTGTTTGGTGATTTCGATGTGGAACATGCGGCGCTTTCTTCGGCATTCGAGCCGAACGATACCGCCGATACCGCAGCAGAGCTGACCGAAGGATCGCATCAGGTCACCGGTTCGGTGATCGACTGGTACCGCCTTGATGTACTGTCCGGCGAGATCGCCATCGACATGACGCCGCTGACCGAATACGGCGGCCGTCCCCAGAACATGAACATGTCGCTCTACCGCGATCCGGACGGTTCGGCGCTGGTCTCCGATATCCAGTCCGGGGACACGCCCGAAAGCATCCGCTTCCTGGCCGGGGAGGAGGGCAGCTATTACCTCAAGGTCTACTGGGCGCAGTTCGCCGATGGCGACCATCCCGACGGGGTGACCTTCGGATACCAGCTCGATGTCGACCTGCCCGAGGCGGTGCCCTCGGACGGCAACGACACGCTGGAAACCGCGGCGCCGATCCCCGAGGGCACCACGACCCACAGCGGCACGGTGATGGACTGGTACCGCATCGACACCGTCTCGGGCGAGATGAATTTCTCGATGACGCCGCTACAGCAGGGCGACGGATCGTACCAGAACCTCAACATGACGCTTTACGACGCTGACGGGAATGTCCTGCGCGGCGCCAACGGGTCGAATGGCGGCGCCGAGATGCTGAGCCATCTCGCGGGGTCCGAGGGCACCTATTACCTGCGCGTGTTCTGGGCCCGTTATCCCGACGGCGCGCCGAACGGCATCACGCTGGATTACGAGCTGACGGTGGACCTGCCCGAAGAGCAGGTCTCCGACGGCAACGACACGCAGGCCACTGCCGAGCTGCTGGCCGAGGGCACCACGACCCATAGCGGCACCGATGTGGACTGGTACCGTTTCGACAGCCTGTCGGGCGAGATCAACGTCACGATGAACACGCTGCCGCAGGCGAACGGCGAGATGCAGAACCTCA
>NZ_JAEKIS010000020.1 GCF_017311415.1 Salipiger abyssi | reverse complement strand
CTCCTATGACGGTCTGGTCGAGGCCGGCTTCAAGCGCCATCACCGGATCAATCACGGCAAGGCTCAGTTCGCCAGAAACGGTGTCCATATCAACGGCATCGAAAGCTTCTGGAGCTACGCCAAGCGCCGACATCAAAAATTCAACGGGCTACGAAAAACCAGCTTTCCCGTCTTTCTCAAGGAGACTGAATTCCGCTTCAACACACGCGATCAGAACCTCTATAAACTCCTGCTCAGATCGTGCAGAATAAAACCGCTCAGGCGCTGAGCTGGAATAGACCCTTCCGGAAAGATGAAAGCGCGGCCTGTGCTTCATCTTTCCGATAAATACTCCCGTCAGGACATCACGGCAGGACGCAGCGTTTCGGCATGACGCACCGCCCGTTGCCTCTGGCCCGGCGCCGCGCCGCGTGCTATCGGCTCGGCCATGACCCAGATTACGCTTCGCCGCCCCGACGACTGGCACCTGCATCTGCGCGATGGCGAGATGCTGCGGGCCATGGCCCCCGAAACCGCCCGCCATTTCGGCCGGGCGATCATCATGCCCAATCTGGTGCCGCCGGTGGTGACCGGCGATCAGGCCGCCGCCTATCGGGAGCGCATCCTTGCCGCTCTGCCCGAGGGCAGCGGCTTTACCCCGCTGATGACGCTCTATCTGACCGAGACCACCGATCCGGCGGATGTGGCCAAGGCGCATAAAGACGGGCTTATCACCGCGCTGAAGCTCTACCCGGCGGGCGCCACCACCAACTCCGCCTCCGGCGTGCGCGATTTCGACAAGGTGCGCCCGGTGCTGGAGACCATGGCCGATCGCGGCATTCCGCTTTGCGTGCATGGCGAGGTGGTCGATCCGGAGGTGGATATCTTCGACCGCGAAGCGGTGTTCATCGACCGGGTGCTCGATCCGATCCGCCGCAGCACGCCGGGGCTGCGGGTAGTGATGGAGCATATCACCACCAAGGACGGTGCCGATTACGCCCGCGCGGGCGGCGCCGATCTGGGCGCCACGATCACCACGCATCACCTGGTGATCAACCGCAACCACATCCTCGTCGGCGGCATCAAGCCGCATTACTACTGCCTGCCCGTGGCCAAGCGCGAGATCCATCGCCAGGCGCTGCTGGCTGCCGCGACGGGTGGCGAGGCCTGTTTCTTCCTCGGCACCGACAGCGCGCCGCATACCGATCCCAACAAGGAAAGCGCCTGCGGCTGCGCCGGCTGCTTCACCGCCACCAACACCCTGTCGATCCTCGCCGAGGTCTTCGAGCAGGCCGGCGCGCTGGACAGGCTGGAGGGCTTTGCCTCGCTGAACGGGCCGCGCTTCTACCGCCTTCCGGTGAATGAGGACACGCTGACCCTGACCAAGGGCGAGCCGGTGCAGTACCCGCCGAAGATCGAGACCGGCGAGGGCCCGGTCACGGTCTTCGATCCGGGCTTCCCGCTGCACTGGCAGGTCGGCTGAGCCGCAAACCGCACGGCCCCGTGATCCCGGGGCTTCAAGCAGGCGCGAAATCCGGCTAGAGCGGGCGCATATCTGCAAGGAGTGCGCCCCATGATCCCCTCGTCCTACCCCTCGCCCGAAGAAATGGCCCGGCTGACCGCGCGGATGCTGTGGGAGATCGGGGCGGTGCATTTCATGGAGAACGGCACGCCGTTCAAGCTCGCCTCCGGCCTGCCCTCGCCGGTCTATATCGACTGCCGCAAGCCCAACTCCTTCCCGCGCGTGCGCGCCACGCTGATGGATTTCCTCACCGTCACGGTGATGCGCAATGCCGGCTTCGAGGCCTTTGACAATATCGCCGGCGGCGAGACCGCGGGCATCCCCTTTGCCGCCATGGTCGCCGAGCGCATGGCGCTGCCGATGACCTATGTGCGCAAGAAACCCAAGGGCTACGGGCGCAATGCCCGCATCGAGGGCGTGATGACCGAGGGCCAGCGGGTGCTGCTGGTGGAGGATCTGACCACCGATGGCGGCTCGAAACTGAGCTTTGTCGATGCAATCCGCGAGACCGGCGCCACCTGCGCCCATACGGCGGTGATCTTCTATTACGGCATCTTCCCCGAGACCACCAAGACGCTCGGCGATCACGGCGTCGATCTGCATTACCTCTGCACCTGGCACGACGTTCTGGCCGAGGCCAAGGCGCGCGGCGGCTTTGATGCCGAGACGCTGGGCGCGGTCGAGGCGTTTCTTGCCGATCCGCGCAAGTGGCAGGCGGAAAACGGCGCGTAAGCGCTACACAACCGTCCGGGGATAAGCCCGCACGAATCGCGCATTCGCAACCATATGTTGCGGCAGAGCTGCGATCTGCTACGATATCGGCGAGGCAAATGCGCCTCGCCGGTCTCTCCACCGGGTTTTCCCGGCGGTTCTCCACAGAGATATCCCGATTGGTTCCGGCACGCGCATTGGCTATGACGCACAAACCGCGCGACAGACGGGAAAACGGGGCAGAGCAATGAACGATCACAGCGTCTTCAATCCGGCCGGCGTCGAGGTCGAGCAGGCCGAGACCATGCCGCATTCGATCGAGGCCGAGCAGCAGCTGCTGGGCGCGATCCTCACCAATAACGACATCTACGACCGCGTGGCGGCGATCCTCAGCGCGCATCATTTCTACGAGCCGGTGCATGCTCGCATCTTCGAGATCGCGGCGGCGCGCATCGCCAAGAACAACCTTGCCTCGCCCGTCACCCTCAAGGCCTTCATGGAGGACGATGACGGGCTGAAGGAGCTGGGCGGGCCGGCCTATCTGGCGCGCCTCGCGGGGGCCGCCGTCTCCAGCTTTGCGGTGCGCGACTATGCCCAGATGATCTACGATCTCGCGGTGCGCCGCGACCTGATCGTGCTGGGGCGCGACATCTCGTCGAAAGCCTCCAAGGTCGATGTGAAATCCGAGCCGCGCGAGCAGATCGTCGAGGCCGAACAGGCGCTCTACAAGCTCGCCGAGCAGGGCCAGACCGAAGGCGGCTTCCAGAGCTTCCTGCGCGCCGTCACCGATGCGGTGAATGTCGCCAACGCCGCTTATCAGCGCGATGGCGGGCTGGCGGGCATCTCCACCGGCCTCGTCGACATGGACAAGAAGCTCGGCGGGCTGCACCCTTCCGACCTTCTGATCCTCGCCGGGCGCCCCTCCATGGGCAAGACGTCGCTGGCCACTAACATCGCCTTCAACATCGCCAAGGCCTATAAGCGCGGCCAGAAACACGACGGCAGCGAGGGCGCCATCGACGGCGGCGTTGTCGGCTTCTTCTCTCTCGAAATGAGCGCCGAGCAGCTCGCCAGCCGGATTCTCGCCGAAGCCTCCGAGATCTCCAGCCACAAGATCCGTCAGGGCGACATGGACGAAAAGGAATTCCGCCGCTTCGTCGATGCCGCCAAGGAGCTGGAGGCCTGCCCGCTCTATATCGACGACACGCCGGCGCTGCCGATCTCGCAGGTCGCCGCCCGCGCCCGCCGGCTGAAGCGGACCCACGGGCTCGACCTGATCATCGTCGACTATCTCCAGCTGCTGCGCGGCACCGCCGACAACCGGGTGCAGGAGATCGCCGAGATCTCCATGGGGCTCAAGGCCATCGCCAAGGAGCTCAATATCCCGGTGATCGCGCTGTCACAGCTCTCGCGTCAGGTGGAAAGCCGCGACGACAAGCGCCCGCAGCTCTCGGATCTGCGCGAATCGGGCTCGATCGAGCAGGATGCCGACGTGGTGATGTTCGTGTTCCGCGAGGAATACTATGTCGAGCGCGAGAAACCCTCTGACGACCGGCTCGACGAGATGGCCGCCTGGCAGGAGAAAATGTCGCGCCTGCACGGCAAGGCCGAGGTGATCATCGGCAAGCAGCGTCACGGCCCCATCGGCACGGTGGAACTGTCCTTCGAAAGCCAGTTCACCCGCTTCGGCAACCTCGTCAAATCCTGGCAGCAGGACAGCGAAGCGTTCTGAGCCGGGCTTGCCCACGCTCCGGCCCGCATGCTTGATTTCAGGCCGGAGCGTCGCTATCTTCACGTTACAGAGACATCCTGTTGAGGAACATCATGACCGGTCCCGATCCGATCATCGTCTGAGCATCGTCAGCCCGCTTCGCCGGACCGAATGTCATGCCGGGCCTTCGCCGCCCTGATGGCCTCTTCGAGCGCCGTCATCCGCAGTGACAGCTCCTCTCCCGGAACCGTGCCGATCCCCTCGAAGCGTTTCAGCTTCAGCGCTCTGTGATCCCTGTCGAGATCGTCGAGCAGCTTGATCCCGCAAAGCTTGGCCTCCCACGCCGTGCGCACGATCACATCGACCGCCCGGACACGCGCATCCGGCGCCAGCGTTGCAAAGCTGGGCTTCTGCACCCCTTCCACCTGCACGCGGATCTTTTCCAGCAAACCGTAGAAATTCACCGTCAGATGCAGGGCGCCGTCGGTGATGCCGTGCACCTCGCGAATCCGGTTGCGGTAGATCTCGGTGTGACGCGCATCGGTGATATGCGGAATAAGATCGGGATATTGCGCAAAGCGCTTTTCCAGATAGGCGCGCGACGGCGAATATTCGAGAAACACCTCCATATCGCGCGTGTTGAAGTCGATCTCGGCGAAGAGCGCCCGCACCAGATTGTCCCGCGCGGTCTCGCGCTCGCCTTCCGCGGCGCGCTCGTCCATCACCCGCTTTACGAACCAGATGGCAAAACCCAGCGTCGGCGCGAGGAAGGCCAGAAAGAACCGAATGTCGATATCGTCCACGCCGTTCCTCCGTTCTCATGCATTCCAGCATGGCGCGGCGGGCGCGGCAAGACGGCAGCGGCGTCTTTCCCTCTTGACCCTCCGGCGGGCTTGGCTTTCAAGCAGGGCATGGCACAGGCACAGCTCAGCATCGACCTCGCAGCGATCCGCGCCAACTGGCGCGCACTCGCCAATCTCACCACCGGCGAGGCCGGCGCGGTCGTCAAGGCCAATGCCTACGGGCTCGGCGTCGAACGCGTCGCCCCGGCCCTGGCCGAGGAAGGCGCACGGCGCTTCTTCGTCGCCGTCGCCGAGGAAGGCGTCGCGGTGCGCCGCGCGCTCGGCCCCGGGCCGGAGATCTGCGTGTTCTCGGGCCATATGCAGGGCGATGCCGAGATCATCCGCGATCACAAGCTGGTGCCGATGGTCAATTCCATCGACCAGATGCTGCGCCATGTCGAGGCGCTGCCCGGCCACCCCTTCGGCATCCAGCTCGACAGCGGCATGAACCGGCTGGGCATGGAGCCCGCCGAATGGTCGGCCCTGCGCGATATCGCGCTGGCGCAGTCGCCGGTTCTGGTGATGTCGCACCTGGCCTGCGCCGACACGCCCGATCACGGCATGAACGCCTTCCAGCTGCGCAGTTTCCGCGAGATGACCGACGGCATCGAGGCGCCGCGCTCGCTCTCGGCGACCGGCGGCATCCTGCTCGGGCCCGACTATCATTTCGAGGTGACCCGGCCCGGCGTCGGGCTCTATGGCGGCATGCCCTTTTCCGAGGCGCAGCCGGTGGTCGAGCTGATGCTGCCGGTGATCCAGACCCGCGACGTCGCCCCGGGCGAGGCGGTGGGCTATGGCAACGCCTTCGTCGCCCGCGTGCCGACCCGCGTCGCCACGGTCGCTGCCGGCTATGCCGACGGCATCCACCGCGCGCTGGCGCCCAAGGGCTATCTCTGGGCCGGGCGCACCCGCTGCAAGATCCTCGGCCGGGTGTCGATGGACCTGATCACCGTGGACGTCACCGCGCTCTCGGAGCTGCCCGAGCATCTCGAACTGCTGGGCCGCAACCAGACCGTAGACATGGTCGCCGATGCCATCGGCACCATCGGCTACGAGGTTCTCACCGCGCTCGGGGCGCGCTATTCGCGCAGCTATCTCGGCGCATGAGCCCCGCCGCCCCCCTCGCGCTTCTAGGACGCGCGGTGCTGCGCGTGCTCGCCGCCGCCGGACGGGTGGCGCTCTTTGCCGGCGACGCGCTGAGCCATATCCTGCGCCCGCCTTTCTACGGGCGCGAGCTGCTCCAGGCGCTGTTGCAGATCGGCTGGCTGTCGCTGCCGGTGGTGGGGCTCACGGCGGTCTTCACCGGCGGCGCCCTGGCGCTCCAGATCTATTCCGGCGGCGCCCGCTTCAACGCCGAGGCCGTGGTGCCGCAGATCGTCGCCATCGGCATGGTGCGCGAACTCGGCCCGGTGCTGGTGGGCCTGATGATCGCCGCGCGCGTCACCTCCTCTATCGCCGCCGAGATCGCCACGATGAAAGTGACCGAGCAGATCGACGCGCTGGTGACGCTCTCCACCCATCCGATGAAATACCTCACCGCACCGCGCCTGCTGGCGGCACTGATCGTGGTGCCGCTGCTGGTCGGCGTCGGCGATGTGATCGGCATTTTCGGCGGCTATTTCGTCGCCACCGGATCGCTCGGCTTCAACCCCGCCGCCTATCTCAAGAACACGCTGGATTTCCTCGAACCGCTCGACGTGATCTCTTCGCTGGTCAAGGGCTGCGCCTTCGGCGGCATCGCGGCGCTGATGGGCTGCTATTACGGCATGCAATCCGGACGCGGCGCCCAGGGCGTGGGCCGCGCCACCAAGGGCTCGGTCGAGGCCGCCGCGGTGCTGATCCTTGCCGCCAACTTCCTGCTGACGGGGGTGTTCTTCTCCATATGACCCGCACCCGTCGCATCTTCTCTTTCCAAATACGCCACACAGCGCCCGCCACCCGCGCAAAGGCCGGGAGGATCGCGCCATGATCACCCTCTCCGGCGTCAAAAAATCCTTCGGCCCCAAGACGGTGCTGCGCGATGTCGATCTGCATGTCGCGCGCGGCACCTCCATGGTGATCATCGGCGGCTCGGGCACCGGCAAATCGGTCACGCTGAAATGCATCCTCGGGCTGGTGGAACCCGATGCCGGCACCATCACCGTCGATGGCCAGGACGTGCATGAGGGCGACCGCGATGCCTTTCTCGCCCGGTTCGGCATGCTGTTTCAGGGCGGCGCGCTCTTCGATTCGCTCCCGGTCTGGCAGAATGTCGCCTTCCGGCTGCTGCGCGGCGCGCTGAAGCGTCCCAAGGTCGAGGCGCGCGAGATCGCCATCGAAAAGCTGCGCCGCGTCGGGCTTACCCCGGATGTAGCCGATGCGCTGCCGGCGGAGCTCTCGGGCGGCATGCAGAAACGCGTGGGCCTTGCGCGTGCCATCGCCGCCGATCCCGAAATCATCTTTTTCGACGAGCCCACCACCGGGCTCGACCCGATCATGGCCGGCGTCATCAACGACCTGATCCGCGAGATCGTCACCGAGATGGGCGCCACGGCGATGACCATCACCCATGACATGTCCTCGGTGCGCGCCATTGCCGATACCGTGGCGATGCTGCATGACGGGGTGATCAAGTGGACGGGGCCGGTGGCGCAGATGGACGCCGCCGAGGATCCCTATCTGCAACAGTTCATCCACGGGCGCGCCGATGGCCCGATTGCCGCCGTGAGATAGGGAAACCATGTTCGAACCCAGCCCCGTCCTGCTCGCCTTTCTGGTCTTCAAGCGCTTCGTCTTCCTCGAGCTGATCGCGGCGCTGGCGCTGGCACGGGTGATCCGCGCCGCCGCACCGGCACGGCTGGCGGCACTGGCCGCGCTGCTGCTGGCGCTGGCCGGCGCGGCGGTGCCGCTGGCGCCCATGGCGGGTGTCACCGGCGGGCCGGTCTACGGCGCCGCCGCGCGGTTCATGGCGCTCGGCAACGGCATGCTGCCGCTCTTCCTGCCCTCGGCCTTCCTGGCGCTCAGCGCCTACCTGCCAGGCAGCCGCATGCGCGGGCTCGATTTCGCCCATATCGCGCTGCTCTGGATCCTGGTGGGGCTGTGGCTCGCCTCGATCTTCCTCTGAGCGCCCGGCCCTCCCGCGCCACGCCGGGGGAGCACGAGGGGGTGGAACCCCCTCGCCCCGCCCGCGGAACGACCGCGCCATGCTGAAAGCCGCCAATCTCGCACTGCTGCTGCTCTACCCGGTCGCCTGGTCGGCACCGCTGCTGCGCGCGGGGCTGCTGCCGCTTTTCGGCATGGAGGAGATCAGCGTGCTCACCGGGCTCCGGGCGCTCTGGCAGAGCGATCTGCTGCTTGCCCTGCTGGTGGCGTTCTTCGCCCTCGCCGCGCCCTGGCTCAAGACGCTGGCGCTGAGCCTGATACAGTTCGGCCTGCTCGACCGCCGCGCCCTGCCAGCGGTGACGCTGCTCGGCAAGCTCGCCATGGCCGATATCTTCCTCATCGCGCTCTATATCACGCTGGCAAAGGGGATCGGCGTCGGCCGGATCGAGACCGCCTGGGGGCTCTACCTCTTCACCGCCTGCATTCTCGCCTCGCTGGCGATCTCGCTCATCGAGGCGCGGCGCGGGCATTGATGCGACAACGGAAACAACCGCGCGAATCCCCGCCCATTAGGCCGCCACACCGCGCCTGACGGTACATTTGGAAAAAAGTCTATGTAAAAGAGGCAGCTTCGGCGTATTCTTGCCATCGTCTGTTTTGACTTGGGTGATTTGCCGGGGGGCATTTTGATGATCACGCATCTGCGCGCGACGGGTCAGCTCGTGCAATTTCTCATGCAACGGCTGGCCCTCATGGCGATTTTGTCACTGGCGCTGGGGCTTGCCGCCTACGCCGCCGCCTGCGCGCTGGGATATGCGCCATGGCTCACCCTGCCGCTACAATTCGGCGACACGCTGCTGCCCGAGGCGGGCATCCATGTGCAGCTCGGGCTCACAGCACTGGCCTGCGGGCTGCTGTTCTTCCTGCCCGCCAATGCCCGGATGATGGCGCTGGAAACCTCGCATCGCCGCTTTCATATCGGCATGAAGGACGTCGCCCGCGCCTATGCTGCCGTGCATCGCGCCGACCGCGACGGCGTCTTCACCATGGCCTCGGAATTCGACTCTGTGCGCGAGCGCATCGCCTTCCTGCGCGATCACCCCGATCTTGCCGATCTCGAACCCTCGGTGCTCGAGGTGGCGGCGCAGATGAGCCATATCTCGCGCGAGCTGGCACAGGTCTATTCCGACAGCAACGTGCAGCGGGCGCGCGATTTCCTGACCGCGCGGCAGCAGGAGATCGACGATTTCAACACAAGGCTCGAAGAAGCCAAGCGCATCGCCACGGAAATGCGGCAATGGCATATGCGCGTCGAGCTCGAGGAGGACGTGGCCGAGGCCCAGCTCGCCCGGCTCTGCGAGGAGCTGGAGGAAATCCTTCCCGAGATCGTGCCCGAGACGGCGCAACCCGAACCCGAAGCGGAAGAGCCCTCGGGCTGGGTCAGCAACCGCGATTTCGAGGAGAGCGACGCCGAGCCGGGGGACGACCGCATCGTCGCCATGCTCTCGCGCCGGGCGGCGGAGTAGGCCTGGAGCCGGCGCGACGACATGACGACACGCCCGGTCAGAGCGTCGCATCGTTTTTGAGTATTTGCAGAAAGATGAAAGCCAGGCGCTTGCGCCCGGCGCCCGCGCGGGCCTAGAAGGCGGCATGGCGCGCGCATCCTCGAATTTCGTCTGTCAGTCCTGCGGCAACAGCACTTCGAAATGGTCGGGGCGCTGCGAAGCCTGCGGCGAGTGGAACACCATCGTGGAAGAGGCGCCGCTTTCGGACGGACCCACGGGCAAGACGCTCGGCCAAGCCAAAGGCCGCGCCGCGAAGCTCACCGATCTCAGCCATCCCGAGGCGCCGCCGCCGCGCACCGCCTGCGGTATCGGCGAACTCGACCGGGTGCTGGGCGGCGGGCTGGTGCCGGGCTCGGCCATTCTTGTGGGCGGCGATCCGGGGATCGGCAAGTCGACGCTGCTGTTGCAGGCAGCGGCGGCCTTTGCCAATGCCGGGCTCAAGGTGATCTATGCCAGCGGCGAGGAGGCCAGCGCCCAGGTGCGCATGCGCGCGCAGCGGCTGGATCTGGCACAGGCGCCGGTGAAGCTCGCCGCCGAGACCAATCTGCGCGACATCCTCACCACGCTGGAGCAGGAAAAGCCCGCGCTCGCCATCGTCGATTCGATCCAGACCATGTGGGCGGACAATATCGGCTCCGCCCCCGGCTCGGTGGGACAGGTGCGCGCCGCCGCCCATGAGCTGACGAGCTTTGCCAAGAAGCGCAACACATCGGTGATCATGGTGGGCCATGTCACCAAGGACGGCCAGATCGCCGGCCCCCGCGTGGTCGAGCACATGGTCGACACGGTGCTCTATTTCGAAGGCGAGCGCGGCCATCAGTTCCGCATCCTGCGCTCGGTCAAGAACCGCTTCGGTCCCGCCGACGAGATCGGCGTCTTCGAGATGACCGGCGCAGGGCTCTCCGAGGTCGGCAACCCCTCGGCGCTGTTCCTGTCGGAGCGCGGCACGCCTGCCCCGGGCTCGGTGGTGTTTTCCGGCATCGAGGGCACGCGCCCGGTGCTGGTGGAATTTCAGGCGCTTGTCGCCCCCTCGCCGCATTCGCAGCCCCGCCGCACGGTGGTGGGCTGGGACGGCGGGCGGCTGGCGATGATCCTCGCGGTGCTGGAGGCGCGCTGCGGCATCCCCTTTGCCGGGCTTGACGTCTATCTCAATGTCGCGGGCGGCATGAAGGTCGGCGAGCCAGCGGCGGATCTGGCGGTGGCGGCGGCGCTTTTGTCGGCGCGTGAGGATGTGGCCCTGCCGCCCGAAACCGTGGTATTCGGCGAAATCAGCCTCTCCGGCGCGCTGCGCCCGGTGGGCCAAACCGAAAACCGGTTGAAAGAGGCGCAAAAACTTGGTTTCTCCACGGCCATTCTCCCGAAGGGTGGAAAGGCCAAGGGCGGCGACATGACGCTCACCGAAATGGCCGATCTGGCCAGCGTGGTGGGCGAGGTATTCGGCGCCGGGTAAGACGCTCGAACAGACAGGATCGGCAAGGGACGGGAACGGATGGAAGGTTTCACTATAGTGGACGGCGTGGTGGCCGTGGTCATCGTGCTCTCGGCGCTGCTGGCCTATTCGCGCGGCATCGTGCGCGAGACGCTGGCCATCGCCGGCTGGGTCGCGGCGGCGTTTCTGGCCTATGTCTTCGCGCCGCAGGTGCAGCCGCTGGTCAAGGAAGTGCCGGTGATCGGCGAATTCCTGACCGACAGCTGCGAGCTGTCGCTGATCGCCGCCTTTGCCGCGGTGCTGGCGCTGGCGCTGGTGGTGATCTCGCTCTTCACGCCGGTCTTTTCCAGCCTGGTGCAGCGCTCGGCACTCGGCGGGCTCGACCAGGGCCTGGGCTTTCTCTTTGGTGTGGCGCGCGGCGTGCTGCTCGTCGCCATCGCGTTTTTCGTCTACGATACGGTGATCACCGCGCAGGATATCGCGATGATCGACGATTCCCGCTCCGCGGCGGTGTTCTCGCGCTTCACCGACCGGATCGAAGAGCAGAACCCCGAACAGGCGCTCGGCTGGATCACCCAGCAATACGAGCAGCTCGTGTCCGTCTGCCAGGCCCCCGCCGGCAACGACGCCTGACCTCCGGCCCCACAGGACTTATTGAACGCGCCCGCCAGCCCGGGCGCGTTTTTCTTTGATGGGGCCGCGCCCCCTTGATTTACGGGCTCATGCGCCCCACTTCCGGACCGCGGCTGACACAAATGCAACGCTGCAATGCAGCGGGCCAATGTGATCCTTCCGTGACATACCCTCGTCATGTCAGTATGAGGAGGCGACTTCCCCAATACCGGATTCGGAGCTGCCCTTGTCCGAGCGCCAGATGCCACCCGCCCATCCCTTCGATTTCGACGCAATCGAGGGGGACAAGCTGCATGAAGAATGCGGGATCTTCGGTGTCATCGGTGTGACCGATGCGGCGAATTTCGTAGCCCTCGGGCTGCACGCGCTGCAACATCGCGGCCAGGAGGCCGGCGGCATCGTCTCCTACGCGCCCGGCGAGGGTTTCAACTCCGCCCGCCGCTTTGGTTATGTGCGCGACAATTTCACCAAGCAGTCGCTGATGGAAACCCTGCCCGGGGCTCTGGCCATCGGCCATGTGCGCTATTCAACCGCCGGCTCCAAGGGCGCCGCGATCCGCGACGTGCAGCCCTTCTTCGGCGAGTTCTCCATGGGTGGCGCGGCGATTGCCCATAACGGCAATATCACCAATGCCGAGGCGCTGCGCCGCGAGCTGATCGAGCGCGGCTCGATCTTTCAGAGCTCTTCGGACAGCGAATGCATCATCCATCTGATGGCGCGGAGCCTTCAGCGCGATATCCCCTCGCGCATGGAAGACGCGCTGCGCCGGGTCGAGGGGGCGTTTTCCGTCGTCGCCATGACCCGCACCAAGCTGATCGGCGTGCGCGATGCGCTCGGTGTGCGCCCGCTGGTGCTGGGCAAGATCGGCGACGGCTGGTGCCTGAGCTCGGAAACCTGCGCGCTCGACATCATCGGCGCCGAATATGTGCGCGAGATCGAGCCGGGCGAGATGGTGGTGATCACCGACGAGGGCGTCGAGAGCACCCGCCCCTTCCGCAGCCGCAAATCGCGCTTCTGCATCTTCGAGCATGTCTATTTCTCGCGCCCCGATTCGATCATCGGCGGCCGCTCGGTCTATGAAACCCGCCGCCAGATCGGTGTGGAGCTGGCCCGCGAGGCGCCGGTGGAGGCGGATCTGGTCTGCCCGGTGCCCGACAGCGGCACGCCGGCGGCTATCGGCTATGCGCATGAGAGCGGCATCCCCTACGGCATGGGGATCATCCGCAACCAGTATATGGGCCGCACCTTCATCGAGCCCACCGAGCAGATCCGCAACATGGGCGTGCGGCTCAAGCTCAACGTCAACCGCGCGCTGATCAGGGGCAAGCGGGTGATCCTGGTCGACGATTCGGTGGTGCGCGGCACCACCTCGCGCAAGATCAAGGAAATGATCCTCGATGCCGGCGCGGCAGAGGTGCATTTCCGCATCGCCTCGCCGCCCACCGCCTGGCCGTGCTTTTACGGCGTCGATACGCCGCAGCGCGAGAAACTGCTGGCGGCGACCATGTCCGAGGACGAGATGTGCGAGCATCTCGGCGTCGACTCGCTGAAATTCATCTCGCTCGACGGGCTTTACCGCGCCGCCGGCGAAGCCGAGGGCCGCAACGACAAGGCGCCGCAATATTGCGATGCCTGCTTCTCGGGCGAATACCCGGTGGAGCCGGCGGACATGATCGAGAAGGGCTTCAAGCTCAAGACCGCCGCCGAATAAGCGCCCTTCCGCCGCCGTGCGGGCGGCGGGCCGCCCATGACGGAACTGTCACGGCAGCGTGACGGCTCGCGGTCTTTCTCCGACATGGGCGCAGCTGATATCCGCCTGTCTCCATTTGCAACAACGCAAGAGACACGCGCCATCATGGCACAGGCACAAACCCCTCAGGCCGTCGCGCAAAGCGCGACCACTTCTGCCCGCATTCCCAATCGCGGCCCGCTGCTGCTGGGCACTTTCGGCAAGGACAGCGCTCCCGAAGCGCTGGTCCGCCTGCCCGGCGGGCGCACCGAGACCGTCAGCGTCGGCGACAGCGTGGCCGGTCTGCGGGTCGTCGCCATCGACACCGGGCGCATCGCTCTGGCACGGGGCAGCAAGGCCGCATGGCTGGAGCTGCCGGGCACGCGTTGACAAAGCGCACCGGGCGCGGCAATGGGGCGGGCATGACCGATCAGATCGCCATCGTTACCGGAGCCTCGCGCGGCCTGGGCTTCGCCCTCGCCGAGGCGCTCGCGCCCGCCTATCACATCGTCGCCGTCGCCCGCACCGTGGGCGGGCTCGAGGATCTCGACGACCGCATCAAGGCCAGGGGCGGCGACGCCACGCTGGCACCGATGGACATCACCAAGCCCGAGGCCATGGCGCAGCTCTGCCGTGCGGTCTACGACCGCTGGGGCGGGGCCGCGCTCTGGGTGCACACGGCGATCCACGCAGCCCCGCTGGCCCCCGCCAGCCATCTCGACGTGAAGGACTGGGAGCGCTCGGTCGCCACCAACCTCACGCCCATGGGCTATCTCATCCCCTATATGGCGCCGCTGCTGGGCGAGCACGGCCAGGCGCTGTTCTTCGAGGACGAGCACGCGGGCGAGAAATTCTACGCCCATTACGGCACCACCAAATCCGCCCAGATCGCGCTGGCGCGCAGCTGGCAGGCGGAAAGCGTCAAGACCGGCCCGCGCGTGCAGATCCTCGCGCCGGAGCCGATGAACACCACCACCCGCATGCGCTTTCACCCCGGCGAGGACAAGGCGGCGCTGGCCACGCCCTATGCCGAGGCCGCCCGCCTGCTCGCCGAGGCCGGGCTCGCCTGAGAGCGGCCCCGGCCCCTTCATCTTTCCGGTAAATACTCAAAAAAGCCACGCCAGCGCGCGCATCGCCCCGGCAGCCGGGCGATCCGGCCTCCGCCGCTTGCCCCGCGCGCGGACTTTCCCTATTCAGGCGGAAAGACAGGGGCTTTCATGCGCATTCTCATCACCAATGACGACGGCATCAACGCCCCCGGGCTGAAGGTGCTCGAAGGCATCGCCGCCGAGATCGCCGGCCCGGAGGGTGAGGTCTGGACCGTGGCGCCCGCTTTCGAGCAGTCCGGCGTCGCGCATTGCATCAGCTACACCCACCCGATGATGATCGTCGAGATGGGCCCGCGCCGCTGGGCCGCTGAGGGCAGCCCCGCCGATTGCGTGCTCGCCGGCATCCATGACGTGATGAAGGACGCGCGCCCCGACCTGGTGCTCTCCGGCGTGAACCGCGGCAACAACTCCGCCGAGAACGCGCTCTATTCCGGCACGTTGGGCGGCGCGCTCGAAGCCTCGCTCCAGGGCATCCCCGCCGTCGCGCTGTCGCAATATCTCGGGCCCGAGACGCGCGGGCTGGAGAACCCGTTCGAGGCGGCGGCCACCCATGGCGCCGGCGTCCTGCGCAAGATCCTCGCGGCGCAGGACGAGGCGCAGCCCGGCTATCGTCTCTTTTGGAACGTGAATTTCCCGCCCGTCCCCGCCGACCGCGTGCAGGAAACCCTCCTCGTGCCGCAGGGCAAGCGCCAGGGCACGAGCTTTACCACCGAACCGCACCTGTCGCCCTCGGGCCGCCGCTTCCTGTGGATCCGTGGCGGCGACCAGCGCGCCGAGGCCTCCGCCGGCAGCGATGCCGATGTCAATCTCGCCGGCCATATCTCGGTGACGCCGATGCGTGCGGATTTCACTGCCCATGACACCCTGTCCGCGCTGAAGGACAGCTTCGCATGAGCTTTGACGCCGACGCCAAGATGCAGTTCCTCTTCGCGCTCCGCTCGCACGGGGTGACCGAGCGGCCTGTGCTCCAGGCGATGGAAAAGATCGACCGCGGCGCCTTCGTCAAAGGCTATTTCACCGAACGCGCCTATGAGGACATGCCGCTGCCGATCCCCTGCGGCCAGACCATCTCGCAACCCTCGGTGGTGGGCCTGATGACCCAGGCGCTGAAACTGAGCGGGCGCGAGAAGGTTCTCGAGATCGGCACCGGCTCGGGCTATCAGGCGGCGATCCTCAGCCAGCTCGCCCGCCGCGTCTATACCGTCGACCGCCACCGCCGGCTGGTCGCCGAGGCGCGCGCCGTGTTCGAAGCGCTGGATCTGGCCAATATCACCGCCTTCACCGCCGATGGCAGCTTCGGCCTGCCCGATCAGGCGCCGTTCGACCGGATTCTGGTCACCGCCGCCGCCGAGGATCCGCCCAGCCCGCTCTTGGCCCAGCTGCGGATTGGCGGTATTATGGTGCTGCCGGTAGGGCAGTCTGACGCCGTTCAGCATCTCATCCGCGTCACGCGCACGGAAGAGGGCTATGACTACGATGAGCTGCGCCCCGTGCGCTTCGTACCGCTGGTGGAAGGTCTGGCCAAGGACAGCTAGAGCCGCCGGCGTTGTTTTACGTGACGTCCCGGAGACAAGGGGCGCATCTGAGGATATCGAGATGGACAGCAGATCCCTCCCCCTTCGCTTTGGCGCGCCGCTGGCCTTTGCCGCCGCGCTCGGCGCCTGCTCGGGACCGTTCGACTATGACATGCGCGGCCGGATGGGCGGCCAGGTCGACACCAGCCAGGCGGCACTGGCGGCGGTGGCGGACCGGCCCCAGCCCGACGATCGCGGCATCATCTCCTATCCGAATTATCAGGTCGCGGTGGCCCGGCGCGGCGATACCGCGACCGATCTGGCCAATCGCATCGGCCTGCCCGCCGGCGAGCTTGCCCGTTACAACGGCATCCAGCCCGACGACCGTCTGCGCGCCGGAGAGATCATTGCCCTGCCCCGCCGGGTCTCGGAACCCTCGCCCGCCACCGGCGCCGCGACCACCGGCCCGATCCGTCCGGCAGCCGAGGTCGATATCACCACGCTCGCCGGCAACGCCATCGACAGCGCCCCGGCGACCGCCCCCGCCCAAACGCAGCAACCGCAGCCAGAGGTGCGCATGCAGAACGGCGTCGAGCCGATCCGCCACAAGGTGGCGCGCGGCGAGACCGCCTATACAATCGCGCGGCTCTACAATATCACCCCGCGCGCGCTGGCGGACTGGAACGCGCTCGACAGCGATTATTCCCTGCGCGAAGGCCAGTATCTGCTGATTCCGGTGGTGGAAAAGCCCGCCGCAAGCTCCAGTGAAGCCGCGGTCACACCGCCGCCGGGCGCCGGCTCGCAGACGCCCGAGCCGCCCTCTGCGTCGCAGCCGCTGCCGAAAGACGAGCCCTCGGTGGCCGAAAGCGCCGCCGCCGCAGCGACAAGCAACGCGAAGCCTGTGGCCAATATCGGCCAGAGCCAGAGCGCGCCAAGCGGCAGCTCTTCGGCAAAGATGTCGATGCCGGTCAACGGCAGCATCATCCGTGAATATGCCAAGGGCAAGAACGAGGGGATCGATATTTCCGCCTCTGCCGGCACCGCCGTCAAAGCCGCCGCCAGCGGCACCGTGGCGGCGATCACCACCAATACCGACAATGTGCAGATCCTGGTGATCCGCCATCCCGACGAGGTGCTGTCGATCTACACCCATGTGGATCAGCTCAGCGTCCAGAAGGGCGATGCGGTGAGCCGTGGCCAGAGCATCGGCAAGGTGCGCGCGGGCGACCCGAGCTTCCTGCATTTCGAGGTGCGCAAGGGCTTCGACAGCGTCGACCCGATGACCTATCTGCGCTGACCTCGCTCGGCGCGTACCCCATCAAGGAATGTCCGGCTCCGGTGGCCGGATTTTTTTGAGTATTTTCAGAAAGATGAAGGATCAGGGGCGCTCCCGGAGGCGCTTTCGTCTTTCTTCAACTGCTCATATGCGCCGTCTGGAGAGGCAGCGCGGCGGGGCTACCCCAGTGCCACGCCCCTGCGGCCCGCCAGATCGGTAAAGAACTGCCAGGCGACACGGCCGGAGCGCGCGCCGCGGGTTGCCTGCCATTCGATGGCCTCGGCGCGCAGCTCGTCTTCTTCCACCGTGACGCCATAGGCGGCGCAATAGCCCCGGATCATCGCGAGATATTCGTCCTGCGAACAGGGGTGGAAGCCCAGCCAGAGCCCGAACCGGTCGGAGAGCGAAACCTTCTCCTCGACCGCCTCGGACGGGTTGATCGCCGAGCTGCGTTCGTTCTCGATCATGTCGCGCGGCATCAGATGGCGGCGATTGGAGGTGGCGTAGAACAGGACATTGTCCGGCCGGCCTTCGATCCCTCCATCAAGAACGGCCTTCAAGCTCTTGTAATGCTGATCGTCATGGGAAAACGACAGGTCGTCGCAGAACAGCACAAACCGCTTGTCGGAGGCACGCAGCAGGGTCAGCAGCCGCGCCACCGAGCCCAGATCCTCACGTTGCAGCTCAACCAGCTTCATATCTTCACCTTGCGCACGAATTTCGGCGCATACCGCCTTGACAAGGCTTGACTTTCCCATCCCCCGCGCGCCCCAGAGCAGGGCGTTGTTCGCGGGCATGCCACGGGCGAACTGGGCGGTGTTCTGCAACAGCGTGTCGCGGGTGCGGTCGATTCCCAGCAGCAGCCGCAGCGGCACGCGGTTGACCTGCTCCACCGGTTGCAGCCGGTCGGGATCGACATGCCAGACAAAGGCCTCGGCGGCGTCGAAATCGGGAGCGGCGAGCGGCGCCGGAGCCATACGCTCCAGCGCCGCCGCGATGCGTTTGAGGGCGGATTTGCTCACTTGGTCTTGTCCTCGTCGTCCGGTTCGCCGTCATCCTCGTCGAACTCCTTGAACATCGGATCGTTCTCGGTGTCCGGCTCGTCCTCGAACCACAGCCCCTGCTCTTTCAGCTCCTTCTCGCGCTTCTTCTCGACCAGGCGGACAAGGAAGATCGAAATCTCGTAGAGCCCGTAGACCACGGTGAACAGGATCGCCTGGGTGGTGACATCTGGCGGGGTGACCAGCGCGGCCAGCACCAGGATCGCCACCACGGCGTATTTACGCACCGAGCCGAGCCCCTCGGAGGTCACCAGCCCGGCCTTGCCCATCAGCGTGAGCAGCACCGGCAGCTGGAAGCAGAGGCCGAAGGCGATGATGAATTTCAGCGTGATGTCGAGGCTCTCGTTCACCTTGCCGAAGAAGGTGATGCGGATGCCCTCGCTGGTCTCGGGCACCATGGCGGGTTCGGAGGCCGCGACACCGGCGACGCCGTCGCTCACCCGATCCGCCGCCGTCGAGAGCAGGTTGGCAAAGATCGACGACACATCGGCAAAGCCGAGGAAGAACGCCATGGCGAGCGGTGTCACCACGAAATGCGCAAAGCTCGCGCCCAGCAGGAACATCACCGGCGAGGCGATCAGGAAGGGCAGAAACGCGCCCTTCTCGGACTTGTAGAGCCCCGGCGCCACGAAGCGCCAGAGCTGGTAGGAGATCACCGGGAAGGCCAGCGCGAAGCCGAAGACCATCGAGATCCGGAACAGCGTAAAGAGATATTCCTGCGGCGAGGTGTACTGCATCGTCGGCGACGGGTCGCCGAGCTCGCGCAGGGTCGCCTCGATTGGCCCCAGCAGGAATTGCAGGATCGGCTCGGCGACCGTGAACGCCAACACGATGCCGATGATGAAGGCGATCACCGAGCGGATGAGCCGCGTGCGCAGCTCGGCCAGATGTTCGATCAGCGGGGCCGAGCTGTCTTCGATCTCGTCATTTTCTGCCTGGCTCATGCCTCACCGTCTTTTTTCAGCGCCGCTTCCAGCTCGGCGGCCTTTGTGGCGGCTTCCTCGGCACGTTTTGCCGCCTGCTCCGCCTCGCGCTTTTGCCGGTCCGCCGCAGAGCGCGCAGCGCTCGCCTCGATCCGGCGCTTGGCGTCCGAGCGCTCGGCATCGAGCGCGCCGGGGTCTTCCTTGAGGCCCGTATCCTTGCGCTCGGGCGTCGGATCGGTCATCGCGCGAGCCGCATCCTTGACCCCGTCAAAGGCCGTGCCCACCGGATTCGTGGCGCTTTTGAAGGTCTTGGCGACATCGCGCATGCCGCTCTCGTCGGCCGCGTCGTTCATCGCGCGCGAAAACTCGCGCGCCATGCCGCGCGCCTTGCCCATGAAGCGGCCCACATTGCGGAAGAGCATCGGCAGGTCTTTCGGCCCGACGACGATCAGCGCCACAATGCCGATGACCATAAGCTCCGACCAGCCCAGATCGAACATGGCTTACGCCTTGTCTTTCTCGTCTTCCGGGGTCACGTCCTTGGCCTCGTCGGCCTTGGCGTCCTCGAGTTCCTTGCCGCCCTCGTTCACGCCCTTCTTGAAGGCGGTGATGCCCTTGCCGACCTCGCCCATGAGGTTGGAAATCTTGCCGCGGCCGAACAGCACCAGCACCACGACGGCGATCAGCAGAAGGCCGGGAAGGCCGATATTGTTGAGCATGTCTCTTCTCCATCTCGCGGGCGCGCCCTGGCGCCCGGCGTTGAACGTCTCCTGTCTTTCTCTAGGCGCTTTCCCGGGGCGCGAAAAGCGGCCAACCGCATCGGCGGGCGGTCGCGGCGGGATATTTCGACCGCTTTGTTGACATTATTCTGTCAGTTGCCCGAGAGTGCCCCGCGTATCCCGATCCGCAGCAGCAAGGCGCCGAATCGCATGAGGAAATCCGACCGTCTCTTTGCCCTGCTCCAGCGGCTCAAGGATGGCCGGCTGCACACGGCGGAAGCGCTGGCGGAGGCATTCGGCGTCTCGGTGCGCACGATCTATCGCGACATGGGCACGCTCGCCGCCTCGGGCGTGCCGGTGACGGGCACGCGCGGACGGGGCTATGCGGCGGAGGCCAGCATCACCCTGCCGCCGCTGAACCTGACGGAGACCGAGCTGGAGGTGCTGCATCTGGGGCTGGCCGCCGTGGGTGCGGGCGCCGGCGAGCTGCCGGAGCTGGCGGAGGCGGCAGAGAGTCTCTCGGCCAAGATCGACGCGGTGCTGCCGGAGGAGGCCAGTCCCGAGCCCGCGAGCTTTGGCTTTGCCGGCGCCGCCTATCGCGAGGCGGCGCAGGGGTTTCGCCACATGCCGGTGTTTCGCGCCGCAATCCGCGCCCGGCAAAAGCTGCGCGTGACGCTAAAGGGGCGCGACGGCGAGCAGGAGATCCGCCCGCTGGAGATCGACTATTGGGGCCGGGTCTGGACCTGCACCGCCTGGAACGAGACGCGGGGCGCGTTCGACCATTTCCGCATCGACCGGGTGACCCAGCTCACGCCGCTGCCGGGGCTTTTCGTCGACGAGCCGGGCAAGCGGCTGTCGGATTACCGCGACCGCCGGCGTTGAGCCCAGGCGGGGCGGGAGGCAAAAAAGCCCCCCGGCAGCGCGACGGCCATCGGGGGGCTCACTCAAAACCCAAAAGTCTTAACGCAATACCCAAACCACTCATCAAAAGAGGTAAAAGCGGCACTCGTCAGCTACGCGAACAGGGTACTCGTTACATACGAATGCGGGGTTATTCGGCTTTCATCGCCTCGACCGAGATCTCGACCTCGACCTCGTCGCTGACATAGGGGGCGAACATGCCGAGTTCGAACTCCGAGCGCACCAGCGTGGTGGTGGCGAAGAAGCCGAGCCAGGGCTTGCCTTCCATCGGGTGATCGCCGGCCTGGTTCAGCGTGGCGTCGAGCACGACGGATTTGGTGACGCCGTTCAGGGTCAGGTCGCCGGTGATCAACGCGGTGTCGTCGCCGGTCACTTCGATGCCGGTGGAGGTGAAGGTGACCATTTCGCTGTCATCTGCGGCGCCGAAGAAGTCGTCGCTCATGAAATGCTCGAACCGCGCTTCCCAGCCGGTCAGCATGGAGCGCACCGGGAAGGAAACCTCCACCGACGATGCGGCGGGGTCTTCGGCATCATAGGAGATCTCGCCTTCGAAACCGGAGAACATGCCGTAGCCGGTCGAGTATCCGAGGTGGTTGTAGGAGAAGACGATCTGGCTGTGGCTGGAGTCCAGCACATAGTTTTCGGGGGCTGCGACGGCGGCCAGCGGGGCTGCGGCCAGCAGGCCGGCGAAAAGGATGGATTTCATACTCGGGCTCCGTGAGTTGGATGACGTTGGTCAATGCCCGAAAGATGGAGGTTTGCCGCGCCGCGGCAATTACCGCTGCTCCCACAGATACTGTTGAAAAATGAACATTGCGTTGCGCGGGTTTGCGCCGTTGCCGCTCAGCGGCCGCCCCGCGCCCCGGTGATGCAGCACAGCCCGCCGATCAGAAAGAACAGCGACAGGCCCAGCTTGATCAGCGCCAGTTCCGGCAGCTGAGACGCGCCAGGCATGAGCCAGAGGCCAAAGGCCGCCACGGTGAGACCGCTGCCGACGACCAGCAGCACCGCGCGCAAGACAAGCCCGAGCGCCAGGCCGGCGGCGGGGGTACGGGGCGGGATCGGTGTGGTATAGGCGGTCATGACGCAGGCTCCTCCGGCAGCTGGGGATCACGGGAATGTGCTTACCCTCGCCAACAAACCCGGCCATATTTCGGCGCGATCCGGGAAAATCGCGGGCGCCATGGCCTCATTTCCGCCCTTCGGCCTCAAGGCTTGATCTCGGCGACCGAGCGTGTATACGGGCGCATCCCTTTGCGAGACCGTATGAACCGCGCAGTCTCTCGTGGGCAGGAGCGAAGGGATCGCCTGCCCTATGAAATGCGCCTTGATAGAAATGGAGCTCACATGCCGCTTTACGAGCATGTCTTTATCGCGCGTCAGGATCTGTCCAACGCGCAGGCCGAGGGCCTCGTCGAACATTTCAGCACCGTGCTTTCGGACAATGGCGGCAAGGTCGTCGAATCCGAGTACTGGGGCGTCAAGACGATGGCCTACAAGATCAACAAGAACCGCAAGGGCCACTATGCCTTCCTGCGCACCGACTCCCCCGCAACCGCGGTGCAGGAGATGGAGCGCCTGATGCGCCTGCATGACGACGTGATGCGCGTTCTGACCATCAAGGTCGACGAACATGCCGAAGGCCCGTCGATCCAGATGCAGAAACGCGACGAGCGTGACAACCGTCGCGAACGCCGCAACTGATACCCTGAAGAAGAGGAGTTAAACCATGGCTGCAAAACCGTTTTTCCGCCGCCGCAAGGTCTGCCCCTTCTCGGGCGACAATGCACCCAAGATCGACTACAAAGACACCAAGCTGCTCCAGCGCTACATCTCCGAGCGCGGCAAGATCGTGCCCTCGCGGATCACCGCTGTCAGCGCCAAGAAGCAGCGTGAGCTGGCCCGCGCCATCAAGCGCGCCCGCTTCCTCGCCCTGCTGCCCTACGCCGTGAAGTAAGGAGATCAGACCCATGCAAGTCATCCTTCTGGAACGCGTGGCCAAGCTCGGCCAGATGGGCGATGTCGTCGACGTCAAGCCCGGCTATGCCCGCAACTACCTGCTGCTTCAGGGCAAGGCGCTGACCGCCTCGAAAGAGAACATCGCTCAGTTCGAGACCCAGAAAGCGCAGCTCGAAGCGCGCAACCTGGAAACCAAGAAAGAGGCCGAAGCCCTCGCCGAGAAGCTGGACGCCCAGCAATTCGTCGTGATTCGCCAGGCCTCCGACGGCGGCAACCTCTATGGCTCGGTCACCACCCGTGACGCGGCCGACGTGGCCACCGAGGAAGGTTTCTCGATCGACCGCAAGCAGGTTATCATCCGTCAGCCGATCAAAGAGCTGGGTCTGCACGAGGTCGAGGTGCACCTGCACCCCGAGGTCATGTGCACGATCAGCCTGAACGTCGCCCGCTCGCCGGAAGAGGCCGAGCTGCAAGCGTCGGGCAAGTCGATCCAGGAACTCGCCGCCGAGGAAGAGGCCCAGGCCGAATTCGAGATCGCCGAGCTCTTCGACGATATCGGCGCAGCCTCGTCGGAAGATTCCGATCTGGTCGAGACCCCCGAGGGTCGTGCCGCGGAAGAAGCCGAGGAAAACTGAGCCTCCACGCTCGTTTTTCCTTCCAAGACATGATGAACCGTGCCGGATCTCCGGCGCGGTTTTTCGTTTGCACGGGTGAAGAAACGCGCCTGGGACCGAGAGCGTAACGCAAGCCGGGTCAGGGTCGACGGAATTGGCTGTGCCGCCCAACAGGCTCATCCCAAACGAAAAAGAGCGGACCGCATGGCCCGCTCTTTCTATTCTGTGCTGCCGGGGTCGCCCCCGGCCCTGCGATCACTCGTCGTCGAGCGCTTCGACGGCGGTCTGAAGCTCTTCCTTGGTGATCTCTTTCTCGGTCACGGTCGCCTGCTCGGCGATGTGGTCGATCACCTTGTCCTCGAAGATCGGCGCGCGGAGCTGCTGCTGCATCTGCGCGTTCTGGCGCACGAAATCGAAGAAAGCGCGTTCCTGGCCCGGGTACTGGCGCGCCTGCGCCATGATCGCCTGGGTCATCTCGGCATCGGTGACCTCGACCTCGGCCTTCTGGCCGATCTCGGCCAGCAGCAGGCCCAAACGCACGCGGCGCTCGGCGAGGGTCTTGTGCTCGTCGGTCGGCTCCATCTCGCCGTGATCGTGGCCGTGATCCTCCGGGTGCTCTTCGTGATAGAGCTGATGCGCGATCTGCTTGGCCTCGGTATCGACCAGCGACGGCGGCAGCTCGAAGCTCACCAGCGTGTCGAGCTTGTCGAGCAGGCCGCGCTTCATCACCTGACGCGCGGCGCCGGTATATTCGGCCTCCAGACGCTCACGGATCTGGCCCTTCAGCGACTCGAGATCCTCGGCGCCGAATTTCTTCGCCAGCTCGTCGTCGACCTCGGCGGCCACGGGCTCCTTGACCGCCTTGACGGTCACGTCGAAGACAGCGGCCTTGCCGGCCAGATGCTCGGCACCGTATTCCTCGGGGAAGGTGACCTCGACGGCTTTCTCTTCCTCGGCCTTCACGCCCACGAGCTGCTCTTCGAAGCCCGGGATGAAGGAGTTGGAGCCCAGCACCAGCGGATAATCCTCGGCGGCGCCGCCCTCGAAGGGCTCACCGTCGACCTTGCCGACAAAGTCGATGACGACCTGATCGCCGTCCTTGGCCTTGGTGCCCTTGCGGCGGTCCTTGAAATCCTGCGCGGTCTCGGCGAGCGAGGCCAGCGCCTCGTCGACGGCGGCATCGTCTGCCTTCACGACCAGCTTCTCGACCTCGACGCCGGAGAAATCGACCTCGGGCACCTCGGGGAGCTTTTCATAGGACATCGCGACATTGACGTCGTCGCCCTCTTTCCAGTCCTCGTTGGTCATCTTGACCTCGGGCTGGAGCGCCGGACGGTCGCCGCTGTCCTCGAAATGCTTGGACATGGCCTCGTCGATCGCTTCCTGCATCGACTCGCCCATCAGGCGCTGGCCGAACTGCTTTTTCAGCAGCGGCATCGGAACCTTGCCCTTGCGGAAGCCCTTCATCTCGATCTCGGGCTGCGCCTCGGCGAGCTTGGCGTTGACCTTCGCGTCCAGTTCCTCGGCGGTGAGGATCAGTTCATAGGCCCGCTTCAGCCCTTCGTTCAGCGTCTCGGTGACCTGCATACCATCTTCCTTGGTTCTTGCGCGGCCCTCGTCGCAGTGCCGCCTCTCTCTGTCGAATTTGCGGTCTTCTATGCGTCCGCGCCCTTACGTGCAAGGCGCATTTGCGCGCCGCGGCGCGGCATGGGCACCTGCCCGCGCGCCGGGCAAAAGACTCCCTTGCCAGCGCCCGATCCGTGCAGTAATCAAACGCCTGCCGCGGGTGTAGCTCAATGGTAGAGCAGCAGCTTCCCAAGCTGACGACGAGGGTTCGATTCCCTTCACCCGCTCCATTCCCCCGCCCGGTCCGATTTCGCCTGCACGCAGAGCCTGCGTTTCGCGACGTGGCCCGCCCTTGCCAAGCGCCCGGCGGACGGGCACAGATTGGGCCGTCATGACCTTCCGCTTCCTGCACAGCTCCGATCTGCATCTCGGCCGGACCTTCGCCAATATCCCCGAGCCGCCCGACGGCAATATCCGTGGCCGCCTGATGGAGGCGCGTCACGCCGCCATCGCGCGTCTGGCCGACGCGGCCCGGGCCGAGGGCGCGGCGCATGTGCTGCTGGCCGGCGACACGTTCGACACCGCCACCCCCTCGCCGACGCTGATCCGCCAGAGCCTCGCCGCCATGGGTGAGGCGGCGGAAATCACCTGGTGGCTGCTGCCCGGCAACCACGACAACCTGCGCGATGCCGAGCCGCTCTGGGAAACGCTGCGCCGCGACGGCCCCGGCAATCTCCGCGCCCTGACCGAGGCCGCGCCGGTGCCGCTCGCCCCGGGCGCCACACTGCTGCCCTGCCCGGTCGCCTGGCGCGCCACCGGCAGCGATCCGACAGCCTCGCTGCCCGCGATGGAAAGCCCCGAGGGCGATCTGCGCATCGCGCTCGCCCATGGCGGCATCACCGATTTCACCGAGAGCGGCGGCGCCATCGCGCCGGACCGCGAGCGCAGCGCCCGGCTCGACTATCTGGCGCTCGGCGACTGGCACGGGCGCATGGCGGTCTCTGACCGCACGCAGTATCCGGGCACGCCCGAGCAGGACCGCTTCAAGCACAACCGCCGGGGCGTCTGCCTCAGCGTGGCGCTCGACGGCCCCGGCGCCACGCCGCAGCTGCGCGAGATCGAGACCGGCGCCTTTCTCTGGGAGGAGGCCGCACTCACCCTGCATCCGCGTCAGGATGCGGGCGCGGCGCTCGAGGCGCTGCTGCCGGCGCGCGGGCGGCGCGATATCCTGCTGCGCGTTATGGCCGATGGCTGGGCCGGGCTCTCTGATCAGCTGGCGCTGCGCCGGGCGGTGGCGCGGCTTGGTCCGGAATTCGCCCATTTCGAGCTGCGCAGCGACGCGCTCGGCACGCAATACGATGCCGCCGATCTCGACGAGATCGACCATGCCGGCGCGCTGCGCCTCGCCGCCAATGCCTTGCAGGAGGAGGCCGAGGATCCGGCCCGCGCCGAGACCGAGCGCCGCGTCGCGGGTGACGCGTTGGTCCGGCTCTATGCCTATATGCACGAGGGCGAGCCATGAGACTGCGCGCCATCCGGCTGGAAAACGTCCGCCGCTTCACCACGCCGGTGACGGTCGAGGGCATCGCCGACGGGCTCAACGTGCTGAGCGAGCCCAACGAGTCGGGCAAATCCACGCTGTTCGACGCGCTTCAGGCGCTGTTCTTCAAACCCCACGGCTCGCGCGACAAGGAGGTCTCGTCGCTGCGCCCGCATGTCGGCGGCGCGCCCGAGATCGCGGTCGAGGTGGAGACCGAGGCGGGCCGCTTCACCATCGCCAAGCGCTGGTTTTCCAAAGCCACGGCAACCGTGCATCAGGGTGACCGGCTGGTGGTGCAATCGGATGCCGCCGAGGCCTGGATCGCCGATCTGCTCGGCGGCCCGGAGGGCGGGCCCTCGGGGCTGATCTGGGTGCGTCAGGGCGTCACCGATCTCGGCGGTGGCAGCACGCGCGAGCAGAAGGCGGCGCTGGAGGCGCGGCGCGACCTGATGTCCTCGATCGGCGAGGAGGTCGAGGCGATGACCGGCGGGCGGCGCATGGATATGGCGCTGGCGCGCTGCCGCGAGGAGCTGGAGCGCTATGCCAGCGGCAAGACCCGCCGCCCGCGCGGCCCCTGGAAAGACGCGCAGGACGCGGTGGCGGCGCTGGAGGCGGAGCAGGCGGCGCTCTCGGCCACCGTGGACGCGCTGCACGAAGCGCTGGCCGAGCGCAGCCGCTCGCGCCGCGCGCTGGCCGAGCTGGAGGATCCCGACGCGGTGGCCGCGCGGCAGGCGCGGCTGGAGAGCGCGCGCGAGGCCATGCGCCAAGCGGAGCGCCATGCGGAGGCGCTGGAGACTGCCAACCGCCGGCTGGAGACGGCGCAGCTCACCCTGGGCACCGCGCGCGACCGGCTGGAGCGGTTCCGTGCCGCCGCGCAGGAGGCAAAGGAGGCAGGCGCGCTGGTCTCGGAGACAGAAGCCAGCGCAGCGACCGCCGCCGAGACACAGGCGGCGCGGCAAAAGGACAAGGACGCCGCCGATACCGCACTCGAGACGGCACAGGCCGCGCTGACCATGGCCGCCGACGCGCATCGCCGCGCCGAGCGTGCGCAGGCCGCCCGCGAGGGCGCCGAACGGCGGCAGGAACTGGCGGACCGCATCGCCCGCGCCGAGCAGGCCCGCGCCACCATGGAGACGGCAAGCGGCGCCATGCGCAGCGGCCCTGACGCCGCCGCCCTGCGGCGGATCGAGGCGCTGGTCGCCGAGCGCACCGCCGCCCTCGCCGCCCGTGACGCCACCGCGACGCGGATCAGCATGCAGTACGCGCCGGGCAAGGCCGGCACGGTGCGCCGCGATGGCGAACCGCTGCCCGACGGCACGCCCCTGCCCCTGACCCGTTCGCAGCGGCTGGAAATCGAAGGCATCGGCACGCTCGACATCCAGCCCGGCGACGGCAGCGCCAATGCCGGCGGGCTGGAGCGCGCCGAAACAGCGCTGCGCAAGGCGCTCGATGCGCTGGGAGTGGAGAGCGTCGAGAACGCCCGCAGGGCGGCCGAGACGCGCGCGGAGGCCAGCCAGAATTTCGACTCGGCGCAGGCGGTGTTCCGCAGCCTCGCGCCCGAGGGGCTCGACCCGCTGCGCACCGCCCTCGCCCGCATTCCCGCGCCGGACGATGACGGCCCCGCCGCCGATCCCGCCGAGACCGAAGCTGCGCTGCGCGCCGCGCAGGACGCGGCCAAGCTGGCGCAGGCGCAGCGCGACAGCGCCGCCGAACGGCTCGCCGATGCCCGCGCCGAAGCGGCGAAACAGGCCGCAGCGCTCGCCGGTCTGCGCGACCGCCTCCAGCGCGCCACAGAGGCACAGACCCGCGCCGGCGAAACCGGAGAAGACGCCCTCACTGAGGCGCTGCAACGGGCGCTCGCCGCCTGCGATGCCGCCGAGGCGCAGCGCGACGAGACCGCGCGCAACGCCCCCGACATGGCCTCCGCCCGGGCCGCACTGCAACGGGCGCAATCGGTCGACACCCGCGCCCGCGACGAGATCGCCCGGCTGACCCCGCTGCTCGCCACGCTCGATGAGCGCATCGCGCGCGGCTCCGGCGAGGCGGTGGAGGAGCGGCTGGCGGAGACCGAGCAGGCGCTTGCCACCGCGCGCGACGACCGCGACCGCATCGCCCATGAGGTCGCGGTGCTGAGCCGTCTCGAATCCGCGCTCGAATCCGCCCGCAACGACGCCCGCGAGCGCTATTTCACCCCGGTCGCCACCGAGCTGAAACCGCTCCTGCACCTGCTCTGGCCCGAGGCGGAGCTGACCTGGGGCCAGGACACGCTGCTGCCGCATGCGCTGATCCGCGCCGGCGCCGAGGAGCCGGTGGATATTCTTTCGGGCGGCACGCAGGAGCAGCTCGCCCTGCTGGTCCGGCTGGCCTTTGCGCGCATGCTCTCGGCGGCGGGACGCCCGGCGCCGGTGATCCTCGACGACGCGCTGGTCTTTACCGACGACGACCGCATCGAGCGCATGTTCGATGCGCTGCACCGTCAGGCGGGCGATCTACAGATCCTCGTGCTGACCTGCCGCCAACGCGCCTTCCGCGATCTCGGCGGCACCGCGCTGCGGCTGCGCCCAGAGGGGCGGAACGGCGGCGCGGCTCTCTGACGCAAAAGCGGGCCCGGAGGCCCGCCTGTTTCCCGCACCCGGCACCTTGGCGCCGCTCAGTCGCGCAGCACCGCCATGCTGCTTTCCTCCCAACCGATCCAGACCGGCGCCTCGCCCACCGACTGGCCGGTATCCGCATCGACATAGGCCTTGAGCGTCGCGCCCTGCGCCTCGTCGACGAGCAGGTCGAGCGCCATGCGACTGCCGAGGAAGGTCTTGCCGACCACCCGTCCCTGCACCGCATTCGCCGTCGCCGGGCGCTCCGCGTGAAAGCCCAGCCGCTCCAGACGCACCGAGGCGGTGATCGGCGTGCCCGGCTGCGGCACCCCACCCGGCGCATGGCCGCGCAGGGTCTGGCCGAACCAGTCCATCACCACAGCATCGCCCTCGGTGCCGCGCAGCTCGCCGGTGAGCAGGTTGGTCTCGCCGATGAACTCCGCCACAAAGCGGCTCGCAGGATGGAAATAAAGCTCTTCCGGCGTGCCGTCCTGCTCCACCCGGCCCTTGTTCATCACGACGATGCGGTCGGACATGGTCAGCGCCTCCTCCTGATCGTGGGTCACGAAGAAGAAGGTCTTGCTGGTACGGCGCTGGATGCTTTTCAGCTCCTGCTGCACCTGCCCACGCAACTTGGCGTCGAGCGCGCCCAGCGGCTCGTCGAGCAGCAGGAGCGCCGGATCGGGCGCCAGCGCCCGGGCCAGCGCCACCCGCTGCCGCTGCCCGCCGGAAAGCTGCGCCGGGTAGCGGTCGCCATAGGCGTCGAGCTCGAGGAAGGACATGATCTCGTCCTGCCGGCGGCGGATCTCTGTCTTGCTCATCCCCTTCAGTTCCAGCCCGAAGGAGATGTTCTGCCGCACCGTCATATGCGGAAACAGCGCGTAATCCTGAAACACCATGTTCACCTGGCGTTTCTCCGGCGGCAGACGGGTCACATCGGTGCCGTCGAGGATGACACTGCCCGAGCTCGGCTGCTCGAAACCACCGAGAATGCGCAGCGTGGTGGACTTGCCGCAGCCCGACGGGCCGAGGAAGGTCACGAACTCGCCCCGGGCGATATCGAGGGTGAGATCGTCAAGCGCCGTGGTGTCGCCGAAATGCTTGGAGACGTTCTGGATGCGGACGAGCGCGTCTGAGGTCATGGCTCAGGACTCCTTGTTCATGCGGCGGGTAAAGCGCTCGGCCCAGACGCCGACAACGGCGGTCAGGACCAGCGCCGCCGTGGCGATGGCGTTGATCTCGGGCGACATCCCCGATTTCAGCTTGGCGAAGATCAGCACCGGCAGGGTCGGCTCGTAGCCGCCCAGGAAGAAGGAGCGGACGAAATCGTCGAAGCTGAGCAGCAGGCAGAAGATGCTCGCCCCCATGATCGCGGGGATCAGATAGGGCAGCGTGATGCGCAGGAAGGCAATCAGCGGGTCGGCGCCCAGATCACGGGCCGCCTCGATCTGGCTTTTCGGCAGGGTCGAGAGCCGCGCCATCACCACCAGCACCACAAAGGGCACGTTGTGCACCGCGTGGGACCAGACGATGGCGCCCATGCCGGGCTCGACCCCGAGATAGCGCGCATAGATGCGGAAGGCGATGGCCGAGATGATACCGGGGATCAGCGCCGGCAGCACCGTCAGCCCAAAGATCGCCGCCCGGCCCCAGAACTTTCGCCCCTCCAGCAGCACCGCGATCCAGGTGCCGACAAAGACCGAGATCAGCGTCGACAGCACCGCGATCGCCACCGAATAGGCGAAGGCGGAGATCACCTCGGCATTCTCGAAGATGCCCATGTACCACTCAAGTGTATAGGAGCGGATCGGGAAGCCGATGAACTTGCTGTCCTTGAAGCCCATCAGCACCATGAGCACCAGCGGCACAAAGACATAGGCGACAAAGGCCCAATAGGTGCAGGAGAGCAGAATGCGGTTGCCCCGGGTCATTTCGCATCTCCCTTGCGCAGGCTGGTCATGAGTTTCTGGAACAGCGTGGTGAGGATCAGCGCCGCGAGGAACATGATCACCGCAAAGGCAGCCCCCGTGGGCCATTCGTCACCCGCGACGTGGAAGAACCCGGCGATTGTCTCGGCGAACACCGTGGTCGAGGGCCCGCCCAGCAACACCGGCGTGGCGTAGAACCCCGTCGAGATCAGGAAGACCAGCGTGCAGCCCGAGGAGATCCCTTCGATGGTCAGCGGCAGCGTCACGCGGCGGAACCGCGTCCAGGCACCCGCGCCGAGATCGGCGGCGGCCTCGTTCAGCGATTTCGGCAGCTTCTCCAGCGCCGAATAGAGCGGCAGCAGCATGTAAAGCGCGGTCAGATAGACGATGCCGACGCCCATGGAAAAGCTCGTGTACATGAAGGGGATAGGCCGGTCGATCAGCCCCAGCCATTTCAGCACGAGGTTCACCGCGCCGGTATTGCCCAACAGGATCATGATCGCATAGGTGCGCACGATCTCGCCCACCCAGAACGGGATGAGCAGCATCAAAAGCAGCAGCATGCGGTTCTTGGGGCTGACATGGCGCGCCAGGAAATAGGCCACCGGATAGGTCAGGATCAGCGTGCAGAGGGTGAAGACGAAGGCAAAGCCCAGCGTGCGGAAGAACGGCATCCAGAACAGCCGGTCGCCGAAGAAGCGCAGGTAGTTGTCGAAGGTGAAATGCTGCTCTGTGCCCACGGCGACCGGATAGGCGTCGGTCAGCGACACGCGGAGCATTTGCAGCATCGGTCCCAGATGCTGGGTCAGCACCCAGAGCACGGGCAAGGCGGCAAGGATCAGGAACTGACGGCGCGGCGTGGCGGTGGCGAGCTGCACCAGCGCCCTGTAGGGCGCCCAGGAGGCCAGCCGCCCCCAGAAGGTGCGCTCGCCTCCAGCGGCCGGGACGGCACCGCGGTCTTCGCGCGCGGATGCGTCATAGGTCATGGTATTGTGCCCTTTCGAAAGGCTTGTCGAAAGCCCCGCCCACGCCGGACAGGCGCGGACGGGGCTGCGGTCCGATGGCTCAGGCGGCCTTGATGGCCTCCACGGCCGGATCGACGAAGCCGTATTTCATCTCGTTGGCCTCGGCGCGGAAGAACTGGAGATTGGCCAGCTGCTCGTCCGGGAAGGACGTGGATTTCTTCTCCAGATCGGTCAGATATTCCGACGCGCCCTTGTAGGTCGAGATGAAGCCCGACGCCTTGGTCATCGCCGCACCGATCTCGGGCGAGGCGAGGATGGCATTCAGGAAGGTATAGGCGTTGTCCGGGTTCGGGCAGTTCTTGGCGATATTGTAAGTGTAGACAAAGCCGTAAGAGCCCTCTTTCGGGATCGACATGCCAAGCGGGAAGCCGTCGTTGATCAGCGCCGCCGCCGGGCCGTTCCAGCTGTGACCCAGCATGATGTCCTGGTTGACGAACATCTGCTGCACCTCGGCGCCGCCATCGTAGTATTTCCGCACCAGCGGCTTTTTCTCGATGAGGAAATCGCGGGCTTCCTTCACGATGGCCTCGGCCTTTTCCGGGTCGCCCAGATATTGGACCATATTGCCGTCGTAACCCTTCATGAGCATGACGATCGACATCATGTCCTGGATGACATAGGCGGTCTGGCCCTTGTATTTCTCGCTGAAGAGTGTGTCCCAGCTCTCGGCCTCTTCCGGCGTGACATAGTCGGTGTTGTAGGCCAGCACTTCCATGCCCGACAGGATCGGCGCGCCCCATTTGTGGCCGTTGATCGTGGCCCAGTCGCTTTCCGAGAAGGTCGGGTTGATGTTGCCCCAGTTGCTCATCCGGTCGGTGTCGAGCGGCGCCAGAAGGTCGCTGTCGATGAACTGGAGGAAGCGGTGGCCCGCGACGGTCATGATGTCCACCGTCGGGTTCGGCGCCTCGGCGGCGAGCAGGCTGAACTGCTTGCCCTGGTCGTCGACCAGACGGATGTTGATCTTGATGCCGGTTTCGGCCTCGAACTGCTCCTTGAAGGCCGCCGGGACGAAATCGTTATAGGTCCAGATATTGACCTCGCCGCCCTGCGCATGTGCGCGGCGCAGATAGGCGGGGCTGGCCAGCGCGGCGCCGGTCATGGCGGCGGTGGTCAGCAGTTTGCGGCGGTTGAGGATGAGCTTGCTCATGGTGCGCGTCTCCGTGTTGGGTTGGTTATTTGTCGTTTCTTTGCCGTATCGTCGGGGTCACGACGCCGGTTCCGGCGTCTTCCGCAGCAGGCCGGTACGGGCGGCCTGGCGCAGATCGTCGAGGCTGTAGCGATCCAGCTCCAGCGCATTCAGAAGATCGTTTTCATGCGCGAAATCGCGGGCATACATGGCGGAGAAGATCTTGATCCCCGCATCGTGCAGCTCTGCCGGATGGCCGGTGAGCCGCCCCAGAATGGCGGTGAGTTGCAGCCCGTAAGGCACATCCTCGGTGACATAGCGGCTGTCGGCGGTGGCAGGCCCTGTGCCGCCATTGCCCTGCGCGTGCATCTGTTGGTTCATCTCCGAGATCGTGGAGATCGGCACATGAAAGCTCTGGCTGAAATGCTCGAAGATCGTCTTGGTCTTCAGCCCCAGCGCCCCGGCGATGGCCAGCCGCTCCAGATCCAGCGCCTCCAGCAGCGCGCCCACCTTGGGGGTGACGTTCTGGCCCTGGCTCCAGATCTCGCCGCGCTCCATGCGGGTGATATTGCCAAGCGCGATGCCGAGGTGGTTCTGCGGGTTGAGATTGGACAGCGAGATCGCCAGCAGCCCGTCGCGCGGCACAAAGACATCGCCGAAAAGCGTGGTGCAGACCGCGCGGGCGCAATCGCTGCGAGTCTCGGGCACGGTGCAGAGATCGACCTTCTTGCGCACGGTATTGACCTGCACGCTGGCCCCCTCGCCCCGTCGTCCGGTCACAACCGTGGTGCCCCAGGCGGTCACGGCGGCCTCCACGCCGCGCGCGGCAAGTGCCTGCATCAGATAGACCGCGCCGAGCGAGGCGTGCGAACTGATGAGGATGTGCTGGCCAGCGCGGATATGCGGCGCCAGCGCGTAGAACACGGCCTTGTGGCCATAGCCCGGCAGCGCGATCAGCAGCACGTCGTTTTCCTCGGCCAGTTGCTGCGCCGAGGCCGCGACGCGCGGGTCGAACTGCGTCTCGATGGCGCCGGTGGCGGTCAGCAACCCGTCTTGCAGCGCAGCCGTCGAGGCACCCGACGGCGACCACAGCATCGGGTCGTGACCGTTCTGATGCAGCAGCGCCGCCGTGCCGAACGCGATGGAGCCCGCGCCTGCGATGCCGACTTTGGCGCTCATACGGGCACCTCCTGCCGCACCGGATCGCCCAGCACATGCATCAGCCGGTTGGCCCAGCCGAACAGCGCCGCAGAGAGGATCAGGTCGAGGATTTCCTCGTCGCTGAGACCCGCCGCGCGCAGCCTGGCCATGTCTTCGGGCGCGGCATCCACCGGGCTTTCCGACAGCTTGCGCGCAAAGTCGAAAATCGCGCGATTGCGGGGGCTTAGATCGGCCTTCTCACCTTTTTCGAAAAGTTCGTCGGTGACCGACGTATCCTTCTCAAGCTTGGCGTGGCGGTCCGCATGCACGGCGGCGCAGTAGATGCAGCGGTTGACCATGCTGGCGCCGATGGCGCCGAGCTCGCGCTCTGCCCGGCTCATGCCGCCGGGGTCGTACATGATCGCGTTGAAGAGCGGCGAGCGCACCTTGAGGCTCTCCACGTCATGCGCCAGCGTCAGCACATACTCAGAGACCTTGGTGTTCGACGGCGTCACCTGAAGCGCATCGAGCTGTTCCTCGGTGGCCTCGTCCAGCTTCACCGGGGTAACGCGCGGCTGCCAGTGCGGCACTTTGCGGGTGAACTTGTGAACGATCCGGCTCATGCCGCTTCCCCTTTCATCAGGCGCAGCCCGGCCACGACGCGTAGCTGATAGGCCATGAAGGCGCTGAGCTCGCAGAGCCGGACGATATCCGCATCCGCAATTCCCTCGGCCTGAAGCGAAGAGATGTCTTCGGCGGCTATGTCGCGGGTCCGGTTGGCGGCCTTGTCGAAAAACGCCACGACCGTGCCAAACCCCTCGGCCACGCCATCGCGCGCCGGATCGGCCAGCGCCACCATGGCGCCGGCCTTGTCGAGATAGCGCTCGGCCAGCGCCGGCTCGCCGCCCGCCGTGGCGAGCCGTGCCGCAAGGGCTGCACGCAGATCGTGCGGGAAGGCGCCGGGATCGCGCGGGCTCAGCACCGCGTCCTCGGCGGCCTGGGTCGCCTCGATGATCTTGGCGCGGGTCTCGACGGCGGCCGCTACCGGACCCTGTGCGATGCCCGCCGCCTTCAGCGTCGTGCTGTCGAAAATGCTCATGCCACCTGTCCTTCCGCCGGCTGCGGCAGCGGGGTCGGTTCCCACTCGCTGCCGTCGAGCTCGGGTGTTTCGTAATCCAGCATGTCCTGCCAGTGCGTCTCCAGATCCTCGGCATACAGCGTCGCCGCCATCGCCCGCGACAGCCAGGCCGCGCCTTCGGACACGCCCGGAATATCGCCCGAGACCTTCCCGAGACTCGCCGAGGCGCCGTAGTTGAAACAATAGACCTTGCTCAGCCAGGGCACCTCGCCCGGCACCTTCTCGCGAAAGGTGAAATCCGGGTTGAGATAGGGAAAACGGCCCAGATCGGCGTTCTCCTCACCCTCCGGCGGGGTGTAGACATCCTGCCACAGAAGGATCTTGCCCGCCACATCGCCGAACTCGGTGCGCGCCATCGGGTCGATGACGAACCCGGTGCCGAGGATGACGAAATCCGCAACATAGGATGTGCCGTCTGCGAAATGCACCTCGACCTCGTCACCGCGCTGCTCGATCCTTGTCGTCGCCTTGCCGAAATGGAAATGCGCGTTCTTGTGGCGGCTCACCCGCAGGGTCGAGCCATGCGGCGGCGGCGTCTGGGTGGCAAAGCTGTACTGCATGAAGCGCCAGCGCCATTCGTCGGGAAGATCGGCGAAGCCGGCCGTGAAGCCGAAACTGCCGATGCCCATCATCTTGTTGATCGTCGGCATCTCCTTGCGGCGGATCACATGGCGCACCTCGGCGGCGCCGTGCTCCAGCGCCTCCGCCGCGTTGTCGACCGCCGAGGCGCCCACCCCGATCACCGCCACGCGCTTGCCCTTGAGCGCGTCGAAGTCGATCTCGTCGGCGCTATGCGCCCAGAAGCGGCGCGGCAGATCCTTGATGAAGCCGGGAATGTTCGGCCCGCCGGTGCCGTCGCGCCCGGTGGCAAAGACCAGCTTGCGGCAGAGGATCGTGCCCTCCTCGGCCCCCGACACGGTAAGCCGCAGCAGATCGCCCTCGGGCTCGACCTTGTCGACCGAGACGCCGTTTTCCACCGGCACGTTCAGCGCCTTGCGATACCAGCGCAGGTAGTCCATCCACATCGGGCGCGGGATCTTGTCCATCTTTTCCCAGGCTTCCGTGCCGTGCTGAGCGCGATACCAGGCCTGAAAGGTCAGCGGACCGAGGCCGAAGGCCGGACCGGTCAGGGTTTTCGGCGAGCGCAGCGTCTCCATGCGGGCATAGTTGAGCCAGGGCCCTTCCAGCCCCTCGGGGCTGCGGTCGAGCACGCGGATATTGCGCACGCCGCCGGTTTGCAGGCCGAGCCAGGCCACCATGCCGCACATGCCGCCGCCGATGATCACCACATCCGTCACGCCCTCCCGCGCCGGCACCCAGTCCTTGCCGGGATAGCAGAGAAAACCGAGGTCTTCGTGAAGCCGGGCCTCAAGCGCCTCGAGGCCCTGCGCGTCGATTGGAGATGTGTCGTTCGTGTGCATACGAATCATCCTAGAGGAAAAACGTGTCGCGGTTCAGCATCAACAAGGGGCTCAATGGGATGTTTTTGCCCAAGTCGGATGCAGCTCGTCTATGTGATAGGCATGGGCGTGGCGATGGCGCGGCCCATGCCCGGGATGGTTGCGCAGATGCGGGTGATTTGCGGGCAGTTCGGGGTGGTCATGCGCGCGCTCCAGCGGATCGCGCGCCGGCCAGACGCGGGTGGCGATGAGCGCCACCAGCGCCGCGAGCAGCGAAAGCGCCAGCATCGCCTGTTCCAGCGTCAGCAGGCTGGCGAGCCAGCCGGCCAGCGGATAGGCGACCAGCCAGCCGCCATGGCTGAGCGAGAACTGCGCCGCAAAGACCGCCGCCCGATCCGCGCGCGCCGCCGAGCGGGTGATCACCAGCCCGCCGGGCGTCAGCACCAGCGACGAGGCCAGGCCGAAGGCCGCCCAGATGACCAGCAGCCCGGCCAGCGGCGGCTGCGGGATGAGCGCAAAGACCGCGCCGGAGACCGCGAAGGCAAAGATGCCGGCGAGCATCGCCTGGCGTTCACCGGTATGGCGCACCAGGCGCGGCACAAAGATCGCCCCCAGCGCCGCGCCGAAACCGTAGCCCGCCATCAGCACCGGATAGAGCCCCTCGGCATCGCCCAGCCTTGCGCCGGCGTAGACCACCGAGTTGACCAGCACCCAGGCCATGGCCAGCGACAGCGCGAAATTCAGCAGGAAGAGCCCCCGCAACCGGGGCGTGCGGGCATAGATCTTCATGCCCCGCAACGCGCGGGTCAGGAACGGCCCCTTGCGCTCGGCATGGCCCTTGGGCGGAAAGCGCGTGGCGAGCAGGAAGACGACCGAGCCCAGGAACGAAAGTGCTGCACAGAGGAACAGCGCCTCGGGCGCCACGAGCTTCAGCACCGCCGCCGCGATCACCGGGCTCAGCACCGATTCCAGCGTGTAGGCGATGCGTGACCAGGCCAGCGCTTTGGTATATGTCTCCTCCTCCGGCAGCACATCGGGGATCACCGACTGAAAGAGCGGTGTGAAACCCGAGGCCAGCACGAAGAACAGAAAGGCGAGCGTCGCGATCTCCCAGGTCTGCGAGACTAAGACCATCGGGATCAGCAGCAGCATGCGACCGAAATCCAGCCCCACCATCGCGCGTTTGCGCGGCAGCGCGCCAAGCAGGCTCTCGGCAAAGGGCGCGAGCCCGACATACGCCACCATCTTCAGTGCCAGCAGCAGCCCGAGAACGCGCCCACCCGCCGCCGGCCCGCCGATCTCGTAGGCCATCAGCGACAGCGCCACGGTCAGCAGGCCGACCGCGAGCAGCGAACAGACCTGGGCGGCGAAAAGGGTGCGGAAGGCGCGATTGGCGAGCGGGCTGGTCACGGTCACGATGCGAGGATCTCCTGTGCGGTTCCGGCGGGTGCGAAACGCGCGGTCCGCGCATCGACCCGGTACTGCGACATATAGTCTGACGCCTCCCGGGCCAGATTGTCCACCGCGGCGATGATCATATCCGCCTTGTCATCGCTCATCAGTGCCGAAAAATTGAGCCGTACCCAGCCGGGCTTGGCCACTTCCTCGCCATGGGCGATGGCATCGAACGTATCCTCGGACGAGGCCTCGTCGAGCCCCAACAGCCGGTGGGCGTAGGATCCGGCGCAGGCGCAGCCACCGCGCGCCTGAATGCCGTGCACGTCGCTCAGCAGCCGGGTGAAGAACTGATGATGCACCAGCCCGCCCTGCCCGTCGCGCACCCGGAAGGAAAAGATCGGCAGCGCCTCCGGCCCTTGCAGCCCGAGCAGCTCCAGATGCGGATTGTGGCGCCAGACCGCCTCGGCCCGGGCGCGCAGCGCGGCGTGGCGGGCGTCGAGCCAGTCCTGCCCCAGCGCCTCCTTGATGAGCATCACCAGCGCCACGCGGATATCGCCGACGACATTGGGCGTGCCGCCCTCCTCGCGGTCGGCGAGGCTGCCGGAATAGGCGTGCCCCCAGGGCGAGACAAAGCTCACCGTGCCGCCCCCGGGCAGCGTCGGCGTGCTCCGCCGGGCGATGGCGTCGCGCACGATCATCACCCCCGAGGCGCCGGGACCGCCGGGAAACTTGTGCGGCGAGAACACGATGGCGTCTTTCTCCGCGTCGCTGCCCTGCTTCATGTCCATGGCGATATAGGGCGCGCCGCCGCCGTAATCCCAGACCGAGACGGCGCCGTGACGCTTCAGCAGCCGGGTCACCGCATCCACGTCGGTGAGGATGCCGGTTACGTTCGAGGCGGCGGAAAAGCTGCCGACGATCAGATCGGCGCCCCGCGCGGCGACGAGCGCCCGCTCAAGCGCAGCCAGATCCGGCCCGCCCTGCGCATCCTCGGCGATCTCGATGACCTCGGCGCCGCTCTCACGCCAGGGCAGCAGGTTGGAGTGGTGCTCATACGGCCCGATCAGCGCCACGGCGCGACCCCCGCGCGCGGCGATGCCGGCGATGTCCAGCAGCCCGACGATACGGTTGATCCCGGCGGTGGTGCCCGAACCGGCAAAGACCACGCTCATGCCCGCGCCGGCGCCGGTCATGCGGGCGATCTCGGCCCGCGCCGCCTCGCGCAGGCGGGTACTGAAGGCACCGCAATAGGAGGCCTGGGTGTGGCTGTTGGCGTAATAGGGCAGCACCCGGTCGCGCATGAAATCCTCCACCTGCGTCAGCGCCCGGCCCGAGGCGACGTAATCGGCATAGACCAGCGGCTTGGGGCCGAACGGCCCGTCGATCCGGGCCGCCTCGCCGATCAGCCCGGCGCGCAGCCAGTCCACCAGATCGGGGCGTTTGAGCGAATGCGCGAAATCGTCGAGGGGGGCCATGGCCGCTCCGTTGGTCAGCTACCTTGCAAAAAGTATGACGCGAGATACGGAAAAAACTTCACAGCTTTTCACCTTTTTGAATCTATAATTCTATCATATGAACGATATATGCCCCTCAAACTCGATAAGATCGATCACCGCATTCTCGCCGAACTCCAGCGCGACTCGTCGCAATCGCAGCGCGCGCTGAGCGAGCGTGTCGGCCTGTCGCAAAACGCCTGCTGGCGGCGGCTCAAGGCGCTGGACGCCGCCGGCGTGATCCGCAATCACACCGTGGTGCTCGACCGCAACCAGCTCGGCGCCGGGCTGGTGGTTTTTGTGATGATCAAGACGCGGCACCACTCCGCCGATTGGCTCAAGCGCTTTCGCAAGCATGTCTCGTCGATCCCCGATGTGATCGACTTCTTCCGCATCGGCGGCGAATACGATTACCTGCTCAAGATCATCACCCGCGATATGATGAGCTATGACGAGGTCTATAAGACGCTCATCGAAGAAATCGAGCTGGAGACCGTAACCTCCTATTTCGCCATGGAAGCCATCGAGGAACAGCGCCCGATCCCGATGTGACGGCATCTTCACTTGAGCGGACGGGAGTCCTGTGAGACCCTTCTCCCATTGGTTGAGGAGAGTGTTTATGCGTATTGCCGCCTTCAACGTCGAAAACCTATTTGATCGCATCAAAGCCTTTAACGACGACGAGCCCGAAACGCATAAGGCGGTGCTCGAGGCTCATGCGGAGCTCAACACCCTCTTCGAGAAACCGGTCTACAGCGCCGCTGACAAAGCCCGAATGCTGGCGCTCATGGATCTGCTCGGCATCCTGAAACGCGACGAGGGCGCGTTTGTCTGGCTGCGCAAGATCCGTGGCAAGATCGTCACCCGGCCCCGAAACGGCCCGGTGCGCATCGACGCCGATGGCCGCGACGACTGGGTCGGTTGGGTAGAACTGAAAACCGCGCGCGTCGAGGAAGAGGCGATCACCATGACGGCGCGCATGATCCGCGACATGCAGGCCGATATCCTCGCCCTGGTCGAGATCGAGAGCCGGCCCGTGCTGACCGAGTTCCACGATTTCATCTATGCCCCGCTCGCCGGGCACAGCTATCGCCATATGATGGTGATCGACGGCAATGACCGGCGCGGCATCGACGTGGGCATCATGGCAAAGGACGGGTTTTCCATCCCCTCCATGCGCAGCCATGTGGACGAGGAGGAGAACGGCCGCACCGTGTTTTCCCGCGACTGCCCGGAATATATCCTGCAAACGCCGGGCGGCGAGAGGATCGCGGTGCTGCCCAACCACTTCAAATCCAAATATGGCGGCAACAACCAGGCCTCGAAAGACAAACGCGCGGCGCAGGCGCGCTTTACCGCACAGTATTACGAGCGGCTGCTCGGCGACGGCATCGAGAATGTGATCGTGCTGGGCGATCTGAACGACACGCCCGACAGCGAGGAACTGCAACCGTTGCTCGGCACCTCGCTGCGGGAAATCACCGATCATCCGCATTTCACCGAGTTCGAGTTCGACGCCTCGACCGGAGATCGCGGCATCGGCACCTTCGGCACCGGCGCCGACAGCAGGAAGATCGACTATATCCTGCTCTCGCCCGCGCTCTGGGCCCGGGTGATCCGTGGCGGCATCTACCGCAAGGGCGTGTTCACCGCCTCGCACCGCTGGGAGATGTATCCGGAACTGACCAAGCCGCTTTATGCCGCTTCAGACCATCACGGCATCTGGGTGGATCTGGATCTCGACTGAGCCTCAGCGGGCGGAAACCGTTCGTCGGGGCACGGGGTTTCCACCAGGACGGGACGAAAACCGCGCCTCTGACGCCTGAGATCGGGCGGGAAACGGCCTAAATTTCCGCCATAACAACTTGATAAAAAATAACTATACAAGAAAATGTAAAAATCATTCACATCAACCCTTGATAACCGACCCTGCAACCCCGATCTTTATCAATGTGAAAGACATTCACATCCACAACGAGAGACAAAGGACCCGCTAATGACCGCCGCTGTTCACTATGAAGCCCGCCCCGCCAATCCCGGCTGGCTCAAGCGTGCCGAGGCCTGGCTCGACGACCGTGGCAGACCCGCATGGATCGTGGCCATGGTGCTTGGCTTCGTCTTCTTCTGGCCGATCGGCCTCTTCCTTCTTGCTTATATGATCTGGAGCAAACGCATGTTCGGAGCATCCTGCCGTCAAAACCGCGCCCGCAACCGTGGCAACTGCCAAAGCTACCGCCACGGCTTCAACGCCATGCGTCCGTCCGGCAACTCTGCCTTCGACGCCTACAAGGCCGACACGCTGCGTCGGCTCGAAGACGAGCAGAAGAGCTTTGAGGAATTCCTCCAGCGTCTGCGCGAAGCCCGCGACAAGTCCGAGTTCGACCAGTTCATGGACGAGCGCGCCACGTCTGCGCAGGACGTGAAAGACGAGAAAGAGGACGCCTGAGGCGCCTCCGCCATGGCCCCGACCCGGGGCCATGGGCTACACTTCCCCACAATCCCTCCCCCCCAAGGCCCAGAGAGACCCCGAATGTATTCCGACGAGCCCTATAGCCAGCTGCCCGATCCGGTGCGTCAGAGCGCCTTTTACGACAGCGTGACCATCAAGCGCGGCCTCGCCTGGGTGATCGACTCGATCATCGTGACGGTGCTGGTGGCGGTGGCGCTGGTGCTGACCGCCTTCCTCGGCGCCTTCGTGTTCTTCGCGCTGTGGATGCTGGTCAGCTTCGCCTACCGCGTCGCCACCATCGCCAACGGCTCGGCGACCTGGGGCATGCGCATGATGGCGATCGAGTTCCGCGACTGGCGCGGCCAGCGGCTGGATCTCGGCCAGGCCTTCCTGCACACGCTGGGCTATACGGTCTCGGTTTCCGTGGCGCCGCTGCAACTGATCTCCATCGTCTGCATGTTCGCCACCGAACGCGGCCAGGGGCTCACCGACCTGATGCTCGGCACCGTCGCGCTCAACAAGCGGGCCTGATTGCCGCATCCGGAGCAGCATTCTGGAAAGACTTGTGAAAACCCGCCTCTCCCGGCCTGTCTGGGGGGTTGGCGGGTTTCCGATTCGTTGCTACGGTTTCGCGACGTCTCTGCCGACAGGATACAAATGCGCCATTCGCTGCCACTCGCGCCGCAGTTCTATGTGACAGCCCCGCAACCCTGCCCCTATCTTCCGGGCCGGATGGAGCGGAAGCTGTTCACCGCCCTTCAGGGCGACAGCGCGGAAAAGCTGAACGACAGCCTGTCGAAACAGGGCTTTCGCCGGTCGCAGAACGTGCTCTACCGGCCCTCCTGCTCGGATTGCTCGGCCTGTCTCTCGGCGCGGATCGACGTGCGCCGGTTCGAACCGTCGAAAAGCCAGCGCCGCACGCTCAAGCGCAATGCCAACCTCGCGCGGCGCGCCTCAAGCCCCTGGGCCACGGAGGAGCAATATGCGCTCTTCCGGCGCTATCTCGACGCGCGCCACGCCGATGGCGGCATGGCGGATATGGATATCTTCGAATTCGCCGCGATGATCGAGGAGACGCCGATCCGCTCGCGCGTGGTGGAATACAGCGACACCGCCAGCGGCGCGCTCAAGGCGGTGTGCCTGACCGATGTGCTCGATGACGGCGTGTCGATGGTCTATTCGTTCTACGAGCCGGAATTGCAGCGCAAGAGCCTCGGCACCTGGATGATCCTCGATCATGTGGAGATCGCGCGCGAGGCCGGCCTGCCCTATGTCTATCTCGGCTACTGGGTGCCCGGCAGCCCCAAGATGGGCTACAAGGCGCAGTTCGGTGCGCTGGAGGTCTATCGCCGCGGCAGCTGGGAACGCATGGAAGACCCCGAGGAATACGAGCAGGAACGGCATCCGCTTTCCACCGATCCCATCGCCGAGCAGGTGGCGAATATCTCGCTGCCCGACAGCCGGGGGTAAAGCCGAGATGCGGCGCGGCGCCCTTCGGGCTCGTGCCGCGCTCGGGCCTCTGTAGGGTGGGCAATCTGCCCACCGCCACCACACCAAACTACCGCGACAAGCTTGCCGTGATCTCCGCCGAAAGCTGCGCAATCGCCGCGCCGGTGGCCTGTGCGATGCCCGCAGGAGTGGCCTCGGACAGCGGCACCGAGATCGCAAACCGCTCGATGCGCTCACGTACCACCCGGTCATAGGACGAAATCGCGTATTGTCCGCTGAGCGCCACCGTGCCGTCGGCTCGCGCCACCATCTGCGCCACCGTCACCTGCACCGCCGCCTGCGCGTCTTCCTCCAGCGGCCAGGGCTCTGCCGCGACCGTCGCATTGGAGGCGCGCCCGATATGGTCGGCGATGGCCAGCGTCACCGCGCGCGCCGGATCGTCTGCCCAGAGCGCGTTGTCGATCTGCGTGAGCCCGCCGTCTTCGCCCTCGAGCACGATCTCCGAGGCCTCCGCATAGGCCGGCAGCGAGACCTCGCGCACCTCAAGCGTCGCCACGCGCAGCCGCGCGCTCGACGCCTGCACCGGCGGCTCGATGAGATAGCGCGGCTCGGCACCGGAACAGGCGGCGAGGATCAGGGCGGCGAAGGGCAGAATGCGATACATGGCTCAGCGTCCGAACAGGAGGGAATTGGGATTGCGCTCGATGGCGCGGGCGAGCTTGGAGAGCGCGGCGGCGGCTTCGCGCACCTCGCGCAGGGCCGAGACGGTCTCGCGGTTGAAGCTGGAATTGTCGCCATAGCTCTGCACCACGATCTCCGCCTGGCCCACCAGCCGCTCGATGCGGGCCGAGAGGCTGGGGAGGCTCTCGGCGGCCTCTTCGATGGCGGCGGCGGCATCGCTGGCCGAGGCCAGCGTGGCGTTGGCATTCTCGACCACCCCGCCCTCGCGCAGCTCCGCCAACACCGCGCGCACCTCGTCGAGCGCCTCCGACAGGCTGCCCGGCAGCGCGCGGGTGTCGTCGCTGTCGATCAGCCGGTCGGCACTGTCGAGCAGATCGGTGGCGGCGGCGACAAAGGCGTCGATCTCCATCGCATTGGCCTTGGCGGTGAGCTGGCGCAGATCGCTGATGAGATCGGGCACCTCGCCGGTGGCGGCAGAGAACTCGTCGGCCACCGCGCTCACCGTCTCGGTGGCGGCGGAGGCGTTTTCCAGCGCCTCGACCAGCTTGCCGACCATATCGGCGGCGCGCAGATCCTCGGCGATGCCGCGCAGCTCGCCCACGGCGGCGGTCAGCTCGCCCGGCAGAGCCTGCGCCGCCTCGCCGCCGATCAGCCCGCGCGCATCGTCCATCAGCGCGGTGAAAGCACCCGGCGCGCTGCGCAGATCCTCGTCGCCGGCAAGGTTCTCGATAGAGGCGAGCGTGGCGATGGCCTGTTCCATCAGCTCCTCGACCGGCAGGTTGTCGATGCGCTGGAACAGCCCCTCGGCGGTCGCGGCCACATCCGGCAGATCGGAGGTCACCGAGGGAATGACCGGCGCCTCGGTGTCGAAGATGCCGAGCGCCGCCGGCGCCGCGTCGGGGATCTCGGCCAGCTCGACCATAAGATCCTGGCTGAACAGCCCCTGCGCCGCCAGCCGCGCGCGCAGCCCCTGCTGTACAGCCTCGGCGAGAAAGGCGATGGTCTCGGCCTGCGGCGCCTCGGGCGCCAGCCCCAGCGAGCGTGGGTCGATGGAGATCGAGGCGCGCAGCTTGACCCGCTGCACCCCCTGCACCTCTTCGATGAAGGCGCCGAGCGCCTTGACCGAGCCGACCTTGAGCCCGCGATAGGTGACCGGCGAGCCGGCTTCGAGCCCGCGCACGGATTCGTCGAACTCGACCACCAGATCGACCGCATTGTCGATGGATTCGCTGAACACGCTGTCGCGTGCCGCGCTTTCGTCCTCGAAGAGATCGAAGACATAGCGCGACTGCACCGGACTACCGCCCGAGAACACCGTATCGAAGGCGATGCCGCCCCGGATCAGCGCCGCGACCGAGCCCACCGAGAGGTTGATGCCGCTGGGGCCGACATTGACGTCGAACCCGGAGGTATCCCAGAACCGTGTCGCGGTGGTGATCCGGCGGTCATGCGGCGCGTCGATAAAGGCGTCGACGATCACGCCGGTGCCGGAATCGAGCAGCCGCGGCGTCTCGATCCGCCCAACCTCGATGCCCTGGTGAAAGATCGGCGCGCCGGCGGTCAGCATGGTCCCGTCCGAGGCACGCAGCACGATGCGCGTGCCCTTCATTCCCGGTTTGACCAGCGGCGTTTCGTCCAGCCCTTCGAAAGTCGTGGCCTCGGCGCCCTGCTGCGGCTCGAACGCCGCCTCGATATAGACCCCCGAAAGCACTGTTGAGAGGCCGGTGATGCCGGAGGCGCTGACCTCCGGACGCACCACCCAGAACTGCGCATCCGCCGGCAGCGACTCCGCCACCGTGTTGTCGATCCGCGCGCTCACGATGACCGATGTCAGGTCGCCTGAGAACTCCACCGCCTCGACAAAGCCGACGCTCACGTCGCGATAGCGGATCGCGGTCTCCTCGGGCACAACGCCTGCGGCGTTCTCGAAATGGATCTCGATGCGGGCGCCGCGCTCGGCCCAGCTCTGCCAGGCGATGAGCAGCGTCACCGCCAGCGCCGCGAAAGGCACAAGCCAGACCAGCGAAAGGTTTCGCCAGATCGACCGCTTCGGGCCTTCGATCTCCATATCCGCCGGGCGCGGGTCACTCATAGGTCTTTACTCCCCGTCCGCGTCCCAGATGAGACGCGGGTCAAAGCTCTGGGCCGAAATCATCGTGAATGCAACGGAAAGCGCGAAGCTCACCGCCGCGATCCCGGGATTGATCTGCGCCGCGAAATCCAGCTGCACCAGCGACGACAGGATCGCCACCACGAAGACGTCGATCATCGACCAGCGCCCGATGAATTCCACCACTTCGAACAGCACATGCCGCTTATGCGCCGACAGGCTGACACGGCGCTCCACGCTCAGCGCCAGATAGGCGATGGCGATGAATTTGGCGACCGGAATGATGATCGACGCCACGAAGACGATGGTCGCCACACCGTAGGAGCCGTGATGCACAAGGTCCACCACCCCGCCGAAAATCGTGCTCTCCGTGGTCTTGCCCAGCAGCGTGGTGCGCAGCATCGGGTAGATATTGGCCGGGATGTAGACCACCAGCCCGGCAAAGAGCCAGGCCCAGACCCGCTGCACGCTGGTGCCGTCGCGGCTCGACACCGGGGCGCCGCAGCGGGTGCAGGTGGTCACGCCGGACGCGTGAACGCGGCCGCACTGGGTGCAGCCGACCAGCCCCGCCGCCTTCGCGGTCAAGACCCGTTGCGGCGCGCTTCCAGCGTCTTCCATACGGTCACCCTGCTCATGAAGTTGTCTTTCAGCACGGTCACCACGACCAGTGCCACGAAGGCCCAGAAGGCCGGGCCGATGAACACATGCGCCAGCCCCGCCACCTTGACCAGCGCCACCGCGACGCCGACGATAAAGATCTCGGCCATGGCCCAGGGCCGCAGCATCTCGGCCAGCCGGAACGCCGGCTCCGCATGCGGCGCCGGGCGCCAGCCGAAGGCCATCGGCGCCAGCACATAGATCAGCGCGACAAAGCGGATCACCGGCAGGATCACGATCAGCGCCGCCATGGCGAAGGTCAGCGGCGCGGTCAGGCCGGAGGAAAACGCCATCACCGTATCGAGCAGCGAGCTCCGGTGGATGCGCCCCGCCGCCTCCAGCTCCAGGAAGGGAAAGAAGATCGCCGCCACCATCAGGATCAGCGCCGCAAGCGCCAGCATGATGATCCGCGTCATCGCCGTGTTGCGCGGCGCCTCCAGCACCGCGTGGCAGCGCACGCAGCGCGCCGTCTCGCCCGGCTGCACATCGCGCAGCAGATGCAGCGCGTCGCAGGACGGGCAGGCAATCAGCCCGTCGGTATCGGGCAGCTTCGCGGGAGGCTGAACGGTCATGACCGGCAATCTAGTCCGCCACCGCGCCGGGGGAAAGTGCTGGCGCCGCAGCATTTTGCCCGGACGGGCATTTCTGCCCGCCCGCTACGCTCAGTTCGGCTCAGCGTCGCCAGTCGAGCACCACCTTGCCCGAGGCGCCGCCGCGCATGGTCTCGAAACCGTCGCGGAAATCGCGCGCGGCAAAGCGGTGGGTGATCACCGCGCGGATATCGAGCCCGTTCTCCAGCATGGCGATCATCTTGTACCAGGTCTCGAAGATCTCGCGCCCGTAGATGCCCTTGAGCGTGATCGCCTTGAAGACGATGCGCGACCAGTCCACCGGGCTCTTGCCCGGCGGGATGCCGAGCAGCGCGATGCGCCCGCCCATCACCAGGCGCTCAACCATCTGGTCGAGCGCCGCCTGACTGCCCGACATCTCCAGCCCCACATCAAAGCCCTCACGCATCTTCAGCCGCCCGACCACATCGCGCAGATCCTCCCGTGCCACATTGACCGGCACCACATCGGCGACCCGCGCGGCCAGATCGAGCCGCGTCTGGTTCACATCGGTGATCACCACATGCCGCGCCCCCACATGGCGCGCCACCGCCGCCGCCATGATGCCGATGGGACCGGCGCCGGTGATCAGCACGTCCTCGCCCACCAGATCGAAGCTCAGCGCGGTGTGCACCGCATTGCCCAGCGGATCGAGGATCGCGCCGATCTCGTCATCCACCGCGTCGGGCAGCGGCACCACGTTGAAGGCGGGCAGGCGCAGATATTCGGCAAAGGCGCCCTGCTCGTTCACCCCGATGCCGCGCGTCTCAGGGTCGAGATGGAACCGTCCCGCCCGGCTCTGGCGGCTGTGGCGCCCGATTAGATGGCCCTCGCCGGAACAGCGCTGGCCGATCTCCAGCCCGCTGACGTCGCGGCCCAGCTCGACGATCTCGCCGGCGAACTCGTGCCCGGTGATCAGCGGCACCGGCACCGTGCGCCGCGCCCAGTCGTCCCAGTTCCAGATATGGATATCGGTGCCGCAGATGCCGGTCTTGTTGACCCGGATCAGCACATCCTCCGACCCGATCTCGGGCACCGGCGCCTCGACCTGCCAGAGCCCGGGCTCGGGTTTCGATTTCTCCAATGCGATCATCTGGTTGGTCATGACAGCACTCCGGTATCGCGGCCCGCCTGCGTGAAGGCGGTCAGAGCCTCGTCGAGATCGTCCCGGCTCAGCCCCGCGCTCATCTGGGTGCGGATGCGGGCGCGGCCCTTGGGCACCACCGGGAAGAAGAACCCCGAGACATAGACGCCCAGCTCATAGAGCCGCTGCGCCATGGCCTGCGCCTTGCGCGCATCGTAAAGCATGACCGGGATAATCGGGTGCTCGCCATCAAGCAGATCGAACCCCGCCTCGGTGAGCCCCGCCCGCCAGTGGCGCGCATTGTCAAAGAGCCTTGCCCGCAGCTCGTCGCCCTGTTCGACCAGATCGAGCGTCGCGAGCCCCGCGGCCACCACCGCCGGCGGCAGAGCGTTGGAAAAGAGATAGGGCCGCGCGCGCTGGCGCAGCAGATCGACCACCGGCTGCGGCCCGGCGATATAGCCGCCAAGCGCGCCGCCGAGCGCCTTGCCCAGCGTGCCGGTGAGAATATCCGCGCGGATGCCGAAATGCGCGGGCGTGCCCTGCCCCTTCGGCCCCATGAAACCGGTGGCGTGGCAATCGTCCACCATCACCAGCGCATCGTAGCGGTCGGCCAGCGCGCGGATCTCGGGCAGCTTCGCGAGATAGCCGTCCATCGAGAACACCCCGTCGGTGGCAATCATGATATGCCGCGCGCCATCGGCGCGGGCGGCTTGTAGCTGCGCCTCCAGATCCGCCATGTCGGAATTGGCGTAGCGATAGCGCTTTGCCTTGCAGAGCCGGATACCGTCGATGATCGAGGCATGGTTGAGCGCATCCGAGATCACCGCGTCCTCCGGCCCCAGCAGCGGCTCGAACAGCGCGCCATTGGCGTCGAAACAGGCGGCGAACAGGATACTGTCCTCGGTGCCGAGATAGGCCGCCAGTCGCTGCTCCAACGCCCGGTGCAGATCCTGCGTGCCGCAGATGAAGCGCACCGAGGCCATGCCATAGCCGTGATCCGCCATCGCCTGCATCGCCGCCGCGATCAGCGCCGGGTGATCGGCGAGCCCGAGGTAATTGTTGGCGCAGAGATTGATGAGGTCGCGCCCGGCCACAGCGACCCGCGCGCCCTGCGGCGAGGTGATCTCGCGCTCGGATTTCATCATCCCCTCGGCCTCGATCCGGCCAAGCGTCTCGCGCAGATGGGTCAGGAAAGCATCGGACATGGGGCGACTCCTTTTGTGTGGATCGCCTCTTTGTCCGCAATTACGGATTTTTGGTCAATATAAAAGATACGCTATCGCGGAAATATGTCCGCTATGGCGTCTCCACGATCAGAAAACAGCGCGCGCCCTCTCCGGCATCGCGGATCGCATGCGCCAGATCGGCGGCATAGCGGGCGGTGTCGCCAGGGCGCAGCAGCTCTTCGGTCTCGCCCGAGCGCACGGCGAGCGCGCCCTCCAGCACCGTGAGATGTTCGCGCGCGCCGGGGCCGTGCGCCTCGCTTTCCAGCGCACCATCGGGCTCGAAGCGGATATCGTAGATCTCGTATTGCCCGACCTTCTCGGGCTCCGACAGGATGGTGATATGGCAGCCGCGCCCATGGCCGGTGATCGTCGGCGCCTGATCGGCGCGGATCACCTCGATGGCGCGGCGCGGGGCGTCGAGCGCAAGCAGCCCGGCGAAATCCACCTGAAGCGCGCGAGTGAGGTTCCACAGAGTCGCCACCGTGGGGTTCGACTCGCCACGCTCGATCTGGCTGACCATGGAGCGGCTCACGCCGGAGAGCTTTGCCACCGCGTCGAGCGACAGCCCCTGCGCCTGCCGCGCCTCCTTGAGCTTGCCGGGAATGCGGCCGAGCACCGCCTCTGCATCTTGATCCGTCATAACGGAGAGATTGCGCAAAGCGGCGGCGGCGTCAACGGGGTATGCCCTGGCATGGTCCGAGCGGACTGCCGTTTCCGCGAGGCGGCCGCGCTCTCTGAGCCCTCAGGATCGGGCCACCCAGGGATGATCGCGCAGGGGCCGGCTGCGAGACCAAGACAAAGGCCGGACAAAAAAGGCGCCGCAATTGCTTGCGGCGCCTTGTCTCAATCGCATGCCGGCGCTTAGTGCGCGACGGCTCCCGCCGCGCTGCCCTCCGATTTCGCGAGGGCCGCGGCGGCCTCTTCGGCCTCCTCGTCCCACTCCACCGGCTCGGGCTTGCCGATCAGCGCGATCTCCAGCACCTCCGACACATGCTTGACGGGGATGATCTCCAGCCCCTCCTTCACATTGTCGGGCAGCTCGGCCAGATCCTTCTCGTTCTCTTCGGGAATGAGAACGGTCTTAATCCCGCCGCGCAGCGCCGCGAGAAGCTTTTCCTTCAGCCCGCCGATGGCGGAGGCATTGCCGCGCAGGGTGACCTCGCCGGTCATGGCGATGTCCTTGCGCACCGGCAGCCCGGTCAGCACCGAGACGATGGCCGTGACCATGGCCAGACCCGCCGAGGGCCCGTCCTTGGGCGTGGCGCCATCGGGGACGTGGACGTGGATATCCCACTTGTCGAAGCGCGGCGGCTTAACCCCGATCTGCGGCGCGATGGAGCGCACGTAGGACGAGGCCGCCTCGATGCTCTCCTTCATCACGTCGCCCAGCTTGCCGGTGGTCTTCATCCGCCCCTTGCCGGGCAGTTTCAGCGCCTCGATATGCAGCAGGTCACCGCCGACCGAGGTATAGGCAAGCCCGGTGACCACACCGACCTGGTTCTCGTCCTCGGCCAGACCGTAGCGGAATTTCCGCACGCCAAGGAAATCGTCAAGGTTTTCAGAGGTTACGGTAACCTCCTTGGCCTCCTTCTTGACGATCTTGGTAACCGCCTTCCGGGTCAGACGCGCGATCTCGCGCTCAAGGTTCCGCACACCGGCCTCACGCGTGTAATAGCGCAGGATGTCGGTGAGCGCGCCGTCGGAGACCGAGAACTCGCCCTTTTTCAGCCCATGCGCCTTGATCTGCTTGTCGAGCAGGTGACGCTTGGCGATTTCGAGCTTCTCGTCCTCGGTATAGCCCGAAAGCGGAATGATCTCCATCCGGTCGAGCAGCGGGCCGGGCATGTTGTAGGAGTTCGACGTGGTCACGAACATCACGTTCGACAGGTCGTATTCCACTTCGAGATAGTGGTCCACGAAGGTCGCGTTCTGTTCGGGGTCGAGCACCTCCAGCATCGCCGAGGCCGGATCGCCACGGAAGTCCTGCCCCATCTTGTCGATCTCGTCGAGCAGGATGAGCGGGTTCGTGGTCTTGGCCTTTTTCAGCGCCTGGATGATCTTGCCCGGCATCGAACCGATATAGGTCCGGCGGTGACCGCGGATTTCGGATTCATCGCGCACGCCGCCAAGCGAGATGCGGATGAACTCGCGCCCGGTGGCCCTGGCCATCGACTTGCCAAGCGAGGTCTTGCCGACGCCCGGAGGGCCGACGAGGCAGAGGATCGGACCTTTCAGCTTTTGCGAGCGCGCCTGCACAGCGAGATACTCGACGATCCGCTCCTTCACCTTTTCAAGCGAATAGTGATCGTGATCCAGCACATCCTGGGCGCGGCCCAGATCCTTTTTCACCCGGCTCTTGGTGCCCCACGGGATGCTCAGCATCCAGTCGAGATAGTTGCGCACCACCGTGGCCTCGGCGGACATGGGCGACATGTTCCGCAGCTTCTTGAGCTCCGCATCGGCCTTTTCACGCGCCTCTTTCGAGAGCTTGGTCTCGTTGATCCGCTCTTCGAGTTCGGCGACCTCGTTCTGGCCGTCCTCGCCGTCGCCCAGCTCCTTCTGAATGGCCTTCATCTGCTCGTTCAGATAGTATTCGCGCTGGGTCTTCTCCATCTGGCTCTTGACGCGGGTCTTGATCTTTTTCTCGACCTGGAGAACCGACAGCTCTCCCTGCATCAGGCCATAGACTTTCTCCAGCCGCTCGGAGACGGGCAGTGTCTCCAGAAGCTCCTGCTTCTGTTCCACCTCGATGCCGAGATGACCAGCCACGAGATCGGCGAGCTTTGCCGGCTCGGTGGTCTCGGACACCGCCGAGAGCGCCTCTTCGGGGATGTTCTTCTTCACCTTGGCATAGCGCTCGAACTCTTCACCCACGGTGCGGACCAGCGCCTGAATGGCGGCGGGATCGCCGGGCATTTCAGAGATATATTCGGCCTTCGCCTCGAAAAACACATCGTTTTCAATGTATTCAGTAATACGCACCCGCGCCTGCCCCTCGACCAGCACCTTTACGGTGCCATCGGGCAGCTTGAGCAGTTGCAGAACATTGGCGAGCACGCCGGCACGGTAGATGCCATCGGATGCGGGATCGTCCACCGCCGGGTCGATCTGGGCGGCAAGCAGGATTTGCTTGTCATCCGCCATCACCTCTTCCAGCGCCTTCACCGATTTCTCGCGCCCGACGAAAAGCGGCACGATCATATGCGGGAACACGACGATGTCGCGCAGCGGCAGCACCGGATAAGAGGAATTGAGAGCCTGTTGCATTCGCTTTCCTTCGTCTTGGCAGGACGGCCCGGCCCCGGTTCTCCGGCAGCACCCGCCATCCCCTGTATCGGAGGTTAAAGTGGGGTCACCGCGACGCGAAATCAACCTGACCCGACTCCGGTTCAAGCGAGCATGACGAAACGGTGACCCGGGCGCAAGCGCCACTTGGCTCGGCGCCGCAGAGCGGCATTGCGCCTTCCGCAGGGGAAGGCCTCGTGCTATAAGGGCAAATATTTATTTCGTTGCACCCTATGGGAGTTTTTTATGACCAAAGCCCCCGCATTTTTCCGAACCGCCGCGATCATTGCCGTCGCGCTCGCCCTTCTGGCCATCGCCACCGAGGTGATGCGCCCGACCAGAAGCTTCGAATTGCAGACCGAAGCGCCCGAGATCGACACCGCCCGCGACCCTGCATCTATCGATTGGAGCGATCCGGCGGTGCTGAGCGAGCTGCGGACCGAAAGCGGTAACAACTCTTGGAACTCCGTAGGAGGCGGCAGTTCCTATGAGACTTACAGCTACCCCGGCGGCGCGATCGCGTCAGCGGATGACGACCCGCCGCCACCGGTGATGCTGCCCACGCCCGGCACGGAAGAGCCGATCCTGGTGCCGGCCCCCGAGGAAGAGGTGGCGAGTGCCAATAGCGGCGGCGCGCGGCTGGACATCATCGCCAGCCGCCTCTTCGTGGGCCCTGATGAGGTTCCGCCCGGCGGTTATCTCGCCTATGGCATCCTGGCGTTTCCCGAGCGTCCGGAGGGCGACACGCTGGCGCGCGGCATGATGTTCTGCAACGCCTTCCTCGGCACGATCCCGCACAGCTCCGAAATCGCGGTGCCGGTCGACAGCGAAAAGCAGGAGGTGGTGACGATCTGGCCGATGCGCACACGCGGTCAGGCGGCAGAGGCAAACCGGATCGCCCGGTCGCGCACCTGCGAAAAGGCGGTGCCGAATTACGGGCTCTTCGAGGCGCAGCGCCATATCAAGGCGGCCATTGCCGCAGGCATAGACATCGCCGACGAACCCGGCCCCTTCCTGCTGGCCTGGGCGCCGGGATCGGGCTTTCCCAAGGAGAACGCGCGGGTGCTGATGGCCGATCTCACCGATGTCTCCAGCGCCGGCGCCGCGCGCGAGCGGTTCCGCCGCTGGATGCGCCAGGTCGAGCGGCGCGAGGATTTCTGGACCGGCATGCCCCTGCACGAGCGCATCCGCCGCACCCTGCGCGATGCCGCCGACACCCATGGGCCGGCGATCTGGCGCGGCGCCAAGCTGTTTTTCGGTCTCGGCGGAAAGGAGAGCGGCGATGCTTGAGAAACTGAACTCCCTGCCTTCGGCGCTGATCGCGGCGGCGCTCTTCGCGCTCGGCATGCTGATCTATGTGGACCCGTTCACACCGGAGGGCGATATCGCCGTGGTGGTGGTGGCCGGGCTGCTGGGCGTGCTGATCTTTCGCGGCCTGTTTTGGCTGGCGGGGCGGCTCTTTGGCGGCCGCTCCCCGGCCAGCCCTTAATACGGGCCTCAGAAACGCAACCGGCCGGCACTGTGAAGCGCCGGCTAGTCAACCTTGCGAGCCTGAAAACCGCGCTCAGGCGGTTTCGTCTTCCAGCGTCGGGTAGTCGACATAGCCCTTGGCGCCACCGCCATAGAACGAGTCGCGGTCGGGCTCGTTCAGCGGCGCGTCGCGGAACAGCCGGTCGACCAGATCCGGGTTGCCGATGAAGGGCCGGCCAAAGGCCACCAGATCCGCCGCACCGTCGCGCACCGCCTCGATGGCCATCGCCCGGTCATAGCCGTTATTGGCCATATACGACCCCTCGTAGAGCGCATGCAGCGCGGCAAAGCTCTGGCCCTCGGGCAGCTCGCGCGCGCCGCCGGTGGCGCCCTCGACCACATGCAGATAGGCCAGCCCATAGGCGTTGAGCTTCGGCACCACATATTCGAAATCCGCCTGCGGATCCTCGTCGGAAATGCCGTTAGCGGGGCTGAAGGGCGACAGGCGCAGCCCGGTGCGGTCGCCGCCGATCTCATCGGTCACCGCATCCAGCACTTCGAAGAGGAAACGCGCGCGGTTCTCGATGGACCCGCCATAGTCATCCTCGCGCTGGTTGGCGCCGGTCTTGAGGAACTGGTCGATGAGATAGCCGTTGGCACCGTGCACCTCGACCCCGTCGAACCCGGCCTCGATGGCGAGCGCCGCGGCATGGCGGAAATCGGCGACGGTGGCGGCGATCTCCTCGACGCTCAGCGCGCGCGGCTCGGAGGTCTTCTCGAACCCCGCCTGGGTAAAGGTCATGCTGTCGGCCGCGATGGCCGAGGGCGCCACCGGCGCCTGCCCGCCCGGTTGCAGCGAATTGTGCGAGATCCGCCCCACATGCCAGAGCTGCACGACGATCTTGCCGCCGGCCTCGTGCACCGCATCGGTGACGCGCTTCCAGCTCGCCACCTGCGCCTCGCTGTGGATGCCCGGGGTCTGGATATAGCCCTTGCCCACCGGCGAGATCTGCGTCGCCTCGGTGATCAGCAGCCCGGCACCGGCGCGCTGGCGGTAGTATTCCACATGCAGGTCGTTGACGCAGCCGGTTTCGTCATCGGCACGGTTGCGGGTGAGCGGGGCCATGACGATGCGGTTCTGCAAAGCGATCGCTCCGGCGGCAAAGGGGGTAAAGAGTGCTTCGGTCATGACTGACGTCCTTTCTTTCCGGGTCCGCGACGGGACACCACTGGGCAAGTCACCTAGGCGCTTTCTGCGCCGCCGCAATGACGCGTCCCGCCGCTTCCCGCGCTTTTCCTTCGAAAACCCGCCTTGTCGCCCATAATCCGGGCAGTTGCCACCGCGATAAGGCGTCTCAGAGCGGCGGGATATCGCCCTCGGCGCGGCCCGCATGGAAATCGGCCTCCCATTCGGCAAAGCGCCCGCCGGCGATGGCCTCGCGCATGCCGGCCATGATGTCCTGGAAATATTGCAGGTTGTGCCAGCTCAGCAGCATGCCCGAGATCATCTCCTGCGCGCGGAACACATGGTGCAGATAGGCGCGGGAATAGCTGGTGCAGGCCGGGCAGGAGCAGTTTTCGTCCAGCGGGCGCGGGTCGTCCGCGTGGCGGGCGTTCTTGATGTTCACCACGCCGTGGCGGGTAAAGACCTGCCCCGTGCGCCCGGAGCGCGTGGGCAGCACGCAATCCATCATGTCGATGCCGCGCTTGACCGCGCCGACGATATCGTCGGGCTTGCCCACCCCCATGAGATAGCGCGGCTTGTCCTGCGGCAGGAACCCGGGCGCGTAATCGAGGCACGAGAACATCGCCTCCTGCCCCTCGCCCACCGCCAGACCGCCCACCGCATAGCCGTCGAAGCCGATGGCGGTCAGCGCCTTTGCGCTTTCCTCGCGCATGTCACGCTCGAGCCCGCCCTGCATGATGCCGAAAAGCATATGCCCCGGCCGGTCGCCAAAGGCATCGCGCGAGCGCTGCGCCCATCGCATCGACAGCCGCATGCTCTCCTCGATGCGCTTGCGGTCGGCGGGCAGCGCCGGGCATTCGTCGAAGGCCATGACGATATCCGAGCCCAGCAGCCGCTGGATCTCCATCGAGCGCTCAGGCGAAAGCATGTGTTTCGAGCCGTCGATATGGCTCTTGAAGCTCACCCCCTCCTCGGTGAGCTTGCGCAGCCCGGCGAGGCTCATCACCTGAAAGCCGCCGGAATCCGTGAGGATCGGACGTTCCCAGTTCATGAACCTGTGCAGCCCCCCCAGCCGCGCGATGCGCTCGGCGGTCGGGCGCAGCATCAGATGATAGGTGTTGCCCAGCAGGATGTCGGCACCGGTGGCGCGGACATTCTCGGGCAGCATCGCCTTGACCGTCGCGGCAGTGCCCACGGGCATGAAGGCGGGCGTGCGGATCTCGCCGCGCGGGGTCGAGATCACGCCGGTGCGGGCGGCGCCATCGGTGGCGGTGAGGCTGAAGGATGTGGTGCTCATGCGCGTTCCTCTGCCGCAAAGCGCGGGCTTTGCCAAGCCCGGAGGCGGGCGGCCCGAAAATGCCGCGCATTTGAAATTTGAAGCCCGCGTTCACGTTTCAGGCGGAGTCTGAGTGTAACCGCAACCTTCGGGAGTATCCGAGATGATCCGCGTTTTCGCGCTCGCCTTCGCCGCCGCCACGCTCTTTGCCCTGCCCGCCGCCGAGGCCGGCAACGGATTTTTCGGCGGCAAACACAAGAGCCTGCAATCCAATGCCCGCAACCCCGGCCCCGGCGCCGGCTATCAGGGGCAGACCTATGTCACACCCGGCGGCTGCTCCTATTCCCGCGCGCAGGTGCCCGGCTACAAGCCGACCTGGCACCTGATCCTCAACGGCGCCGAGATCGGGCTCACCAACGCCCATCGCCGCTGCCCGACCATGCTGGGCGATTACGAACGGCTCTAACCGCATCCCAGCGAGGCGCCCGGCAACGGGCAAGGAGCGGCGCCGCTGCACCACCGCGCGATAAAGGCGCAGCGCCCGATTGCGCGGCCGCGCGCGACGCGCCACTCTCCACGCCATGAGCAGCGACAACGATAGCGGCGGCAAGCGCCCGACCTGGCCCGGCGGGATCGCCGCCGTGCTGACCCAGATGGAGGGACGGCGCGACGCCCTCGCCTATGCCGAGACCGAGGCGCCACCCGCCGCCGATCTCGACCTCGCGTCGCTGGCCGCGCGGATCGTCACCGATCCCGATGACGACCCAGCCGAGGCGCCGCCCTTCCGCTCCTCCTATCACCGCAAGCGCCACGCGCTGCGCAAGGAACTGACCGGCGAAAGCGAGCTGGTGTTTCTGAACGCACTCCTCGTCGCGCATCTGCGCAAGCGCGACTTCCCCGCGCATATCCCCGCGCTGTTCCAGCGGCTCTGGGCGGAACAGGGCCCGCATCTGCTGGATCACCTCAACCAGCGCTGGCTGGTCTCTGCCATCACCACCTTCGGCGATCACGGCACCACCCCCACGCAGCGCTCTGTCGGGCTGGCGCTCACCGTGCTCTTCGGCACGATGAAGCTCTACGAGAGCGAGCGACTCTATTCCGGGCTCAACGCCGACCGGCCCTTTCCACTTGACCAGAAGGCGCGCGGCCCGCTGCCGATGGAGATGGACGCCTATGCCATCGCCAATGGCGGGCTCGACGTGAACATGATCGGGCGGCTCTGGACCGAGGCCGAGGACGATCCGGTGATCCGCCCCCTCGCCCATCACCTGCTGGATCTGCTGATCCATGACGAGCGCACGCTGTTCCGCCGCCTCATGACCATGCGCGCCCGCAAATCCCGCTCCGATGCGCGCAAGGCGCCTGCAACGCCCACGCGCGGCGACAACCCCGCACCGGTGCCCGCGGCGCAGCGCGGCCTTACGCAAGATACCCTCAACTGGGGCCTCGTCTCGACCATCCGGGCGCCGCTGCCGCAGATCGCCCGTTTCGCCGCGCATCACATCGAGCTGGGCGCCGAGGCGCTGCATATCTATCTCGACGCGCCCGAGGCCGAGACCGTGGCCTTTCTCTCGCGCCACCCAAGCATCCACATCACCCAATGCGACGCCGCCTATTGGCAGGCCAGTGGCAAGCCGCGCATGGAGGCGCACCAACTGCGCCAGGCGCATAACGCCACCCGCGCCCTGCGCGAGACCGCCGACAGCCTGCACTGGCTCGGCCATATCGACGTCGACGAGTTCCTGCTGCCCGACCGCCCCGTGTCCGGGATCCTCGCCGATATCTCTCCCCGCCACGCGCTGGCCCGCATCGCCCCCGCCGAGGCGCTGGCGCGAGACGACGGCCCACCGCAGCATTTCAAGCTGACCCACCGCCAGGCCGGCCAGCCGAAAGCGGTGTTGCAGGAGATCTACCCCACCTTCGGGCTGCATCTCTATGGCGGGTTTCTCAGCCACAGCTCGGGCAAGGTCTTTGCCCGCACCGGCATTCCCGACACCCGCCTCGGCATCCACACGCTGAAATATCGCGGCGAGGAGGCCAGCAACCGCGCCAAGCCCGCCGATATCCACCTCGCGCATCTGCACGCGCCGAGCTGGGAACATTTCCTCACCCATCTCGCCTTTCGCCGCGACAAGGGCTCTTACCGCGCGCGCTCCTCCCGGCCCGAGATGGGTCAGGCCGATCTTATCGGGTTTCTCGCCGAGGAAGAGGGCGAGGCCGGGCTGCGGCTGCTCTTTGACGAGGTCTGCGCCGATACGCCGGAGCTGCGCGAAAAACTCGCCGCGCATGACATGCTGCTGAGCCGCGATTTCGATCCCGACGCCGCCGTGGCGCGGGTCTTTGGGGCGCGGCCATGATCCGCTGGGGCACCGTCACCACCACCAATGCCGCCCTGCCCGAGATCCTCGACTTCGCCGCCTGGCATCTCGAGCTCGGCGCGCACCGGATCTATCTCTATCTCGACGCCGACATGCCCGAGGCGCAGGCGGTGCTTTCCGCCCATCCCAGGCTGCGGGTCTTTCGCACCGATGCCGCCTGGTGGGAAAAGCGCAACGGCCGTCCGAAGAAACATCAGGTGCGTCAGGGCGCCAATGCCCGCCACGCCAACAACCGCAAGCCGGAGGTGGACTGGCTCGCCCATATCGACACCGACGAGTTCCTGCTGCCCGCCCGACCGCTGGCCGAGCAGCTCGCCGCCCTGCCCGAGACCTGCCTCTGCGCCAGGGTGAGGCCCGTCGAGGCGCTGGCCACCGCCCCGGGCGAAGAGGTGGCCTTCAAGGCCTTCCATCTCGATCAGAGCACCCGCCAGCGCGCCGCCGAGGCCTGCTTTGCCGAATGGGGCCGGCATCTCTCGGGCGGGTTCCTCAGCCATGTGGCCGGCAAGCTGTTCTTCCGCCCCGGCACCAAGGGTTTGCAGATCAGGATCCACAATGTGCAGCTCGACGGCGTGTCGAACCCCGGCGAAGAGCCGCTGCCCGAGACCGAGCTGGGCCATTTCCACGCCGCAGACTGGGGGCATTTCCTGCGCCTCTACCGTTTCCGAATGGCGCAGGGCTCCTACCGGGCCGAGCTGAAACCGCAGGTCCGCCAGAGCGGCGCGGTCAACCTGCATGATCTCTTTGCGATGATCGAGGCAGAGGGCGGCGAGACGGCGCTGCGGCGCTTCTACGAAGAGGTCTGCACCGCGACGCCGGCGCTGATAGAACGGCTCGCGGCGCATGGGTTGCTGCGGCGCCGGCGCATGGATTTGCCCGCGCTGCGGGCACGGCACTTCCCCGGTCACTGACCGAGTCCGGGGAAACTGTCTCGGATGCGGAAACAAAACCCGAAGATTGGCACCGAATTCGGGACAAACTGGCGCAATTGTCCCTCAAACCCCACTGATTTCCTGCCAAAACAGCGCCACGATTGACCTTTACCCGGTGATTCCGGTACAAGCCGCCGCATCGGGATCGTATATGCACGAACCGCAGGGCCAACCGGGCCCGATCCCAGACCAGATGCGCGGGCCCAGTTTCAGTGTCCGCACCCAAATCGGACACCTATGACAAAGTTTTCTGACCTCAACCTGAACCCGAAAGTCCTGAAAGCCATCGAGGAGGCGGGCTACGAAACCCCGACCCCGATCCAGGCCGGCGCGATCCCCTCGGCGCTGGAGGGCAAGGACGTGCTGGGTATCGCCCAGACCGGCACCGGCAAGACCGCCAGCTTTACCCTGCCGATGATCACCCTGCTCGCCCGCGGCCGCGCCCGCGCGCGGATGCCGCGCAGCCTGGTGCTCTGCCCGACCCGCGAACTGGCCGCGCAGGTGGCCGAGAATTTCGACATCTACGCCAAGCATGTGAAGCTGACCAAAGCGCTGCTCATCGGCGGCGTCAGTTTCAAGGAACAGGACGCGCTGATCGACAAGGGCGTCGATGTTCTGATCGCAACGCCGGGCCGGCTGCTCGACCATTTCGAGCGCGGCAAGCTGCTGCTCACCGGCGTGCAGATCATGGTGGTGGACGAGGCCGACCGCATGCTCGACATGGGGTTCATCCCCGACATCGAGCGCATCTTCTCGCTGACGCCCTTCACCCGCCAGACGCTGTTCTTCTCCGCCACCATGGCGCCGGAGATCGAGCGCATCACCAACACCTTCCTCTCCGCCCCCGCGCGGATCGAGGTCGCCCGTCAGGCCACCGCCTCGGAAACGATCGAACAGGGCGCGGTGTTTTTCAAGGCGTCGCGCCGCGACCGCGAGGGCAGCGAAAAGCGCCGGGTGCTGCGCGATCTGATCGAGCGTGAGGGCGAGGCCTGCACGAATGCCATCGTCTTCTGCAACCGCAAGGTCGACGTGGATGTGGTGGCGAAATCGCTGAAGAAATACGGCTATAACGCCGAGCCGATCCATGGCGATCTGGACCAGAGCCAGCGCATGAAGACGCTGGACGGCTTCCGTGACGGCTCCATCCGGCTGCTGATCGCCTCGGATGTGGCGGCGCGCGGGCTCGACGTGCCCAGCGTCAGCCATGTGTTCAATTTCGACGTGCCGAGTCATGCCGAGGACTATGTGCACCGCATCGGCCGCACCGGCCGCGCCGGGCGCGAGGGCAAAGCCTTTACCATTGTCGTGCCGAAGGACGAAAAGAACTTCGAAGACGTGGAAAAGCTGCTCCAGAAAGAGATCCCGCGCGTCGAGCTGCCGAACATGCCCAAGCCCAAAGCTGCCGCCGAGGAAGACAAGGCTGAGGCCCCGGCGCCCGAACAGACCGAAAAGAAGAGCACCCGCTCGCGGTCGCGTAAATCCGACAAGCCGGCGCAGGAGAAATCCTCGCGGCGCTCGGACCGGAACGACAACAACGTGGTGGGGATGGGCGATCACATGCCCGAATTCATCGCGCTGAGCTTCGAGGAACGCCGCGCCAGCTGAGGCCGGCGCTCCATAGGGTGCGGGCCCGGCAGCAGTCCTTGCCGGCCCAAGCCCGGCACTCCTGCACATCCCTGCATTCATTCTCGGGCGCATCGCGCCGCCCGGCTCGGTGGTTTTGACGATTGTCGCTAAGGCGCGCGGGCGTTGACCGGCGCCTTACCGCCTTGATCTCCAGGATGGGGAGCATCCCACAGACCCCGACCGCTGAGGCCCCGGAACAGGTCCGGGGCTGGGCGCGCACTGTCTGTAGGGTGGGCAATCTGCCCACCGCGCGCTTTGGGCACTCAGTAGACGCGCTTGCCGCGCAGCAGGTGGGACAGCATGCCGTTCCTCGCCGGCAGGAAGCAGCAGGCGAGGACGAAGCGGAACGGGTCGATGATCATCATGGCGAAGATCTCTCTGAAAACGGATCGCGGCGGCGGGCCGGAACGAACCCGGCCCGGCCTGGCCCATACGCTAGAGATCCCCGGAATCGATTCCGTGACGGTTCCGGCACATTCCTGCGACAGCGCGCGCCGTCAGATGTAGTCGGCGCGCTGAAGCCCGTATTTCGCCATCTTCTCGTTGAGCGTGCGGCGCGGCAGGCAAAGCTCGTCCATCACCGCCGAGATCGAGCCCTTGTGCCGCCGCATTGTGTTGTCGATCAGCATGCGCTCGAACGCCTCGACATATTCCTTCAGCGGCTTGCCCTCGGTGGTCATCACCGGCTGCATCTCCTCGTGGTCGCTCATCAGCAGCGAGGCGATGGTGCCCTGCCCGCGCCGCGATTGCAGCACCGCGCGTTCGGCAAGGTTGATGAGCTGGCGCACATTGCCCGGCCAGGGCGCCTGCAAAAGCTGCGCCGCCTCCTGCGCCGAGACCTTGGGCGCGTCGCAGCCGTATTCGTCGGCATATTGCTCTGAGAGCCGGGTGAAGAGCGTCAGGATGTCCTCGCCGCGCGCGCGCAGCGGCGGCACGGTAATCTTGAGCGCCGCGAGGCGGAAATAGAGATCCGGGCGCAGCTTGCTTTCGCAGGTATTGCCCTCGTCCTGAAGGTTGCAGATCGCCACGATCCGGGTTTCCGGCGGCGTGCCCTGATCGTTGATCACCGAAAGCAGCCGCGCCTGGGCGGAATCCGACAGCGCCTCGATATCCTCCAGCACCAGCGTACCGCCGCGCGCCTCCTCGATGGCCGGCAGCCGCGTCTCGTCGGGCTGCATCGGGCCGAAGAGCCGCCGCATCAGCGCGTCCTCGTCCATCGCCGCGCAGGAAATCAGCACGAATTTCTTGCCGGCGCGCGAGCCCACCGCATGCAGCGCATGGGCGATCAGCGTTTTGCCGGTGCCGGTCTCGCCGTCGATCAGCACATGGCCGTCGGCCTGGCCCAGATCCAGCACATCCTCGCGCAGCCGTTCCATCGCCGGGCTCTGGCCGATGAGCTTGGACATGAGCTGCGAGCCATCCGAGAGCTCCTTGCGCAGCGCCCGGTTATCGAGCGTCAGCCGGCGCGCATTGGTGGCCTTCTTGGCCAGCTCCGACATGCGGTCGGGGTTAAAGGGCTTTTCGAGGAAGTCGAAAGCGCCGATGCGCATCGCCTCCACCGCCATCGGCACATCGCCATGGCCGGTGATCATGATCACCGGCAGCGCGCTGTCATTGCCCATCAGCTTTTTCAGGAACTGGATTCCGTCCATCCCCGGCATCTTGATATCCGAGATCACGATCCCTGGGTAATCGGCGCCGAGCGCACCCAGCGCCTCCTCGGCGCTGGCATAGGTCTCGGTATCGTATCCCGACAGCGCCAGCCACTGGCTGATCGATTGGCGCATGTCTTTCTCATCGTCGACGATGGCGATTTTCATGGCTTTTGTCATTTTGGTCTTTCGCCTTTTTCTTCTGCCTTCGGCTTGTCCCGCCGGGCTATTCCGCAGCCTGCGGGCTTTCATTCAAGATAGGTAGCTGCATCTCGAAAACAGCCCCACCCTCGGCACCGTTCCGTGCCGTCAGTCTTCCGCCCAGATCCGCAACGATGCCAGAGCTGATCGCCAGCCCCAGACCGGTGCCGTCGCCGGGCTGCTTGGTGGTGTAGAACGGCTCGAAGAGCGCGTCGAAATCCTCGATCCCGTGGCCGTTGTCGCGCACCGAAAGCGTCGCCGTCTCACCCGAGGCCAGGAGGATCTCGATCTCGGGATTGGCCACCGATTTGGTCGCGTCGAGCGCGTTGCGCAGCAGATTCACCAGCACCTGCTCGATGCGCATCCGGTCGCCCATCACCCGCACCGGCGTGTCCGGCAGAATCTTGGAGATGCGCACCCGCCGCGCCTTGAGCTGCGGCTCCATCATCGACAGCGCCGAGGCCAGCGCCTCGCCCATATCCACAGGGCTGAGCTGATCCTGCCCCTTGCGGGCATAGCTCTTGAGCTGGCGAGTGATGGCGCCCATGCGCTCGATCAGATCGTCGATGCGGTGAAAGGCGGTCATCGCCTCCTCGGGCCGGTTGCGGCGCAACAGCAGCCGCGCGCCGGCGAGATAGGTCTTCATCGCCGCCAGCGGCTGGTTCAGCTCGTGGCTCACAGCCGCCGACATCTCGCCCAGGGCAGCGAGCTTGGAGCTCTGCTCCAGCGTCTGCTCGGCGGAGGCCAGATCCTTCTGCACCTTCTCGCGCTCGGCGATCTCGCGCTGGAGCCTTGCGTTCAGTCGCCGCAGCTCTGCCGATTCCCGCTGAAAGAGCGCCATGCGCAATGCTGTCTTGCGGCTAAGCGCGTAGAACGCCAGCGCCGCGAGCAGTGCAAAGCCCATGATTTCCAGCGCCAGCACCGCGTTCACCTTTTCGCGCACCGAGGCATAGGTGGTGAAGGTCGCCATGGTCCAGCCGCGGAACGGGATGCGCCCGTCGACCCGCATCACCGCCTCGCCGCGCAGATAGGCGTCGGGCGGCAGCGCGGTCCAGTCGGCGGTGGCCTTGATGGCGCGCTCAATGGCGCTTTCCGGGGATTGCCGGACCAGCGCCTCCTCCATGGTGCGACCGCGCCAGCGCGGCTCGGTCGCGAGAATGATCGTGCCCTCGGAATTCAGCACCGACACCGCATCGGTGATCCCCGCCCAGGCGCGTTCGAATTTGGCAAGATCGACCTCGACCACGATCACCCCGATCACCGTGTTCTGGCTCTCCACCCGGCGGCTATAGGTAAAGGAATAGCCCCCCGCCTCGCGCTGCTGGGTGGTAAAGACCGTGGTGTTCGAACGCAGCGCATCGACGAAATGCGGCGCATTGCGGTGCTGCTCGCCCAGGCGGTTGCGGTCGGTCGCGGCCACCGTGCGCCCGTCGCGGTCGAGCAGCATCAGAGAGGCGGCGCCAATCTCGTCCACATAGGAAATCAGGCGCTGCGTGGACTGGCTGAAATCGGCGGAGTTGAGCGCCCCGATCAGCGCCGGGTCGCGGGCCAGCAGCTGCGGCACGATGGCGTTGCGGCGCAGCTCCGACAGGATATTGCCGGAATAGAGCGCCAGCCGCAGCTCGGCCCGGTTGCGGGTGGATTCGGTGAAGCGGTCGGTGAGCAGCACATTGGTGACCCAGACCGTACTCACCGCCAGCACAATGAGCAGGACAAGCGCCAGCCTGACCCGCCAGCTCAGCGGGTCCGAGCGCCGGCTGCGCCGCTTGGATGGTGTGACCGTCTCCGACATGGGGCCAGAGTACGCGGGCGGGCTCAGGCGCTCAAGTCAGGCCTCGGCCAGCACATCGGTCAGATGGGCGAAAAGACGCGCACCGTCCTCGTTTCCCTGGGCCGGCTCGCAGGCGCGCTCCGGATGCGGCATCATCCCCAGCACCCGGCGGTTGGCCGAGAGGATGCCCGCGATGTCGCGATCGGCGCCATTGGGGTTGTCGGTATAGCGGAAGGCGACGCGGCCCTCGCCTTCGAGCATGTCCAGCGTCGTGGCGTCTGCGGTGTAATTGCCGTCATGATGCGCAATGGGGATGCGGATCGTCTCGCCGGCCTCGTAGCCGCGGGTAAAGACCGACTGGCTCTCGGCCACGCTCAGCCCGACCGTGCGGCAGATATATTTCAGATTGGCGTTGCGCAGCAGCGCGCCGGGCAGGATCTTGGTCTCGGTCAGCACCTGAAAGCCGTTGCAGATGCCCAGCACATAACCGCCGCGCTCCGCATGCGCCTTGACCTCGTGGCAGATCGGCGAGTTCGCCGCGATTGCGCCGCAGCGCAGGTAATCGCCAAAGGAAAAGCCGCCGGGAATGCCGACGATGTCGATGCCCTCGGGCAGCGCCGTGTCCTTGTGCCAGACCATCTGCACATCGAGCCCCGCCTTGCGGAACCCCTCGGCGAGATCGCGGTCGCAATTGGATCCGGGGAAGACGATTACGGCGGCTTTCATGGGCGCACTCCCTCTCCCGCGCGCGGCGGGTGGCATCACTGGTGGCGGCCCTCCGGAGGAGCGCCCGCCGGTTCCGCCCCGACCCGCCACTGTCAGGCGGCGCTGCGGGACGATATCGGGCTCATAGCCGCGTTTTGCCGCGCGATCAATCGCGCCGCGACGAGGCCTCGCGCTTTCCCGGCCGGGCGGCCCCGCCCTGCCCTCTTAAAGGGCTCAGAGCAGCTCCACGCGATAGCTCTCGATCACCGTATTGGCGAGCAGCTTCTCGCACATCTCGGTCACATCCGCCTCACTGGTGCCCTCGGCCAGATCGAGCTCGATCACCTTGCCCTGACGTACGCCGCCGACCGCATCGAAGCCCATGCCGTGCAGAGCGTGTTTCACCGCCTCGCCCTGCGGGTCGAGCACGCCGTCCTTGAGCATCACATGCACCCGTGCCTTCATGGCGTCCACTCCGTTCGCTGCGAAGGGCCCGGCCCTTCATCTTTCTTCAAATACTCACACGCGGCGCCCGCCCGGGGGCACGGCGCCTCAGTTGATGAGCTTCGGCTTGGCCACATGGGTGGCCTGCTTGGGCATCACGCCCAGCCGTTTGGCCACCTCGGTATAGGCATCGGTCAGCGAGCCCAGATCGCGGCGGAACACGTCCTTGTCGAGCTTCTGCCCGCTCTCGATATCCCACAGCCGCATGCTGTCGGGCGAGATCTCGTCGGCCACGATCAGGCGCTGGAAATCGCCGTCATAGACCCGGCCGATCTCGATCTTGAAATCGACGAGCTTGATGCCGACGCCGTACATCAGCCCCGAAAGGTAATCGTTGACCCGCAGCGCCAGGCTCAGGATGTCGTCCATGTCCTGCTGGCTGGCCCAGCCGAAGGCCGCGATATGCTCCTCGGTGACCAGAGGATCGCCCAGCTTGTCGTCCTTGTAGCAATATTCCACGATCGGGCGCGGCAGCGGCGTGCCCTCCTCGATCCCCAGCCGCGACGCCAGCGAGCCGGCGGCGAAGTTGCGCACGATGATCTCCAGCGGCACGATCTCGCAGGCGCGCACCAGCTGCTCGCGCATGTTCAGCCGCTTGAGGAAATGCGTCGGCACACCGATATTGTTCAGCCCGGTCATGAAGAACTCGGACAGGCGGTTGTTCAGCACGCCCTTGCCCTCGATCACGTCCTTCTTCTGGGCGTTGAAGGCGGTGGCATCGTCCTTGAAATACTGAACGATGGTCCCGGGTTCGGGGCCTTCGTAGAGAATCTTCGCCTTGCCTTCATAGATCTTCTTGCGGCGTGCCATGGGAATCCTTTCACCGGGCCGGGCGGGGATCGCGCCCGCGTCCTGCGAGGCCCTATAAATCATGCCTTGCCCCGTCGCAAGCGGACGCTTGGGGTTGCGCCGGCGGCTGGGTGTGGAATATTAAATCTGACGATTGTTTTAGCGGGGGGAGCCGGCGCCATGTCCACGTTTGAAGAGCGCGAGAAAGCGTTTGAATCCAAGTTTGCCCATGACGAGGAGATGGCATTCCGGGCCGAAGCCCGCTGCAACAAGCTGCTAGGGCTCTGGGCGGCGGAGCTGCTGGGCAAAGGCGGCACCGAGGCAGAGGCATATGCCCGCGAGGTGATCAAGGCCGATTTCGAAGAGGCAGGCCACGAGGATGTCGTGCGCAAGCTCGCCGCCGATCTGGTCGGCAAGACCGATGCCGCGGCGATCCGCGTCAAGCGCGCCGAGCTGCTGATCGAGGCCAAGGGCCAGATCCTGCTCGAAGGCTGAACCAGTCCACACGATACGATACCACCCAAACGCGCCCGGCTCCGGGCGCGTTTTTTCCTGTCCCGTCCCCGGGGCCCTACGAGAAGCGGCCGCAAAGGCGCGAGGAGCGGCGCCCCGCCGGGGCAACGGCCCCGGCAAAGGCAGCCCAGAACGCGACTCAGTCCGCCGCGCTCCGCGAGAGAGAGACGCGTCGGGCCGGGGCTTCGCCCGGACCGGCTCGCCAAGCCTCACCGGTCCTCGGTGCCGCGACCGGGCGGCAATCCGGCGATTTCATGACCATCTCACGCAATTCGGGATAAATTCGCCGTATCAGCGCGCGATAACGATATCGGCGCGCAACCCGCCCAGCGTCTCGCTCTGCCCAAGCCGCAGCACCCCGCCATGCGCCCGCGCGATATCCGCCGCGATCGCGAGGCCCAGCCCCACACCCGGCCCCTTGTCCTGATTGCGTGCCGGATCCAGCCGCACGAAGGGGCGCAACGCCTCCTCGCGCCGCTCCGGCGGGATCCCCGGCCCGTCATCCTCCACCCGCAGCCTCAGGCTCTTGTCGGTCAGCGTCGCCGATACCTCGCAGCGTGTGCCGTAACGCACCGCATTGCCGATCAGGTTCTCCAGCGCCCGCCGCATCGCCGCCGGTTTCAGCGACACCTCCCCCGCCCCGTCGAGCTGCGCCACACTCACCGCACGCCCCGAGCGTTGCGCGTCGGCGACGATGGTCTCGACCAGCGCCAGCGGATCGACGGGCTCTGCTGCCCCCGCATGGGCATCGCCGCGCGCGAAATCGAGAAACGCGTCGATGAGCTGCTGCATGTCCTCCACATCGCGCTCCAGCGGCTCGCGCTCGGCATCGTCGAGCATCGACAGCCCCAGCCGCAGCCGCGTCAGCGGCGTGCGCAGATCGTGGCTCACCCCCGAAAGCATCATGGTGCGCTGCTCGATCTGCCGCTCGATGCGGTTGCGCATGTCGAGAAAGGCATGCCCCGCCGCCCGCACCTCCACCGCCCCGGCGGGCGAATACGGCGCGTGGCGGCCCCGGCCAAACGCCTCCGCCGCCTGCGCCAGCCGGGTGATCGGACGCAGCTGGTTGCGCAGATACAGGAACGCGATCACCGTCATCACCACGCCGAACACCATCATATTGACAAAAAGCTGATGCGCATTGGTCGGCGAGGCCCGGCGCCGCGCAAGGCTCACTTCATACAGCGTATCTCCCGCGCGTACATATAGCATGACATCGTTGTCGTCGGGCAGCATCACCCGTTCGAGCCCGGTCACGAAGCGCTTCAAGGTCCGCGTCACCACGAGGCCGGAGAAATCGTACCAGCGCCGCGCGTCCGCCTCGGGCAACGCCGCCTCGGATACGCTGCGCAGATCCAGCGCCAGCGGCGCCGCCAGCTCCGGCTGCGCCACCGCGAGGTCGATCTCGCGCGACAGATCCCGACTCATCTGGCGCGAGACATCCTCGAAATGCCGCTGCACAAAGACCACCGAAACCACCAGTTGCAGCGTCACCACCGGCAACAGCAGGATCAGCGCGGCCCGTCCGTAAAGCCCGCGCGGCATATAGCGTTTGAGCCACTGGAACATCTTGCGCTACCTCTGGTGACGATTGCCCACAGAAAGCCCCGAAAGATGCAGGACCCGCAACCGGATTTTCGCCCCCGCCCCGGCCAGCCCGAGGAGCTCGCCCCCGGCCTGCGCCGGATCCTGGCGCCCAACCCCTCGCCGATGACCTACCGCGGCACCAACAGCTATCTGCTGGGCACGCGCGGCCTCGCGGTGATCGACCCGGGCCCCGACGACCCCGCCCATCTCGACGCGCTGCTGGCGGCGCTGCGCCCGGGCCAGCGCATTACTCATATCCTCGTCACCCATGCCCATATCGACCATTCGCCCCTCGCCCGCCCGCTCTCCGAGGCCACCGGCGCACCGGTCCTGGCCTTCGGTGACGCCACCGCCGGCCGCTCCGAGGCGATGCAGGCGCTGGCGGAAAGCGGCATGATGGGCGGCGGCGAAGGCGTCGATGCGGGCTTTGCCCCCGACGAGATCCTTGCCGACGGCGCGCGTGTCGCGGGCGACGGCTGGACACTCGACGCGCTGCACACGCCGGGCCATTTCGGCAATCACCTGGCCTTCGCCTGGGAGGATGCGCTGTTCTGCGGCGATCTTGTGATGGGCTGGGCCTCGTCGCTGGTCTCGCCGCCCGATGGCGATCTCACTGATTTCATGGCCTCGCTGGCGCGTCTGTCCGCGCATCCCTGGCGCGTGCTGCATTCCGGTCACGGCGCGCCGGTTAACGCCCCCGCCGCACGGCTCGCCGCGCTGCGCGATCACCGCCTGATGCGCGAGCGCCAGATCCTCACGGCGCTCGACGACGCCCCTGCGGATGCCGCGGCGCTGGCGGCCAGAATCTACACCGACGTGCCCCCGGCATTGCTGCCCGCCGCCGCCCGTAACGTGCTCGCCCATCTCGTCGATCTGCACGCCCGCGGCCATGCCTCCACCCCTGGGATCCTTACAGAAAACGCTGTGTTTCAAAGGGCTTGAGGCGATTTCCACAAAACCACAAGAAATGTGACAAAATCCTCTGGACGCCCCGGAATCCCGTTGCTATACGGGCGCCGTGTTCCGGCGTAGCTCAGCGGTAGAGCAGTTGACTGTTAATCAATTGGTCGTAGGTTCGATCCCTACCGCCGGAGCCAACAAACCCCTGAAATCCTTGGATTTTATGACCACCCCTTAGGGGGTGTGTCAGGGTTTTTGGCATTCTGTGCCTCCAGTGTGCGCGGAAGCCGCGGTGGCCGGTCGCAAATGCAGTTCAGTGTGCTGGCTGTCGGCGAGTTCCGTGACCCTGTTTTCCTCCTTGCCGAGCATCCCGGTGGACCGATTGCCCGCTTCCTTCATACAAAAAGGGACACCACCAAGATACTGACTTTGTTTTCTTTTATCCCCTCTTGACGAGACCGAGGAACACGCGAACCGCAGAAGGCATGTTGGTGGCATCCCACCCACAAAGCCGCCGAGACACACTCCGCGCACACAGATTTTGTGTGTGCGCGACCAGGAGCGCCTTTTGGGACCGGAAATGGTGACCCCCAGCCCCCCAAGGAGGCCGGACGCGCGGCAGAAACCGCGCCTGGTGGCCCCTCCCCAAATCCGATTCCGCACGCTCCTGGCGCGGCGACAGGAACTTGGTTCAGGGAGCCAAAGCCGCTCGCGCACAAATGCCCCACCCCCAAATTGAGGGGACTCACACATTGCCTCTTCACCCAGCTACGCCCGAAGGTCATCGACAGCATGTGCGTCATCGACGCCCATGGCCTGCTCGAGACCGAAGATGAACGCATTCATCTCCTGCACGGTCATGAAGTGGTAGGTCCGGACCCGGCCCAGCCGCCGGAGACTGGCGATGCTCTTGGTCCCGGCGTGATAGGCCGCCACGGCTTCAGAGCCATAAATAACCGACACTTCATGTGGCTTCTTGGGATCGTAGGATTTTCGCGTATTCATAAACCATCTCCTTGGTCATCTAAGGCTTGCGGCAAGCCTCGCAGTGGAGGCATCTCCAATTTGGAAGAACAAGGCGAGAGCCACCCCACCCGTTCATGCGGGGTCGCAACACACATCGTTGGCTAGGTGGGGGCTAGGTGGGGGCTAGGCCTCGGCAGCGCCCCAGAATGGCCCTAGGAGCCTCAGAGGCGGCCGTCATGCAAGTGTGGCCTCGGCCAAGTCCTCCAGGCCGCCGTAGGTGCCTCCTGCGAGGCGCAGGGATGCCGCAGCGCGACTGGCAAGCAGGCACTCCTGCGCGCTCTGGCTCTTCCAGAGTATCCAAGAAGGTTGATCCACTCAGACTTCAGCTAGGTGCCGGAGCAGGCACCTCTTGCGACGCCTAAGGAGAAGCAGACTCGGTGCCGCGACTCGCGACACCGAAGGCCTTCAGCATGCGATAGAGAGCGACTGCATCAAGTAAGACGCTCCAAATTCTTGCCAATAAGCACGGACCGCACCATTTCGTGCGGGGCGTCAGCCAAGTCAGGGAAACTCATCAGCGCTTCGAAACTTTTCGGGCTGGTCTCCTCCAAGGCGATCTCGATTATCTCAGCGACGTCGTCTACGGTCCATGAGCCATCGAAGACCGGAATCTGGCTCTCATCAATCTCGGCTTTCGTCACCACCACGGGCACCTGAGCAAAACTGTATTTGCGCTCTACGATCCAATGCCTCGGGTTTACACAAAGCAAGGTAGGACACTGTTGATACAGGCTGAACTCGTAGTCCGGCTTCTCCAGTATCTGGTAGATCAGACGTTGAACGTGAACACGCTTCCGTTGATATTTAATGATGGCGTATGGCTTATCGTATGTCACTTGCGGGTATACCCGCAGTCCTCTCACCGAATTACGCCTGATCCGAGGCTTTCCGCCATCGTGCGATCTGGTTCCGGTCCAAACCATGCACGTAGACGGTAGCATGGCGGGCTCCAAACGCCCAAGGAGGACATCCTCTAGCTTGGGAGTTTGAGTCTTTACAGCGAGCCTTTTGGCAAGCGTCTCAAATTTCAATCTTGTATCTCCTTGGGGTTCCACCTGCACCATGACGGAACGGTCACTTTCCCATAGGATCGCGACCAAAATGCAGTGCAGTCCCAATCTGCTGCAATCCAATACTTATCGCTAGACAGACTTCCGGAAATCCGATGACTCCCACCGCTCACAGTGATCCGCATAGCAAAAAAGGTAACTGTCCTCACTGTCTACTTCGAACTACTAAGAAGAACTACATTTCTTGAAATCGAAAAACTCTTTACCATGGAGAATGAACAATGAGGACAGTTACCTTTTATCGACCCCTTGTTCTTTCTATCTTCTTCTCTTCTACTTTCTGGGGAAGGGGAGAGAAAGTAAAAAAGAAAAGAAAAGAGGGTAAAATATTGATCAATATCAAGTACTTAGATGTAAATCTCGCACTCCTACAGAGCCTCTTCTTGGCAGGACAGGCAGTTTGGACACGAACCAGAACCAACTTTCGCGGCTTAATTTCACCACGGCGAAACCAAGACTAACCAAAAACAAGCTCCTTTGCGCGAAGCCGGGCGATTGATGGCGAATCCGCTCAATCCAAGAGTGTGATCAATTTTGCAAAGCGTGAACACAACAGTCGCGTGCAAACACAATTTCGCACAGATAATTCCACACGGCTCGACAAAATGTAAGCCGTAGACAAGCGAGACCGCGGAATTACGTTGCACTGCAGGCCCAGCAGGCTGGCGTGACATGGCGTACTTTACGCATGCTGCGCAGGGGACGGTAGACTGGCACAGCCGTCGCGACGCAGCCCTATGCCTACATTCTCTTGGAGAGACTGCCAGCGTTCAGTGCCTTTCACCATGGTCCGAACAAGGATAGCGCTGGAGGCTCGTCGTTCAGAACAACCGCCACCAGTCCCTACTACGGCTCGGTGGCACCGCCCCGCTGCAACTACGGCTCCGGTGACAGCGAAGGTGTTGCCAAGTCGCGCGCCTAAAGTTCGCCTCTGGTAAACTCTCCAAATTGCCCGGTTCGCGGATAAATGTAGGGTGTCGGGACCTCCCCGCCACGCGCGCAAGCGCGGGAGCTCGATCAAGACGGCAACAGCCGTCGGAACGCTGGTGATGGAAATTCAGCCCAATGGTAGATGCGCACCCATAGAGGCTCGTGCATGCCCCTGCCCCCCCCTCTGGCGCACCACGTCGCCTGACGCCGAATGGGGTGTTGCGCACCTCTCCGGCAAGATCACCTCGGCGGCCTACTCAGGTGACCCGAAGAGTTTCCCAAGCTCGACGAAGCAATACGCTGATCACCCTAAAGCCACGCGTCACTCTGCGAGCCCATCGGCAGAAGTTCAAATTTTTAAACCGCACTGGCACGAGACATAGGTCACCGCGGCCGCGACCAGCAGTCCACCGTTAGCAACAACAACCTTAAGAGGAAGCCGAACTTGCCCCACCCCACACCCCATAGACCATTTTCTTAACGGGGTTACCACTGGGCAGAACGAGCTATTCTATTACTATTCCTATAAAATTTCTGAAATTTAGGACTAACCACAATTAACCGGCGCCCCGTCGAACCGAGTGCCATAGAGTCCGATAGCGGGTCCTTATCGGTCAGGCGCGGCATGTTGGACTGCAACGGCGCAAGGGGCGGAGAGCGGTCGTACGCTACACCAAGCATGAGTGTCCGTAAACCGTCGAAAGCACGGTTAGCAAAGTCATTGCCGCCGGGGGTGATAATCTCCCGACAGCCTTGCTCTGTGTTTGACAATATAGCGACGTGCTGCAAAAATCAGATTTGGCGCTGACCAAATGACCTCTGCCACGATATGCATCACTCATTAAAGTACTGATATCCTGCGCCCATCCGCATCACCTCAAGAAATTGAAGGGCCGAAGTTTGACTGAAATTAAACCCGCTGCCGTGCCGAGCTACTCTCAGCGTATGGATGCAAAAATTAGAGACGTTCTGCTTGAGTTTGAATGCCAGCCGATACTGTTCATGGGGAGCGGGATTCCCAAGCGATACTTTGAGGCGCCAAGCTGGCTGGAACTTTTGAGGATAGTTCTGGATGGAATGCCAGGACATCACGGAAAATTCGAGTACTACTATCAAAAACACTCTGGTGATCCGATCGCAATAGGGTCAGAGTTGTCGGACTTGGTTTTTGAGTGGGCGTGGGGTGCAGGACAAGCCTCATTTCCAGAAGCATTATTTGAATCCGGCATGAGCAAGGATTGCTTCCTGAAAAGCTTGGTCTGCGAGCACCTTTCCAACGTAACTCCCGGGAAGCGGGAAGACTTCAGCATATTTCCAAAAGAGGTGGCTGCGCTGTCAGATATCAGGCCACATGCGATTATCACAACAAATTACGATCATTCTCTTGAAGTGATCTTTGAGGGATACGTCCCAGTGACTGGGCAGACAATAATACGATATAACACCAATAGCTTCGGGGAGATTTTTCACATCCATGGTGATGTCAGTGAGCCATCCTCTATTGTTTTGACGCGTGAGGATTATGAGGAGTGGAAAGACAAGAAGAAGTACATCTCCGCTAAGCTTTTGACCTACTTCGCAGAGCACCCCGTTTTCATTTTCGGTTATGGGCTTGGGGACCCTAACGTCAAAGAAATATTGCGAGACATCGGTGAACTGGTTGCTGACGATACTGGCCTTATCGACAATGTATATCAAGTCATCTGGGTGGAAGACCTTCCCAAGAATCCTCCTGAACAGGCGGTCTTTTCGGTCGATGGCAGGGAGTTTCGCATTAACGCAGTCTACGCGCAGAACTTCCAGTGGGTCTTCGAGGCGCTAAAGAGCCAATCAGCTTTGACATCTGTAAACCCGAAGCTAGTTCGCGCACTGGCTGCAAGAACAATGAAGCTTATTCGTCATGACATTCCCACTGGCAGTGTCGAAGTGGATTACGATGTACTTGAGAGGGTTGCGGAGCAAGATTCTGAGCTTCCTAAACTTCTTGGAATCGCGATAACTAATAATCCAAATCATACGCATCCGCTCACGATCACTCAAGTTGCCAAGCGGCTTGGATTTAATCACTGGTCTGGAGCGAATAAGCTTGTCAACAGGGTCAAGGATGAGACGGGGATAGACCTTCGGTCATCCGATAACTCATACCATTGCCAAATCAAAACCGGACCTGGGAAGAACAGCAAAGTCCGGAAATGGTCTCTCAAGAGCGTGGACTTACTTGAAAAAGTTAAGTCAAATGAAGAATACGCTATAGAGATGTGAGTGGCGGATTGAGCAGCTAATCCACTCCACTCCAACTCGGAGACAAACCGTGTCACAGCGCCATGCAAAGAAGGAGCGGGAGCTGGCTGCAGACGTCCACTTCATCGGGGTTGAATGAAAGCAACGGGCCGAAGAACAGTAGGTGATGCTTCGGCCGGCCCGGGACGAGCGCTGCAGCCTCCACGCATAGAACTCGGATTTAGCTAGAATCACCGCTGGGCGCGAAAAGAAGAAGTGACTGTAGATGAAAAGACGTGCGGATTTTAAGGTGGCAGTTAGTCGCGGCCTCGCGCGGCGAGCCGGATATCGCTGTTCGTTCCCTGGATGCGAAGCGCCCACAATCGGACCGAGCAACGAGTCCCCGACCAGCTCGGCTAACACAGGAATGGCATGTCACATATATGCCGCGTCAGACGGGCCAGCAGCACGTCGTGTCTCCTCAGAGATGTCTTCAACCGAACTTACCTCCATCGAGAACGGTATTTGGATGTGCTATCGGCATGGTAAGTTAATTGACGCTGATGATTGCACCTATACTCCGGAGCTTCTAAAGCAATGGCGCCGGATGGCCGAACGCCGTTCGGAACTACGCCACGCGCTTGGTCGAGAATTGACGCCGGACGATCTGGCCGCCGAGGCATTTGCGACGCAAACTGTTGGACTAACTTCACCAGATCTAATGCCCAGAGTTGCCGAAGTGGTCCGCGACAGCGGCATGGAAATCATTTGGGGAAAAGAGCCTGCATTGGCCATTCGAGATGCGGCGATTGAGATCGCACGGAATGCACTGACCCACGGCATGGCGACGGAAGTCGTGATCACGGTGACCGCACACAGTGTCGAGCTGTCGGATGACGGTGCGCTTTTCTCGCCAACCGACCTAGAGATGGCGGAGACCCCCCGCGGCGGCGCGCATTCAATGCTGCGACTACGTAGCAGCGCGCCGAACGTCATCGTTTCCTACATCCGCAAGGAAGATCGCAACGTAGTTACACTAACTTCGACGCAAAATCTTAATAAGGTGCTCGCAGAACATCCCTGTTCGACTACAGTCTATGGAGCGCCCTCGTCCGTGGCGGCAGCTATGACATTTATCGAAGAGCGGTCAGAGTGCGGGACGATCTTCTTGCGGCCATTTCGCGGTATCCTCTCATACAGCGACCTATTTAGCCTGAAGGCTGGCCTCACTGCGCGTGGGCTTACTGAAAGGGACATCGTTTTGGTGATGGAGGCACATTCGGAGGGGATCAGGAAATTTCTAGAACAAGAAATACCCAATGTCCGAATGATCGAGAGCCGATGAGCCGCATAACGATCATCACATCGGGCTAGACTTCGGCATTTTGTCCGTTACCCAAAGAAACCGGTTTCGATTGCATATCGAAAGCGCTCGTTCGGCGAAGGCCTTTGTAGCCCGCACCGCCAAGTTTGGCATGTCGGACTATGCCGCAGGATGCTACAGATGACCGATTTGAGGAAGCTGCGCGGCAGCGGAGCCAGCTTGGCGAAGGGCCGGGAATGACGGCGGACCTGGGGGATCTGTGTGCGCCTCGCCGCAGCGCCGCATGACCGGTTCGAGCCCAAATCGGCCGCGATTATCACAGAGGGCTTTGCACTTGCAGCGCAGAGGAGACCGTCGAGACCGACCCCAACCAGACTTTTACCGTGCTATTGGTTGCTGCACTGCAGCTTCCCAGAAGCGGATATTGACGAGCGGTGGCTAGTCCACAGCCGGTTGGTGACTTAACCTGAATCTAATTCTCAAATGACTTGAGAGTGAAGGGGTGCTCCACTCAAGTAGAGCAGGCTGGACAAGTTTTTGCTCGTTCAACGTTTTTGAATGGAACTTGGACAGTCGCTGACGGGACTACCTGAACCGTACGCAAATCATAATCGTATCGATCCAAGAAGACTTCACTTGCATGGGTCGCGGCCAATGCTGCCGCCTGCATAGATGCAGGGACAGCATAGGGAATGAATGAACCTTGCGCACAAGGCCGAATGGCTGTGCCGGTTTCTCTGGCATCCGGCTTGAGGGGATCAAAGCGCCACTCGCCCTCGAAGCGCGGCTTCAGACAGCGATAGCAAGCTCTGCCTTCTTCCCAGCGGGCAAGATAGCTTTGTGCAGCAAGGCCATTGCCAAAGAGCATGGTAAATAGCGTCGGCGGAAAGGGCTCAGCACCACCGATCCGCGTGAGCGCGAAGCCATTCAGCGCCTCAGAGAACTGCTCATCGCCCGTTGCATCGATGACCAGATCATAGCCTGCAAGGCGATCAAAAGTGCCCTGCGCCTGCGCGGCGACGGCCTCAAGCTGCGCGTCCGGAAAATCGCTTCCGAGTAGATCAGCCAATGCCACGGCCTTATTCCGCCAAAGATGGCGAGCGCCCAGGATGTGCCGCCCAAGATTTTCCGGCTTGAGATTGTCATGGTCGATAAGCAGCAACGCGGCACCTTGCCCCGCACCAAGCTGGACAAGGGCACGGGCGAGATAGCCGCCAATGGTTCCACACCCGATCATGGCCAGCCGCTTCCCCGTTAGCGGCGCGGCTCTATCGAGATTGCGCGCCGTGATTTCGTCATGGCTGGCAGGTACGCAGTGGAAGGTCTCCAAGCGCGCGCGTCCGGCCTCTTTTTTCCAAAGACCGGGCAGCGCAGACGCCCTAAATCCCCCTTGCTCCGATTTCTTGATCAGCGCAGTCTTTTCCGCGCGCAACCCGATTATCGCATTCGAAGCTGCAATGAGGAGCGAGGGTCGCTCCTTGGCCGTGCCAATGGCAAGATCGACCAATGATCGCGCGCTTCCCGTTTGAGACTGAAGCCAGTTGGTCGCGCCTTCCAGCGTAAGCGTGCCTGTAGAGCGTCAACCTCCTTGGCCGCTACCGACAACCTCCTTGGCCGGTTTTGACCGCTGCGTTCTTCGTTGATGTTACTGTGGGGTTTCCTCCTCGAGCTTGTCGCTGATGTTGTCGC
>NZ_JAEKIS010000019.1 GCF_017311415.1 Salipiger abyssi | reverse complement strand
TCCGCCATCGATAGAACGTCTGCTGCGTCACGCCAATCTGGCGCACCGCCTCGGCAATCGTCGCCCCTTGCCCTTGCAACACCTCAACCTGCCGAAGCTTCGATACAATCTCTTCGGGCTTCTCTCGCTTTCCAGCCATCGCTGATCCTCCAATTTGAGGGATAATCTATCCCAGTTGGTGGACCACTTTCAGCGGGCTACTCCACATTGTGGGGCCGAGGGAGCCTTCGCGCGTAGCTTCTCGGGTGCGGTGAAACATGAACCACGCGGTCTTGTAAGTGACACCGATGGAGCGGTGCAGTTGGTGGGCCGAAATGCCCTTCTTGGACGAGGCCATGAGGAAGGTGGCCAACATCCACTTGTTGAGCGGCACCTTAGAGCGTTCGAAAACGGTGCCACGGTCACAGTGAACTGCTTGCGGCAATCACCACACTGGTAGAGGCTGGGGCGATGCGACTTACCTTCCAGCTTCTTGCACTTCTCGGCGCCGCCGCAGTGCGGGCAGTATACACCATCCGCCCAACGGGTCGCCTCAAGATACTCTCGGGCGGCGTCTTTATCGGTGAACATGGGATCGGTCAGGTTCATGGATCTATCCCCTTGAAGCTGATGTAAGAATTGTCGATTGCTTTTCCAAGTATATAATCGCCTAAGGTTAACCGGCGATATCGGTCATGCGGTACAGGCGGGGACGCCGATGACCGCGCCAGTGGAAGCCCAGCGCTTCTGGCAGCCCGCCTCCACGCAAGGCGGGCTGTCTTCCCTCTTCCGGTTCTTCCATTGGCTGCAAATATCCCCGCCGGAGGCAGACCGACCTGCCCGCCCGTGCAACGCCCGCAGCGCCGGGCGCGACGCTTTCAGAACGCATAGCCGAACCGGGCGATATCCTCGGCGCAAAAAGCCCCGACCAGCGCCGCCGTCGCCTCGGTATAATATCCCCGGTAATCCTTCGCCCGCGCCGAGGCGTTCTCGCGTCCAATCTCCGGGCGAAAGCCCAGATGCGCCTCAAGCGGCGCCAGATCTGCCTCCAGATGCTCCAGCCGCAGATAGAGATCCGCGCGCTCCCGACCGGTCACATCGCGCATATAGCTGGCGTAGGGGGCCGCGCGCAGGCTGGCGGCGATCTGCGGATGCGCCAGGAAATCTGCGAAATCAAGTGCCTGCGCCAGCCGCACCGCCGGGTGCTCGAAGCGCTGCGTTTGCAGCCAGTGGTAATAGCTCACCATCCTGTCCCACGGGTTGCGCACCAGCGTGAAGGTGAACAGGGCGCCGATCTCCCCGGGGCTCAGCACCCCGTCGATATCCGCCAGTGTCGAATGTTTCCACAGCCGCCCGCGCGCGGAAAGCCGCTTCACCCGCCCCCGCCGCCTGCGCGCCTTCGGCGTATCGCCGATCAGGATATCGTCGCGATGCGCCCGTGCTTCCAGCGCCGCCGCCATTGAGGTGCCGCCGGTCTTGGGGATATGCACAAAGATATAGCGGCGGCCCGGAGAGATGATCATGGGCGTCAGAATAACCCTACGTTTCAAAGACGAAAATCCCCGATTCGGGGCTTTTCCACATCGCTACGACTGCGCATAGTCCCGAGCACGAGCTATCGAGGGAGGACGCCATGGGCTGGCTTGCCAATGAAACCGGACTGGGAAAATGCGCGGCGAATTTCGTGCCGCTCACTCCGCTTTCCTTCCTGATCCGCGCCAGACAGGTCTATCCCGACCACATGGCGGTGGTCTATGGCCCGCATCGCAAGACCTATGCCGAGTATTACGAACGCGTCACCCGGCTCGCCTCCGCGCTGACGAAAATCGGCATCGCCCCCGGCGATGTGGTGGCCACCATCCTGCCCAACATCCCCGCCCAGGCCGAGGCGCATTTCGGCGTGCCCGCCTGCGGCGCGGTGCTGAACACGATCAACACCCGGCTCGATATCGACACCATCGCCTATATCCTCGATCACGGCGAGGCCAAGGTGGTGCTCTGCGATCCGCAGTTCATCCCGCATCTGGCCGAGGCCATCGAGATGATGGAGACCGAGGCGCCCACGGTGATCGAGGTCGCCGACCCGCATGGCGGCGCGCCGCATCTGGGCGAATATCAGGAATACGAGGAGTTCCTCGCCACCGGCGATCCCGATTTCGACTGGATCCTGCCCGAGGACGAATGGGAGAGCCTCGCGCTCAACTACACCTCGGGCACCACCGGGCGGCCCAAGGGCGTGGTCTATCACCATCGCGGCGCCTATCTCAACGCCATGGGTCAGGTGCTGAGCTGGCGCATCACGCTGCATCCGGTCTACCTGACCATCGTGCCGCTGTTTCACTGCAACGGCTGGTGCCACACTTGGATGATGCCCGCCGTGGGCGGCACCGTGGTCTGCTGCCGCGACATCGCCGCGCATAATATCTACGACGCCATCGCCGACGAAGGCGTGACCCATTTCGGCGGCGCGCCCATCGTGCTGAACATGATCGTCAACGCCAAGGAGGAGGAAAAGCGCGCCTTCGACCATGTGGTCGAGGTCTTCACCGCCGGCGCGCCCCCTGCCCCCGCCACGCTCGCCAAGATCGAGACCATGGGGTTCAACGTCACCCAGGTCTACGGGCTGACCGAGACCTACGGGCCGGATGTGGAATGCGCCTGGCAGGGGAGCTGGGATCACATGCAGGGCGGTGACCGCGCCGCGATGAAGGCGCGCCAGGGCGTCGGCATGCCCTTCATGCAGCATGTCACTGTCATGGACGAGCAGATGAACATCGTCGCCATGGACGGCGAGACCAAGGGCGAGATCATGCATCGCGGCAATGGCGTGATGAAGGGCTATCTCAAGGCGCCCAAGGCCACCCGCGAGGCCTTCGAGGGCGGCTACTTCCATTCCGGCGACATCGCCGTGCTGCATCCCGACAGCTATCTCCAGATCGCCGACCGGGCGAAGGACATCATCATCTCCGGCGGCGAGAACATCTCCTCGGTCGAGGTCGAAAACACGCTGATGGCGCATGAATCTGTGCTGCTCTGCGCGGTGGTGGCGAAGCCAGACGAGAAATGGGGCGAGGTGCCCTGCGCCTTTGTCGAGCTGAAACCTGGCCACGAGGCCAGCGAGGCGGAGCTGATCGCCTTTTCCCGCGAGCGGCTGGCGGGGTTCAAGACGCCGAAGAAAGTGGTGTTCGAGGAACTGCCCAAGACCTCTACCGGCAAGATCCAGAAGTTCCAGCTGCGGGCGCGAGCAAAGGATCTCTGACCGTCATGCCTGCCCGGGCATCCGGGCAGGCACCGCTCGCGCCGGGCTTAATGCGCCAGCATCTCCGAGACGATCTGCTCGGGGCTGAGCGTCGCGGGGTAGTAGGTCGGCCAGTTGGTCAGTTCGCTCAGCAGCGCCTCGCGGTCGTCGCCCCAGTACAGGTGGTAGTGGTCAGACACCGACGGCGCGATGCGGTGGTCGCTGAACTGGATAAAGCCCGGCGCGGCATCGTCGCCCTCGGTCTTCTCGAAGATGAAGCGCACGCCGCGATTGCCGGAATCGTAGGTCAGTACCTCGTAGCCGTCGCTTTCATAGGTGCCCGACACGCTGTCGGCGCCGGTGAAGAAACGCACCGTCGCGCCGTCGATCTCGATCCGGTCGACATCGGTGGCATAGCCGGTGTCGTAATAAGCACGGTAGTCCTCGGCGCTCTTGTCGCCATGCGCCGCCTTGTCGGCCATCACCGGATCGAGCGTGCCGTCCTGCAACAGCGGATAGACCGACTGCCATTCGCCTTCCCAGTCCGAGAGCGGACGGTCGGCGATCTGGGAATCCTGGAAATAGCCCTTGTAAATCTGCGCTGCATCGGCGCTGTCGTCATGGGTATGTGCGTGATCGTGGTCATGCGCGTGATCGTCGGCTTGCGCCTGCATCGGGCCTGCCAGGCAGAGCAGCGAAGACAGCGCAATGGCGCCAAGAGATCCGGTGAGGGTCTTTTGCATGGAAGGGAACCTTTTCTTCAGTCAGCACAGATTATCTGTAAATGTAATGTTATTACATAACACACCTTCGCTATCGCAAAGTTTGGCGACAGGCAATGGGGCGGCGCGGGAAATTCCCGCATCGGCGAGGAGCGCCGTGGCCACCGCATTGCCCATGGCCGCGCGCGCATGCTACATTGCACCGAAACGAGGCAGAGCAGCCCGCCATGACGGCACTCAAACAATATGAACGGCTGGAAGCCTCGGGCCTGTGGCGGCCCGAACCCGGAGCGCAGCGCCGGGAGGTGATCGTGTCGCTGGGCGATGCCTCTCTGACCATTTCCGAATTCTCCGGACGGGCGCTGGCGCACTGGTCCCTGCCCGCCGTGCGGCGCGCCAACAAGGGCCAGCGCCCGGCGATCTATCACCCCGACGGCGATCCCGGCGAGACGCTGGAACTCGCCGAGGACGAAACCACGATGATCGAGGCCATCGAGCGGCTGCTGCGCGCCATCGACCGCCGCCGCCCGCGCCCCGGCAAGCTGCGGCTCTACCTGATCGGCGGTGTGGCCACGGTGCTGCTGGCGGGCGCGCTGTTCTGGCTGCCCGGCGCGCTGCTCAAGCACACCGAGCGCGTCGTGCCCACGGTCAAGCGCGAGGAGATCGGCACGGCGCTGCTGTCGCGGATCACCCGCGTCGCCGGTCAGCCCTGCATGACCGAAGAGGCGCGCCAGCCGCTGCGCCACCTGGCGCTGCGGGTGCTGGGCGAGACCCGGCAGGACGATCTGGTTGTCTTGCCCGGCGGCGTGCGCGAGACGGCGCATCTGCCCGGCGGGCTGATCCTGATGAATCGCGCGCTGATCGAGGATCACGAAGACCCCGATATCGCGGCGGGCTATATCCTCGCCGAGGCGCTGCGCGCGCGCCGTACCGATCCGCTGGGCGACCTGCTGGAGCATGCCGGGCTGTGGTCGTCGCTGCGGCTGCTGACCACCGGCAGCCTGCCCGACGGTGCGCTCGATTCCTATGCCGAGACGCTGCTCACCCGCGACGCGGCGCCGCTGCCCACCGATGCGCTACTGCGCGCCTTCGGCACCGCACAGCTCCGCAGCTCGCCCTATGCCTTTGCCCGCGACATGACCGGTGAAAGCACGCTCGCGCTGATCGAGGCCGATCCCTATGCCGGCGAGGGCAGCCGGCTGGTGCTCTCCGATGCCGACTGGGTGCGGTTGCAGAGCATCTGCGGCGGCTGAGCCCGCAAACGGAAAACCCCCGCCACGTCTCCGCAGCGGGGGTCTGAGCTCAATCCGAAAGCGCCCGGCTCAGCGCGTATAGGCCTGCACATACCCCGTCGCATGCACCCGGCTCAGCGCCGCATCCAGAGCCGACGCACTGCGATAGGGGCCGACCACGACGCGGCGCTGCTGCGGTGCATCGCCGCCCGTCCGGGCATAGCGCACCGGCAGGCCTGCGCCTGTCAGACGGCGCGCGGCGGCAGCCGCCTTGGCTTTGGTGGTAAAGAGCCCGATCTCCACATAGCGCGGCGCGCTTCTGGGCGCGGCGGCGTTCACCGGTGCCGACCGGGTCGAGATCACAGGGTTACGCGACGCGCGCTCCTGTGCCGGGCTCCGCCCGCTGGTGGCGATCACCGGTGACATGGCCGGCGCCTCGGCCCGGTAGAGCACCACGGGCTCACGCGCGGGGATGCGCCGCGCATAGGGCAGGTTCTGACGTGGCACGGTGTTGGTCCAGCGTTTCTGCGTGGCATAGAACCCGTCGACCGTCTGCCAGGCGCGGTAAGGATTCAGCCTATCGTCCTCCCAGGCGGGGCGATAGCCCGCGGGCACCACCGGCGGCACCTCGGAGCGGCTTTCCCAGACCTGATCGGGCACAATACGCGTGCCCGGCCGGCCAGCCAGGGCAACCGGGTCGTCCGTAACCGTGCCGAGACGGCTGTCGTCCCAGCTGCCGCGCCCGTTGCCGTAATTGTAATAGACGTTCTTGCCCGCGCTCGGCGCCTCGCCTCGGCGGATCTCGGTGACGAAGGGGCTCGATTGCGGGCCGCAGCGTACCTGCATGCCATCTCGCATAATCGTGCCGGTGTAATTCGCAGGGCAGCCCCGCCCCGGCGCAACCTTGACCACACGCTGCGGCTGCGGTGCCGGAGCAACGGGTTTCGGAACGGTCTTGACCACGGTCTTCGGCGGCGGCGCCGAGGGCGGCTTGGAAGCCGGCGCCTTGACAACGCGCGGTTTCGGCGCAGGCTTCGAGGCCACGGTCTCGATGGGTTTCGCGCTGCGGCTCACACGGGTCGGCGCAGGCGCCGGGCTGGGTTTGGCCGCCGTCTTCGGCGCGGGTTTGGCAGCGGGTTTCGGCGCCGGGGCCGCCGCGGTCTGCGTCGTCTTGCCGAGGGTCGGCGCATAGCCGCAGACCTGATCCCGGTCACGGGTCACCCGGGGCACCCAGATCACCGCACCATCGAACCCCGCCCGCACAAAGACGCAGCCCCGGCTGTCGACATACTGCCGGCCGGAATAGCTCGACGGCGGCAGTTCCGCCGGCGTGTCGATGGTGGTGATGCCCTGAGCCAGCGACGGTGCCGCGCCGATGCTCGGGGCCGCGGCCAAGGCAAGGATCGCCAGTGTTTTCAATCGCATGTCTGCCCCCAGATAAATGCGGCCAGCATGCAATATCCGCTTGATGCTGTAAAGCGTAAGCACGGCTTATTTTGTGCCGAACATCCGGTCACCCGCATCCCCTAGTCCCGGAACGATATAACCCTTTTCGTTCAAGTGGCTATCGAGCGAGGCTGTGACGATGGGCACATCCGGGTGCGCCTCCTTCATCCGCGCCACGCCTTCCGGCGCCGCCAGCAGGCAGAGGAAACGGATATCCCTGGCGCCGGCCTCCTTCATCAGGTCGATGGCCGCAGCAGAGGAATTGCCCGTCGCCAACATCGGATCGACCACGATCACCGTACGGTCCTGCAAATTCTTCGGCACCTTGAAGTAATACTGCACCGGCTTCAGCGTTTCCTCGTCGCGATAGAGCCCGACAAAGCCCACCCGCGCCGCCGGCACCAGCTCCAGAATCCCGTCGAGCAGCCCGTTGCCGGCGCGCAGGATCGACACCAGCACCAGCTTCTTGCCCTCGATCACCGGCGCTTCCATCTCGCAGAGCGGCGTCTCGATCTTTTTGCTGGTCACCGGCAGCTCGTGGGTGACCTCATAGGCGAGCAGCAGGCTGATCTCGCGCAGGAGCTGGCGGAAGGACGCGGTCGAGGTGTCCCTTTCGCGCATCAGGGTCAGCTTGTGCTGCACCAACGGGTGATCGACGACGGTGAGATGCTGTTTCATGCGCGGGCGCTCCTTCTTGGCGTATCGCCTATTTCCATAGCGATGCCGCCCCGCCCCCGCAACGGCGTGCCGCGCGCGAAACCGAAACCACAGGGCCGCGGCCCGTAGGGTGGGCAATTCTTGCCCACCGCCCGCCGTGCCAGCCGCCGCTCAGCCCAGCCGTTTGAGCAGTGCCGCGCGGGTCTCCTCGTCGCAGAACGCGGCCTCGGCGGACGTGCGGGCGATCTCGGCAAAGACCTCCTCGTCCCAGCCAAAGACCCGCGCCAGCGCCTCGTATTCATCGGCCATGCTGGTGTGAAAGAACGGCGGATCGTCGGTCGAGACGGTCACCTTCACGCCGCGTTCGCGCAGTTTCTCAATCGGATGCGCCGAGAGCTTCGGGTAAACCCCGAGCGTCACGTTGGAACCCGGGCAAACCTCTAGGACAATCCCGTTCTCCACGATCTTATCCACAAGCGCCAGATCCTCGATGGATCGCACCCCGTGGCCGATGCGTGCGACTCTCAAATCGTCGATCGCTTCGGCCACTTCGCGCGGCCCGCGCCACTCGCCGGCATGGCAGGTGAGCTTCAGCCCCGCCTCGCGCGCCATGTCGAAGCCGTAGGCGAAATCTTTCGGGCTACCCCGGTTCTCGTCGCCCGCCATGCCAAAGCCCACCAGCCAGTCGCCCGCCGTCTCGGCGGCGCAGAGCGCGGCGCGCTTGGCCTTCTCGGGGCCGAAATGCCGGATGCAGGTGACGATGCCGCGCAGGGCGATGCCCATATCGCGCTCCGCCGCCTCCGCCGCCTCGCGCATTGCGTGCAGATAATCCCGCCAGGCGCCGAGATCTCCGCCGCCGCAGAAATCTGGCGACAGGAAGGTTTCCGAATAGATCACACCGTTTGCGGCGCTTTCCTCAAGCACGGCGGTGACGAGGCGCGCGTAATCCTCGGGCCCCTTCAGAACAGAGGTCGCGGCCTCGTAAACCTCCAGAAAATGCCCGAAATCCGTGTAGGCATAGCTGCCGTTCCCGGCAAAGACCCCGTCGAGCCGCACGGATTTCTCCTGCGCCAGCCCCCGGATAAACGCCGGCGGCGCGGCGCCCTCCAGATGCAGGTGCAGCTCGACCTTGGGCAGCGCACGGATCGCCGCCAGACGCTCTTCGTCCATCACAGGAAACTCCTCCCGGCGCCACGCGCCGCAACCCCGAGATGCGCCGCAACGCTGGCAGCGACATCGGCAAACCCGACCTGCCCGGCGCAGCCCGCGCCCTTGCCGGCCACCAGCACCGGCACCCGCTCGCGGGTGTGATCGGTGCCCCGCCATGTAGGGTCGTTGCCGTGATCGGCGGTGATCAGCAACATGTCGCCTTTGCGCAAGCGTGGCAGCAGCCGGCCAAGCTCGGCATCGAACCATTCCAGCGCACGGGCATAGCCCGAGACATTTCGCCGGTGCCCGTAAAGGCTGTCGAACTCGACAAAATTCGCGAAGGTCAGAGAACCGTCCCCGGAGTTATCCACAAGCCGTCCGAGATGGCTCATCAGCGTGGCATCGTCGCCTTTGTGCAAGGCGTCGATCCCCTCCATCGAGAAGATATCGCCGATCTTGCCCACCGCATGCACCGTGCCGCCGGCCTCCTGCACCCAATTGGTCAGCACCGGCTCGGGCGGACGGATGGCGTAGTCGTGCCGGTTGGCGGTGCGGGCAAAACTGCCCTCTTGCCCGACGAAAGGCCGCGCGATCACCCGCCCCACCCTCATCTCATGCAGCAGCGGCGCGATGCTCTCGCAAAGCGATAGCAGCCGGTCGAGACCGAAGCGCTCCTCATGCGCGGCGATCTGGAACACGCTGTCGGCGGAGGTGTAGCAGATCGGCCAGCCCGTGCGCAGATGCTCGGCCCCGAAGCGTTCCAGCATCACCGTGCCCGAGCCGTGGCAATTGGCCAGCGTCCCCTCGGTGCCCGCGATCTCGCAGACCTTCGCCATGAGATCCGCCGGAAAGGCGGGCTGGGTATCGGGAAAATAATGCCAGTCCCAGGGCACCGGCAGCCCGGCCAGCTCCCAGTGGCCCGAGGGCGTGTCCTTGCCCTTCGAGCGCTCCGTCGCGGCGCCCCAGAGCCCGCGCGGCGCAGCGCCCAGCCCCGGCGGCAGCCTGCCGCTGGCCAGCTCCACCGCCCGGCCCAGCCCCAGCGCGTCGAGATTGGGCAGGTGCAACGGCCCGCTGCGCCCCTCTTCCGCTTCACCCCGGGCGCAGGCCTCGGCGATGTGCAACACGGTGTTGGCGCCGGTATCGGGATGGCCGTCGTTGAAATACGCCCCTGCATCCGGTGCGCCGCCGATGCCCACCGAATCCATCACCACCAGAAAGGCTCTCATACGATGCGCTCCCGGACCAGCGGCCCGGCCTCGGCGGAATCGCCCAGCGCGATGGCGTTCTGCACCACGCGGATCGCTTCCTCGGCCTGATCCTCGCGCGCCGCGTGAATCCGCGCCAGCGGCCCCCCCTGCTCGACGCGCGCGCCCAGCCGCACCACATCCGAGAGCCCCACCGCCGGGTCGATCCGGTCGGTCTCGACCGTGCGCCCGCCGCCCAGCCGCACCACCGCAAGGCCCAGCGCCTCACCGTCAATCGACGCGACATGGCCGGAAACAGGCGCCGGGATCTCACGGATCACCGTCGCCTCGGGCAGGTAACGCCCCCAGTCCTCGACAAAATTCATCGGCCCGCCCAGCCCGTAAACCATGCGCCCCATGCGCTCGGCGGCGGCCCCGCCATCGAGCGCCGCGCGCAGCTTCGCCTCTGGATCGGCAATCCCCGCCCCCTCCAGCAGCGCCGCGCCCAGCGCCAGCGTCAGCTCGTAGAGCGGCCCCTGATCGCGCCCGGTCAGCACGCGCATCGCCGCGTCCACCTCCAGCGTATTGCCCAGCGCCGCGGCAATCGGCTGGTTCATATCGGTGACAAAGGCGGTGGTCGGGCAGCCGGCAGCGTTGGCGGTGGACACCAGCGCCTGCGCCAGCGCGCGCGCCTCTTCGTCGGTCTTCATGAAGGCGCCGGAGCCGACCTTCACGTCGAGTACCAGCCCCTCCAGCCCCGCCGCCAGTTTCTTCGACAGGATCGAGGAGGTGATGAGATCGAGGCTCTCCACCGTCGCGGTCACGTCGCGCACAGCATAGAGCCTGCGGTCGGCGGGGGCGATCTCGGCGCTGGCCGAGACAATCGCACATCCGGCCTCGCGCACCACCTGGCGAAACCGCGCCTCGTCGGGCGCCACCGCATAGCCCGGGATTGCGTCGAGCTTGTCGAGCGTGCCGCCGGTATGGCCCAGGCCCCGCCCCGAGATCATCGGCACATAGACGCCGCAGGCAGCAAGCGCCGGCGCCAGCACCAGCGACACGCAATCGCCGACCCCGCCGGTAGAGTGCTTGTCGACCACCGGCCCGTCGAGATCCCAGCGCATCACATGGCCCGAATCGCGCATCGCCAGCGTCAGCGCCACGCGGTTCTCCTCGCTGAGCCCGCGCAGGCAGATCCCCATGGCAAAGGCCCCGGCCTGCGCCGCGCTGACAGAGCCGTCCGCCAGCCCCTTGGCGAACCAGCGCAGCCCTTCCGCCGTCGGGTCCTCTCCGCGCCGCAGCGCCGCGATCACCGCCCTCGCCTCCATCATGCGCGCTCCATATGCCCCGGATCGAAGGCGCCGGGCAGCAGCTCGGCCACCGTCGTAACCAGCTCGGCCCCGTCCACCGTGGCCAGCGTCACCTTCGCCTCCGAGCGCGCGAATTCCGCCAGCTTCTGCCGGCAGCCGCCGCAGGGCGGCACCGGATGAGCGCTGTCGGCGATCACATAGGCCTCGGCGATCTCGGTCTCGCCGGCGGCGATCATGGCGGCGATGGCGCCGGCCTCGGCGCAGGTGCCTTCGGGATAGGCCACGTTCTCGACATTGCAGCCGACATAGACCGCGCCCGAGGGCGTGCGCAGCGCCGCCCCCACCTTGAAGCGCGAATAGGGCACATAGGCGTTCTCGCGCACCGCCCGCGCGGCTTTCTCAAGATCCATCGCTCTGCCTCCTGAACCGGAACCGGGCCTCATGTTTGCGAGGCCCACGCCCTGATTGCAAGGCCGCATTCCCCTGCCCGCACGGCAGGAGCGAGGCGCCGCCCCGCCCCTTCATCTTTCTCCAAATACTCCAAATATACCGCGCCGCCCGCACGGCACCCAGAGCAGCGCGCGGCCTCTCAGCTCGCCCGGCGCGGCATCGGGGTGCTGGCGCGATTGTAGGGCTTCCAGTCCTCGATGTCGGGATACCAGGCCTTGCGCCAGGCCCTGACCTTCGGGTTCATGATCCGGCGCCAGAGCGGCGGCACCATCGCCGCCATGGTCATGATCGGATAGCCATAGGGCAGCTGCGGCGCCTCGCGTTCCTCGTAATTCTGCAACAGCGGAAAGCGGCGGTCGGGCTTGTAATGGTGATCGGAATGGCGCTGAAGATTGATCAGCAGCCAGTTCGTCGCCGTATGCGCCGAGTTCCACGAGTGATGCGGCTTCACATGCTCGTATCTGCCGTCGCCCAGATGGCGCCGGGTCAGCGCGTAATGCTCCACGTAATTGGTCAGCTCGAGCTGCCAGATCGCCACCCCCGCCTGCACGACAAAGAACAAAAGCCCCGACCAGCCCGCCAGCAACACCGCCAGCGCCAGCATCGCCAGTTGCAGGGCCGCGTATTTCCAGAACGGGTTGCGCCGGTGCCACCAGGGCAGCTTGCGCCGCGCAAGCATGGCCGCCTCGGCGCGGAAGGCCGAGGCCGGGCATTCGCGCAGCACCCGCGGATAATAGCGGTGGAACCCCTCGTTGTAGCGCGCCGTCACCGCGTCGCGCGGCGTGCCGACCCAGACGTGATGCACCAGCAGGTGCTCCGAGCGGAAATGCGAATAGAGCACCATCGCCAGCAGCCAGTCGGCAAGGTTGCGCTCCAGCCGGTTCGACTGATGCAGCAGCTCATGGGCATAGACGATGCCCACCGTGCCGGTCATCACCCCGGTGCCGAACATCACCCCGAATTTCTCCCAGCCGTTCAGGTGATCGCTGTGGCCGAGATACCAGATCAGCGCATAAAGCGTCACGAACTGCACCGGCGCCCAGAGCATCACCCCCAGCCGGTACCAGAAGAGCCGGCTTTCCTCGGTCTGCGGATCGGCGCTTTCCTTGTTGAGCCCCAGCGCCACGTCCAGCGCCGAGAACAGATACCAGGTCGCGAGCGGCGGCAGCAGCACCCAGAGCCCGCCCCTGACCGCGCCCAGCATCACCAGCGGCGGCAGGATATAGGTGAGCCAGAAGGGCATCGCCGCGGTGACGCGGGCGACCTTGTCCGAAGAGATCATGATCCGTCTCCGTTTGCGCGATCCGATGCGCGTTCCGGGGGAGCTTACTCCTGCGACCGGAGCGCGTCACGAGACGATCCGCCGCATTTCCGAGGTTTTGAATCGGAAAAACCGCGCTCAGCTTCCGCGCGCCAGATCGTAAGCCTTGCGCATCACCGTCGGCAGGTCGGAGGGGCTGAACTCCGCCAGTTCGATGAACGCGCCGCGCGTCGCGGGGCGGTCCATCGGCACCAGCGCGGTCTTGACCGTCAGGCGCAGGTGGAAATGCGTGAAGGTGTGGCGCGCCTCGCCGGGCAGCGTCTTCCATTCGGCGCGGATCGGCGGCGCCTCCCCGGGCGCCTCGTTCCACTCGCTGCCGGGCCAGCCCAGCATGCCGCCGAGCAGCCCCTTGTCCGGCCGGCGTTCGAGCAGCCAGGCGCCATCCACCCGACGCACCAGATAGGCGATGCCGAGCCGCGTGGGCTTGCGCTTCTTCGGCGCCTTCTTCGGCAGTTCCGCCGCGGTGCCCGCCTCCCAGGCGGCGCAGGAAGGCCGCCACGGGCAGAGCCCGCAGGCCGGGTTGCGCGGCGAGCAGATCGTGGCGCCGAGATCCATCACCGCCTGCGCATAATCGCCGGGCCGTTGCTGCGGTGTCAGCGCGGCGGCCATGTCGGTCAGCACCGGCTTGGCCTGCGGCAGCGGCGTGTGCTCGTCATGCAGCCGTGCCATGACACGCTCGACATTGCCGTCCACCACCGTGGCCGGCAGGTCGAAGGCGATGGCCGCGATGGCGCCCGCCGTATAGGGGCCGATGCCCGGCAGGCCCAGCAGCCCCTCGTAGCTGTCGGGGAACACCCCGCCATGCTCTTCGGCCACGGCGCGGGCGCATTTCAGCAGGTTGCGGGCGCGGGCGTAATAGCCGAGCCCGGCCCAGGCGGCCATGACATCCGCATCCGCCGCCGCCGCCAGATCCGAGACCGTCGGCCAGCGCGCGGTAAAGGCCTCGAAATAGGGTTTGACCGCCGGCACGGTGGTCTGTTGCAGCATGATCTCCGAAAGCCAGACACGATAGGGATCGGGGCGCATCCCCGCCGCGCGGGCGCGCGGTCCGACCCGCCAGGGCAGATCCCTTGCGTGGCGGTCGTACCAGTCGAGCAAATCCGTGGCGCGGGCGGTTTCACGCAAATCTGACATTCCCTTGATTGGATGATTCCGGGCTGGCGCCCGCAGGCGCGCCCACTAGAATAGCGCCACAGAGAGGGATTCAAGATGAAACGGCGCAGCACGACCTACGGCTTTGCCCAGACCGGGGGGCTTCTGAAACAGAACATCCGCCGCGCCAGCGAAAGCCGCGGCTTTGCGCAATCCCGTGTGCTCACCCATTGGGAAGAAATCGCCGGGGCCGAGATGGCCGCGATCTCGCGCCCGGTGGAGATCGGCTATGGCCGCGGCAGCCTCGGTGCGACGCTGACGCTGCTGACCACCGGCGCCAACGCGCCGCTGCTGGAGATGCGCAAGGAAGAGCTGCGCGAGCGGGTCAACGCGATCTATGGCTATAACGCCATCGCCCGCATCCGCGTCACCCAGACCGCCGCCACCGGCTTTGCCGAGGGCCGCGTCGCCTTCGAGCATCGCGCCAAGCCAAACGCCAAACCCGCCCCCACGCCGGAAATCGTCGCCGAGGCGCATAACGCCACCGAAGGCGTGACCGACGAGGGGCTGCGCCAGGCGCTCGAACGGCTGGGCGCAAACGTGATAACCAAATCGCAACGCTGACGGCCCGCCGCGCGGGCGAGCGAAGACAAGAAGGAAAACAGATGAAGCGTATCCTGACCACCGCCGCGCTCGCGGCCGTTCTTTCCGCCGGCGGCTCCTGGCTCGCCGTCCCGGGCGGCACGACCCTGCCCGGCGCCGCCAGCGCGCAGGAGGCCGCAGAGGAGGTCACGGTCACCGATATGACCCTCGGCGATCCCGACGCGCCGGTCGAGGTGATCGAATACGGCTCGTTCACCTGCCCGCACTGCGCCGCCTTCGAAGAGACCGTGTTCCCGCAGATCAAGGAAAACTATGTCGATACCGGCAAGGTGAAGTTCACCTTCCGCGAGGCCTATTTCAACAAGTTCGACATGTGGGCCTCGCTGATGGCGCGCTGCGGCGGCGAGATGAAATATTTCGGCATCGTCGACATGATCTATAGCGGCCAGGACGACTGGGCACGCAAGGGCAGCGAGGCCGAGGTCGCCGACGCACTGCGCAAGATCGGTCGTCTCGCGGGCATTGAGAACGATGCGCTCGACGCCTGCATGAGCGACGGCGAACAGCTCAAGGCTCTGGTGACCTGGTATCAGGCCAATGTCGAGAAAGACGGGTTCAACTCCACCCCGTCCTTCGTGATCGACGGCGAGCTCTACACCAACATGTCCTATTCCAAATTCGCCGAGATCCTCGACGAGCGCGTCGCGGCGGCGGAATAAGACCGCCCTGCCGGACCGGCACACCGGTCCGGTTTTGTCCAAAACACCAAGGGCGCGGGTGCCGCAGGGCATTCGCGCCTTGATACCCCCCGCATCCCCGCGATAAAGCAGGCGTCACATTCACCCCTGCGGAGCCCGCGTGACCCGTTTCATCGCCCCCCTGCTTTTCGGACTCATCGGCGCCGGCATTCTTGTCTGGCTCGGCATCTGGCAGATGCAGCGGCTGGAGTGGAAACAGGGCGTGCTGGCCGAGATCGAGGCGCGGATTTCCGGCGATCCCGAACCGCTGCCGGTGATGATCTCTCCCGGAGAGCAACGCTATCAGCCGGTGGAGCTCAGCGGAGAGATCCTGCCCGGAGAGATCCGCGTGCTGGTCAGCCAGAAACAGATCGGCGCCGGCTACCGCATCGTCTCGCCCTTCCTCACCGAAGACGACCGGCTGATCCTGCTCGACCGCGGCTTTACCCGCGACGAATTCAAGGACACCCCGCGCCGCACCGGCCCGGCGGAGGTGCAGGGCAATCTGCACTGGCCCGACGACCGCAATTCCGCGACGCCCGAGAACGACGTTGCCGCGAATATCTGGTTCGCCCGCGATATCGGCGCCATGGCCGAAGAGCTGGGCACCGAGCCGCTGCTGGTCATCGCGCGCGCCACCGATCCGAAAGATCCCGAGATCGACCCGCTGCCGGTGGACACCAGCGGCATCCCGAACGATCACCTGCAATATGCCATCACCTGGTTCTCGCTGGCCGTGGTGTGGCTGATCATGACCGCCTATTACATCGCGCGGCAGAGAAAGACCGGAGAGACCTGAATGCGCTACATCTCCACCCGCGGCCAGGCGCCGTCGCTGAGCTTCGAAGAAGCGATGCTGTCCGGGCTGGCCCGCGACGGCGGGCTCTACGTGCCCGAGACCGTGCCCGAGATGTCCAAAGACGATATCCGCGCCCTGCACGGGCTGAGCTATGAGGAGACCGCGTTTCGCGTGATGCGGCCCTTTGTCGGCGACAGCTTTTCCGACGAGACCTTCGGCGATCTGATCGCCAGGGCCTATGCGGGCTTTGGCCACAACGCCCGCGCGCCTTTGGTGCAGCTGGCGCCGGGGCATTTCCTGCTGGAGCTGTTCCACGGCCCGACGCTGGCGTTCAAGGATTTCGCCATGCAGCTCATCGGGCAGCTCTTCGAAGAGGCCCTCACCCGGCGCGGCGAGCGGGTGACCATCGTCGGCGCCACCTCCGGCGATACCGGCTCGGCGGCCATCGAGGCCTTCAAGGGGCTGGACGCGGTGGATGTGTTCATCCTCTTCCCGCATGGCCGCGTCTCGGAGGTGCAGCGGCGCCAGATGACCACGCCGCCCGAGGCCAATGTGCACGCGCTGGCGCTCGACGGGCATTTCGACGACTGCCAGGCCAAACTCAAGGACATGTTCAACGATTTCGCCTTCCGCGACGAGGTGCGGCTGGCAGGCGTGAACTCGATCAACTGGGCGCGGGTGCTGGCGCAGGTGGTCTATTACTTCTCTGCCGCCGTGTCGCTGGGCGCGCCCGACCGCAAGGTCAGCTTCACCGTGCCGACCGGCAATTTCGGCGACATTTTCGCCGGCTATATCGCCAAGAAGATGGGCCTGCCCATCGACCGGCTGGTGGTCGCCACGAACCAGAACGACATCCTGCACCGCTGCCTCTCATCGGGCTCTTATGCCAAGGGCGAAGTCTTCCCCTCGATCAGCCCCAGCATGGACATTCAGGTCAGCTCGAATTTCGAACGCGCCCTCTTCGACGCTTACGGGCGCGACGGCAATGCGGTGGCGCAGCTCATGGACGAGCTGAAAGACGGCGGCTTCAACGTCAGCCAGGGCGCGTTGCAGGCCCTGCGCGAGCATTTCGAGAGTGGCCGCGCCTCGGAAGAGGAAACGCTCGCCACCATCGCCAAGGCGCATGCCTCCATGGGCGAGCTGCTCTGCCCGCATTCCGCCATCGGCGTGAAGGTGGCCGAGGAGCACCGGGTGCCCGACACCCCGATGATCACGCTGGCCACCGCGCATCCGGCGAAATTCCCCGACGCGGTGGAAAAAGCCAGCGGCATCCGCCCGCCCCTGCCCGAGCGCATGGCCGATCTCTTCGACCGCCCCGAGCGCGTCACCCGCGTCGCCAACGATCTCGGCGCGCTGGAAACCCTCATCCGGGAGCGTCTTGCCAAGTGACCGTAGAACTCACCACCCTCAAGAATGGCCTGCGCATCGTCTCCGAGCCGATGGACGGGCTGCAATCGGCCTCGCTCGGCATCTGGGTCACCGCCGGTGGTCGCAACGAGCGGCTCGAACAGAACGGCGTCGCGCATTTCCTCGAACATATGGCCTTCAAGGGCACCAAGACCCGCAGCGCCTTGCAGATCGCCGAGGCCATCGAGGATGTCGGCGGCTATATCAACGCCTATACCTCGCGCGAGGTGACCGCCTATTACGCCCGCGTGCTTGAGAACGACACCAGGCTGGCGATGGACGTGATCTCCGACATCCTGCTCAACCCGGTGTTCGACGGGCGCGAGATCGAGACCGAGCGCCATGTGATCCTTCAGGAGATCGGCCAGGCGCTGGATACCCCCGACGACGTGATCTTCGACTGGTTGCAGGAGCGCGCCTATCAGGGCCAGCCGCTGGGGCGCACGATCCTCGGCGAGGCGGCCAATGTGCGCGGCTTCGGGCGCGAAGATCTCGAAACCTTCGTCACCGAGCATTACGGGCCGGATCAGATGATCCTGTCGGCGGCAGGCGCCGTCGATCACGCGGCGCTGGTGGAACAGGCCGAGGCGATCTTTGGCGATCTCGCGCCGCGCCGTGCCGCCGCGCCCGAGCCCGCCCGCTTCATCGGCGGCGAGACCCGCCACGAGAAAGCGCTGGAACAGGCGCATTTCGCCCTCGCCTTCGACGGGCCGGGCTATCGCGATCCGGGCTTCTACACCGCACAGATCTATGCCATCGCGCTCGGCGGCGGCATGTCCTCGCGCCTCTTCCAGGAGATCCGCGAGAAGCGCGGGCTCTGCTACACAATCTTCGCACAGACCGGCGCCTATGCGGATACCGGGCTGACCACGATCTATGCCGGCACCAGCGGCGAGGAACTGGCCGCGCTGGCGGGGCTGACCATCGACGAGATGAAGCGCGCCGCCGAGGATCTCAGCCCCGAGGAAATCGCCCGTGCCCGCGCCCAGATGAAGGCCGGGCTGCTGATGGGGCTGGAAAGCTCGTCTTCCCGCGCCGAGCGCATGGCGCGCATGGTGCAGATCTGGGGCAAGGTGCCGCCCATCGAGGAAACCGTGGCGCGGATCGACAACGTCACCACCGGCGACGTGCGGCTCTTTGCCGAAGACATGGCGGCGCGCGCCCCGGCGGCGCTGGCGCTTTACGGGCCGGTCAGCGGCGCCCCGGGGCTGGAGGCGTTGCAGGCCCGCCGGGCGGCGTGATGCTGGCGAGGCGGCGCAAGCTCCGGCTCGACACCGAGCGGCTGGTGCTGCGCCCGCCGCAGCACGGCGATTTCACCAACTGGGTGACGCTGCGCGTGGAGAGCCGCGGCTACCTGACACCGTGGGAGCCCTCCTGGGCGCCCGATCACCTCACCCGTCGCGCCTTTACCAACCGGGTCTACTGGGCCAATCGCTCCATCGCCGGCGGCACGGCCATACCGCTCTTCATCTTCCGCCGCGAGGACGAGCAGCTCCTGGGCGCCATCACACTCGACAATATCCGCCGCGGCCCGGCGCAATCGGGGGTGCTGGGCTACTGGACCGGCCAGCCCTATGCGCGCCAGGGCTATATGCGCGAGACCATTGCGGCACTGGTGCATCACGCTTTCGAACGGCTCGACCTGAGCCGGATCGAGGCCGCCTGCCTGCCGGAGAATGTCGCCTCGCGCGGGCTGCTGGAGCGCTCGGGCTTCAAATACGAGGGCGTGGCGCAGAGCTATCTCCAGATCAACGGGCGCTGGCGCACCCATGTGCTTTATGCGGCGCTGCGCGGCGACCGGCGCGGCAAGACCCAGGTGGGCTGAGCGGACCTAATCCGCCGCCCTCGCCGCCGCCCGCCTGCGCCGCGCGGCATGGGCGAGCGCCACGCGCATCAGCCGGCGAAAGCTCGGACATTCCAAGTGGCTGGGCGCGGTGCAGCGCGCGGTATGGCGTAGCCCGTCGCGCAGCGCGGTCAGTTCGCGGATGCGCAGATCCAGCGCATCGGCCTTGTCGAGCAGCCGCTCGCGCGCAATCGCCGGCGCCTCGTGATCGCGCAGGATCTCTGCGATCTCCGCCAGCGAGAACCCGGCGATCTGCCCGAGCGAAATCAGCGACAGCCGGGTGAGCACATCGGGCTCGAAGATCCGCCGCAGCCCCCGCCGCCCGGCGGAGCGGATCAGCCCCTGCTCCTCGTAATAGCGCAGCGTCGAGGCGGGAATGCCGCTCTGCCGCGCGACCTCGGCAATGTCGAGCATGGGCTTGACCTCAAGTTGACTTGAAGTGGCATATCGACGGGCATCGCCTGATTCTGCAAGGAGCCCGTCACGATGCCGACCCCCGCCCCCAACCTTTTCACCCTGCTCTTCTCGGCCCTGATCCTGGGCATCGGCGCGACGCTGGTCATGGATCTGACCGCGCTTGTCCGCAAACGCGTGCTGGGCATATCCGGTCTCGACTACGCGCTGCTGGGCCGCTGGCTCGGCCATCTGCCCCGGGGCCGGCTGGTCCACCGCCCCATCGCGCAAAGCCCGCAGATCCCCGGCGAGCGCGCCCTGGGCTGGGCGCTGCACTATGTCACCGGCATCGCCTTCGCCGCACTGTTTCTCTGGATCGTCACACCCGGCTGGCTCGCGGCCCCGACGCCGCTTCCCGCGCTCGGCTTCGGGCTGCTGACACTGGCCGCGCCGTTTCTGCTGCTCCAGCCCTGCCTCGGCGCCGGGCTCGCGGCGCGCAACACACCCGCCCCCTGGCTCGCCCGCCGCCGCAGCGCCGTCAGCCATCTCTCCTTCGGCGCGGGCCTCTGGCTCACCGGCCTCGCCATGACGCTGCCCGGCTGACGCAGCCCCCGGCCTTCATCTTTCCGAAAAATACTCCCCCTGCGGCGCACCGCGCCGCACCAACGCAAATGTCAGATGCGCGGCGCGGTTTCCCTGCTAGGCTGAGCCCACGCAACAAGGAGACCCGCCCATGCTGCGCCTCGGCCTGATCCTGAGCCTGCTGCTGACCGCCGCCCTGCCCGCGAGCGCGCAGCAGCAGAGACGCCCGTCCCATTGCATCGCCATCGCCGATGCCGATCCCGGGCTGCGCTACCTGCACAAGGCCGCCTGGACCGATCCGGTGCCCGAGTTCTCGGTGCGCATCCAGTATATCGCCCATGCCAGTTTCCTGATCCAGACGCGCGGCGGGCTGGAGGCGGTGACCGACTACACCGGGTTCATCGGCAATACCGAACTGATCCCCGATATCGTCACGATGAACCACGCCCACGGCACCCACTGGACCGCCAATCCAGACCCGGCGATCCCGCATGTGCTGCCCGGCTGGGGCGCGTTCGGCGAAGGTATCGAGCATCATCTCGACCTCGGCGAAATGCTGGTGCGCAATGTCTCGACCGATATCCGCTCGGCCATGGGCGGGGTCGAGGAGAAGGGCAATTCGATCTTCGTCTTCGAGGTCGAGGGGCTCTGCATCGGCCATCTCGGGCACCTGCATCACGAACCCAACGATGCGCAATATGCGGCACTTGGGCGGCTCGATGTGCTGATGGTGCCGGTGGATGGCGGCTATACCATGGGGCTCGACGCGATGGTGCGGGTGGTGGAGCGGCTGAAGAGCTCGATCATCCTGCCGATGCACTGGTTTTCCGGCCAGTCGCTGAGCCGGTTTCTCGACGATGTCTCCGATACATTCGCCATCGACAGGCGCAATGGAGCCGAGCTGGTGGTCAGCCTGCGCGATCTGCCGCCGCGCCCGACCGTGGTGGTACTGCAACCGGCCTGGCTGCGCGACTGATCCGGGATCAGCGAGGCAAATTCTTTGAAAAGAATTTGCAAATCTTTTCATCAAAAGATTTGCACACCGCTCCCCTTGGCATCGCCGCAAAACCGGACCACTCTGCCGCCGAGAGGACCGACCATGACCCTGACCCCCGCCGATGACGGCTTTGCCGAACGTCTTGCATCCCGCCTGCCCGACAACACCCTGCGCCGCGCCGAGCCGCGCTATCTCGAAGAACCGCGCGGGCGCTGGCACGGCTGCTCGGGCTGGGTCGCCCTGCCCCGCAGCTCCGATGAGGCGTCAACCATCCTGCGGGCCTGCAACGATGCGCGGGTCGGCGTCCTTCCCTTCGGCGGCGGCACCGGGCTGGTCGGCGGCCAGATCGCACCGGAAGGCCCGGCGCCGCTGCTGATCTCGCTGGAGCGCATGAACGCGATCCGCGCCGTCTATCCGCAGGAAAACGTCGCGCTCGCCGAGGCGGGCGCGGTGCTCTCCGATGTGCAGCGGGCCGCGCGCGAGGCCGGACGGCTGTTTCCGCTCTCCCTCGCCTCGGAGGGCACCGCGCGCATCGGCGGGCTGCTGGCGACCAATGCCGGCGGCGTCAACGTACTGCGCTACGGCAATGCCCGCGACCAGGTTCTGGGGCTCGAGGCGGTGCTGCCGGACGGCACGGTCTGGCACGGGCTGAAACGGCTGCGCAAGGACAATACCGGCTACGATCTGCGCAACCTGCTGATCGGCGCCGAGGGCACGCTGGGACTGATCACCGCCGCCGCGCTGAAGCTCGCGCCGATCCCCGCCGCCACCGGCACCGCGCTCTTTACCGTCGCAGGCCCCGCCGCCGCGCTGGAGCTGCTGGCCATCGCCCGCGACCAGCTTGGCGAGGGCATCAGCGCCTTCGAGCTGATCTCGCGTCAGGGGCTCGACTTTCTGACCGAGGCGCTGCCGGAGCTGCGCCAGCCTTGGCCCGAGCCGCCGGACTGGTGCGTTCTGGTCGAGCTGGGGCTGGCGCGCGGGCTCGACCCGGAGGCGGCGCTGGAGGCGCTGTTCGCCGCCGGGTTCGCGGCAGATCTGGTCATCGACGGGATCGTTGCGCAGTCCGAGCAGCAGCGTCAGGATTTCTGGGCGATCCGCGAGCGCATCCCCGAGGCCAACCGGGTCATCGGCGCCATCGCCTCGCACGATATCTCGCTGCCGCTGGGCGCGGTGCCGGAGTTCATCGACCGTGGCGCGCCGATGCTGGCGCGGCTGGGGGAGTTCCGGATCAACTGTTTCGGCCATCTCGGCGACGGCAACCTGCATTACAATGTCTTTCCCGCGCCGGGCCAGCGGCGCGAGGAGCATGTCAACCAGCGCGACGAGATCAAGCATGCGGTGCACGATCTGGTGCATGAGATGGACGGCTCGGTGAGCGCCGAGCACGGCATCGGCCGGCTCAAGGTCGAGGATCTGGAGCGTTACGGCGATCCGGCAAAACTGGCGGCGATGCGCGCCATCAAAGCGGCACTGGACCCGAGGGGCATCATGAACCCCGGTGCGGTTCTGCGCGGCTGACCGGCGCCGCTGCCCGGACGTCCTGCCGGGATGGAGAGGGCGCTGGAGTATTTATCGAAAGATGAAAGCCCGGGCGCGCGCACCGGTCAGTTCGCGGCGAGGCGGAACACGCAGCCGTCGGAGATCAGCTGCGGCGGGGTCAGGCAGAGGCCCCGCGCCACGCTGAAGGCGGCCAGCACCTTGGGCACGTAATCGCGGGTTTCCGCATAGAGCGGCACACCGTCGTGTTTGGGGATCGAATTCTCGCCGGCATTGTAGCCGGCCAGCACCAGGATCGGGTCGCCGTCGAAGGTCTGCATCAGGAAGTCGAGAAAGGCCACGCCGCCGCGGATATTGTCCGCCGGGTCGAAGGCATCCTGCACGCCGAAGCGTTTGGCGGTGGCCGGCATCAGCTGCATCAGCCCCTGCGCGCCGGCACCGCTCACCGCATCGGCGCGCCCGCCCGATTCTACCGACATCACCGCCAGAGCGAGCGCCGGCGAGACGCGGGTGCCCACGGTGGATTTCAGCAGTTCAATGCCATGCGCCTGCGCCAGCCCCTGGAGATCCTGAAGCCGCGGCGCCGCCACGCCGCGGCCCTGCGGCGGCGCAGAAAGCTTGACCAACGCCGGTTCCAGCCGCCCCGGCCCGCTCGCCGCCAGCGTCGGGGAGACCGTTTCCCAGAACCACGGGAACGAGCCCTCCCCGCCGGCGCGACCGGAGGGCGCGGCGTTCTCCGCGACCGGCGCCGCCGGTTTCGTTCCTGAAACCGGCGCGATCTGTACCGTGACCCGCTTTTTGGCGCCCGGTTTCGGCGGTTTCACGCGCTTGGCGGAAAACTCCGGAAAAGGCGGCGGAGAGTCCGCCGGCAGCACACCGGCGCAGAAGACGGCCACTAGCGCCATCAGACCCATGGTTCGGAACATCGCTCGACCTGCCTCTGGTCTGTTCTCTTTGCGACCAGTCTGACACAAAGGCCGCTTTGGGCCAACATCGTTGACATAATCGATGCAGTGCCGTGCCATTTTCGCCGGAAAACAACGCGCGAACTACTAATATTCAGGAAAATAGATTTTTAAAACTTTACATTTCAATGACTTACCTCGCCCCCCGGCAAAATTCCCGTCAAACTACAAAATCAAACCAATTGTGCCCAATTCCTGCCTGATTCCGGGGGCTATATCTCCTCATACCGCAGCGGGACGGGGCAATGAGAGAGGCCCAGACAACGGTCCGACGCGGTGATGTGAGCAACAGAAGACAATATCTTACCTACGGAGAGAGACATGCTGAATTTCATCAAAAACTTCCGCAACGACGAAGACGGTGCTGTGACGGTTGACTGGGTCGTGCTGACCGCAGCCGTGGTCGCAATGGCGATCGGCGCCTACACCACCATTTCCGACAACTCGGACGCCATGATCTCCGCCGCCGGCACTGCCATCCAGGGCGAAGGCACCACGCTGTTCGGCACCGACTACACCGCACCGGACTGATAGACAGCCGTCATTTTCACCGCCGGACCGGCTCGAACCGGTCCGGCGGGAACCCGCTGAACAGACAAGACGAAATGTGACCGGTTCGGTATTGAGGGTCTGGAAATGCTTCGGATGCTGAGAACTTTTTTCCAGAATGAGTCCGGCGCCGTGACCGTCGACTGGGTTATCCTGACCGCGTCGGTGGTCGTAATGTCGGCGATCTCCTTTTACCAGATCCGCGACAACAGTGCGGCGATGGATGAGGCCGCCGGAGGGGCAATGGCACAAGAACAGGCGCGCCTGTTCCCCACCGAAGAAACGCCCGAATAGCCCTGCTGAGCAATGAATCGCAAAAGGCCCGCTTCGAATTCGAAGCGGCCTTTTGCGTTCTGGGACCGGCCGGACCGTCGACAGGCAAGCCACCGCGCTCGCCCAGAAACCGCTACGCGGCGGCCCACTTATGGCCATAATCATCGACTAGTCAGGGAATTGACCGCGCTTCGTAAACGATGGCGCGCATCCCAAGGCGAAACCCGAGAGGTAGAATTATGCGACTGGTATTCGGACTTGTGCTGATCGCGGGCCTGGGCCTTGCCGGCTTTGCCGTTCATCTGGCGCAAAAGCAGTTTGGCGCATATCAGAACGCGCTCCAGCACGAGCGTCAGAAGGCTGTGAAAGCAGTACCGACCCATCCGATCTATGTGGCGACCCGCGCGTTGAAATACGGCGAAGTGATCACCGAAGAAGATGTGCGCCTTGCGCCGTGGCCGACGGAGATCATGCCTGCGGGTATTTTCGATGAGAAAAGCCCGCTTTTCTCCGACGGCGACGAACCGCGCGTGGTTCTGCATGCCATGGACAAGTTCGACGCGGTACTGAACACGCGCGTGAGCGAACCCGGCGGCGATGCCGGTCTGACCTCGCGCTTGAAAACCGGAGAACGTGCCTTTGCCATCAAGGTCGATGTGACCTCGGGTGTGTCGGGGTTTCTGCGCCCCGGAGACCGTGTCGATATCTACTGGACGGGCCGCATGCCCGGCGGCGACCCCAACCTGCCGCGCGGCGATGTCACCCGTCTGATCGAAACCGGCATCCGCCTCATCGCCATCGACCAGACGGCCGTCGCAGACAGTGCCAACGCGTCGATCGCGCGCACCGTGACCGTGGCAATCAGCCCGCAACAGGTGGCTGGGCTGGCGCAGGCGCAGAGCACCGGCCGGCTGTCGCTCTCGCTGATGGGAACCAATGACGAGACGGTGGCCGATGTCATCGAGGTGGATCAGCGTTCGCTGCTGGGGCTCGGAGAGATCGAACAGCAGGCCCAGAGGCAGGCCGCAGAGGTTTGCACCACCCGTGTGCGGCGCGGGTCCGAGGTCGTCGAGATCCCGATCCCCTGCACAAACTGAGTTAACGAATTCAGACACTTGAACGCGAGGCGCCCAACGGCGCCTCGCGCGCTGCCGCCAGCTCTGCAACGCAGCATGTTGCGAGATACCCACATAAGGGACGGCGCCGAAGCCTTTGATTCTTGCAAAAAAACCGAAACTGACGCAAAGTCGCGGGAAATGCAGGCGCCAAGACCTGCTTCCGAGGCGTGATCGAAAGGCAGGTCACATGACAATTGACAAGTTTCTCAAGGCGGCCCTTTGCGGGCTGACTCTGGTGGCGAGCCCGCTCGCCCTCCCCGCTCAGGCGGAAAACCTGCGAGTTGTCCGAACCGGCACCGAAAGCGTTCTGAGCGTGCCGATGAACCGCGCGGTGGTTGTCGAGAGCGGATCGCCTTTCGCGGAACTGTCTATCGCCAACCCCAACATCGCTGATATCTCGTCGCTGTCCGACCGCACCATCTATGTGCTGGGCAAAACGCCCGGGACGACGACGCTTTCGATTTTCGACGCGAATGGCCAGCTGATCACCAATGTGGACGTGCGCGTCGCCGCCGATGTGACCGAATTCAAGGAACGCCTGCGCCAGATCCTGCCCAACGAGACAATCGAAGTGCGCACCGCGAATGACGGCATCGTCCTGTCCGGCACCGTGTCGAGCGCGCAAAAGCTTCAACGGGCCCTCGATCTCGCCCAGCGCTACGCGCCCGAACGGGTTTCGAATCTGATGACCGTGGGCGGCGTCCAGCAGGTGATGCTGAAGGTGCGCTTCGCGGAGATGCAGCGCTCGGTATCCAAGGCGCTGCGCTCGTCGCTGGCGCTTGGCGGCACGATCTTCGGCGATGACGTCGATCTCGCCACCGAAACCGGCACCTGGCTGAGCGGCAATAACGGGCTCGGCAGTCCGGTCGAGGTCAGCGGCGACGATCAGGGCGCCCTGCTCCTCGGCTTTGACGCCGGCGGGCTCGAAGTGGGAATTCTTCTGGAAGCCCTTGAAAGCAAAGGTGTTTCCCGCACTCTGGCCGAACCCAACCTGACCGCTCTTTCGGGGCAGGAGGCGAAATTCCTCGCCGGCGGCGAATACCCTATTCCGGTGTCGCAGGGCGATGGTGTGGTGACGATCGAGTACAAACCCTTCGGCGTCGAGCTGAACTTTATCCCGCGCGTCGTCGATGGCGACCTGATCAATCTGGAGCTCATCGGCGCGGTGTCCTCGATCGACAGCGCCAACGGCGTGGTGCTCGACTCGCTCAGCGTCGACGCCTTCCGTCGCCGCGAGGTTTCGACAACGGTCGAGATGCGTGACGGCGAGAGCTTTGCCATCGCCGGCCTGCTTCAGGACGATTTCCGTGATCTCAACGGCCAGGTGCCGTGGCTCGGCGACATCCCGGTTCTGGGCGCACTGTTCCGCAGCGCCGAGTATCAGCGCGAACAGTCAGAGCTTGTGATCATCGTCACACCGCATCTCGTCACCCCGACCCGGGGCGAGGCGCTGGCCCTGCCGACCGACCGCGTGCGGCCGCCGACCGAAAAAGACCTGTTCCTGTTCGGTCGCACCGCATCCGACGAAAGAAGCCCGACATCCGGCGGCGCGGCAGAGGTTGCCAAGCAGGATTTCACCGGCTCTTATGGCTATGTGATGGACTGATGACGATGCGGGGGCGCAGCAGAATGATCAGGTATAGCGTGGCCGGGCTTGGCCTTGGGCTCCTTGCGGCCTGCGGCGGCCCTGGCGCCGATCCGGTGCGGAACCAGTTCTTCGAGGAGGCGGGCTCGGTCGCTGACAACGGCGATTTCGGCAATGCCACGATGAACAACACCCAGATCATGAACGGCGAAAAGGCCTATGTCTTCGATCTCGGCAAGCGCTTCGCGCAGGAAGTGCCGACGATGGTGAATTTCGCCTTCAACAGCGCCCAGCTCGATGTCGGCGCGCGCAACACGCTGCGTGAACAGGCCAACTGGATCCGCCAGTTCCCCGAAGTGCGATTCCGCGTCTATGGCCATACCGATCTGGTCGGCTCCGACAGCTACAACAAGCGACTGGGCATGGCCCGGGCTCAGGCTGCGGTGGCCTATCTCGCCAGCCAGGGCATTTCGCGTTCGCGGCTCGAAGCGGTGGTGTCCTACGGCGAATCGCAGCCGCTCATTGTGACCCAGGGGCGCGAACGGCGTAACCGGCGCACGGTAACCGAGGTGTCTGGCTTCGTGAAAGGCCATCCCAACGTGCTCGACGGCAAATATGCCGAGGTGATTTATCGCGAATATGTTCGCAGCGCCACCCAAGCGAGCACGCTTTCGGGCACCGGCGGGGGCGGCGACGACTCCTAGTCGCGCCGCACTGATATCGTCCGGCAATACCGTACAATTACGGTTTTTCGGCCCAAATGTTGCCCACATTTTAAAGGATCTTACCCGAGAAGGGAGAATTGCGCCGGGGCGACTCGGAGCAAGGGCCCTGGAAGCGGGTAAAAGCCTATTCGACTGCCTTTACCTTTGCCGTCCGGGACCGCCCTAAAAGGTAAAGGATGAGAGGCAATGACGAGTAGTACTGCGCTGCAAAGCGATCCAAGCCCGATCGTCGCCTGCACGATCAGCCGGAACGTGCAGGATTTCGATCTTCTCATCGAGGATATGGAAGACATGCTTGGCGAAGGCTGGGGCGATCTCGGCTTTGGCGAGGCGCTGGCCTTTCTGCGCCAGCCCGACGCTCAAGGCATTGAATTCGTTGCCCTTGCCATCGACGAAGAGGATGAGGACGAGCTTGGCCTGCTGTCGGAGGTGATCGCCGCCGCCAAGCAGCGCAATGTGAAGGTCGTCCTGATCGCCGAGGATGTGACCCCGGCGGCACTTCACCAGCTGCTGCGCGGCGGCGCCGACGAATTTGTCCCCTACCCGCTTCCCGAGGGCGAGCTGGCAGCCGCGGTCGAGCGGCTGCGCCAGCGGCCGACGGCGGCTCAGGCGCGCGAGGGTGTGCAGCTGTCGGGCGGCGGCGACGGTGTGTTGATCGCCGCACAGGGCATGTGCGGCGGATGCGGCGCGACCACATTCGCGGTCAACCTCGCATGGGAGCTCGCCACAATCAGCAAGGACCACGCGCCGCGCGTCTGCCTGCTCGATTTCGGGCTGCAATTCGGCTCGGTCGCCACCTATCTCGATTTGCCGCGCCGCGAAGCGGTGCTGGAACTGCTGAGCGATATCGACGCAATGGACGGCGACAGCTTCGGCCAGGCGCTGGTGACCTTTGAGGACAAGCTTCAGGTTCTGACATCGCCGGCGGATGTGATCCCGCTCGACATGATCACCCCAGAGGAAGTGAAAGCCCTGCTCGACGTGGCCCGCGAGCATTTCGACTACGTCGTCGTCGACATGCCGGGCACCCTGGTGCAATGGACAGAGACCGTGCTGCTTGAAGCACAGGTCTATTTCGCCCTCCTCGAACTCGACATGCGCTCGGCCCAGAACACGCTGCGGCTCAAGCGCGCGCTCCAGGCCGAGGAACTGCCGATCGACAAGCTGCGCTTTGTGCTCAACCGGGCGCCGAAATTCACCGATCTTCAGGGCAAGAGCCGCGCCAAGCGCATGGCCGAAAGCCTCGGCATCCGCCTCGACGTGCATCTGCCCGATGGCGGCAAGGCCGTGGCCATGGCCGGCGATCACGGCATGCCGCTGGCAGCCAGCGCGCCCAAGAACCCGCTGCGCAAGGATATCGCCAAACTGGCGGCAGAGCTTCACAGCATCGGCCAGACCGATGCGGAAGCCGCCTGAGAAGGAGCCTGATCCATGTTCTCACGTTACAAAAAAACCGCGGTCAAGCAGGCCACGCCGGTCGCCGAAGCGCCCCGGCCGGCCCCCGTGGCCAAAGCTCCAAAACCGGTTTCGCAGCGCAAGCCGATGGCAAAGAAGCCCGCCGAGGCCGAACCGCAGGACCGCGAAAAGAAGCGCAAGGAGCGGCTCGGCGACATCAAGCTCGAACTGCACCGCGCACTGCTCGACAACCTCAACCTGGCGGCCATCGACCAGGCCAGCGAGAAGGAGCTGCGCGAGGAAATCAGCGCCATCGTCGCCGAGACGCTGAACGACAAGAGCATCGTTCTGAACCGCGAAGAGCGCACGACGCTGAACCAGGAACTGTATGACGAGGTCAAGGGGCTCGGCCCTCTTGAGACGCTGCTTCAGGACGACACCGTCTCGGATATTCTCGTCAACGGGCCGCATCAGATCTTTATCGAACGCGCGGGGAAACTGACGCTCTCGGATGTGGTGTTCAAGGACGAGCGCCACCTGATGCGCATCATCGACAAGATCGTCTCGGCTGTGGGCCGGCGGGTCGACGAATCCAACCCCTATGTCGACGCCCGTCTCGCCGACGGCTCGCGTTTCAACGCCATGGTCCCGCCGATTGCGGTGGATGGCTCGCTGGTGTCGATCCGGAAGTTCAAAAAAGACAAGCTGTCGATCGACGACCTCATTAATTTCGGCGCTTTCAGCGAAGAGATGGCGGTATATCTGCAAGCCGCCGTCGCCACACGCCTGAACGTGATCGTTTCGGGCGGCACCGGTTCGGGTAAGACAACCACGCTCAACGCGCTGTCCTCCTTCATCGACGACAGCGAGCGCATCCTCACCATCGAGGATACTGCGGAACTCCAGCTCCAGCAGACCCATGTGGGCCGGATGGAAAGCCGTCCGCCAAACGTCGAGGGCAAGGGTGCGGTCACGCCGCGCGACTGTCTCAAGAACGCGCTGCGGATGCGCCCCGACCGCATTATCGTCGGCGAGACGCGAGGCGAGGAAGTGATCGACATGCTTCAGGCCATGAATACCGGCCATGACGGTTCGATGACCACCATCCACGCCAACAACCCGCGCGACGGCATCAGCCGGATGGAAAACATGATCGCCATGTCCGGCGTGGAAATGCCGCTCAAGGCGATGCGCAGCCAGATCTCCTCGGCCGTGAACCTCATCGTGCAGGCCTCGCGCCTTCAGGACGGCTCGCGCCGGATGACCTCGATCACCGAGATCACCGGCATGGAGGGCGACGTGATCTCGATGCAGGAGCTGTTCCGCTTCCAGCGCGTCGGCCTGACACCCGACAACAAGATCATCGGCCATTTCACCGCCACCGGCGTGCGCAGCCATTATTCGGAGCGCTTCAAGATGTGGGGTTACGATATCCCGCCGTCGGTCTACGAACCCTTCCGCCCGGAGTAAGCCATGCTGTCCGCAGAACTGATCATCTATGGTCTGATCTTCCTCGGCGTCCTCGTTCTCGTCGAGGGTGTCTATCTCGTGGCATTCGGGCGCTCTATCAGCCTCAACAGCCGGGTGAACCGCCGGCTGGAGATGCTGGACAAGAACGTCAACCGCGAGCAGGTGCTTGCCAAGCTCCGCAAGGAGATGGACCAGCACCTGGAAAGCCGCGGCATCCCGCTTTATTCGCTGCTCGCCGACCGGGCGCAGAAGGCGGCCCTCGCCTTCACTCCGAACCAGCTGATCGGCATCATGGCGGGTGTCAGCGTCTTTGCCTTTCTCGGCCTGACCATCGGCACCGAGGCCGGCCTGCCGGTGCGCCTCGTGATGGGGATCGGCATGGGCGTCGGCGGCGTGTTCATGTGGGTCAACCACAAGGCCAAGAAACGCCTTGCCCTGATCGAGGAACAGCTTCCGGACGCGGTGGAACTGATGGTGCGCTCGTTGCGGGTGGGTCACCCGTTCAGCTCGGCCATCGCGGTCGTCTCGCGCGAGATCAAGGATCCGCTGGCCACCGAGTTCGGCGTGATTTCCGACGAATCCACCTATGGCCGCGACATCGGTGAAAGCCTCAAGCATATGGCCGAGCGGCTGGACATGCAGGATCTGCGCTTCCTCGCCGTGGCGGTCTCGATCCAGCAGCAATCGGGCGGCAACCTGGCGGAGATCCTCGACGGGCTCGCCAAGGTGATCCGCTCGCGCTTCCGGCTGTTCCGCAGGGTGAAGGCGATCACCGCCGAGGCGCAATGGTCGGGCAAGTTCCTCTCGGGCTTTCCGGTCGCCGTGCTGCTGATCATCCAGCTGACCGACCCGCATTACTACGACGAGGTGATGGATCACCCCTGGTTCATTCCCGCCTGTTTCCTCGTGGCGATCTTCCTGACGTTGAACATCATCGTCATGCGGATGCTCGTGAATATCAAAGTCTGAAGAGGCCCCAGCCATGTTCGACACACTTGGAACCATGATCACCGAGGCGCTCGGCCCGGCGGGACCGCTGATGGTCGTCGCGGGCCTGGCCCTTCTGCTGATCCTCGCCACCATCCCGATGCTTCTGAAACAGAAGCCCGACCCGATGGACAAGCTCGCCAAGAGCGGTCGCGCCCGGATGGACGCGGAAACCAAAGCGATCCTGCGCGACAACCGCCGCCATGCAAAGCTCAACAAATACGCCCAGTATCTCGAACCGCAAAGCGCCGAGGAACTCGGGCAGATGCGGCTCAAGCTGTTGCAGGCGGGCTATCGTACCCGCGATGCGGTGCGGCTCTACTATTTGGCGCAGATGGTGCTGGGTATAGGGCTGCTGATCGTGGGCACGATCTATTACTTTCTGTTCAAGGACGGCCCCGACGCGACGCTGCAAACCAAGCTGATCTACATCGTCGGCCCCGGCGCCATCGGCTACCTCGCGCCCAAATACTGGATCACCAAGCGCGTCGAAGAGCGCAAGAAGCAGATCGAGGAAGGCTTTCCCGACGCGCTCGACATGATGCTGGTCTGCGTCGAGGCGGGTCAGTCGCTCGACCAGTCCATCGTACGCGTTGCCAGAGAAATCCGCGCCTCCTACCCGGCGCTGGCCGATGAATTCGAGATCATCAGTCACGAGATGAAGGCCGGCAAGGACAAGCGCAGCGTGCTCAGCGACATGGGTGAGCGCTGCGGCGTGCAGGACGTTGCCTCTTTCGTGACCGTTCTGAACCAGGCGGCCAGCTTCGGGACGTCGATTGCCGACGCGCTGCGGGTCTATGCGTCGGAAATGCGTGACAAAAGGGTCATGCGTGCCGAAGAAAAGGCAAACAAACTGCCGACAAAGATGACCCTGACCACTATGATGCTCACGGTGCCACCGCTGCTGATCATTCTTGTTGGTCCGTCGGTGATGAGCATCACACAGCTCGGGAATATCAGCTTCAAGTGACGCGATGAAATTAGGCCTGACCGCCTGCCTGACGAGCCTGCTGCTGGCCGCCTGTTCCACAGGCGGCCCGTTTGCGTCCGACAACCCGACCTACGCGCCCGCCGTCGACCCGCGCGGCGAGGCGGTGGACGGCTTGATTGTGGGCCATCAGCTGATGGAGGCGGGAGAATACGAGCTGGCGCTCGAGGCCTACACCCGCGCCGCCGGCAAGCACGGGCTGACCGGAGAGGTGCTGACATCGCTGGGTTCGGCCAATCTGGGGCTCGGGCGGCTGAACCAGTCGGAGACGCTCCTGCGCAAGGCGGTGGATGCGGAACCCGAATGGGCAGAGGCCTGGAACAATCTCGGCGTCGTGCTGATCGAACGCGGAAAGACCGCTGAGGCTGCGGAAGTGTTCCGGCGTGCCTACGCGCTCGACAATGGCGAAAGTGACGCAATCCGCGACAATCTGCGCTTGGCGCTCGCAAAATTTGAAAATCCGGGCTATGCTGACGCCGAAGAACAAGAATACAGGCTCGAGCGGCGGGGCAGCGGAACCTATCTGATCCACCGCATCGGCTGATGAGGCAAGAGCAGTAAAAGGACGCAACAAATGCGCCACCCTACCCTTGTGATCCTCTGCGCCGCAGGGGTTATCACCCTTTCCGCCTGTGAAAAGACGATAGACAAGGACGCGGTCGACCGCGAATTCGCCGGTGTGAACGCCATCGACGGCGCCGGGCTGAACGATGTCATGCTCAAGGCAGCAGACCCGACGGAGGCGGCCGCCTATTTCCAGCGCGCCAACAAGATCGACCCGGGCCGGATCGACCTGATGCGCGGCCTTGCCAAATCGCTGGTACGGGCAAAGCGCAGCCAGGAAGCCACCATCGCCTGGGGCCGCGTCGTCGAGCATGAGGAGGCGACCGACGAGGACCGCGTGGCCCTCGCCGATGCGCTGATCCGCAATAACGACTGGGAAAAAGCCGAACAGGTTCTGACCTCTATCCCCCCGACCCACGAGACCTATCAGCGCTACCGCCTGGAGGCGATGATCGCGGACAGTCACAAGGACTGGAAAAAGGCCGACAGCTTTTACGAGACCGCCGTGGGGCTCACCACGCGCCCCGCGCCGGTGCTGAACAACTGGGGCTATTCCAAGCTGAGCCGCGGCGACTATGCCGGCGCCGAAAAGATGTTCTACGACACGCTGCGCCACGATCCGTCGATGTTCACAGCAAAGAACAATCTGGTTCTGGCGCGCGGCGCCCAGGGCAACTACACATTGCCGGTCATGCAGATGACCCAGGTCGAACGCGCCGAGCTCTTGCACACGCTGGGTCTCTCGGCGGTCAAGCGCGGCGATGTCGAGATCGGCAAAGGGCTGCTGCGCGATGCGATCGAGACCCATCCGCAACATTTCGATGCGGCCGCGACGGCGCTGGCCGCGCTGGAATCGAACATTTCAAACTGATCCGATGCTGTCGATTTCCGCCGCCTCCGCGCTCTGGTTCGCGCCTTTCGTGATCCCGCTCTGCCTGTATGTCTGCTTTACCGACATGCGGGAGCTGCGGATCACCAACCAGGCCAACCTGGCGCTCGTCGTCGTCTTCGTTCTGGTCGGGCTGATCGCCCTGCCCTTCGACGACTATCTCTGGCGCTACACCCATTTCGCGGCGGTTCTGGTGGCGGGCATCGCACTCAACGCCGGCGGCGTGATGGGCGCGGGCGACGCGAAATTCGCCGCCGCCGCCGCGCCGATGATCCATGTCGGCGACCTGCGCTTTCTGCTCGCGCTCTTCGCCGCAACGCTGCTGGCCGCCTTCCTGAGCCACCGCATCGCGAAATGGTCGGGGCTGCAACGGCTCGCCCCCGAATGGAAAAGCTGGTCGAGCGGCAAGCGCTTCCCCATGGGCATGGCCCTGGGCGGCACGCTGGCGCTCTATCTGATCCTCGGCGTTTTCTACGGCAGCTGACCCCTGCGCGCGGCGCGGAGGCCGCTGCAATTCCCAAGGCCGGCCCATCTCTTGCCACAAAGCTGTTGTTTCTTACACGGCAACAGATCCGAATGGGGCCTTGCAGAGATGAATATGGAACCCAGCGCCGTCATGGCGCCTCCTCCTCCGAAACGTCTGGATGAGATGAGCCTCTCATCGGTCTTCATGCGTGACATCATGCTCAAGACCATCTTCCGCAAGAACGCCAACACGGTGAGCGAGCTGGCCAAGGCGGTCTGCCTGCCGATGGGCATCACCCAGGAGCTTATCGACCTGGGGCGCTCGCAGGGGCTTATGGAGGCGATGGGCACGCTCAGCGCCAATGCCAGCAACGAGATGAGCTATCAGCTTACCGATTCCGGCAAGGCACGCGCGCTCGACGCGCTGTCGCAATCGGAGTATTTCGGCCCGATGCCGGTGCCCCTGCATCTCTATGCCGAACAGGTTAAGCGCCAGTCGATCCGCAACGTCCAGATCACCCGCGACCAGCTGGTCGGCGCCATGGGCGATTTGGTGCTGCCGGAAAACCTGATCGCGCATCTCGGCCCGGCCGTCGGATCCGGGCGGTCGATCCTGATGTACGGCCCGCCGGGCAACGGCAAATCCTCTATCTCGAACGGCATCCGCGATGCGATGGGCGACAAGATCTATGTGCCCCGCGCCATCGAATATTCCGGTCAGGTGATCTCGGTCTACGACCCGATCGTGCATTCCGCCGCTGAATCCGCCGAGGACGACCCCTCGCGCCTGCGCCGCACCACGCGCTTCGACACGCGCTATGTGCTGTGTGAGCGCCCCACGGTGATCACCGGCGGCGAGCTGTCGCTCGACATGCTCGACCTGGTCTACAACCCCACCGCGCGCACCTATCAGGCGCCGCTTCAGCTCAAGGCCACCGGTGGCATCTTCATCGTCGACGACCTCGGCCGTCAGGCGGAACCGCCGCAAAAGCTGGTGAACCGCTGGATCGTGCCGCTGGAAGAGAACAAGGACATCCTCGCCCTGCAATCGGGCGAGAAATTCGAGGTGCCCTTTGACACGCTGGTGATCTTTTCCACAAACTTCCACCCCAACGAGATCTTCGACAAGGCGGCGCTGCGGCGGATCTTCTTCAAGATCAAGATCGACGGGCCGAACCAAGAGGATTTCCTCAAGATCTTCGCGCTGGTCGCCCGCAAGAGAAAGATGCAGCTCGACGAAGCCTCGCTTGTGCATCTGCTCAAGACGAAATATCCGACGATCAACAATGTCTATGCGAACTATCAGCCAATCTTCCTGATCGATCAGATGATCGCGGTGTGCGATTTCGAAGGGCTGCCCTACAAGATGACGCCCGAGCTGGTCGACCGCGCCTGGGCCAACATGTTCGTCCGCGACGAAAAGATCGTGAAATAGGCTTGCGGGGCATCCCGCCCCGCAATCTCCCCTGTGCGGCCTACTGGATCGACAGGTCGAGCTCAAAAGGCACGGTCTGTCCGCTGTCTTCGGCATTTCCCATCAGATAGACGCGGATCACATAGGTGCCCTTTTCCGGCAGGGTCACCGTGGTGGCGTTGCCATTGATCGAGCTGTTGTAGATCGCAACATTGTCGCTGCCCGGCGGCAGGATGTTGAAATAGGCCGAGCCGCCGCTGTCGAGCTCGACAAACATTTCCTGCCCCGCGCCCGCGCCCAGCCGGTAGTCGTGGTAATCGTGGCCGGTGACCTGACCGCTGACATGCGTGCCGTATTGCCCCTTTGGGAAATGCACGTCGCTCACCGTCTGCGCCACGGCCATCGCGGGCAATGCCCCCGCAACCAGAAGACCCACCGCGACAGACCTGACTTTCTGTTTCATCATTCCTCCTCCCTAAGGCTCAGGCTCCCGATCCTACACGGTTTTGCCGCCTCAAGGAGCAGGTATTTTTCACGCCGTCCGGAGCGGCTTTCTTTTGCGGCCCGCCCCTGCATTTTTCTGCTTGACGCTCTGCCCCCGCTATCATACCCACCGCTCCACGGTATGGCGGAGTAGCTCAGTTGGTTAGAGCAGCGGAATCATAATCCGCGTGTCGGGGGTTCAAGTCCCTCCTCCGCTACCATTTACCCTTATAACATATTGAAATAGCTAAGAAAATTTCGCAGAAAATCGCCCTGCCTAAGAATTGCCTAGGTTCGGACAGCCGTTAAATCGGCCCCGAAAGCCCCGCACGCGCTCACGAAGACGTGACCGCGTGCCGCACCCTTCTGTGGTCGCCGTCCGGTCGAACGACATGGGTTCGGCCCGAAAACTCTTCCCAACCGCGCCCTCGAAGTGCTTAGATCACTATGGCTGTAAATGCGGGGGTATTTGATGTTCGGGTTCCTGAAAAAGAAGACTGAGAACCCGTTGCGAGCAATACTCAACGGCGGGAACGCTGACTATGCGAACTTCGTCAAAGAACTATTTGATGGATTGGACAACGCGACAAAAGCGCATGTGCTTGTAGCGTATCAAAACCTGATTCCAATTGTCGGCGCGATGCACAACGTTGCAAAGCAACAGGGTTCGGCATTCTCGATAGATGACTTCATCATTGAATGCGCTGAAAAACAGTCTGCCGCTAGAGATGAGATCAATATGCGTCGGTTCGCTTGGTTCATGTGGGCGGCGATGGTTTATCGACTTGTCACAATGTCCAGTAGAGACGTCGGTTTGAGGGACACGCTTGCCGAAGTTTGGTGCGACATTGCAAGGTGCGCGCCTTTCCTCAAAGCATTGCTGCCCGACAATGTGGTTTGGAAGCCCGATGAAAAGGTTTGGTTTGACCTGATGATAGATGACCCAAAGCCGGGAATGGTTGCTTGGGCTATCAACCACGGCGGGCCGAAAGTGATTTGGAAGTCTAGTGCTATCAAAAAACTTGCCGACGAATTTGGGCTTTTCTACTTTGAAGGGGCTGAGACAATGGGGCCAGTTTCGTATATCCCGCCGCGTCCTGCGCCTGACGAATGAAAAGAAACCCCGGCTGCGTCGTTGAACGCGAACCGGGGTCAGTTGCCCTTGGCACTTCGGGTAGCTATGTCAGACGGCGACGGCGTAGGTGCTGCGGCAGACTTCAAGGGTGCGGGCACGATCCGACGCGGTAACGGTATAGAGCGGCACGGCAAGCAAGGCGGTTTCGGTCAGGTCTACGGCCAAGCCTTCGGCGGCAAGGGCGGCGTTGATCGTGGTTGCGGGCGAAGTGATGCCCACAGCTAGGCAGGTGGGCACGTCCCATCGGCTTTCCGGCACATGGTGCATGATATGGTGCAGGCGCTCGGAAACGGCTGGCAGGGCCGCACAGGACCAGCCTAGGCGCTGATCCATCACCGGGGCGGCTAGGGCTGCTGTGGGCACGCACAAGGGCAACTGGCGCTCCCCTAGCCCGCTCCAATCGGGATAGGCCGCAACGGCGGGGTCAATCGGCCACAGGCACGCATAGGGCGGCACCTGCACATAGCCGTGCATCGGCGCGGGCCGCTTCGCCGGGCTACTGGCCGCAATCCATGCGACCAGCTTTGCTATGTCCGTCGCGGCGGTCATTAGACTTCGACGCGGCTTGCCTGTGCCGCTTCAACGACTTCGTGCGAGTAATACGACGAATGCACGTCGCCTACGACGCGTTCGTAGTTCTGCACCTTGTCGGCAAGTTCGACACCTTCATTCAACAGCTTGAAGCCCGACGGCGCGAAAAGTTCGACGGCTTTCAAGCGCATGGTCGAATGCAATTGGTCGGTCATATCCATGAGAAACGACGGCGAAGAATAGATGGTGGATGCGACCTGCAAATCCACCTTGTAGGCGTTGGATACCTTCTGCATCCCTTCCGGTGTCTTGATTTGGTCCCTGATCCAGCCCCGGATTTCGGATTGCAGATAGCCATAGTTATCGCGCGGTCCCAAGATTTCGTCGGCGACGGCCTGCCCGTCGTCTTTGAGTTCATTGGCCTTCTTCCCGAAAATTTGGGCGTGACGCCGCAGGTCGCTGGAAAGCTGCACGGCAAGTTCGTGCGCGGCCATGTGCTGTTGCGCCTTGTTGCGCGTCCGGTCGCCCGCTAGCTTCTGCGCCTTTTCGGTCGTCGCCGTGACCTTGGAAAACAGGGCTTCAAGATCGTTCTTCACGCTCGGAAGCTTCGCCGGGTCGCCAAGCTTGATGCGCAGCCAAGTGTTTGTGCGCAAATTCTGGATCGTGTTTGCCCGCGACGGGACAAGATGAACGCTATTCCCTTCTGCGTGCCCGATTGCGGGGCTTCCCATGACGCTACGCATTGTGCCTATTTCCTTCTTCTTCTGCGATTGTTTCGCTTGCTTCGTTGATAAGTCGGGCTTGCTGCGCCAATAGCGCGGCCTGCCATTCGTCGTCGGACCCGTGGTCGGTCACGATCATGCACGGCCCCTTCGGCATGGTGCCGATAAGCTGGCCTTGGGGCGTGAACCGCGCGACGGAACCGTGAACCCGGACGGGCGGTCGGTTGCGGGTTTCCAGCCGTTTCAGGCGTGCGGCGATTGCGGGGCAGGCCATTACCGTTCCCCCGCTTCAAGGGCTTCTAGGCGGCGCTCAAAGTCGCTGCCTTCGATCATGCGACCTATAAGCATGAGAATGTTTGCCAAGCGGCTTGCGTCCTGCACGTCGATTTTCCCGGCGCGGGCTTCGCGGTATAGCTTCGCCATTTCCTTGCGGGCGTCGGTCACGCTATCCAGCTTCACGCGCACACGACGGGCTTTCCCCTCTTGGGGGTGGGGGGTGTTGCCCCATGCCGCTGTAGGTGCTGCGTTTTCCATTGCCTGAACCCGTCAATTCCGGCCCATTATGGGCGTCTTATCGAAAGCTAAGCCGGGTCAATTCCAAGCGGTCAAACGAATTCAGGCATGAGTTTCAAAATAGACAAATGAAGACAAAAATAGTTTATGCGAACGAAAGCGCGTTGATATTTCAGACTGTTCTTAGGCAATCTATAGGCGGGGAAACTGCGTCGGGAAAATCCTGATTCGTTACACGTAGTTATGCCGAAAATCGGCAGCCTATATGGCTACCATATATTCTACGCGTGCTTGCGAATGCGCTTTCGGCCCTTCCCCACAGGGGGCAACCCCTGCACCGCGCGGATACGCTGCGTCATGGTTTCGTCGGCAACAAGCGTCGGGATATACCGTTCGCCACCGTCAATGCCCCTACGACGTAGAATGCGGCGCATGTCGCTTCGGGCACCGGGAATGTGCGCAACGGCGAACAACACCAAGCCGGAAAACCGCAGGCGGTCAACGTCGTCTATGTTGTTGAGCATGTCCAGATACTTTGCGGTCGCCATTTGCTCAAAATTCGGGAAGTAGAAGCGGGGTTGCGCCATGAGTTGTTCGGCCATCTTGTAGCTATAGCGCAGAAACTTCGTCGCCCCGGCTTTCTCGCACAGTTCGCAGATAAAGCTTTCGCCTGCACAACGCTCTTCGGTCAGAAGATATTGCGTGCATCCCGACAGATAAGCCGACACGAAATACATGTATCGGTCGAAAAGCACTTGCTCCACCACGTCGGGCGAATAGCAGCCGCGTCCAAGTATCATGTCTTCGGCCATGTCGAATAGGTCCGAAAGCCTGCTATGGGTGATTGCGTCGTGAACATACATGGCGGGGCGGTCCTTTCTTTAAGGGATCACAATCACAGCCGTCACAGTCACTCTCTCTGTTACTACTGTGACGGGGGGTATCTAGAGAGGGCTACCCATTGTGACTGTGACTAGTGTGATGGGGGGTATCTAGGAGGAAAGCCGGGGTGTCGGTCCATGCGGGCAAGGCATACTTCCCGTAGCCATGCCGGAAAACGCGCTGTGCCTTGACCATACGTTGCAGGGTTTGGCGCACGTTTTCGCCCGAAAGCCCGGTCGCTTCTTCCATTTCCTTCGGCGTGGTTGCGCCCTTGGTCATGGCGTCGATTAGGATTTTCTGCGTGTCGCCTGCGAAGGCTAGCTTCGGGTCGCCTTCGACCTGCCAACGGTGATCTTCAAACTTCACCGCAAGTTCAAATTCGGCAATGTCCCGGCCACGGGCATAGAGAATGCCGGTAGCTTCGCGGGGGCCACGCCCCAAAAGCATGATCGTATCGGCGACGCCGGTTAGGCCAAGTGTCGAACTTACGCGTTCTACGGGTTCGTCGGCTTGCGCCTTCCGGGTGTGCGTCACCACGACGATTGCCACGCGTTTTTCGCTGGCAAGGCGGTGCAGCGGCTTCAACGCGCTCACGTCGTGGTCATAGGCCGATTTGTTCCGCCCTGTGGGCACCGGCTTCACCATGGCGAGCGTGTCAATGACGATAAGCGAAGGGTTCGCCGCACCCTCAATCCAGTTCGCAACGTAGTCTACGCCGCCTTCGTCAAGGCGCGGCCATTCGGTCGCGTAGTCGAGGTTGTCGGGGAAGTCGCCCCCGCCTGTGATCCGACGAAAACGGTCCTGCAACCGGCGTTCGTTGTCTTCAAGGGCCAGCATCAACACGTCGCCGCGGTCGCATTGCTGCCCAAGCACGCAATCGCCGTCGGCTTTGGCGCGGGCAACATCAAGGGCGAACCAACTTTTCCCGACCTTGGGCACGCCCGCAAAAATGGTCAAACCTTCGGGCAGGACATTCGGCACGGCCCAACGGATCGCGGGGAAGTGCCGGTGTTGCAGGTCGCGGGCCGAACGTAGCAGCGACCGGCCCGGCTTTTCGTCCTGGCCCTGTGCCGGGGCCGTGGCGCGGGCTAGCTGCCCGGACAGGCCAGCGGCCAGTTGTCGCCCATGCTCCACCGCCTGCGTGCGTTCCTGCCGTTCCTGTGCGCCCCTGCGGGCGGCGCTGGCGTATTCCCGTGCCCACAGGCGTTCGGCCTTCTGTGCCCGCGTCTCACGGCCCTTCGGCGGAGCGTCCTGCACCAAGGGGCTTGCCATAACGATACGGCGCACCTGCGCTTCGTCGCTGGAAAAGAGGCACGCGGCGCAAATCAGGGCGAAGTATGCGGCTGACCAATCCGACACGCGGCCTTCGTAGTAGTCCCGGTTCGCGGCGCTTTCGCAGATGCGTTCGCGCAAGGTTTCGTCGGTGATCTGCGGCGCGGGGCATGGGTTTGGCGTTTCGCCCGCCCCTGTGTCCCGGTGTGGCCTGATTTCGGCGCACAGCGCGTCAACAAGTGGCTGGCATTCGGCAATCGGTGCGCTACGCACAACGTTGCCCGTAAACGTGAAGAACCGGCCCGACGAATAGACTTCGACGCCCAATGCGCTGTTGCGCACGCCGCCGTCGGATACCCTGCCCTTGGCGATAATATGCAGGCCACGCGCGGACGGCGAATGTTCTGCGTAGGTGTTGAACGCCCCGAAGATGCGTTGTTGCCCGTCGGACGGTCCCGAGCCTTCGGACACGTCAAGGTCAATACCAACGAACGGATCGCTATCGGTGAACACGAAGCCGACGCCTGCGCACCGCCCGGCTTCGGCTATTGTGCGGGCTTGGTCGAAGCTGCCCCATGTCGTAGGGTCGGACACGTCGGCTAGCTGCCCCGTGTGGGGATTGATCGGGCGTTTTGCTGCGTCGTGGCATACCCATTGAGGATACGACCGCAGTTCTTGGGGTATGTTCTCTAATGCGGTTTGCGCGGTCATGTCGTGCCTGTTCTTAGGCAGGGCTTAGGCAAGTAAATGCGCCCCTGCACTTATCTATGTTTTTCAGATAACTACGACGAAGAATGGCAGCGTATGGTGCTGCCATAGCGTCAAACGCGGAGTTTGCGCGCGGCGGTCAGTTCGGTGACAAGTTCGCGGATTTCGTCGTTGCTGCGACCGGCGATGCGGGCGGCAAGCACGGCGTTCACTTCGGACGCAGGCCACGCCGAAGACTTTTCGCCAAGTTTGATCGGTCGGGGGAACAGCCCTTCGGCCATCGCCTGATAGAGCGTCGGGCGGGCCATGCCGGTGACGGTGCAAACGGCGGGGGTTCGCAGAAGGGCGTTCGGGACAAGCTGCGCGGGGGTGAAGGTGGGGCCGGGCTTGCTAGCGTCGGTGGTCGGGGTGCTCATTGGTAGGTTCCTCACATGTCTATGGGGGCATGTGTGAAAATTGACCGAAACGCCGCGCCCTGAAAAAATGCCAACTGAAATGAAAAATCGGGGGTTAGTTGGTATTGCTATATTGGGCCGCTGCGTCCTTCGCGGGCTGACGCCAATTCGCCCGAATTCCATACAGTTCAAGGGCTTGCTTGACCGCCTGCCCGTATTTCGACGTTGGTTCGCCCGCATCGTTCTGTGACGTGCCCTTGCCGATGTTGCGCCCGGTCGCCACGAAAACGCGTGCTACGGCGCAGGCGATAACCCGCGCCCGTTCCCTACGGCCTTTGGTCGCGGGGTATGCGCGATTGTCTGTGAAATGCTCTGCGGCCTTGGCGCGCATCTGTAATTCGTCGCGCATGTCGCTAAGATCGGAACCGGGCACTTTGTCCAGTTCATCGGCGATGGCGCGCAGGTTCGTCGCTTCCTTCTTTGCCACCCCGGTTTCCGAACGTTCCGCTGCCCACAGCGCGAAGCCGAACAAGTCACCGAATGCAGTTTCAACGTCGGCGACTGTGCAACCGATGAATGCGGCAAGGTCTTCGTGCCTGCTATCGGTCATGCTGTTGCCTCACGAAGCTGAACCACGTTGGCGGTGGGTTCGTCGCCGTGGCAGAATCCGGCCCATGCGTTCATCATGGCGCGGCGTTGCTCTACAAGATCGGTGCGAAGGTAGGCTTGAAACACCTTGTCGCCTACGTTGTGGGCAAGAGCGATTTCGCTTTGGATATTGTCGAACCCACGCTGCGCGCAGTAGTCCTTGAAGGTGCTGCGGAAGCCATGGGGCACAGCCATTTTCGGTTGCGGGGCTTCGCTCGGGTCTTCCGGCTTGGTCAACACGTTGGGGTCAATCCATCCCTTCCGACCGGCACGTAATTCCGCATTGTGCATCCGCTCCAAGACCTTGCGGATACCTGCCGTGGAAAGTTCGCCACCACGCGGGGCGGGAAATACCAATGTCCTGCCATCCTTCTTACGGGGGCTAGCTTCGCGCGGCAGCCTGCGGAGCATTTCGACGGCGGCTTTCGGCAACGGCACACGGTGTTCGGGCAGGGGCTTTCCGTCCTTGTCGGTCTTCACCTTCATGTCGCGCGACGAAATCCGCCACGTCGGGCTATCGCCGTCTAGGTCGTGGAATTGGTCCCATGTCGCGTTGATAACGTTGTCCTGCCGCACGGCGCACAGGGCCAGAAGTTCTAGCGCCCGCGCCGCCATACCGTCGCGCTTCCGCAGTTCGCCGAACCATGCGGGCATATCTTCCAACGGCAATGCGGGGTGGTGGCTCTTTTCGGCTGCGCCTTGGTTGTCAATCCAGACCTTAAGCATACTAAGCGAAGACGGGTCGTCGGTTTCGCGCCAACCCTTATAGATCGCCCATTCAAAGACTTTCGACAGCCGCATACGAACGCGGCGGGCGGTTTCGGTCTTGGTTGCCCACAGGGGTTCCAGCACGCTTTCAATGTCGTTACGGCTAATCGCGCCAACGTCTATGTCACCAATCTTCGGCAGGGCATGGATTTCGATGCTGGCCCGCCAGTTGTGCCGGTGGCGTTCGCTCTTGAAACCCTGAACGCGCCCGCCCTTCGTATAGTCGTCCAACGCGTCGGCGAACGTTACGACCTTCCGCACGTCGGCGTTCGCCCGTGCCGCCTTCCGTTCTGCGACGGGGTTGCGACCTTCGGCGACGATCTTGCGGAGTTCGTGCGCTTTGTCCCGCGCTGCCTTCAACGTCAGGCCGGGTGCTTTATCGTTCGGCGCATAGGGGCCAAGGCCGGTGCAGGAAGTCTTGCTGTTCAACGTGAAGAAGAATTCCCATGACTTCGACACGCGTTCGACGCCTTGCTTGCTCTTGTGTTTGGTGACGCGAAGGAACAGCCCGCCGCCGTCGTTCAGGCGCATGACCGTCTTGCCCGGCTCTGGCCCTGTGATTGCCCGCACCGCCCTGTCGCTTAGCCGATAGATTTCCCGCATGTCCTAACCCTCTGCCTAATCTCTGCCTAAGAAATCTGGCAGAACTAGGCACCCATTTCAAGACGGTAGCAGACATGCTTGCTTATCAAGTAGCTGTGAACAAATGGTATTTTAGACGGCCTTAGATGCTGGCAGACATTGCATCGGTAGCCTCCTCCGCTACCAAACCCCTCCGAAAATCACGACAACCGAAATCCTTCCGCATCTGAGCGGCGCGTCGCGTGAGTTCGGCTGCCGCGCTCATCCTCCCTACCCATTCCAGACGGCCCAAACGGCCTCAAAAGCGGCGGCCGCCCCGCACAGCGCCCCCTCACCCGGCATAAGAAAAGGGCCACGCACAATGTGCATGGCCCTCTCGTTCGTCAGGTATGACGCGGCTCAGATGCCGGCGATCAGCCCCATGCTTTCCAGCTTCAGCACCACCTGATGGGCGCAGTTGTCGACATCGACATTCTCGGTCTCGACACGCAGCTCGGGGTTGGCGGGCACATCGTAGGGGTCGGAGATCCCGGTGAACTCCTTGATCTTGCCCTCACGCGCCAGCTTGTATAGCCCCTTGCGGTCACGACGCTCGCATTCCTCGATCGTGGTTGCGACATGCACCTCGATAAAGGCGCCGAACTGCTCGATATCCTCACGCACCGCACGGCGGGTGGCCGCGTAGGGCGCGATGGGCGCGCAGATCGCGATACCGCCGTTCTTGGTGATCTCGGACGCGACATAGCCGATGCGGCGGATGTTCAGGTCGCGGTGCTCTTTCGAGAAACCCAGCTCGGAGCTGAGGTTCTTCCGCACGATATCGCCGTCGAGCAGCGTCACCGGACGACCGCCCATCTCCATCAGCTTGGTCATCAGAGCGTTGGCGATGGTCGATTTGCCCGAGCCCGAGAAGCCGGTGAAGAACACGGTGAACCCCTGCTGCGAGCGCGGCGGCTTGGTCTTGCGCAGCTCGGCGACAACCTCGGGGAAAGAGAACCACTCGGGGATCTCGAGACCTTCCTGAAGACGACGCCGCAGCTCGGTGCCCGAGATGTTCAGGATGTTGACCTTGTCCTTGTCGGCGATCTCGTCGTTGGGCTCGTACTGGGCGCGCTCTTCCACATAGACCATGTGTTTGAACGGCACCATTTCGATGCCCATCTCTTCCTCGTGCTGCTTGAAGAGCTCCTGCGCGTCATAGGGACCGTAGAAATCTTCGCCTGCCGAGTTCTTGCCGGGGCCCGCGTGGTCGCGGCCGACGATGAAATGGGTCACGCCATAGTTCTTGCGGATCAGCCCGTGCCAGACCGCCTCGCGGGGGCCGGCCATGCGCATGGCGAGCGGCAGCAGCGACATGGTGGTGGTCGAGGCCGGGTACTTGTCGAGAACCGCCTCGTAGCAGCGCACGCGGGTGAAGTGATCGACATCGCCCGGTTTGGTCATGCCGACGACCGGGTGGATCAGCAGGTTGGCCTGGCTTTCACGCGCGGCGCGGAAGGTCAGCTCCTGGTGGGCGCGGTGTAGCGGGTTACGGGTCTGGAAGGCCACGACCTTGCGCCAGCCGAGCTTGCGAAAGGTGGCGCGCAGCTCGTTGGGCGTGTCGCGGCGGGCGCGGAAATCGTAATGCACCGGCTGCTGGATGCCGGTGATGGGACCGCCCAGATAGACCTTGCCGGCGGTGTTGTGCAGGTAGTTGACCGCCGGGTGCGCATCGTCGTCGGCACCAAAGACCTTTTCGGCCTCGCGCGATTTGTTCGGCACCCATTTGTCGGTGACGGTCATGGTGGCGAGGATCACGCCTTCCTGGTCGCGCAGGGCGATGTCCTGGTCGATCTCGATCTTTTCGGCAAAGGCTTCGCTCACGTCGAGCGTGATCGGCATCGGCCAGAGCGCGCCGTCGGCGAGGCGCATGTTCTCGACGACGCCGTCGTAGTCTTCCTCGCTCAGGAAGCCCTTGAGCGGGTGGAAACCGCCGTTCATCAGCAGCTCGAGATCGCAGATCTGGCGCGGGGTCAGGTCATGCGAGATAAGATCCCCCGCTTCGACCTTCAGCTTCTGGGCGCTGTCGTAGGAAACGAACAGCTCCGGAATGGGAGCAAGGTAGTTTTGCATCAATCTGTTCCTGTCAGTGGGTGGAATGTAGCTGCTGGCAGAGCCGGTCAGTTCTGCATGGAGCACCTGGTATTCCAGGAGTTTCCTCGCGAGGAACCGGTCCGTCAAACGGGCCTTTTCCGCCGCTCCGCGCGAGGTCAGCGTATAGGCGAAGCGCTGGCGCCGATCCGGCCCGGCACGTTCGCTGACTTTGATGAACCCGGCTTCGGCAGCGGCACGAAGTTGCGCATTGAGCCGCCCCAGAGAAACGCCGATCGCCGAGGAGATTTGCCGCTGCGACGCATCCGGCGACAGATCGAGCTGTCGCAGGAGATGGAAGAGCGGGCCTTCCTCATCCGTGATCGGTTTCGCACCAGGCGTTGACATAGCAAGCGACTCAAAGTGTGTTCACGAGTGAACGCATTGCACGAATGCTGCAACCGCGAAACCCCAAATCTCGCGCCCGGGCCGATTCCCGCCGACGTGGCGGTTATGCAACGGCGGCCTGCCCGGAGATCGGGCACCGCCAGCTCAGAAAAAAGGGCGCGCCCGCGGCACGCCCCTTTCGATCGACAGCATATCAGCTCGCCTCACCCGGCGACCGGCGTTTCGGCACCATAGCCCAGCGGCTCGGAGACATCCTTGCCCTCGTCGATGCCCTGCTCGGCCAGCCAGCGCTCGGCCTCAAGCGCGGCCATGCAGCCCATGCCGGCAGAGGTCACCGCCTGACGGTATTTGTGGTCGGTCAGATCGCCGGCGGCGAACACGCCAGGGATCGACGTCGCGGTGCTGTCGGGCTGGGTCTTCACATAGCCGCCCATATGGGTCTCCAGCACATCCTTGACCAGCTCGTTCGCCGGCGCGTGGCCGATGGCGACAAACACACCCTTGCACGGGATCTCGGTGATCGCGCCGGTGCGCACATCCTTGGCCCGCACGGCAGTCACGCCCTTGGGGCTGTCCTCGCCCACGACTTCCTCAAGCTGGTGATGCCAAAGCGGCACGATCTTTTCATGCTTGAGCAGCCGGTCTTGAAGGATCTTTTCCGCGCGCAGCTCGTCGCGGCGGTGGATCAGCGTCACCTTCGAGGCGAAATTGGTCAGGAACAGCGCCTCTTCCACGGCGGTGTTGCCGCCGCCGATCACCACGATCTCCTGCCCGCGATAGAAGAACCCGTCACAGGTGGCGCAGGCCGAGACACCAAAGCCCTTGTAGGCGTCTTCCGAAGGCAGCCCCAGCCATTTCGCCCGCGCGCCGGTGGCGAGGATCACCGCGTCGGCGGTGTAGGTCGTTCCACTGTCGCCATGCGCCACGAAGGGGCGCTTTTCGAGCTCCAGCTTGCTGATGATATCGCCGATGATCTCGGTGCCCATGGCGCGCGCATGCGCCTCCATGTTGACCATCAGCTCGGGGCCTTGAATCTCGGTCTGGCCGGGCCAGTTCTCCACCTCGGTGGTGGTGGTCAGCTGGCCGCCGGGCTCCAGACCCTGCACCAGAAGCGGCTCGAGCATCGCGCGGGAGGCATAGACCCCGGCGGTGTAACCGGCCGGGCCGGACCCGATGATAAGAACCTTGGTGTGGCGGGTGTCGGACATGGTGGTGCCTCGCAAGCAGTGACATTCGCGTTCCGCCCTGCATATAGCTACCGCACGGGGCGGCGCAAACCCCAGACGCAAACTGACGCGGCAAAACACCCATTGATTAACAATGTTTCGCGAATATGAAACATTATTGCGCAGCGCGCTGGGGGTGGTATAACAATCGCGAATTCACATGAGGGAAGACTATGCCTGGGAACCGGCTCGATCCGATCGACCGAAAGATTCTGGCCGAGCTGCAAGCCGACGGTCGCATGACCAATGTCGAACTTGCCAAACGTGTGGGCATCTCTGCCCCGCCCTGCCTGCGCCGTGTGCGCACCCTGGAGGAACAGGGTTTCATCCGTGGCTATCACGCCGATGTCGACCCGCGCGAGCTGGGATTCGAGGTGCAGGTCTTTGCCATGGTCGGGCTGCAAAGCCAGGCCGAGAGCGACCTGCGCGCCTTTGAGGAGCGCTGCCGCGCCTGGCCGCTGGTGCGCGAGTGTCACATGCTGAACGGCGAGGTGGATTTCATCCTGAAATGCGTCGCCCCCGATCTCTCGACCTTCCAGAGCTTCCTGACCGGAGAGCTGCTGACCGCCGAGAATGTCGGAAGCGTCAAGACATCGCTGGTGATCCGCGGCGCCAAGGACGAACCGGGCGTGCCTTTCGACGTGCTCGAAGAGCGGCTCAGCCGCTCCGCCTGAGCGGTCGGCTCACACCGCCGTCAGGCTCTCGATCACCTCGCGCGAGGTGCGGGTCATGGTGAGCTCGCCGAAATCCTGCACCGCGTCGATATTGGGGAACATCGAGAGGAAGAAGGCCCGGGTGTTGTCGCCGTTGATCTGCGACAGCGCCTTGCCCGGGTGATAGGATTCCATCTCGATCCCGCCGACTCGGATGGTCGCGTGCCGGCCCAGCATGACGTGGAAGAGCTGCACCGCCCCGCCGGGGCGGACGCGTACGATGCGGTCGCCATCGGCGAAATCGGACACTGGCACCAGAACCTTTTCCTGCCCGATCAGCGATTTCAGCCGCCCGCGCCGGAGCACCATGCGCGCGGCGGGACCGACCAGAACGTCGCCCATCGGGCGCCCCGGCCCAAACGCATCCGAGGTGATGCGCACCATAGAGGCCAGCGTGGTGGCATCCTCGTCGACACCGGGCACATAGGTCGTAGAGCCGATCCAGGTGACCGGCTGCGCGCCCTCGCTGGTTTCGAGATAATCGCCGGGCAGCAGATCCTCGATCGCCACCGGGCCGCGCACGGTCGGCATCAGCGTGCCGCGCGCAAAGGCAGTCGCGGCCTCTTCGAAGAGCGGCGAGGCCGGAGCGATATGGCTGTTGAAGGCGATTGAGAGATCCGGCGACAACGCGGCGACCTCGTATTTGCGCATGAGAGAAGAGGCGCGACGAGGTCGCCCGTCCCGAAGAGAACCGGCGTTACGGGAAATTTGCAGAGAAACCGCACGATCGACGGAACGGAAAGACTCGTGAAGGCTAGACATGTGAACACCCCTCGAAGGCTGGTCACATCCGTGTTGGCCCCCACCAACAACGACAGAAGGACATTGCGATTTCGTTGAACACGACTACGCCGCAATGCCCCGGATCTGTCAAAATTAAACCGGATTTGACCGATTTTTCGCGGTCAATCCGGCTCATTATCGAGGATTGTCAGGTATTTCTGAACGTTACCGCCACAATCCGCCGAATCTCTGGCGAATCGAGAGCGGTTTTCAGGTGCTTTTTCAGGCGCGCTTGAGAATCGCCGCCTGCCCCTTGCGGCGCGCGATCATCTCGGCACGGCGGGCACCGCGCGCGAAGGGCAGTGTCACCTCGGCGCTCTTGGCGTTGGCGACGACCGATTTGATGAAACGGCTTTGCTTGGTCATGGTCCTGCTCCTTGGTCTTTTTGCTTTTGCCTGTCAGCGCAGGTGCCCCCTGCGTGCCTGAGGAAAACCATGCTGCCGAATTGAGGCGGGTTTTTGACCAATGGAGGACAATTTCGGGCATCGCGCCCGTTTGTTTCCGAATCTCACCGATGTCAGAGGCGGATCACCGAGATCAGCCGCCCGTAATCGGCCTCTTTCTCATGGCAGGAGCGGCGATAGGAGAAAAACCGCTCCGGATCGGAATAGGTGCAGTGCCGCGTCCACTCCGCCTCGATCCCGGCCTCGCGCATCTTGTGCAGCCCGTAGCCCGGCAGATCGAAATGCAGCCGGTCCCCCGCCCCGCCAGCAAAGAACCGGGCGTTGCCGGGATCCTCGCCCATGAAATCGTCAAAGAATTCCGGCCCGACCTCATAGGCGCGCTGGCTGATCGCCGGGCCGATCACCGCCTTGATGTTTTCGCGCACGGCGCCGAGCGCCACCATCGCGGAAATCGTCTCGTCCAGCACCCCGTCGATGGCGCCGCGCCAGCCCGCATGGGCGGCGCCCACCACCCCGGCCTGCGCATCGGCGAACAGCACCGGCTGGCAATCCGCCGTCAGCACAGAAAGCGCCACGCCGGGCGTCGCTGTGACCAGCCCGTCGGCCTCGGGCACCGGGCCGTCATGCGGGCCATCAACCGTGACCACGCGGGCGGAATGGGTCTGATGCACATTGACCAGATGGCTGACCGGCACGTCCATCGCCTCGGCGACGCGGGCGCGGTTGATCGCCACGATCTCGGACTGATCCGACGAGCCGGCACCGCAGTTCAGCCCGGCGAACACCCCCGAGGAGGCGCCGCCCTTGCGGGTAAAGAACCCGTGCCGCAGCGGCGAGAGGCTTTGGGAGGTGATGATTTCCAGCATCATGTCAGCAATCCGGGCGGTGGCGTCGCACCTTCGGGGAAGAATCCGAGTGTCTTGAACAACGAACCCATTTCGGCGGGATGCGTCAACCGGCGATGTGCCGCGACATGGGACTCGAGCGCCGCGCCCGAGAGCTTCGCGGCCAGCGCGCGGGCGCGGTCGGTGATACCGAGGCGTTCGAGAAACAGCCCCTGCGGGGTGAGCTGCGTATGGGCGCAGGGGGCCGCTTCGGCCAGCGCGCCGAAATCCACATGCGCGGTCAGATCGGCCTCTCCCGGTGCCGCCAGCGGGTCGGCACGTTCATGCCGCCGCAGCGCCTGGAACGTATCGCCAAGGCTGCGCTCGGCGCCGTAATCGACGATCAGCGCCGCGCCGCCATGCGCGGCGATGCGGCGGCCCAGCTCTTCGGCGATTCCCTGCGCCGGGGCGCAGGTTTCGACCAGATCGCCCTCACTCGTATCCGCCAGCCGGGGCGCCAGCGCCGCCTGCGCCACCGGCTCGGTCAGCCCGAAGCGCAGCGCGCCGTCGCGCAGCCCCACGACACGCTCGGCCCAGGCATCGCCCGCGCGCAGGAATTGCCGGATCGGCAGCGCGTCGAAGAACTCGTTGGCGAGCAGGAAGAGCGGCGCCTCGGGCAGATCGGCGACGCTCTCGTGCCAGACCGGCATCAGCGGCCCCAGCCGCCGCCGCTGTTCGTCGCGCAGCCGCGGCGAGGTCTCGACCAGATGCAGCCGCGCCGCCTCCAGCATGCCGGGCACCCCGCGCATGGCGCGGGTGGCGTCGGCCATCAGCGTGCCCCGGCCCGGCCCCAGCTCGGCCAGCACAAAGGTTTCGGGCCGGCCCTGATCCATCCAGCATTGCGCCAGACAGAGCCCCAGCAGCTCGCCGAACATCTGGCTGACCTCGGGCGCGGTGATGAAATCGCCCGCCGCGCCGAGCGGATCGCGGGTCGGATAGTAGCCGTACTGCGGATGCATGAGGCAGAGCGACATGTATTCCGCGATGCTCATCGGCCCCTCGGCGGCGATGCGCTTGTGCAGGATCTCCTCCAGCGGGGTCATGTCCGGCGCCCTGCCCTGATGGCCAGCCACAGGCCGATGACGATCATCGGCAGCGACAGGATCTGCCCCATGGTGAGCCCGTAGCCGTTCACATGCCAGGCCAGCCCCAGCGGATTGCCCGGCGAGACGAATTGCGCGTCGGGCTGGCGCACCAGCTCGACCAGCACCCGGGCGATGCCGTAGCCGGCAAAGAAAATGCCGGCGATCCTGCCCGGCCGTTTCAGAGCCCCACGGAAGAAGGCCAGCCAGATCAGCAGCCCGCCCAGCAGCAGCCCCTCGAGCCCCGCCTCATAGAGTTGCGAGGGGTGGCGGGCGCATTCAGCGACCAGCGCCTGCCCGCACTCCTGCGCCGCCGCACCGGGAAATATCACCCCCCAGGGCAGATCGGTGGGCCGGCCCCAGAGCTCGGCATTGACGAAATTGGCGATCCGCCCCAGCAGCAGACCGGGCGGCACCGCGAGCGCCATCATGTCGGCGGTGGGCATCAGCGGAATGCGGTTCCTGAGGCAGAAGCCCAGCACCGCGAGGATCACGCCCAAGAGCCCGCCATGGAAGGACATACCGCCGTGCCAGACCATCAGGATCTCGGCCGGGTGGGCGAGGTAATAGGCCGGCTGGTAGAACAGCACGAAACCGAGCCGCCCGCCGAGGATGATGCCGAGAATCACCCAGGTCATGAGCTGCTCGACCTGCGCCGCGCTCATCGGCGGGGTGTCGTTGCGCCAGAGCACGCTGCGCTTCACCGCTGCCGCCGCCAGCTGCCAGCCGATCAGGATGCCGGCGATATAGGCCAGCGCGTACCAGCGCAGGGCAAATTCGAAGCCCCCGATGGAGATCGAGAACAGCTCGGAGGAGAGCGGCGGAAAGGGAATGGCGGCTTTCATGGGCGCATCAGTGCCGTGGCTTTCGCGGGGAAGTCAACCTTGAGGCCGGAGCGGTTGCGGCCCATATAGGAAGGGAGTTCAGGATCAGGAGTCTCCCATGCAGACGCGCAACAAGGTATTCGACGACATCTCGCAGCTGATGACCAACGCGATGGGCGTGGCGCAGGGTGCCAAGGACGAGGCGGAGACGGCGATGAAGTCGATGATCGACCGCTGGCTGGCCGATCGCGATTTCGTCACCCGCGAAGAGTTCGACGCGGTGCGCGCCATGGCGCAGAAGGCGCGCGAGGAGAACGAAGCGCTGAAAGCGCGGCTCGACGCGCTGGAGAAGGGCGCGGAGTAAACGGGCGAGACGGCTCCGGGTGCGGTGGGCCAATTGCCCACCCTACGTCCGAGCGACGCCCTGGCGCGGAATCAAGGCGCGCAGCGCCGCAGCGCCATCGCCGGCCCGCCCCCCCGGGCTGGCGATTTGGTGACGTTGACACCGTGTGTCGAGGTCTTTCGGATTTGGCCGGAATAAATCGAGAGGTTCGGTCTGCCGGATCGCCATCCCGCGGCCCGGCGATGGCGCGGCTACGCCAAACGTTGCGACCATGGTGGGCACTCTGCCCACCGCTCCTCCTCACCCCACACCGCCCTTGCGTGACAGGCCCCTCGGCGCTATACGCCCCCGGTGGCTTTGCGCCACCGATTCAAAACACCAAGAAACGCCGTGTTTGGCCCAGTCGCTTCGGGGGCCATATCCGGCAATGGAGAAGCGACATGAAACTCAACGAACTTCGCGACAACGCGGGCGCAACCCGCTCGAAGAAACGCATCGGCCGTGGCCCGGGCTCGGGCAAGGGCAAGATGGGTGGCCGTGGTATCAAAGGTCAGAAATCCCGCTCGGGTGTGGCCATCAACGGCTACGAAGGCGGCCAGATGCCGCTCTACCAGCGTCTGCCCAAGCGCGGCTTCACCAAGCCGAACCGCAAGAGCTACGCTGTGGTCAACCTCGGCCTGATCCAGAAATTCGTCGATGCGGGCAAGCTCGACGCCGGCAGCATCACCGAAGAGACCCTGATCTCCTCGGGTCTCGTGCGCCGCAAGCTCGACGGCATCCGCGTGCTGGCCAAGGGCGAAGTGACCTCGGCCCTGACCATCGAAACCACCGGCGCGTCGAAATCGGCGGTCGAGGCGGTCGAGAAAGCCGGCGGCGCTCTGAAAGTCACGGCAGCGGCAGCCGCCGAATAAGCGGGTTGTGAGCGGCAAGCGTGCCGCTTACATAAGGCCCCACGTTTTCCACGAACGCCGCCGGAGCCGGAAAGCGCTTCCGGCGGCGTTTTCGCCTCAGAGAGGACCCGCATGGCATCCGCTGTGGAACAAATGGCCGCCAACACCAGCTGGGCGGCACTGGGCAAGGCTACCGACCTTCGCAACCGCATTCTCTTTACCCTCGGCCTGCTGATCGTCTACCGGCTGGGAACCTATATTCCCGTCCCCGGCATCGACGGCGCCGCGCTGCGTCAGTTCATGGAACAGGCCGGGCAAGGCATCGGCGGCATGGTCTCGATGTTCACCGGCGGTGCGCTGGGACGGATGGGGATCTTTGCCCTCGGCATCATGCCCTATATCTCCGCCTCGATCATCGTGCAGCTCCTGACGGCCATGGTGCCGGCGCTGGAGCAGCTCAAGAAAGAGGGCGAACAGGGCCGCAAGAAGATCAACCAGTACACCCGCTACGGCACGGTGGCACTGGCGCTGTTCCAGGCCTATGGCCTCGCAGTGAGCCTTGAGGCGGGCGATCTTGCCCACGATCCGGGCTGGTATTTCCGCGCCGCCGTGGTGATCACCCTCGTCGGCGGCACCATGTTCCTGATGTGGCTGGGCGAGCAGATCACCGCCCGCGGCATCGGCAACGGAATCTCTCTGATCATCTTTGTCGGCATCGTCGCCGAGATCCCGGCAGCGCTGGCGCAGTTCTTCGCCTCGGGCCGCTCCGGCGCCATCAGCCCGGCGGTGATCCTGGGGGCGATCCTCATGGTGATCGCGGTGATCATGTTCGTGGTCTTCATGGAGCGTGCCCTGCGCAAGATCACCATCCAGTATCCGCGCCGCCAGGTCGGCATGAAGATGACCGAGGCGCAGCAATCGCACCTGCCGGTCAAGGTGAACCCGGCGGGCGTGATCCCGGCGATCTTCGCCTCTTCGCTGCTGCTGCTGCCCACGACCATCGCGACCTTCAGCCAGGCCGGCTCCACCGGTCCGATCATGTCGACGGTGCTGGCTTATTTCGGGCCGGGGCAGCCGCTCTACCTGCTGTTCTTCGCCTCGATGATCGTGTTCTTCGCCTATTTCTACACGTTCAACGTGTCGTTCAAACCCGATGACGTGGCGGACAACCTGAAGAACCAGAACGGCTTTATCCCCGGCATCCGTCCGGGCAAGAAAACCGCCGATCATCTGGAATACGTGGTCAACCGGGTGCTGGTGCTGGGCTCGGCCTATCTCGCGGCGGTCTGTCTTCTGCCCGAGATCCTGCGCTCGCAATACGCGATCCCGTTCTATTTCGGCGGGACATCGGTACTCATTGTGGTATCGGTGACAATGGACACCATCCAGCAGGTCCAGAGTCATCTGCTGGCACACCAATACGAAGGTCTTATTCAGAAGTCGCAGCTCCGCGGCAAGAGTAAGACGCGCAAGCGGAGGGGGCCTGCACGGCGATGAACATTATACTTCTTGGACCGCCCGGCGCGGGCAAAGGCACTCAGGCACGCATTCTCGTCGAAGAGCGGGGCATGACCCAGCTCTCCACCGGCGACATGCTGCGTGAGGCCAAGGACAGCGGCACCGAGATGGGCAAGAAGGTCGCAGAGGTCATGGCCCGCGGCGAGCTCGTCACCGACGAGATCGTCATCGGCCTGATCCGTGAAAAGCTCGAAGCCGGCGGCTCCGGCTTCATCTTCGACGGCTTCCCGCGCACGCTGAAACAGGCCGACGCGCTGGCGGAGCTGCTCGCCGATATGGGCCAGACGCTCGACAAGGTGGTCGAGCTGCGGGTCAATGACGAGGCGCTGGTGGAGCGCATCACCGCGCGCTCGACCTGCGGCGATTGCGGCGAAGTCTATAACGACATCACCAAGCCGATCCCGGCGGATGGAAAATGCTCCAACTGCGGCGGCACCGAGTTCAAGCGCCGCGCGGACGACAATGCCGACAGCCTCAAGAAGCGTCTGATGGAATATTACAAGCAGACCTCGCCACTGATCGGCTATTACTACGCCAAGGGCCAGCATTGCCGCGTCGACGGGCTGGGCGAGATCGACGACGTCAAGACGGCGATTGCCGGCAAGCTTGACGGCTGAGCCCGAGCGCGGCCCCAACAGTCAAGAGATCGAAGAGCGGGCCCGGTGTCCGCTCTTCTCATTCCAGGCTGCTCGCTCCGCCCAACTCACCCGCGCGCGGAGGCCACCTTCCCGATGCGGTTGAAGGCGAGCAGCACCCCGCCCTCGCCTTCGGCGAACTGCGTCGCGAGAAAGGCGCTGTCCTCGGGCGACAGGCTTGCATAGCCCATCGACCAGCCCAGAAAGCCGCGCTCGGCAACGGTGCGGCGCATACGCAGCACCACGTCGAAATGGCGCAGATCCCGCGCGATCCGCAGGAACAGGCGTTCGACGATCTCTCGCGGCCCTTCGAGCACCTGACAGAATCCGTCCTCGTCGCGCAGCAGGTACCCCGTCACCCCCTCCCGGGCGTTGTGGGTCATCGCTTCCCGAAGGACGTCGATATCCGAGGCATGCCCGCGCGGATGGCGCGAAGCGCTTGTATATAGAAGCTGAGTGATCATATTGGCCTTACGACGCGCGCGGCGTCCGGGTCGGGTGTCGGTCTGGATACTTGCTGTTCATGAGGGACCAAACGCCAGGGCATTGCAAGCGGTTCCCATAATCCCCTTGACCCGCGTTCCGAATCCTCATACCCACCCGCATCTCTAACCGAGAATCAGACATGCGGAGCGGGTCGCTCCCCCTCCGCAGATCACCTCATCAGCGGACAGCCCGAAGGCGGAACGGCTTTCGGGCTCATGTTGTGAAAAAAGGTTCTGGTGCTACGGAACCGCAACGAAAGGAACAGAGACTTGGCACGTATTGCCGGCGTCAATATCCCGACCAACAAACGGGTACCTATCGCCCTCACCTATATCACCGGTATCGGCCACACCTCGGCCAAATCCATCTGTGAAGCCGTGAACATCGAGCCGTCGCGCCGCGTGAACGAGCTGTCCGATGCCGAAGTGCTTGCCATCCGCGAGCATATCGACGCCAACTTCACCGTCGAAGGCGACCTTCGCCGTGAGACGCAGATGAATATCAAGCGTCTGATGGACCTCGGCTGCTACCGCGGTCTGCGTCACCGTCGCAACCTCCCCGTGCGCGGTCAGCGCACCCACACCAACGCCCGCACCCGCAAGGGCCCGGCGAAGCCGATTGCCGGCAAGAAGAAGTAAGGGAGGCACTCAGATATGGCACGTGATACCCGTCGCGGAGGCAAGAAGAAGGTCTCCAAGAACATCGCCGCCGGTGTGGCGCATGTGAACTCGTCCTTCAACAACACCAAGATCCTGATCTCGGATGTGCAGGGCAACGCGATCTCCTGGTCGTCCGCCGGCACCATGGGCTTCAAGGGCTCGCGGAAATCGACCCCCTACGCCGCTCAGCTGGCCGCGGAAGACGCGGGCAAGAAGGCGCAGGAACACGGCGTGAAAACGCTCGAAGTCGAAGTTCAGGGCCCCGGCTCGGGCCGTGAATCGGCCCTGCGCGCTCTGGCCGCAGTCGGCTTCAACATCACGTCGATCCGCGACGTGACGCCGATCGCCCATAACGGCTGCCGCCCGCCGAAGCGCCGCCGCGTCTGATCGCATCACTTTTCAAGGTGGGGCCCTGCCATTGAGCGGGGCCCTGCCTTCGTCATTTCAACCTCGGGCGTCTGCGCCTTTTGGACATGGGGCACGGACAGGAATGGAGGGACGTATGATCCACAAGAATTGGGCTGAACTGATCAAGCCGACCCAGCTGGAGGTTCGCCCCGGCGCAGACCCGACCCGCGTGGCCACGGTCGTCGCCGAACCGCTGGAGCGCGGCTTTGGCCTGACGCTGGGCAACGCCCTGCGCCGGGTGCTGCTGTCGAGCCTTCAGGGCGCGGCCATCACCAGCGTGCAAATCGACAACGTTCTGCACGAGTTTTCGTCCGTCGCCGGTGTGCGCGAAGATGTGACGGATATCGTCCTGAACCTCAAGGGCGTTTCGCTGCGTATGGAAGTCGAGGGGCCCAAGCGCTTGTCGATCAACGCAAAAGGCCCGGGCGTCGTAACCGCTGCCGACATCGCGGAAACCGCCGGCATCGACGTTCTGAACAAGGACCACGTGATCTGCCACCTCGACGACGGTGCGGATTTCTACGTGGAACTGACCGTCAACACCGGCAAGGGCTATGTCTCGGCCGACAAGAACAAGCCGGAAGACGCGCCCATCGGCCTGATCCCGATCGACGCCATCTATTCGCCGGTCAAGAAGGTCGCCTATGAGGTGCAGCCGACCCGTGAGGGCCAGGTGCTGGACTATGACAAGCTGACCATGAAGGTGGAGACCGACGGCTCGGTCACCCCCGAGGACGCGATTGCCTATGCGGCGCGCATCCTTCAGGATCAGCTGTCGATCTTCGTGAACTTCGAAGAGCCCGAAAGCGCCTCGCGTCAGGACGACGACGACGGTCTGGAATTCAACCCGCTCCTCCTCAAGAAGGTGGACGAGCTGGAGCTTTCCGTGCGTTCGGCCAACTGTCTGAAGAACGACAATATCGTCTATATCGGCGACCTGATCCAGAAAACCGAAGCCGAGATGCTCCGCACCCCGAACTTCGGCCGCAAGTCGCTGAACGAGATCAAGGAAGTGCTGTCCTCCATGGGTCTGCATCTCGGCATGGATGTCGAGGACTGGCCGCCGGACAACATCGAGGATCTCGCGAAGAAGCTGGAAGACCAGTTTTAAGCGCTACGGCGAGCGGTGGGCAGCATTGCCCACCCTACGCAAAAGGCCCCGTCCCGGACGTGATCCGGGACCTCACGCCCGGAGGCCCCGGATCACGTCCGGGGCGGGTTGGGCAAAAGACAGGGCAACCTGCCCCAAGGAGAGCGGCCCGCACGCATGGGCTGCCGGACAAAGCAAAACCGCCCGTAGAGGGCAAAAGGAGAAAGAAACATGCGTCACGCAAAAGGTTACCGCCGCCTGAACCGTACCCACGAGCACCGCAAGGCGCTGTGGGCGAACATGGCCGGCTCGCTCATCGAGCATGAGCAGATCAAGACCACCCTGCCGAAAGCCAAGGAACTCAAGCGCGTCATCGACAAGCTGATCACCCTCGGCAAGCGCGGCGATGTGCACGCGCGCCGTCAGGCCGCCGCCCAGCTCAAGCAGGACATCCACGTCGCCAAGCTCTTCGAGATCCTCGGCCCGCGCTACGCCGAGCGTTCGGGCGGCTATTGCCGCGTGCTGAAGGCCGGCTTCCGCTATGGCGACATGGCGCCGATGGCGATCATCGAGCTGGTCGACCGCGATGTCGACGCCAAAGGCTCCGCCGACAAGGCCCGCCTGGCCGCGCTGGAAGCCGCCGAAGACTGATCTTCGACCGGTTCGGAACAGGAAAGGCGCCGCAGGGATCGCTCCCGCGGCGCCTTTTTCTTTGCGCAACCGGCCCCTGCCAATCAGGCGGTTTCGAGCTCCTTCTTCACCAGCGCCTCGATCTTGTCGACCGGATGGTTGGTGAGCGTTTTCGGCACCTCGGCGATCACCCGATCCGACACCTCCTTGTGCAGCGCCTCGCGCAGATCGCCCAGCACCTTGGGCGCGGCGACCAGCACCAGCCGTTCGAACGCGCCCTTATGGGCCTCGTCATATAGATGCTCCGCCAGATCCGCCGCAAAGCGCTCCTTTTGCAGCTCGTGCCAGTCGGTATCGGCCATGGCGGAGCGCTGCTGCACGCCGCCATCCTGCATCCGGCCCGGGCGGTTGGCGCCCTGCTCTCGATCCGAGGGGTTTTCCTGCACCTCCTCGCCGAACAGGTCCAGATTGGGGTTCTCGTGATCGGTCAGATTGCGCAGGAAAAGCGCCTTTTCGCTGTCGGTCACGACGACCCAGGTGCCTTGCTTCAGTTCGATCATGGTCACTCTCCTTACGATTCGGATTTCTCGTCGGATTTGCGGACCCGCGTCGCACCGGGCCGGTCCTGCTCCGCGCGCTTGAGCAGGTCGCGCGTGCCGACCTTACGCTCCACCTGGCCGCCGTCGCGGCCCTGCTGCGCCGGCGTGTCCGCCTTGTCGAGATACTCTTCGGTCTCGCGGCGGCCGTCTTCGGATCTGTGTCGCTCTGCCATGGGGTCCTCCTTTGCTGCCTCGACCCAACGCCCGGGGCACGATCCGCGTTCCTGCGCCCCGGCTTGAATCCGCCGGGTCAGGCGGGCATATGCGAAGGATCAGGAGGTCCAACCATGCTCCGCATCTGCCTTATCGCCCTCAGCCTCGCCGCCGCGCCGCTCGCCGCCCAGACGCCCGAGCCGCGCGTGCCGGAAAGTCAGGCCGAGATCTCCCTCAGCTTCGCGCCGCTGGTGAAACAGGCCACCCCGGCGGTGGTCAATATCTACGCCCGCCGCGTCGTGCAGTCGCGCAGCCCGTTCGCCGGCGATCCGCTCTTCGGCAATCTTTTCCGCGATTTCGGCGGGCGCCCCCGGGTGCAGAACTCGCTGGGCTCCGGCGTGATCCTCTCGGAAGACGGGATCGTCGTGTCGAATTATCACGTCGTCGGCCAGGCCACCGATATTCGCGTGGTGCTCAACAACGGCGCGGAATACGAGGCCAGCGTGCTGATCGGCGACGAGGAGGCGGATCTCGCCATCCTCAAGCTGGAGGATGCGGGCGAAATGCCCTTCCTGCCGCTGCGCGACAGTGACACGGTGGAGGTGGGCGAGCTGGTGCTGGCCATCGGCAACCCGTTCGGGGTGGGTCAGACTGTCTCCTCCGGCATCGTCTCGGGGCTGGCGCGCTCGGGCACCGCCACGGGCAATGCGCGCGGCTATTTCATCCAGACCGATGCGCCGATCAACCCGGGCAATTCCGGCGGTGCGCTGATCGACGTCAAGGGCCGGCTGATCGGGGTGAACACCTCGATCCTCACCCGCTCCGGCGGCTCGAACGGCATCGGCTTCGCCATCCCCTCTGCGCTTGTGGCGCAGTTCGTCGACCAGGCCCGCGCCGGCAATAGCGATTTCGAGCGGCCCTGGGCCGGGATGATCGGCCAGCCGGTGAACGCCGATCTCTCCGAAAGCCTCGGGCTCGGCCTGCCGAATGGCGTGCTGATCGCCGATCTGCATCCCGAAAGCCCCTTTGCCAAGGCCGGGCTGGAGGTGGGCGACGTGGTGCTGGATGTGGACGGCCAGCCGGTCAACACCCCGCCCGAGATGCTGTTCCGCATGTCGGTGCGCGGGCTCGGTCATGTGGCGCGCATACGCTACCTGCATGACGGTGCGCCGCAGATGGCAGAGGTCGAGATGATCGCCGCCCCCGAGACGCCCCCACGCAAGGCGGTGACGCTGGATGAGGATGCGGTCCTGCCCGGGCTGGCGCTGGCGCGGATCAACCCGGCGGTCGGCGCGGAGCTGAACATGCCCCTGCCCGATGACGGTGTGGTGGTGACCGATCCCGGCCCTTACGGCGCGCGCATCGGGTTGCGCCCCGGAGACGTGCTGCGCGCCATCAATGGCCGCGCGGTGGAGAAGACCGGCGATGTGGGCCGGCTGCTGGAGCGCGCCGCCCCGCGCGTGCGGATCGACGCGCTGCGCGGCGGCGGTCGGGTCTCGCTGCGGTTCCGGACCTGAGCCTGTGGCCGATCTCTTCGACAAGGGTCCCGGCGCAACGCCCGAAAGCACCGCGCCCCGCCCGCTGGCCGACCGCCTGCGCCCCAAGACGCTGGGCGAGGTGATCGGGCAGGAGCAGGTTCTCGGCCCCGACGCGCCGCTCGGCGTGATGCTGGCCTCGGGCTCGCTGTCGAGCCTGGTGTTCTGGGGGCCGCCGGGCGTGGGCAAGACCACCATCGCGCGGCTGCTGGCGGATGCGACCGAGCTGCATTTCGTGCAGATCAGCGCGATCTTCACCGGCGTGCCGGAGCTGCGCAAGGTCTTCGAGGCGGCCAAGCACCGCCGCGCCAACGGTCAGGGCACACTGCTGTTCGTCGACGAGATCCACCGTTTCAACAAGGCGCAGCAGGACGGCTTTCTGCCGCATATGGAGGACGGCACGATCCTGCTCGTCGGCGCCACCACAGAGAACCCGAGCTTTGAGCTGAACGCGGCGCTTTTGTCGCGGGCACAGGTGCTGGTGCTGGAACGGCTGGCGCTCGCCGATCTCGAACGGCTGGCGCAGCGCGCCGAGAAGGAGCTCGACCGCCCTCTGCCCCTCGACGGCGCGGCGCGCGAGGCGCTGCTGGAGATGGCCGATGGCGACGGGCGCGCGCTTTTGAACCTCATCGAGCAGGTGATGGCCTGGCGGGTGACGGGCAAGCTCGACACCGATGCGCTGACCCACCGGCTGATGCGGCGCGCGGCGCAATACGACAAATCCGGCGACGGCCATTACAACCTGATCTCGGCGCTGCACAAATCCATCCGCGGCTCCGACCCGGACGCGGCGCTCTACTGGTTCTCGCGGATGCTGGAGGCGGGAGAGGATCCGCGCTTTCTCGCCCGCCGGCTGACCCGCATGGCGGTGGAGGATATCGGCCTCGCCGATCCGCAGGCACAGGTCGTCTGCATCGACAGCTGGCAGACCTATGAGCGGCTGGGCTCGCCCGAGGGCGAGCTGGCGCTGGCCAATGCGGTGATCTATCTGGCGCTCGCGCCGAAATCCAACGCCGCCTATGCCGCCTACAAGGGCGCCCGCGCGGCGGCGAAAAAGACCGGCTCGCTGATGCCGCCTAAACATATCCTCAACGCCCCCACCAGGCTGATGAAGGAACAGGGCTACGGCAGCGGCTATGCCTACGATCACGACGCCGAGGATGCGTTTTCGGGGCAGGATTACTTCCCCGAGGATATGGGCCGCACGCAGTTCTATGCGCCCGTGGAACGCGGCTTTGAGCGCGATCTGAAAAAGCGCGTGGAATATTTCGCCCGGCTGCGGCGCGAGCGGAACGGCTGAGCAGGCGCCACATGCCCCGTCACAAGCAAAAAGGCGCGCCGTTGCGGGCGCGCCTTTGTCATTCGCAAGCGGCGGGCGCTCAGGCCTTCAACGTCTCCGTCGAGGAGAAGAACATCGCCTGGCTCACCGCAGAACGCACCTGATCCTCGGAATAGGGTTTGGAGATGAGGAAGGCCGGTTCCGGACGCTCGCCGGTCAGCAGCCGCTCGGGGAAGGCGGTGATAAAGATCACAGGGCGCTCGCCCAGCTCTCCCAGAATATCGTTCACCGCGTCGATACCCGAGGAATTGTCGGCAAGCTGAATATCGGCAAGCACCAGATCCGGGGCTTCTTTCGCGGCGAGCTTCACCGCCGCATCGCGGGTGCGGGCCACGCCGGTCACCCGGTGGCCGAGATCGGCGACGATGCTTTCGAGATCCATGGCGATGATCGCCTCGTCCTCGATGATCAGCACCCGGCCCGAGACCGCATCCGCCATCTCGTGCCGGGCCATACGCACCAGCTCGTCGGCCTCTTCGGTCGAGATCTGCATGACCTCGCCCACCTGGCTGAGACTGAATTCCTCGATCGTGTGCAGCAGCAGCGCCTCGCGGCTGTTGGTGGTCAGCTTGGACAGACGGTCCTGCGCCTTGGCGAGCGCGCCCGCATCCTCGCTCGCGACCGGTGCGCCGGTTGTGGCCCAGATCCCGTGGAAGACGCGGAACAGCCCGACCTTGGGCGTGCTGGCCTCGATGGCGGCGCTGCGGTCGGCAAGAATGGCTTCGAGCGTGGCGGCGGCGTAATTGTCGCCGGTGCTCTGGCTGCCGGTCAGCGCGCGCGCGTAGCGGCGCAGATAGGGCAGCGCTGCTCCGATACCCTGACTCAGGTCACCCTTTGTCATCATGATCTTCCCTTTTTGCGTTTTTTCGGGAACCAAACGTATCTTAACTGCATTGGTTCCCGCAGAGTGGAAAAAAAGTGCGCGGGCACCGTAGAAAGCAGTAAGGACAGTCATGGGTCAGACGCGGAGAAAAGACAAAGACACCGAGGTGATCGACGAGAACCTGCGGCGGGTCTATCAGGACATGCTCGACGAAGCCGTTCCCGACCGGTTTCTCGACTTGATCGCGCAGCTGCGCGCGCAGGACGAGGGCAGCGAACCGACCGGGGGCGAATCCAAATGAGCGCCGACCCTCGCGACGAGATCGTCGACCATATCCCGGCATTGCGCGCCTTCGCACTGTCGCTGACCCGCAATGGCGCAGTTGCTGACGACATGGTGCAGGACACGCTGGTCAAAGCCTGGACCAAGATCGGCACTTTCGAGGCCGGCACCAATATGCGGGCATGGCTGTTCACCATTCTGCGCAACACCTATTACTCGAACCGGCGCAAGGCAGGGCGCGAGGTCTCGGACGCCGAGGGCATCTTTACCGAAAGCCTGTCGGAAAAGCCCGCCCATGACGGGCGTCTGCAAATGGCCGATTTCCGCCGCGCCTTCGTGCAGCTTTCCGACGAGCAACGTGAGGCGCTGGTACTTGTCGGTGCGCAGGGCTTTTCCTATGAAGATGCGGCAGAGACCTGCGGCGTTGCCGTCGGCACGATCAAGAGCCGTGTCAACCGCGCCCGGGCGCGGCTGGCGGAATTGCTCAAGCTCGACGACGAGGACGAGTTGGAGATGACCGACCAGGCGACCATGGCCGTCGTGGCGGCAGGGCGCGCGGGCGGTGTGCTGAGCTGAGTCGCTCTGCTGGCGGGAACGTCTTGAAAACGAACGGAACGCTATGAATCACGCGGACAGCCCGCGCCTGCGGCCCATGGGCCTTGCGGCGCGCATGATCCTCTTTCTGACGCTGGCTCTGGTACCGATCGGGGTCGTCGCGTATTTTCAGACGTCGAAGCTCCAGCAGGAAACACGGCTGCGTTCGCAGCTTTCGCTTGTGGCGCTGACCGAGGCCGCCGCGGTGGGCGAGCGCGAAGCGGTGTTGCGCGCGCAGGGCGTGGCGCAGGCGCTGGGGGCAACGCTGGGCCAGGAGCTCGGCGATCTCGACGATGACGAGGAATGTTCCCTGCGTCTCTCCTCCTATCTGGCCGCATCGCCCGGCTATTCCTTTGCCGCGCTGATGACTGCCGATGGCGGGATCCCCTGTTCCTCTGCCGGCCCCGGGCTCGACAGCCGGACATCTCCTCGGCTTCAGGCCCTGCTCGACTCGCCCGGCGCCGCGGCCTGGCTCAACCGGTCGGCACCGATCAGCAAGCGCTCCGTCATCGTCGTTGCCGAACCCTACTACACCGGCGAAACTCTGGCAGGCCATGTGTTGCTCTCGGTGCCCTCCTCGCTGCTACCTCAAGGACAGAAGCTCGACGTTCCCAACGACTTCGAGGAATTGGTGACGATCAACGAGCACGGCGAAATCCTGTCCTCGCGCGAAGGCGTGGACAACGCCGCGAGGCTCCTGCCCGCCGATCTCGATCTCGCCAGCCTCGTCGGCGCGCGTGCACAGAGCTTTGCAGCACGCAGCGCCGACGGCAAAACCCGTGTCTACGCGGCGGCCCCGCTGGTCCCCGGCATGGTCCATGCGCTGGGGATCTGGAGCCGCGACAACGCCGAGGCGCAGGCGATCACCGTCAGCGGCATCGCCAAGGCGCTGCCGCTGCTGATGTGGGCGGCCTCGGTGATCGTGGCGTTCCTCGCCGTGAACCGGCTGGTGATCCGCCACGTCAAACGCCTGTCGCGGCGCATGCGCACCTTTGCCCGAACCCGCCGCATCGCCGACCTGCGCGTGCGCGGCGAAATGCCGGCGGAGCTGGCCGAGATGGAGGACGATTTCCTCGACATGGCCGAGGGCATCCTGCGCGACGAGGCGCAGCAGGAAAACGCCCTGCGTGAAAAGACCATCCTGCTCAAGGAAGTGCATCACCGGGTAAAAAACAACCTCCAGCTCATTTCCTCGATCATGAACATGCAGATCCGTCAGGCGCGGGCCGCCGAGACGCGCATGGTTCTGCACCGCTTGCAGGACCGCATCCGCAGCCTGGCGACGATCCACCGCAATCTCTATCAGACCGACGATCTCGGCCATGTGGATGCCGGCCAGCTGCTTGGCGATCTGGTGCAGCAGATGGCGCAGATGACCGAAATCAGCGGGCGTCCGGTGAAGGTTGAAACGGAACTGGATCCGATCGAGGCGGTGCCCGATCAGGCGGTGCCGGTGTCGCTGCTCACCGCTGAGGCGCTGACCAATGCGATGAAATACGCCGCCCCGCCTGAGGGTGCGCGCGAGGCCAGAGTCTTTGTCCGCTTTGTGCGCGACGAAGAGGCCGGCGCCCTGCTCGAGATCACCAACACCGCCGCCCCGGAAGGTCCGGCGCGCGCCGGGGAAGAGGCCGATATGGATATCGAGCCCGCCGGGCTGGGCTCACGTCTGATCCAGGCCTTTGCCATGCAGCTCGGCGGCACGCTGGAGCAGGGGCTCGAGGGCGGGACTTACCGAGTCCGGGTGGCGTTTGCGCTGAAGGATTTCGAACCGGACGAAACCGTGCCGACCGGGGTGCCCAATGTCCGCGATTTCTGATCCGCCGCCGGTCCTGCCGCTGCCGCGCCCGCACACGGCTGACGGGCGCGCGCGGCATGTCGGTGTCGAGATCGAACTGTCCGGGCTCACCGAGGCGCGGGTGGCGGCGCTGCTGAGCGGCAGCCTGGGCGGGCAGGCGCGCGAAAAGCTGCCGGGACAATGGCAGGTGATCGACAGCGCGCTCGGCGATTTCGAGATCTATCTCGACAGCCGCCCGCTGCTGAAGCTGGAATACGAGGGGCTGGGCCGGCAGCTGCGCGATCTGGCGCGCAACGTGGTGCCGGTGGAGATCGTCTCCAAGCCGCTGGAGATCGCGCAGATCACCCAGCTCGACACAGCGCTAGACCGGCTGGCCGAAGCCGGCGCGACGGGCACCAGTGGCGGAGTGCTTCTGGGCTTTGGCGTGCATTTCAACCCCGAGGCGGTGTCGCTGACTTTCGACGATATCGCGCCGGTGCTGACCGCTTACGCGCTGGTCGAGGACCACCTGCGCCGTATCGCCGGGATCGACATGTCGCGCCGGCTGCTGCCCTGGGTCGATCCCTATCCGCGCGCGCTGATCGACCGGCTGGCGGCGCCCGGGGCGCCGGCCACCATGGCAGCGCTGATCGACACCTATCTGGAGCATGCGCCGTCGCGCAATCACGGGCTCGATATGCTCTGCCTGTTTGCGCAGATCGACCGCACGCGGGTGGCGCGGGTGATGGATATGGAGCAAATCTCGGCCCGGCCCACCTATCACTGGCGGCTGCCCGACTGCCGCATCGATGAGCCGAACTGGTCGCTGGCCAGGGAGTGGAACCGCTGGGTGCTGGTCGAGCGGGTGGCGGAGAATGCCGCCCTGCTGGAGCGGCTCAAAGCCGCCTGGCGCGCGCACCGCGCCTCGATGACGACGATCCGCCCGGACTGGGCGTGGAAGGTGCAGGAACTGCTGCTGGAGGCGGGGCTGTGAGGCCGGTGATCGGGGTCACGGTATCGCGCCGCTCGGGCTGGCGGGTGTTTCCGCTGATGGCGCTGGCGATCCGGCTCGCGGGCGGGCGGGCGCTGCGCTGGCAGACGGGCTATCGCAAGGTCGATCTCGACGCGGTAGACGGGGTGGTGATCGGCGGCGGCGACGACATCGCGCCGACGCTTTACGGCGGCGAGCTGCGCGTCGGCGTGCGACTCGACCCGGCGCGCGACAAGCTGGAACAGGACGTGCTGCGCGGCGCCTTCGAGCGGCAATTGCCGATCCTGGGGATCTGCCGTGGCTCACAGATGCTCAATATCGTGCTGGGCGGCACGCTGCATCAGGATGCCTACCGGGTCTACGATTCGCGCAATATCCGCACGATCCTGCCGCGCAAGAAGGTCTCGATCGGCAGCGGCACGCTGCTGGCGCACTCTGCGCGGGCGGAATGTCTCTATGTCAACGCGCTGCACAGCCAGGCGGTGGACCGGCTCGGCGATGGTTTGCAGGTGGCCGCGCGCGATGAGGGCGGCATGGTGCAGGCCATAGAGCGCATGAGCGACCCGTTCGCGCTGGGGGTGCAGTGGCATCCGGAACATCTGATCTATCGCCGCGCCCACCGCCGTCTGTTCCGCTCGCTGGTGGCGGCGGCCCGCGCCGGGCGTGAGAATGCCGCGCAGCTTCCCGCCGCCGAGGCAGAGGCAGAGCAGGCCAGCGCGGCGCTCTGGAACTAGCAGGGAGCCCGGCGGGACGTGGGCCGACGGTGGGCAAATTGCCCACCCTACGGCGCGCTGGAGGGCCACGCGGGCCTGATAATCGCGCGCGCGCTTGACAAGCCGCCCCCCACGCGACACATCGCCGGGATGAGCTTCACCCTTCTTCAGGTCGCCCTTGGGGGCGCATTGGGCGCGTCGTCGCGCTATCTCACCGGCGTCGGGATGACCGCGCTGATGGGGCGGAGCTTTCCCTGGGGAACGCTCACCGTGAACATCCTCGGCTCCTTCCTGATGGGGGTTCTGGTCGTGGTGCTGGCGAATTTCTCGGCCACGCGTTTCGCCCCCTTCCTCACCATCGGTTTTCTCGGCGGCTTCACCACTTTCTCTTCCTTCTCGCTGGATTTCGCCACGCTCTACGAGCGCGGCGAGGTGGCGCTGGCTCTGGGATACGTGGCCGCCTCTGTGCTGGTCTCGCTCGCGGCGCTCTTCGCCGGGCTCATGGCCGCAAGGAGCGTCTTCGCATGAGCGGCGTACAGACCATCACCGTCGGGCCGGGGGATGGCGACCAGCGCCTCGACCGCTGGCTCAAGCGGCTCTTCCCGCATCTCCAGCAGGGGCGCATCGAAAAGATGTGCCGCAAGGGCGAGCTGCGCATCGACGGCGCCCGCGCCAAGGCCTCGACCCGGCTCGCGACCGGCCAGCAGGTGCGCATCCCGCCGCTGCCGGAGCCCGGAGAGAAACCCGCTGCCGCGCCGAAGCCCAAGGTCTCGGAGGCCGACGCCAAGCTCATCCAGTCCTGCGTGCTCTGGAAGGACGACCATATCATCGCGCTGAACAAGCCGCCGGGCCTGCCGAGCCAGGGCGGCAGCAAGCAGACGCGCCATGTGGACGGGCTCGCCGAGGCGCTGAGATTCGGCTTCGACGAAAAGCCGCGCCTCGTGCACCGGCTCGACAAGGATACCTCGGGCGTGCTGCTGCTGGCGCGCACCCGCGAGATGGCACAGGCGCTCACCGCTGCGATCCGCCACCGCCGCACGCGCAAGATCTACTGGGCGCTCGTCGCCGGCGTGCCCACCCCCTATCTGGGCGAGATCCGTTACGGGCTGGTCAAAGCTCCGGGACACGGGCGCCATGGCGAGGGCGAAAAGATGATCTGCGTGCACCCGCGCGACATGAACACGACCCCCGGCGCGCAGCGGGCGCATACGCTTTACGCCACGCTCTACCGCGTCGCCGGCCGCGCCTCCTGGGTGGCGCTGGAGCCGATCACCGGACGCACCCACCAGCTGCGCGCGCATATGGCCGAGATCGGCCACCCGATCATCGGCGACGGCAAATATGGCGGCTCGGGGCAGGAAAATCTCGGCGACGGCTGGGGCGCGCAGCTAGGCGGGGTGATCTCAAAAAAGCTGCACCTGCATGCCCGCTCGATCAGCTTCGAACATCCGGTGACCAGGAAGCCCGTCACCGTCACCGCCCCCCTGCCCGAGCATATGGCCCATAGCTGGGAGACGCTGGGCTGGGCCGAGGATATCGCCGCCGACGACCCGTTCGAGGAGCTGCACTGACATGGATCTGCGTCTTGTGATCTTCGATGTCGACGGCACGCTGGTGGACAGCCAGGCCGATATCATGGCCTCGATGACTGCCGCCTTCGAAAGCGCCGGCCTGCCGGTGCCCGACCGCGAGGCGGTGCTGTCGCAGGTCGGGCTGGCGCTGCCCATCGCGCTGATGGAGCTGGCGCCCGCCGCCAAGGCGCAGCACGAGAGCATGATCGCCGCCTACAAGCAGCGCTATTTCGGTCTGCGCAGCGAGAAGGGCACGCCGCAGAGCTCGCCGCTCTTCCCGCATGTGCGCAGCGTGCTCGATCAGCTCCACGCGGAGGACGAGACGCTTCTGGGCATCGCCACCGGCAAATCGCGCCGCGGGCTCGACGCGCTGCTCGACGGGCACGATTTGCGCCCGCTCTTCGTGACCCAACAATGCGGCGACGATCACCCGTCGAAACCGCACCCGGCGATGCTCGAAGCGGCGCTGTCGGAGACCGGCGTGCCGGCAAAGCGCGCGGTGATGATCGGCGATACCAGCTACGACATGCAGATGGCGCGCGCGGCGGGGATGCTCGCGGTGGGCGTCAGCTGGGGATATCACGACGCCGCACGGCTGAAGGACGCGCATCTGGTGATCGAAGACATCCGCGCCCTGCCCGGCCTGCTGGCACAGATCTGGGAGCAGAGCGCATGAGCGAATGGGCCCCCCGCAGGTTCTATACGGACGCAACCGCCGCGCCCGCCGAAGGCGGGTTCGGCGTGTTTCTCGACGGGCGTCGGGTGATGACCCCGGGCAAATCGCCGCTGGTGGTGCCGACCAGGGCGCTGGCCGAGGAGATCGCGGCGGAATGGCAGGCGCAGGAGGAAAAGATCGACCCCGGCGCGATGCCCTTCACCCGCACTGCCAACAGCGCCATCGAAAAGGTCGCGCCGCAGCGGGAGGCGGTGGCGCAGATGCTGGCGGAGTACGGTGACGCCGATCTGCTGTGCTACCGCGCCGAAGAACCCGAGGCGCTGGTGCAGCGCCAGGCCGAGCGCTGGGATCCGATGCTCGACTGGGCCGAGACGGCGCTGGGAGCGCGGCTGGAGCCCCGCACCGGGCTGATGCATGAGGCGCAGGACGCCGGCGCGCTGGAGACACTGGCCGCGCGCGCGCATCTGCTCGATCCGTTCGAACTGGCGGCGTTTCATGACCTGGTGTCGCTGAGCGGCTCGCTGATCCTGGGATTCGCCGCCACCGGCACCGAGCACGATCCCGAAGATCTCTGGGCGCTCTCCCGGCTTGACGAAAGCTGGCAGGAAGAGCTCTGGGGCGTCGATGAGGAGGCCCGGGAAATGGCAGCGCACAAACGTGCGGCATTTCTTCACGCGCATCGCTTTTTTGCCCTGTGTCGAGCCGCTTAATCGGGTCTCGCGTCGAATTTCATTGCACAATATCCCGGCATCGCGGGACGTTTTTACCGGACGGGTGGCTTGACCTCCCAGAACGTTTCCGAACAAACTCGCGGGCACCAGAGGGGGGGAGCACCCACTCATCGGTATTCACGGCCTTCGGGCCACGGAACCGGCTCATGAGGGGCCGGACAACAGGAAGAGGTTAACATGAAGAAAACCGTAATCCTTGGCGCACTCACGGTTGCCGGTCTGGCAGCAGGTGCGGCCAGTGCGGCGACTCTCGACGACGTCAAGGCGCGTGGCAACCTGAACTGCGGCGTGTCCACCGGCCTGACCGGTTTCTCGGCCCCCGACGCAAACGGCGTTTGGCAAGGCTTTGACGTGGCGGTCTGCCGTGCCGTTGCCGCGGCCGTTCTCGGCGATCCGATGGCTGTCGAGTTCGTCCCGACCACCGGCCAGACGCGCTTTACCGCGCTCGCCTCCGGTGAAATCGACATGCTGGCCCGCAACACCACATGGACCTTCTCTCGCGACAACGACCTCAAGTTCGAGTTCGTCGGTGTGAACTACTATGACGGCCAAGGCTTCATGATTCCGAAAGAGCTGGGTGTAAGCTCGGCCAAGGAACTCGACGGCGCCACCGTCTGCATCCAGACCGGCACCACCACCGAGCTGAACCTCGCGGACTTCTTCCGCGTGAACAACATCAGCTACGAGCCGGTGCCGATCGAAACCAACGCCGAAGCGCAGCAGCAGTATCTGGCCGGCGCTTGCGACGTCTACACCACCGACGCCTCGGGCCTCGCCGCCACCCGCGCCTCCTTCGAGGCGCCCGGCGATCACGTCATCCTGCCGGAAATCATCTCGAAAGAGCCGCTGGGCCCGCTGGTCCGTCACGGTGACAACGAGTGGGGCGACATCGTGCGCTGGACCCTGAACGCCCTGATCGCCGCCGAAGAATACGGCGTGACCTCGGCCAATATCGGCGAGCTGTCGGCCGCGCCGGGCAACAATCCGGAAATCAACCGCCTGCTGGGCACCGAGGGCGAACTGGGCTCGATGATCGGCCTGGAAGCCGACTGGGCTCAGAAAGCCATCATGGCCAACGGCAACTACGGCGAGATCTTCGAGAAGAACATCGGCGAAAACACCCCGATTGGCCTGTCGCGCGGCCTGAACGCGCAGTGGACCGAGGGCGGCCTGATGTACAGCCCGCCGTTCCGCTGATCGGAACCGCAAACGGGGGCGCGGGGGTAACACCCCGCGCCCTTTCCACCTAAAGACCCATAACAACGACAAATCAAAGACCAATACGAGTTTCCGAAGAGGGGCAGGAGGCCGGATCAACCGGCACGGCGCCCAGGAAGAACGGAAGCCGCCGGGGAGAAGAAAATGACGACGATGACGGACCCGCCGGGGCAAGGCTTCCGGCTGTCGCAGCTTATCTACGACACACGCTATCGCTCTATGACCATCCAGGTCGTAGCCATGATTCTGCTGATGCTGTTGTTCTCCTGGCTCGTCTCGAACACGATCCACAACCTTCAGAATCTGGGCAAGGATTTCGATTTCGGCTTTCTGAGCCAGCCCTCCGGCTACGACATCAACCAAAGGCTGATCGAATATAACAGTCAGAGCACGCATGGGCGCGCGGCACTTGTCGGCATCATCAACACCGTGCTGGTGGCCTTTCTGGGCTGTGCTCTCGCCACCGTCCTGGGCGTGATCGCCGGGGTGCTGCGCCTGTCCAGCAACTGGCTCGTCTCGCGGCTCATGGCGGTCTATGTCGAAGGCTTCCGCAACGTGCCGCTGCTGCTCTGGATCGTGCTGATCTTTGCGCTGATGACCGAGAGCACCCCGGCCCCCAGCGCATTCCGTGGAGAAGATCCGGATTCCACGATGCTCTTCGACGTGATCGCGATCACCAACCGCGGCGTCTATATTCCCGCGATCCATTTCGGCACCCCTCTCTTCACCAACGGGTTCTTCAACTGGCTGCTGGTACTGATCGTGCTGGGCGCGTCGATCTTCGGCATCCAGCGGCTGCGGCACTGGGCCACCGAAAAGCAGGAGGCCACCGGCGTCCGCCCGACCACCTGGTATTTCATTCTCGGCCTGCTGGTGATCCCCACCGCCATCCTCATGGTGCTGATGGGCGCCTTCTGGGACATTCCTTCGCTTCAGGGCTTCAATTTCGGCGGCGGCATCCACCTGCGCAACTCGCTCATCGCGCTCTGGCTGGCGCTGTCGCTCTATACCGGCGCCTTCATCGCCGAGATCGTGCGCGGCGGCATTCTCGCCGTCTCCAAAGGCCAGACAGAGGCCGCCTATGCGCTGGGGCTCCGCCCGGGCACCACAATGAACCTGGTGATCCTGCCGCAGGCGATGCGGGTGATCATCCCGCCGCTGATCTCGCAGTTCCTCAACCTGACCAAGAACAGCTCTCTCGCCATCGCCGTGGGCTATATGGACGTCCGCTCGACCCTGGGCGGCATCACCATCAACCAGACCGGGCGCGAGCTGGAAGGCATGCTGCTGCTGGGGCTGTTCTATCTGGTGCTGAGTCTGCTGATCTCGGGCGCGATGAACATCTACAACTCGTCCGTGAAGCTGAAGGAGCGGTGACATGAGCGAAACACATGCACAGACCGTCGCCTATGTCCGCGACAGCATGGTCGAGCAGCGCGAGCCGCCGCTCTCGCAATCCGGCGCCTACAAGTGGATCCACGAGAACCTGCTGTCCTCCTGGGTCAATGTCCTGCTCACCATCGTCTCGCTCTGGGTGATCTGGGTTGCGCTCAGCCACGTTGTGCCCTGGGCGGCGCTGGGGATCTGGAGCGCCGACAGCCTGGCGCAGTGCCGCGAGATCCGTGACGAGATCTACGGCGCCGGTGCCTCGGTCGCCTGCTGGGCGGTGATCGGAGAGCGCTGGAACCAGCTGCTCTTCGGCTTCTACCCGCCCGAACTCTACTGGCGGCCGGTGCTGGCCTTTGTGGTCTTCCTCATGGCCATCGCACCGGTGCTCTTTGCCTCGCTGCCGCGCAAGATGCTCTGGGGCTCGCTTTTGGCGCCTTTCGTGCTGTTCTGGTTGATCTGGGGCGGCTCGGCCTGGATGCCCGTCGCGGTCGCCCTGGGCTTTGTGCTGGGCTGGGCGGTGCTGCGCTTTGCAGGGCCGGCCATCGGCGCGCTCGGCGGGCTGATCCTCGCCATCGTGGTGCCGGTGCTCTACTGGGCCTTCGTCGCCGGTCCGCTGGCCGGCGGGCTCGCGGCGGCAATTCCCATCGGGCTGGAGCCGGTCGGCTCCAACGATATCGGCGGCTTCATGCTGGCCACGATCATCGGCGTCTCGGGCATCGTGCTGTCGCTGCCGCTGGGCATCGTGCTGGCGCTGGGGCGGCAGTCGGATCTCTTCATCATCAACAAATGCTCGGTGATCTTTATCGAGGTCATCCGTGGCGTGCCGCTGATCGTCTGGCTCTTCACCGCGTCGCTGCTGCTGAACTACTTCCTGCCGCCGGGGACGAATTTCGACCTCATGCTGCGGGTGATCATCATGGTGACGCTGTTCTCCTCGGCCTATATCGCCGAGGTTGTGCGTGGCGGGCTCGCGGCGCTGCCCAAGGGCCAATACGAGGCCGCCGACGCGCTGGGGCTCGATTACTGGAAGAGCATGCGGCTGATCATCCTGCCGCAGGCGCTGAAGATCTCGATCCCCGGCATCGTCAACACCTTCATCGGGCTCTTCAAGGACACCACGCTGGTGGTCTTCATCGGCCTGCTCGACCCGATCGGACTATCTAACGCGATCCGCGCCAGTACCGAGTGGAATGGCATCTACTGGGAGCTCTTCGTCTTTATCGGCCTGTGCTTCTTCGTGTTCTGCTTCAGCATGGGCCGCTATTCCCTGTTTCTCGAGAAAAAGCTCCGCCGTGAGCATCGTTAAGGAGACCTGATCATGCAACAACAAGCGACCGAGACCGTCGACCGCAGCCACATGACGGTCTCCGACGAGGTGGCCATCCAGATCACCAAGATGAACAAATGGTACGGCAGTTTCCATGTGTTGCGCGACATCGACCTGACGGTGCATCGCGGCGAGCGGATCGTCGTCGCCGGGCCCTCGGGCTCAGGGAAGTCGACCATGATCCGCTGCATCAACCGGCTCGAAGAGCATCAGGCCGGACAGATCATCGTCGACGGCACCGAGCTGGGATCGGATCTCAAGAACATCGACAAGATCCGCTCCGAAGTCGGCATGGTGTTCCAGCATTTCAACCTCTTCCCGCATCTGACCATTCTGGAAAACTGCACGCTGGCGCCGATCTGGGTGCGCAAGATCCCCAAGAAAGAAGCCGAGGCCACGGCGATGCATTTTCTCGAAAAGGTGAAGATCCCCGAGCAGGCCAACAAATATCCTGGTCAGCTCTCGGGCGGTCAGCAGCAGCGCGTGGCCATCGCCCGCTCGCTCTGCATGAAGCCGAGAATCATGCTCTTCGACGAGCCGACCTCGGCGCTCGACCCGGAGATGATCAAGGAGGTGCTCGACACGATGGTTTCGCTTGCCGAAGAAGGCATGACCATGATCTGCGTGACGCATGAGATGGGCTTTGCGCAGGCCGTGGCGAACCGGGTGATCTTTATGGACGCGGGCCAGATCGTGGAGCAAAACGAACCGAAGGAGTTCTTCAACAACCCGCAGCACGAGCGCACCAAGCTCTTCCTGAGTCAGATCCTCGGCCACTGAGGCCCCCTGCCCTGCAAGCAGATGGCCTGCCCCACCCGGGGCGGGTCTTTTTTGTGGCCGGCTCCGGCAGCAAGAATTTTCGTAAGAAAATTCTGCTACCCAAGATTCTTCGTACGAAGAATCTTGGGCCCCGCCACACACAGCATCAAACGAGAAGGGCCCGGAAGCACATGCTCCCGGGCCCGATCCCTAACCGTTTCAAACGCGCTCAGCCGCGCTCTTCGACGATTTCCACAAGATGCGGGATCTTGGCGACCATACCGCGCACGGCGGGGGTGTCTTCCAGTTCACGCGTCTTGTTCATCTTGTTCAGGCCCAGGCCCACCAGCGTCTGACGCTGGATGGCGGGGCGACGGATCGGCGAGCCGATCTGCTTCACGACGATTGTCTTAGCCATGGATCTCAGACCTCCTCGGCCACGAGGGTTGCATCGGCCGACGCTTCTTCGCGCTTCGGCAGGATATCGGCGACCTTCTTGCCGCGGCGCTGCGCGACGTTGCGCGGCGACTGCTCGCGGGTCAGGCCATTCAGCGTGGCACGGATCATGTTGTAAGGGTTCTGCGAGCCGGTCGATTTGGCGACCACGTCGTGAATACCCAACATTTCGAACACGGCACGCATCGGACCGCCGGCGATGATACCGGTACCGGTCGGTGCGGTGCGCATGACGACCTTGCCCGCGCCGTGGCGGCCTTCGATGTCGTGATGCAGCGTGCGGCCTTCTTTCAGCGGCACGCGGATCATCTTGCGCTTCGCCTGCTCGGTGGCCTTGCGGATGGCCTCGGGGACCTCCTTGGCCTTACCCTTGCCAAAGCCGACACGGCCCTTCTGGTCGCCCACGACGACGAGCGCGGCAAAGCCGAAGCGCTTACCGCCCTTCACGGTCTTGGACACGCGGTTGATCGCAACCAGGCGATCGGCGAATTCCGGGGTCTCGTCGCGGTCGCGACGGTTGCCACGGCGGTTATCACGTTCTGCCATCAGGCATTCCTCTGTTCAGGGTCGGCGCGCATCGGCCAGGGCCGTCTTGCACCGGTTTTTCTCCAATCCAGGTGCCGCGTGCACTGCGCTGGCCCGGATCATCGAGGCGTCTCCGCCTACAGGAAACGGGGCGACAGCGCCGCCCCGCGGAACGATGCGCAGGGTGGGCCATCGGCCCACCGCCACGATCAGATCTTCAGGCCCGCCTCACGCGCGGCGTCGGCCAGGGCCTTGACGCGACCGTGATACAGAAAGCCGCCACGGTCGAAATAGGCTTCGTCCACGCCAGCCGCCTTTGCGCGCTCGGCCAGCAGAGCGCCGACCTTCTGGGCCGCCTCCACATTGCCTTTGCCGACGACGCCCAGATCCTTCTCCATCGAGGAGGCGGATGCGAGCGTCACGCCGCGCACGTCGTCGATCAGCTGCACGCTGATGTTCTTGTTCGAGCGGTGAACCGACAGCCGCACGCGGCCGGCGTTCACCTTGCGAAGCTTGTTCCGGACGCGCAGGCGGCGCTTGAGGAACAGATCCCGTTTGCTGTTTGCCATTTTTCGCGTCCTTACTTCTTCTTGCCTTCCTTGGCGAAGATGTACTCACCTTTGTAGCGAATACCCTTGCCTTTGTACGGCTCCGGACGGCGCCAGTCGCGGATATTCGCCGCCACCTGACCGACCTCTTGGGCGTTGTGGCCCTCGATGATGATTTCCGTCGGCTTCGGCGTGGTGACCGTGATGCCCTGCGGAATGTCGAAATTCACATCGTGGCTGTAGCCGAGGTTCAGCTTCAGGGTCGAGCCCTGAACCTGCGCGCGGTAACCCACGCCCTGGATCTCGAGCTCTTTCTTGAAGGTGTTCGACACGCCGTGAACCATGTTGGCCACGATGGTCCGGGACATACCCCACTGCTGACGGGCGCGCTTGGAATTGCCGCGCGGCGTCACGGTGATGGTGTTGTCTTCGACCGCAATGGTCACATCGTCGGTGGCGTTGAAGATCTGGCTGCCTTTCGGCCCCTTCACTTCCACGGTCTGGCCGCTGACGGATGCGGAAACACCCGAGGGCAGCTCAACCGGCTTTTTCCCAATACGAGACATGCGTCCCTCCTTAGAATACCGTGCAGAGCACCTCGCCGCCGACATTGGCAGCGCGGGCGTTTGCGTCCGACATCACGCCCTTCGGCGTGCTGACAATCGACACACCCAGGCCCTGACGGACCGAGGGGATGTCCTTGACACCCATATAGACGCGGCGGCCGGGCTTGGAGACCCGCTGAAGCTCGCGAATGACGGGGGTGCCGTCGAAATATTTCAGGCTGATTTCCAGGGTCGGGTGACCGTTGGAATCGGTGCCGGACTCGTAGCCGCGGATGTAGCCTTCGTCTGCCAGCACGTCGAGCACCCAGGCACGCAGCTTGGAGGCCGGCGTGGTGACGGTGGACTTGCCGCGCATCTGCGAGTTGCGGATCCGGGTGAGCATATCGCCGATAGGATCGTTCATATCATACCCTCCTTACCAGCTCGACTTGACCACACCGGGAAGCTGGCCGTTCGAGCCGAGGTCGCGCAGGGCGATCCGGCTGATCTTGAGCTTGCGGTAGTAAGCATGGGGACGACCCGTCAGCTGGCAGCGGTTGTGCAGCCGGGTGGGCGAGGAATTGCGCGGCAGCTTCGCCAGCTTCAGGCGAGCCTTGAAGCGCTCTTCCATCGGTTTGGATTCGTCGGTCGCGATCTCTTTGAGCTCAGCGCGCTTGGCGGCGTATTTCTCCACCAGCGCCTGGCGCTTCTTTTCGCGTTCGATCATGGATTTCTTGGCCATGTGTCTCGCTCCTCAGGCGTTGAAGGGCATGTTGAAATGCTTCAACAGCGCCTTGGCTTCCGCGTCGGTTGCGGCGGTGGTGGTGATGATGATGTCCATGCCCCAGACCTCGTCGACCTTGTCGAACTCGATCTCGGGGAAGACGATGTGTTCCTTCACGCCCATGGCAAAGTTGCCGCGCCCGTCGAAGGACGGCTTCACGCCACGGAAGTCGCGGATGCGGGGCATCGCGATACCGATCAGGCGGTCGAGGAAATCATACATCCGGTCACCGCGGAGCGTGACCTTGGCACCGAGCGGCATCTCTTCACGAACGCGGAAGCCGGCGATCGACTTCTTGGCTTTCGTGGTGACGGCTTTCTGACCGGCGATGGCGGTCAGATCCTCAACGGCCGATTTGGCCTTCTTGGAATCGCGCACCGCCTCGGCACCACAGCCAATGTTCAGAACGATCTTGTCCAGACGCGGGATCTGCATCTCGTTCTTGTAGCCGAACTCTTCCTTCATCGCGGCCTTGATGCTGTCGCGGAACAGCGTCTTCAGGCGCGGGGTATAGGTCGCGGTATCAAGCATCGATCACGTCCCCCGTGGTCTTGGCGAAACGGACCTTCTTGTCGCCTTCCATGCGGAAGCCAACGCGGGTCGGTTTGCCGTTTGCATCGACGACGGCCAGGTTGCTCAGGTCGATGGGCATCGCCTGCGGCAGACGGCCGCCTTGCGACGTCTGGCTCTGGCGGGTGTGGCGAACGGCCATGTTGACGCCGCCGACAACGGCCTTGCCGGTTTTCGGGCTGACGGACTCGATGGTCCCGGTCTTGCCCTTGTCCTTGCCGGCGAGAACGATGACGTTGTCGCCCTTTTTCAGTTTGGCAGCCATGGTCAGAGCACCTCCGGAGCCAGCGAGATGATCTTCATGAAGTTCTTCGCACGCAGCTCGCGCACCACCGGCCCGAAGATACGGGTGCCGACCGGCTCGCCCGAATTGTTCAGGATGACAGCGGCGTTGCGGTCGAAGCGAATGGTGGTGCCGTCTTCACGGCGAACTTCCTTGGCGGTGCGCACGACGACGGCCTTACGGACGTCACCCTTCTTCACGCGACCGCGCGGAATGGCCTCTTTCACCGATACGACGATGATGTCGCCGACCGATGCATAGCGGCGATGCGAGCCGCCGAGGACCTTGATGCACTGAACTTTCCGGGCACCGGAATTGTCAGCGACATCCAGATTGGTCTGCATCTGGATCATGTGGTTTCTCCCGACCTTTGGGGGTTGTTCTTGGTCTACCCCCCAGGGTTTCGATCAAACCGAAAGGTGTCGTGGATTACTCCGCGATCACCTCCCAGCGTTTCGTTTTCGACTTGGGCGCGCATTCGATGATGCGGACCATATCGCCGACAGCGAATTTTTCCGCCTCGTCATGAGCGCGGTATTTCTTCGACTTCTTGATGGTCTTCTGCAGCACGGGGTGCTTGAAGCGGCGGACCACCTGAACCGTGACGGTCTGGGCGTTGGCGGTGGAGGTCACGGTGCCTTGCAGGATACGCTTGGGCATATTGGGAACTCCTTATTCCGCAGACGCCGCTGCCGCGGCTTTCTGGTTGAGCACGGTGTTGACCCGCGCCACGTCGCGGCGCACCTGACGGATGCGTGCGGTGTTTTCGATCTGGCCGGTGGCTTTCTGGAAGCGGAGGTTGAAGGCCTCCTTCTTCAGGGCCACAAGCTCGTCCCGGAGCTGGTCCGGGGTCTTCGAGCTGAGCTCTTTGGCGTCCATGTCGGTCGCTCCTTTGTTGCAACATCACCGGAGAGCCCCGTCGTTATGCGGGTCACCCTGATTCCCGGTGGAGGTGGATGAGCGGGCTCTATAGGCTGGTTGGGGGGCGTTGGCAAGGGTTAGCTTAGTCTCGCCCTGAGTTCGGTAAGAGTGGCATATCGAGCCTCTCCAGCATCGCATTCAGTATCAATTTGACGCCAACAATGATGAAAACTGGTTCTGGGAGTATGATCGGTCCGGGCTCCGGATACCTAGTCCGAAATGGACGATCATAGATGTCGTCTAATACACGAAGTTGATTAAACAGAATGCGCCACTCGAGTTCGGCATCGCGTGTTGGATCTGCACCTACACGCTCGGCCACTTCACCTGGTAGCGGAAGGTCTTTAGTGTTTTCGAATACACTGCCTAAGAGCTTCAACTCATCAAAGTAGGGCATAGAAGCACGATACCCTGCGTAGGTGCTATGCCCTAATCCTCTGATATCTTTATGGGAATGTGGCCTGCTGCCGGTTTCGTGGACACCGAGATAAGGTGTTTATGAAACCGGAGAAACTACATGACGAGAAGAGCATTCAGCCGCGAGTTCAAGCAGGAAGCGGTGGAATTGATCACGAA
>NZ_JAEKIS010000018.1 GCF_017311415.1 Salipiger abyssi | reverse complement strand
TTCTCTTCGCTAAAAACCGAACGGGTTAGGCGGAAAACTTACCGCACCAGGAAGCAGGCGCGCGCAGATGTCTTCGATTACATCGAACGGTTCTACAATCCAAAGCGTCGGCACTCGACCATCGGGTATCTAAGCCCTATCACGTTCGAGGAGAGAGCTATGAAAGCTTAAACTGCCGTCCACGAAACCGGCAGCAGGCCACACTGGATCCGTCGCACTCTGGGGCGCGCAATTTTACGGGTTGGCCAAGCTCATCTTTACCGACCTTCAAGTAAATCCAGGTGGTGTGGTGCTGCCGTATTGAGTGGAAGAGGGCGCACGGATGTTGAAGTTTTTCGCCGGGGGGCTGCAATTCGGCTACACCGCATCGGGCCAGCGTCTGTCGCACCAAAAGGGGCATTTGGGGGGACGCCGACAAGGGATCAATTTTCTGCGCCGATTGACAGACGGGGATCCCCGCCGATGACCGGACGCTGAGGCTACGCAACCTCGCCAATCCCAATATGAACGCGGAGGATTTCTTGCGCCCGGGCTTCTTTTGCCTCTGATTTCCCGCGAAGGCGGGGTGCTGACACGATCCGGGCATACGGAGGCGGCGACGGATATGCGCAAGCTGGCAGTTCGGCAGCTGCCCGCGATATCTTTCGACGAGGTCTTTGGAGGATTGGACGGTCACGTTTTACGGTGCCGGGATGTTTGGCGCCGCTCAGGAGCGTGGGCCAAGCAGAAGCAATCGCCGGCGTCGATCATCGAACTGCACTGCCCGGTGAGTTCATCCCGTCTGCCCACGCAGAACCATCTGCAAGATATCGGGCATCCGGCGGATCGTCAGATCGAACAACAGCCCGAACCCGATCAATATCGCGGGCAATGCGACATAGTAGAGGATCCATTCGGAACTCAGCGGATCCAACCCCGCCGCGCGCACGATTTTGGTCAGTACTGCGATCATGATCCCGTGCGACAGGTAGGTTACGAAGATCGGCGAGCGCATGGCTGCCGGTTTTGCGTTCGGCAGCGCCCGTACCAGCGCGGCGGTAAAGAGAAGCACAAAGCCGATCATCGCGATGCGCAGGAACAGGTTTTCGACCTGCGCCAGGACACTCAGATGTCCATTCGACAGACCGCTTACCAGAAAGAGCCCAGCCACCGCTGCCGCGCAGACCGGCAAAACGTATCGCGGCTGACACATCTCGCTCAACCGCACGCCCCGGGAGGCAAAGAGTGCGCCTGAAAACAGGAAGAGCAGGATCGTCGGACGGAAAATCAGCGGCTCGGTGAGCTGAAACAAAGCCAGCCCCAGCATGACCGCGAAAATCGCAAGCCCGTAGCGTGGAATCATGCGCATGAGCATGTGGACGATCAGGATACTGACGAAGAGATCGCGCAGGAAACCGAGCGGCGTGTAGATCGGTTGTCGATCGATGCCGATCAAGGCGAGCGGAATCTCCCATATCCGGTCGATGCCAAAAGATCCGACCGCCTGGCGCAGGCTTTCGCCGCCCAGCGTGAATGTCGCCACGCTGAGAAGCAGAAACACCGCAGACCAGGTTGAGGATCACGCTGCGCAGCCGGCTCTGCGCCGTTTCGACAAGTGTTTTGCGCCCGGCGTTGAAAAAGAAAATATAGCCGCTCAGAAAAGACAGAGATGCGACGCTTGCACGCCCAAGTATGTCTGCCAGCAGCGTGCCGACCCAAGAGGCTGCACCGCTCTGCACGATACTGGTTTCCGGCGGAAACGGACCGATATGGACGTACATCATGAAGAAGATGCAGACGACGCGGGCGAAATCGACCTGTGAGGATTCGGCCTTGGTAAGACGGGCTGGAGCGGTGGTGACGGGAGAGCCTGTCGGAGCGGCTGCCGCAGTCCCGTGACCGCCATCGGTGTTTGCATAACGCATTGCCTCGACCTCTCGGAACTCTCCAGTTGGGAGATGAGAACAAAATGGAGGAGTCTAAAAAGGGTCTCGTTGTGACCGGATCAGGTGATACCGCGACTGAATGTACCGCTGATGACAATACCAACATCGCGTCGGTTTGCCGGTCAAATGCCTCCTCATCGAGGAAGGGCTCGATTGATAAATGCCTATAATAAAGGCGGACATGATCCGAAAACTCAATTCGTTTTGCAGCGTCGAAACCTTCGGGCCCCGACACGGGGCGGGCCAGAGTGATGGCGAAGCGGGCGGCCTGTCGTGCGGTCAGCCCGGCAGGCACACCGAGATCTGATGCCGCCCCTCCGCATCGCGCGCGCCGAAATCCAGCGTGCCGTTCAGCCGCGCAACCGCGCTGGCCACGATGGAGAGCCCGAGCCCGCTTCCCGACCCCGACGGGCCGCGCACGAAACGCTCGGTCATGCGCGTGCGCTGGTCCTCGGGGATGCCTGGGCCGTCATCGGCGATGTCGATATGCAGCGCGCCCTCCGCGTGCCGGGCCGTGACACTTACGCGCCCGTTCCGAGGGGAGGCGATGACGGCGTTTTCGATCAGGTTGCGCAGCGCCGCGTGCAGCAGAAACGGACTGGTGCGGAAGGTGGCGGGCAATGGCGCGATATCGCTTTCGAGTGTGACCTCGCGGGCCCGGGCGAGGGAGGCGAGCTCCGCCATTGTCTCGCCGATCAGCGCGGCGAGGTCCGTTGCGGTCTGCTCCGGTGTCTCGCGGTCGATCTCGGCCAGCTCCAGCAGCTGGCGCACGAGCCGGTCGGTGCGATCGACGGAGGTTTCGATGGCGCGCAGGGCGGCGGCGCGGGTCTCGGCATCGGGGGCCATGCGCAGCACCTGCGCCTGGGTGCGCATCCCCGCGAGCGGCGTCTTCAGCTCATGCGCCGCATAGGTGGTGAAGTCGCGCTCGGTATCGCGGGCGGCGGCGACCCGGGCAAAGAGCGTGTCGAGCGCGCGGCGCACCGGCCTTATCTCGCGCGGAGCCGGACCCTGGGGCAGGGGGCTCAGATCCGAGGGCGCGCGTGCGCGCAACGTGGCGGCAAGCTGGTCGAGCGGCGCCAGGCCGCGTGCGAGGCTGATCCAGATGAGCCCACCCAGCAGCGGCAGGATGATTGCGGCGGGCAGGAGCAGCCCCTCGATCACATCGCGCACCAGCCTGTCGCGCACGGCGATGCTGTCGCCCACCATGACCCGCACGCCGAGATCCGGGTTGACCACGGTGAAGACCCGCCAGGGCTCGCCTTCGACATCGGATTCCGAGTAGCCGGCGCCGTCCGCAGCGGTGAGCCTGGCTTGCGGCGCGCCATCCGAGCGGCCCACCAGAGCATCGTCGTCGAGCGACCAGATCTGACAGGAGAGTTGTCGGGTATAACCACCCGCCGCCGGCATGGGTACATGAATCGCCCCGCCAGCGGCATGGGCCACCTCGACGCGGTGATCGGAAATCAGCGACGACACCATGGTCGCCGCCTCTGCCAGCCGCGCGTCGAGCACCCGCTCGACCTCGGCGCGGGTCGAGGTCTCGATCCACAGCACCGCCGAGAGCCAGATCGCGCCGGTGGCCAGCGCCAGGATCAGGAACAGCCGCAGCCGGATCGAGATTGTCATGACCCCTCCGCCGCGACGCGGTAGCCGAGCCCGCGCACCGTTTCCACAAAGCCGCGCCCGAGCTTGGCGCGCAGCTTGTGCACATGCACTTCGACCGTGTTGCTCTCGACCTCCTCCTGCCAGCCATAGAGCCGGTCTTCGAGGGCGGCGCGCGACAGCACCCGGCCCGGATGCTCCATCAGCGCGTGCAGGATGGCGAATTCATGCCGGGAAAAGCGCAGTGCGGCACCGTCGCGGCTGCCGGTATGCGTGGCTGGGTCGATCTCCAGCCCGTTCCAGCGCAGCGCGCCGCTGGCACGGCCTTCGCCCCGGCGCAACATGGCGCGCAGCCGCGCCGCGAGCTCGTCGAGATCGAAGGGCTTGCCGAGGTAGTCGTCCGCCCCGGCGTCGAGCCCGCGTACCCGGTCGCGCACCTGATCGCGCGCGGTGAGCAGCAGCACGGGCAGGGCGGAGCCGCGCGCCCTGAGCTCGCCCAGCAAGTCGAGCCCCAGCCCGTCCGGCAGCATGATGTCGAGCACCATCCCCTCGAAGTCCGAGGTCTCCAGCGCGGCGCGGGCATCGGCGAGCGTGGCCACGCGGTCGGCGGTGAAGCCCGACAGGCGCAACCCGACGCTCAGGCCATTTGCCAGCACCTCGTCATCCTCCACGATCAATATGCGCATCCCGGTTTCCTTGACTTCGCCGTTGCTCGCGCAACCTTAAGGCTGTCTTAAGCTCTTCCGTCCAGCCCGACTCCCATGACTTTCCCGCGAGCCCGTGCCACCATGCCCCTCATGTCTATTCAAATCTCCCTCCGCCCGCTCATCGCGCTGACCGCGCTTGCCTTTCTCACCGCCTGTGCCACGCCGCCGAGCGACGTGCCCGGCCAGATCGGGGCCGAGACGCGGGCGATGTATGCCGCCGTCGAGGATGACGGGCGCGAGATCCCGGCGGTGCCGGACAAATACCTGTCGGAAGCCGGTAAGCGCCAGCTCGTGCCCTATTACGCGCCCTATCCGGCGGGGACCATCGTGGTCGATCCCGGCGGGCGGCATCTCTATCATATCCAGGACGACGAGACCGCGATGCGCTATCTCGTGGCGGTGGGCGCGGCAGGATACGGCTTTGCCGGGGAGGCGACGATTCCCTTCCAGCGCGACTGGCCTTACTGGACGCCCACGAAGAATATGCTGAAGCGCGACCCCGAGACCTATGGTCCGGTGCGCAACGGCCTGCCCGGCGGGCTCGACAACCCGCTGGGCGCGCGGGCGCTTTATCTCTACCGCAACGGCCGTGACACGCTCTATCGCATCCATGGCACCCCCAGTCCCTGGACCGTCGGACACGCGACCTCCTCGGGCTGCATCCGGCTCTTCAATCAGGACATTATCCATCTGGCCGAGCAGGTGGAGGCGGGCACCGATGTGGTGGTGCTGCGCAAGGAGGAGGCGGGCAAGTGGACCAGCCCATCCGAAGAGGGCACGCAAGGGGAAGATGTATGAGACTGACCCGCCGGGAAAGCCTTGCGCTGGGCGCCGGTGCCGGTCTGATCGGGCTGCTGCCGCGCGGCGCCTCGGCGCAGGAGCTGACGGTCGAGGCGGTGCTGCGCGACCCCGAGGCGCCGGTTCTCGGCAATCCCGAGGGCGATGTGACGGTGGTTGAGTATTTCGATTACCAGTGCCCGTATTGCAAAGCCATGCATCCGGTGTTGAAGGACGTTCTGGCCGAGGACGGCAATCTCCGTCTGGTGATGAAGGACTGGCCGATCTTCGGCGCGCCCTCCGTCCGGGCAAGCCAGCTGGCGCTGGGTGCGCATGAGCTGGGGACCTATGAGGCGGCGATGGAGGCGCTGATGACCGCGCAGGGACGGCTGAGCCAGCGCCAGGTCGATGCGGTGGTGTCCGGGGTTGTGCCGGCGAAAGAGGCGCTGCGCGCCTATCGGCGCAATCGCAAGACCTGGGACGGTCTGATGGAGCGCAACGCCTATCAGGCGATTGCCCTGGGCTTTCGCGGCACGCCGGGTTTTGCCGTCGAGACGGTGATCTATGACGGCGCGCTCGACCGCGAGATGCTGAAAGCCGCCATCGCCGAGGTGCGGCGGGGATAGGCGCTGCCTGCCTTAAGGTTGGTTTAAGGCAGGGCTGCTCTGGGGAGACTGCGGCATCCTCATGCCGTGGCAGAACAAAGGAGCAGACAGATGAGCCATACCCTTACGCGCCGTGGCGCGCTGGCACTCGGCGCCGCGGCCGCCGGAACGCTCGCCGCACCCGCCATTGCGTCCGAAGGCATCACCCGGCGCAATATCTCCAGCTTTTCCATGCAGGACTGGCGCGATCATTTCGATACGCTCGGCGCGGCCAGCATCGTCGCCGACACCACCTCGCGCGCGCTGCATTTCTGGTCGGGCGACGGCAGCGATTACCGCATCTACCCGACCTCGGTGCCACTCACTGAAGAGCTGACCAAGCGCGGCTATACAGAAATCGTGCGCAAGAAGGTCGGCCCTTCCTGGACGCCGACGCAATCGCAGCTCGAACGTTACCCCGACTGGAAGCCGATCCCTCCGGGTCCCGACAATCCGCTCGGCACCCATGCGATGTATCTGAGCTGGCCCGCCTATATCATCCACGGCACCCACGATACCCGCAAGATCGGGCGGCGCAGCTCGGACGGCTGTATCGGGCTCTATAACGAGAAAATCGCGGAGCTGTTTCAGCTCTGCCCCATCGGCACACAGGTGCGGGTGATCTGATCGCACCGGAAACCGGCTGTCAGAACAGGCCGAAAAAGCGCTCTGGCAGCCGGTATTGCAGATCGTAATCCGGGCGGTCGAATTGCCAGAAGCCGGTGTCTCCACGCGGCTTCCAGCTGCGTTGCATGCGCTTGCGGACCCATCCGAGATCGAAGCCCTCCTGCATCTCGAGCCCGGCGAACGCCTCGAACACCGCCCGGTCCTCGCCGCGCGCCTCGGCGAACCAGTGCCGTCCGATGGCCGCCTCCTTGACCCCGACGCCGACCTCTTCGGTGACCCGGTTGCGCCGGTTCATCGTCTCTACATAGGTCGCCAAATCGCAGTATTTCAGGTGGAAGAGATAGAGCGGATCCGGGGTGAAGAGCTTCGATGCCTGAGTGAAATGCCCGCCGCGCGCGATCTTGGTGCCGAGCGAGACGACGCAGGGCTTGGAGTAATGCGGTGCCAGCCGCACATGACGGCGCGGACCGAGGATCGTGTCGCCGAGCACCTCGGGCTCTAGGTCGATCCGATGGATCACCTCAAGACCCAGCGGCGTCAGCACCCGGCGCAGCGGCTTGTCCGCCAGCCAGTCGAGCAGCGACACGCCCTCGGCGGGATCGAGCGCCACCAGCTCGTCGATATCGCCGACGATGACGTGATTGTAATAGCTGCGCAGCCCGGCCACGAGATTGTTCAGCAGTCGCCAGCGCTTCATGTCGAAATTCGCATGCGGATCGCCGGGAATGCCGATGATATTGCAGCCCTCGGCCAGCCGGGCCACCTCTTCGCCCCGGCCATGGTTGACGACATAGCAGTTCTCGCGCCCGAGCAGGCGACCGTAATAGCCGGCCCACGCCTTGAGGAAAAAGGCGTCGTCCCGAACCATCGTCACCGCGGCGGCCACCGATTGCATCTGCTCCTGCCCCTCTTGCCGTGGGTTCGCGACAGCTTACCCGCTTGCCGGGCGAAAGAGAATCGCCAATCGCGCGGGTGCGCGTTATCCTTGCCTGCAAAACACCGAAAAAGGGGCGGGGCAGAGTGATTTCGCAGGCGTTTTCCGAAACCGGCTGGCAATGCGCGCCGACGGAGCGGCCTGTCACCCGCTATCAGGTTTTCGGCGAGCGCTCCTCGGGTACGAATTTCGTCAAGCGGCTGATCGGGCGCAATACCGTGCTGGTGCCGACCGAAGAGCTTGGTTGGAAACACGCGCTGCCGCATATGACCGCGATCCCGGCGGATCTGGCGGCGATCTGCGTTGTGCGGCATGCGGGCGACTGGGCGCGCTCGATGCATGCCAAGCCCTGGCATTGCCCGCCGGAGATGCAGCGGCTGCCGTTTTCCGAGTTCATCCGCGCCGAATGGGCGACCGTCGCCGACCGGGCGCGCTATTTCCCGCAGGTTAAGGCGCTGGGTGGGGTGGGCGCGCCGCTGCAACTCGACCGCGATCCGCTGACCGGCGCGCCTTATGCCGATCTCTTTGCGCTGCGCCGGGCCAAGCTTCAGGGGCTGCTGAGTTTCTTCAATCGCGGCTGCGCGGTGGTGTTCTGCCGGCTGGAGGCAGTGCAGGCGGCGCCGGAGGTGTTCCTTGCAGAGCTTCAGGCGGAGTTCGGCCTGCCACCCGCGCCGCAGCCCTATCGGCCTGTGGTGAAGCGGCTGGGGGCGAAGTTCCTGGCATCCGTGGAGGATCGCCCCGAGACGCCGTCGCGGTTCTCGGCGGCGGATCTGGCGTTTTTGCGGGACCGGCTCGATCTGGAGCAGGAGGCAGCGCTGGGGTATCGGTACTGAGGGCCTGGCGCAGGGAAAGCCATTTTGGAGCTTGGCAAACGTCGTCACAGTTGAAAATGGTGCCGGGCTCAGCGGCGGCCCGTGGGCTGACGCCCCGGGCGTTGAATCCCTTACTTTATCCTGGCTATATCCGAAGGACCTCAAAGCGATGCGCTTGCGTCACCAAAGCGGCAGCCCGCTCGGACGGGCCGCCGCTGAGCCCGGCGGGCTACGCCCTTGATTCCGGGCTAGGGGCGCGGGGGATTGAAGGAGATGGTAAACGAGTCCCGGGGACTGCAATCAGTGCCCCGGCCCGTCCTTTGCTACCGATTTGCGGATCCGCCGGATCCCCAGCCAGACCGCCAGCACCACCGGCAGCACCGCCAGCGCTGTCAGCAGGCCCTTGCTGATCCCCACCGCGCCCGCCACCGGATAGAGCAGATAACCCACCAGCGACACCGCGTAATAGCTGATCGCCACCACCGAGAGCCCCTCGACCGTGTGTTGCAGCCGCAATTGAAGATCGGCGCGGCGGTCCATGCTCTCCAGCAGTTCCTGGTTCTGCGCCGAGCGCTTCACCTCGACCCGTGTGCGCAGCAGATCGCCCGCCCGCATCGCCCGCGCCGACATCGCCTCCAGCCGCTTCTCGGTGCTCTTCACCGTGCGCATGGCGGGCTCGAAACGCCGCGCCATGAATTCGCGGAAGGTCTGGCGCCCCTCGAACCGCTCTTCGCGCAGCACTGCGATGCGCTGGCCCACCAGCGCCTCATAGGCGCCGGTCGCCGAGAGCCGGAAGGCCGTCTGCGCCGCCAGCGTCTCGAGCTCGGAGGAGACCCGCAGCAGCGCCTGCAAGGTCTCTTCCTCGGGCGCCTCGCCATGGGTCATGTCGGTCATCAGCCGGGTCAGCTCCTCGTCGATCTCGGTCATCCGCGCGGCGATGGCGCACACCCGGGTAAAGCCCAGCATCGACAGCGCCTTGTAGGTCTCGATCTCGCAGAGCCGCTGCACCACCCGCCCGACGCGGCGCTCGCCGGTGCCGGCGGTCGGAAACACCGCAAAGCGCAGATGCCCGCCTTGGTCGATGCGGAAATCGCCCGCCACCACCAGCGCATCGTCGAGCACCCGGCTCACCGCCATGCTGTCGGCGACCAGCCAGTCATTGGCCAGCGCGTTGGTCTCTGCCGGATCCTGTGGCCGTTCGCAGACCCGGATCATCGCCGAGGTCACCCGCACGCCGGGCGCGCTGGCCAGCCAGTTCTCGGGGAAGACGTCGAAATCCGCCGGATCGAAGGGGCGTTCGCCAAGACCGTTCAGGAAGACCGTGTAGGTGACGAACTCGGTATGCTGCTCCCATTTCAGCACATGCGGCCCGATGGTGGCGGAGAAATGCGTGGCGCCAGGCTGCGGGTGCTGGGTGCCGTAGCGGTCGAGCAGCGCTTTGAGATGCGCCACATCCTGCGCCCGGTCGCGCGAGGCGGCGTCCCGTACCTTCTTGATCGCCAGATAGACCGCGCGGCAGGGCGCGCGCAGCGCCGGAAACGGGCGGGCGTGCAGCTCGTTGGCGAGCTCATAGCGCAGAGGGTGGTCTTCTATCGGCGGCATCGGGGCGGTCCTGCAACGACATGTGTCGCGGCAAACTACAAGTGCGCGGCCCAAAGTAAAGAAATTTCTTATTTCATTTCAGTGAGTTAAGGGAATGCGAAAGTATACAAACCGGCAAGCCCCGGAAATGTCAGAGCTTTGGCGCTACCGGCCGGACGTAGCGCGACACCAGGACATAGTCCTTTCGCGGCCCCGAAACATGCCAGCGCGCCGTCCAGGCCGGCCAGGCTTTGAAATCGTACAACACCTCGTACCGGTCAGGATCGCACCAATGCTGTGCCGCGCCGCCCTCTGCGGGAACCTGGTGAAAGAACCGACCGTCCTCGAAATGCACCCGCAGCGCCCGGTCCCAGCGGTATCGGCGCTCGGCGCTATAGCGAGCCTGCGGCATGACCAGCGTGCCGCGCTCGATATTATGCGCGCCCATCCCCTTGGGGATCCAGAGCGCGGTTCCCTCGAACCGCGCGGTGCTGCCGTCGTGATGGCGGATCTCCCGCTCCAGCCGCCATTCTCCGAAAAACGCGTCCAGATCGACCAATACCGCCTCGCTTTCTCTCATACGCCAAACAGGGGCAGTACCTTTGTGCGGAGGCGTCGTCACCCCTCGGACCCTTGCCGCCCCGCGCCGCACGCCCTATGACGCGCGCGACGCCCATGCAAGCCGAGGACAGCCGATGATCCCCCGTTACGCCCGCCCCGAGATGACCGCGATCTGGGACCCCGCTACCAAGTTTCGCATCTGGTACGAGATCGAGGCGCATGCCTGCGACGCGCAGGCCGCCCTCGGTGTCATCCCGAAAGAGAATGCCGAGGCCGTGTGGAAGGCCAAGGATGTGGAGTTCGATGTCGCCCGCATCGACGAGATCGAAGCGGTCACCAAGCACGATGTCATCGCCTTCCTGACCCATCTCGCCGAGCATGTGGGCAGCGAGGAGGCGCGCTTTGTGCATCAGGGCATGACCAGCTCGGACGTGCTCGACACCTGCCTGAACGTGCAGCTCGTGCGCGCCGCCGACATCCTGCTGGAGGGCGTGGACAAGGTGCTCGCGGCGCTGAAGAAACGCGCCTACGAGCACAAGGACACCGTGCGCGTGGGCCGCTCGCACGGCATCCATGCGGAGCCCACCACGATGGGGCTCACCTTCGCGCGTTTCTATGCCGAGATGGACCGCAACCGGAACCGCCTGGAAAAGGCCCGCTACGAGATCGCCACCGGCGCGATTTCCGGCGCGGTCGGCACCTTTGCCAATATCGACCCGGCGGTCGAGGAGCATGTCTGCGAAAAGCTCGGCCTGCGCCCCGAGCCGATCAGCACGCAGGTGATCCCGCGCGACCGCCACGCGATGTTCTTTGCCACGCTGGGCGTGATCGCCTCGTCGATCGAGAACGTCGCCATCGAGATCCGCCACATGCAGCGCACCGAGGTGCTGGAGGGGGCCGAGTTCTTCTCCATGGGCCAGAAGGGCTCCTCGGCGATGCCGCACAAGAAAAACCCGGTGCTGACCGAGAACCTCACCGGCCTTGCCCGGCTGGTGCGCATGACGGTGATCCCGGCGCTGGAGAATGTGGCGCTCTGGCACGAGCGCGATATCTCGCATTCCTCCGTGGAGCGCGGCATCGGCCCGGATGCGACGATTACCCTCGATTTCGCGCTGAACCGTCTCGCGGGCGTTGTGGATAAGATGATCATCTATCCGCAGAACATGCTCGACAATATGAACAAGTTCCCCGGGCTGGTGATGTCGCAGCGAGTGCTGCTGGCGCTGACCCAGGCCGGCGTATCGCGCGAGGATGCCTATGCCATGGTGCAGCGCAACGCGCTCAAGGTCTGGGAGGAACGTCTCGATTTCCGCGAGCTGCTGCTGGCCGACGAAGAGGTGGTCAAGGCGCTCGGTGTCGACGGCATCAACGAGAAATTCGACATGGGCTATCACACCAAGCATGTGGACACGATCTTCAAGCGGGTCTTTGGCGAGGATTGATCGCGTGCCTGCCCTCGGCGCGGATGGTGCCGCCGGGCAGGCGTACTATTGCAGGAGAAGACGCAGGGGGCGCGGCGCGGAATGCGGCGCTCACGCCCTCGTGACCGCCGGCCGTTTCGGGAATCTTTTTGCCGTTGCGTCAACCCGTGCTACCCTTTCCGGATATGCAAACGGAGGACGCCTCATGACGATCAAGACCCTTCTGACCGCCACCGCCCTCGTTCTGGCCCCCCTCGCGGCGGGCGCCGCCTGCACCGGGCACGAGGAGGTCAAGATCTCCTGCTCCAGCGGCATGGTGCTCGACACGGCCACCGGCACTTGCAAGCTGGTCTCGGGCTGACAGCGACACATCGTGACACCGGAAGAGGCGGCCCGCCGAGGCCGCCTTTTTCGTGTGGAGTGGGCGGGGGAGGCCTGGCGGTGAGGCTTCGTTAACCTGGGCGCGGTAGCTCTGGGGAACCAGAACGGAGCGGTTCCCGATGTCGAATCTGTCCCCCATCGCCGCCTTGCCGGGTCCGGTTGCGCCGCGCCCGCCGCTGACACGCCGGGCCAAGGCGGCGATCATCGTGCAATTTTTGCTCAACGAGAACGCCGATATACCGCTCTCGTCGCTGCCCGACGATTTGCAGGCGGAACTGACGCAGCAGCTCGGGCGCATGCGCTATGTCGACCGTGAAACGCTGAACACGGTGATCGAGGAGTTTTCCGAGGAGCTGTCTTCGGTCGGCCTGTCTTTCCCCGGCGATATGGCCGGCGCGCTTTCGGCACTCGACGGCAAGATCAGCCATCGCACCGCCGCGCGGCTGCGCAAGGAGGCCGGCGTGCGCCAGACCGGCGATCCATGGGAGCGGATCAACAAGCTCGATGAGGAGCGGATCGAACAGCTGGTGCTGGGCGAGGCGACGGAGATTGCAGCGGTGATGATGTCGAAGATCGATACCGCCAAGGCCGCGCGCGTGCTGGCGCGGCTGCCCGGCGACCGGGCGCGGCGGATCTCCTATGCGATCTCGATGACCGCCGGGGTCAGCCCGGAGGCGGTGGACCGGATCGGGCTGAGCCTTGCCGCGCAGCTCGACGCCGAGCCGCTCAAGGCCTTCGAGAAAAAGCCCGACGAGCGGGTCGGTGCGATTCTTAACTATGCCGCCAGCGCCAAACGCGACGAGGTGCTGGAGGGGCTGGAGGAGACCGACCGGGAATTTGCCGAGGCGGTGCGCAAGGCGATCTTCACCTTCGCCAATATTCCCGACCGGCTGAAAAAAGCGGATGTGCCCAAGATCACCCGCGACGTGCCAGCGGATGTGCTGACCCAGGCCATTGCCGCGGCGCAGTCGGAGGTGGATCTGGCGGCGGCGGAATTCCTGCTCGAGAACATGTCGAAACGTATGGCGGGCAGCCTGCGCGAGGATGCGGCGGGCATGAGCGTGGGCGCCAAGAAGGGCGAGGCGGCGATGAACCAGGTGGTCTCGGCGATCCGCGATCTGGTCACCACCGGCGAGATCGACCTACGCGACCCCGATGACGAGGAGGAGTGATGCCGAGCGTCAGGCGGGCCGTGCGGCGGGCTCGGCGCGCAAATGGCCCGCGCCCCAGGCGCTGAGCGCGACCATCGCCGCCGCTGTGCCGAGGCAGAGCGGCAGGCCACCGAGCTGATAGCTTGCCCCGGACAGCACTGTGCCCATGAGCCGCCCCGCCGCGTTCGCCATGTAGTAAAAGCCCACATCCATCGTCACCCGCCTGTCCTCGGTGAAGGCGAGGATCAGGTAGGAATGCAGCGCCGAATTCACCGCGAAGATCGCGCCGAAGACCAGCAGCCCGGCCACAAGCAGGGCGGTCAGCCAAGGCGCGGGGCTGCCCGCAGTGAGAGTAAGCAGCGCCAGTGCCAGCGGCACCACGCTCAGCGCCAGTGCCCAGGTTTTGGCATCGGCGACGATGGCGGCCGCGCCGCGCGCCCGTGCGTGCAGCAGTTTCGGCGCCGCCGCCTGCACCGCGCCGTAAAGGATGATCCAGACCGCCATGAAGCTGCCGATCACGAAAAACGCCATGCGGTTGCCGGCCTCGGAGCCGTCCGACAGCACCGCGTAGAAATAGATCGGGATGCCGACCACGAACCACACGTCGCGCGCGCCAAAGAGAAACACCCGCGAGAGGCTCAGCCAGTTGACGTTGCGGTTCTTGGAAAAGACCTCGCGGAAGGTCGCGTCCTTGCGGCCCGCCGGCAGGCCGGAGGGCATGCGCAGCACGACCGCGATCAGGATCGCCGCCAGCACCGCCGCCATGCCCAGCACCGAGGGCACGAAGCCCGCGAGCCCCAGCAGCGCCGCGCCGAGCAAAAAGCCCAGCCCCTTCACCGCGTTCTTGGAGCCGGTCAGCAGCGCCACCCAGCGGAAAAGCCCGTCGCCGCCCTTGGGCGCCAAGAGCTTCACCGCCGATTTCGAGGACATCTTGGCGAGATCCTTGGCCACGCCGGACGCGCCCTGCACCAGCATCACATAGGCCACCGAGGCGCCGATGGCCCAGGTCGGATCCAGCCGCGCCAGCGCCAGCAGCGCCACGACCTGGAGCGTCAGCCCGGCATAGAGCGTCGCGGTCAGTCCGAACCGCGCCGCGATCCAGCCCGCCGAGAGGTTGGTGACCACGCCGGCGATCTCGTAGAGCACGAAGAGATAGGCGAGCTGCACCGGTGAAAAGCCCAGCGTGTGGAAATGCAGCAGCACCAGCATGCGCAGCGCGCCGTCGGTGAGCATAAACGCCCAGTAGGCGGCGGTCACCGCCACATAGGCGGCAAGCCCGTTGGCTCGGTCGGTCGGCATGTCGGGCGGTCCTTTGGGTGGCGGCGTTGGAGGGGAGTATTTTTCAGAAAGATGAAAGGGGTATGTCAGAGCGAGGCGCCGACCATCCGCGCCACATCGGCGAGCCGGTTGGCATAGCCCCATTCATTGTCATACCAGGCGTAGAGCTTGAGCTGGGTGCCGTCGGTGACCATGGTCGAGGGCGCGTCGAGGATGCTGGAGCGCGGGTCGTTCACGTAGTCGCAGCTCACCAGCGGACGCTCCTCATAGCCGAGAATGCCCCTGAGCGGGCCTTCGGCGGCCTGTTTGAAGAGCGCGTTGACCTCTTCGGCACTGGTGGCGCGTTCGAGCTCGAAGACGCAATCGGTGAGCGAGGCGTTGAGCAGCGGCACGCGCACCGCGTGGCCGTTCAGCTTGCCTGTGAGCTCGGGGTAGATCAGCGTGATCGCGGTGGCGCTGCCGGTGGTGGTGGGGATCAGCGAATTCAGCGCCGAACGGGCGCGGCGCAGATCCTTGGCGGGCCGGTCGACGATGATCTGGGTGTTGGTCACGTCGTGGATCGTTGTGATCATGCCGTGTTTGATGCCGAGGGTCTCGTGCACCACCTTGACCACCGGGGCGAGGCAATTGGTGGTGCAGCTCGCCGCCGTCACGATGTGATGTTGCGCCGGGTTGTAGGCGTCGTTGTTGACGCCATAGACGATATTGGCGGTGGGGCCGTCCTTGACCGGTGCCGAGACCACGACCTTCTTGACGCCGGCGGCGAAATAGGGGGCGAGCCTGGCCTCGGTCTTGAAGACGCCGGTGCAGTCGATCACCACGTCGATCCCGTCGAGCGGCAGATCCTCGATGTGTTTTTCGCCATGCACGGGCAGGCGGGTGCCGTCGATGGTGACGCTGCCCGCATCGTGGGAAAACGCGGCGGGCCAGCGCCCGTGCACCGTGTCGAATTCCAGCAGATGCGCATGCATCGCGGCATCGCCCACCGCGTCGTTGATCCAGGCGATCTCTGCGCCGCTTTCGAGCAGCGGGCGGAGTGCGAGCTTGCCCATGCGGCCAAGCCCGTTCAGGGCGTAGGTGGTCATTGCGTGTGGTCCTCGGTGTCGGGATGGCCGATGCGGTCGACGGCATGTTGCAGGGAAATCCGGTCGAGCGTGTCGAGCGGCAGGGCGGTGAAGGCCGTGAGCCGGTGTTTCAGCATGCCGAAGACCTGCTGGAAGGCGAGGCGTTTTTCCGCGTCGGTGCCCGTCGCCCTTACCGGATCGGGCAGCCCCCAATGGGCGCTGATCGGCTGGCCGGCCCAGGCGGGGCAATCCTCGTTCGCGGCACGGTCGCAGACGGTGAAGACGAAATCCATCTTCGGCGCGTCCGCAGCCCAGAATTCCGACACATGCTTGGCGCGCAAGCTGGCCGTCGGCAGGCCTTTGTCCTCCAGCATCGCCAGGGCGACGGGGTTCAGTTCGGACTGGGGCTGCGTGCCGGCGGAATAGGCATTGAACCGGGTGCCGGCGAGGGCGCGCAGCAGCGTCTCGGCGATGATCGAGCGGGCGGAATTGCCGGTGCAGATGAACAGCACATTGTACTTGCGGGGGGGCATGGCGGCGCCTCCTTGCGTGGCATCGGAGGGCTGCGGCGGGCAAAGATCGGGCCGCCCGTGGCAGCAATCGTCGAAGAGAAACCCGATCAGCCCGCGCATCGCGCCGACATCCGCCCGGTAGAGCAGCGACCGGCCGTCACGGGTCTGGGCGATCAGCCCGGCCTCGCGCAGCGCGGAGAGGTAGACCGAGGCGGTGCTGGCCTTCAGTTCCAATGCCGCGCCGATCTCGCCTGCCGGCACCGCGTCGGGATAGCGGCGCAGGAGCAGGCGGAAGACGGCCATCCGCTGCGGGTGGCTGAGGGTGCCGAGTTGGGTGAATCGAATCATTTCCATATTTCATGAAATAATAAAATATGGAGCGGGCAGCAATGAATTTCGGTGCGGTTCCGGGCCGGAAAGAGAGGGGGAGGGTGGGCAAGGATCGCCCACCCAATGCGGGATCAGCCGGTGATGCCGTTGATCCGGGCGTGATGCAGCGCGGCGACAGCGCAGGAGGCGAGGCGGCTCATGTCGTCATCGGCCCGGCTGTTGAGGATCACCGGCACCCGCGCGCCCATCACCACGCCCGCGGCCTCGGCGTGCGAGATATAGGTGAGCTGCTTGGCCAGCATATTGCCCGCGTCGAGATTGGGCGCCACGAGGATGTCGGCATGGCCGGCCACCGCCGAGGTGATGCCCTTGGTGCGCGCGGCGGCGATGTCGACCGCGTTGTCCATCGCCAGCGGCCCCTCTACCAGCCCGCCGGTGATCTGGCCGCGATCGGCCATTTTCGACAGGAGCGCCGCGTCGATCGAGGAGGGGATGTCGGGGTTGACCGTCTCGGTCGCCGAGAGCACGCCGACTTTGGGTTGTTCCATGCCCAGCGAGATCGCCAGGTCGATGGCGTTCTGGGTGATGTCGACCTTGGTCTTGAGATCGGGAGCGATATTGATGGCGGCATCGGTCACCAGCAACGGATGCGGATAGCCCGGCACGTCCATCACGAAGATATGGGTGAAGCGGCGACCCATGCGCAGCCCGGTCTGCTTGTCGAGGATCGGGCGCAGCAGCATGTCCGTGTGCAGATGGCCCTTCATGATCGCCTGCGCGCGGCCCTCATGCACCAGCTCGACCGCCCGCCGCGCGGCGTTGCGCTCCAGCGGTTCCTCGACGATCTCGATCCCGTCGAGCGAGACGCCCATGGCGCGGGCCACCTCGGCGATCCTGTCGCGCGCGCCGATCAGGATCGGCTCGATCAGCGTATGATCGCGGGCTTTGAGTGCGCCGCCCAGGGCGTTCGGCTCGTCGGGACAGACCACGGCGGTTTTCAGCGCCGGCAGCGGTTCGGCCTTTTTCAGGAATTTCTCGAAATGCCGGTGGCGCTGCACGATCAGGCCGGGCAGGTCGTGGCTGTCGTATTCGACCTTGCGGCGCGGGGCGAGCACCTCGGCCACGCCGGAGAGCACGAGCGCATCGTCGGCGACCCGGCGCACCTCGGTGGCCAGCGTAACGGTGGTGTCCTGCTCGTTCTTGCCGGTCACGGTCACCCGCATGACGATCTCGTCATCGGCGAAGATGCGGGCGTGAAACACCCAGCTCTGCGCGCGGTAGAGCGTGCCGGCGCCGGGCAGTACATTGCCCAGCACCGCCCCCACCAGCGCCGCGATGAAGGAGCCGGGCGCCATCGCCTCGGGGCGGCCGTCACCATCGCCATCCTCATCGAAGATATGCAGCGGGTTGTGATTGCCCGAGACATTGGCATAGGCCAGCAGGTCGTCGGCGGTGACCAGCCGGCGCAGCTCGGCGCTGTCGCCTTCCTTGAGTTCGTCGAAGGTGCGGTTTTCGATATGCATACGGGTCTCCATTTCCGCGCCCGTGACGACGCGGCTGAACTGTCCCGTCCAGCTATACGCAGCCTCTGTACTTATTCCATGACCCTTACCTGCGTCGGCTCGCCGCAGCGCGGCATTGGCGGGCAGGCGTGGCCCTCTTTGCGGCAAAGCGCTGAAAAACCGGGCGACCCCCGGGTCAGTCCAGAAGGTCGCAGAGCTGGGGCAGCAGGATCTCGGCGGCCTCTTCATGCGCCGCAGGGCCGAGCAGTTCCGCGGCCGCGTCGGACTCGAAGTCGCTGAAGACCATGCCGGTGGTGCTGCGCATGCGCGCGCTCTCAGAAAGTGGCGCCTCGATCAGCCCGGCGGCGCGCGGGCGCAGCGCCTCGAGCATGGTGCGGTCGATGAAGAGCGGATCGCGGTCGAGATCCATGAGCGGTTTTTCCGATGGCGGATGTTCGGCAAAATAGAGCAGAAGCACCCGCCCGCGCAGGATGGTGAGCAGGTGTTTCATCCGTGCCACCCAAGCCAGGCGCAGCTCTTCGACCACCTCGGTGAAGCGCTCCGGCGCGAGCGCTTGCAGCCGCCCGAGCATGTGGCGGTTGAAGTGGAACTCGGTGAAATCGACCTCCGGGTAAAGCGCTTGCAACCGGTCCGAGGCGCGCAGGAAGCGGTCGTTGCGGCGCGGATGCACGCTGTAGTAGCGGTTCGACATGTTTTGCGCGCCCATGATCTGGAGCACGCAGAGATCGGCGCGTTCGGCCAGATGCAGCACCGCCGGGTCGTGCAGGTATAGGTCGAGCCCGGCATTGATCACGCCGAAATTCACGCAGGGCTGGCCCAGCCCGGCCTCGAGCAGCGCCGGAAACGGCGTCTCGATGAAGCGCCCATAGGTCTCCGTCCCGCCGAGAAAGCCGACATATGGTCCATCGAGCGACCGGCGCGGCCCCCGGAACAGCACGCGCGATCGGCCATAGCGGCACGGAAAATAGTCCAGCGCGCCATGCGCTGTTACGGCAACGGTCATCACACCCACCTTTGTTCATTCTCACCCGGCAGGCAGACTCGGGCAAAGGTCTTGCCATTTCGCTAATGCGAAAAAGCCCGACAAATCCGTAGCGTCCGCCTTGCGGCGGGTGGCGGCGCGTGCCTATGCTTGGCGCGAAATATCAGGGATATGGGCGATGGATATCAGCAGGATCGGTGTTGTGGGCGCGGGGCAGATGGGCAACGGGATCGCTCATGTCATGGCGCTGGCCGGCTACGAAGTGCGGCTTTCGGATGTCAGCCAGGACGCGCTGGACAAGGCCGTGGAGCTCATCGCCCGCAATCTCGACCGGCAGGTGAGCCGCGGCAAGGTGAGCGACGCCGATCGCGATGCCGCGCTGGCCCGAATCGTGACCACGCTGGATATGGCGGATGTCGGTCAGACCGATCTGGTGATCGAGGCCGCGACCGAGCAGGAAAGCGTCAAGCAAAAGATCTTCGACAGCCTGGCGCCGCATCTGCTGCCGAACACGATCCTGACCTCCAACACCTCGTCGATCTCGATCACCCGGCTTGCCTCGCGCACCGACCGGCCGGAGAAATTCCTCGGCTTCCATTTCATGAACCCGGTGCCGCTGATGCAGCTGGTCGAGCTGATCAGGGGCATTGCCACCGATCAGGAAACCTACGAGGCCTGCATGGGCGTGGTCGAGCGGCTGGGAAAGACCGCCGCCAGTGCCGAGGATTTCCCGGCCTTCATCGTCAACCGGATCCTGGTGCCGATGATCAACGAGGCGGTCTATACGCTCTATGAAGGCGTCGGCAATGTGCGCTCCATCGACATGGCGATGAAGCTCGGGGCCAACCATCCGATGGGGCCGCTGGAGCTGGCGGATTTCATCGGGCTCGACACCTGCCTTGCGATCATGAACGTGCTGCATGACGGGCTGGCCGACACCAAATACCGCCCCTGTCCGCTGCTGACGAAATATGTCGAGGCCGGCTGGCTGGGCCGCAAGACCAAGCGCGGCTTTTACGACTACCGTGGCGAGGAGCCGGTGCCGACGCGCTGATCGCGACGTGACCCAAGATTTTTCGTACGAAAAATCTTGGGTCCAGAAAATTCGAAGAATTTTCTGTGGCGGGTCAGGTTTCCTGGCGCAGGCTGAGCGTGGCCTCGCGCAGCCAGGCGACGAATTCGCGCTGCTTTCCGGTCCATGCCTTCACCGCGTCCGGGGTGACCGGTTCGCCCACCACAGGTCTTTGCGGGCGATTGCAGGCATGCATGACCTCATGGATCAGCAGGCCCTGCCGGATGGTCGGCGACAGCTTGTTGGCAACCTGATAGGCGCGGCTGTTCTGGCCGGGGAAATAGATCGGCACGACCGTCGCGCCGGAGCGCTGGATCATTTTGGCGGTGAACGGGTTCCACACCGCCTCGACCGCCGGGCCGAGCAGGGTTTTCGATGCCGCCACCACGCCGGACGGGAACAGCGCGATCACGCCGCCCTTCTTCAGGTGGTCCATCGCCTTGGCGCGCATTTCCAGGCTCTCCTCGCGGGCATTTGCCTCATGCGGGAAGGGCACCGGAATCATGAACTGCTCGATCTCCTTCACGCCGGTCAGCAGAGAGCGGGTGAGGATCTTGTAGTCGGTGCGCACGCGCCCGATCAGCTCGGCCAGGATCATTCCGTCGACAAGCCCGTGCGGGTGGTTGGCGACCACGATCAACGGGCCTTTCTCGGGGATGCGGCTGATCTGCTCTTCGGGGGTCTGAAGCGCGATGCCCATATGCCCCAGCGCCTGCTGCCAAAAGGCCTGCCCGTCGGGCACGCCGGCGCGCTCGAAGCGGCGCACGAGGCGGATCAGCGGCAGCTTGCCCGTCGCCCATTCCATGGCGCGGATCGTGTTTGCCTTCCACGGATTGGTGAAGGTGTTGGCATAGCTCAGCTTGCGCTTGTCATAAGGGGCGGGTTGTGGCCGTGTCACGTTGCCCCGTCCGGCAGTGGCCTGATAGCTCTCAACCATACGCCTGCTCAGTCCCGCTGTTCCATCTTCCGGACCTGAGCCCGGCGCCTAGTCGTCTTCGCCGAAACGGTTGGCAACCAATGCTTCCAGCGCATCGGCGAGCGCAGCCGCGTCCGGCCCAGAGGTTTCAACCTGAATAGAGGTTCCTTTGGAGGCTGCCAACATCAAAAGCCCCATGATGCTGTCTCCGCCGGCGCAGAGCCCGTCTTTTGACACTTCGGCGCGCGCGTCGAACCCCTCGACCACCTCGACCAGCTTGGCGGAGGCACGGGCATGCAAGCCCTTTTCGTTCACGATCTTCAGCACGCGTTGCACGGTTTCGGTCATGGAGTTTTGTCTTCCCTTGCGGCGCCACCGGCGTCTTTGTCACTCAGTGGGGATCGGGCTTGACGTTCATGCTGTCAATATATTTCCGACCCGCTTCCAGCGCGCCCTTTACCGCATCGGGCACCTGCTGCTGCCGGCTTTTCGCCAGCTTGATCAGCATCGGCAGATTCATGCCATAGAGGATGCGGCGATTTTCCGGCTGGCAGGCGAGCAGAGACAGGTTCGACGGCGAGCCGCCATAGAGATCCGTCACCAGAACCACGCCGTCGCCGGTATCCACCGTATCGGCGGCATTGCAAATCTCGGCCTGTTTGCCGCCACGGTCGTGATCCGCCTCGATCGACACGGCTACGATCCCGGGCTGCGCGCCCACAACATGCTCCACCGCCGCGAGATATTCCCGCGCCAGTCCGCCATGGGCCACGATCACGATGCCGATCACCCCTGCCTTCCTCCGCTCGCTTCGCCTTGCCCGGACCGGGCTCCAAGGCCGCGTCGTTCCAGCTCGCGGTGTCTAGTTGACACTTGCCAGCCATGGTCCGCAAGGGCACCCGTCACCATTTCCGCAACGGCAACCGAGCGGTGTTGCCCGCCGGTACACCCAAAGCCGAAGGACAGATGTGCCTTGCCTTCTTCCTTGCACGCGGGCAGCACGAAAAGCGCCAGATCCGTGAGCTTTCCGATAAAGGGCGCAAAGCGCGCGTCGCGGGCGATATGCTGCGTTACCGCCGCGTCGAGCCCGGTAAGCGCGCGCAGCTCCGGCTGCCAGTGCGGGTTGTCGAGAAATCGGCAGTCGAACACCCAGTCGAGCCCCTGCGGCACGCCGCGCTTATAGGAAAAGCTGTGCAGCGAGACCGCCAGCCGCTGGCCGGTCTGATCGGTGAAAGCACCTTCCATCTGCGCGCGCAGATCGTGCGGCGACAGTTCGCTGGTGTCGATCAGGATATCGGCGGCGGCGCGGGCGTCTGCCAGCAGTTCCAGCTCGCGGGCGATGCCCTGCGTATAGCTCTCGTCGGGCGCCATCGGGTGGCGCCGGCGGGTCTCGGAATAGCGCCGGGCCAGCATCGCGGGGGCACAATCGAGATAGAGCAGCTGCGCCTCAAGCCCCGGCGCGGCGCCCAGTTCGCGGTGAAGGTCGAGCAGGCGCTGGATCGAGAAATCGCGGTTTCGGATGTCGATCCCCAGCGCGACCGGTCGCGCCAGCGCGCCGCCCTCCAGCAGCAGGCGGGGGATCAGGCTTAGCGGGATATTGTCGATCGCCTCATAGCCGAAATCTTCGAGCGCATTGATCGCCGTGGATCTGCCCGCGCCCGAGGGCCCGGTGACCAGGACGACCCGCTGGCTTCCTGTCGGCTGATCCTGCATTGCGCTCTATTCCCTCCTGCCCTCCTTTAGATATTGCACGAGGGCTGCGGGAAAATAGGGATGCGCGGCTTTGTGAAGCAAGGGGATTCTTTGCCCTTGCAGCATGATTTCGCGGCGCTGCGGCAATCGCTCCGTCTCGGGGGTGTCGAGATCGAGCACCGCCGCCAGCCGGACGGGGCCGCTGGCGCTTGCAGCCAGTAGGCCGAGACCGCGCGCCTCGATCATTCCATGCAGCTGCTCCGGGGGCGATAGCCAGAGCGCACCCTCATGCGCCGTGACGATCACCCGGTCGTCGGCCACGAGCTCGGCGCCGCGCGCCATCATCTCCAGCGCCAGCCCGGACTTGCCGCTGCCCGAGGCGCCCCGGATCAGCAGGCCGTTGCCCGCGACCGCGACGGCGGTAGCGTGCAGGGGAGGGGGCGCGCCGGGCCTCACCGGATCAGATCGGCAGGCCCACGACAAAGCGCGCGCCCAGAGGCTCCGAAGTCACATCGGCCTCGGTCGGGCGGATGTTCTCGGCCCAGATCACGCCGCCATGCGCCTCGACGATCTGTTTGGAGATCGCAAGCCCAAGGCCCGAGTTGTTGCCGAAGTCGGTCTCGGGGCGCTGCGAATAGAACCGCTTGAAGATCTTTTGCAGCGCCTCCTCGGGGATGCCGGGGCCGGTATCCTCGACCACAACAAGCACGCGATTGTCGCGGCGCCGCGCCCAGACGCGGATCGCGTCGCCATCCTCGCAAAAGCTGATCGCATTGGTGATGAGATTGACGAAGACCTGCGCCAGCCGCGGTTCCAGCCCGTTGATGCGGATCGGGTTGGCCGGCAGGTCAGTGATAAATTCCACCCCCTTGCGGCGTGCGTCCTCGCCCAGGAACTGCGTGAGATTGCCGAGCATCTCCAGCAGGTCGAATTCCTGCTCTTCCTCTTTCACCAGCTCGGAATCCAGCCGCGAGGCGTTGGAGATGTCGCTCACCAGCCGGTCGAGCCGGCGCACATCGTGTTCGATCACATCGAGAAGCTTGTCGCGATGCTCTTCCTTCTTGACGATGCGCAGCGAGCCGATGGCCGAGCGCAGGCTGGCCAGCGGGTTCTTGATCTCGTGCGCGACGTCGGCGGCGAACTGCTCATTGCCCTCGATACGGTCGTAAAGCGCCGCGACCATGCCGCGCAGCGCACCCGAGAGGCGGCCGATCTCGTCGGGCCGTGCGGTCAGGTCGGGAATACGGATGCGGCGCGAGCCGTTCTTGTTCGTGTTGCGGTCGCGGCCTATCTCGGCGGCGTCGGCCAGATCGGAGATCGGGTTGGCGATGGTCGAGGCCAGCACCAGGCTGAGCCCGATGGAGACCAGTGTGGCGATCACGAACATCTGTAACACGCGCTCGCGCTCGGCGCTGACGGCGGCGTCGATCTCGGCCGAAGTCGTGATCATGGCGACGGTGCCGGCGATCGTATTGCCCTGACGGATCGGCGAGAGCGCTGTGAACAGGGTTTCGCCACTGCTGCCGGTGCCGGCTTCCACACGCGTCGCTGCCGGATCGCCGGATTCGATCATCCGGCGCAACCGGTCTTCCAGAGACAGCTCGGGCTGCTGTTCGAAATAGGAGAACATGCCTGCGACGCCACGCCACACGGTATCGAGGAAATCGGAAATCAGCGTGCGATGATCTTCGCCGCGCGGATCCACCGGGCTTGGCCCGGGCAGAGTGCCCGAGGTTTCGCCAACGAGGAAATTGCCGGTATCGAAGACCAGAAGCTCGACGCCCTCACGCAGGTCGAGCCCGTCGAGCGTGGCCGAGAGGTCAAACCCCGGCGCGCTGCCGAGCGCGACCGGAGGGGCCTCGGGCAGCTGCGCTTCGAACACGTCTGCGATCAGCTCGATCTCGGAGTTGAGCGCATTGGCGCGTTGCAGCACCAGCGTGTCGCGCGAGGAGTTCAGCCATAGGATACCCGCCACCAGCACGTTCAACGCAATCAGGTTGAACGTGATGATTTTGCGGGTCAGCGGCGAGCGGTTGAGCGAAAACAGGCTGCGCCGCGCGCGGCTGTCGCGCAGCTCTTTTTCCACCGTGCTGTCGGGGGCGACCCAGTCGTCGCCCAGCACAACATCGGCGTCCTGCCGTTCGCCAGGCTGATCGTCGCGCATCGAGATCCTTTCGGCGAGGGCCATCGCTTACTCTTCGTTGTAACGATACCCGATCCCATAGAGGGTTTCGATGGCGGAAAAATCCGCATCGACGGTGCGCATCTTCTTCCGCAGACGTTTGATATGGCTGTCGATGGTGCGGTCGTCGACATAGACCTGATCGTCATAGGCAACGTCCATCAGCTGGTCGCGCGACTTGACGAAGCCGGGGCGCTGCGCGAGCGCCTGGAGCAGCAGGAATTCGGTCACCGTCAGCGACACGTCCTGACCCTTCCAGCTGACCGCGTGGCGCAGCGGATCCATGACCAGCGAGCCGCGGGTCATCAGTTTGGTTTCTTCGGTGTCGCCCACCACATCGCCCGCCACCGCCTCCTGGCGGCGCAGCAGCGCGCGGATGCGCTCCACCAGAAGCCGTTGGGAAAACGGCTTTTTCACGTAGTCGTCGGCGCCCATGCGCAGCCCGAGCACCTCGTCGATCTCGTCATCCTTGGAGGTGAGGAAGATCACCGGCATCTTGGATTTCTGCCGCACCCGTTGCAGAAGATCCATCCCGTCCATGCGCGGCATCTTGATGTCGAAGACGGCCATATCGGGCATCTTCTTGCTGAACGCGTCCAGCGCTGACTGCCCGTCATTATAGGTTTCGACCTCAAAGCCCTCTGCCTCCAGAGTCATTGATACCGATGTCAGGATGTTCCTGTCATCGTCCACAAGGGCGATTTTCGACATGGCACTGGTTCCTTATTCTGCTCTTCTTGCCCGTTTTTTGCCACGACTATGCGTGAATTTGGGCTTTACAACAATCCCAAACTGCGAATCAGGCAAGCGTCCAGCCCCGATTGCAGCGGAAATGTGGTAACGAATGGCTAAAATGCCTCAGTCGGTGCCGGGCCGTTCGGCGGGGTTTCGCGGGTGCTAACGCTAAACCGAACTTGGTTGCGCTAACTCGCAAGATGCCTCCTGTTCCTAACGTCGGGCCTCGTGCTAAAGGGACCGGTGCCGGTGGCGGGCGCTGCCGGTGAACGAATTTCCTTTTCGTTCTTATTTACGACCGCCGCGTTCCGCGCGGCTACAGGAGCTTGGCAGATGACATTTGGACGGGTAAACCCGCAATTCCGGCTGGAAGATCAGGGGATCGAAGGGCTGGGCAATGTCTATTACAATCTTATGGAGCCGGCGCTGATCGAGGCCGCCCTGAAACGCGGCGAAGGCACGCTGGGCAAGGGCGGTGCCTTTTACGTCTCCACCGGCAAGTTCACCGGTCGCTCGCCCCAGGACAAGCACGTCGTCAAGACCGACACGGTTGCCGACAAGATCTGGTGGGAAAACAACCGTGAGATGTCGCCCGAGGGGTTCGACCGTCTCTATGATGATATGATCGAGCACATGAAGGGCCGCGACTATTTCGTCGAGGACCTGACCGGCGGCGCCGACCCTGCCTATTCTATCAAGGTGCGCATGGTGACCGAGCTGGCCTGGCACGGTCTCTTCATCCGCCACATGCTGCGCCGCCCCGAGCGCGACGCGCTGGACGATTTCATCGCCGATTTCACCGTAATCAACTGCCCGAGCTTCAAGGCCGACCCGGAAAAGCACGGCTGCCGCTCGGATACGGTCATCGCGCTGAACTTCGACAAGAAGACGATCCTGATTGCCAACACCGAATATGCCGGCGAGAACAAGAAATCCGTCTTCACGCTGCTGAACTACCTGCTGCCGCTCAAAGGCATCATGGCGATGCACTGCTCGGCCAACCACGCGCCGAACAACCCGGTGGACACCGCGGTGTTCTTCGGTCTGTCGGGCACCGGCAAGACCACGCTCTCGGCCGATCCCGAGCGTGTGCTGATCGGCGATGACGAACATGGCTGGTCGGATCGCGGCACCTTCAACTTCGAAGGCGGCTGCTATGCCAAGACCATCAACCTCAGCGCCGAGGCGGAGCCGGAAATCTACGCCACGACCTCGAAATTCGGCACCGTGATCGAGAACATGGTCTTCGATCCCGAGACGTTCGAACTCGATTTCGACGACGACTCGCTCACCGCCAACATGCGCTGCGCCTACCCGCTGGAATATATCTCCAACGCGTCGTCGACCGCTCTGGGCGGGCATCCGAAGAACATCATCATGCTGACCTGCGACGCCTTCGGCGTGCTGCCGCCGATCGCGCGGCTGACCCCGGCGCAGGCGATGTATCACTTCCTGTCGGGCTTCACCTCCAAGGTGGCAGGCACCGAACGCGGCATCACCGAGCCGCAGCCGACCTTCTCGACCTGCTTTGGCGCGCCCTTCATGCCGCTGCGCCCCGAGGTCTATGGCAACCTGCTGCGTGACAAGATCGCCAAGCACGGGGCGACCTGCTGGCTGGTCAACACCGGCTGGACCGGCGGCGCCTATGGCACCGGCCACCGCATGCCGATCAAGGCGACCCGTGCGCTGCTGCATGCCGCGCTTAACGGCTCGCTGGCCAAGGTCGATTTCCGCAAGGATCCGAATTTCGGTTTCGAGGTGCCGGTGTCGGTCGAAGGCGTGCCCGAGCTGCTGCTCGATCCGCGCCGCACCTGGTCGGACAAGGAGGCGTTCGATGCCCAGGCGGCGAAGCTGGTGAAGATGTTCGCCGACAATTTCGAGCAATACGTGCCCTATATCGACGAAGACGTGAAAGCCGCAGCCATCGGCTGATCCGCTCTTACAGCGCCTATCTTCCAGACGCCCGCCGGAGACGGCGGGCGTTTTAATGCGCATCGCGGCGCGCTGACGGGTGCGCCTCTTCCCCCAAGGGAAGGTCTGCGCTATCCGGGCGGCGAGTTGTCCCGCGCCGGAGCCGCCGATGTCCCGCCTCTTCGCCCTCGTCGCCGCCGCTCTTGCGGTCCTGCCGGCGCCGGTCGCGGCAGAGACCGCGCCCTCCTACGCGCATGATCCGCTGGTCCTGCTGGATCACGGGGTGATCTGCCAGGTCACTACGCAGGGCGCGCGGCCGGCACCCGATACGTTGATGGGCGAGATCAACCTCATCGACCAGAGCCGCGAGATGGACGTGACCACGCGGGTGGTGCCGGCAAAGGCGGGGATCAGCTTCGGCATCAAGTTCACCCTGCGCCCCGGGGCCGGCGCGCGGGATATGAATGTGATCGTGACGCATCCGCCGATGGGGCCCGAAGGCATCACGCGCGAAAGCTGGACGGCGCCGATTGCCGAGGGTAGCAGCAGCCTCAACCTTTTCACCTTCGAGTTTCCCTACGAGATGGTGCCGGGGGAGTGGGTCATGGCGCTGGAGGCGGATGGCGAGCGCCTGCTCGAACAGCGCTTCGAAGTGGTGTCGGAGCTGGCGGCGCCCGCGGTGCTTTCGGTCTGTTACGGGCAGGATTTCGTGTCCTGACGGGATCGCCGGGTCATCCCGGGATTATCCCCCGACTTGCCCACATATCCACAGCCGCCATCTTGGGCGCGGCAGTCAGTCATCCACAACTTATTGCGTGGCTCGCGAATATTTCGCTTTACAGAAGCTGCCCGCCACATGCACGATATGTAGCTAGGGGAGGGGAACAACTCCCAGCCCCTAGAGCAGTCAGCTAGCGCTTGGGGCGCAGCCATTTCCCCGGCGCTACGAGCAGAAAGAGGTGGCGCATGGCACTGTCCGAAGAGTTTCTGAGCGACGAGATTCACCCCATCGACATCGTCGAAACGCTGGCCGAACATCACGAATGGGATTTTGACCGCGTTGCAGAGGATCAGATCGCCATGGCGGTGGAAGGGCAGTGGCGCACCTATTCGATCACGCTCGCCTGGTCGCCCTATGACGAGACCCTGCGCCTGATCTGCACCTTCGAGATGGAGCCGCCGGAGCAGACCCTGCCCGAGCTCTATGCCGGGCTGAACGCCGCCAACGATCAATGCTGGGCGGGCTCGTTCAGCTACTGGGCGGAGCACAAGCTGATGGTCTACCGCTACGGGCTGGTGCTCGCGGGCGGGCAGAGCGCCAGCCCCGAGCAGATCGACACGATGATCTCCGCGGCGGTGCTGTCGTCGGAACGCTATTACCCGGCGTTCCAGCTCATCGCCTGGGCGGGCAAACCCGCCTCCGAAGCGATCCAGATCGCCATCGCCGAGGCCTACGGCCGGGCCTGACCTACACGCTGGCCCCAAGATTTTTCGTACGAAAAATCTTGGGGCGGTCGCGGCGGCATGCCAATCGCTCTGGCTGCGACCTTTGCCGCGTCCTGCAACGCCTCCATGCTTGAATCCCGACGCGCGGCGCGACAGATTGGCGCCGACGTTAGGAGACAGACATCATGCAGAATGGGGATATCGCGCGCCGGGGGCTCGTGCTTCTGGGCTGTGGCAAGATGGGCTCGGCCATGCTCGAAGGCTGGCTGAAACGCGGGTTGCCCGCAACATCGGTCTGGGTCTCGGATCCGCACCCGTCCGACTGGCTCAAGGCGCAGGGCGTGCGGCTGAACGAAGAGTTGCCCGCCGATCCGGCCATCGTGCTGGTGGCGGTCAAGCCGCAGATGATGACCGAAGCACTGCCCTCGCTGGTGCCGCTCGGCAATGGCGGCACACTGTTCCTGTCGGTGGCGGCGGGCATTCTCATCGGCAGCTATGAGCGCATGCTGGGCGCCGAGACCCCGGTCATCCGCGCCATGCCCAACACCCCCGCCGCCGTGGGGCAGGGGATCACCGCGATTGTCGGCAACGCCCACGCCTCCGCCGCGCAGATGGCGCAGGCCGAAGAGCTGCTCTCCGCCGTGGGCGGGGTCGTGCGGCTCGAGACCGAGGCGCAGATGGATGCGGTGACCGGCGTCAGCGGCTCGGGGCCGGCCTATGTGTTCCACATGATCGAATGCCTCGCCGCGGCGGGCGAGGCGCAGGGGCTGGCGCCGGAGCTGGCGATGACGCTGGCCAGGGCGACGGTCGCGGGGGCAGGGGCGCTGGCCATGCAGGCCGATGAAGACCCCGCCCAGTTGCGCCGCAACGTGACCTCGCCCAATGGCACGACGCAGGCCGGGCTGGAGGTGCTGATGGACGCCGAGACCGGCCTGCCGCCGCTGATCAAGGCGACGGTGGCCGCCGCCGCGGACCGCTCGCGGGAGCTGGCAAATGGCTGAAGCAAGTTTCGATGACTTCCTGAAAGTCGATATCCGCGTGGGCCGGGTGATCCGGGCCGAGCCCTTCCCGGAGGCGCGCAAGCCCGCGATCAAGCTCTGGATCGATTTCGGCCCCGAGATCGGGGAAAAGAAATGCTCGGCGCAGATCACCGTGCATTACGATCCGGAAACGCTGGTCGGGCGGCAGGTCATGGCGGTGGTGAACTTCCCGCCGCGCCAGATCGGGCCGTTCATGTCGGAATGCCTGACGCTGGGTTTCATGGATGAGGCCGGCGCGGTGGTGCTGGCCGGCCCCGATCAGGAGGTGCCCCTCGGGGCGCGGCTGCATTGACCCGCATCCTTATCGCCCGCAACCTGCCCGAAAGCGTGGTCGCCGAGGCGCGCGGCCTCTTCGATGTGACCTATCGCGACCGGCCCGATCCGCTCAGCCGCGACGAGATGCTGGAGGCGCTCGCCGAGTATGACGGGGCGCTGGTGACGCTGGGCGATGTCTTCGCCGCCGATGTCTTTGCCGAGGCGGGCACGCCGCGCGCCGGAATCCTCGCCAATTTCGGGGTCGGCTACAATCACATCGACGTGGCCGCGGCAAAGGCGGCGGGGCTGGTGGTGACCAACACCCCCGGCGCGGTGACCGATGCCACCGCCGATATCGCCATGACGCTGATGCTGATGAGCTGCCGCCGCGCAGGCGAGGGCGAGCGGTTGGTCCGCTCGGGCGGCTGGCAGGGCTGGCACCCGGTGCAGATGCTTGGGCTGCATATGACCGGCAAGCGTGTCGGCATTCTCGGGATGGGCCGGATCGGCCAGGCCATCGCCCGGCGCTGCCATTTCGGCTTTGGCATGGAGGTCGCCTATGCCAGCCGCTCGGAAAAGACGCTCGACTTCCCCGCCACCCGTTGCGCCTCGCCGGAAGAGCTGGCGGCGGCGGTGGATGTGCTCGTGGTCTCGGTGCCCGCCAGCCCCGAGACCCATCACCTGGTGAGCGCGGGCGTGCTGGCGGCGATGAAGCCCTCGGCGCATCTGATCAATATCGCGCGGGGCGATATCGTCGACGAGGCGGCACTGATTGCGGCGCTGGAGGCGGGCGCCATCGCCGGTGCGGGGCTGGATGTCTACGAGCACGAGCCGCGTGTGCCCGAAGCGCTGCTGGCGCTGGAAAATGCCGTACTGCTGCCGCATCTCGGCACGGCGGCGCTGGAGGTGCGCGAGGATATGGGCCGGATGGCGGTGGCGAACCTGCGGGCGTTCTTCGCCGGAGAGCCGGTGCCGAACCCGGTGTGAGGTGTGGTGGGTTGGAAACCCGCCCTACGGGGGAGCATTGCCGTGGTGCGGCTCACTCATAGGGTGGGCAATTTGCCCACCACACCGTCACCCATCGCTGTCCATCCAGATCGTCACCGGCCCGTCATTGACCAGTGCCACCTGCATGTCGGCGCCGAAGCGGCCGGTGGCGACCGGCACGCCCTCGGCCTGAAGCCGCGCGGCGAAATGCTCGTAGAGCCGCTCCCCGATCTCGGGTGCGGCGGCGGCCGAAAATCCGGGGCGGTTGCCGCTGCGTGTGTCGGCGGACAGGGTGAACTGGCTCACCACCAGCGCGGCGCCGCCGATATCGCGGACTGAGCGGTTCATCCGCCCCTCATCGTCCTTGAAGATGCGCAGCTTGGCGACTTTCGCCGCCAGCTTCTCCGCCTGCGCCTCGCCATCGCCCTGCATGGCGCAAACCAGCACCAGCAGCCCGGGCCCGACCTCGCCCAGCACGGCGCCGCCCACACTCACCCGCGCTTCCGAGACGCGCTGGATCAGAACCCTCACAGCTCGGACACCCAGGGCGGGTTGGCGCCGGCGCGGCTGACGGTCACCGCCGCCGCCCGCGCGCCCAGCGTCACGCAGGGGCGCAGCGCATCAAGCGATGCATCGCGCAGCGCGGCGCGGCTCAGCAGCCCCTCGCGCGCCAGCCCGGCCAGCAGCCCCGCGTTGAACGTGTCGCCCGCGCCGACCGTATCGACCACCTCGGCCTTCTCCGCCGGCACCTCCATCGAGCCCGCGGCGGTCAGCGCCAGCACACCCTCGGCGCCGCGCGTCTCCAGCACCAGCGCCGCGCCGCCGGCGATCAGCTCGGCGGGCGTGGTGCCGAGCCACGCCATATCTTCGTCGGAGATCTTTACCACATCCGCCCGCGCCAGCATGTGTGACAGCCGTGCCCGGTAGCGTGCCTCGTCACTGATGAAGCCCGGGCGGATATTCGGGTCGATCATCACCAGCCTGTCGCCCGCCCGCGCGCAGAGCGCCGCATAGGCCTCGGCGGCGGGCTCGGCGACGAGGCTGATACCGCCGAAAAACAGCGCATCGACGTTGTCGCCCAGTTCCGGCAGATCGGCCTCGCCCAGCATCCGCCCGGCTGTGGCCTCGTCATAGAAGGCGTATTGCGCGTGACCGTCGGTGAGCGTGACGAAGGCCAGCGTTGTGGGCCGCGCCGATCGCGGACAAAGCGTGAAATCGACCCGCGAGGCGGTGAGCGCCCCGGCCAGCGCATCGCCGAAGAGATCGGTGGAGAGCCCGCCGAAATAGCCCGCCGGCGCGCCCAGCCGCCCCAGCGCGATGGCGGTGTTGAACACCGCGCCGCCCGGCACCGGCGCAAAGGCCGCCTCGCCGGTGGTGGCGGTGCGCGGCAGCATGTCGATCAGCGATTCTCCGCAGCATAGGATCATGGTGTTTCCCCGTTTTGTTACCGCAAACTGCCCCGGGAATTCCGCCGGCACAAGGCCGCGATTTGCGCAGGATCATGGCGCCGTGCGGCAGGTTGCGGGATAATCCCAAGCGTAAGGAAAGGAGGTGTCTGTCATGGTTGAAACCACACAAACAGGCCTCTGGCCGCATCTCTACGCACCGCTGAAGGGTCTGAGCACAAAGCTCTCGGAATGGCTCTCGCCAGCTTCCGATGCCTCGTCGAACGACAACGCTTACCGGATCTCGGTGGAGCTGCCCGGCGTGCCCGAGGACGCGGTCGAGTTGACGGTGGATGACGGCGTTCTGACGGTGATCGGCGAGAAATCCGAGACCCGCGAGGACAAGGGTGACACCTGGTATTTCTCGGAACGGGAATACGGCGCGTTCCGCCGCTCGTTCCGCCTGCCGGGCGATGCCGATGCCGGTCGCGCCGAGGCGCAGATGAAGGACGGCGTGCTTCAGGTCACGGTGCCGCGCAAGGCGCCGGAGACCGGCAAGGCCAAAAGGATCGCGGTGACCAGAGGATAGGCTGAGGCGGTGATCCCCGTCCCGCCTTCCCCGAGGCTTGTTCTCGGGTTGCCGTGGAAGGGTGGGCAGCGATGCCCGCCCTTCATTCGTATCTACTGGCTCTGTGCCGCGACATAGCCCACGACCCCCGCCACGATGAGTCCGAGCAGCACCGCAAAGGCGATCTTCCAGGCCGACCAGGGCCGTTCGCCCTGCACCCGCCCGGTGGTGCCGTTCACCACAAAGCGGTAGGTCTCGCCGCGATATTTATAGGCCGCCATCCAGACCGGCAGCAGGATATGCTTGAAGGTTACGTCCGACACGGCGGTGTCGATGCGGTGGATGCGCTGGCGGTCGCCGCCGATGTCGAATTTCACGTCGCGCTCGATCTGCCGGTCCATCAGGGCGCGGGCCTCCTGATAGCCCTCGTCGAGATCGACCTGATAGCCCTCGGCGCGGAATCCGGCGAGGAATTCCGGCTGATAGGGCTCCATCCGGCTCAGATCCCAGGGCTCCAGCGCGTCGGTGAAGCGCTTGGGCAGCGAGCGCGAGGCCAGCACCAGCACATCGTCGAAGAACCGCGCCACCCGGCCGGAGGCGGCGCGCCAGCGCACCTTGGCCACCCGCACGGTCTGGGTCTTGCCGTCGCGCACCACCTGCCGGGTTTCGTAATAGACCGTGCCGCGCTCGCCCCGGTAATCCGAAGCGGTCTGCGCGTCGAAGGTCCAGTAGGGCACATAGATGCCCTGCATCTTGCGGCCCTTGCGGGCATAGTCCTGAAGCCCGTTCGGCGCGAACCAGAGCCGCCCCAGCCATTGCGTCATCGCCTCGCGCGCCGCCGCCTCGTCGAGCGCGAAGGGCAGCAGCCCGCGCGGCTTGATCTGCCGGTGCGTGCCGGTGTCGGTGACCACGGGTGTCGCGCAGAACGGGCATTCGGTGGCGTGACTGTCGGGATCGAACTCCACCTCCGCCCCGCAATTGGGGCATTGAGTGACGCGCAGATCCTCCATCTCCTGCAAGGGCAGGAGATTGTCGAGCGCGGCGCGGAAATCAAGCTCGCGGATGCCCTTCTTCCAGGGGCCGGTCTCGCCGATCTCCTTCACGTCGCCGCAATGGTCGCAGACAAGCTGGCCCTTGGCGGGATCGTAGCGGTAATCGGCGCCGCATTGTTCGCAGGGAAAACGGTGTTCTTCGGTCATCCTCGCCCCCGGTGGTTCGGCAGCGCGACCCTAGGGCGGATGCCGGGGGGATGGAACCCGGTTTTCCTTTGCCGCGGCGCTGAGTAGGGTGGCGCCGACACAGACGGCGACACGGCGAATGAGGGGCGTGTGAGACAGCGGATTTGGACGGTTTTCCTGGTGGCTGGTCTGGGCCTTGGCGCGGCGCCGGCGTGGGCGGAGAACGCCAGCTACCGGTTCGAGTGGCAGGGGTCCGGCGGCTATGCCATGCGCGGTGCGCTGTCCTTCGATGCGGCGCTGCTGGGGCGCGAGGAGGTGCGGGCGAGCGACCTGACCTGTTTCGTGATCGAGGGCTATCGCGATAACGAGCCCATCGGCCGCTGGGCGCTTGGCATGCTGAACGAAGAGACCACCTGGTCGCTGAGCTTCCGCCCCTCGGGGTCGGAATTCACCGTGTTCGGCCCGGGCAACCCGATGCCGCAGGCCTGGAACATGGATGGCGCCGGCACCGATTGCGGGCCGGGGGGCTTTGGCTTCAATATCGGCAATGCGGCGCAGGATCTCTGCCTCGACGGGCGGCTGGTTGTCAGCTCTCAGGTCGAGCCGTCGCGGCCCTTCCCGGCGGTGCGCGACGACGATGTGCCGTTTCCAAGCGACGGTTGCATGGGGCCGATGCTGATGAGCAAGCTGCCGGAACGTGTGGTTCCCGCGTCTTTCGAAATCGAAAAGGACTCTGACCATGGCCAGAACTGAAGCCGTCGCCACCGCGCTGCTGTCGGATGACAAGACCCGCACCACGCGCTTCGATTTCGCCCCCGGCGCGGAAACCGGCTGGCATGTGCACGCGCATGATTACGTGATCGTCGCGGTGACCGATCTGACCATGCGGCTGGAGCTGCCGGGCGGTGAGACCCGCGATGTGTTCACCCCGGCGGGGCAGGCCTATCGCCGCAACAAGGGCACCGAGCACAATGTCATCAACGCGGGCGACGCGCCGATGAGCTTTGTCGAGGTGGAAATCCTTTGAGCAGGCGGAGGGCGGGCAGGCCGCCCACGCCCGTCACGCGCCCGGGGGCGGCGGCGGCATGACGGTGAAGAGCTGCGCCAGCTCGGTCACGTCTTCGGCCCTTTGCCAGCCGTCCTGGCCCTGGGTCCAGACATAGGTTTCGCGGGTCAGCCCGCCCTCGGTCACCATGCGGCCCAGCCGCGCCTTGGAGAACGGGCCGCTGGTCTGGCCGTTCTCGGCGATGTGCCAGACATGCTCCACCGGCGGCGGGGGAGGCGGCGGCGGGGCCGATGCGGCGGGTTGTGACGCCGCCGCCGGGCGGGCGCCCCAGGGGCCGGCCTGCGCGCCGCTCATCTGCGCGCCCATCGACATGCCGAGCCCGGCGCCGAACCCGGTGCCCATTGCCTGACCGGCGGCGGAGCCCTCGGCCCCCAGCGCCTCGGCGGCCTGGAACTTGGTATAGGCGTCGAGATTGCCGATCACCCCCATCGAGGTGCGCTTGTCCATCGCCTTTTCCACTGCGTCGGGGAGCGTGATGTTCTCGATATAGAGCTCGGGCAGGGTCAGCCCGTATTCGGCGATGGTGGCGGAGATCCCTTCGGCCAGCATCTTGCCCAGATCGGCGGTGTTGGCCGCCATGTCGAGCACGGGAATGCCCGAGCCCGCGATCAGCCGCGAGAATTCCTGCACGATGATATTGCGGATCTGAAAGCTGATCTCGTCCGAGGTGAATTCGCCATCGGTGCCGACGATCTCGGTGAGGAATTTCGCCGCGTCGGCGACGCGCACCGAATAGGTGCCGAAGGCGCGCAGCCGCACCGGGCCGAATTCCGGGTCGCGGCAGATGATCGGGTTCTTGGTGCCCCATTTCAGCCCGTTGAACCGCGTCGTGTTGACGAAATAGATCTCGGACTTGAAGGGCGAACGGAAGCCGTGATCCCAGTGCTGGAGCGAGGTCATGATCGGCATGTTGTTGGTCTCGAGCATGTAGAGACCGGGCGTGAACACATCCGCCAGCTGCCCCTCATGCACGAACACCGCCGACTGCCCCTCGCGCACGGTCAGCTTGGCGCCGTATTTGATCTCGTGCCCCTCGCGCTCGAAGCGCCAGACCATCGTGTCGCGGGTGTCGTCCACCCAGTGGATCACGTCGATGAACTGGCCCGAGAGGAAATCCAGAATGCCCATATTTATTTAGCCCCGTTTGGGAGGTTTGACTGTCGATTGAGACCCCTTCGGAAGCTGTGCCGCCGTCGGAGGGGGGGAGGTGGACGAGCCTCGTGCCTGAAGGCCCTTTTCTACCGAGTCGCGCGACGCAGTGCCATGGGACGCGCTTGGTTTTGCACTGTAGCCATCAACCAGCATCGTTCTCTTCGTCACCATCGCTTTTGTCCTCTTCCAGCAGGAACTCTATCGACCGAACGTTTTTCAGACTGACCAGAATAGCACGCGGTTCGTTGGGTTCTTTCCAGTCGCCATTGTCATCAATAACATATGCTCTTTCGAGATATAGGTCACTTCGAGTGTCATCGGTAGCCGCCAGAGAGTTTTCTCCGAACCATCCGCCGATCTTTGTTCCGTCCTCGAAGGTGATTTCCACCAGTCCCGGAGGCCGCTCATGGCCAAAAGCGTAGTCATGCGCTTTCCTGACAGGATGTACCACCGGCAGCGAAAACCGCTTCAATACCCCGTTACGCCAGTTGGACTGCAAGAACAGCCCCAACATTACGCCGAGAGCTGAGGGCACGATCAGCACGCGAACAACAAGCTTGAGCGTTTCAGACGGTTCGAGCAGCGCGTTGGGCAGGCTCGCCAGCGCCCAGGCGGATTTCACGAAAGATTGGTGCAGTGTTTCGACGCCAAGCGCGAAAAACTGCGCGACAAGGCTCAGGATAACGGCTTCGATCAGCAATTCGGCGGGTTTCGGTCGCAGGCCGAGAACGAAAGCCGAGCGCACGAATATGACGACATAGCCCGCAAGAAGATATCGCGCGAAGAACTCGAAGGTTTCCGGCGATAGAAGCTGGACCATCAGCTCGGCCCGAGGCCGCCCGCGAGCTGTGCCGCCAGATCCTTGACGATGGGGCGCGCGGTGTCGGCGTCCATGCCCGGCTTCAGCTGGGGATCGTAGAGGATTTTCAGCAGCATCTCGTCATGGGTGGTGAGAAGGGCAAACTCGTCGTCGTCGTTGAAGATCGAGGGCCGCGCCTCGGGCGAGTCGTTGCCGAGGCCCAGACCCTGCGCCACCTCTTCATGGATGCAGGAGCGGCGCAGCAGGTCGGGATGTTCCGAGCGGATCACCGCGATGGCCTGGCCATAGGCATAGCCGCCGGGGTTCTCGGAAAATGCAATGACCAGACAGTGAATCGAGCGCGGCAGGTTCTCGAAAACCTCCAGCGCCGTCGGGTTCACATCGGGCACAAGCTGTCGAATGCGCGGGGCGATCTGCGCCTTATCGTCCTCTGACATGAAGAGGACATGGAAATTCGCCGCACCCGTGGTCATCGAGATCGGATGCCCGGTGGTCCGGTTCAGCCGGTTCACGTATTGAATCAGCATGTTGCGGTCCTGCACCCGCTGATCCTCGGGAACCAGTGCGCCAAACTCGGCGGAGACGCGCACCGGCTTGGTCCATTTCTTCACCCGTCCCAGCTCGCCGCGCGAGGGGCGCAGCCCGGCGCCGCGCTCGTATTCCTCGGCCAGCGCGATACGTTCGAAATTCCGTGCCAGCATCGTGTCGGTATAGGGGGTGTCCGGGCCGCCGCCATCGGTGCGCAGCAGCCCTTGGGCCAGCAGATCGGCCTGCACGCGGGCGTAATAGACTTCGAGATCGTGGCTTGCCAGCGACGGTTCGCGCGGCACCTCGGATGACGGGCCGGCGGGGCGAAGTTCAGAGGGCCGCGCATGCGGCGGCACTTCGGTCTTGCGGGGGGCAAGCGTCGAGGACTCGCAGGCCGCGAGACCTGCGAGCAGCGAAATGGCGAGCGCCGCGCGGCGCCAGCCCCCGCGCATGGCTCAGGCGCCCGCCGGCACGGAGGTGCCGGCATTGTCGCCGACGCCGTCGCGGCGCGCCTTGGCGGCGGCCAGCGTGTCGCGCAGCTCGTGTTCCATCTTCTTCAGCTCTTCCTCGGCCTTGGCGCGGCGCGCCTTGCCCTCGTCGGCGATCTGGAGCGATTCCTGGATGGTGCCGATCAGGTCGGCATTGGCCTGTTTCACCGCTTCGATATCGAAGACGCCGCGCTCCATCTCCTCGCGGATCACCTTGTTGCTGTCGCGCAGGTTCTTGGCATTTGCGGTCAGCAGCTCGTTGGTGAGGTCGTTGGCGTCACGCACCGCCGCTGCCGCCTCGGCGGAGCGCTGGATGGTGACCGCCTGCGCCAGCTGGGTTTCCCAGAGCGGCACGGTGTTGACCAGGGTCGAGTTGATCTTGGTGACCAGCGACTTGTCGTTCTCCTGCACCAGCCGGATCGAGGGCAGGGACTGCATGGTGACCTGGCGGGTGAGTTTCAGGTCGTGCACCCGGCGTTCGAGATCGTCGCGCGCAGCGCGCAGGTCGCGCAGCTCCTGCGCCTTCATCACCTGATCGTTCTCGGCCGCCGCTTGCACCTCGGCCTCTTTGGCGGGGATGAGGGTGCCGTCCAGCTCCTTCAGCTTTTCCTCGCCGGCGGCGATGTAGAGCGCCAGCTCGTCGTAGAATTGCAGCGTCTTGTCGTAGAGCAGGTCGAGCGACTTGATGTCCTTCAGCAGCGTATGCTCATGCTTGAGCAGGTTGTCGGTGATCTTGTCGATCTGTCCCTGCACCTCTTCGTAGCGCGCGGTGAACTTGGCGAAGGGCGCGGCGCGGCCGATCAACTTTTCCCACCAGCTACGATCGCGGCGCACGTCGAGCTCGGAGACCGAAAAACCCCGGATCGTGGTGACGATGCCGCGCAGGCTGTCGCCCGCCGGACCGACATCTTTGTTACGCACGCCGTCGAGCATCGCTTGGGAGATTTCCTGCAACTCGGATTGCGCCGCCGAGCCGAAAGAGACGATGGAGTTGGTGTCGCCCATGTCGATCTCTGCCATGCGCGAGCGGATCTCTTCGCCGACCTCGGGGGCGGCGTCGGAGAGTGGCACCACCGCATCCGCCTGCGACGGCTCCGGCAGGACCACCGCGTTCACCTCATCGACCATCGCCAGCGCCTTTTCGGCCTCGGCTTTCACATTTTCAGACATCCGGTCTTCCCCACATATTTTGTTGCGGCGCTCCAACTCAACTCAGCCGGACGCCTTCCCGTTGCAGCCGATCCCGCAAAACCTCGATTTCGACGGTCAGGTCGGCATTGTTATCGAGCAGGAGTTTTTCATTTTTCTGACCGAACCCCTCTTCGAGATCGGTCAATAGCATCATGAAATCGCTTTTCGCGGCGCGGTCCTGCGTCCGGCAGTAGATATCGGCGAATTTCACCGCCGCGTCGCGGGCGCCCATCAGGTAGACGCCGAGATATTTGCGCGCCGAGGTCAGGTCGCGCGGATCTTCTTCGACGGTGCGGATGAGCTGCGAGACCTTATGGTGAAAGCGCTCGACGCGGGCCTCGACCTGACGGTCGCCGGCGCGTTTCACCGCCTCGTCCATGGCGCTGAGATAGGATTCGGCCTCGTCTACGACACGGGCGACGCGATCCTGCTGGAAGGTGTCGATGCCTTCCATCCCCTTGTTTTTCATCGGGTCGATGCCGAAGGCGCCGAGATGCAGCACAACCGCCGAGAGCCCGTAAAGCGCGGGGGCGACGACGCCCGGCTCGGCCTTGAACGCGGCGACGGCAACGCCGGCGCCCGCCAGCGCGGCGGCAAAGATCTTGCGCGGGATTGCGGGACGGCGCGCCACGCGGCGCTCGTCATAGGCGGCCTGCGCCCGCAGCCCGTCGCGCAGCAGCCAGGCGCCGAGCAGCAAAGCTCCGGCGCCGGCCAGGCCCGTGACGAGCCCCACCGCGCCGTCGTTGAGCGAGGTTGCGGCCAGCACGATGGGCGGCACGAAAAGCACGTTCGAACGCGCACCCACCGGATCGACCTTGGCGCCGTTGTAATGACTGGGCCGGATCGGTTCGTCGGGGGCGTTTTCTGCTGCTTCCGCCGCGTCGGGACTGTATTTTCCGCCAAATCGTTGGGCCATCTCAGAGCCCGCCCAGCCAGCCGGACGTGACCCCGAAAAGGAGCACGATCAGAAGTACATAGGCCACCTTCTGCAAGGCTGTGCCAGACATGCCGCCTCCGGGATTTTCTCGTTTCGGAGAAAACTTAGGGGGAAAGGCGCGAACTTGCTAGGGGGAAAGACCGCAGATCCGGCTCAGGCCACAAGGTCTATGCGCATGCGATGCCAGAGCAGGTCCGCCTCCAATTCGAACGCGTCGCGACCGGCGCTTGTGACCGATTTTCTTGCCCGCTCTTCAAAGGCTTGGCCCAGAACCGTGATGCGTGCCAGATAGCGGCGGCGGGCGCGGTGGCGATCTCCCGCTTCCCAGGCGCCGATGAGACGAGCGTTTTCCTGCCGAAGCAGCTCGACGAATTTTACGACCGGCTTGCGCAGCTGCTTGATATCGGGGTTTTCGGCACAAAGCGCCGCGATCAGGCCCATGGCGCCGGTCTTCAGCGCCTCGATCTGGCGGGTCAGGTCGCTGTCGTCGAGCGCGGCCACGTCCTGCACCATGCTGTCGAGCGTGGCCTCGATTCGCTCCAGCACTGCTTCCGAGGTGCGCGAGATGGGTGTGTGCGGCGCGGCGCTGACCGCGTCAATGTCGCCCTTGTTCTTCAGCGGGTCGATGCCGAAGGCCGCGATGCTCAGCGCAGCGGCCAGCGCACCAAACCCAATCGGCAGCAGCAGCGAATAGAAATGGTGCCCGGCGAGGATTGTCACCATGATGCCGATCAGCACCGCACCGAGGATTTTGCGCGGGATCCGCGGGGCGCGGGCGATCTCGGCGCTGTCATAGGCGTTTTGCAGCTTTTGACCGCGATGGATGAGCCGCAGGGCCATGATGAAGAGCGACAGTTGCAGCACGGCGGCAAAGGCCGAGGTTGCGCTGCCCTGAAACAGCAGCAGGACCATCGGAAAGGCCGCGAGGAAGAGCACCGCCAGACCGGAATCGAGCGGGCCCATGCCGTCGTCGCGATATACTCCGTAGTCGATGTTGGCCATGACCTCAGGCTCCTTTCGCGCCGCTCAGAGAAGGTAGCTCAGGGCGAAGATCAGCACCCAGAGGGCGGCAAAGGCGAGCTTGGCCTTCGGGTTGCCGCTCTGCCGGATGCGGCTGGCGGCGCTGGACAGCGCCTCATAGGTGTCATGCGCGACCATCCGCAGGTTCCCGAGAACCAGCAGGGTCGTGGCGGTCAGAATGAGCAGGGCCAGGATCGTCGTCATCATGCGAAGATCCTGACCCGGAATCCGGGCGAAAAAGCGGCGGCTTTCGTGAAAAGGTCGCCCAATTTTCGTCAAAGTAAATGAAGGCTTAGCAGCGCGTGTGGCGCGCTGCGCGATCAGCCTTTTCCGGACGCGCCGCGCGGTTTGCGCCGGCGCGTCGGCTGCGGCCGGTCGGGCTTTGCGCCGTCAAGACCGAGCTGGTCGCGGATCACCCGGCCGCGCAGTTCCTGCACTTCGCCGGGCTTCAGCTGGCCAAGCTGGAACGGTCCGTAGGAGACCCGGATCAGCCGGTTCACGGTCAGCCCGATATCGGTCATGGCGCGGCGGATCTCGCGGTTCTTGCCCTCGCGCAGCCCGATGGTCAGCCAGGCATTCGCCCCCTGCTGCCGGTCGAGCGCCACCTGCATCGGCTGGAAGGCCTGACCGTCGATCACCAGCCCAGTGCGCAGCGGCGCCAGCATCTCCTCCGTGGGCCGCCCATTGACCCGGACGCGGTATTTCCGCAGCCAGCCGGTCGCCGGCAATTCCAGCTTGCGCTTGATGCCGCCGTCATTGGTCAGCAGCAGCAGCCCCTCGGAGTTGAGGTCGAGCCGCCCGACGCTCATCACCCGGGGCATGTCGTCGGGCAAATCGTCATAGATCGTACGCCGGCCCTGCTCGTCCTTCGTCGTCGTCACCAGCCCCGGCGGCTTGTGGTAGAGCCACATGCGCGGCGCCTGCGGTGCCTCCAAAGGCTTGCCATCTATGGTGATTTTGTCCTTTTCGGTGACATTCAGCGCGGCGCGGGTGATGGTCTCGCCATTCACCGTCACGCGGCCCATCTCGATCATGCGCTCCGCCTCGCGACGGCTGGCGACGCCGGCGCGTGCCAGCACCTTGGCGATGCGGTCGCCGGGCGGGGTCTTGGGGTCTTTGGTCGGGCGGGCAGGGGGCTTTGTCATGTCTCTCGCCATACTGCAAAGCGGTGCCCGGGGGAAGCCGCCTCGCCAAAGCCGCGCGGCTCGGCTATCACCGCGCGCATGAGCTTTCGCAGTCACATGGATCAGGCGCTCTCCGAGGCCCGGGCCGCCGCCGCGCGCGGCGAGGTGCCGGTGGGTGCGGTGGTCGTTTCACCCTCGGGGACGGTGGTCGCTGCCGCCGGCAACCGGACACGCGAGCTCAACGATCCCACCGCCCATGCCGAGGTGCTGGCCCTGCGCGCTGCCTGCGCGGCGGCAGGATCGGAGCGGTTGCCGGGGCATCACCTTTACGTGACGCTTGAGCCTTGCCCGATGTGCGCGGCGGCGATTTCCTTTGCCCGGATCGCGCGGCTCTACTACGGCGCGGGCGATCCGAAATCCGGCGGCGTTGCGCAGGGCGCGCGGGTGTTTTCGCATCCGCAATGCCATCACGCGCCGGAGGTTTATGACGGGATTGCGGCAAAAGAGGCGGAAAAGCTGCTGAAGGGCTTTTTTGCAGACAGGCGCGAGTCGGGATGCTGATTCTCTTCAACAAGCCCTTCGGCGTGCTGTCGCAGTTCACCGACAAGGGCACCGCCGACAGCCCGCGCGCCACTCTGTCGGATTATATCGACGTGCCGAAGGTCTATCCCGCCGGGCGGCTCGACCGCGACAGCGAGGGGCTTTTGCTGCTCACCGATGACGGACGCTTGCAGGCCCGCATTGCGCATCCGAAATTCAGGAAGCCCAAGACCTATCTGGTGCAGGTCGAGGGCGATCCGCAGGAGGCACAGCTCGCGCAGCTCCGCGCCGGCGTGACGCTGAAGGACGGGCCGACCCGGCCCGCCAAGCTGCGCCGCCTGCCGGCACCCGATCTCTGGCCGCGCGTGCCGCCGGTGCGGTTCCGCAAGACCGTGCCCGATGCCTGGCTGGAGGTGACGATCACCGAGGGCCGCAACCGCCAGGTGCGGCGCATGGTGGCGCATGTGGGCCTGCCCTGCCTGCGGCTGGTGCGCTGGTCGGTGGGCGACTGGACGGTGACAGGGCTCGCGCCCGGAGAATGGCGCGCGCTCTGAGCGGGCCGCTGCGGCGGTTGCGCGACAGATTGTATGACCGTCTGCCGTATGTATCTGGTCTTTCCGGAGAAATCGCGCCATAGCGTGGCGACATGGACCTCTGGATCATCGTCACCATCGCCGCCGCCTTTTTTCAGACCCTGCGCTTCATGGTGCAGAAGGTGCTGAGCATGGGCGGCCTCAGCGCCACCGGCAGCACCTTTGCCCGCTTTGCCTATGCCTTCCCGCCGGCGCTGCTGATCACCGGGCTCTATATCGCGCTGACGGGACAAAGCGTGCCGGCGCTCGGTCCGCTCTTCTGGGCCTATGCGCTGACCGGCGGCACCGGGCAGATCCTGGCGACGATCTGTGTGGTGGCGCTGTTCCGGCAGCGCAACTTCGCGGTGGGCATCACCTTCAAGAAGACCGAGGTCATCCAGACCGCGCTGGTCGGTCTGGTGCTGCTGGGCGAGGGGCTGTCGCCGGTGGGCTGGTGGGCAATCCTCATCGGGCTGGTGGGCGTGCTGCTGCTGTCGGACATGCCGGGGGTGAGCGGACACTGGCTGCGCCGGCTCGGCAACCGGGCGGTGGCGTTGGGGCTTGCCTCGGGTCTCTTCTTTGCCTTCTCGGCGGTGGGCTATCGCGGCGCATCGTTGCAGCTCGATGTCGATGACCCGCTGCTGCGCGCCTCGGTCACGCTGTGCTGCGTGGTGCTGTCGCAATTCCTGGCGATGGCGCTCTGGATGCGCTTTGCCGAGCCCGGGCAGATCACCGCCGTCTGGCGGGCGCGCAAGGTGGCGATCTGGGTGGGGCTGACCTCGATGGCCGGCAGCCTGTGCTGGTTCACCGCCTTCACCCTGCAAAACGCCGCCTATGTGCAGGCGCTGGGGCAGGTGGAGCTGGTCTTTTCGCTGATCGCCTCGGTGATGTTCTTCAAGGAGCGCGTCACCCGCCGGGAACTGGCCGGGATCGGTTTTCTGGCGCTGTCGATCCTGGTTCTGGTCCTGGCGCTCTAAGCACCGCTGGCGCGGCTTTTTCGTCGCACCGCGCACCGCCTTGCCAGCGGTGCCCTGTTCACGATTCGAAAAATGCGGTAAGCGAAAGGAAACAACGCATTAAGATCTCGTCGCCTATATCGGGACGACAGGCAAAGCGGGCAGGTCAATGGCAACAATCTCGGGCACCAGCGGTAACGACTGGATCGACGGCACGTCGGGCGACGATTCGATCTCCGGCGGCGATGGCAGAGACACCATCGTCGGTTACGAAGGCGCCGACACCATCGACGGCGGCATCGGCGACGACAGCGTCGAGGCGGGCGATGGCAACGATGTCGTCGATACCGGCGAGGGCAACGACACCGTCGCGGGCGGCGCCGACGGCGACTCGATCTCGGGGGGCGATGGCGCCGACAGCCTGCACGGCGATACCGGCGACGATACCGTGGAGGGCGGCGCCGGCAACGACACGATCTATGGCGACGACGGCGACGACGTCCTGCGCGATGGCGACGGCGACGATCTGGTCTATGCCGGCGCCGACAACGACCGGATCGAAATCGGCTCCGGAACCGATACGATCTATGGCCATGGCGGCGCCGACGTCTTCGTCATCTCCGCCGACAGCGGCACCAACTATATCGAGGATTACAGCGCCGCCGACGGCGATATCCTGGCGATCAACTACCCCGGCATCACCACCTATGACGAGTTGGCGCCCTATCTCAGCGACGATGGCAACTGGGGCACGCTGATCTCGCTGCCCGACGGCTCGGTGACACAGGTGCGATGGCTCAACTACGCTTCGCTGTCCTCGTCGAATTTCACCTTCGAGTCCGGCGCGGTCTGCCTGTTGCAGGGCACGCTGATCGAGACCGAGGGTGGCCCCCGCCGGGTCGAGACGCTGCGCCCGGGCGACCGGCTGCTGACCCTCGATCACGGCATGCAGCCGCTGCTTTTCAGCAGCTCCTCCACCTATCGGTTCCGCGACGGGCCGCATCGGATGAAGCCTGTCCGCCTGCGCAAGCACGCGCTGGGTCCGGGCTTTCCAGAGCGCGAGCTGCGCGTGTCGCCGCAGCACCGGATCGCGATACCGCAGGACAATCCGCGCCTTCTGGTCGCCGCCAAAAAGCTCGGTGGTCTGGCCGGGGTGAGCGAACGCCCGGGTTGCCGGCTGGCGCATTACTTCCACCTGCTATTGGGCGCGCATGAGCTGATCCGCGCCAATGGCGCCTGGGTCGAGACGTTGCTGGTGACCGATTACACCATCCGCCTCGCCGGTATTCCCGCCGAATTGCAGGGCATGGCCCGCATCCCGGCGCGCCGCGTGGTCTCGGGGTCCGAGGCAGAGGCAGAGGTTGCCGCGCTCTATGCGCCGCCGCTGGCCATGGCGGGCAACGGCTGAGCGGCTTTCTTGTGATGGCATGACGGCGCATAAGCCGGGTTGCGCCCGTGCCGCGCCGGTGCGAGTTTCTCCGCGCGATCAAGGAGAGAGACATGCCGTTCACACTGGCCACCTGGAATATCAACTCCGTCCGCCTGCGCGAGGCTCTGGTGGCCAAGCTGCTCGCCGAAGAAGCCCCCGACGTGCTCTGCCTGCAAGAGTGCAAGAGCCCGGTCGACAAGATCCCGATGGAGCAGTTCCGCGAGCTCGGCTATGGCCATATCGTGGCGCGCGGCCAGAAGGGGTATAACGGTGTGGCGATCCTGTCGAAACAGCCGCTGCGCGATCTCGGCGACATGGATTTCGCCGGGCTCGGCCACGCCCGCCACATCGCCGCCGAGCTGGAAAACGGTGTGACGATCCATAATTTCTACGTGCCCGCGGGCGGCGATGTGCCCGACCGCGCCGTGAACGAGAAATTCGGCCAGAAGCTCGACTACCTCGCCGAGATGCGCGACTGGTTCGCCGGCGAGCGGCCCGGCAAGGCGATCCTGGTGGGCGATCTCAACATCGCCCCGCGCGAGGACGATGTGTGGTCGCACAAGCAACTGCTCAAGGTGGTCTCGCACACCCCGATCGAGGTCGAGGCGCTGGGCGCCACGCAGGAAGCGGGCGGCTGGGTGGACATCACCCGCAAGGATATCCCCGAGGGGCAGCTTTATTCCTGGTGGTCCTACCGCGCCCGTGACTGGGACGCCGCGGACAAGGGCCGGCGGCTCGATCACATCTGGGCGACGCCGGATATCGCGAGCGCCGGCCACAACAGCCGCATCCTGCGCGCCGCGCGCGGCTGGGAAAAGCCCTCCGATCATGCGCCGGTGTTTGCGACCTTCGATCTCTGAGGCGGGGGAAGGCGTAGGGTGGTAACGGGCGGGCTGTTTTTGGCAGGTTCCTGACAATATGGTCGGAGCGCGCGCTATGCGGAGATAGTGTGCTTTCGCAGCGACTGCACCAACGTCAGCTTTCCCATTGAAAGGAAAAACGTTCTTTTATTGAAGGTTGGGCCAAGGCGATGCGGCGAGCCTAGAGATACTTGAGTAGGACAAACGCGATCACGAGGCCGGCTAAGGCCAGTGCCGTGATGAGAGCAACGGTGCCCCCCGCACTGAAACGGATTTTCATGTCCGCCCGTTCAAACTCGAACGTGTAGTGCCCGAGGTCTTTCATGAGCGCCCTCCATTTTCACGGGCCGTTCGCACCACCAGCGCCAGTAGTGCGTCACCATAGACCACCGCCGACTTGCTGATTTGCGTCTCATACGACACCGGATCGTCGGCCCCAGCGTCGGTCTGAAAGCGAATTTCGGAGTAACCACCAGAGAACCGCTCATTGACGGAGATTGCTGCCCATCCGTGCGAAACGCTGATCTCGAATTTGAAATGGCCCGCGTCTGTGCCCGTATCTTCCAGAAGGTCGCAGACCGCTAGAAGACAGTCGATCATGTTGATCCGCGCGGGCAAGCCGTCTTCATCTGCCGGCTGATAGTCGAGAAGCTTGACCACCTCTTGCATGTAGTAATTCTTGATGATCGGCCCCTTGGCCGCGTCCTTGTCGATCATCTCTTGGGGCGCTTCCAGCCCCATCGCGGCGTAGTCCTCGGACGGGTAGTCGCCAGGCTCGATCTCGTCATTGATCCAGCCATCAGCGGACAACCAGGGCTGAACCTCCTGCCCAGCCTTGGTGGCCTTGAGCGTAACCATGCAGGCAATCAGGAAAATGATCGCTTCGCGGCGGGTCATCTCGGGAAGGCTGCGGCCTCGGCCCTTGGCACGCAGACCGGCCTCGGACAGCGAGCGGTCGATCATGAACGCCGTCTCGAAGGGGACGCCGTAAATCTCTGCCATAATCGGGACTAGTTCTTTTGCTCGCATGGGCCTTGCTTCTCGCTTGGAATGAGTAAAACGCATTCCAATACATTTGGCAAGTGAAAATCTCATTCCAAGACATTCGCGACCTGGCGAACGGGGTGTGAGAATGATAGAAGTCTGCATCGGGACGACGACATCGAGAACACGCGGGAAGTGGAGTGCGGCGACCCTTCTGTCACAAACGGTCGTTTTTGCCACGATGTGTCCAGTGCCCGTGCTCATTGAAAAATCATGTGTCACAAACCCCAGGCAAAACCACCTTTGATCTTGTTACGTTTTTGACCTGCCTCCCTAGAGCAGACGTTCGTGCGCAGCGCAGCATTCATTAGAGTGGGCTCGAAGGAAACCTTCGCCACACCGCAAGGAGTTGATTGCCGCAGTCGCCCGCGTATAGGAGGCCGTCTTGTGAAGGATGTTTTCCGTCTTCCCGCATCGCGAACCACTGGAACCCAAGCCCCCTGTCAGGGTTGGACAAAGCCCTGTACAAGCGAGCCCATGATCTTTTCCGACCTGCGCATCCTCTGGTCCGTCGCCATTGCCATCCTGCTGCCGCTCGCCGTGGGCGTCGCCGTCTGGCGGGTGCTGCGGCACGCCCGCACGCCGCAAGGCTCGGTGGCCTGGGTGGTCTTCCTGCTCTCCTCGCCCTGGTTCGCGCTGCCCGCCTACCTGTTCTTCGGCCACCACAAGCTGCATGGCTACACCAAACAGCGCCGCGCCAGCCACGAGGCGATGAAGCGGCTGGAATCCTATGCGCAGGCGGTGCGTCCCCGCGAGCAGCGGCCCGAGTACCGGCTGTTCGAGCGGCTGGCCGGGCTGCCCGTGGTGGGCGGCAACGCGCTGGAGCTGCTGGTCGACGGCGACGCGGTGTTTCCGGCGATCTTCGCCGCCATCGACCGGGCGGAAGACTATGTGCTGGTGCAGTATTACACCATCGTCGACGACGAGACGGGCGGGGCGCTCGCCGACCGGCTCATTGCCGCCGCCGGGCGCGGCGTCACGGTGCGGGTGATCTATGACGGTGTGGGCAGCTATGGGCTCTCGGCATCGTGGCGGGCGCGGCTAATCAAAGCCGGGGTGGAGGTGCTCGACCCGCGCAGCGCCCGCGGGCCGACCTCGCGCTTTCAGGTCAATTTCCGCAACCACCGCAAGACGGTGATCGTGGACGGGCGCGAGGGGTTTCTCGGCGGGCTCAACATGTCCGACACCTATCGCGGGCTGAATCCGAAATTCGGCGCCTGGCGCGACACCCATCTGAAGCTTGCCGGCCCCGCCGTGGCGCAGCTCCAGCTCGCCTATATCGAGGACTGGCACTGGGCCACCGGCGAGGCGCTGGGCCCGTCACTGTTCTGGACGCCGGCGCCTCGCGACGAAGGCGCGGATGCGGTGATCGTGCCCTGCGGCCCGGTCGATACGCTCGACACCGGGGCACTGTTCTATTTCGCCGCGATCTCGGACGCGCGCGAGCGGGTCTGGATCGCCTCGCCCTATTTCGTGCCCGATGGCGACATTCTCTCGGCGCTGAAAACGGCGGCGCTGCGGGGCTGCGATGTGCGCGTGCTGATCCCCGACAGCCGCGATCACTGGCCGACCTGGCTGGCGGCCTTTGCCTATTTCGACGAGGTGCGCGACGCCGGCGTCAAGATCTATCGCTACAAGCCGGGCTTCATGCATCAGAAACTGGTGCTGACCGACGACCGGCTCGTGGGCATCGGCACCGCCAATCTCGACAATCGCTCGTTCCGGCTCAATTTCGAGACCATGGCGGCGGTGTTCGATCATGACTTTGCCGGCGAGGTCGCGGCGATGCTGGAGGCGGATTTTGCCGCCGCCGAGCCGATGACCCAGACGCTCGGCCAGCGGCCGCTCTGGCTGCGCGCCGGGGCGTTGGTGGCGCGGCTGATGGCACCGGTGCTGTGAGGGAGAATACGCGGTTGAAGATCGCAAGCTACAATATCCGCAAGGCGGTGGGGCTCGACCGGCGCCGCGACCCGGCGCGGATCCTGAAGGTTCTGAACGGCATTGGCGCCGATGTGGTGATGTTGCAGGAGGCCGATCTGCGACTCGGCGCCCGCCCGGCGGCGATCCCGCGTTTCCTGATCTCGCAGGAGACCGATTACGAGGTGGTCGATCTGGCGGTGAACGATGTCAGCCTCGGCTGGCACGGCAACGCGGTGCTACTGCGCCGCGGGCTGGAGGCGGAAAGCGTGAAGCGGCTCGATCTGCCGGGGCTGGAGCCGCGCGGCGCCGTGCTGGTAGAGGTCGGGGGCATGACGCTGGTGGGCGCGCATCTGGGGCTGATGCGCCGCTACCGGCTGTTGCAGATGACCGCGATCCGCGAAGAGCTCAGCGGGCGCGAGGCCCGCGCCTTCATCGCCGGCGATTTCAACGAATGGTCCGATATCCGCGGCTACGAGCCCTGGGAGCGGGATTTCCGGCTGGTCCTGCCCGGGCGCAGCTATCACGCTGCGCGCCCCTTCGTGGCGCTCGACGGCTTTGCCTATGGCACCGGGCTGGCGCTGGAAGGCATGGGGGTGGAGCGATCGGGCCCGGCGCGGGTCGCTTCCGATCACCTGCCGATCTGGGCGGAACTCGGGCCGGGCTGAGAGGGCGCGTGCCGCGCGAATGACGGCCGCGATCCCCATGCCGCAGGGCGCGGCCCTTGCAACATCCGGGGTCATGGGCCATTTCTCTGGGCAAAGTGACCGCAGCAGCGGAGGACAGGATGCTGGAACTGGGTGGTAATACGCAGGCGCCGACGGGCGATCTGATCAAAGAGGTGTCCGAGGCCAATTTCATGGCCGAGGTGGTGGAGAAGTCGCAGGAGGTCCCGGTCATCGTCGACTTCTGGGCGCCGTGGTGCGGCCCTTGCAAACAGCTCGGCCCGGCGCTGGAAGAGGCGGTCAAGGCGGCCAAGGGCGCCGTGGTGATGGCCAAGGTCAATGTCGACGAGAATCAGATGATCGCGGGCCAGCTGCGCATCCAGTCGATCCCGACGGTCTACGCCTTCTGGCAGGGCCAGCCGGTCGACGGCTTTCAGGGCGCGCTGCCGGGCTCTGAACTCAAGGCCTTCATCGACCGCGTCGTGCAGGCGGCGGGCGGCGAGGCCGGCGGCGGCGGGCTCGACGATGCCATCGAGGCGGCCGAGGAGATGCTGGAGCAGGGCGCAGCCACCGACGCGGCGCAGACCTTTGCCGCGATCCTCGGCGAAGAGCCCGAGAACGCACGCGCCTATGGTGGCTTTGTGCGGGCGCATATCGCCATGGAGGATCTTGAGCAGGCGGAGGCGATCCTGAACGGCGCCCCCATCGCGATCTCCGAGAGCCCCGAGCTGGAAGCCGCGCATGCGCAGCTTGAGCTGGCCAAGCAGGCCGCCGATGCCGGCCCGGTGGGCGATCTCCTGGCCAAGGTCGAGGCCGATCCCGCCGATCATCAGGCCCGTTTCGATCTGGCGCAGGCGCTTTATGCCGGTGGCGATGCCGAGGGCGCGGTGGCGCAGCTTCTGGAGCTGTTCCGGCGTGATCGCGAGTGGAACGACGGCGCCGCAAAGGCGCAGCTCTTCACCATTTTCGAGGCGCTGAAGCCGAACGATCCGGTGGTGCTGAACGGGCGGCGCAAGCTCAGCTCGATGATATTTGCCTGACGCGTGTGGCGGGCTAATTCGTGGGCATGTCCAGACGTTTTGACCTGCCGGGCACGATCCCGATCTTTCCGCTTCCGGGCGCGCTGCTGCTGCCGCGCGCGCGCCTGCCGCTGCACATCTTCGAGCCGCGCTATCTGGCGATGCTCGACGACGCGCTGAAGAGCGAGACGCGGCTCATTGGCATGATCCAGCCCGACAGCATGGCCGAGCGCGACGGCGGCACCGGTCTGCACCGCATCGGCTGTGCCGGGCGCGTCACGCAGTTCTCGGAAACCGAGGACGGGCGCTACATGATCACCCTCACCGGCCTGTCGCGCTTTCGGGTGCTGACGGAGGTCGAGGGCTTCACCCCTTACCGCCGCTGCGAGGTGAGCTGGGAGGGGTTCGAGCGCGACCAGTCCGGCACCGAGAGCGATGGCTGTTTCGACCGGGCGGGCTTCCTGAAGCTGCTCGATCGGTATTTCGATGCGCGGGGGCTCTCCGCCGACTGGGACACGCTGAAAGAGGCGGAGGACGAGCTTTTGATCAACTCGCTCTCGATGCTTCTGGAATTCGAGGTCGAGGACAAGCAGGCGCTGCTCGAGGCGCCATCGCTACAGACCCGGCGCGAGACGCTGGTGACATTGATCGAATACGCCCTGCGGGGCGGCGGAGAGGATATCATACAATGACAGAGACCGTGACGCCGCCCCCGGCGCCTGCGTTTGACCGGCGGATGCTGGAAGCGCTGATCTGCCCGGCGAGCCAGAGCACGCTCGAATACGATGCCGAGCGGCAGGAACTGGTAAGCCGCGCCGCCGAGCTCGCCTATCCGATCCGCGACGGCATCCCGGTGATGCTGGTCGACGAGGCGCGGCGGCTCGACGATTGACGGCGCATGGTGGGCAGATTGCCCGCCCTAAGGTTGAACAATGTCCTAGGCGCGGCTCGTGCCGGCATAGCATCTTAGGACGGGCAATCTGCCCACCGACCTAGACGCCCGCGCCGATCCTCACATCGTCAGCGCCCGGGCAAACACCGCCGGATCGACATTGCCGCCGGATACCGTGCAGATCACCGCGTCCCCCGCGATCTCGTCGGGACGGAAGAGCGCCGAGGCGAGTGCCACCGCGCCGCCCGGCTCGGCGACGATCTTGAGATGGCGGAACGCCGCCTGCATCGCCCGCAACGCCTCCTCCTCGGTGACGGCAAGGCCGGGCCCACAAAGACGGTGCATGATCGGAAAGGTCAGATTGCCCGGCTGCGGCGTGATGATCGCATCGCAGATATTGCCCGAAAGCTGCGCATTGCGCTCGATCGCGCCGGAGGCCAGCGAGCGGCGCACGTCGTCAAAGCCCTCGGGCTCTGCCGGGCGCACCCGCAGCCCCGGCGCCTTGGCCTCCAGCGCCAGTGCGATGCCGGAGGTCAGCCCGCCGCCGCCGCAACAGACGATCACATCCGCCTCGGTCACGCCGGCCTCGGCGGCCTGCTCGGCGATCTCCAGCCCGCAGGTGCCCTGACCGGCGATCACCAGCGGCTCGTCGAAGGGCTTGATCAGCGTCAGCCCGCGCTCGGCGGCGAGTTTTGCGCCGAGCGCGTCGCGATCCTCGGTGGCACGATCATAGGGCACGACCTCGGCGCCGAGCCCTTTGGTGCCCGCGACCTTCGCCGCCGGCGCGTCCGAGGGCATGATGATCACCGCGGGAATGCCATGCGCGCGGGCGGCGGCGGCAATACCCTGCGCGTGGTTGCCCGAGGAGAACGCGATCACGCCGCGCGCGCGGATCTCCGGATCGAGCGCCGAGATCGCCGACCAGCCGCCGCGGAACTTGAAGCTGCCGGTATGTTGCAGGCATTCCGCCTTCACCAGCACGCGCCGCCCGGCGATCTCGTCGAGAAAGGGCGAGGAGAGCAGCGGCGTGCGCCGGGCGTGGCCGGCCAGCCGCGTGGCGGCGGCTTCGATGCGGGTGATGTCCATGGGGTATCCTGTCGGCTGTCGGCTGTCGTTGGCGGCAACGTGCGCCCGGGGCCGGGGGCTGTCAACGGGGCTTGCGGCCCGGCGCGACGCGGGGCAGGGTCCGGCGCCATGATCGAGCGGACACATGAGGCAGAGGGCGTGGTGTCGCGGGCGCTGTACTCGCCCTGCGAACGCTATCGCTATGGGCTGGAGCGGCGCTGGCGCGAGGGGCCGTCGCTGCTCTATATCATGCTGAACCCCTCGACCGCCGACGAGCTGCGCAACGACCCCACCATCGAGCGCTGCCAGCGCCGGGCGGTACAACTGGGCTTCGGGGCCATGCGCATCGCCAATCTCTTTGCCTGGCGCGCCACGCGGCCCAAGGATCTGCGCCGCGCGACCGCCCCGGTGGGGCCGGAGAATGACGCGCTGCTGCGCGACTGGCAGGGCGCGGCAGAGATGACGCTGGCCGCCTGGGGTGTGCATGGCGCGCATCTCGGGCGCGGTCCTGAGATGGCGGCGGCGCTGGGCGGGGCGCTGCATCATCTGGGGTTGACCCGCGAGGGGCACCCGCGCCACCCGCTCTATGTCTCTTATAAGGTGATGCCGGTGCCCTGGCCCTTGGAAGAGCGCTATGGCGGGGCGGCGTTTCCGGCCTGTTAACCTCGCTCTGCGATATCCGTTGAACGGTGTCCGGGGATCGGGGAAGATCTTCGGTGCCTGTTTTGCGAGGATGGCGGATGCTCTGGCTTGCCGGTTTGATGGGGATGATGGTGCTGGGGTCGGTGGCGATCATCGGCACGCAGGACCCGTCTGTCGATCAGTCCGGCGAAGACGAGGGGGGCGGCGATCCTGAGGATACCGGCGGTACTCTCGCCGATGACGAGGCCGCGGATGAGGCCGGGCTGGCCCCGAATGGCGGGCTGATTGCCACCGGCGGCGATGGCGACGACACGCTGACCGGCACGCCCGAGACCGATCTTCTCGGCGGCGGGGCCGGCGACGATCTGGTCGACGGGCTTGGCGCCGATGACGAGCTGGTGGGCGGCGACGGCGCCGATACGGTGATCGGCGGCGCCGGCAACGACACGCTGCATGGCGATGCGGGCACCGACCTGCTCATGGGGCTCGAGGGGCGCGATGCGCTGTTCGCCCATGACGGTGGCGGCACGCTCGACGGCGGCGAGGACGCGGATGAATTGCAGGGCGGGCTCTCCGGCGATCTGCTGCTGGGCGGCAGCGGCAACGATGCGCTGCACGGGCGCGAGGGGGCGGATACGCTGATCGGCGGGCCCGGCGCCGACACGCTCTTCGGCGGCTGGGACGGTGATCTGCTCTCCGGTGTCGAGCGGGATGGCGACGGCATCGACCGTGACGATGCGGATTTTCTCAATGGCGGCGATGGCGACGACACGCTGGAGATCGGCGCCGGCGATGTCGCCACCGGCGGCGATGGGGCCGACAGCTTTGTCCTCGGGCGCTGGATCGCCGAAGGCGCGGCGCCGATCCTGACGGATTTCGACCAGACCGAGGATCGGATGCTGGTCTTTTACGACGACAGCGGCGGCGCCGCGCCTCCGGATCTGGCGCTGCGCCCCAGTGCCGAGACCCCGGGCATGACCGAGCTCCTGCTCGACGGCGCGCCGCTGGCGATCATGCCCGATGCCGATGCGCCGGCGCTCGACAGCATCGTATTGCTGGGCGAAAGCTCGGCTGCCGCGCTGGGCGCCTGATCCCGCGGCGCACCGCCGTCTGTGGCGAAGGGGCAGGGGCCCCGCCGCGCCGGAATTTTCTTTTCATCTGCGTGGAATCGCCCTATACGCCCGCATCCGCCCCGCGAGGGGGTGGGTTTCTCCATGGGCCCTGCTGGACGACATCCCGGCTTGCGCCATCCACACCAACCTTTGAAGGAGACCCCGATGTCGATCACCGTCGAAGAAAAAAACAAGCTGATGAAGGAATACGCCACCAAGGAAGGCGACACCGGTTCGCCCGAGGTGCAGGTGGCCATCCTGACCAGCCGTATTTCCACCCTGACCGAGCACTTCAAGACCCACAAGAAGGACAACCACTCGCGTCGTGGCCTTCTGAAGCTGGTGGCTCAGCGCCGCAAGCTGCTGGACTACCTGAAGGGCAAGGACGAGGGCCGTTACCTCGACCTCATCAAGCGTCTGGGCATCCGCCGCTAAAGGCATCGGTGGGCAGATTGCCCACCCTACGATTCCGAACGCCCGTTCCGAGAGGAGCGGGCGTTTTGCGTTGCCGCAGGTCTTAGGGCGGGCCGGTGAGCAGCCGCTCGTCGATCAGGAAATCCATGCCCCGGCGCCAGGCGATATCGGTATTGCCGCGAATATCGGTCTGATAGAGCGCGACCACCTCGCCGGTCTCGGCATTGCGCTCGCGCAGGATGACCGTCTGCACCAGAACCGACAGTTTCTGCACCGCGCCGGAAAACGACCGCGCTGCGCCGATCTTGCGCGCCATCGCCGCCTCGCAATGGTTGCAGGTGAAAACCTCGCCATGTTTGTCGAGATCCGCCGCCAGCGGCGCGGTGTCGAGCAGCGCATAACGCCCGCTCTCCGCCAGGCGCTGGCGCAGATGCGTGGTGAGCATCGCGATGCGCGCATGCTCGGCCTCGTTCTTTTCGCCGAATTCGACCTCCTGGCTGAAATTGATGAAGCTGAGATCGAACACCGCCACCGGCAGCGGATCGGCGCGCAACGGCAGCGCCATGAGGCAGAAGAGGCAAAGAAGACGGGCGAACATGGCGGGTCTCCGGGTGGACAGGCGACAAAGGCAGTGTAGCAGGCAGGGCGCCTTGCGTCGGCACAGCCATTCGTCGGTGGTGCCGGGGTGAAACCTCTTGGCAGGCGCGGCGAAAATGGCATATCTGGTATGATATAACATACCATAACTGGAGATGCCCTTGCCCAGCCTCTCGCACCCCACGCCGTCGCCCCGCATCCGACCGGAGCCGCTCCGGTGAGCCGGCGGCAGGGCACCAATTGCGGCGCCACCCGGCTCCGGCGCCGGCATCGCGCGGGCGATCCGATGCGGCGCTTCGATGCGCTGCCGGCGCCGCTGCGGCGCTGGCTGGCCGAGGCGGCGCGCCCCTGGTCGCCGGCCTCCAGCCTCGCCATATGGCGCAAGGTGCGCGCCCGGGGCGGCACGGTCGAGGAGGCGCTGGCCCGGCTCGACCGCGCGGAGCAGGCGCTGCTGGCGCGCGATACCGCCGATTGACGTGCCGTTCCGCCCTGTCACGAGGGTTTTTCTTTTCATTTTGGGGGAAACACTGTATGGCCGCGCCATCTGAGACGTGACGCCCTTGGCCCCCGGGCGCGTGCAGGAGGATAGGGGGCGGCGGCAATGGGGCCGCCATGAAAACGGGAGACCCGGGAGGGCCCGGGAGTGCTCCCTCACAGGATACGAAAATGTTCAATATTTCGAAGAAAAGCATGCAGTGGGGGGAGGAAACCCTCACTCTGGAAACGGGCAAGGTTGCCCGTCAGGCCGACGGTTCGGTGATCGCCACTCTGGGCGAAACCTCTGTCATGGCCAACGTGACTTTTGCAAAAGAGCCGAAGCCCGGTCAGGATTTCTTTCCGCTGACCGTCCACTATCAGGAAAAATACTATGCCGCGGGCAAAGTTCCCGGCGGCTTCTTCAAGCGCGAGGCGCGTCCGACCGAGAAGGAAACGCTGACCGCGCGCCTGATCGACCGTCCGATCCGCCCGCTCTTCGTCCCCGGCTTCAAGCATGAAGTGCTGGTGATGTGCACCGTGCTGAGCCACGATCTGGTCAACGATCCCGACATCGTCGCGATGATCGCCGCCTCCGCCGCGCTGACCATCTCGGGCGTGCCCTTCATGGGCCCGATCGCCGGTGCCCGCGTCGGTTTCGAGGATGGCGAGTATGTGCTGAACCCGACCGTCGACGATATGCAGGGGCTGCGCAACAACCCCGAGCAGCGTCTCGACCTCGTGGTCGCCGGCACCAAAGACGCCGTGATGATGGTGGAATCGGAAGCCTACGAGCTGACCGAAGACGAGATGCTGGGCGCCGTGACCTTTGCGCATGAGCAGATCCAGCCGGTCATCGACCTGATCATCTCGCTGGCCGAATCCGCCGCGAAAGAGCCCTTCGACTTCCAGCCGCCGGATTACTCGGCGCTGTACGAAGTGGTCAAAGGCCTCGGCGAAGACAAGATGCGCGCCGCTTACGCGATCACCGACAAGCAGGAACGCGTCGCCGCCGTTTCCGCCGCCAAGGAAGAGATCAAGTCCCAGCTCAGCGAAGAGCAGCTGGAAGACGCCAATCTCGGCTCGGCGCTGAAAAAGCTGGAATCGACGGTGCTGCGCGCCGATGTGGTGAAGAACAAGCGCCGCATCGACGGCCGCGCGCTGGATCAGGTGCGCCCGATCGTGTCTGAAACCGGTGTGCTGCCGCGGACCCACGGCTCGTCGCTCTTCACCCGTGGCGAGACCCAGGCGATGGTCGTGACCACGCTGGGCACCGGCGACGACGAGCAGATCATCGACGCGCTGCACGGCAATTTCCGCTCGAACTTCCTGCTGCATTACAACTTCCCGCCCTATTCGGTCGGTGAAGTGGGCCGCGTCGGCTCCCCGGGCCGCCGCGAGATCGGCCACGGCAAGCTGGCATGGCGCGCGCTTCAGGCGGTGCTGCCGGCGGCGACCGATTTCCCCTACACGATCCGTGTGGTGTCGGAGATCACCGAGTCGAACGGCTCCTCCTCGATGGCCTCCGTCTGCGGCGGCTCGCTGTCGATGATGGATGCCGGCGTGCCGCTCAAGGCGCCGGTGGCCGGTGTGGCCATGGGCCTGGTGCTCGAAGACGATGGCGACTGGGCCGTGCTGACCGACATCCTCGGCGACGAGGATCACCTCGGCGACATGGACTTCAAGGTTGCTGGCACCGAGAACGGCATCACCTCGCTTCAGATGGACATCAAGGTCGCGGGCATCACGCCCGAGATCATGAAGCAGGCGCTGGCACAGGCCAAGGAAGGCCGGATGCACATCCTCGGCGAGATGTCCAAGGCACTGACCGAAGCGGCGGAATTCTCCGTGCACGCGCCGCGCATCGAGATGATGCAGATCCCCACCGACAAGATCCGCGAAGTGATCGGCTCGGGCGGCAAGGTCATCCGCGAGATCGTCGAAGTGTCGGGCGCCAAGGTCGACATCAACGACGAGGGCCTGATCAAGATCGCCTCGCCCAACGGCGAAGCCATCCAGAAGGCCTATGACATGATCCACTCGATCGTGGCCGAGCCGGAAGAGGGCAAGGTCTACAAGGGCAAGGTCGTGAAGATCGTCGATTTCGGCGCCTTCGTGAACTTCTTCGGCAAGCGCGACGGTCTGGTGCATGTGTCCCAGATCGAGAACCGCCGCCTGAACCACCCCTCGGACGTGCTGAAGGAAGGCCAGGAGGTCTATGTGAAGCTTCTGGGCTTCGACGACCGTGGCAAGGTGCGCCTGGCGATGAAGATGGTCGACCAGGAAACCGGCGAAGAGCTGCCGCCGGAAGCGAAAAAGAAAAAGGAAGACGACGCCGCCGAGTAAGGCGCCCTTCCGAGAAACACGAAACGCCCCGGTCGAAATGCCGGGGCGTTTTTTGTGGCCGGACCATTTCGGTTTTTTGGGCCGGGATGGGAGAAATTATCGGTTTCTTCAGATCTGGCTGTTGATCTGGTCGCCGTAAATGGTTCTGCCGCCCCACTCACGGACTCGCGCGGTTGGAGGGCCTCGGCGGGGATGCCGGGGCCCTTGTTTTTGCAGGATTTCCTGCGAGGCGGGCAAGGCCGCCGCGGTGCCGGGCGAAATAGGCAAAAAAAAGGCCGGGCAAAAAGCCCGGCCAGGTCCAACAGGGAGGTGCATGCGATAACCCGCACATGCAACGGGAACTCTTGGCGTCGGTAATATTATACCAGATGGATACTACTTTGATCTGCGTCAAGCGGGAAGTAGGACCTTTTGATACTCGGCAGAATTGTGCCGGCTGTGCGCAAATCGGCACATTTTCAGGCGACGAGCCGATATCCCCCCGATTCCGTGACGAGAATGCGGGCATTTGACGGATCGGGCTCGATTTTCTGGCGCAGGCGGTAGATATGCGTCTCGAGCGTGTGGGTGGTCACCCCGGCATTGTAGCCCCAGACCTCATGCAGCAGCACGTCGCGCGCCACCACGCCCTCGGTGGCGCGGTAGAGGAACTTGAGAATGTTGGTTTCCTTCTCGGTGAGACGGATCTTGCGGTCGTCCTCGGTCACCAGCAGCTTCATCGACGGGCGGAACGTATAGGGGCCGACGGTGAAGACCGCGTCTTCGGATTGCTCGTGCTGGCGCAGCTGGGCGCGGATGCGGGCGAGCAGCACCGGGAACTTGAAGGGCTTGGTGACGTAATCGTTGGCGCCGGCATCGAGCCCGAGGATCGTGTCGGCATCGGTGTCGTGGCCGGTCAGCATGATGATCGGCGCCTTGACGCCCTGCTTGCGCATCAGCCGGCAGAGCTCGCGCCCGTCGGTGTCGGGCAGGCCCACATCGAGAATGATCAGCTCGTAGTTCTGTTCCTTCACGCGAGACATGGCGCCGGCGCCGTTCTCGGCCTCGAAGACCTCGAAATCCTCGGTCATCACCAGCTGTTCGGCCAGCGCCTCGCGCAGGTCGTCATCGTCGTCCACCAGAAGGATGTTCTTGATCTGAGGCATCTTTATCTCTCCGTGTCGTCTTGCCCTCACATGGAAACACCGTTGCGTGTGGACAAGATTTGCTGCACCAGTTTCACGCCCTCGTGTTGAACGGAGGCTTTTGTTACAAGGCACAAGCTGATTTATTTCAGCGCCGCCGTTTGGAAAGAGCCCGGATGCCCCTTGCGCCCAACCTGATGGAGATCCTTGCCCGTGCCCGCGCCGATCTGCGCATGGGTGTGCCGGTGGTGCTGTCGGGCGAAGGCGGGCAGGGCGCGCTGGTGCTCGCTGCCGAGACCGCGACAGAGGACCGGCTGGCGCTGCTGCGCGCGGCGGAGGGCGATCTCGACCTGGTGCTGACGGCGCGGCGGGCGGCGACGCTGAAGGCGCGGGTCTATGACGGCGATCTGGCGCGGGTGGCGCTGCCGCGCGATGCCGATCTTGACTGGGTGCGCAACATCGCCGATCCGGCGGACGATCTGTCGATGCCGATGAAAGGCCCGCTGAAGGAGCGGCGCGGTGGCGATGTGGCGCTGCACCGGCTGGCCATCGGGCTGGCGAAATCCGCGCGGCTTTTGCCGGCGGCGCTGGTGCTGCCGCTGGAGGCGCCGATGGGCGTGGCGATGCGCGAGAACCTGACGCTGGTCGACGGGGTTGCGGCGGCGCCCTCGATGCTTCTCTTGTCCAATCTCGATCATGTGGTCTCGGCCCGGGTGCCGCTGGAGACGACCGAGAATGCGCGGCTGCACATCTACCGTCCGGCGGACGGCTCCGAGGAGCATTACGCCGTCGAGGTGGGCCGCCCGGACCGTCACAAGCCGGTGCTGGCGCGGCTGCATTCGGCCTGTTTCACTGGCGATGTGCTGGGCTCGCTGAAATGCGATTGCGGCCCGCAGCTGCATGCGGCGCTGGCACGGATGGGCGAGGAGGGCGCGGGCGTGCTGCTCTATCTCAACCAGGAAGGGCGGGGGATCGGGCTTGCCAACAAGATGCGTGCCTATGCGTTGCAGGATCAGGGCTTTGACACGGTGCAGGCCAATCACCGGCTGGGCTTCGAAGACGATGAGCGCGATTTCCGGCTGGCGGCCGAGATCCTGCGGCGAATGGGGTTCAATGCGGTGCGGCTGCTGACCAACAACCCCAACAAGCTTGCAATGATGGAGCGTTCGGGCATCGCCGTCGCCGAGCGGGTGCCGCTGAAGGTGGGCAAGACCGCCTTCAACGCGCATTACCTTGCCACCAAGGCGGCGAAATCGGGGCATCTGCTGTAGGGTGGGCAATCTGCCCACCGATTCTCAAGAACAAACGCAAGGTGGGCAGATTGCCCACCCTACGGAGGTTTCTATGGAGATGGTTCTGACATCGTTGGGTCTGCGGTTCGCCGGGCGGGTCTGGCCCTGCTCCATCGGGCGCGGCGGGATCCGTGCCGACAAGCGCGAGGGCGACGGGGCAACGCCGGTGGGCGCGCACCGCATTGTCGGTACGCTCTACCGGCCCGACCGGGTGGCGCGGCCCGCGCCCTGGGCCGATCCGATCCTTCCCGGCGATCTCTGGTCCGACGATGCCGGCGATCCCGCCTATAACACGCTGGTGCGCGCGCCCTATGCGCCCAGTCACGAGTGCATGCGCCGTGCCGATCCGCTCTATGATATCGTGCTGCTGACCGACTGGAACTGGCCTGACGCGGTGCCGGGGCGCGGCTCGGCGATCTTTCTGCACCAGTGGCGGAGGCCGGGCTTTCCGACAGAGGGCTGCATCGCGTTCCGCCGCGATCATCTGCGCCAGATCGCGGTGCTGGCTGCCCCCGGCACCCGGCTCATCGTGCCGGAGACCATGGCGGGGTAAGGCGCTGCCGGTTCCGCCGGGCTATTCGGGATAGGCGCGCCGGGCCTTGGCCATGCCCACGACCTTGTTTCCCGCCTTCGCGGTTGCGGTCCATTCATAGGTGTGGCTGCCGCCGGGCGGGCAGGGGCTTTTGTATTTGAACGCGCCGAAAGGCAGCTGGCCGCTGCCGGAGATCTTGAGCTTGCCGCCACCGTGGTTGTAGCTCGGTACGTCTAGATCCTTGAGCCGGAACTCGACCGAGGTCGTCCCGGCGGGCAGATCCTTGATCGTGAAGGCCGGAGAGCCGACCCGGTTGGGCCGCCCGTTCGTACAAAGCGGGATGTCGCCCCAGTTGAAGGAAACGGCAAATTCAGCGCTTGCGGTGCCGGCGGAGAGCAGCAGCGCGGCGACGATTGGCAGGACTCGCATATACACACCCTTTCTCGTGTCCTCTGGAGAATTGCCGCGAATGCGGCGCCGGGCAAGCGATAGATCAGGCTTACGACATCCGGCGCACGCTCATCGAGATATGGGCGCGGCGGATGAGGGCGGCGGCCTGAGTGTCGCCGGCACGCAGCGCCGTCTGTGTCTCGCGCATCTCGCTGAGAAAGATTGCGCATTCGTCGGCCAGATCCATATGCGGGATGGATTTCAGCCAGATCCGCGCGGTGCGGAAATAGAGTCGTTCGGTCATCTCGCGCAGCGCCGCGTTGCCGGTGAGCGAGAGGCCGAAGCTGTGATATTCCATATTGAGCTGGGCAAAGCCGCGCGGCTCCGGCGCGGCCAGCAGCGTCTCGCCTCGACCGACGAAGCGCTCGACCTCATCGAGCATTTCGGGCGTCACCGGCAGCGGGTCGAGCGTGCCGGCGAGCTGAGCCAGCTCCAGCCGCAGCGCATAGACCTGCGCCATCTCGCCGATCTCGACATCGGTCACCAGCGTGCCGACGCCGTGGCGGCTTTCGACCAACCCCTCGTCCTCGAGCCGCGCCAGCACCCGGCGCAGCGGTGTGCGCGAAGTGCCGAATTCCTGGGCCAGCGCGGTTTCCGACAGCAGCGTGCCCGGCGGGTAATCGAGCAGGCAGATGCGGGCGCGCAGTTCCGCGTGCAGACGCTGGAACCGCCGCGCCGCGCCGCTCACGCCGCGATGCTCCGCGCCACGCCCTCCAGCATGGTCAGGCATTGCGAGAGCTGATCGCGCGAGACGTATTCGTCGGGCTTGTGCGCCTCCTTGATCGAGCCGGGGCCGCAGACCACGACCGACATGCCCATCTCCTGGAAGAGCCCCGCCTCGGTGCCGAAGGGCACCACGTCGCAGGCGTCGTTGCCGGTGAGCTGCGCCACCAGATCGCGGGCGGCGTTCTCGGGCAGCGGTTCCAGCCCGGCGACCTCGCCGATCACCTGGGTCTCGATGCGGGCGGCGGGGTTCACCTTGCGCATGGCGGGCAGCAGCTCGGTCTCGACATAGGCGTGCAGCGCCTCCTTGACGAAACCGGCGTCAGAGGCCTGTACCGGGCGCATTTCCCAGTCGACCTCGGCAAAGCCGGGGATCACATTATGCGCGACACCGCCATAGAGCCGCCCGACATTGACCGTGGTCCAGGGCGGATCGAAGCGCGAATTCGCCGGCACGCGGGTTTTCAGTTGCTCGGCCAGCGCCATTAGCCGGGTGACATAGCGCACCGCGTATTCGACCGCGTTCACCCCGCGCTCGGGCGCCGAGCCGTGGCCCTCCAGCCCGTGGAAACGGCAGGTATATTCGCAGCAGCCCTTGTGACCCTCGATGATGCGCATGTCCGTGGGCTCGCCGACAATGGCCATGCGGGGTGCATAGCCGCGCTTTTCCAGCTCGGGCACCAGCGCGCGGGCGCCCATGCAGCCCACTTCCTCGTCATGGGTGAAGCACAGATGCACCGGGCGCTTCAGCGGGGTTTCGGCCAGCGGGTCGGCCATGGCGACGGCGGCGGCGATGAAGCCCTTCATGTCGCAGGCGCCGCGCCCATGCAGCCGGTCGTTGCGCTCGGTGAGCTGGAACGGGTTGGAATGCCAGACCTGATCGGTGACCGGCACCACGTCGGAATGGCCCGACAGCACCACGCCGCCCGGCACGTCCGGGCCGATGGTCGCGAACATGTTAGCCTTGGCGCCGCTGGCGTCGGCAAACAGCTCTACCTTGGCGCCGTGATGTTCAAGCCGGTTGGCCATCCACGCCATCATGTCGAGATTGCTGTCGCTCGACACGGTGGGGAAGGAGATGAGTTCGGCCAGAAGGGCTTCGGTCTCTTTCAGCATAGATGTGTCCTTTACGGTTTGACGAACATCTGGCGCGGGCGGTCGCAGAAGCATTCCGCCGGGCCGTTCTCGGTGATCAGGATGGATTCGGTGATTTCCAGCCCCCAGTCGGACATCCAGAGGCCTGGCATGAAGTGAAAGGTCATGCCGGGTTGCAGCACGGTTTCGTCCTCGGAGCGGATCGAGATGGTGCGCTCGCCCCAGTCCGGCGGGTAGGAGAGGCCGATCGGATAGCCGCAGCGCGCGCCGCGTTCGATGCCAGCGCGCTCCAGCGGCGCGGCCAGCGCATCGGCGATGTCGCAGGCGCGGTTGCCGGCGCGGGCGGCTTCCAGCCCGGCCTCCAGCCCCTCGACCAGCGCGGCCTCGGCGCTGCGGAAGATCTCCGGCGGCTCGCCGAGAAAGATCGTGCGGCAGAACGGCGTGTGATAGCGGCGGTAGCAGCCGGCGATCTCGAAAAACGTGGCCTCGCCCTTGTTGAAGGGGCGCCCGTCCCAGGTCAGGTGCGGGGCGGCTGCGTCGGAGCCCGAGGGCAGCAGCGGCACGATGGAGGCGTAATCGCCCCAGTCATCGCCCACGCCGAGGATCGCGTCGCGCTGGATCTCGGCCACCACCTGGTGTTTCGGCACACCCGGCTCGACCCGCTCCAGCAACCCGTCGACGATCTTTTCCGAGATCTTTGCCGCCTTGCGCATGAAGGCGATCTCTTCGGCGGATTTGATGCCGCGCTGCCAGTTCACCAGCGCGGTGGCGTCGATCAGCGTGGCATCGGGCAGGGCGGCAGCGAGAGACTGATAGGCTTTGGCGGAGAAATAGTAATTCTCCATCTCGACGCCGAGCCGCGCGCCCTCCAGACCCATGCCGATGAGGCGCTGGGCGAGATCCTCCATCGGGTGGCGCTCGGTCGACTGCACATAGTTGTCGGCATAGCCGATCACCCGGTCGTCGCCCATCCAGACGGTGCGGATGGCACCGTTGGTGTCCTGGTTGCGGCCCCACCAGACCGGATCGGCATCGGGGAACACAAGCACGCCCTGATGGACATAGAAGGACCAGCCGTCATAGGCGGTGATCCACGCCATGTTGGCGGGGTCGGTGAGCAGCAGCACCTCGATCCCGGCGCGCTCCATGGCAGCACGGGTTAGCGCCAGGCGGCGCTCGTATTCCGTTTCGCTGAACGGCAGATCTTTCTGGAATCGGTGCTGGCGCATAGCGAGTCTCCGGTCGTGTCTTCGCCCCAGCTATCCACTTGTGCACAACTGGGGCTGTCAAAAACCGACATTCGGCGTCGCTCGCAGAGCTGAGTGCTGAAAAACGTCGCCTCTGCTGAGAAGTTGTGCACCCTTGAGGTTAAAACCCGATGTTTTTCACGATTCTGCCGCCGAAAACTCTGTAAAATCCGTGTTGACGTGGCGTCGCTTCGTAAAGAATGCGCAGGTTTTTTTCCCGATTGTCGTGTGCTGAGTGGCGCTTTCGTCTGAAAAGTGCCGTTTTTGTGCCCGGGTTTCCCGTGTTGGCGGCGATAGCGTTGGTATTGCCTCTAGGCTGTTGCAACACGTCGGCTGACGGGGTTTAGTCTGGTCGCAAGACAGCGGGGATAATCCGCGAGACAGAAACGGGGAGCCGGATTTGCCAGATACCGGGACAAGCGACGCATTCGTTGCCTTTGAGCGCGTTCAGAAAAGCTATGACGGCGAGACGCTCGTCGTTAAGGATCTGAACCTAACCATGCCCAAGGGCGAGTTCCTGACCATGCTGGGGCCGTCCGGATCGGGCAAGACCACCTGCCTCATGATGCTTGCGGGGTTCGAGACCGCCACCTATGGCGAGATCAAGCTCGACGGGGTCAGCATCAACAACATCCCGCCTCATAAGCGCGGCATCGGGATGGTCTTTCAGAATTACGCGCTGTTCCCCCACATGACCATTGCCGAGAACCTGTCGTTCCCGTTGGAGGTGCGCAAGATCGGCAAATCCGACCGCGAGGCCAAGGTCAAGCGGGCGCTCGACATGGTCGAGATGGGTGCCTTTGGCGGCCGCCGCCCGGCACAGCTTTCCGGCGGCCAGCAGCAGCGGGTCGCACTGGCGCGCGCGCTGGTCTTCGAGCCCGAGCTGGTGCTGATGGACGAACCGCTCGGCGCGCTCGACAAGCAGCTGCGCGAGAAGATGCAGTTCGAGATCACCGATCTGGCGCATAAGCTGGGCATCACCGTGGTCTACGTGACCCACGACCAGACCGAGGCGCTGACCATGTCGGACCGCGTTGCCGTGTTCAACGACGGCCGCATTCAGCAGCTGGCGCCGCCGGATGAGCTCTACGAAGCGCCGCAGAACAGTTTCGTGGCGCAGTTCATCGGCGAGAACAACACGCTTGAAGGCGTGATCACCGAGATCAAGGGCGATACCTGCACCGTCAAGCTGGACGGTGGCGAGATGATCGACGCGCAGCCGGTGAATGTCACCGAGGTGGGCGAACGCACCCGTGTCTCGATCCGGCCCGAACGGGTAGAGGTCAACAAGGATCGCCTTCAGGAAGGTGCCCATACGCTCAAGGCCAAGGTGCTCGAGTTCATCTATATGGGCGACATCTTCCGCACCCGTCTGAGCGTTGCCGGCAATGACGAATTCGTTATCAAAACCCGCAACGCCCCCGACCAGGTGCGGCTGAAGCCGGGCGAAGAGATCGAGATCGGCTGGCTTCCGCAGGATTGCCGGGCGCTCGACGCGCTTTAGGTTAAAGCGTGTCTTGCGGCGCAGGATCGCTGCCGATCTGCGCCGCGGCATACGCAACGGAGCCGGCGCCGACACCCGGGGCCCGGTCTCTGACGACAACGGGTTGAAAAGGGAGTAACCAATGAAACTGACCAAAACCCTTCTGGCATCGACGGCGCTCACCGTTGCCGCCGGTGCGGTGGCCGCGCAGGAGATGGCCGACAGCATGACGCTCGTGTCCTGGGGCGGCGCCTATCAAAGCAGCCAGGACGAGGCCTATGCAAAGCCCTATCTGGAAGAGCATCCGGATGTCAGCATCTCCTGGGATGAAAGCTCGAACGAGGCTGTGGCCAAGCTGCGCGCCATGAACGAAGCGGGCAACATCACCTGGGATCTCGTCGACGTTGTGGCCGCCGACGCCATGCGCCTGTGCGACGAGGGCCTGGCGATGGAATACGATCCCGACGATCTGCTGGCCCCGGCGCCCGACGGCACCTCGGCCGAGGACGATTTCGGCGACATGATCGTGTCGGACTGCTTCATTCCGCAGATCGTGTACTCCACCACCGTCGGCTACCGTACCGACCTCGTGGGTGACACCCCGCCGACCGAAATCTGCGCGCTGTTCGACCTGGAAACCTATCCGGGCAAGCGTTCGCTCGAGAAGCGTCCGATCAACAACATGGAATGGGCGCTTTACTGCGACGGCGTGGCCAAGGACGAGATCTACGACGTTCTGGAAACCCCGGAAGGCCAGGATCAGGCGCTTGCCAAGCTCGACACCATCAAGGACCAGGTGGTCTGGTGGTCGGCCGGTGCCGACACGCCGCAGCTGCTCGCCGACGGCGAAGTCGTGATGGGCTCGACCTATAACGGCCGTCTGTTCTCGGTGATCGAAGAGCAGGACCAGCCGGTGGGCATGCTTTGGGACATGCAGGTGTTCGACCTCGACGGCTGGATCATCCCGACCGGTCTGTCGGACGAGGCGCTGGCCCGCGTGAAGGACTTCGTCTACTTCGCCACCGACACCCAGCGTCTGGCGGATCAGGCCAAGTACATCTCCTACGGTCCGGCACGTCAGTCCTCGGCGCCGCTGGTCGGCGATCATGAAGAGCTTGGCATCGCCATGGCTCCGCACATGCCGACCGATCCGGAGAACGCCTCCAACACGCTGCTCTACAACTATGAGTTCTGGGCCGACTATCGCGACGATATCGACGCGAAGTTCCAGGCCTGGCTGGCGCAGTAAAAGCTTTCGGGGGCGGGCTTCGGCCCGCCCCTTCGGCTTCCGGGATGGGCGGCGGCGCCCGTCCCACGGCGATCCGAAGAGATCGTGGTCCAAACAACAAACGGGGACACCATGACCGACGCAACCGGAGACGGCAGCAAGTCCGGCCCGATGCTGGCCGCAGACGGCACGCCGCTAAAGAAAAGCCTGGCCCGCGCCCTGCGCATGCAGAAGATGCGCGCGCTGATGCTGATCGCACCGCTGCTGCTCTTCGTGCTGATCACGTTCATCGCTCCGATCGCGGATATGCTGTTCCGCTCGGTCGAAAACCAGATCGTGTCGGACACGCTGCCCAAGACCACCGCCACTCTCGGCGACTGGGACGGCGAAGGGCTCCCCTCCGATGCGGCCTTCGAGGCCGCCTATTTCGACATTTTCCTCGCCGCCGAGCGCAAGGAACATACCCGCCTCGGCACGCGTCTGAACTACGAGCAGACCGGCGCCTCCTCGCTGTTCCGCAAATCGGGCCGCGGGCTTGACGATATCGGCGAGGTCTATCAGGACCAGTTCGAGGACCTGAACGGCGACTGGGACGAGGCACTGCCCTGGGCCGAACTCATGGGCGATCCCGACTGGCTTTCCGAACAGCAGGGCTGGGACGAAGAAGGCCGCCAGCCCGGGTTCGAGCTGCGCGACGGCATCGCCGACCTGCTGCCCACCGCATCGCGCGAATACGCGATCTTTGCGGAATTCCAGCAGCGCGAAGAGAACAACAACCTGCTCGACGAAGAGCCCTGGTCGGCAGTGCATACCGCGCTCTATCAGGATCTCGCGGCGGGTGATATGAGCGGCTATTCCGGCCCGCGTGCCGAGATGCTCCAGGCCGCCGACGCGCTGGTCGACAGCCCGGAGTTCGAGACCGTTTCCTTCCGCGATGGCTTTGAAGAGATCGACGAGGATTGGCTCCAGCCGGATATCTGGCGCACCATCAAGCTTTACAGCCCCGACTATACCTCGGGCTATTTCCTGAACTCCATCGACATGCAGCTCACGCCGGACGGCGCCGAAGCGCGGCCCGATAACGAGCGCATCTATATGCTGCTCTTCCAGCGCACGCTGTTCATGTCGCTGGTGATCACTTTCAGCTGCATTCTGCTGGGCTATCCGGTCGCCTATATCCTGTCGAACCTGCCGATGCGCTCGGCCAACCTGCTGATGATCCTGGTGCTGCTGCCGTTCTGGACCTCGCTGCTGGTGCGGACCTCGGCCTGGAAGGTGATGCTGCAACAGCAGGGCGTCATAAACGACGTGCTGGTCTGGCTGGGGCTGGTGGCCGACGATGCGCGGCTGACCATGATCAACAACCAGTTCGGCACCATCGTTGCGATGACCCACATCCTGCTGCCCTTCATGATCCTGCCGATGTATTCGGTGATGTCGACGATCCCCACCTCCTACGTGCGTGCCTCCAAATCGCTCGGCGCCACCAACTGGACGACCTTCTGGCGGGTCTATTTCCCGCAATCGGTGCCGGGCATCGGCGCGGGCTCGATCCTCGTCTTCATCCTGTCCATCGGCTACTACATCACCCCCGAGATCGTCGGCGGCACCACCGGCACGTTCATCTCGAACCGGATCGCCTATCACATCTCGTCCTCGCTCAACTGGGGCCTTGCGGCGGCGCTGGGCACGATCCTGCTGGCGGTGGTGCTGATCCTTTACTGGGCCTACGACAAGATCGTCGGCATCGACAACGTGAAGCTGGGGTAAGGCCATGAACGAAGTGATCCTCACACCCGTGGGCGAAAAGCCCCTCTCCTTCACCCTTCCTGTGCTGGCCGCCGCAGGCGCCTTTGCCGGTGTCTTCGTCGGCGCCGCCAACGGCTCTGTCTTGCTCGGCATCCTGGCCGGCGCGATCATCATGGCGGCGATCGGCTTCGTGGCCGTATCGCTGCTGGGCGAAGACAGCGAAAAAGCCGCCCGCTGGGGGCTGGTCGCGCTGTTCGCCATCGCAGGCTACCTGCTGGGCGCGCTGCCCGGTGCGGTGGTCGGGTTGCTCTTCGGCTGGTTCTTCGGCTGGTTCGCCTACTGGATCGGCTTTGGCCGCTACCGGGCCAAGCTGGTGCCCTATCTCACCTCCGGGCAGGTGCTGTGGCATTACGGATTCCGGGTGATCTGCGGCGCGATCTTCGTGTTCCTGATCACGCCGATCCTCGTGGTGATGCCGCTCAGCTTCAATGCCGAGAACTTCTTCACCTTCACCCCCGAGATGCTGCGCTTCGATCCCGACGGCTATTCGCTGCGCCATTACCGCGACTTCCTGACCAACCCGGAATGGACTCGCGCGGTGAAGAACTCGCTGCTGATCGCGCCCGTCGCGACGATCATCTCGGTGAGCCTCGGCACGCTGGCGGCCATCGGCCTGTCGCAATCCCATGTGCCCGGCAAGCGCGCCATCATGGCGATCCTGATCTCGCCGATGATCGTGCCGCTGATCATCTCCGCCACCGGGATGTATTTCTTCTACTCCAAGATCGGCATCGTCGGCACCTACTGGGGCGTCGTACTGGCGCACGCGGTGCTGGGCATTCCCTTCGTCATCATCACCGTGACCGCGACCTTGGTGGGCTTCGACCGCTCGCTGACCCGGGCTGCGGCGAATATGGGCGCCGATCCGGTCACCACCTTCTTCCGGGTGCAGATGCCGCTCATTCTGCCCGGCGTGATCTCGGGCGGTCTCTTCGCCTTCATCACCTCGTTCGACGAGGTGGTTGTGGTGCTGTTCATCGGTTCCGCCGAATTGCAGACGCTGCCCTGGCAGATGTTCACCGGCCTGCGCGAGCAGATTTCGCCGACGATCCTCGCCGCGGCGACGATCCTGGTCGGTATCTCGATCCTGCTTCTGGCCTCGGTCGAGATGCTGCGGCGTCGCTCCGAGCGGCTGCGCGGCCTGAGCCCGGGCTGACATAATCCTCAACGCGGGCGGAGAATGCCGCCCGCGTTGAGGATTTGGAAAGGGTGGAGGGTGCATGGTCGGGGCGAACGCCGCTCCCGGCACAGCACGAGGCCCCGATGTCGCAACACGATTCTCACCTCATCTCGTCGACCCGCAGCAGTGCGGTCGGTGAGGTTCCGTTTGATGCCTCCAACCTGTTCTACTCGCGTACCGACGAACGCGGGGTCATCATCGAGGGCAATTCCGTTTTCCGCCGCATCTCCGGCTATGGCTGGACAGAGCTGAAGGGCGCCCCTCACAAGCTCGTCCGCCACCCCGATATGCCAAAGGGGGTGTTTCATCTCTATTGGGAGCGGCTGAAAAGCGGCAAGCAGGTGGCCGCCTATGTCAAGAACCGGGCCAAGGACGGGCGGCACTACTGGGTTCTGGCCGTGGCCTGGCCGATTCCAGGTGGCTATCTGTCGGTACGCGTCAAACCGCATACCGAGCTTTTCGCCAAGGTGCGCGAGATCTATGCCGAACTGCGCCGCGCCGAGAACGAGGAGGGTGTATCGCCGGCCAAAAGCGCCGAGGCGCTGCTCGCCCAACTCGCCGATCACGGGTTCGAGCATTACGACGCCTTCATGTCGGCGGCCCTGTCGCTCGAGATGGAAGAGCGCGCCAAGCAGATCGGGGCCACGCTGGATCAGCGCCAGCAGCGTTTCCTGACCATGGTGCGGACGATCATCCAGATCAGACAGGAAACCGACGAGATGACCGAGATCATCAAGGCGATCCGCACCGTGCCGATGAATATGCGTATTCTCGCCTCGCGGCTGGAAAACGCCGGCGGCCCGATCAGTGCCATTTCGGTCAACTACGGCTCCATGCTCGACGAGATGGCGAGCTGGGTGCGCGACTTTGTCGATGGCAAGGAAAGCACCTATGTGCGGATGCGCGAGACGATCCAGAAGGGGCAGTTCATGGTCTGTGCCGCGATCATGCAAAGCGAGATGTCGGCACTGTTCGAAGAGGATATCAAGGGCGCGCAGGACAGCAGCGCGCTGACGGAGGATCGCCAGACCCTTCAGAAAGAGGCGGAAACCTTTAACAAGCTTGCTGCCGATGCGCTGAAAGTGCTCGAGACGGAGGCGACCAGGCTCGGTCGCAGCGTGCTCGACATGAAGCGTTATGTGACCGGTCTCAGCTCGACCCGCATGATGTGCAAGATCGAAAGCGCGGCGCTCAACGGCTCGGGGGATTCGCTCTCGGGGATCGTCGATCAGCTCGACGCCGGGCAGGACGAGATCGAGGCACGGCTGGCCAAGATCGTCGAACTGAACACGGTGATCCAGTCCAACACGGCGATGCTGCGCGCGATGACCTGAGCTGGGTCAGGCGGCGCGCAGCCCGGTCTCGACCAGCATGCCCCGGCGCTTGGCCTCGTAGTAATAGCCGCGCGCGTACCAGCCGATGGCCTCGTCATGGCTGCCATCGGATAGCAGCCAGGCGCCGCGCAGGTATTTCACGCCATATTTCAGGTTGGTATCCGCATCCAGCAATTCCGGCGCGCTGCCGCGAAAGCCCATCGTCCGTGCGGTCTGGGGCAGGATTTGCAGCAGCCCGTAATAGGGGCCGTTTCGGGCTGCGGGGTTGTGGGTGCTTTCGCGGATCGCCAGACGATGCACCAGTTTCCGGGGCACCTCATAGTGATCGGCCCATCTGTTGATCTTTGCCCGCAGCGCCGGCGTCTCGTTGGGATAGAGCGGCGGGTCGAAACGGCCCGACGTGGCGATTTCGGGATCGCTGCGGCGGGCGCCGCAGCCTGCAAGCGCGCCGAGGCAAAGAACCAGGCTCGCACGTCGGGTGTATCGGATCATCGGAGGTCTCTCACGGGCACATGATCCTGCGATAGCGCAAGACGGCTCCCATGCCTATCCCGGCACGCCCGTATGCGCGCTTCCCCGCTCAGCGCCAGCCGCTTGCAAATCCCGCCGCCGCCGCCCAGTTTGGCGCCATGACACAGACGCTTCTCTCCCTCGGTCACGGCTATTCCGCCCAGGCGCTCGCAAAACGGCTTTTGCCGCAGGGCTGGACCATTCTCGGCACCACCCGCGATCCGGAAAAGGCCGGCAAACTGCGCGAACAGGGGATCGAGCCGGTCCTGTGGGAGCGCGCGCAGGTCGACGCGGCGCTGGAGCGGGCGAGTCATCTGCTGATCTCCGCCGGGCCGGATGCCGAGGGCGACCCGTCGCTGCGGCTCTGCGGCGATGCCGTCGCGCGGCGGGCGCCGGTGCTGGACTGGGCGGGATATCTTTCCACCACAGGGGTTTACGGCGATCAGGATGGCGGCTGGGTCGATGAGGAGACACCGCTGAGCCCGGGCACGGCGCGGGGCAGGGCGCGCGCGGAGGCAGAGGCGGCGTGGCAGGCGATCCCCGATCTGCCGTTGCACCTCTTCCGCCTCGCGGGGATCTACGGCCCCGGGCGCGGCCCCTTCGCCAAGGTGCGGCGCGGCACCGCGCGGCGCATCGTCAAGCCGGGACAGGTGTTCTCCCGCATCCATGTCGACGATATCGCCCAGGTGCTCGAGGCCTCCATCGCGCATCCCGCGCCCGGCACCGCCTACAACCTCTGCGACGACGATCCGGCGCCGCCGCAGGATGTGCTGCTCTACGCCGCCGAGCTGCTGGGCGTCGCGCCACCGCCAGTGGAGGATTTCGACACCGCCGAGATGAGCCCGATGGCGCGCAGCTTTTATGCCGAGAACAAGCGTGTCTCGAATCGCCGCATCAAGCAGGCGCTCGGGGTGGAGCTGCTCTATCCCGATTATCGCGCGGGGCTGCGGGCGCTGCTGGACGAAGAGGGGCCGGCCTAGGGCGCTTCGTCCGGCTCGTCGCAGGGGGGCTTTCCGGCTATCAGCCGCAACGGAGCCCGGCTCAGCCCGTTATTGGCATCGGCCATTTTGCGCAGCAGGCCGAGCAGCGTCTCGCGCTCCTCGGCGTTCAGATCTTTGAGGATCACCTCCTGCGTGCGCTTGATGGCGGGCAGGGCGTCGCGCACCAGCTGCCGCCCGGCCTCGGTCACCCGCATCTGCCGCGCCCGCCGGTCGGTGGCGCTGACCTTGCGCTCCAGCAGGCCGCGCGCCTCCAGCCGGTTCACCACGCCGCCAAGAGTCACGCGGTCATAGGCGACAAGCCCGGCCAGCGTCGCCTGGTCGATATCGGGATACTCGGCCAGCATACTCAGCGCTGCGAACTGGACCGGGGTCAGCTCGATTCCCTCCGCCGCCGCCTCGCTGGCGAAGGCCGAAACCGAGATCTGGTGAAGGCGGCGGATCAGGTGTCCGGGCAGATCGTAAACATGCACCATATGTCGTCCCTATCCGAACCCGCTTGACCCGACAAGCGACGGCGCCGGGCAAATCGGGGAGGTGGTGTAAATATAAGAAGTGTACTTATCATTATTGACAGAGGCAACATGATACGCATACTACCTATTAAAGAATGCGAGTCATCCGAAGGGAGGAACCGATGGACGCCGACGCCATGCAGCCTGTCGACAGCCCGGAGCTGCGCCAGCTCTACGCCGATTTCAAAGCCCAGCATCTGAACCCGCTCTGGACCCAGACCGGCGATCTGATGCCGCGCCATCCGCGCCCCAAGGCGGTGGCCCATGTCTGGAAATGGTCTGATCTCTACCCGCTGGCGCAGGCCTCGGGCGATCTGGTGCCGGTGGGTCGTGGCGGCGAGCGCCGCGCCATCGGGCTCGCCAACCCCGGGCTCGGCGGCGAGGCTTACATTTCGCCAACGCTGTGGTGCGCGATCCAGTATCTCGGGCCCAAGGAAACCGCCCCCGAACACCGCCACTCGCAGAACGCCTTCCGCTTCGTCGTCGAGGGAGAAGGCGTCTGGACCGTGGTCAACGGCGATCCGGTGCGCATGTCGCGCGGCGATTTCCTGCTGACGCCGGGCTGGAACTTCCACGGGCACCACAATGAGCTGGATGCGCCGATGGCCTGGATCGACGGGCTGGATATCCCGTTCTCCTATCAGATGGATGTGGGCTTTTTCGAGTTCGGCTCCGACCGGGTGACCGACTATGCCACGCCCAACTATTCGCGCGGCGAGCGGCTCTGGTGCCACCCGGGCCTGCGCCCGCTGTCGCAGCTTCAGAACACCGTGTCTTCGCCCATCGGTGCCTATCGCTGGGAATATACCGATGCGGCGCTCACCCAGCAGCTGCTGCTGGAAGAGGAGGGGCATCCCGCCACGATCGAACAGGGCCACGCGGCGATCCGCTATGTGAACCCGACCACCGGCGGCGACGTGATGCCGACCATCCGGGCCGAGTTCCACCGACTGCGCGCGGGCACCGAAACGGCGCTGCGGCGCGAGGTCGGTTCCACGGTCTTCCAGGTCTTCGAGGGCAAGGGCGCCATCGTCATGGGCGGCACCGAGCACAAGGTCGAGAAGGGCGATATCTTCGTCATCCCCTCCTGGGTGCCGTGGTCGCTTCAGGCGGAGACCTCCTTCGACCTGTTCCGTTTCTCGGATGCGCCGATCATGGAGCGGCTGCATTTCGACCGCACGCAGATCGAAGACGCGGGGTAAGCATGAGCACGCTCGACGAGGCGCGGGACGCCCTGCGCCAGCGTCAGGGCCTTGGCGCGCGTTACGACGCGTCCGAGGCGCCGGCGCAGGATCTCGCGCTGGCGCGCAGCGGCACCGCCTATTTCGCCCGCAAGCTCAATGAGCTGGACGATGCGGCGCTTTATGCGCCGTCGCAGGTGGCGGGCAAAACGCGGGCGCATGTGATCTGTGCGGTCTCTTATCAGGCACGGGCGATCTCGCGTCAGGCCGAGGCCGCAGCCGCCGGCACAGAGATCCCGCCGCTGCGCGATCCCGAATGGGACGCGCTCGAGGATCTCGACCTTGGAGCGACGCTGCCGCCGCGCGCGTTGCGCCATCTCTTCGACCATTCCGCCGTACATCTCGATGTGGTCTGGCGCGATCTTCCCGGCGCTGGCTGGGATCTGGAGGGCGCCGGCGCGGATGGAAACCCGCGCCCGTTGCGCGCAACGGCGATGGAACGCGCCCGGATGCTCTGGCAGAGTGCGCTTGATCTGGGCAACGGCGCGCGGATGCGCGACCTGCCGCCCGTTCTGCGCCCGGAATGATCTGGGCAAATATCTGAATTCAAAAGGAAACGACGCATGACCAATCTCTTCTCTTCTCCCGCCTGGCCCACCGTACCGGTCAAGGGAGAAAGCGCCGAATACCCCGTTCACCGCATCTTTTGCGTTGGCCGCAACTACGCCGCCCACGCCGCCGAGATGGGGGTCGAGGTCGACCGCGAGGCGCCGTTCTACTTCACCAAATCGGCGCTGACGACGCAGGCGACCGATACCGAGATCCCCTATCCGCCGGGCACCGAGAACTTCCACTACGAGATGGAACTGGTGATCGCCATCGGCGCGCCGGTCTTCAAAGCCGATACCGCCGAGGCGGCCAAGGCGATCTACGGCTATGCCTGCGGGCTCGACATGACTCGGCGCGACCTGCAACTCGCCGCCCGTGCCAAGCAGCGCCCCTGGGATCTGGGCAAGGATGTGGAGCAATCCGCCGTCTTCGCGCCGATCACCAAAGCCGCCGATTTCGAGGCGCTCGGCCCGCAAAAGATCCATCTCGAAGTAAATGGCGAGACCAAGCAGGAGGCCACGCTGAACGATCTGATCTGGAAGGTGGACGAGATCGTCTCGCACCTCTCGGGCTTTTACCACCTGCAACCGGGCGACGTGATTATGACCGGCACGCCGGCGGGTGTGGGCGCGGTTGTGGCGGGTGATGTGATCACCGGCGGCGTCGACGGGCTGGACCCGATCAAGCTGACCATCGGTGCGGCGGAATGATCCACTTCCACGGCTATTTCCGGTCTTCCAGCGCCTATCGCTGCCGCATCGCCTTCAATCTGAAGGGGATCGAGTACGATTTCACCTCGGTGCATCTGCGCAAGGATGGAGGGCAGCAGAAGACGCCCGAATACCGCGCGCTGAACCCGCAGGCGCTGGTGCCGGCGTTGCAGGAGGGCGATTTCCGCCTCACCCAGTCGCTGGCGATCATCGAATGGCTGGACGAGACCAAACCGGGCGCCAGGCTGGTGCCCGAGGATCCGGACCTGCGCGCGCTGGTCCGGGCCTTTTCCCAGGTCATCGCCTGCGATGTGCACCCGCTGCAAAACCTGCGCGTGCTCGATTACCTCAAGGCGGAGTTCAACGCCGATCAGGACGTGCTGGATGCCTGGTGCGGGCGCTGGATCGCCGACGGGCTCAACGCCTGTGAGGCGCTGTTGGCGGGCCGTCCGCAAAGCACCTTCTGCTTTGGCGAGACACCCTCGCTGGCCGATATCTGCCTGGTGCCGCAGGTGTTTTCCGCCGCGCGGTTCAAGGTCGACATCTCGGGGCTGAGCAATGTCAACCGCATCACCGAGGCGTGCAACGCATTGGCGGCCTTTGCCGATGCGCATCCAAAGACCCAACCCGACAGCGAGGCCTGATTTCAGGCCACGCTGTTTTACCGTCACGAAGAAGGGGGAGCTTCCATGATCTTCGCGAAATTCACCAAATCCGCGCTTGTCGGCGCGCTGATGGCCTCCGTGGCCGCCGGCGCGGCGCAGGCACGCGAGCTGCGCATGGGGCTGATCACGCCCCCGAGCCACGTCTGGACCAAGGTCGCCAACCGCATCGCCGAAAAGCTGCCCGAGGCCACCGATGGCGATCTGACCGTTGCCGTGTTTCCTGCCGGCCAGCTCGGCTCGGAACAGGAGATGTTCCAGCAGCTCTCCGCCGGGCTTCTGGATGCCGGTCTGATGACCGCCGCCATCACAAGCCTGCGCGCGCCTTCGATGCAGGGCTGGTTCACGCCGCATCTCTTTGCCGACGTGACCGAGGCGCAGGCCGCCGCCGATCTGCCCGCCGCGCAAAAGATGCTGGAAGAGCTGCAACGCGCCAACCTGCACGGCGTGGGCTACACCTTTGCCGGCATGCGCCACATCCTGATGCAGGACGCGCCCGCCGCGTCGGTCGAGGATCTGGCGGACAAGAAGATCCGCATCGTGCCCTTCCCGGCGATGAAAGTCTGGTGGGGCGAGGTCGGCGCGGTGCCGACCCCGGTGAACCTCACCCAGGTCTATCAGGCGCTGCAAACCGGCCTGCTCGACGGCATCGACATCGACCTCGACGCGCTCGTGGGCCTCAAGTTCGACGAGGTGGCCAAGGGGCTGACGATCACCAACCACATGGCCTTCCCGGCGGTGATGATGGTCTCCAACCCGACGTGGATGAGCCTCAGCGATGAGCAGAAGGCGGCCTTCCAGGAGGTCGTGGACGAGGCGCTGGCCTGGGGCTCGGAGAGCCAAGTGACGGCGGAGGAGAGCAACCTCGCCTCGCTCGAAGGCAAGCTGGAGATCCTGCATCTCGAAGACGGCGAGAGCGCCTTCGCCGCTGCCGACGAGGCAGTGCAGGCGAGCTTTGCGCAATATCCGCTCATCGCCGAATTCCAGAGCGAAGTGGACGCGGAGCAAAGCGAGTGAACTTCCTTCCCGCTCTTTCGGGCGGGCTGGTCCGGCTGGAACGCTGGGCCAGCCGGGCCCTTGTCATCCTCTTTGTGGGGCTGATCGTGGTCAATGTGGCGATGCGTTATCTCGCCGGCAAACCCATCGTCTATGCCGAGGAGCTGGCGGCGATCCTGCTGGTCTGGCTGACGCTGGTGGCGGTCTCGATCTCGATCCGCGACAAGGCGCAGATCGGCGTGACGCTGCTGGTCGACAGGCTGCCCCGCGTGGCGCAGCCCTGGATCGACGCGCTGGTCTGGGCGCTGATCGCGGGCATGCTGGCGATCCTGCTGAACGCAGGCATCGGCTGGGTGCGCTCGCCCGCCGTCGAGTTCGAGCAGATCATCACCACCGGTTGGCCCAAGGCGCCGTTCTTTTACATTTTTCCGATTTTCTGCGCCACCGCGCTCATCCATGTGCTGGGCCATCTGGCGGAGTCCATCGGCAAGCTGACGGGGAGGCTGGCGTGACCGGCGGTGTCTTTCTCGGGCTGATGCTCATCGGCATGCCCATCGCCTTCGTGCTGATCGGGGCCACCCTCGCCTTCGTGGCGTTTTCGGGCAATGTGGCGATCCTTTCGGCGATCCCGCAGATCGCCTTCGGCTCGGTCGAGAATTTCGACCTGCTGGCCATTCCGCTCTTTGTTCTTCTGGGCGAGATCATGAACGAAAGCGGGCTGACGCGGCGGATCATTCTCGCGGTGCGGGTCTGGCTGACACGGGTGCCGCACAATCTGGTCATCGTGAACCTGATCTCGAACCTGGCGCTGGCGGCGATCATGGGCTCGGCCACCGCGCAGATGGCGGTGATGAGCCGCGTCGTGGTGCCCGAGATGGAGCGCGACGGCTACAAGCGCGGCTATGCGGCGGGGCTCACCGCCTCGGCGGGCCTGCTCGGGCCGATCATTCCGCCCTCCATGGTGTTCATCATCTATGGCGTGATCGCGCAGGTCTCGATTGCCGAGATGTTCACCGCGGGCATCATGCCGGGGCTGATGCTCTTCGTCTTCATGGTGTCGATTGCCATGTGGCAGGCCGGGCGCAATCACAACCCGCTGGCGGCGGGATCGGGCCTGCCCGACATCCCGCGCTGGAAGGCGACGCTGCCGGGGCTGGCCACCATGCTGATCCCGCTGACCATCGTGGGCGGTATCTCGGCGGGCATCTTCACCCCGACCGAAAGTGCGGCTGCGGCCATCGTGGTGGCGCTGATCTTCGGCGGGCTGATCTTCCGAGAGCTTCCGCTGAAATCCATCCCGGTGATCATCGACCGCACGGTCGTCAACTCGGCTATCGTTCTGTTCCTGATCATGGCGGCCAAAATCTTTGGCTGGGTGCTGACCTATAACCAGATCCCGCAGGCGGTGGCGGCCTTCATCACCTCGCTGTCGGACGATCCCATCGTCTTCATGCTGCTGATCATGGTTGCGCTGACCGCTGTGGGCATGTTCCTCGATGGCATCGCGGCGCTGATCATCCTGACGCCGATCCTGCTGCCGGTGGCTGTCGGGCAATACGGCATCGACCCGATCCAGTTCGGCGTGATGATGAGCCTCACGCTGGTGCTGGGCCTGCTGACCCCGCCGGTGGGCACCGGACTCTATATCGCAGCGGCGCTGTCGAAGGTGCCTATCCTCACCCTGTCGCGGCTGGTCGTGCCCTATGTGCTGGCGACCGTGCTCGTTATCCTGTCCGTGATCCTTATCCCCTGGATGGTCCACCCGTTCTAGGGCGGACCACCCCAACCCCCCCGACCGAAGAAACTCCGGCCCGGACCCGTCCTGGCCGAACAGAGGAGATTTGTCATGACCCAAGACCTTCCCATCCTGATCGCCGGCGGCGGTATCGGCGGGCTCGCCACCGCCATCGGCCTCGCGCAGAAGGGCTTTCGCTCGCTGGTGCTGGAGCGCGCGCCCGAGCTGGGTGAGATTGGCGCCGGCATTCAGCTTGGCCCCAACGCCTTTCACGCGTTCGATTATCTCGGCGTCGGCGACGAGGCGCGCGCGATGGCCGTCTACATCGACAATCTGCGCCTTATGGACGCCATCGCCGGCACCGAGATCACCCGCATCCCGCTCGACGACAATTTCCGCGCGCGGTTCAAGAACCCCTACGCGGTGATCCACCGGGGCGATCTGCATGCGGTCTTCCTGCGCGCTTGCGAGGCGCATCCTCTGGTCGAGCTGCGCACCTCCGCCGAGGTGGTCGATTACGATCAGGACGGCAGCACTGCCACGGCGATCCTCGCCGACGGAGAGCGGGTCACCGGCCATATGCTGGTGGGCGCCGACGGGCTGTGGTCGAACATCCGCAAGCGGGTGGTGGGCGACGGTGCGCCGCGCGTCTCGGGCCACACCACCTATCGCTCGGTGATCCCCACCGAGGACATGCCCGAGGATCTGCGCTGGAACGCGGCGACGCTTTGGGCGGGGCCGAAATGCCATATCGTGCATTACCCGCTGAAGGGCTGGAAGCAGTTCAACCTCGTGGTGACCTATCACAACGACGCACCCTCGCCCGAGGCGGGTGTCAGCGTCACCCATGAGGAGGTGAAGCTGGGCTTCGAGCATGTGGCGCCAGTGGCCCGCCAGATTATCGACCGGGGACAGAACTGGAAGCGCTGGGTGCTTTGCGACCGCGATCCGGTGTCGAACTGGGTCGACGGGCGCGTGGTGCTCTTGGGCGATGCGGCGCACCCGATGCTGCAATATTTCGCACAGGGCGCCTGTATGGCGATGGAGGACGCGGTAGCGCTCGCCCACTGCATGGAAACCTATGACGATCTTGGCACGGCGTTCAGCACCTATCAGGATCTGCGCGAGCTGCGCACCGCGCGGGTGCAGCTGCAATCGCGTGAGATCGGCCAGCATGTCTATCACCCCGCCGGCGCCCACGCAGAGCTGCGCAACGCGGTGATGAGTGCGAAATCGCCGGAGAACTGGTACGATATCGTCGACTGGCTCTATGGCTCCACCGGGCTGGAAGGCGCGGTCTCGGCGGAGACGCACAAGCGCTGAGCGTTGTGGTGCGGTGGGTGGGCAAATTGCCCACCCTACGTTTGAACGGTGCCCTTGGCCCGGAACAAGGCGCGCAGCGCCGCCTCTCACACATCGCAAAGCGATGTGTTGCTGGCAGGCGTTTGCAAGCAAACGCCGAGAGGCGGGCCCAGCGGCTGCCCGTCCGGGCGGGCTGCCGCTTTGGTGAAACCCGTGCTTCGTTTCGAGGTCATTCGGACTTGGTCGGGATAAATCAAGGGGTTCAGATCGTCAGTGCGGCATCCCCCGGGCAGCCGCTGGGCCCGGCTTAGGTCGTGCTTCTGATTTTCTGAAAGGGTCTATTCCAGCTGAGGTGTTCTGAGAGTATGCTAAGGTGCTCTCATGTCTCAGAAAAACCGGTATCTATTTCGGGGGAGAATTTCGGAGAGAAAGTTCCGGGATCTTCTGCGCCTCTTCGCAACCGATATCACCGCTGATCGCGCCGCCTCACTGACCGGCCTTAACCACAAATCAGCCGCCGCGATTTTC
>NZ_JAEKIS010000017.1 GCF_017311415.1 Salipiger abyssi | reverse complement strand
ACCCAGAACCTCGCCCAGCATGGCTCCTCCGAATAAGACACGTGCATAACGACGTCGTTATGCACGTGTCTTACCTCGGAACCCCAGCCTCAGGCAGGCGGCCCCAATCGGTCGGTTACCCTGAAAGGGCCAGCCTGTCTTTCTCTTCGCCATGTACCCCGTGCCACTCGTACTGTTCTTGCCGATCTGTCTTTCGTGTTGGGATGTGGGATCAAAGCCTAGGGAAACGGACTACCGTTTCGCAAAAAGCACTTCGGGATCGACGTTTAGCGCCCGTGCAATGCGTTCGAGAAGGTCGAGGGAGGCCGCGAACTTGGCGTTCTCGACCTTGCCCATATGGCCGCGGCTCACATCGGCCCGATGAGCAAGCTCCTCCTGGCTGAGGCCGCGGGCGCGTCTCAAGTCCTGGATGTTCAATGCTACACGGTCCCGCAAGTTCATGCCCGCGAAACGGACACGGTACACGAAATATCGCCACGCGATATATGTTACATTCGAAGGTGAGGGAGCAGAAAAATCGAAAATCGGTGCTTAGAGACAGAGGACCAATTTGCATGCAGTTCCGGGTACTTGGTGTGGCAAATGCTACTAGGGCGAGTAGCGATGACCGTCAATACACCATGACACGAAACAGCGTAAGTCACGCATAATCAAGGTTATGTAATATAGTGATTTCATTGGACAATCATTCCTTCCAGAATTTTGGCCGCGCGGCGTAGTCGGCACCAAAGGCATTCAGTCCGGCTTGACCACCGCCAAGTGCTGTCAAAAGTGGCCCCAGAGCTTTGAGATCGACATTCAGTACGGTCGAACTGCGCGGTGTGCGCGACAGCACCATGCGCTGGCCCGGGATTGGGCTGAGGACAAAATCCAACTCGCCGTCGGTCAGCCGGAAGCCGTCGTAATCGGCACTGGCCGCTTCGCCGTTCGGGAACAGAAGCTGGTTCGGTAGCGCGTCTAGAATCGATCGGGCTTTCGAGCCCCGGATCTGGCTTAGAAACTGGGTCATCATCACCACGACGACGTTCTTCTTTCGCGCGGTCACCAACCATTCCGCGAGTTTCTTGGCGAAGTATTCGTCGTCGAGAACCTTCCAGGTCTCGTCGATCAGGATTAGCGTCGGGCGCTTTTCTTCGATCAGCATCTCGGTGCGGCGGAAGAGATAGCCGAGGATCGCGGTGCGCTCGGTGCCGAGATCGAGGATTTCTGTGAGATCGACGGCCGTCACATCGTGGCTGGTGAAATCCACCACCGGCTCGTCTGCCTCGCCAAAGACCCAGCCATACCGCCCTTCGGGTTCCCATTCGCTGATCCTCTGCGCCAGATCGAGGCCGTCGCCGACATCGCCGAAGAGTTCCTGAAACGCGCGGAAATTCCGCAACCCTTGCCGGGCTTTGCCGTTCTGGGAAATCGCTGACTTGAGGGCTTCGGATTGCAAGGGTGTCATCGGCCCGCTGCGCTGTTCGAGAAGTGCGACCAGCCAATCCAGAAACCATGCTTCGCCTCGCTCTCCAGACTCCGTGGCGAGCGGGTTCAGCCCGGTCGGACGTCCGGCACGGATTTCGGCATAGCGACCGCCAAGGGCGCGCACAGCCATTTTGAGGCCGGCTTCCTTGTCAAAGATGATCGTTCGGCCCCCTGCTCGTTGGGCCTGGGCTGCGAGGAAGGCGACAGTCGTGGTCTTGCCGCCGCCGGACTTGCCCAGGACGAGTGTGTGGCCGTTTGTCGGCTCCGCCATCGGATCGCCGGGTTCATGGAAGCTGAACCGGTGCAGCGAGCCTTGCAGCGTCTGGAACAGCGTCAGCGGCGTTTGCCACGGCAAGCGTGCGGCTTCCGTCCCGGTATCAGCCGCATGCAGTGCCGCCATGTCGGCAAAGTTCAAGGACGAGACCGTCATGTCCCGTGCCCGGTAATCCATATTGCCGGGGTGCATGGCGAAGAACGCAGCTTCGAGTGCCGTGACCTCGCGGACCAAGCGCATGCCGTTCTGATGGGCGATGCCGCGGATGCGGGCGACCTCGGTATCGAGTGCTGCCTGATCGCCAGCAAAGACCGTGATCGTCATCTGGTGGATGCCAAACCCGAGCTCGCCGTTTTCCGACTTGTCGGCAGCCTCGAAGAGTTGCGCCTCAATCGTCGCGGCAATGTCTTCGGAGGCCCGCATTTGGGCCATGCGGCGTTTCACGCGCTCGGTGATACTGCCGCGCTCAATCGGCGTGTAGCTGTGCGTGATGATGGTGTCGCGGCTGGCCCCAAGTGCATCAAGCATGCCGGGCCAAGTCGAGGTGGCGTAGGATTTGACATAGAGGACGGCGCCGACGCGCGGCGTGTCTGCCCCCTCCTCCACCGTGAACTGGCCTTTGCCGAAATGGATGGCGGCATCGCTGGCATCTTCAGCGATGATCCCAAAGGGGCTGCGGGATTTGCCGCGCAACTCGCCCGTCAGAAGAGAGGCACAAAAACCAATCAGGCTGCCATCGCTGATCTTGAGGCGGTGGGATTTCACACCAAGACCGGTCTCGAGGATCGAAACCACTTCGCGCAACTCTTCCAACCTGCGGTCGGTATCCTCGCCCCAGACCTTTGCTGCCGCCTTGCCGAAGAACGGCACGACCAGCGGCGTAACTTGGCGCCGGACCACTGTCAGGATGAGCACCGATTCCTGCAGATTGCGGCGCTGCAGCTCGGCGCCCCATGCTCGGTCGATGTCGGCGGCAAAGCTTTGGCCGTGGATGGGTTTCAGCTGGGCGTTGGCCGAACGCATCATCCGGTGCAAATAGAAGCTGAAACGCTCATCCAGCGTGTCGAGAAAGTGGGCGAATCCGGCCCGCAGGGCGGTGATGGCCGAAGACCCGGATGTGATCCCGTCGATGCCGGTCACCTCCAGCGAGATCATCAGCCCGTTGTCTCGCGTACGCACCACCTCGTCATCAAGCTCGATGACATAGGGCAGGTGCGCATAGATCTTCGGGTCCACCGGGATCAATGCCCGCGCCCTGCCCCGCAGACCCTCCCGTTCAAGAAACATGACGCCGACCTTTCCGCAGGATGGCCATCGGCGTCACCTGCATCATGACCGCGAAGACATGATGCCCATTCGGGTTCAGCTTGGTGGCTACGCGCGCAAGCCCGTACCAGATCGGGGCGGTCAGGAACCACCAGACTGGCTTGAACAGAATGAAGGGCAGCACGGTCATCGCTCCCACTGCCATGGCATAGGGCATCGGCAGGCCAAGAAACTTGGCTTGCCGCGAGAGCCCGAGGATGACCGCGCTTTTCTCCATGGTTCCTGCCCTGCTTCAGCTAAAGGACGAGCGCAGGTTTGCGACGATGGCGGGACCGGCGATGCCTTGCGCGGCGAAGGCTTCGTTTAGTTCGATAACGTCCAAATCGGCAGTCGTCAGACCAAGACGGGGCGCTTGTAGCTGATTTTCAATGTCTGCATCGACACCGCTTACGCACAGATCCATGAACCCGCAACCTCAAGCCCGTTAACGTGACAATACCTAGTAAAGTTCTCACCGCTGATCGCGGCGCAGGCGCAAGCCCGCAAGCGGCAGACCGCTAAGTCCTGGCGAGTGGACGAGACCTACATCAAGGTGAAAGGCCGGTGGAGTTACCTTTACCGGGCCGTGGATCGCAACGGAAAAACCCTTGATTTCTTACTGTCAGAGCATCGGGACTTAGCGGCAGCGCGCCGGTTCTTGCATCGTGCGATTGCCACCAACGGCGTGCCAGACCGGGTGGTCATCGACAATTTGCGCGTCCGTCAGTCAGAATATGTTGGTCATAATTCAGCCTCCTTGCGGAGGCTGAATCACGCTGCACGGGCGAAATCAATAGACCCTGACCCCAAGCCTACGTCAGGCGGGGGACAAGAGCCCTTCCTCTTTCAGAGCTTGCAGGACAGCCGGTCGTCCACCGATCCGCTGCGCGTATTCGACGAGCTTCGGCCAAGGAGACATGTCCATCTTGAGGAAGTTGCACCAACCGAGCACCGTGAAGAGATAGGCGTCGGCAACGGTGAAGCTGTCGCCGACAAGATAGCCGGCACTTCCAATGCGCTTCTCTGCTTCGGTCAGACGGTTGGCAGCCATTTTTTCGAAGAAAGGACGGGCTTCGACCGGCAGATCAGGACGGAACAACGGCGCCATTGTCTTGTGAAGCTCTGTAGAGATGAAGTTCAGGGTTTCAAGAAGCTTCCAACGCTCATCTCCCGTCACCTTGCCGAGTTTTCCGTCTGCCTTGTCCGCAATGTATTGCAGCACTATGGCAGCCTCAGAGATCTTGGTCTCGCCATCGACGATGGTGGGGACCAGACCCAGTGGGTTGATCTTGCTATAGTCCTCACCATCGACCTTGTTTCCCGCCGGGTCCATCACGACCATTCGGCAAGTTGTGGGTATCTCCGCCTCCAGACAACTGATGTGAGCAGCCAGCGAACAGGCCGCAGGTATGTAGTAGAGTTCCATTTTCACAGTGTTTCCTTCCTTTGTGTTTCAGCACAGGTACCCCGAAACTGCAGACGGAGTATATGCCTCAGAAGCGCCAGACCAGACCGGTTCCGACAAGCAGAGGATCGAGCGTCGCACTACCTGTCGCTGACGGCCCGCCGACGCCCAATGTGCCACTGACGTCAGCATCGAGCCAGATTTTCTTGACGTCGAAGTACATACCCATCCGCTCATTGATCATGCTTTCGAAACCGACCTGTAGAACGGCACCCCAAGCGTTTTCCGCCTCGAAGCCGGCCACATCTTGCCCTTCCGAATCAAGAATGATGGTATAGTTGATGCCCGCGCCGACATAGGGCTCGAACTTCGGATTACGGGTCGGAATGCGGTATTGGAGTGCGAGAATCGCAGGTGCGTAAGTCACATCCCCGAGATAGGCCCCAGCAAGGCTTCCTTCGCCGCGAATCTCTGCGGTGGGTGGGATTCCGAATGTGAAGGTGGCGGAAAGCTGCGGGTTGATGCGATAGCCGATATCAAAGCTGAGCGAGTAGTTGTCGTCGACCGAAGCATCGGTGCCGGGGAATGGCGCACCTCCGACCGACAGTTCGGCACCGGGGCTGAAGTATATCCCCACGGGCCCCCCCCGGACATACCAGCCGTTCTGGTCTGCATCCTGTGCTTGGGCAGCGCAAGTTTGGGCTAGAGCCAGACAAGCGCTGAGTATTGCCGTATAGTAAGTTTTAAACATAGTTTTCCTCCCTATGCGTTGGACTTTTTGGTGATGGTGTTGCCCAGGTCTTCGCCTGGTTGGGTATTCTTTGTGCTTACAGTAGCTTACGAAGGTCTGGTGCTGTGATCAGCGAGTCGTCAGTCACGGCGTAGCCTTTCGACATGAGGCGGCGAACGATCGCCATGTCGCGGGGCGCACCGAAACAGATGGCACCGACCAGCCGATCACCGATGGCCGAGAAACGGGTGAAGGACTTTCCTTCGCCCTTCCGCACAAGCAAAGTTCCCCCAGCGGGCTGGTTGTCGCCGATCATCTGAATGTTGAGGTCGTACTGATCAGACCAGAACCAGGTGTTGATTGCATAGGGCTCCCTCTTCCCCAGCATGTTTCTTGCGGCCGCAGCGGCCTGGTCCTGCGCATTGGCCCAGGATTCCATCCGTGTCGGCTGGCCACCGCCAACCCGCATAGCCGCCACATCCCCGGCCGCAAAAATCAGCGGGTCGGACGTGCGCAGAAATTCATCTACGATGATGCCATTGCCCGTCTCCAGGCCAGCCTCCCGCGCGATCGCATCATTCGCAATCGCGCCGATCCCGACGACGACCATGTCAACCAGCAGCGTTTCCCCGTTTGACAGAGTCACGCTTTCAACCCGGTCATCTCCGCCTACCGTCACGATTGAGGTATTCAGATGGATCACGGTGCCATTGCCACGGTGCACATCAGCCAAAGCGACACCGACATCCTTTGGCAGACTGCGGGCGCAAAGCCGGTCGGCCAGTTCGACGACCACCGCTTCCATCCCGCTTTTTCGGGCTGTTGCTGCGACTTCAAGACCGATCCAACCCGCGCCAATCGACAAAAGCCGCTTTCCAGGCACCATTTGCGCGCGCAAACGCTCGGCATCAGCAATCGTACGCAGATAGAAAACATTGGCTTTTCCCGCGAAGGGGCCATCAAGCATGCGGGCGCGACTTCCGGTCGCGATCAGCAGGCGGTCATAGGGCAGGCTTGCTCCCGAAGAGAGCCGTACCACATGCGCGTCGCGGTCGATTGCTTCGACGCGTTGGTTGAGCTGAAGGTCGATGCCAAGATTTTGCGCGGCCTCGGCGTTCAGCAAGCAAGTGCTCTGTGCATCTGCCGTACCCTGAAGAACCGCCTTCGACAGCGGCGGGCGGTCATAAGGGAACTGCCCTTCTTCGGAGAGGACCGTGACAGTGCCCTCAAAGCCTTCTGTTCGCAGCGTTTTCGCCGCGGAGACCGCAGCCAAACCACCGCCTATGATGATGATACGTTCCATCGGAGTTTTCCTCAGACCATGATACAGATGACGCGCAGACCTGTGCCGCGCGTCATCCGTTGATTACCTGTCCGCGCCGCAGCGCGGCACTGTCCTGAGTCAGGAACCCACTTTGAAGCTCTCGGGGAACGGAGCACCCCACGAGCTGAAGATGCCCGGCTTGTCCGCGCTCCAGATGAACGGGCCTGCCTTGTGGTCCACACAACGCGGCATTTCCCCCGAAAGCTCATACCTGTTGCCATCCGGCGTGAAGAAATAGGAGTAGAGATTCGAGCCAACACCGTGCCGACCCGGGCCTGCTTCCGTCATGACCCCACCGCGTGCGACCTGATCGAGCATGAGCTTCATGTATTCCATGTTCGGGATCGTCCATGCGAGATGGTCGAGCGTCTCATGCGGCGCGCCCGCAAACATTGCGACGTCATGGTGATAGTCGCCGACATGCATCCAGGCCGCAAGACGCCCTGCGCCTCCGGGGAACTCGACAATGTCAGAGGCATAGAAATCGACATGCTTGCGCAGGAATTCGATCGTCTGGGTCGCATCCGGACCGACGCGCAGCGTGATATGGTCGAGGTCAAGCGGCGCCAGACCGCTCAGGTGGTTGGCCTTGCGAGCAGCCGGGTTATAGTAGTGTTTGCGCGCTTCAGACCGCAGCAATGCAATCTGCATCTTCTGGTTTTGGGGCGGCAGGTCGAATTCGATGATCTTCTCGACACCCGGATCGCAGTCCGTCATCTCCCGGACCTGGACGCCGGCATCGGAAACCCGCTTGCTGTAGCGATTGAGGTCATCCTCATCATCCGCAGCGATCGCAAAGCTGATGACGCCGGTACCACCCTCGGTCACGGCCACATCGAAAGTTCCGTCGGTCCCACAGGTCAGGTAAACAGTACCGTCTTGCCGAGCAATTTCCTCAAGCCCCAGTACAGTGGTGTGAAACCGCACCGATTCCTCGAGGTTCTTAACCCGCAAGTGCGCGTGCGACAGTTTTTGAAGAGCCAAACTATTCCTCCCTATGGATGGTTGGCGTTGATGTCAAAGCTCCTGCTGGAGCGTTCTTTCCATAAATGTGATGCGGTCATTCCCCCACCACATCTGATCACCCACAATCATCGTGGGCGTACCAAACACACCTGCCTCATGCGCGGCCTGCGTGCTCGCCTCGTATTGGTCTGTAGCATCCTTCGATGAAACCCAAGCCGACAGAACATCGGGATTCCAGCCGAACTGCTTCGCCAATTCATCCAGCAACGCCGGGTCAGCCAAGTCTGCACCCTCTCCCCAGACCCGGTCCCACGCAGTCCGGATGAAGGCTTCTCCCTCGCCTTTCGCCATTGCATAAAGAAAAGCCTTGTTGAGCTTCTCGGACGCGAGTGACTTCGGAAAGGTCAAAGGCAAACCATATTCCTCAGCCCAACGGTTGAGATCCTTGCTCAAATAGCGAATCTTCAACGGCAGGCTGACATTTGGTGGTGCGGTATTCCCCGCCATGAGTTTGAGTTGCGGCAGGTTCACGACATGGGGCCGAAACTCCAGACCGTATTGCTTGCAGATCCCCGGCACCTTGTGAAAGGCCAGATAAGCGAAGGGGCTCATGAAATCGAAGTAGAAGTCAAGATGCCGACCGGTCACTTGCCGCTCTCCGCCTCAAGCTCCGCAGCGAGTTTTGCCCATTGACGCCCGGACTCGCGCGCGCCTTCCAGAGCCGATGCGGGAACCAGGTGGTAGGGCGGACGGCAAGGTCCAGCGACCATCCAACCTGCCGCATCCATACGGGCCTTCTCGATGCCGATGTTATAGACCGAGAATTCCTTGAACGAGCCGTTGGGGAAGAGGGTCCGATAGGTGAAACCAATCCTGTCGGTCAGTTTTTTGGCTTGGGTCCAATCGCCAGTCTCTACCGCCTTGGCCACAAGGTCGCGAAGCTGGATCACAGGTGCAGGCCCGCAAACCGCGCCACTGGTCCAGAACGCCGTGCAGTGTTCGGGGTCGAGCCGGGCGGCGGCGTAATAGTCCACATCAAGCGGCATCAGTCGAATGCGGCGCTTGGTCAGGTTCAGGTCCGTATAGAGCGCTGCCGTGTTTATGTACTTGGCAGATACGATCTGCGGAATTTCGGAGATCTGCGCCCAGAAAGCACGCGGGAACTCGAACTTGAATGCCTCGGGGTTGGCATATGCACAGATAGCCATGTCCGGACACGCCTCGGCCACATCACGAAAGAACTGAACTGCTGTCGGCACATCAGGCTGAACCCACATCGGCGGCCCCATCATCACCCCGTTAAGCCCGATCTCGCGCGCGGCACGGGTCATGCTGATGGAGTCGCGGGTGTTAAGGGCGGTCGCCCCGCCGAAGATGGGAATGCGACCGCGACCGGCTTCGACCAGCGTGCGCATGAAGGCTTGCTTCTCTTGCCATGTTGTCGTGGCTCCCTCTCCCAGGGTGCCGAGAGAAAGAATCCCGTTCACACCAGAGGCGATCAGAGCCTCGACGACACGGGCCGTTTCGTCCAGATCGACCGTGTCTTCAGCGCGCGGATCCGACGCGTTGGGCTTGGACGGCGTGGGCATGATCGCCCAGCAACCTGTCACGTCATCGACCGTGAGCAGTTCATGTTTCATGGCTTGAAGCCCCGATTTATGTGAGTTGTTTTGCGTGGATTGGCATGGTGCGCAGCCAGGGCGCACCATGCCGGACAGTGTCACTATGCGCCGAGCGGAACCGCGTTTCCACGGTCTTCCCGCCAAAGCCCGAGCTTCTCCTGGCAGACGCGATCGGAGTAAGAGAACAGCACTGCATCGCCGTCCGCCTCATGCGTGACGGTATGCCAGCTCGGAACGACGAACAGATCCTTCGGACCCCATTCGTAAGTCTTTCCATTGATCACACTGCGACCGGTGCCTTCAGTGACGACAAAGACTGTTGCGTCTGTCGACCGATACGGCCGCGACTTGAAGCCTTTCGGAAGGAGTTGAAGGCAGGGCGAAATCGTCGGCATCGCCCAGCCGCCGTCGACCGGGTTGACATAGCGCATCTTGATACCGTGGAAGGGGTCGACCTCACCCTGCTTCAAAAGATGCTCGAGGCCTTCGCGCGAGCGTTCGTAAGGGTAATTGAAGATCGGCGACGCTATTCTGGTCGCCTCGTAGTCGACCGGAAGCATGTTGGCACCGTAGCGCCAGGTGCTGTCTTCAAGCTGGCGGGTAATTGGCTGCTGATCCGCGTGATGCTCTTCTGCGAAAGAGGCGTCGAACACCGACACGATTGGAATATCCAGACCGTCGAGCCAGATCATCGGCGCGTCGCTGTCATTGCCGTGGTCGTGCCAGGCTCCCGGCGGAGTGATTACGAAATCGCCAAAGTTCATCACTGTGCGCTCGCCATCGACCGACGTATGCGCACCACTGCCCTCCATCACGAAGCGCAAAGCTGACTGGCTGTGGCGGTGCGCGGGGGCAACTTCGCCCGGCAGGACGATCTGAAGGCCAGCGTAAAGCGACGTGGTAATCCGGGACTGACCGCGCAGGCCTGGATTTTCAAGCACAAGGACGCGCCGCTCGGCTTCCTTCGCCGTGATCAGACCGCCTGCTTCCAGCAGGTAGGATTTCGCTTCGTCGAAATGCCAAAGGTGCGGCAAGCAACCGCTTTTGGGCTCAGGAGTGATGATGTTCGACAAAACAGTCCAAAGTGGGGTATAGGACCCGCTATCGATCTTGTCATAGAACATCTTTCGTTTTGCTGTTTCCACAGGCTTTTCGGTCAGCGACATATTTATCCTCCGTTTGGCGCGATCAGATAGAAAGCGTCACATATATCAGAACTGGAACTCTGGGGTGGTGACGGTGAGACCATCGAGATCTGCTGTCAGGCGAATCTGGCAAGCAAGCCGGCTGCTGTCCTGCCTGTTGGCCGCAAACTCCAACATACTGGCTTCACCTTCGCTGGTCGGCGGAAGCAGAGAAAGCCACTTGGGGTCAACATAGACCTGACAGGTCGCGCATGCGCAAGCGCCGCCACAATCCGCATCAATTCCCGGCACGCCAGCCATCGTCGCAGCCTCCATCAGAGACTGCCCCTCGCGCGACGATACCTCACGTCGCTCTCCCATCGAATCAATGAACACCACTTGGATCGACATAGATATTCTTCCTCCCAGCACGTCGTTCGAATCGAAACTGCTCCACTCAAGGCAGGCTTGCCCACCCATTTGGGAACAATAACGACGAACTTACTCCTCCGTTTGGCTGCCTTTTTCGTGCCCAATCCCGCCTGACCATGGTCATTCAGGCGGATCAATGGCTTAAACTAAGCATGCATACTACATTGTTCGCATATCTTGCTGCTCCTAGTCAAGCGATTGATGGCCAAGGCCCCGACTCAGACATGACCAAACCCGAGCCCGGGTTTTCCGGTAACGCGCTCCAAGGGTAAAGACGTCCATCTGCTGCCCGAGATTGTCGGTGGTATCGAAGGGTGTTATGCTATAAGCGGGCAACAACGAAAAAGAAGATGGTCGGCGCATGAAAGATGATACCGAGCGGAGACCGCCCGAAACCTTGGGTGGCGACGCCGATTTTCGGGTCATTATGGACCATCCCGCGCATCTGATTCGGCGTAGCTACCAAATCTTCTTGTGTGCCTTCGACGAGGCTATGGCTGGCCTGCCGTTGTCGCCTGTGAGCTGGATCATTATCGCAACAGTGCGAAATTTCCCGAGCCTGTCCGTGACTGAGGTTGCCCGGCGCGCCGCAATAGACAAGGCGAGCTGTGGACGAACTGCAAGCGCGCTTGAGAAGCGCGGGCTGCTTTCGATCAAGAAGAGTGATACGGATGGCAGAGAGAAACTGCTCGACATCACCCCTGCCGGCGAGGAATTGTACGGCAAGGCGTTTATTCAGGTCATGAAGCTGAAGTCGCTGCTCCTGGATGGAATTGATCCAGAGGTGCAGCGTCAGTTCCTGACTTCCATGGCAGTGTTTGTTCATGCATCACGCAAGAACACACGACCGTCAATTCCGACCGCACGTGACGCCGACATGGATTGAGACAGTCATAGCGATTGCAGATGGCCACCCACAAGCAGATGGCCAGCTTTTCTTGGCGTCAGGTGACGTCGATTTCCATCGAGCCGATCCGGTCGATCCAGGCATGGATCTTGTTGCCCGGCTCAATCTGCCCGACGCCCTCGGGAGTCCCGGTGAAGATGACGTCGCCCACTTCCAGTGTATAGAATCGGCTGGCCATCTCGATCAGTTCCGGCACGCTCAGCACAAGATCACGCGTATTGGCCTTCTGCCTGGTGACGCCGTCCACCTTCAGTTCGAAGTCGAGCTGGGACGGATCGGTGATTTCATCGGCTGTTACAAGCCACGGTCCCAGCACCGAATAGCTGTCTATGGACTTGCGCATGCTGCGTTCCTCGGCGCCGCGCACCGTCATGTCAAGCCCGATCGCATATCCTGCGACGTACTCCAGCGCGCGCTCCGCTGACACCCTGTCGGCGCGTTTGCCGATGATGACCGCAAGTTCGATTTCGTGATCGCTGCGCCGATCAGGGAAGCGCAGTGTCACCGGCTCGGAGGGGCCGATAAGACTGCTGGTAGCCTTCAGAAACAGGCCGGTCTCGTGGATCACCCGCACTTGGGCTGCATTGCCCTGGTGCAGATCCTTCTGCGCGCGCGCCTCTTCCAGGTGCTTGACGTAGTTCACAGGCGCCGCGACAAGCTTGCCGGGGTTTGCAACCGGTGAATCGAAGGCCAGTTCACGGACTGGTCTGCGCTCTCCGGTCCTGGCAGCCACAAGGAATGCCTCCTTGAGCTGATCGAGATGTGCGATCAACGGGTCATGCCGCGGCAACGGGTAGCGCAGTTGCGGCAAAAGGTCGAGGGCCGAGGTGACATCGACAACCTCATCGTCCTGAACAAGACCGATACGGTCCTTGTGGAAGCGACAAATCTTCATTTCTTCTCCTTATCAACGGGCACCCGGCCCGGCGATCCTGGGGTCGGGTCGCCGGGCCGGGGTGACTAGTTCTCAGCGGTCGTCGCGGATCAAGCCAAACGCACGGGGAGTTCTTCCAGACCTCTGAACCGTGTGTTGTGCTGAAAGCGAGCTTCGCCGTTGCGCACCAAGGTCGGCAGCTCCTTCAGCACGGACGCAAGGGCGATCGGGGCCTCCATCCTGGCAAGCGGCCGACCGAGGCAGACATGGATCCCCGCACCGAACGCGACATGATTGTTCGGGCGGCGCGCAAAATTCAGCCTGTCGGGGTCTTCGAACACACGCTCGTCCCTGTTCGCCGAAGCCTGGGCAAGAACCACCTCGGTGCCCGCCGGGATCGTGCCATTACCACTGGCAAGTTCCACATCGTTCGTCGTTCGCCGCCCCTGAAGCTGGAGCGGCGTGATGAAGCGGATCAACTCTTCGAGTGCCGTGGGCAGAGCAACCTCACCCTCGACCAGCTGACGCTTGCTCTCGGGGTCATCCATCAGGAAATGCATCGACTGAGAGATGAGGTTTGTCGTGGTCTCATGGCCGCCATTGAGCGTCACGATGCACATGTGAAGAATTTCGGCGTCACTGACCTCAACGCCATTTCGCTGCGCCGCAGCCATTGCGCAGAGGATGCTCTCGCTCGGGTCGATCGTGCGGCGCGCCTTGATCTCGTCGAGAAATGGCAGGAGATAGCCCATGAATTCCGTTACTGCTTCATGGCCCTGCTTGATCGCTTCGACCGACACCTGCGGGTTGAGCGGGAAAAGCACCTTGCGCCCCACGCCCTGGATATAGTCAGCATCTTCAACCGGAATGCCGATGACCCTGCAAATGAGTGCAACCGGGATGCGGAAAGCGAAATCGCGCACGAAGTCGAACTCGCCCATTTGCTTGACCTTCTTGATCTCACGGTCAATCACGTCTTGGGTAAAGTCCGTCAGAGACTTGATGGATGTCTGAGAGAAAAAGGGGTTGACGATATCGCGCAACCGGTCGTGATCGGGGTTGTCACGGAAGAGCATCGTCGATGTGTGATGCTCCAGCAGGGGGCCCTTGCCAAATTTCTTCTCAAAGTACTCGCCCTTGTAAACGAGACCTGACAGGTCGCGCCAAACCTGACGCACATCGTCATAGCGCGTCAGAAGAACTGTGCCATCTGCTTGCCGGTGAACAGGATCACCATCGCGCAACAGGCGAAAATACTTGCTCGGATCGTCGAAATAGTCATCCGGCGGAGCCAATAGATTGAAAGCTTGCGCTTTCTCAGAGTCTGTTTGATCAATTCTCGCGGTTCCGGTCATTTTTCCCCCCTGTATTCCACATCAATGAACAGCTTGTAACATAGGCATTCGTAAGCATGCTGTCAATTTTCAACTTGGACTCGCCCTTGCTTTTGTCCATGTCCGAAGATGAAGCTTCAGCCTTTCGCGCTATCCCCACGTGCGCGGCACGCTCCTCTGCGGCGATCTGCCTTTAGCCGCAAGTCGCGCCCGGAAGGGCCTGGACGAATGCGGCGATCGGGGCAAGGGCTGCAAGGTCCACGCCGGTTTCAACGCCGCAATCCCGGAACAGGCTCACGACATCCTCGGTGGCGACGTTGCCGCTGGCACCGGGAGCATAAGGGCAGCCGCCAAGCCCACCAATCGCGGAATCGAAGACGCGTACACCCTGATCATAAGCCGCGCGCACATTCGCCGTGCCATGGCCGTAGGTATCATGCGCATGCATCGCCCAAGCGGAAACGGAGGGAAAGCGCGCCATCGCCGCCCTGAACAATTCCGCGACCTGCGCCGGTTCGCCGCGGCCAGTCGTGTCGCATAGGCAGATCTCGGCATCGGGGCAGATTTCCAGCGCGCGTTCCAGAAGATCGAGCACGGCGTTGGCAGGTGTCACCCCCTCGAACGGGCAATGGAATGCGGTGGCGAGGTTGAACCGCAGCCGCAGCCCATCGGGCGCCTCGGCGACAAGCCGGGCGTAATCGGCGAGGGCCTCATCCGGCGTGGCGCGCACGTTCGAACGGCTGTGGCTTTCCGAGACCGAGATGACATAGGACAGAAACTCCGCTCCCGCCGTGATTGCCTTCAGGCCATAGCGGGCATTGGGAACCAGGACCTGCGGCACGACATGACCCTGGGCCAGAACATCGGCCAGAACCTCGCCGGCGTCGGTGAGTTGAGGAATGGCGCGCGGACTGACGAAGGAGGTGATCTCCATCCGTTTCAATCCTGCAGCGGCAAGGTCGCGGATCACGGCGATCTTGGTCTCGGTCGGGATGAAGGGGCCGATGTTCTGGAACCCGTCGCGCGGGCCGACTTCGACGATCTGGACGGCAGTCATGCTATTACTCCCTTCTGGTAGAGCAACTTGATTTCATCCTGCGAGTAGCCCGCGATCTCTGCCAGAACGGCTGCGGTATCTTGTCCGACCTCCGGGCCGGTGCAGCGGATCGTGCCGGGGGAATCGGGGAAATGCGGCACAATGCCGGGATGAAGCAGGTCGCCATGTAGCGGGTCGCTGACTTCGCGCACCATGCCACGCGCGCGGAACTGCGGATCATCGGCAATTTCTGCGGCAGTGTAGATCAGCGTCGAAGGGATGTCTGCCTTGGCCAGAAGCTCTGTCAGTCGTCCGGCATCGAACCGCCGGGACCAGGCGGAAATGGCCTCGTCGAGTTCGTCGACGTGCTTGAGGCGGCCCGCATTGGTCTGCAACTCCGGTCGTACCGCCAGATCCTCGCGCCCGATCAACGCTGTCAGCCGCTGAAACAGAAGATCTGAATTCGCAGCGACAATGACCCAACGGCCGTCTGCCGAGGGATAGGCGCTGGTGGGAGCCGCCGACGCGATGCGCGCGCCGACGGGTTGGCGCACAAGGCCGAGCGCACCGTACTCCGTGACGATCCCTTCCGTGAGCGACAGCACGGCTTCTGTAAGCGCTACATCGACGGTGTTGATGTCCCCATCCTCGGCTCCGCCGCTGCCCGTCCGGCCGTCTCGGCGCAAAAGACCGGCGAGAACGCCGATCGCGGCGTAAAGTCCGGCAACGGAATCGCCGATGCTGATGCCGACGCGTGGCGGCGGCAGATTGGTGGTGCCGGGAGCATGGTCGGTCAGGTGACGCAATCCGCCGATCGCCTCGCCAATGACGCCAAAAGCGGCGCGGTCACGCAATGGGCCAGTCTGTCCGTAACCCGAGACATGGGCCACTACGAGACCTGGCCGCAGTTCCTGCAGCCTTTTACGATCGAAGCCGAGACGCGCCAGGCCCCCGGGGCGCTGATTCTCGATCAGCGCATCAGAGCGCGCGATGATCCGTCCCACGGCCTCGACTCCTTCGGGGCTTTTGAGATCAACCGCGACCGAACGCTTGTTGCGGCCATGAACGCTCCACCACAGTGACGCGCCGTTGGATTGCGCGCCCCAGCCCCGCACAGGATCCCCATCGGGCGGTTCGATCTTGATGATCTCGGCGCCAAGATCGCCGAGAATGCGAGTGGCGAACGGAGCGGCGATGAAGTGGCCGATTTCGACAATGCGGAGGCCGCTAAGGGGTGGCGGGGCTTCTGGTCTGGTGTTCATGTGTCCTCGTCGAGATATCCGGCGTCTCGCTCGCTTCAGGAGAGTCCGGCTTCTGTTGGTGTTGCGTCATACCGCATCTGGTTGGTGTGCTGGCGCGGCCTCACGGAAAGCGGGCAGCGCATCGGCTGCATCGAATATCCGCGCGATGGTGGGCCAACGGCTTGTATCAATGTCGAAACGTCGGTTGTTCCAGACCTGGGCATAGAGGCAGCAATCCGCGAGCCCCGGCGTATCACCATGACAGAAACGCCCGGTGCGACTGTCCTGCGCCAGCATGATTTCAAGCGGATCAAAGGTGGTTTCGACCCATTCCGTGAACCAGGCTTTCTGAGCAGCCTCGTCGGCACCGAATTGCTCGGTCAGGCGAGTCAGGACGCGCAGGTTGTTCAGGGGGTGGATCTCGCAGGCGATCATGTATGAAAGCGCGCGCACACGTGCCCGCCCGTCTGCCCCCTCAGGCAAGAGCCGCGGTCCGGGTTGGGTTTCGTCGAGCCATTCGATGATGGCAAGCGACTGCACAAGAACCTGGCCATCGTCGCTTTCCAGAACCGGCACAAGTCCGGCGGGGTTCAGCGCCAGGAATTCGGGCGTACGGGTTTCACCTTTGCGCAGGGCATAGGGCACATATTCATAGGCGATGCCCTTGAGGTTGAGGGCAGCGCGCAGCCGCGTCGAGGTCGATGAGCGGAAGAAATTATGAAGGCGGAAGGTCATTCGACGTGTCCCTTCGCGCGCGGCCCGATGGTCGTGGTAATCTCTCCAAGCCCACTGATTGAGACGACGCATACATCGCCCACCTGCATCGCGCCGACGCCCGCAGGCGTGCCTGTCATCACCAGATCGCCGGGCCGGATCTCCATTGACTGCGACAGGATCGAGATGATCTCTGGCACCGACCAGATCAGGTCTTGCAGATCGGCGCTTTGCTTGACGGCACCATTTAGCGTCAACTGGATCCGGCCCTGCTCGGGCTTGCCGACCGGCGCGCCAGTGTGGATCGGACCGATCACCGCCGAGCGATCAAACGCCTTGCCCCAGTCCCAGGGCCGTCCTGCCGCACGGGCAGCAAGCTGCAAGTCCCGTCGCGTCAGGTCGTTGCCGATGGCGTAGCCGAAGATGTGGTCGCGCGCCTGTTCCTCGGGAATATCCGTGCCAGCCTTGCCGATGGCGATCACCAGTTCGGCTTCATAGTGGAAGTTCTGCGTTTCGGGCGGATAGGCGACGACCTGCCCATCTTCGACAACGGCATCGGCGGGTTTGGTGAAGAAAAACGGCGGATCGCGATCCGGGTCCTTGCCCATCTCTCGTGCATGCTCGGCATAGTTGCGTCCGACGCAGAAGATCCGACGCACAGGGAAACGCTCGTCCCGACCGGCGATAGGCAGGCTGACGGCAGGCGGCAGCGGGAAACTGTAATTCATGGAGGTTATTGTCCTTTCCTCGTGGTCGTAATTCAGTAATGTGGCATCGTAGGATGCAGTCATGTCGGCACTATCGCCCTGCGCAGAAACCGAAGTGCCACCATGATTGCGACACCCAGGCCATGGAGCATGAGGGTGTATCCGCCACCCAATGCTTCCGGCATAAGAAGCAGCACTCCGCCAAAGCCCAGAGCTGCGCGTTCGTAGCCTGACAACATGCCCCCGAACCAGCCAACCATGGCGGCGGATATGGCATAAACCCCAATTGCCGCAGCAGACGTGGCCAGAAAGATTTCAACCGGGGTTCCCTGCATCAGCAGGGCGGGCGAGACCACGAAGATGAAGGGAATGATGTAGGCTGTCCAGCCTAGCCGCATCGCAACGAATGCTGTCTGCATCGGCGGGGCCCCGGCCAGCGCGGCGGCAAAGAAGGCGCCGATGCCGACAGGCGGGGTCACCATTGACATCATGCCGAGGTAGAAGATGAAGAAATGGGCGGCCATCGGTGTGATCCCGGCCTCTACCAGAGGCGGGGTAAGAAGGACCGCCAGCAAAAGATAGACGGCAACCGTCGGCATCCCCATGCCAAGAACAACACTGGCAATGGCCGTGAGGAGCAAGAGCAGCGGAAGGCTGCCCCGACCGATCTCGGCCAGCGCGAACGTGCCGGCAAAGCCCAACCCGGTGATGTTGAGAACACCGATGATGAAGCCGGCGGCAGCGGCGATCATCAGGATCTCGGTCATGGAGATGCCGGCTTCGGCGAGCGATTGCCAGATCATGCGCAGAGTGATGCGCCGGCCACCATAGCCGTATGCGACGCCGCAGATCAGGGCAACGCCGGCCGCCCAGAGGGCCGCCGTTTCCGGTCGCTGGCCCAGCCAGAACATGCCGACCACGATCACTGCAAACGGCAGGATGAAGATACCCCCGCGACGCAGAGTGTCGAGCGCAGAAGGAATTTCATCCTCACGCAGGGGGGCGATGTTGGCCTTGGCGGCCTCAAGATCAACCTGACAGTACACCGCAAAGTAATAGAGCGCGGCCGGGATGATCGCTGCAATCGCGACCTGCGCATAGGAAACGCCCAGGAAATCGGCCATAAGGAAAGCGACTGCGCCCATGACCGGGGGGGCGATCTGCCCTCCGGTCGAGGCGACGGCCTCGACTGCGGCAGCCATCCGGGGCCGATATCCCGAGCGGATCATCAGCCGGATGGTGACGACGCCGGTCGCGACGATGTTGGACACCACAACCCCGGAGATCGTGCCGAAAAGCGTCGAGGCCAGGATCGAGATCTTGGCCGCTCCGCCGCGGCGGCGCCCCAGCGCGGCAAGCGCGATGTCGTTGAAGAACTCGCCCCCCCCCGCCCGCACGAGGATCTGCCCGAACAGCACGAACGCGGCGACGACCGTTACCGACACGTTCATGGTAAGGCCGAGCATGCCATTGGCATCGAACCCGATATAGGAAAGCAGACGATCCGGTGAGACCTGCCGCGTTTGCATCGCACCCTGAATCATGTGGCCGATCATCCCGTAGCCCCCGATGAAAAGCACCACCACGACGAGCGCCCAGCCCACCACCCGCCGCAGCCCCTCAAGCACCAGCAGGACAAGCATCCCGGACATGATCACGATATCGACCGGGGCGGACATCACCCGCGAGACGATATCGGCATAGTTTATGGCAACATATAGCGAAAGACCAAGCCCCAGGACGGCAAGAATCCAGTCGATGGTTCTACCACCGTCCGCCGGAACATTCTCGTCGCTGCCGCGTGGATCCTTCTCGCCGACGCTGCTTCTGTCGATCAGGAACACCAGGCCCAGCCCAAGCCCCAGGGCGACGGCCAATATCTGCTCGACATAGACGCTCAGCCCGAGGCGGCTCGGCGCGTCGAACCCCACAGCGACGGCCAGCAGCGAAAGTGCCACCGCCTGGGTTTGGACGGCAATCCGACGAAATGTTGGCAGCCGACTGCCAGTTGTCTGAGTCAAAGCCTGTTTCCTCCACAATGAGCGAATGCAAAAAGGACTGCGCCGGGAAATCTCCCGGCCCAGCCCTCCGTCATAACCGTGTCAGTCAACAGCGCGAATGGCGACGCCCCGCTCGGCGAAGAAGGCCGCTGCACCAGGGTGATATTCCACACCCGGATAATCGACATAGGCGGTTTCAATGTTCATCACGCGAAGCGGAGGATAGGCATCGCCGATCGCACCCACATTGTCGAAAATCGAGGCCAGCAGCGCCTTGACCTGTTCGTCGGACACATGCTCACCAGCAACAAGGACGTTGTCCCATGTCAGCATCATCATCGGCGCATCGACACCCACCCGCACCGGCGAGGGCGTCACCTCTGAGAAGTAATAGGCCGGGCGAAACTTGCGAATCGTTTCGAGCGCCTGCTCATCCGAGGCGACCTGAAGATAGCGGACCCCGCCCACCATTGCGCCGACCTCAGCGACCTTCGGCCCGCCGACAGCGAAGAAGGCCGCATCCGTCAGACCCGAGGCCAGAGCATCGACATTGCGAATGATATCGGGGATCGGCACTTCAACCACTTCACCATAGCTGATCCCGTCCGCCTCGAGAAGCGCACTCACCAGCGGACGGTTCAGCGGGAAAGCCTCCCAGCCCGAGGGCACACGCTTTCCGGCAAGATCGGAGACCCGCGTCATGCCGGAATCTGCCCGGACGAACAGCCCTACCGCAAAGGGATTGATCTTGGCCACAACACGCAGATTCGGCAGAGCCGCCGAGTAGTCACCCTCCCCGGCGACCGCTACGATCATGTCATTGATGTCGGTCATCGTGAATTCGGCGTCTTTGCTGTCGACGGCCTGAAGCATCTGCGCGTTGCCGCTATATGCCTGAACAACCAGCCGCCCGCCGCCGCTTTTCTGGGCCTCGGCCGCAATGACCGAAGCCATCGTATTCCACACCGAACCCGCAGGAGGTGTCGTGATCGATGTAACCTGTGCGGAGGCACCGCCAGCCGCCGTCACTGCAAATACCATCGCGCCAAAAACGCGCGTCAAAAACATCCTCATCTTCTCGCCCCCTATGCTGAACTCGCTCCTCCGCAAGCGCTTCTTCTTACCAGTTACGGCCTTGCTTGGAAAGCATGCTTTCCATATTGCCAGCGGCCCCGCAAAGCGGTAACACTCCTTCCCACGCGTCTGCGAGGAGCTGGTGCGGCGGAAATTGATTCCAGAGGGAGGAGCCTACGATGAACGTAAAGGCAAATGTTGGCGCGACGGGCGCTTATTCTGATGCCGAAATTCTTGCAATGATTGACGAGAAGAACGGCAAGTTCGACCCTAAGATCTATGTTGACGAGTCGCTTTATCGCCTTGAGCTTGAGCGCATTTTTGCGCGCACCTGGGTTTGCATGGGTCACGAGTCGCATATCCCGAATTCGGGCGACTTCACGACCGCCTATATCGGCGAGGATCCTGTGGTCGTTGTGCGCCAGAAAGACGCCAGCATCCGCGTGTTCCTGAATCAGTGCCAGCACCGCGGAATGCGCATCTGCCGCGCCGATTCGGGCAACGCCAAGGCATTTACTTGCACCTACCATGGTTGGGCATACAATCAGGGCGGTGATCTGGTCAGCGTCCCGATGGAGAAGGAAGCCTTCGGTGGTTGCCTGAACAAGGCAGAGTGGGGGCCGAAGCAGGCGCGCGTCGAAACCTACAAGGGTCTCATTTTTGCGAACTGGGATGCCGACGCGCCGGGGCTCGACGAATATCTGGGTGATGTCAAATTCTACATGGACATCATGCTCGACCGCTGTGAGGCCGGAACCGAGGCGATACCTGGGATCCAGAAATGGGTCATTCCCTGCAACTGGAAGTTCGCGGCCGAGCAGTTTGCTTCGGACGCTTATCATGCGGGCACCACCTCGCACTTGTCCGGCATCATGGCCGGTGTGCCGGAAGATGTGGATATTACCCAGGTTGCCCCTCCGACGGATGGTTTGAATGTCCACCTGGAGAACGGCCATGGTTGCGGCCTCTTCTTGCGCAACCCGATGTTCTACATGACTATTGTTGGGCCGAAGGTGACGGAATACCTGACGACCGGGCCAGCATACGAGGAGGCAGTGCGGCGTTTGGGTCAGGGACGAGCGGACGTGAACCTTTGCCATACCAACGTCTTCCCGAACCTGTCGTTCCTGGCAGGGATCAACACGGTCCGGATGTGGCAGCCTCGCGGCCCGAACGAGATCGAGGTCTGGACCTTCACTCTCGTTGACAAAACTGCCCCGCAGGAGATCAAGGACGAATGGCGTCGCCACACATCGCGCACATTCTCGGCGGGCGGCGTGTTCGAGCAGGATGATGGCGAAAACTGGTGCGACATCCAGCAAGTGCTGCAGGGTCATGTTGCACAAAACCAGAAGTTCAACATCGAAATGGGCTCGCATACAGTGACGGCCGATAATCCCGAGGGCTTCCCCGGGCTGAGCTTCGCATACACCTATAGTGAGGAGTCGGCGCGAGGCCTGTACCGTTATTGGACGCAGATCATGACCGCACCGGATTGGGATGCAATCCGCCGGATCGATCAACGGCCGCTCGCGGCAGAGTAACGTTCAATCGGCGGCAAATGTCCGCTTATGTATCAAACGTCTGCCGATACGCCTCGGCAGACACTTTTCGATGAGGGAGGAATAAGATGCTCGATGATACTTTCAAGGCTGCCTTCGAAAGCAAGCCCAAGGCCGTTTCTCTGGAGCTTCAGCATGAAGTCGAACAGTTCCTGTATTGGGAATCCAAGCTTCTGACGGATCGCCGGTACAAAGAGTGGTTCAGCTTGCTGGCTGAGGACCTTCACTATTGGATGCCGATCCGCTCGACGAAGATCATGCGCGAAGTCGCTCAGGAATATACCGATGAGCACGGCTTTGCCCATTTCGACGACAACTGGTACACGATGAAAGGCCGGATTCGCAAGATCCTGTCCGATGTGGGCTGGTCCGAAAACCCGGCCTCTCGCGTGCGTTATCTGATCGGGAACGTCATGGTCGTCCCGGAAGACGAGAATACGATCAATGTCGTTTCGGCGTCGATGGTGTACCGGACGCGGCAAGAACGCCAACTTGACGTTTTCGCCTGCGAGCGCCGGGATGTCCTGCGTCGGGTTGAAACCGAAGCGGGCTTCGAGATTGTGCGCCGCACGATCCTGATTGACCAGAGCACAATCCTGTCGAACAACCTCAGCTTTTTCTTCTAAGGAAGCAAATATGGCATGGATCAAGGCGTTCCCTTCGGCAGATGTGCCGGAGGGGGATATGAAAGTATTCGAAGGTGGCCCTGAGCCGATAATGGTGTGCCGGGTGGACGGCGAAATACACGCCGTCCAGGACACCTGTACGCATGACACGTGGTCACTCGCGGACGGTTTTATCGAGGACGGAGTTGTCGAGTGCAGTCTGCACTTCGCGAAATTTTGCGTCAGAACCGGCAAGGTGAAGGCCCTGCCTGCTTGTGAGGCACTCAAGGTGTTCCCCGCAAAGGTTGACGGCGACTTCATATACATCGACTGCTGAAAAGCCGCGTCAAAAACAGGGAGGAATTACAATGCAACTCAAGGATCAAGTCGCGCTCGTGACGGGCGGAGGGTCCGGTCTTGGACTCGCCATCGTGGAACGCTTCGTCGAGGAAGGCGCACGTGTTGCAATCTTTGACCGCTCGCAAGAGCGCATCGACGACGCGGTGAAAGCGTTTGGCGACAAGGTCGTCGGCATCGCGGGCGACGTTCGCAAAGTGGACGACAACAATCGGGCGGTGGCCGAGTGCGTCAGCGCCTTCGGCAAGCTCGACACGTTCGTCGGAAATGCGGGCATCTGGGACTACTCGAAAACCATGGTCTCGACAGAAGATGACGAACTGTCATCTGCTTTCGACGAGATGTTCGCCATCAACGTCAAGGGCTATGTCCTCGGAGCCAAGGCGGCATTGCCAGAGCTTTACAAGACCAAGGGCCACATGATCTTTACCGCGTCGAACGCTGCCTTTTATCCAGGCGGTGGCGGTGTTCTTTACACGGCAACGAAGCATGCGGTGGTCGGCATGATCAAGCAGATGGCGCATGAATTTGCACCGCACGTACGGGTCAATGGCGTCGCGCCAGGTGGTATCGGTGGCAGCAACCTCGCCGGAACCAGTGCCCTTTCGCAAGAGGGAATCAAGTTTTCCGATATTCCGCTCGACGACCTGATGAAGCAAATGCTGCCGCTTGAACGTGCATTCAATGCGCGGGAATATGCTGGCGCCTACGCCTTCTTCGCCAATCGTCGCGACAATACGCCGGGCACTGGTGCCGTACTGAATTTCGACGGCGGTATCGGCATGCGGGGCTTTGGGTCTCCGAATATGGGCGCAGAGCTCGTTGCAAAGTTCGGCGCAATTTAACCATAGCCGTGCGCACGGATAGGCCGTGCGCACAGTTGAAACTGGGTCGTTCTCTGGACGAATCCTCGCGAGGCTTTTGGCTGACGCAGGTTTCAAGAACAGAGAAGTAAACTTAAAAGGACATGGAATGACTGTTCAGCTCTATATCGACAATGAGGCGCAGAATGCCACAGACAACGCCACATTTGAACGCTGCTCACCTGTAAGTGGCGAAGTCGTGACGCGTGGCGCAGCTGCCACGCCAGGGGATGCCGTGGCCGCGATCGAATCTGCCGAACGCGCCTTTGCGTCCTGGTCGCAGACTGGTCCGGGCCAGCGCCGCGCCCTGCTCATGAAGGCCGCGGAAGAGATCGAAAAGCGCACGGAAGATTTCGTTGTCGCCATGAAAGGCGAAGTCGGGGCCGGCGAACTCTGGGCACGCTTCAATGTCATGCTCGCGGCGAATGTTTTCCGCGAAGCCGCAGCGATGACCACGCAGATTCAGGGCAGTACTATCCCGTCTGACAAGCCGGGCACGTTGTCGATGACCGTAAGGCAGCCGGTAGGTGTGATCCTGTCGATCGTGCCTTGGAACGGGCCGATTGTGCTGGCAGCACGGGCCATTGCCTATCCGCTGATGTGCGGCAACACCGTTGTTTTCCGCGCCTCGGAAACCTCGCCCAAGACCCATGTGCTGGTTGCTGAGGCCGTCCATGCGGCCGGTTTCCCCGCAGGAACGCTCAACTTCGTGATCAACGACCCAAAGGACGCACCCGAAGTCGTAGAGGCAATGATCGCGCATCCAGCCGTGCGGCGTGTCAACTTCACCGGTTCGACGCATGTTGGCCGGATCATTGCTGCGGCTTGTGGCCGCCATCTCAAGCGTAGCCTGATGGAACTCGGCGACAAGTCGCCCATGGTGGTCCTCGCGGATGCGGATATCGACGGCGCAGTGGATGCGACCATCTTCGGCGCCTTCCTCTATCAGGGCCAGATCTGCATGACGACCGAGCGTGCCATTGTCGATGAGTCTGTCGCCGATGCGTTCGTCGAGAAACTCGCCGCGCGGGCAGCACAGCTGGAGGCGGGCGATCCACGCACTCAGGCGGCTTGCGCGCTTGGTCCGATCATCAGCCAGGGCGCAGTTAATCACCTGAACGGTTTGCTTGCCGACGCGACCGAAAAAGGTGCGAAGATACGGACTGGCGGGCTTGCAGACAGCACCCTGATGTCGCCGACTGTGCTCGATGGTGTCACATCCAAGATGCGCATCTACTCCGAGGAAGCCTTTGGTCCGATCTTGCAGGTGATCCGTGTCAACGGCGCGGACGAAGCTGTTCGGGTGGCCAATGACACTGAATACGGCCTGTCTGCTGCTGTCTTCGGGACAGACATGGTCCACGCACTTGATGTCGCAATGCGCCTTCAGACGGGTTCAGTGCACATCAACGGCTCCACCGTCTCGAATGAAGCCCAAGCGCCTTATGGCGGCACGAAGGCCAGCGGTTGGGGCCAGTTCGACAGCACTGCGGTGATTGATGAATTCACCGAGCTGAAGTGGATTACGATCGAACAGCCGTCCCAACAGTATCCCCTGTAAGGCAGGCCAGAAACCGGGCGGATGAGGTTGGGAAAATGATTGCCATCGGTGATGGTGATGATCCTATTCGCATCCGCCCGGTCAGAATCTGTCGGCTGGAGTGGGCAAAAGCTGGTGGGTCTCATCCGGAATGCGGTCATCGCCCAGTTCGATCCCGGCAAAGCGGCGCATCGCCTGGCTGTCGTAGAGGGTCTCCTCGGCCATCGGGTCGCTCAGAGCATACCAGTTCCGAAGGAAATAGACCCGCAGCATCACCTCCAGAGCCATCGGTGGCCGACCGCCCTTTGGCCCGGCCTTGGGATAGTGCGGCACGATCAGCGCAAGCAGCCGAACCCACGGCACCACCGCATCCATCTCCGCCAAGAACAACTCCCGCCGCGTCCGTTTCTTCTTCATGGCGTCGCGCAGGCCGGGAAGAGCGGGCTGTTTCGGCATCGCAAGGACTCCTTGCAGGGACACCCAAGTCTACCAGATCACGCCAAAAGTGGTGGGTTTTTCAGACGTTCCTTAAACAACGGCAATCTTGCGCCCTGTTGTCAAGCCATTGATCTTCTCTATCATACTTTGCGCATCAATTTTGTAGTATTGGTACAGCTCGCCAATAGTCCCAGTCTGCCCAAAGCGTTCCACACCCAACGGAATCGTCTGGTGGCCCTGAACCGCACCGAGCCATGACAATGTCGCGGGGTGTCCGTCAATTACCGTGAGAAGGCGGCAATGCGGCGGCAAATCTTGCAAGAGGCGTTCAACATGACTAGTCGCGCCCTGCTGGCCACGTGCCCGAGCGCGCTGTGCCGCCGTCCAGCCCGCGCTCAGCCGATCCGCCGAGGTAACGGCCAGCACGCCGATGTCACGCCTCGCATCGGCCATCGCGCCTGCGGCGCGGATCGCTTCGGGCGCAATGACACCTTGATAAGCGATCACCACCTCGCAGTTGGGTCCGGGCCGACGCAACCAATAAGCGCCGTCTATAGTTCCTTGCTGCCAATCCCCATTCGGGCGCTTGCCGGGCTGTTCCACCGGGTTCGTCGAGAGCCGCAGATAGACGGAGCCGCCGGCTTCATCGCGCAGCCAGGTGCGCTCGTCAGGATTGCCTGAACCGTCCCGCTGGAGATAGCCTAAGGCCCACTCCATGATAACTGCCAATTCATCGGCAAAGGCGGGCTCAAAGGCGGCCAGTCCGTCTTGGCTCATCCCGATCAAGGGTGTGCCGATAGATTGATGCGCACCGCCTTCGGGTGCCAGCGTAACGCCCGAGGGCGTACCTACCACCATGAACCGCGCGTCCTGATAGCAAGCGTAGTTCAAAGCATCGAGCCCGCGCGCCACGAAAGGATCGTAGAGTGTCCCGATCGGGATCAGCCGCTTGCCGAACAGTGAATGCGACAGCCCCGCCGCCGCCAGCAACAGAAACAGGTTCATCTCGGCGATGCCAAGTTCGATGTGTTGACCTTTCGGCGTGAATTCCCATTTCGCGGTTGAGGGGATGCGATGCTCGATAAAGGCATCGGCCTGCTCAGTGCGGGCAAACAGCTTGCGCCGGTTCACCCAGGGGCCGAGATTGGTGGTGCCGGTCACGTCGGGCGACATCGTCACGATGCGCTCCGCCATAAGGCTGTCGCCTTTGGACAAATCATCAAGGATCTTGCCGAATGCCATCTGTGTCGATATCTCGCGGTCAGATGACAGGGCAATCTCGGGAACCGGCAATACCGCGTCGGTGAAGCGGCGACGACCTTTGGCAAAAAAGGGCACCTTGTCGAGGAACTTTTGCAGCGCGGCGGCGTCTGGCACGGTGGCGAACTTGTCCCACTCCTGCCCCGCCGGCACGCCCATATGTTGTTGCCAGTCGGCCATCTGGTTCTTGGTCATTAAGCCACCGTGGTTGTCCTTGTGGCCCGCAATGGGTGTGCCCCAGCCCTTGATCGTATAAGCAAGAAAACATGTGGGACGGTCGTCGGTGACATTGGCAAACACCTCGGCCATGGTCTCGACACAGTTGCCGCCAAGATTCTCCATCAGCGCCGCGAGTTCCGTATCATTGCGCTTGCCGATCAGCGCCGTCACCGGCCCCTGATCACCAAGATCATCCATCAACCGTTTGCGCCAGACCGCGCCGCCCTGATAGGTCAGGGCGGAATATTGCTGGTTCGGGCAGGCGTCGATCCAATCGCGCAGGGCGTTGCCACCCTCTTCTTCAAAGGCCGCGCGCTGCAGAGCGCCGTACTTCACGCGAATGACATTCCAGCTGAAAGCTTCGAAGATTTTTTCTACTCGCGAAAACAGGCCTTCGCGCACCACACCGTCTAATGACTGGCGGTTGTAGTCGATGATCCACCAGCAGTTGCGCAGATCGTTCTTCCAGCCCTCTTGCAACGCTTCATAGATATTACCTTCGTCCAGTTCGGCATCGCCGACCAGCGCCACATGGCGGCCAGCAGCCAGGTCGCTGCTCCAGTCTTTGGCCATCAAGTAATCCTGTACGATCGACCCGAAAGCGGTAATCGCCACGCCCAACCCTACAGAGCCGGTCGAATAATCCACGTCGTCCACATCCTTGGTGCGGCTGGGATAGCTTTGCACGCCCTCGAACCCGCGAAAGTTCTTCATCTTATCAAGCGTTTGATGACCCATCAGGTATTGCATGGCATGAAAGATCGGCGAGGCGTGCGGCTTTACCGCTACGCGATCTTCGGGTCGCAGCGCGGAAAAGTATAGCGCCGTCATGATCGACACCATCGAGGCCGAGCTGGCTTGATGGCCACCAACCTTGATTCCGTCTACCTTTGGCCGGATGTGGTTGGCGTGATGAATCATCCAATGCGACAACCACAACAAACGGTCCTGAAGCGTTTTGAGATGGACTGTGTCAGATGTCATTTTCGGCCCTCGCATTCAAAGCTTGAAGTGTTGCGAGACTAGCAACAATAGTCTGACGCTTCTCGCCTATTTTACGAAGATTTTATGTGTTATGTGGTGACAGTAGCCACTATTTCGGAAAAACTTGATGATTAGCACCAACCTTGATTCTTACGATGTGGGTATTCTGCATGTCCTGCAGCGTAACGGACGTGCCACAATCAACGAACTGGCCGAAGCCGTCGGACTTAGTCCATCCCCGGTGGCCCGCAGGCTGCGCATTTTAGAGAATGCGGGCGTGATCACAGGCTATGCTGCGCTGATCGACGAAACTGCTTTGGGTTATGAATTTTCCGTGTTTGTCTCGGTCAAACTTGACCGTCAAGTGGACGACGCACTGGCCAGCTTCGAAGCCGCGGTGTGCAGCTTTCCTGAAGTTGTCGATTGTTGGCTGATGACCGGCAACCGCGACTATCTGCTGCGCATTGCAACGCGCGGGCCTTCCGATTTTGAACGCTTCCTAACCAGCACCTTCACCAAAGTTTCAGGTGTAGCATCTATTGAAAGCTCAATCCCACTGAGACGCGTCAAGGCAGGCTTGTCACGCACGCTGAAACTTGATGCCAAAGGATATCAAAGGCAAACAACAACTGGGCGTGGTGGATCCTAAACGAGATCTCTTGGCACTGTCATTTGTGGACGTATATGGACCCCGCCTGATTGCAACAGGCTAACTTGGTCTGGTTCGGCGATCACGATTGCAGACGTATATCCGGCTTCCTTGAGCGGCCCGATGTTTCGTCGCCGCGAGCCCCGATGGATTTCCGCGCGCTTCTTCCTCATTGGCTCCAAGGCATCGGCTTTCGCCGCGCCGGTCCACACATCAGGTTCAAGAAGCGATCAGGGTGACCCTTTCACCATCTCCTGCCAGTTGTTGCAACCTTTCGGGGAGCGCGTGTCAACGGCGGAGTAAAAACCAGCCACGTGGCGGCGCAAAATCAGGCCAATGACGGGCGCCAGGCGCCATGGCGCGCGCGCTTGTCACATAGCTGGCGCGTGCCATGGCGCTTGGCCCGCAGGGCCAATCCTGTGGCGGATGATCAGGTTGGGGCTTCGGCCTTTCGGGCGCGGCTTTGGGCGAGCCGATAGCTGTCGCCGTTCATCTCGAGGATGTTGACGTGATGCGTCAGTCGATCGAGCAGTGCGCCAGTCAAGCGTTCGGTGCCGAAGGTCTCGGTCCATTCGTCGAACGGCAGGTTGCTGGTGATCAGCGTGGCCCCGCGCTCATAGCGCTGCGAGATCACCTCGAACAGTAGCTCGGCACCGGTCTTGGAGAGCGGCACGAAGCCCAACTCGTCGATGATGAGCAGCTTGACGGCGGCCAGCTGCTTTTGCAGGCAGAGCAGGCGACGTTCGTCGCGGGCCTCCATCAGTTCGTTGACCAGCGCGGCGGCGGTGATGAAGCTGACCGGCAGCCCCTTCTGGCAGGCGGCCAGCCCCAGCCCGAGGGCAATATGGGTCTTGCCTGTGCCGCTGGGCCCCAAGGCGATGACGTTCTCGCGTCGGTCGATCCATTCGCAGCGGGCAAGTTCCAGCACCTGCATCTTGTTGAGCTTCGGGATCGCCTTGAAGTCGAAGCTGTCGAGGCTCTTTGTGGCTGGGAACTTCGCAGCCTTGATCCGCCGTTCGATCATCCTACGCTCGCGGTCGATCAGTTCCAGCTCGACGAGACGCGCCAGGAACTGGACGTGATCCCGACCCTCGGCGGCGCATTGGCGGGCAAGCTTGTCGTATTCCCGAAGGAAGGTGGGCAGCTTCAGCGTCTTGAGATGATCCGCGAGCAGGATCTTCGGGGCCACGGTCATGCTGCATCCTCCGACAGCAGGGACATGTAGCTGGCCGCGGACGTGGTCTCGACGTTCGCCCGAGGCACGTAGGGGTAGACATCGAGGTCCAGCTTCGGGGGGTCTGATGCCGGGAAAATCAAAAACGCTCATGAGAGCGTACTATTTTGCCCCCTCCGGCATCAGACCCCTAGATGGTCAGGCCGATAAAAAACGCCAGCGCGGGCAGCAGCACATAGTCGAGCCAACCCAGCCAGGCCGACAGGCCCACGGCGCCGAGAAGAACGACCAGGATCGGCGTGAAGCAGCAGAGCGCTGCGATGACGGTGCCGACGACACCTGTTGCAATCAGCTTGCGGTCTGTCCGCTCGGTCATCCCGTCAACCCGAGACGCGCGCCGGGTAGCCTGCATTGGCCGACGCGGTCGCGATCGCCTCGGCGCTGGTCGCGGCGGTGTCGAAGACGACAGTAGCGGTGCGCGCCTCGAAGTCGATCTCGACCGCGTGCACGCCTTCGACGCCCTCCATCGCGCGCTTCACGGTGACCGGACACAGCGCACAGGTCATATTGTCCACCGCGAAGGTGAGGGTCTGCTCGGCGGCGACGGTTTGCGCGACGGCAGGGATGGCCGTGATGGGTGCTGTGGCGGTCAGGCCGAACAGAACAAGGGCAAGGATCGTCTTCATGAGGGTGTCCTTTCGAGATCAGTAGAGAAGCGGAGCCCACCAGTCGATGGTGAGTGCAGCGAGGACGAGGATCAGGGAGGTCCAGAGAGCGGACTTGGTGATGCGCGCCGAGGATGGGCGCGCGCAGTAGGAACCGGGCTCGCAGACGGTCGGTTTGCGGAAATAGACCTGCCGGAATCCCGCCCCGATGAAGCCGAGCGCAATCACGGCGAAGATCGGCTTGAAGGGCTCCAGCGCCGTCAGGTTGCCGATCCAGGCCCCCGAGATGCCGAGGGTCAGCAGCACCAATGGTCCGACACAGCAGGCCGAGGCGAGAAAGGCGCCCATCACCCCGCCCGCCGCAAGCTAGCCCTTTCGGGCGGGGCGATCCGCTGCTGAGGTGTCAGTTCTGTCGTCTGTCAGCGCCATGTCGCGCACCTTTCGTCTGTGGTTGACGATGGGTGTAGGGTCTGTAGTAGCTACAGGCTCAAGAGGAAAACCCCCATGATCGATCACGAAAGCGAGAGCAGCTTAACACGCGGCGACCTGGCCCGGGCGACCGGATGCAACATCGAGACGATCCGCTATTACGAGAAAACCGGCCTGCTGCCCGACCCGCCGCGCAGCGCCGCAGGCTACCGGATATATTCCGCCGCACACGCCACGCGCCTTCGCTTCATCCTGCGCGCCCGCGAGCTCGGGTTCTCGATGGAGGACATTCGCGGGCTGATGGGGCTCAACGATGGTGCCGCGCCGACCTGCGCCGAGGTCAAGGAGCGGACAGAACGTCACCTTGCGGACGTGCGGGCGAAGATCTCGGATCTCCGGCGGATCGAATCCGTCCTCGCTGCAACGGCATCCAGGTGTTCTGGCGCCGAAGTCCCCAACTGTCCGGTGCTCGACGCGATTTCTGGAAACTGAAAACTATGACACGAACTTCCCGAACTCTTGAAGCTCCCATGCATCGAACTGGAAGATTCAAGATCGTGCCGCTACCCATATCTTGAATCGCCCCTGGCCGGTCACCTCGCGGATAAGGCCTCGCGCTTCCATCCAGGCAATATTGCGTTGAACGGCGGCACGGCTAGCGTTGGTCAGGACCTCGCCCATCGGGGCAGAGACAAGGGGCCATTCGGTAAGCACAGCGCGCAAGGCGCGCGGAGTCTTTCCCGAGAGCGCGGTCATCTCGGTTTCTGCCCGCGCTGACCATGCCTCGATATCGTCAAGGTGCCGCATTGCGGTCAGGCATGCGGTCTCCATCCCGTCAAGCCAGCGCGCCAGACGGTCAGCGGGTGGGCCGCTGGCGCGCAGCCCCCCTGCCCCGCCCATAGCCAGAGGTGCAAAGACGGCGCCCCCGCCCTCGCTGGCCACAATCCGCGCGGCTGTGACTGCCGCTTCCATTCGATCGCCCTGCTGCCCAAGGCCCGCAAGGCTCCAGAGGTGATAACCCGCGCAGGCACGGGTTATCGGGTGCAGCTCGGCGGCTTGCGCCATCAGGTTCAGCCAACCGCCCGCGCGATCCGCGAAAGGCTCGGCGTCATCGACCATGTTCTTGGGATCGCGACGATCGAGGAAGGCAGAAAGGTCCACCTTTGGGCCTGGTCCCCCTGTCAGACGACGTACCGCCCAACCGACACGCGCCAGTGCTGCGGGGTCCTCTTGAACGCCTGACAGGCGCATGGATATCCAAATAGCAATGCGATCCGGGCCAATGCGGTCACCCGCGAACCAGCTGAGGTCGGCAGCCTCGATCAGGGCAAGCCTGTGCCGCCATCCTTCCGGGCTGCGCTTCAGGCGGTCGTCCAGCGCGCCGACGCGACCGGCCACACGGGCAAGACGCGCGGCATGACCCGCCTCTGCTTTCCGCCAATCGTCGAGGACCTCGCCTTCACGCAGTTCGGCCCGTGGTCCTGGTGGCAAGGTGATCCGCAATTGGAATAGAGCCAGAGAAAGGGAAGCCCGGGTGCCGGGCTTGAAAGGATAGAGAGAGTCTCATCCGGGTCCGGCGTGACAAGGACCCTGACCATGGCCAAGACCTCAACCCGCCCGAAACCCGCCACCGCGAAGAAAACCGGAGCCGCCGGATCGACCGCGACTGACGGCGCTACCGACATCCGTCTAATCCCGCTCGATCAACTGGAACCGAGCCCTCTCAACGTTCGAAAAGTTGCGGCAAGTGCCAGCGACGACGCTGAACTGCTCGCCAGCATCCGCGAGACAGGCATTAAGCAGAACCTGGTGGTTCATGTGTTGTCAGAGACACGATTTGCGGTCGATGCCGGCGGCCGTCGCCTCAAGGCGCTGAAGCAGCTTGCCGAAGACGGCGTGATCCCCTCAGACCACCCGGTGCCTTGCCTCGTCGAGGACGAGCGCAACGCCATCCTCACCTCTGCCACGGAGAACCTCCAGCGCGCTGCGATGCACCCAGCAGACCAGTTCGAGGCTTTTGAGGCGCTGATCGGTGAGGGTCGCACCGAGGACGAGATCGCGCTGAAATTCGGTGTCTCCGTCGACCTGGTGCGCCGCCGCCTCAAACTCGCCCGTGTCGCGCCCGAGATCATCGAACAGTTCCGTGCGGGTGGCCTTACCCTCGAATGCGTCATGGCCTTCACGCTGACAGACGATCATGATCGCCAGCTGGCGGTCTGGAACGCGGTGAAGGGTGGTTATCACATCCATCCCCAGAGCATCAAACGTCAGCTGACCGAGACTGCGCATTCGGCGAACTCCGCCCTGGGGCGCTTTGTCGGCATCGAGGCCTATGAGGCGGCGGGCGGGGTTCTGCTGCGCGATCTCTTTGACGATCGGGCCAGCGCCCATATGGAAAACCCCGAGCTCCTCGAGCGCCTCGCCATCGAGAAGCTGCAGGCTGCGGCCAAGACTTTTGAAGGGACGTGGAAATGGGTCGAGGTTCACCTCTCGGTCGACTACGGCGCATTTCGCAGTTTCGGGCGGGTCTATCCGCAGGATATCGACCCTGATCCGGACCTGCTAGCCGAGGAGGAAAGTCTTATCGCACGCGAGGAAGAACTGGCGGCGCAGAATGACGGCGAGGATTGGACCGACGCTGAAACGGAAGAATACTACGCGATCGAGCCGCGCCTGCGCGAGATTGAGGCCTTGCAGCGAGAGCGGCAGCCTTTTGCAGACGCTGATCGCGCCATCGCCGGTGTGGTTCTGACCATCGGTCATGGCGGGGCACTGCGCGTCGAGAAAGGCCTCGTGCGTCCCGAAGATATTCCTGCGGCACCCGAGCCCGAAGAGGTCACCACGGATGCGGGTGATGCCCCATCCCCTGCCCGCCCGCACGTGACGCCGCCGACCTCCTCGACACCGGTGCCGACTTCCGATCCGGCCGCGACTTTGCGCAAGGCGGACGGTATTTCGGCGAGCCTGGCCGACGATCTCCGGGCCACGCGCCAGCACATTCTGCGGGCACATCTGGCGGCGGATTTCGAGGTGGCGTTCGATGCGATGCTCTACGCGCTCTGCGAACAAGCATTGGGGCGGTCCTACAACAACGAGGCGCTCGACATCTCGATCCGGCCCTTCCAGGCGCAAAACCGCGAGGTACTGCATGCGGATACCGTCGCCCAGAAAATGCTCGAGGCGCTGGAACAGGACCTCGCCACCGACTGGATGACCTTGGAGAAACCAGAGGACTTCCAGGCGATGTCGGCGCTGCCTCTTGCCGACAAGCAAGCGCTTTTCGCCTGGGCGACGGGTCTGGCAGTCAAGCCGCAGCTTTCCTCCGACAATCGCCCCTCCCCGATCATCGAGGAGATCGGCGGGCGGCTTGACGTCGATGTGGCGGCATGCTGGCGCCCGACCGCGCAGAACTACTGGGGTCGGGTCAACAAGGGCCATGCCGTGGCCACGGCGCGCAAACTGATTGGTGACGATTACGCCGAGGATCGCAATCGCGAGCGCAAGGGCGATATCGCAGCCGCGATGGAACGGGCTTTCGCGGAAACGGCCGGCGAGACGGAAGGCTTCGACGCCGCAACGGTTGCCAGGACGACGCGCTGGCTGCCTGACGGGCTGCTGTTTGCCGGTGCGACGGAGGCCGGTGCCGACTTGGGCAACGATGCGCCGGAGGCCGAGGAGGGGGATTTGTCCGCCGAAGATTCTCTGACCGACGCCGAGAGCGATGAACCGTCGTCCTTGCCCGCCTTCCTGAGCGAGGATGCGGCCTGACGCGGCGAAGACCGATCTGATCACGACATGAACTTTGGGCCGCCCTCGCGCAGAGGGCGGCCCTTTCCCGCTGACGGGTTTCACGCAGCCGGTGTCGGATCGGCTGGCCCGTCCCGGAGATATCCCATGACCACCACACTCGATCTCGATCCCGTCAAGGAAGCCGCACTGATTGCCGCTCATAATGATGCCTTTCGCCGCTCCATCCTCGGGACCACCCCCTCCGTCGATGCGCCGCAGGGCCAGTTCGTCATGACGCGCGGCGTTTCAGCACTTGGGCCTGAAGCCCAGCTTGTTCTCACCCGCCGCGTTGCTTCGTTTGATGCGTTCAACGCTGACAGCGATCCTCATGGCTGGCACGAGATGGGGGTCATCGACCTCGATGGCACGACAGTCTGGTTCAAGCTCGACCTGTTCGACACCGACTACATGTACGGCTCGCCCGAGCCATCCGACCCGGAACAAACGCGCCGGGTCCTGACCCTGCTTCTGCCGTCGGAATACTGACGCCCCTCTTCACCAACATCTCCTCGGACCGTCCTTGCACCAAGGGCGGTCCTTTCGCGCTGGCGGGTTCCAAGGGGCGCGATACCCGCGTCCCGCCCGCCGCAGGAGACCAGAGATGGCCAAGACACTCGACTACCAGATCACCCTCTATCCCGCACATCGCGATGGCGCCTTCGTTGTTACCCAGTTCCAGATGCTGGCGAGCTACCCCGAGAAGCGCATTCAAGCCGCGGGCATGGACGACCTGATCGACCAGGTGACGCAGTTCGCGATGGAGCACGGCGAGAGCTGCAGCGCCTCGGTGCGCTGTCTCGCCCCGCGCAAACCGCCGGGGTTCAAGCGCGCGACCGACAACCTCTATTTCAACCTGGTTGACCGGACGGCTGAGCAGCGCGGCGCGGCGGCAGCCTGAAGCCCCGCAGGAAACTTCCTGGGCGACCTCGCGTAATGGTCGCCCTCCCCTTTCCTCAATTCCAAAGGATCAAAGACATGACACAAGAGACTGATTTCTACGCGCAGATACTAGAATCCCAGAGGCGTGCTGCCGAACAGCGGGTAGAAACCCGCGCGGCGCTTCTTTCCGAACTGCGCACCCTCGGCGTAACGAACATCGAGGTGCAATACGAAGGCTACGGCGATTCCGGCAATGTCGAGGATGTCGTTGTGACCCCTGACACGATCACCCTGACGGAAGAGCTGCGGCGCCGGGCCGAAGATTTCGGCTGGGACTTTGCCTATGCGCTGAGCCCTGGGTTTGAGAACAACGAGGGCGGCTATGGCGAACTCACCTGGGCGCTCGAGACCGACAAGATCGATGTCAGCCACTCGAACCGCTATATCGAAACCAATACCACCGAACATGAAGGGCTCTGACATGGCACATCCCCTCCACCACGCCGAAAGCTCTGCCCGAAAATTCGGCGGTGTTCCAGACGACTATCAGTTCGTGCATGACTGGTTTGACTCATCCAAAGAGCACCTAGGCCTTTTCGTTCACAGAGCCCAAAAACACCATACCGTCGGGATCTATGATGCCGAGCGGGTGTTCGGTCGCAGCCTGACCAACAGCGCGGGCCGGGTCGTCCCGATCCGCTGGATTGGCGAGCAGCATGTGCGCGAAGATTGCCAGGGACGTATCCCTTCGCTGGTAGACTGGCTCGGGCGCATTCAGCCGGAGCCGTGGATGGCCAATGGCCGGATCGACAACGACCCGACGCAGATCGGCAGCGATCCGCGCGCGGTCTGGATCGAGGCGGTGGCCTATCACCAGACCATTCTCGGGTTTGAGGATTGGCTTCTCAAGGTCTCGGTCGAGCACGTCCAGCATCGCCAGAACCGCGCCGCCGCCTGATCCACTGGGCGGCACATTCACCAACCATCTGATCCCATCCAGATCGACCCGCCTGAGCCCCAATCGGCTTGGCGGGTCGATTTCGTTTCAAGAAAGGATATCGACATGCAAGACCCTGTCTACGAGGAGGCCTACCAAGGCCACGTCATCAAGATCTATCACGACCCCGATTCTGAGAGCCCAAGGGAGTGGTCCAACCTCGGAGCGCTGATCTGTTGGCACCACCGATACCGGCTGGGGGACAGCCACCGGTTCGACTGCCCCGAGGCGTTCCTGCGAGATCTTGCGGGCGTCTCGGATCAGAGCGATCTCTCACTGGATCGCCTCCGCGAGCGCGCCGAGCGCAAGGCAATCATCTTGCCCGTGTATCTCTACGACCATTCCGGCCTCGCGATGAACACCATCGGGTTCCATTGTCCGTGGGATTCCGGCCAAGTTGGCTTCGTATACGTAACGCTCGAAACGGTTCGAAAGGAGTTCGGCGCGAAGCGAGTCACCAAGGCGATGCGCGAAAAGGCCAAGGACATTCTGCGCGCTGAGATCGTCACCTTCGATGCCTACCTCGGCGGACGGGTTTATGGCTATGTCGTCGAGCGTGACGGTGAAGAGATCGACGCCTGTTGGGGGTTCTTCGAGCACTATAAGCTGGACTGCCTGTCCGAGGCTCGGGCGGTTGTAGATCCTCTGATTTTGCGAGAGGTACAAAGACCCGCCGCTGCGGAACAGGGCGCAAGCCCACCCCCGAGTTGAAACGCCCACAATACTCATATATCTTATTCATGCGTATTACGGAGGTGAGCATGGCAAGCACAAGCGTCACACTTGGCCCCCATTGGGACGAATTCATCGCCCTGATGCTTAAAGAGGGGCGTTACGGGTCAACCAGCGAGTTGATCCGCGCCTCTCTGCGCCTGATGGAGGAGCAGGAAGGTCAGCGGGCGCGGCTTCGCGTTGCGCTGATGGAGGGCAAACAATCCGGTGACGCCGGTCCGCTTGACATGGATGAGATCAAGCGCGACGCGCGGAGCCGCTCTGGCGCTTCTGATGCGTGACATTCATCACTCTCAGGCGGCAAAATCCGATCTCCTCGACATCTGGGTCGAGACCGACCGACAGTGGGGCGAGGCGCAGGCGGATCGTTATCTCGACGACATCGAGCGTGCCCTGCAGGGATTGATCGCCAATCCTCAAATTGGGTCTGACTGTTCCGATCTCTTGCAGGGTGCGCGCAAACTGATCACGGGTCGGCACCTCGTGTTCTACGAGGTGGACCCGGACAGGATCTTCGTGATCCGGGTCCTGCATCAGTCCATGGATGTGCCGCGGCATCTGCGGCCGTTCTGACACCGGTCAAACACGCAGCGGGGCATTGCCATGAAAGAGCAAGAGGCAGGGCGGGAGGGGTGACCCCTCCCGGGTGAGAGAGTGCGCGCGGGGCTTGGGGCCAACCCTCAACCCCGGAGATTGCCGATGAACGCTCACCCCCATTCCGTCCAACTTGCAACCGAGCCCGACGCCCCTGCCCTGCCAGAGGCTCCGGGCTTCGCCCAACACCTGATGCAGGTTGCGAAAGCCCTCGTCCCCCTGTTCGAGGCGGGCAGGTCCATCGACGCCGCCGCCCTTCGCACTGCGATGGAGCAAGCCTTCGGTGCCAGCGACACCAGCGGCTCCTGGATCTGGAAGGATGCTTACGAAGCCGCAGAGGTCGCCCAGATCCTGATGCTCGCGCGCTATGGCGCGCTGATGCAACGTCAGGCCGCCTCGCCGCACGCCTTCCTCACCATGATCGAGCGTCTCGCCGGTCTGGCCCCCTCCCACACGCGGCGTTCAGAAGACAGCGTACGCTTGCAACAATTCTCAACCCCCATGCCCCTCGCGGCCATTGTCGCCCAGGCTGCGGGGTTTCGCGTCGACGATCTGGTGCTCGAACCTTCGGCCGGCACCGGCATGCTGGCGATCTTCGCCCGGATTGCGGGCGCGCGGCTGGCGCTCAACGAATTTGCGGAAACCCGCCGCGCATTGCTGGGACATCTGTTTCCGGAGGCTGTTGTCACGGAACACGACGCTGCCTCGATCGATGACCGGCTAATTCGCTCGATCACGCCCTCGGTCATTGTGATGAACCCGCCCTTCTCTGCCGCCAACCATGTCGAAGGCCGATTTCGACAGGCGACTAGTCAACATGTGCTTTCCGCCTTGGCGCGCCTCGCGCCGGGTGGGCGGCTTGTCGTCATCACCGGCGAGAGCTTCCGCCACTCGACGAAATCCTTTCAGTCGACGTTTCAGCGGATCGCACAAAGCGCCGATGTGGTATTTTCCGCCGCTATCGACGGCAAGGTCTTTGCGCGGCATGGCACCACGATCGACACGCGGCTGACGGTGATCGACAAGCGTGCGACTGGCGCTGATGAGATCGCATCGGTCGAAAGCGAGGCCGTCTACCATCCGATCTGCGCGACCACGGGTGAACTTCTCGCGTCAGTTCTGACCCATTGCCCGGTGCGCCGCAGCCCTCCACCCTGCCCAACCAGCACAGCCCTGTCGGCTCCGACCGCTTCGACCCGCACCAACCTGCAGGCCCTGCGCAATGCCGCGCGCAAGGAAACCCGTGCCCTTGCCGAAGAACGCGCAAGGCACCCGTTTGACGATATCGCGACGGCCCCGATCGACTACCTGCCGAAGGCTTGGAGCCAACCCGACGGCACGCTGCAGGACACGGTCTACGAGGCCTATGACCTTCAGGCGATCAGGATCGATGGCGCGGCGGAACATCCGACCGCGCTGGTGCAATCCACCGCTATGGCCTCGGTGCCGCCGCCCGTGCCGACCTATCGTCCCATCCTGCCGAAGAACCTCGTTCAGGACGGCCTTCTTTCTGCGCCGCAGCTGGAAAGTGTCATCTATGCGGGCAACGCGCATGAGACGCATCTCAAGGGCTGGTTCAAGCGCGGCGAGATCGAAGGCCAGTTGATGGCGGCGGCCGAGGGCGACGAAGGCGCGTTTCGCCTGCGCAAGGGCTGGTTCCTGGGTGACGGCACCGGCTGCGGCAAGGGGCGGCAGGTCGCGGGCATCATCCTCGACAACTGGCTGCAGGGACGCCGACGGGCGGTCTGGGTCTCGAAGAGCGACAAGCTCATCGAGGATGCGCGGCGCGACTGGATGGCGCTTGGGGGGCGCGAGATCGATATCGTGCCACTGTCGAAATTCCGCCAGGGGAGCGATATCCGTCTCCCAGAGGGCATCCTCTTCGTCACCTATGCCACCCTGCGTTCTGCTGAACGCGACGGGAAAGCCTCCCGCCTCGATCAGGTGACGTCCTGGCTTGGCGAGGGGTTCAACGGGGTCATCGCTTTCGACGAAAGCCACGCCATGGCGAATGCCGCCGGCGAAAAGTCCGACCGCGGCGACAAAAAGGCCTCCCAGCAGGGTCTTGCGGGCCTCGCGTTGCAAAACGCGGTTCCGGATGCGCGGGTGCTCTACGTCTCGGCCACCGGCGCGACGGTCGTCGGCAATCTCGCCTATGCTTCCCGCCTTGGCCTTTGGGGCACCGGGGATTTTCCCTTCGTGACAAGGCCTGAGTTTGTCGCCGCGATGGAGGCCGGGGGAATTGCGGCCATGGAGATGATCTCGCGCGACCTGAAGGCGCTCGGGCTTTATCTGGCACGCTCGCTCTCCTATGCCGGGGTCGAGTACGAAATGCTGGTGCATGAGCTGACGCCCGCACAGATCGCGATCTATGACAGCTATGCCGACGCCTACCAGATCATCCACACCAACTTGGAGGCCGCCCTTCAGGCCTCGGGTATTTCCTCCGAGACCGGTACGCTGAACCCTCAGGCGAAATCCGCTGCGCGCTCGGCCTTCGAGAGCAACAAGCAGCGTTTCTTCAATCATCTCATCACCGCCATGAAATGCCCCTCGCTGATCCGCTCTATCGAGGCGGACCTCGCGGCGGGGCATTCTGCAGTGATCCAGGTGGTTTCGACCAGCGAAGCGGTGATGGAACGGCGACTCGAGGATATCCCGCCTTCGGAGTGGGATGATCTGCAGGTCGATTTTACGCCCAGGGAGAACATCATGGATTACCTGATGCACTCCTTCCCGACGCAACTCTTCGAGCCCTACACCGACGAGAACGGCGATCTGCGCTCGCGCCTTGCCCTCGATGGCGATGGCAACCCGATCATCTGCCGCGAGGCGGAGCGGCGGCGGGACGATCTTGTCCAGCATCTGGGTGCCCTCGCCCCGGTGCAGGGCGCGCTCGACCAGATCCTCTGGCATTTCGGCGGGGAGGCGGTGGCCGAGGTCACCGGACGCAAGCGGCGCATCGTAAAAACGCGTGAGGGGCGGCTCAAGGTCGAGAACCGCCCCGCCTCCTCCAACCTCGGCGAGACGCAGGCCTTCATGGATGAAGCCAAGCGCATCCTGATCTTCTCCGATGCCGGTGGCACCGGGCGCAGCTACCACGCCGATCTTGGGGCAAAGAACCAGCGCCTCCGGGTGCATTACCTCCTGGAACCCGGCTGGAAGGCCGACAATGCGATCCAGGGGCTGGGGCGTACCAACCGCACCAATCAGGCGCAACCACCGCTCTTTCGACCCGTTGCGACCAATGTGAAGGGGGAGAAGCGGTTTCTTTCCACCATCGCGCGTCGCCTCGACACGCTGGGGGCGATCACCAAGGGGCAACGCGAGACGGGCGGCCAGAACATGTTCCGCGCAGAGGACAATCTCGAAAGCCCCTACGCCCGCGCTGCGCTGCGCCAGTTCTTCTACAAGCTGCGGGCGGGCAAGATCGATGCCTGCTCCTACGCGAAGTTTCAGGAGATGACCGGGCTGACGCTCGATGAGGTGGATGGCACGATGAAAGAGAATCTGCCGCCGATCCAGCAGTTCCTGAATCGCTGCCTTGCGCTGAGGATCGACATGCAGGACGCGATCTTTGAGGCCTTCGGCGGGTTTCTTTCGGCAATCATCGAGGACGCGCGCCAGGCAGGCACGCTCGATATCGGTCTCGAAACCTTGCGCGCGGAGAAGTTCGAGATCGTCGATCGCAAGGTGATCTTCGAGCACGAGGCGACGGGCGCAACGGCGACCGCGCTGACCGTCGAGCGCACCGATCGCAATGATCCGCTGACCCTGCCCCGGGTCAAAGCCATCTGCTCCGATACAAAAGGTGCGACGCTCTGCTGGAACACCTCCTCCAAACGCGCGGCCCTGATGGTGAAGGCGCCGGCCTTCATGGACGAGGATGGTGTGCCAATCCTTCGGGTGAAGCTCTTGCGGCCCATGGCCACCGAGATCCTCGCGCTGACCGAGTTCTCGAAATCGCACTGGGAAGAGATCGATGATGCCATGTTCGAACAGCTCTGGCAGGCCGAGGTTGACGCGGTGCCGGAGTTCACCACCTCGAAGATCACGCTGATCTGCGGCCTCCTTCTGCCGATCTGGGATCGGCTTCCCGCTGACAACATGCGCATCTACCGCCTGCAGACCGAGGATGGGGAACGCGCCATCGGCCGTCTTGTCAGCCAAGAGCAGCTTCTCAATGTCTACGCGCGGCTCGGCCTCGATTGTCAGATCGAGATGAAACCGCAGGAGGTCTTCGCCGCGGTGATGGAAGCCAGAACGACCCTGAACCTCCTCGGCGGCTATCAGCTGCGCCGGTCGCTGGTCATGGGGCAGCCGAGGCTTGAGCTGATAGGTGCTTCAGGCGCGGCCCTGCCCGGACTGAAGGCAATGGGCTGTTTCACGGAAGTGATCCAGTGGAAGACGCGGGTGTTCATTCCGGTCGACGGCATCGAGGTGCTGACACGGATCCTTGCCGAGCATCCGGTTGGCGCCGGCACATCGGAGGCCGCCGCATGAGCGCGCGCCACAGTATCGCGGACCTCTCGGCCGATCTGGCAGACCATGCCGAGAGTTTCTGCCGCCAGTATTTCCCCGAGGGGCGCAAGCTGGGTAATTATTGGCAGGTCGGCGACACGTCCGGTGCAAAGGGCCAGAGCCTCGCCATCCGTCTGCAGGCGCAGGGTGGTCGTAAAGCCGGGTCCTGGCAAGATTTCGCGACGGGTGAATATGGCGACCTGATCGACCTGCTGCACGAGCGGCTCGGTTCAACCACGTTGAAGGAAACGCTGAGAGCAGCCCGATCCTTTCTCGGCGAAGCTCCCTGCCCTGCCGTACCTCGAGACACCCAAAGGGCTGAGCGCCCGGATGCAGCCTCCAGCAAACGCATCGCGCGGGCGCGCAAACTTTTCGCCGCGGGCAAGCCGGTCCTTGGAACCCTCGCCGCCACCTATCTGCAAGGGCGCGGCATCACGCGCTTCGGTCCCGCGATCCGCTATCACCCACGGGTCTTCCTCAGGCAGGGCGAGGACGGCGCCGATCCGCCGGAACGGGCCCCTGCCCTACTCGCAAAGATCACCGACAATCGGGGTCAGATCACCGGATGCGCAAGGGTCTATCTCGACCCGTCCACCGGCGGTTTGGCCGAGATCGAGAGCCCGAAACGGATCCTCGGGCAGCTGCACGGCCATGCCATCCGCTTCTGGTCCGGCTCACCTCGCAGCGATCTCATCGTCGGCGAAGGGCTCGAGAACACCCTCTCGGTCGGAACCGCCCTGCCAGAATTCGACCTCGCCTCCTGTCTCACCGCCACCCATCTCGGCCTCTTCATCCCGCCGCCGGGGATCACGCGCATCTGGATCGTGCGAGACAATGACGAAGCTGGACGTAACGCATCAACGAGATTTCGTAACCAATTGGAATCTATTGGAATTGCCTGTGGTGATCTCGTGCCGAACATGGGCGATTTCAACGACGATCTGCGGGCTTTTGGCAAGGATGCGCTGCGCCGCTCCCTGCTCGAGGCCATGAAAACACAAGGTCTGGAGATCGAGGACGGCTGACCGCCAACCTCCCCGGGGATGTCCGACTGGGCAAAGGGTCCGCAGGTTCGATCTGATCCCGTTTGGAAAAGGGGAGCGATGGACCGGCGGGTCGGGGCTGAGTGCCCCTCGCCCGGGCAGCAATGCGCCCCGAACCAGAAAATTCCCCTGAGCCTTCGGCTCATTCCTCGCGGGAACAATTTTCCGGCCCGCGGCGCATTCTCCGCTGCGCTCCGATCCTGACGGATGCGGCCCGGTCGCCGCCGGTCCTGGTATCGCCCCATCCAAATCGGGTCAGATCAAACAGAGGAACCAGACAATGCCCCATCAGACAGACATCCAAGAGGAAACCGGCGTCACCTCCGCCATCCTCGACCACCTGGCACTTCACGGCGCAACACCGGGACCCGGCGAGACCGATCACCGCCCCCTGCCCCAACCTGATGAGGTCGATCTCGCCATGGCGACCCTCTTCGACACCACCATCGGCCTCCTCACCGGCAGCCAATTGGAAGACAATCTCGAAGAGATGCTCTGGTCCCTCACCTCGATCTTCCATCGCCGGCTGACCCATATCCAGAAGCTCCTCGACGACAACGAATTCGAGGTCCGGGAAAGTCTGGCAATCCAGGACGGCTCCGAGGTCGCCTCGGTCGAGCTCGAGCGCCTCCAGATGATCGGGCTCAAGCTCTGGGACCATCGTGACGCCTTCGAACAGATGCGCGATCTGGCCGTGGACCACTTCTCGGCCGCCACCGGTTCACCCTGGCTGCCCCGCACCGGATCAAAGGTCTCCCATCGCGGTCTCACCTCCGCCGTGGTGGACAGCCGGGCCTATCTCTCGGCCAAGCGCCGCAAGGAGACCGAGGTACACTGCCCCGAAGGCACGCGGATCGCTTTCTCGGGCGGGGACTATCAGGCTTACGATCTGATCTGGTCCGTCCTCGATGCCACCCATGCGAAATACCCCGACATGGTGCTCTTGCACGGAGGCACGCCCAAGGGCGCCGAGATGATCGCGGCCCGCTGGGCAGATACCCGTGGCGTCACCCAGGTGGTCTTCAAGCCCGACTGGAAGAACCACGGCAAGGCCGCCCCCTTCAAGCGCAACGACAAGATGCTCGAGACCATGCCGCAGGGTCTGATTGCCACGCCCGGTTCGGGCATCACCGAGAACATCGTCGACAAGGCCCGCAAGCTCGGAATCCGCATCAAGAGGATCGGGGCTTAGGCCCCGGTTCACGCCCCGCGCAAGAGGTCCTGTACGACGGAAGGCTTCTTGGCGATCAATGCCAGCAGAACCTGTGCTGGGCCTGTCGGGTGCCGGCGCCCGTGTTCCCAGTTCAGGAGCGTACCTTTCGCGACGCCAATGCTCTTCGCAAACTCGGCCTGGGACAGGCCCGTCCGTTGCCGGACTTCGGCGACATCGACCTCCGCCACGGACACTTCATGCACTTTGGCGTCGGCCAAATCACCATTCGCGAAGGCCAGAGCCTCTTCGAGGCCCTTGGATACGGATTCAAATGCACTCATGTTGCGTCTCCATATTTCGCGACAAGCGCCTTGCTCATCTCTACCGCAGCAGCCTGTTCGGTCTTTGACAGGTTGGCTTTCTCATTCTTGGCGAAGACCGTGATCAGAAAGATCGGCATATGGGTCCCGCCAAAGACATACACCGTCCTGAAGCCGCCGCTCTTGCCGCTCCCCTCTCTCGGAATGCGGACCTTGCGCAGCCCGCCGCCGAGAGAGATGCCCGCTTCCGGATTGGCGGCAATGAAGTTGATCGCCGCCTCACGTTCCTGGTCCGACATGATTGCCTTGGCGCGCCTTTGGAATTCGGGCAGTTCGACCACTGTTTGCAATCGCGTCATGTTAAGTTCCATATAGGTTTCGGCGGCGTATGTGTCAATGACGTATAGCATGCACACTGGAAGGGCAAGTCAGCGACGGTTGCACGAGTCAGGCAGTATGCCCTTTCAGTTGGTTGCGGCGACCAATGGCCAAGTGTCCTGTCGTATGTATTGACCGAACCGACCAGCCGGGCTCTCATTTCGGGCGATTGGATGGTTGCGGTGTCACGTGACGACCCGGCCTTTCGTTCCACGCTCTGACCGCCTCGAGTACTCATCTGCATCGTGGGCGCTTTCGCGAAGACAATGGGCGCGGTAGTGATCCTGTGGATGCGACTTTGACGTCTGGGTTTTGTCTTATCAGCGATCAGTTTAGAAGGGTGCCAAGGTCCCTGGCATCTCCCTCGTCTGTTCACTCACCTTCCTTCGTGGCCCCCGCACTTCTCCCTTTGTCTGAGTTGCATGACATGCTGGTCGCAGCTGTCGTCCCGTCCACAAAGGTTGTCGCCGATCTTTTTCCCCTGACCCTGCGGGCCATTCCTCGCGGAGCAAAAAGACCGGCGCCTGCCCCTCTCCGCTGCGCTTCGCCTTCGGTGTGGCCGGGCCTTGGCCAGCTGCAAGGTGACCATCATTGCAACGCAAACAAGGAGAAGAGCAATGACCACGAACTGCATCAAATTCACCAGCGCCGACATCGAAACCGCCAAGGGCGTCGGCTCCATCTCGACCCTGACCTTCGACCTCGACATCACGGTCGAACCCGTCGCGAGCACGAACCCGATGGCCCCCACGCACCGCGTCCTCGGCCGCTCCCCGCGCGGCAAGCTGGTCGAGTGCGGCGGCATCTGGAAGAAGCAGAACAAGGAGACCGGCGCTGACTACTACACGCTGACCATCCGCGACCATGGCTTCAACGCCAACCTCGGCAAGGCCGCGAACCAGGACGATCTGTCCCTGCAGGCCGTCATCCCCTGGGGGCCGAAAGACGCCGCGTGACGCAAAGAATCGGCTGGGGCAACCCAGCCGATTTCCGCTGCCTTCTAGGCCCCCGAAACGACTTGGTTATATGTTGGTCTGCCGTGATTGAAGAGCGGAACGGCAGCAAATGATCATAGTCCGTTTGTAAGGCCCGGCCGATACTGTTCGTTTTGGCACCCTAGGTTTCGAGGTGCTGTCGGGCGTTTCGAGTCCTAGATCTGCATGTGTTTTGACAGCCGTGCAGTCGCATAAATTCAAAATAAAACAGATGGTTACAGAGGTATCGCCGCGAGACATGACCCAATATCTGCGTCGAAGATGTCGCTATTGTCCCTATATATTGAGTCGCGGTGTTCCGTGATCGCTACAGGTTGTCGCCGCATCTAAACCGCCTGGTGCATCGAGTGGGTTCGAACCTCTGGGTGAAAATCGTTGTTAAGACTCATTTTTCCGTGTAGATGACACTTTAAAGAGCGAAATCGCTGAAAAAGCGATATTTAGAGGGCAGGCGGATGCGAGATAGGTCATTCAAGGCTGATACGAAGGATCAACCCTTCGACGAGATCATCCTTCAGCAGGGAGAGTTGATTTCTGACCGTCTCAATATGTTGCGGCAAGAACAGTATCCTCCAGATGCCCAGAAAGGTCTACGTCAGTTTTCGCTGGCGGAGGTTGCCTACTATCTTGGCGTAACCCAGTCGACCATCAAGAAGCTTCACCTCGAGGGCAAAGGCCCCGAGCCTGAAACGTCGTCATCCGGAAGGCGTAGCTACTCTGCGGAGCAGATGCTCGAGCTGAGAGCTTATCTGGACAAACATGGTCGGCCCGGCAAGCGTCGATATGTGCCCTACCGACAGCCAGGCGAAGAGTTGCACGTTGTGTCTGTCGTGAACTTCAAAGGGGGCAGCGGAAAGACCACCACCGCAGCTCATCTCGCTCAGCATTTGGCGCTGAAGGGGCATCGCGTTCTTGCGATCGACTTGGATCCTCAAGCTTCGCTGACAGCTTTGCACGGTATTCAGCCTGAACTCGACAACGTGCCATCGTTGTATGAGACACTACGGTATGATGACGAGCGCAAGCCCATCTCCGAAGTAATCCGACCGACAAACTTTCCAAATCTGGATATCGTTCCGGCAAGCCTCGAACTGCAAGAGTACGAATATGATACCCCGGTTGCACTGACGAGCAGCGACCCCCATGAGGGCCGAACCTTCTTCACTCGGATATCCAAAGCGCTCGGCGAGGTTGATGAGCGCTATGATGTGGTCGTAATCGACTGCCCCCCTCAGTTGGGCTACCTGACGCTCACCGCTCTGACGGCCTCATCTTCGGTGATTGTGACCGTCCATCCTCAGATGCTGGACGTCATGTCGATGAGCCAGTTTCTTCTGATGTTGGGCGGGATCATGAAGACGATCCGTGACGCTGGAGCGAACATGCGCCTGAAGTGGTTCCGTTACCTCGTAACGCGATTTGAACCGACGGACGGCCCCCAAAAGCAGATGGTCGGGTTCCTCCAGGCAATGTTTCCAAATCAGATGCTGTCGGCTCCAGTGTTGAAATCGACCGCGATATCCGACGCAGGGATCACGAAGCAGACGCTCTACGAAGTCGAGCGGTCGCAGTTTGTCCGGACCACCTATGATCGCGCTGTCACTTCTTTGAACGACGTGAACGACGAGATCGCAGAGCTGATTCACAAGGCCTGGGGGCGCGAATGACCGACATTTTGACAGCCGTGCAGATCTCCGATTTTGACAGCCTTGCAACTGATCGGATGAGCGCAGAGCGTGGGCTGGATCGCAAAGCAAAGGAGTTAGCTTGATGGCTCGGAAAGACCTCCTGAAAAGCGTCATGAGCGGTTCCCCTGAGCAACCCAAGGATTCTGGCCGCTCTGGTTACGCAATGCGCGGTGCTTCGAAGTCGATGAAAGTTTCAATCGACAGCCTCGCGGAGAACTCGAAGCGTCTCCTCGAAGGGGAAACGATTGTGGAGATCGATCCACAATTGATCGACGTGTCCTTTGTCTCGGATCGCCTCAGTGATGACGATCAGGCGTTCGATGAACTGAAGGCATCGATCGCTGCCGGCCGCCAGGACACACCAGTATTGCTTCGCCCGCATCCGGAATTAGACGGCCGCTATATGATCGTCTTCGGGCATCGCCGTGTGCGAGTTGCGTCGGCGCTCAACCGTAAGGTTCGCGCTGTTGTCAAACCAATGGACGATGTGGCGCACATTCTTGCTCAAGGGCAGGAAAATACGGCACGCGCAGATCTCTCGTTCATCGAGAAGGCGCTGTTCGCGAAGAATCTCTTGGATATGGGGCAGGCAAAGGATGTGATCCAAGCCGCGTTGACCATTGATGGGACACTGCTTTCGCGCATGCTCTCGGTGGCTCAGAACGTTCCGCGGGACGTTATCGAGCAGATTGGCCCAGCCAAGCAGATCGGACGGGATCGTTGGGAGGATTTCAAAAAGCTGGCTTTGGAGCCCGCGAATGACAAGATCCTGAAAGTAGCCTTGGAGTTTGACGGGTTTCAGCATCTCGATAGTGATGCTCGCTTCGAGTTCTTGCACAGCAAACTGGCAGAAGCCGGCAGGGCGCCGAAGCGCCGTAAAGCACGCGCTGCGCCCAAAAAACGCACCTGGACCGCCGGCAAAGGCCGCATCAAAGGCGTCATCGGGCGGTCCGGTAAGGCATTCAGTATTTCGCTAACGGCGCAAGATTCAACCGAGTTCGGGGACTTTCTCTCCGGTCGACTGGATCAGCTCTACAGCGATTTCCTCGCGACAAAAGAGGAGCAGTCGGAACAATGATCTAGGCAAAAGAAAAGCCCCCAAGCAGTGTGGCCTGAGAGCTAATCTGAAAAGTTTGGTCGCTTAGAAGATACCTCTCCCACGAATCACTGTCAACGACGAACGCTCCTGAGCGAACGGCTTTCTTTTGCCTCCAACTAACCGGAGGTGAGATACAGGCATGAAACATACAGGTTGGCGCAAGCCGACACCGGGTCTTGGGGTTGCTGAGCAACTTGCCCAAGCCGGTGAACGGGTAGCAGTACCCAAAACACGGGCCTTCGTGGCACTCAAGCGCGTGGGGGCACATATCGGCCTGAAAGCCGGCGACATGATGCTCCTCGATACACTGGGGGCCTTCACTCAGGCCCAGGATTGGGAGGAGGGGCAGCGTCCGATCGTCTGGGCGTCGAACGCCTATCTGATGGAGCAAACGGGTTTTTCGCTGTCTGCCCTCAAGCGCCACGCGCGGCGCCTTGCTGAGATCGGCGTGATCTCCTTCCAGGATAGCCCCAATGGCAAGCGGTGGGGCCGCAGGGACGCAGAGGGGCGGATCGTCGAGGCCTATGGCTTCGATCTGTCGCCGCTTTCAGCCCGTGTCGAGGAGTTCGAGGAACTGCATGCCGATTTGCAGGCCGAGCGCGAACTCTGCCAGCGCCTGAAGCGCCAGATCACTGTGGCGCGCCGGATGATCCGAGCCCGGATCGAGGCAGCTCTCAGCAGCGCGTTGCGCGGGCCCTGGAGGCAATTCACGGGGCTTTTCGAAGAGCTTCTCGACCGGCTACCGCGCCGACACGAAGCGTCCGAACAGCTGGTGCGCTTGTTCACATGGTTCAAGGAACTCCAGGAACGGGTTGAGGCGGCCTATCTCAAAGCGACGGGCGCGGCGAAACCTGTGGAAAACACCGATGATAAAGATGCCCAAGTCATGGAGAAGACTCAAGAAATGAACCCCAGGGAGGTCATTTCTGAACCTCATATACTAATTACAAACCAACTTGATCCTGTAACTAGTAATTCCTCTGAAAAAGAGGAAGCTGCGGGTGTGGTGCCCAATGCGCCACCGGAAGAGCGGGTTGACAGGGAGCTGGAAGACTGGGTTGCCGAGGTGCGCAAGAAGCGCACAGCGCTCGACCTGCCGACAATCATGCAGGCCTGTCCGGAATTCGCGTCCTGGGCGCGGAATTTGGGTGGATTCCTCAAGGATTGGGGCGATCTGCACCGGGTTGCCGGTCAACTCAGGCCGATGATCGGGATCTCTGAGCATGCCTGGAACGTGGCGCAGGACCGAATGGGCACCCAGGTGGCCACGGCCGCGTTTGCCCTCGTCTTCGAGAAGCACAGTGCGGGCGAGGTTGCCTCGCCGGGCGGCTATCTGCGGGGCATGGTAGAGAAAGCCGGGGCAGGGGAGCTGCATCTCGAGCGCAGCTTCTATGGTAGGCTCAGTGGGCAGGCGGCGTGATAGGGCAGGGGCTCAGAGACCGGCGGCTTTGGTCAGGTTTACCCGGAACCTGTCGCGGCGCCGCTGATAGCGGCGGGTCATCTCGGCCGAGGCGTGGCCAAGCTGCTTCTGGACGTAGCGCTCGTCGACTTCGGCGGAGCTGGCGAGACCGGCGCGCAACGAATGGCCGGAGAACAGCGCCAGGCGGTCTTTCTCAGGCAGGTCCGACCGGATGCCGGCGTCCAGAACCGTGCGCTTGATCAGGCGCGCGACATGCTTGTCGTTCAGTCTCGTTTCCAATGCGCGTTTGCCATCGCGCGAGGTGCCGACGAAGATTGGACCGAAGTCGATCTTGGCGAAGTGCAGCCATTGTTCGAGCGCATGCACGGGGCAGGTTTGATCCTTCGAGCCGCGTCCGATCTCGACCTCACGCCAGCCGGTCTTGGCATTGAGGGTGAGCAGGGCGCCTTTGTCGAAGATCTCGATCCAACCGCCGGAATCCGGTGTGTCGTCCTTATGTACGTCGAGGCTGACGATTTCCGACCGACGCAGACCACCTGCATAGCCGAGGAGCAAGATGGCCCGATCCCGCAGCCCGCGCAGGTCGAAAGCAAGGGTGGCTACCATCGCGAGGATGTCCTCGGCCAGGATCGCTTCCTTCTGCACCGGCGGACGGGCGTGTTTGCGTTTGATCCCGGCCAGTACGGTGGCGATGTGGCGGTTCTTGCGATCGAGAGTGAACCCTCGCTGCGCGTAGTTCCAACCGAGGCCGGAAAGGCGGCGTTCGATTGTCGATACCGAAAGGGCAGGGGAGAGGCCCGAACCGGACGCCAGGTCCGCAAGGTAGAGCCCGATCATTTCGGGCGACGGGGGCAGAGGCTCCGCGCCCTTCATCCGGCACCATCGCGCGAAATGCGCCCAGTCTTTCGCATAGGCCTTCAGCGTCTTGTCCGAGGCCGCGGCGCGGGCATAGTCGCGCGCGGTGTCCACCAGCCGATCAAGGGTGCCAGAGCCGGCCACAAAGGACGGCAGGCTTAAAGCGTCGCCGTCACGGTGATCTCTCTCGTTGTCCTCGTTGACCGAAGACCCGTTTGGCGCGGATGAGCTCGATTTCTCGTTGTTTTCTGACATATCGCAGAGCATATTACTTCATGTCCGATAATGCAAACTTATTGGACATAATACGATACGGGAAGGCGGGGCGGTTTCTATGAATTTTTGTGGCGAAAAGCGCCGTGGTGATATAGGCTTTGGTCATGACAGTTGCCCGACCGGATCACATCACCGACCCAGACACGTTACCCCGGATGCCCGCCTGGGTCACCTCTGTACGCGCTGAAACCCTTGAAGATGTTGCGTTTTTGTCGGGCGCAGCGCTGACCCACCTGCATCTTGTGTTGGGACGCGCGGATGTGCCCCAAGCCTTGTTGCGGGACCGCCTCGCGCTGCGCGCGGCCGAAGCTTGTGTCGCGTTTGCCGGTCGGCCCGAGCGGGCAGGGGAGTTGCGCGATACGGTGCATCTGCTGCGTCCGGGCGATCTGCCCGGTCCGGCGGGCGCGGTCTGTCAGTCTTGGCAACGCGCGGCGGAGCGGCAGGTGTCGATCGGGACCTTGCACCGGGCCTTGCCGCAACTCGATCCAGCGCGGATAGCAGTTTGGCTTGATGCAGGGCAGGGCGGGCCGGTAGCGCGAGCAGCGGCAGTGCTGGAGGCCGTTCTGGTCGACGCCCCGCGGGAGGAGGTTGCGGCGCTGGTCCTCGCGGATGCGGCCCTTGCCCAAGCCCTCGGTTGGGATCGTGTCGTGCCGCTGCTGGCCCCGGGCCTGAAACGCGCTGACCTGCGCAAGCAAGGCGACGACTTGCGTCTCGCCTGCCATCGCGCCCTTGTATCATCGGGGGCCGAGGCTGTCCGGCAGGCTGCCGATCTCGCGCGTCGGGCGGCGCATTTGAAAGCGGTCGCACCAAAGCTTCGGGCCAAGGGGGCAGGGGCGGCGGTGGAAATATTCCTGACGCAGGACGCGGTGGCGCCTAGTGCCTTGCCTTTGCCGGATCGCGCCGCGCGGCGGCTATGTGACCGGCTGGTTGACCTCGGCGCCGTGCGCGAGCTGACCGGGCGCGACACCTTCCGGCTCTACGGGCTGTAGCGATGGCAAACGATCGCCCTGACCCCGAACTGGATCGCGAGCTGTCCGACCTGCCGCCCGAGCTGCGCTGGCGGGAATGGATGCGCCGCATCGAGGCGGTGCTGTTTGCCTCGACCGCGCCGGTCCCGCGTGAAGACCTTGCCCGCGTCGTCGGGCAGGGGGCCTCGGTGGATCTGCTGGTCGAGGACCTTGCGGCCGATCTGGAGGGGCGGGCCTTCGAGATCGCCCAGGTTGCTGGCGGCTGGATGTTCCGCACGCGTGCCACCTACGCCCCCGCGATCCGCGCGGCGGCAGATGTCGGGGATCAACTGCTGGACCTGAGCGAATTCGACGTCGCGGTTCTGGCCGCCATCGCCTATCACCAGCCGATCACGCGCGACGGGCTCAAGGATATCTTCGGCAAGGAGATTAGTCGCGATCTGATCGGGCGGCTGCATGCACGCAACCTGATCGGGACTGGGCCAAGGTCGCCCCGGCGAGGGGCCCCCTATACCTTCGTCACCACCGAGCAGTTCCTTGTTGCCTTCGGGTTGGAGAGCCTTCGCGATCTTCCCGATCGGGAGCAGCTGGTGGATGCGGGTGTCGTGGGCGAAGCGCCACAAATCGATTGCGGGTAACGCGTTGCCGATCCTGAGAGTGAAGTCCGCCGTTGTGCTTATCGTTTCATTTGCGGTGCAACGATTCATCTGCGTGCCAAGAAAGTCACGCGATTACAAAGCGATAATCGTTTCACTTATTCTGACCGAAGTCTCTTGCATTTATTGGCGGCAAGGCCTCCGGCGTTCCGCCTCACGGCCGATGAGAGGCCCATAACCCAGCATGCGATTTCCACAGCATCTCCTGTGAATCTGCGAAGCAAATAGCCAGACAGTGAATACTGGGAGAACCCTGACGGTTGAGTACGGCTACACACCCGCAGGACGAGTATATATAGAAAAACTATCGCAGCATTCTCTGCGAGGGGGACACCAATACTATGAAGCTTACACGCATTGAAGTTTTCAATTTTCGCAAATTGCGGCGCGCCCGTCTGGATATGTCGGACAAGCAGACCCTGCTCGTCGGGGCCAACAACAGCGGCAAGACATCGGCCATGAAGGCGCTGCGCAAATTCCTTAAGGATCGCGGCGGTATCGACACGCGTGATGTGACAGCCTCAAACTGGGCCGCAATTGAACAGATCGCGGGAGCCTGGACACAGGAGGTCGAGGTGGATCTCAGCCCGCTCCTGGCCCAGCTTCCGTTCATTGACGTCTGGCTCCATGCTGACACGTCAGAGCTGCACCATGTCGCGCACCTGATCCCAACACTGACCTGGACTGGTGGCTTGCTGGGCGTGCGCCTACGCTTGGAGCCAAAGAAGGGGGCGGACATCAAGGCGCAGTACCTGGCCGCACGAGAGGCCGCTCAGACGCTGCAACCCGGCGGCGCAACGGCCAAAGGGTTCGCGCTTTGGCCACGTGACTTTCGAGAATTTCTAGACAAGCGCCTGAGGGACCTATTCGAGCTTAACGCCCATCTTCTGGATCCCATGAGCTTCACCACGACAGGGCCGGTTGAGCCGCATGCCCTGCCGGCCTTGTCGGAGGGGATCGGTTCGAACCCCTTTGCTGGACTCATCCACATTCGTGAGATCAACGCGCAACGCGGTTTCGCAGACGCAGGGGACAGTAATGGCGACGACGATGAACCGACGAACGCAACTAGCCGCAAGATTGCCAGCCAGATTCAGCCCTATTTCCGTAAACATATCGACCCCGAAAAGGACCCCACGCCGAACGACGTCAAAGCGCTCGAGGCAATCCATGATGCCGAAACCACCTTTAATGCCCGGCTCAAGGATGGTTTCGCTGATGCTATCAAGGAACTGGAAAGTCTCGGCTACCCCGGCGGGCTGAACAATCCGAAACTCTTCATAGCCACGCAGATCAAACCGGTTGACGGGCTCGATCACCCGGCTGCGGTGCAATACGATATCTCGGGCGACACTTCCGGGGTGAAGTTGCCTGAAAGCTACAATGGCCTCGGCTTCCAGAACCTGATCTCCATGGTGTTTCAGCTAATGCGTTTCCGGGATGACTGGATGCAAGTAGGCAAGTTCAAATCGCAGTTAGTGACCCCAGACGACAAGGGTATCGAACCTCTGCAACTGGTGCTAATCGAGGAACCGGAGGCGCATCTGCATGTTCAGGTACAGCAGGTCTTTATGGCTAGGGCCCACAAGGTGCTGCGCAACCATAAAGATCTGGAGCAGGAGGGCTCGGCCTTTACCACTCAGCTGGTCGTGAGCACCCATTCGGGCCATATTGCACACGCCGCCGCGTTTGAGGAGCTGCGTTACTTCAAGCGCGAGCTGCCAAGTCACGGAGTTGTGCCCACGGCCAGTGTGGCGAATATGACTGGGCTCTTTGGTGCGGACAATGAAACCCATCGCTTCGTGACGCGCTATCTGCTGAGCACACATTTTGATCTATTCTTTGCCGACGCCATCATCGTGATCGAGGGTGCTGCGGAGCGAATTCTGCTGCCGCATCTGATCCAACATCACTACCCTGATTTGGCTGCAGCCTATCTATCCTTTTTAGAGCTGGGGGGCAGTCACGCGCATAGGCTGCGGCCTCTGATCGAGGCGCTGGAGGTGCCGACGCTGATCATCACCGATCTCGACGCGGTGGCAGCGGTCGACAAAGGCGGGAAGGTCGTCAAAGAATCGGTCCAGCCTTGCTGCGGGGCTGCTCAAACCACAGCCAACCACGTGCTAAAGACCTGGCTCCCCAAGCTGGCAGAGATCGATGAGCTGTTAGGCTCTCCCCCCACGGCTCTGTGTCACACGGCCCCTGACCGCCCCATCGCCGTCAGCTATCAAACCCCGCAAAAAGTGACACTTGGTTCGGTGTCCACGAGCGTCACGCCCAGCACCTTCGAGGATGCTCTGGTCCTGACTAACCCGAAAGCCGTGACGGACGCCGCAGGAACAGAGTTCTCCTGCCTCATGACCCGTGCCTTTGCCAAATCCATCGCTGAGGCTCAGGCCCCTGAAGACCTCGCCAAGGCGCTCTTTGAAAGGTTGGCAAAAAGACCGGAAAAGGCCGCCTTCGCACTGGATCTTCTGTACATCAAAGACATCAAAGTGTTGCGCGCGCCGCCCTATATCAACACCGGCCTTACCTGGCTCGCGAGCCAGCTGAAGGGCGTGGAGGGCGCGGCGTGACAGACGTGACCGACGCTACCCGCGACGCGGGCGCTGACGCGACGATTCGCGCGTGCCTGTCCCTTGGTCAGCCGCGCAGCTTCTTTCTCTTTGCCGGGGCGGGATCTGGAAAGACGCGATCTCTCAAGGAGGCACTTGAGGGATTGGACACACAGACCCTGACCACCTTGCGCAAACACAGCCGCAAGATCGCCGTCATCACCTATACCAACGCCGCCGCAGATGAGATCACACGCCGCGTCAAGGCCGATCCGGTGTTTCAGGTACAGACCATCCACAGCTTCGCTTGGTCGCTCATCGAGGGGCGCACGGCGGATATTCGGGGCTGGCTAGAGAGCAACCTGCGGACAGAAATTGCCGAGATCCAAGCAGCCCATGCGAAGGGCCGTGTGGGCACCGACGCCCATGACAAACGCGAGAAGAAGATGGCCTCCAAGACGAAGCGTCTGGAGCGCCTGGCTGAAATCCGCGCCTTCACCTATGCGCCCGAGGGGGACAATTTCGGCCGCGATGCGCTGCAACATACCGAAGTCATTGCGCTCGCCGCGCATTTCCTGACTGAAAGCGAGACGTTTCAGAACATCGTTCTGGCGCGCTATCCGTTCATCCTGATCGATGAGAGTCAGGACACGATGAAACCGCTGATGGAGGCGCTCTTGACCTTCGAGGCGCGCCATCGCGGCCGCATCGCCCTAGGGCTGCTCGGGGACACGATGCAGCGCATTTATACCGATGGTTTGCGCGATCTTGACCAGCGAGTGGGGGATTTTTCGCAACCGGCCAAACAGATGAACCACCGCAGCCGCAAGCGGATCGTGGACCTGGCGAATTCGATCCGGCGCGACGATGATGGCCGCCAGCAGCGGGCGCGCGAAGACAAACCGGGTGGCACCGTGCGCGTCTTTCTTGCACCAAGCGAGGGCACGGATCGCGGAGCCTTTGAAGCCTTCGCTTGTGCGGACATGGCCCGCATCACCGGAGACCCCGCGTGGCAGAACGCGGAGGCGATCAAGACACTTACGATCGAGCGTCACATGGCCGCCGCGCGTCTTGGTTTTAGTGAACTGTTTGAGCCATTGAGCAAACCCGACAAGCTCAAGGACGGGTTTCGCGATGGCACCTTACCTGCGATGCGGCTTTTCACCCACCGGGTCTTGCCTTTGGTGACGGCACAAAGGAATGGGGATGCCTTTGCCGCGATGGCAGTGCTGCGCGACGGCTCACCGCTGGTCGATAAGAGAGGTATCCGGACGGGGCGCGGGGGCCAGGCTTCTGGCCTCGACGCGGCACGGGCGGGCGTTGCGGCGCTGATGACGCTATTTAAGGACGAACCGGATCCGAGTTGTGCCGACGTGTTGGCAGTCGTGGCCGAGCACCGGTTGTTCCCGATCCCTGACCAGCTTCGACCCTGTTTGCCTGACGACAATCCGGCGGCCGAGGACATGGCCGATATCCTTGCCGAGCTTGATCCCTTGTTTGACGAGCTGGACCTGACCACGCCCGAGGACACACCACCCACTGAACCCACCATCACCGAGGCCTGGACGCAGGCGCTTGATGCCCCGTTTTCCCAAGTGGCGCGCTACCTCGCCTATGTCGAAGATCGCAGCCCCTTTGGCACCCACCAGGGGGTCAAAGGGCTCGAATTTCCCCGGGTCATGGTAATCGCCGACGACGTCCATACTCGCTTCAAGGGCCTTGCTTCTTACGAGACGCTGTTTGGTGTGAAACCCTTGGGCCCAACCGCCCAAAAAAAGGCGGACAATGGCGAGGAAACCACGATCGAGCGCACCCGCCGCTTGCTCTATGTCACTTGCACCCGCGCCGAAGAGAGCCTCGCGCTAGTGCTCTATTCCGAAGCCCCCGATACGATCCGCAGGTTTCTGATCTCCAACCAATGGATGGCCGAGGACGAGGTCGTGATGGCTGCGGCCGACGGGACCTTTCAGGAAGCTGCACAGCAACGCTGAACATTCAGTAGTGACCGTTTTGGGCCGTTTATTTCGCCTAGCCGCGGAAGCTTCAGCTTGAAAACTGTCAGAAATCAAGCTACATATCTGACACTAGGAGGCGAACATGCAAACCACATCTCAAGCGATCAAGGCCTATGCTGAAGCGCTGCCGGAGGGTGCGACCCTGTCGGCGCGGGAGTTGTTGCACCTCGGAGAGCGTGCCGCGGTCGACCAGGCGCTGTCGCGTTTGGTTCGGCGTGGGGAGCTTCTGCGTGTGAGACGCGGATTGTTTGCCTTGCCTGTGAAAACCCGCTTCGGCAGCCGGGCGCCCTCGGTTCAGGCCGTGGTTGAGCACATTGCGAAATCAACAGGTGAGCGCGTGTCGCAAAGCGGAGCGTCGGCAGCGAACCTGCTCGGCATTTCGACGCAGAACCCATCCCGTCAGATTTATTGGACCTCCGGGCCGAGCCGTCATCTGAAGCTCGGAGCGCAAAGCGTCGAGCTTAAACATGTGCCGAGCTGGCAGCTTCGTGCGCCCAACAGCCGTGCCGGGCACGCTTTTCGGGCGCTTGCCTATTTCGGCAAATCCGAAGCTGCTCAGGCTTTGAGGCGTATCAAGGCGACGTTGAACGAAGAGGAGCAGCGCGAGCTTCTGAGCCTTCGCGCCTCTGCGCCAACCTGGATGGCCAAGGAACTTAGCGCGCTCGCGCCATCGCAATGACAGAAAGCCAAACTTACTTTTCCCTGTCACGCGAAGACAAGATTGACGCGCTGGAAGTGGCCGCCTCAAAACTGGGGCGGCCAGCAGACCTCTTGGAAAAGGACATCTGGGTCGTCTGGGTGCTTGACGCCTTGTTCGACAGTGATCTCGGCGAACACCTGGTTTTCAAGGGTGGAACGTCGCTTTCCAAGGTCTACAAGGCGATCGACCGGTTTTCAGAGGATGTCGACCTGACATATGACATCAGGCAGATCATTCCGGATCTCATCAAGGACCCCAACGATCCATATCCGCCAAGCCGCTCGCAAGCTCAGAAATGGACCGAAGCCGTTCGGGATCGCTTGGGTGAGTGGGCCGGCTCAAAAGTTGCCCCCATGTTGTCGGACAAGGTCAAGGCAGCGGCGCTCCCGGCAGAAATCCGTGTAGAAGGTGACAAGATCTATCTGGACTACGACGCGGTGCGCAGCGGCAGTGGATATGTTCGATCCTCGGTCTTGTTGGAATTTGGTGCTAGGTCGACAGGCGAACCGGCGCAGCGTCACGAAGTGGTTTGTGACCTCTCTCAGGCGCTACCTGAGTTGCTCACGCCCGTCGCCACGCCTCGTGTGATGATGGCCGAGCGGACGTTTTGGGAGAAAGCGACGGCCATCCATGCCTACTGCTTGCGGTGCGCGTTTCGAGGCGGCGACCGTTATGCGCGTCACTGGTACGATCTTGATAGGCTGCAGGCTGTGGGTGTCGCTGCACGGGCGCTGGAGGACAAGACGCTTGCTCAAGATGTCGCGAAGCACAAACAGCACTTTTTCCGCGAAACTGATCGTGCGGGTGCGACGATTAGCTATGCCGATGCCGTCTCAGGGTCGCTTTGCCTGATCCCAGAGGGGGCGGCCCTGGAGGCGCTGGTCCAAGACTACCAGAAAATGCAGGAAGCGGGGCTGCTTCAGTCAGACGCCATCGCTTTCGATGCCCTAATGGCTCGTCTGATGGATCTTCAAGATAAGGCCAATTCGCGTCCAGAGTGATGTGGGGCACGTTGCTTGCTTTCGGCGTCTTTGTGATCGCCAGAAGGTTCAGTTTCTGGCCTCGTTGCATACCCATGGTGAGCAAAAACGAAACACGCCAAACCGGCTTTCATGTCGATCACATCTTTGTCGCGGACTGCCGTGAGCCTTGAGCGGTGTTTAGGTTTTTTTGATGTGCAAAGTTTAGGTTTTCATGATCTTGGCCCCTCCTGCCCTTTGGCCAGGACCGCGCCCTACTCGGCCGGCTGCGCGCAGCCGCCCTCCCCGAGCTGAACCGCCGCCTCTCCCTGCGACGTGCTGCTGGCCGTGCCGTCGCATGGTCGTGGCAACGTTTCACCTCGGCCGTTCGGTTACGGTCGCTGGGGCGGGCGGGTCGCCTCAATGGTCTCGTCGACCGCGCCTCAGTCAGCGTTGCTCCTCGCATTGCCGGACATGCTGTTCTGCCATCATTGGCGGCAAACGCTGTTCGACGACCTACGGATTACATTTGCCACAGCTGGCAAAGGGCCGGTGATCCGCGCGATGCAAGAAATCGCAAATGATTGGGCTGCCGTAGAGGGTTCGTTCGAAATCGGGAGGAACCGCGCCCAGTGCAGATGTCTCCACGGTTTGCTTGAAATCGCTCAGCCAGATGGCACCGCACTCAACCAGCTTGCCATGGATGCGAGCGATCGCGCCACGTTAGGCAAGGCCCGGCAAAGCGCGAACCCTTCCGGCTGCGGCTCGGCGTGAGAGGGCAGAAAAGACACCGCCCCCGGCAATCTCCATCAGCTGTTCACCCCGTTTCCTTCGCGGCCACCGCACTTCTCCTTTTGTCTGAGTTGCATGACATGCTGGTCGCAGCTGTCGTCCCGTCCACAAAGGTTGTCGCCGATCTTTTTCCCCTGACCCTGCGGGCCATTCCTCGCGGATCAAAAAGACCGGCGCCTACCCCTCTCCGCTGCGCTTCGCCTTCGGTGTGGCCAGTCCTTGGCCAGCTGCAAGGTGACCATCATTGCAACGCAAACAAGGAGAAGAGCAATGACCACGAACTGCATAAAATTCACAAGCGCCGACATCGAAACCGCCAAGGGCGTCGGCTCCATCTCGACCCTGACCTTCGACCTCGACATTACGGTCGAACCCGTCGCGAGCACGAACCCGATGGCCCCCACGCACCGCGTCCTCGGCCGCTCCCCGCGCGGCAAACTGGTCGAGTGCGGCGGCATCTGGAAGAAGCAGAACAAGGAGACCGGCGCCGATTACTACACGCTGACCATCCGCGATCACGGCTTCAACGCCAACCTCGGCAAGGCCGCGAACCAGGACGATCTGTCCCTGCAGGCCGTCATCCCCTGGGGTCCCAAAGACGCAGCCTAAGCCAAGGGCCAGACCGCTCCGGCGGTCTGGCCTTTCCTCGTTCTGAGGAATGGCAGCAGTTCGGGTCCGAAACCCGTGTCCGAAGAATGCCGCATATTTCGGACGCGGACATAGAGTCGGGCAGTCAGACTGGATCGGTCGCCGATGCGACGCCGATCTTTCAGTTCAGTGACAGCGAGGATCGCGCGAACCCGAGGCGAAACCGAATGTCAGCAGGGAGAACTGGGAGCCAGCTGAGCGAGGCAAGCGCAATCCTCCTCTCAGTCGGGCGACCCGCGCCAGGGTGGTCTTGGCGAAGCCGTTGGGTTGGCAAACACATCTTTGGCCGCAGGCGAGGAAACCCCAGATCAACGTCATGCGTCCGGGGAGCAACGTCTCGCGCCCGTGTCACCGCCGCGCGCCTTTCCGTCGACCTGTTGGCCTCTCAGATCGCTAGCCCGGGGTCGAGCGGTCGGCAACGCCGGGGGCAGGTTTCTGGACGGCTGACGCCGTGAGCGTTGCGGGGCATCGCTCACAACAAACCTGCCCCCGGCGTGCTCCATTTCATTCCGCCCCGTGCCGGGTGCAGCCCGCTCTCATGCCCCCGGTCTTTTCCACGATCCGTCCAACGACGATCAACGGAAAGGATCACACCATGACACTCGAACAATCCATCGACCTCGCGGAACTGCAAGCCGACATGGCCATCGAAGCCTACCTCGCCGCCTTTGATGAAGACACCCATCCCGAGACACTCGACAGCCTCGAGACCGAGGCGCTGATCGCCCGCAGCCGCTACGACGATCTGCGCAATCAGGGACTGGGTCACTGACCCAGACACCCCTGCGGGTCTTCGAATCCGCAGGGGTCTGACGTCGACTCTCAGAAGCTTCGTGACTCCCTCAGAGGGTGTGGCCGCGCTTTCTCGCGCGGGCCGTATTCGTGTTCCTGGCGCCCGATCCGTGACCGGCTCGGGCGCTCGATTTGCCTGTCGTCACCTGCTGATTGGGTAACAGTTTCAGCAGAGTCTTTTGACCTGATTGCCGCGTATCATTGTGGACTGCGTCCGTTCCATGCTGCGCTGCGCAGCGGTCTTGAGTACACCTTATTTCCAGCAAAAAGACACGGCACGCAAAACGTAATATTGCGCAATGTGATGTATTGAAGTATAAGCGAAGGAGAGTAGGAAGACGTTGGCAGGATAGGGCCAATGTTTGCACATTTTGTCCGAGGGGTCTGTCATGGGCGTTTCCCGCAAAGCTGAATGCTCCGCCGCACGCGAACGCGATTGCGGGCAATCGCTGCCTCGCGCGCGTCTGCGCATGCATCTTTTCCTTGGAAGCGGGAGAACGTCCTAGTGCCGAGGCCAGCGAAAAACCTGAAGCTTGAAGAGCGCATCGAAGTGGCGCGGCGCTTTGCGGCGGGTGAGAGTGCGAAGGACCTGGCGGCGGCATTTGGCATCTCTCCGCGTCATGTGAACCGGCTCGCGAAAGAGGAGGCGGGCGAGGGGCTCGCGGTACGCGATCCGAGCGAGACGGTGGCGTTCCGGGCCAGTCAGACTGAGCTTGCAGCGTTCGATGCGGAGTGGCGTGAGCGGGGCTTTGCCAACCGATCCCAGGCACTCAACGCGGTGCTTCGCGGGCGGTGTGGATTCCTCGATGTACCGCGCGATCTGGTCTCGGAATTCTGCGCGGCGTGGCGGCAGGCGAAGGATGTGTGCGACGCCGGATTGGTGCTCGCCAAGTCGGTCCATCGCGGTCGGCTGGAGGTCTCGGAGGCGGACCGCGCGGTGCTGATCGAGCTCCTTGATCTGGCGCAGTCCATGAGCCGTGAGATGGGCCGGATGAAGGATACGGCGCAGGCGCTGCGCCATCGGGAGTGGCCACAAAAGGAAGAAGGGCAGGGCGCGGAGAGCGCGGTTCTGGAGGATGGCCCGCGCACGATCGGGAGCGGTCTGAGGCTCGTGCGTGAGAGTTCCGGTTCAGAATTGGATCGCCCTTCGCTGCCTCTCGGCAAGCCTCGAACGCGAACGGCGATACCCGATGATTTGCTGAAGAACCGGAACTCTCGAAATGGCTGATCCGCTCGCCCTCTACGCCTCGGTCATGGGGCGGCTCTGGGAGGATGAGCGCATCCGGGGCCAGGCCGCGGCGCGGATCGACGCGCGGCTGGCGGGGCGTCGGCAGGGTCGGAGTTTTGCGCGCGTCGGATCCATGTCGGCGCGCAATGCGCTGAAGGTGGCCTCGGGGCAAAGCCGGGCGGCGGTGTTCAAGCGGATCCGGGCGGGGGGCTGCAAGACGCGTGCTTCGCTCGGGGCGCAGATCTCCTACATCAACGACAAGGCCCTCTACACCTACTCGACCATGACCAATGCCCTGACCGACGCGGCGGTGCTTTCTGAGGAGCAGAAGGAAGACATCATCGAGGATTGGGCTGGGACTTGGCGCGGCTCGACCAAGCTCGGTTTCACCTCGCACATGCTGCTCTCGTTCCCGACCGATGTGACGGTCGACCAGGTCCGCGACATCGCGATGGACTGGACGGAGCATTTCTTCGAGAGCGGCCAATACGGCGACCAGTGGGACTATGTTCTCGCGGTCCATGACGACCGGGCGCACAAACACGCGCACATCATCCTGAACAACCGCGGCGTCGAGAAGGGCACCTGGTTCTCCTGCTGGGCCGAGGGTGTGATGTCGCCGCAGCTCATGCGCGAGAAGCAGGCCGAGATCGCCGAAGCGTATGGCGTCATGCTCGACGCCACCACCCGGCTCGAGCGGGGCATCTTCGAGAAGCCCGCCGGCATCGAGGAGATCTACCGCGCCAAGGAAGAGGCCCGACTGCCGCGCGAAATCGTCATGACCGCGCAAGAGTCCGCCATCGCGCAGGCGCAGGTGGTGGGCTTCGCGAAGGGCTACAAGAACCTCGCCGACCTGCTGGACCGGATGGACCGGCACCACATGGCGCGCGCCGTGCGCGGCATGGCGGACGGGCTTGGTTCGTGCACGCCGTGGAACTTCACCGAAGGAGAGATAGACATGAAGGACATCAAGACCGTCGGTGACGCGATCGACTATTCCGAGCGCACGATCGAGGCGCTGAGGCTCAAAGCCGAGGCACTGGACCCGGCCGAGCGCGCCGCTTTTGAAGCCAAGGCTGCGCCGATCATCGCGGACCTTTCGCAGATGGTGCCGGATCCGGACCTGCGCGCGCGCTTTGGCAAGCAGCTCGAAGAACCCTATCCGCCGGGGGCGGGCAGCGAGGTGCTGATCGCCGCGCTGCAGTCCGGCAAGGACGAGGGGCTGCGTGAGGTGCTCGAGCGCGCCGAGGAGGCAGGCATGGACAGCGAGGAACTGGTGGCGCGCATCTCGGCGGGCGGCACGCGGAACTACGGCATGGCGCAGGATTGGGTCGAGCGGGACATGAACGCGGTGCTGGCGAAGGACGGTCTCAGCATCGAGACCGCCAATGACGACCAACTGGATGCCGCGCTCGAGAAAGTTGACGGGGTGATGGACGCACTGATGGAACGCGCCAAGGAGATGGGCGTCGAAATCGGCCGGACCCTCGCGGATGAAGAGGAGGCAACGCTGCCGCTCGTCGACGAGGACGACCGGACACCAAATCCCTACCTGCAGGACCTCGCCGACATGTTGCGCGACGGCAAGCTCACCGAGGAACAGGAAGAGACGGTCGAGCGGACCCTGCAATCCGAGCTCTTCAAGGAACTGGGCGAAGAAGGCTTGGCCGAACTTCGCCGTGGCAACTACGAGGTGCTGGATGCGGCCCTGCCAAGCAAGCTCGACCAGATCACCGTCACGCAGGAGTTCCTCGAAATGACCTTCGAGGAGACCGGTGACCAGGTCTTCACCGACCGCGCCGCCGGGTTGCAGCAGGACAAGGCAACCGAAGTCGCGCGGCTGCGCGGCCAGCAGGAAGCGCAGGAGATGGGCCGCGATCTTGGTCGGGACCGCGGTCTCGATGACGAGATGGAATTCTAAGGGGGAGATGACCACCATGACCAAGACACTTCCCCTCTGGGCCGCGCTCCTCTTCGGTGTGATCTGTGGCGCCGTCATCGGAACCATCGTCGCCGCCTTCTACCTGACCCTGGCCCTGAAAACCGGGTTTCAGAGTTTCGACATGCTGGCGCTCTGGAAGGCGAGCGCGGGCGCGCGCGCGGCGCATCCCGAAGCCTTCAAGGTGGGTTTTGGTGCCGTCGGCTTCGGAGCCATCGGGCTTGGGGTCCTGGCGCTCGCCTGGACCTGGAAGAAGGAGCGGGACGACTACGGCTCGGCCCATTGGCAGACCAAGGCAGAGCTGAAGAAGAACGACATGCTGCAGGCCCCCGGCAAAGGATTCGTCTGTGGCAAGCTCGGCGCGCCGACCTCGAAGGCTGAGTTCATTTCCTCCACCACGATCCCGCATGTGATGATGGTCGCGCCGACCCGCGCCGGTAAGGGTGTGGGCTTCGTGATCCCGAACCTCCTGAGTTTCGCGGGCTCGGTCGTGGTGCTCGACGTGAAGGGCGAGAACTTCGAGAAGACCGCGCGGCTTCGGGCGGTGAACGGCGACGAGGTCTATCGCTTCAGCCCCTTCGACTGGGCCAATGCCACGCATCGTTACAACCCCCTTGCGCGGATTGCGAAGGCCCCGACATTCGCGCAGCGCTTCACCGAGGTCTCGATCCTCGCCGACCTCTTCCTCGACAAGGACAACAAGACACTCGACACTTTTTCCGAGGCCGGCAAGTCGATCTTTGTCGCGGCCTGCCTGCTGGCGATCCAGCGCGGCACGCCAAATCTTGGTGAGGTGAACAAGATCGTCGCCGGGGGCGAATACAAGAACGCCCAGTACAAGACCTATGCCGACGAGGCCGAGGAAGACATCTTGCGTGAGCTCTGGACCAACGCGGCCTCGGCCTCGTCGCGGCTCCTGACCTCGAACATCCAGGCGCTGATGACCGCCGGTCTCAAGCAATGGGACAACCCCGCCGTGCGCTCAGCCACGCAAGACAGCGACTTTGATTTCTCGACCTTCCGCAAGACCCCGCAGTCGCTCTACATCGCCGTCTCCGAGGATCACATCGCGACGCTGGCCCCGCTCCTGCGCCTGATGTTCGCCGATCTTATCGCCTCGATCCGGCTGAATGAGCCGGGCCCGGGCGAACCCTGGCCCGTCATGATGATGATCGACGAATTCCAGCAGATGGGGGCGATGCCCTATCTCGAACGCGCGATCCATTCGCTGGCAAGCTATGGCGGCCGCGTCGCAATGATCGCGCAGTCACTGGCTTCGCTCGATCGGATTTACGGACCTGAGGGCCGCGAAAGCCTCGAGAACGGGGCAGGGCTGAAACTCTACATCACCCCGCGTGACCAGCGCACCGTAAAGGAGGTTTCCGCCGCGGTCGGCAGCACCACCCGCGAGGCGGTGACCCGGATGTACGGCCGCAACAAGGGGTTCCTCGGCGCGACCTCGACCTCGGCGCGGCTGGAAGAGCGGCCGCTTCTGTCGGAAACCGAAGCGCGCCTGATGGATCCCGACGAGGTCATCATCCTCGCTTCGCCCCAACACCCGATCAAGGCAAGCCGGATCAAGTATTACGACGATCCGTTCTTCAAGGACATGTTGGCCCGCCAGGAAGGCAAGCCGTTCCCCTATCCGCCGAGCGTGCAGGGCGTAGGGCCTTGGGGAGGCGATGCTGGTGATGAGGCAAGTTCTGACGAGCCGGTGAAACCAGCCGGGCGCGCGCCTGTCAGGGATCGTTCGCATCGCCGCGAAGCGCGCGCAATGAGCGTGATGGCGATGGAGGCCGGGCACGTGCAGCCTGAGCCCGAGACGCTCGAGCGGGAAGCGGCGGTGCCGAAGGAATGGGAGACGGCGCTCGACCGGCAGGAGGACTTCATCGAGGAGTTGTTGGGTGGGTGAGCGTGGTCGATTGGTCCCCTATTCGTCGTAGTAGCATTTCAAGTCGCGTCGCTCTTTCAATTGGGCAGGTCGGTAGGGTTTGACCTCGCCACATTGGGCGACTGCCTTGGCTCGCATGCGTTCTTCGACTGAAGGATGGATTGGGAAGTCGTCGTCAACTGCGCGAATTCCCTTCCTCCAGCGGATGCGGAATGGTCCAAATGCTACCATCGCGTCTTCGCGGTGCTGCAAACCCAGAGGGTCAGGGGCGCGGTTCAAGACGTTCTCGTTGATCTGGATGGACGGCACACAGTCTTTCAATTCGTCGACCATCCAATCGAGGGCTATATCACTCAGGCGGGACTCTGCCTCGGGATAGCTTCCGCCGATGTCGCTATGACAGCCCGGGAACCAGACCTGCTTCAGCCACTTCGGCTCTCGATCTTTGGTCTCAATCGCGGCCGCCTTCGATGCCCATCCAACCCTTGGAAAGTCCGCACGGTCCTCGTCGATCGCCATGGCGTGACGGGCGTGTTGGACATCGGGATCCAGCCACTTGTCGTAGTTGCGCTTGTTCCAAGCCGCGAAATGACCCGTCTTGAGGATCTGCGGCCAATCGGTTGGGCGCCAGAGCTTCAGTTTGCGCTCGGGATCGTCCGAGAAATACTTGAAGTTGTCGAGCAACAGGGAACCAAGCTGCCAAAGAAGCGAGACTAGAAGTACGCCAAGCGGAACAACCAAAAGCCAAGACCATCCGAGTGCAACGCCTGCGGCAAAAGCCGCCCCGACCCCGAACGTGACGCCCCAGACCAAGGTGCGGACAACTGCCGTTCGCAGTGATGCCACCGTGTCGAAGACCCCGATGAATGTAGGCTGAACGTTTCCCTGATTGTCTTCGCCTTCAATGGGAAAGCTCGAATACTTTTTGCGAAATCGTTTGCCGAGCTCTTCACGGTTCTTGAAGTAAGGATCTTGTCCGCGCGGTTTTCCAGCGCCGTGATTATAGACGAATTTTACAGCATCTTTGGCGATCTTGCGCAGGGCGGGACCATGACGCGGCACCGGAGAACCATCGGGCATCTGCGTCGGGACACCGCAAAGGTTCATGACATTGGCGAGTGCTCTGACTGTATAGGCTCCGCGAGAGAACCCAAACAGCAGCACGCGATCGCCGGGCTCGTAATGGGCGATGATCTGCTCGTAGCAATCGATGATGTTGTGGTCGATGCCAGTTCCGACGGCGCTTTCCAGGATCGGCTTGATCCGACCGAAAAACCCACCACTTTCACCGGTTCCCAAGCCCGGGTCGTAAAAGGCTACTTGGTCCTTCGGGCTAATTGGTGAATCTGGACCAGGACGCATGGCGCGATACATCTTGTAAACATTCGACAGCCGTTGGTCCGGCCTGGCACCACCCATCTGGCCGGTTCCGTCCGAGAATATGCAGATGTTCTTTACCATTTGTCGCCCTATCCAAGAACACGAAGTACAGTCAAAGTCCCGAACCTGCAGCGGTTCTGCCAAGCTAGGGAGGAGTGCAGCGAAAAAGTTTCGCCCGAATCGAGAAAAAGTAGAACATAATGGAAACACATGTGTCCACCTGGTATTGTGGTGTCTAAGTAAGGATTGCCCAATATGTTGGATACAATGCAGCAAATGGAAGTGTTCCCGACGACGGTCGATCTCAAGCGGATCGACCCGTCTCTCAACATGCGGCGCTTCTATCGAATGAGCGTTCAGCCAGACCTGTTTGGCGGTGCATGCCTCGTGCGGGAATGGGGCCGTATCGGGTTTCGAGGCCAGATGCTAATCGAACTGCATGATGACGAGGGCAAGGCTGTCACGGCGCTCATGAAGCTCCATGCTACCAAAAAGCGGCGAGGGTATAGGGCGGCTGTCGCGCAGAACTAAGATTGAATTTTAGAGAAGAAGATTTCGCATAGCATGTATTTCGCGTTTGTTTTCGGCAACCGGCTCCTCCACCTTTCGGCGGTCCAGAATCCGTAGGCAGCTTAAGACCAACCGGGCCCAGTCATGGTTGGATCAGAGCCCAGTGGCAGGTCACCGCACCCCAGGAAGTGCATAAACTCGAATACGAGCCAATTACTGAGCGATAGCGATGGCAGCTCTGTGTCGATAATCAGTAACACGCCCGAAAGGAGAATTTTTCTGTCGTTCCATCGACGCGGTTGACCCAGAAGCAGCGCGTTCCGTAATCCGCCGTTCTTACACTGAAGCTTTCAATTCCCGGGCCGATCTTTTCGGTGGCTTCGGGATGCATATGCATGAGATGCGTGAGTATTTCGGCGTCTTTACTGGTTACCTTGTCACCCAGTTCATATTTGTACAGCATATCCCTAAAAAAGTCGTTTGCGTCTCCTTTCCTCGCGAATGAGAGCGATCCGATCTCTACTGGCTTTGCGGGCATAATCGCTTCCTCTCTACTCTATTCGCTGAATTCGTGGCCCGCTTCCGGATCATCAAGGCCCGATACCTGCAGCGTTTCCCTGACGATAAGGTTAGGCAGGTCCATTCCGGCGAAATTCGGGCCATGCTCATTAATCCAGGCCAGGCAACCTTCCTTGTCCAGATCGTCGCGCGCAATCTTCTCATACAAGGCCACCGCAGACATGCGGGAAAGCCCTAGTTCCATTAATGAGAGAAGCGTGATGCTGGAGACGCCAAACTCAAGCGCTATCCCGATGTCAAAGTCTTCATCAATCAGGTCCTCGCGCTCGGCTTCAGTCAAGAACAGGCGGAGGACATCCATATAGGCGGAAATATACTTCGGTGCCTTGAATCTTGCTGTCTCTTCCACCATGCTCATCGTTTCGCGAATGAGCACTGGAAGCTTGAACGATCTGTTGTTTCGCTGCTGATACTCTATACGCTTCCTGATAATTGCAGCCAAAGACAATCCTTTCAGCCACTCGACAACCACGAGCGCGTGCAGGGGAATGAGACTGTCCGGCAGAAAGACAGGATACAAATTCGCGTTAATCCGTCGCATCACGGTGACGTACCTGTCGTACGCATCGACGCTTTCCGAAGGCGCGAGCAGCAGATTTTCGATATTGCCTTCGTACTTTCGAAAAGCTTCCAGCAAACGCTGCAGGCCCACCGCGCTGACGCCTGGATGTCGGACTAGAACATCCTGCGTAATATTGATCAGCGCCGAAATACCTTCGAGGCTTCTATCGAGTTTCCGGAGCGTATCTGGAGAATGCCGCTTCGCAAATGCGGCATCGGAAAGCGTACCAAGACGAATATAGGTATTGAGGAGATAAGCCCCGACCTGTTCGAATTCTTCACCTTGCGCAAGATCGGCCAAAGAGTCGATGTTTCTGTTCTCAAGATACGCAGCCAGTTCATCGGTGGAAGATATAACGACGTCAGTCTCTCTCTTGATCGGGTAGCGTGAGCGCTTCGGCACGCCGACGGGCCATGCTTTCTCATCCTTTGGATCGATACAGATGATATTGCCTTGGAATTCGTTTCCCCAGCGACCGGCCCGTCCCGCGAGGTTCCAGAAGTCGTGCGGCTCCATCGGGTTCCCACGGCCCTTCCGGGGACCGCGCACAACGATGGTCCTGCAAGAGAGATTTACTCCCTCAATCAGCGTCGAGGTGCAGGCAAGAAATCTTATCTTGCCGTCGCGGAACAGCCTCTCAATCTCGGTGCGGATGAGAGAGGGCATGTTTCCATAGTGAAAAGCGACACCACGTTCGACCAGCGGCGCGAGCTGATAATTACGGTGGACCCCTTTGCGGGCCAGATCAGCCAGGTCCAGCAATTCCTGATCATCTGTCTTCTCCGAGCCTTCCAACTGGCTGATAAGGAGCGCGACGTCCTCCGCTTCAGCCGCGCCGTTGCAGTAAACCAGTGTGCCGCCGCGACCGCCTGCCGCCGCTGCGATGAACGCCAGTCTTTTTTTCAGGCCCGCAGGCTTGTTCGACAGTTTAAGCGTGCCCAGTGGTATGGGTGAATCGCCCCAGACAAGGTCCAGCGACCACTCCTTGGGCTTCCGAGGCACTTGCTCGGCTAGGATCACGTTCTGCAGAACGGTTGGCATATCGGTATTGACCGACGTTTTTGGCATATCGTTCGGCGCATCCTCAAGCAGTTCTCCGGGATTTTGTGTCGAAGGACTTACAAACACGACCTTCATCATCGGGTTCTGCCGAGACACCCGCTCGATTGCATCCTGCAGTATTACACCGCGCTGATTGTCTCCGATCTTGTGTGCTTCATCAACAATGAGAAGGTCTACACTGAAGTCCTCCCCGAGAAGATTGACAAGCAGGTGCAAACGCTCCTGCGTGAATACGAAGACGGCTTTCTTGTCTCCCGTCGTGGATGAGAAATAAACTTCCGTCAGCGGTAGCGACGTGATCTCGATGCCGGTGTCCGACTGACATAGCTCCTTCAGACTGAGTTCAATCTCACTCACCAAAGCCCGGGTTGGGGCCAGGTAAACGGCGATCTTTGTCTTGCTTGTGCGAACGTGATCGAGCAGCCACTGCAAAACGAGGTAAGTTTTTCCGGACGCGGTTGGCGCGGACGCTGAAAGCCAGCCCGCGCCGGAAGAGGCGCCCGCCCATAGTTCTCTCTGAAAATCGTTTACGCCTATCCATTTTCCGCTCGATTCAAGGAGTATTGAGTCCTCGAAACGTCTTCTGTTGGCTTCAAGGCGCATCGACACGCCCAGTCTGCCCTCAAGATCGGGAGCGATCCGGTTTCGCCGTATTGCCAGCTCGACGGACCTGCGATTGGACAGCTTTTCGAGGAGGACAGCCCCCGCATCCCGCACTTCCGGCGAAGTTTCGAGTGTGACGGCAGCGGTTGCGATCCGCAGCGCCGCCTCCTGATGCGTTCGTTCGGTTGATCTGGCCAAAAGGCTTCCGGCCAAAAGAAGCTGCTGCCAGTCAAAGCTATTCTTTGGGTCAGCGGATTCATGGATTGCGTCCAGATTTGTTATCTCGGTCGCCACTGTGATCTGAGTCAACCTGATAATATCATCACGAAGCGCCTCACCCGTCAGCCAATCAAAGAGTTCGGTATCTTTCATTTTTTGATACCCAGCGCCTTAAGGAACGATGCGCGAAACCCATCCGCCGAAGGCACTGGCACGCAGAAAAACTGGATGTCGAATTTGTCGAGTTTCTCCACCGATAGTCTGTTCTTTACATTCTTCACCCATTTTTCCATTTCGTCATTCGCCGCCTTCAGGATGTCCTCCCCGATGCCTTTTGCATCATCTTTCGGATAGAAATCCGCATCGAAGGCGATAAGCGCGATCCCGCAATATTCGACCCTGTTCGATAGCGGTGAGGTTCGGTCGAAATACTTCCGGAATGCGGCCGTAAGTTCCGGATCACTGAGATCGGCCTTGTCGCTGAGGAGCACGAGATCCCGCTCGCGATCAGCGCGTTCGTGGTCCGTCTCCACGAGCAAAGGGGCAAGTGACGCAAGGCAATCTCTTATGGCCGCTGTAGGGTCGCCATAAACCTTTGACTCGCCCCAGAAAAGTTTGAGAAGGCCGTTTTCGTTTACGGAAGCATAGACGCCGTCCGCACCATGATAGTGCATGTGAGAGTCGGTCTTCAGGTCCATCTTACAGAGCACCTGAGGAACCTTGAGAAAGCGCTCTGCGAGTAGGAAGAGCAGCATCTCGCCGCCTTCGCCAGTATTGGCAAGGTCCGTAAAGGTGCCGATTGCCTCGTGGTGCAGGGCTGCAACCGCGCTTCCGGACTTGAATCTGGCGTCCCGCGCCCGCGCATCATCCAACCGCGATTTCGGGACGGCATAATCGATAATTGAGTTGCGCATAAATTCCGCAAGGCGCTCCGGCTTGACGCGTCCGTTCCCATCCACAGTCAGGCAATGACAGTGGAGACGGGCCACGCAATCTTTCAAGAGCACGTCCCGTTGAACAAGCTGGAGATGAACACCCAACTCTTCTGGATCGCCCGAAACTATATTAACCAAGTCTTCTGGAAGTACTGGAGTCAGTGGTCGCCTCCTTTCGTTTTAGGGTGGTTGTGCCGACCCCGCTGCTGCTCGCATAGAGAGTATCATATGTAATTCCGATAGTTAGGTTTTTCTTCGCGCTGCGGTCAAAGAGACTGTGCGACATTCCTTCAATGACCCAAGGTCCGGAGTGTCACCGCTGCCCGTTGCTAATACGTCAGATATCGCCTTATGGCGTGACCGCTACACTTCGCCTTGCGGACGTCCAGTTCAGCGTTGCAAACGGCTGCATTGCGCCGTCTATGTCGGTAGTTTTCACGACCCCGGCAAGTAGAACTCCGTGATCCCCCGCTTCCCCTCCGCGCGACCGAGTTGGACGATCACATCGATGGATTTCCGGATGTACTCGCGCACCTCGGCGAAGGTCAGCGGTGTGCCAGCCTGCAGCACCATGATCGCAAGCCGGTCGATCGCGAGTTCCGCGGTTTCGGCGTGGATGGTCGAGACCGATCCGCCATGGCCGGTGTTGATCGCCTCGAGATAGGTCAGGGCCTCGGCGCCGCGCAGCTCGCCGACGATGATCCGATCGGGGCGCATTCGGAGGGAGGCCTGCAGGAGGGCGTTAGCGCTGCGCTGCGAGCCGGCACCGCGGTCGGCCAGGAGGGCGACGGTGTTCGGCTGGCCGGGGAAGAGCTCAAAGGCGTCTTCAATGGTGATCAACCGTTCGTGCTCGCTCACGTAGGTCAGAAGGTGGCGAGCGAAGGTGGTCTTGCCGGTCGAAGTGCCGCCGCTGATGAGGACGTTGAGCCGTGCCTCGACCAGGGTCTGTAGGGCAGCTTCGAGGTTCTCTTCGGCGAGACTGGCAATGCTTTTCATCTTCTTGGCCCGGAGCGCATCGAGCGAGACGGCTTTGCCGAAGAGATAGGCCGGGACGTAATCCCTGACGCTGCCCGAGGCGAAAAGGCGGATGGTGATCGAGGCACCGCGGTCGATGGCGGGCGGCACGGCGACCTGGACCCGGAGTGGCCGGCCCGCATATTCTACCTTGCCGGAGACGAGGGGGTTCTTTTCAGAGACGCGGGCCTTGGCGTCGCCGACGATGGTCTGGGCCATGTTGAGGGCGGTAGTCCGGTCCACGGTCTGGCCTTCGTGGCGCATGGTGGCGTCGCCCGCGGCCTCGAGCCAGACCTTGCCGTCCGGGTTGATCGCGATCTCGACCACGTCGTCGCGCCGCAGAAGGTCGCGGAACGGGTCGAGATAACGCTCGAGGTAGGAGGCTGGCGACGCCTGATCCATCAGTAAATCACCACATCCCGGTCCACCAGCACGGTGACCGAGGCACCCTGATCGACATAGATCGTCGGGGCGATCGAAACCTGATCGGCGATGACCGAGCCGACCGCATCCTGAAGATCGCTGCCGACATCGCCCAGGACGATGCTGGTCGTCTCGTTATTGGCACTTTCCGCCGCTACCGCGGGCGCCGCTCCGATCACGGAAATCAGCGCCGCGCCGCCGAAGCGCTCGGCGAACTTCGTGTCGACGAGGCCTGTCAGGCCGGAGCGACCGAGCCGGTCTCCGCCCACAGCGGCGATTTCCATTGAGGTGCCGTCCGGTGTCAGGACGCGGGTCCAGAGGATCAGGATGCGCTTCTGATGCATCTCGATCCCTGAGCGGTATTGGCCAAAAAGGCGGGAGCCACGTGGAATCAGGATCCGGTCCCCGGAAAATGCTGGGACCGGTTCGGAGACGACCGCCACGACAGACCCGGGCAGGTCGCTGTTGATGGCGGTCTGGAGCGCCGCCTGGATGACGGACCCTTGGGTCAGCGTGCGTTCCGGGTAAGCGAGGCGGGCAGCCTCCTGCACTTCGAGCGGCCGCGCGCTCTGCAGGAACCGCTCATTGCCCGAAAGGACTGGCCCCCCTGTGCCCGTGGCGGCAGGATCGGCGACCGCCGCGCCACTTTGGCCGCCGCGAGGACCGTCGGCATAGACCACGGCGGGGGATTTGATCTGCGCGGTCAGAAGCTCTTCGGCGACCCGCTCAGCCTCGCGCTGGCGCTGCTCCTCTTCCTGCCGGCGGCGTTCTTCTAGCAGGCGCTGATCAGCAATCAGCCCCTCGCGGTCCAGTTCGGCCTCGAGCCCCTCGCGCTGCGCCCGTTCGGCATCGAGCATGGCCTGCAGCCCCTCGATACGGGTCTCGGTCTGGCGCTGCAGGTTGGCAAGCTCGGCCTCTTTCTCCGCGATAAGTGCTTCCAGTGCGGTCTTCTGCTCGTCGAAGGCCTCGCGCAGATCCGCCACCGCGGACTGGATCTCTGAATTCCGCGCGGCCTGGCTGGCGGCGAGGGCCTCGCGGAGCTTGGCGATCTCGGCCAACACCTCGGCGCTTGGCTCCGGGGCAGGGGCCTCAGGCACATCGAGCGCTTCCTCGACGGCGATCAGCGCGTCATTGACCCGTTGCTCGGTCTCGTCAGGCGGGAACTCCAGCCGTCCGCCGGTGCCGGGGCGTCGGTCCTGGAAGGTCTCGACATCGGAAGTCTCAAGCGCGCTGTCACCCTCCTGCAGACCAGTGGCCAGGAAATACGCCACCCCGGCGCCGCCGAGGGCAAGGGCGGCCGCCAGTGCGCCGACCCCGAGGCTGTTGCCGCGGCGTTTGGATTTGCCACGCTGGTTGAACTGGTCGAGGCGGTTCTGAAGATCGGGAGGGTTTTGATCGGCCATGGTCAGTTGCTCACATAGATTGCGCTCTCGTCGCGCATCGCACAGATTGCCTCGTCGCCGATGCGCAGCGTCCAGTAGGTGTTCATCCCGAGCACACGGACGGTGTTGCCTGCCTGCGTCCAGTTCACCGTGCGCTCACGGCCTTGGTCATCGGCCTTGAAGAGGGCGGGCTGGCGGGCGTTTTCCGGGAAGACGAAGTAGGTATAGCGCCCGTCGTCATAGATATGGCTGGGGCGGAAATCGCCCTCGCCCGAGACGCGGTAGTTGTAGTTGCGCGGCGCCTCGAACCCTTTGGGCTGGGAGGCGGCCGCAGCGCGGCGTTCCTCGTCGGGGTAGCGGAAGCGGACTTCGAAGAACATCCCGGTGCGGTTCGGGATCGAGCCTTCGCGCAGGTGGAAGGAATAGGTGCGTCGGTTGGTGATCACCGTCATGTTGGTGGAGGCATTGGCCACATGCGGTTTGATCGTGAGCACATTGCCAAGCTCGGGGATCGGATCGACCTGGAAGCTTTCGGTGTCGCCCACAATCACCGCCTCGAAGCGTTCCCCCGCCCCGAAATGAATCGTCGTCGAATGCCTGAGATCGGTCTCGATCCGGTAGACCTGATTTTCATTGTAGACGGCGGTGCGGATGCGGATGTCGAGCGGACCGCCCTGGGGCGTGGCCTCTGCAAACGCGGCAACAGGGAGGGCAAGCGCCAGGAGTAGCGCGGGCAGGGATTTCATGGGGGTCAGTTCTCCAGGGTCTCGGCGTCGACGCGGTAGGAGGTCACCACGAAGCCCAAGGGGTTTGCCCAGACGTCCTGAAGGCGCTGGCGAGTTTCGGGTTGGAAGTCGTAGCCGACGGTGGCGACGTACGGCCTGGTCACGGTGCGGGTGTCGCGGGGACGGCGGAGCGTGCGGGTGAAGCGGACCTGCGCCACGCCGCGCTCGATCTGGTTGACGGACTTGATGACCACCTCGATCTTGGCGTCGCGCCCGTAAACGGTGATCGGGTAGTCTTCGTTGGTGGAGGACCAGAGATCGCGCAGCGTGCGGGCGGCATCGCCATCCGAACGATCGAGGACCGAGTTGATGCGCTGCTCGCCATCGGTCAGGTCATAGGTCTCGCGGTCATCGACATAGGCCACGAGGTTCGCCTGGATGATCGCGTCGCTCTCGGACAGCGACAGCGCCTGCACGGCGGCGACCCGGTCCATCTCGCCGGTTTCCTTGTCGACCACGACCACGAAGGTCTCGGTGGATTTGAGGGGAAAGAGGCTCGCGCCCGCGACCATGCCGGCGACGCCGACCAGCACGCCGGCGGCTGCCACGAACCAGGCGAAGCGCTCGCGCCGCCTTGGCCCGTAGATGAAATCCGCCTCGAATGCGTCGCGGTCGTGGTTTGCGGAACTGGTTACAGTCTTCGTCAAAGTCGTCGTCTTTCACATCAGGGTTTGCGGAAGGCCTTGGCGGCGGAGAGAAGCGCGCCGGGGCTCTGCCGGATCATCTCGCCGGTCTTCACCACGCCCGCATTGGCCATCTGGTTCAGCTCGTGGGGGGATTTGCCGGTGACGAGGCGCGAGGCGGCACCCGTGCCGTACTCCCGCGTGTTCACGAAACCCTGGCGCGCAAGGCCGGTCAGGCCCACGGCATTCGAGGCAATGCCGACGACGCCGGTGAGGTTGGAGGCGATGTAGGGCACCGAGGCCATGATCCCGGCGCTGAGGATCAGGATCACGAGGAAGGGCAGGATGAGGCTGACGGTTTCGACATCGCCGGGATCGGCGGAGGCATCCCCGATGGCCTCTGCGATGGCGACGATGATGCCCGCAGCGCCTGCGGCAGCGACGGGCATGAGCGCATAGCCGATGGTGGCACGGGTCCAGGCCTCGAAGAGCGACTGGGTCGGCTTGAAGAGCGAGGTCACGATCATGAAGGGGGCGATCACGATCATCAGTGCAAAGACGATGCGGGCGAAGGCGATGATGCCGGCGGTGACGGCGGCGAAGACGGCGGAGAGAACGAAGAAGATGGCGCCCAGCACCGCGCCGAAGACCCAGCCCGCGCGGTCGCCGATCGTATCGCCATAGGCGGTGATGCGGGCGACCATGTTGTCGAGGCTCTCATAGACCCCGGCCTCGTCACCCGAGCCGGTGAGCGCCAGGATCGAGGCGCCCACGGAGTCGGGGACGTCCGTGACGATGCCATAGATGACGCTGAAGTTGTCCCAGCTCTGCGCGAAGATCCCGACCAGTGCCACCTTCATCCCGAAGGCAAAGCCGGTGCCGAAGGGCAGGGGGCGGAGTTGCATCACGGCGTTGATCCCCAGGAGGACGAGGAGGAGGGTCGCACCTGCCGAGATGACATTGCCGACCGAGGCTGCGGAAGAGACAAACCCGTCCTGCGCCACGGTGTTCACAGCGGCGTCGACCTGGCTCAGGATGTCGCGAATAACGCCCATCTATTCCGCACAGGCCTCCACAACTTGCGCCTCGAGCGCGTCGGCCTTGGCATAGAGCTCGAGCACGTTGAAGGGCAGGCGCGGATTGTCCGAAGTTTGGAACCTGGGCAGGGCGTCATGTGCCTGATCCCAGGTGTAGTCGTCCAGCAGGCAGGTGCAGGTTTCCGAGGCGAGCGCCTCCTCGGCAATCAGGATGCGCAGGATCGCGCGGTAGCCGTTGCGAAGGTAAGCCGTTTCGGCCAGATCGGCGGGTGGTTTTGGGACCCGGCAGGCGTCGGCTTCGTCCCGCGCGATGGCCATCGAGCTGAAGGGTGTGTCAACGGACGGATCCGTATTCGGGGTCTGGGCCAGCGCGCTACAGGGCAGGGCAGCCAAGACAAGCGCTGCGATACCAAGCGCCCGAACTGGAACCAAGCTGTGGGTCATGGACGTTCTCATGGATCCACCGCCATCGAGCGGAACTTGCGCTCATCCGCGAGAGTCGCGGCATCGACGACACCGAGCTGGCCGGCACTGACGCCTTGCGCCGCTTCCAGCCGCCAGATCTGGGTCAGGATGATGCCGAGCTCGGCGGTCACGCGGGTATTGAGATCGACGGCAGCCTTCAGCCCGTCCTGATCGTCGATGAGCCCGACCATGGTCTCGAGCCGTTCGAGGCTTTGACCGGCCTCCTCGTGGCTTTCCTGCGCGGCAACCGAGAGCATGGCGCTGGCCCCGGCCGAGGTGGCGATGCGGTTGTCGGCGGGTTGATCAGAGCCCGAGAGCGTGCTCAGGCGTTCCGACGTAAAGCCGCTGCCCGACAGCAAGCGCTCGACCGAGGCCGAAAGCTCGGCGCCGGGATTGAAGCCGCTCAGGAAATCGCCGCTCGCCAGCGATTGCGCGGTGTTGAGCGGAGCGACCAGCTTGCCGCGGAGTGCTCGGAACTCCTCGACCGTGGCGAAAAGCTCGCCCAGCCCACTGCCTTGGATCAGCGAGGTTAGTTGCGCTTCGAGGTTCGTCAGTTGCGACAGCTGGGTTTCCAACTCCAGCCGCATGGTGGCGAGCTGCTGCATCTGAACGTTCAGGTCCTCCGCCATGTGTTCGAGCTGCGCCACGAGCTGGCCAAGCTGCGAGCCATCGAAGGTTGGCACGCCCTGGGCCGAGGCGGGCAACGGAAGCCCGAGTGTGGTGACCGCCGCTGCGGTCAGGAGAAGATGTCTCATTCGGGAACTCCCATCTGCATGAAGTCGCGCTCGGTCAGCCGGTCGGCGACGAGGTGCTGCGCATAGGCCGCCTCGCGCTGCTGGTTTGCGGCCATCAGCCGGACGCGGAGGTTGAGGATGCGGCCGATCTCGGCCTTGGCGTAGGTGTTGAGTTCCCAGGCCGCCTTGGCATTGGGCTGAGCATCGATCTGCAGGATGATCGCGCGCAGGCGATTGATGACCTGTTCGGTGGTCGCCGAACTGTCGGCCGCGTAATAGACGCCCGCCTCGGAGATGCTGGCATATTCGGCGAGCGCAAAGTCCGAAGGCGAGAGTGTGCCGAGCGCGTCGGCACCACCCACCACGGCGAGGTATTCGTTGTAGAACTTCGAGATGTTACGCACATAGCCTTGCGTCTCGGCGAAGGGCGGCACGCCACCGTACTCGATCACGCGGCCGGGCCCCGCGTTATAGGCTGCGAGCGCATGGGGGATGTTGCCGAAACGGTTGAGTTGAGTGGTGATATAGCGCGCGCCGCCGCGCAGGTTGTCCTTCACATTGTACCGGTCGACGCCGAGATCGGAGGCGGTGCCGGGCATGAGCTGGGTCAGACCATAAGCCCCGACTGGGCTTTGTGCTGTGACGTTGAAGCGGCTCTCCTGCTTGATCAGGGCCTGGAAGAGGCAGCGCCACTGGGTGGCCGAGAGCCCGGCGCGGGCCACACCCGGCGCGCCTGCGAATTCACCTGCCACCTCGACGATCATCATCTCGACCGTCTCGCGGCCCTCACCGAAGAGGCGGCTGTTCATCGGGCTTGGATCGGTGTTCGGGTAGACCGCCGCCACCCCAAAATCCGCGTTGCCCTCGAGCGCGCGGATATCGAAGCCGGGACCAGTGATGGCCGCCGTCATCTCCTCGAGGACGCGAAGCTGATCGGCCTGCACGTCCGCCAGGGTCGACTCTGTCCGATCCTTGTCCTGCTGGACGCCCAGATCCTCTGCGAGCGCCGTCACCCGCGCGATGGCACGACCGATCGCGGAATTGTCCTGCGTCGGCACGCCCTGGGGATGCGCGGGCAAAGCGCTGAGGCCGAGGCAGAACCCGGCGGATATGAACGCGGCGCGGCTCATTCCGGACGGGGCAGGGGTTCGAAGGTGCAGTCGGGCTTGGCCGTTGCGTGAGCCGGTGCGCCCATGGTCGAGAAGGAGAGGGTCGAGCGCGTCACCTGCGGCTCGCCATTGCGTCCGAAGCAGGGCGAGGTTTTCTCGGTGTATTTCTCGCAAGCCGAGAGGACGCCAACGGCGGCGCAAAGCGCGAGGAGAGGTTTCGAATTCATATCACATGTCTCCAGAAATCAGGATTGGCGCGCCAATCGGCGGGAACGCGGGCCTCGCCGGTGGCGCCGCCGCCAAGGATGGGGAGGAGGTCGCCCAAGGCAGAGAGATCGGCATCGACGAAGACGCTGTCGCCCGCCGAGCGGACAAGGGCGATGCGCTGGCCGATGGTGGGCTGGACAAGGAGGGCGGCCTCCTTGGCGTTGACGCGGAGGAAGTCGTAGTCGGAGACAGTGGCACGATCGTTCGGGAAGAGGATTTGGGTTGGCACTGTCTCGACGATGGTCTTGCCGACGCGGCTGTCGCGCAGCTGGCTCGGATACTGCGTCATCATGATCACGACGCAGTTCATTTTCCGAAGCGTGACCAGCCAGTTTTCCAACCGTGCCCCGAAATAGGGATCGTCCAAGAGCTTCCAGGCCTCGTCGAGCACGATGATGGTGGGACGGCGATCTTCGACCACGCGTTCGATCTGGCGGAAGATATAGGAGAGCACCGCCATCCGCTCGGTGGTCATGTCGAGGATCTCGGTCATGTCGAAGCCGATGATGTCGGAGGCCAGTTCAAGCCCGGCACCATGTTCCGGCTCGTCGAAGACCCAGCCATAGCGCCCACCCGGGGCCCATTCGGCGACGCGGGACTGCAGCTCGCCGTTGTCATCAAGCGACTGAAACAGCGTCTCGAAACTCGCGAAGCGCCGGAGCGAGCCCTCGGCATGGGCATTTTGCGAGACCGCGCTTTGGATATGGCGGGATTGCTCGCCCGTGAGGGTTCCATTGCGTGTGAGAAGTGTCGCAAGCCAATCCGAGAGCCAGGCGCGCCCACGCTCATCGATCTCGGTATCAAGGGGATTCAGGCCGGACGGCACCCCGGCACGGACTTCGTTGTAGCGGCCACCCAAGGCGCGAACGGCCATCTCTAACCCGCGATCCTTGTCGAAGAAGAAAAGCCGCGCGCCGACCCGCTGCGCCTGTGCCGCGAGGAAGGCGGTGGTGAGCGTCTTGCCGGTGCCGGTGCGGCCTAGGACGAGGGTGTGGCCAACGGTCGGTTCCTTGCCGGGACTGCCCGTCTCGTGGAAATTGAAACGATAGCCCGAGGTGCCGACCGTCGGCAGGACCGAGATGGTCTGGCCCCAGGGCGACTGGTCCGGAACACGCCCCTCGACGCTGCCATGGAGGGCTGCGAAATCCGCGAAGTTGATCGAGGAGATCGGCGTCTTGCGCGCACGGTAGCCGAAGTTGCCCGGACTCTGCGCGAAATACGTCGCCTTCAGCGCCATGTTCTCGCGCACGATCACCGACATGATCTCCTGGCCTACGCGCTTGACCTGGGCGGCGGCGCGTTCGAGCGTGTCGCGGTCCGGCGCATAGACCGCGATGGAAAGGTGATGATCGCCAAAGGCGATGCGCCCCGCCTCCTGATCGTCGGCGGCTTGGCCAAGCTGCTCGCGCAGGGAGACGGCGGCATCGTCTGAGGCGTGCATCTGGCGGATGATCCGCTGGATGCGCTCGGCCATGATATTGTTCGGGATCGGGCTGAAGGAGTTCGTCAGCACGATGTCGAGCGGCAGGTCGAGCGCATCGAGCAGCGTCACATCTGTCAACGCCGGATAGGTCTTCATCGAGAAGAGCGCGCCGTATTTTACCCGGCCGGTCACGGCATCGGTCAGGGTGACGACGTCGCCGTCAATGGTGGCGCGGCAATTGCTCAGGGTGTGCGAGAGGGGCAGGGCGCTTTGCCCGAAGGCGATGGGGGAGAATGCCCCAGCGTTCAGCGTATTGAGATAGCCCAGCCATTCGCCGCCCGCCTTGGTGAGCCTGACCGGGTTGGCGGAAGCGAGGGCCACCTCGAAGAAGCCCATGACCTCGTTCAGCTCCTGCATGCGCGTCGCGCGGTCCTTGAACCAGGCCTTGCGGGCCAGCGCCCGCAGAAGCGGAATGCGGGCGGAGATGTCGGGGCGCCGGATGACGCTGAGGTAGAGCTGGCGCTTGGCCGGGCGCAGGTCTTTGACATGGGCCTGCCAGCGCGCATCGATTGCGGCTGCGAAACTGTCCCCCTCGATCGCGCGCATCCCAAGATCCTGCGGGACCGAGATGCGGTGGATGTAGAAGCCAAAGGCATTGCCGGTCTGGGCGACGATGGCGGCGACCGCGCGTTTGAGCGCATCGAGCCGGGCATCTTCCGTAGTCATCGGGTTCAGACCATTAAGGCGCAGGGTCGCCAAGAGATCGCCTTCGCGCAGGACCATGACATCGTCATCCGCGAGCGCGAAATAAGGCAGATGCTCCGCGAGATAGCTTTCCCGCGCAAACGCCCCGCCGCCAACCTGAAGGAGTGCCGTTCCGTGAGTGGAAAGTGTGCCCGCATCAAGCGCCAAAGCTGTCGCCTCCATGCAGGGCCCGGTTCTTCGTCGGGCGCACCGATCCATAGGAGACGCGCAGCACCTCGAAAAAATGCGGCTCTCGGTCGGCGACGAACCAGAGGATCGGGTAGGCGACGAGCCCGATCAGGAAAAAGACCATCGACTTCGTCCAGATGAACGGCAGAACGACCCCAGTCGCCAGAACCACGAGGTATCCGACAGGGAGACCCAGATACTTGGGCGGACGGGCGAGGCCCAGAAAAAGGGGGGATCGTTCTGCCACTGCTCTACTCGGTTCTCAGGAGAAGCCGTCAACGATGGTGCCGGCCGAGAAGATCAGCACGATCCCGATGATGACCGAGGCGAACCAGCCCCAGTTCAGCCGCCCCATCATGCACATGAAACCGGTGCCGATGACGGCGAGTGTGGCGACCGCGATCCCGATCGGACCGGTCAGCGCGGCCTCGACGGTTTCCAGCATGGTCTGGATCGGTGACAAGTCTTGCGCGAGAGCGGGCGTTGCGAAAGCCGCCAGGGTTGTGGTGGCAGGCAAGAGGCGGCTGAGGCGATGTCGAAGCATGCGAAGTTCCCTTGTTTTACTGGAGATCGATGAGGGCGGGCGCGCGAGCAGGCACGCGGGTCGAGACACGGACGTTTGGCGCGGAAACGGATGTGCTCGCCAGCCGGGACCGGATCCGGTGGATGCGCGCGATGTAGTCGCGGGTCTCGGTGAAGGGGGGGATGCCGGAATATTCGTCCACCCTGTGCGGCCCGGCGTTGTAGGCTGCCAGTGCGAGGTCGATGTCCTTGAACGTGGCGAGCTGGGCGAGCAGGTAGCGCGCGGCGCCGTCGAGGTTCTGGGAGGGATCGCGCGGGTCGACTCCGAGGCTGCGGGCCGTGTCTGGCATCAGCTGGCCGAGACCATAGGCGCCCTTGGGGCTGACGGCAGTTGGGTTGTAGCTGCTTTCGGCCTCGACCAGTGCTCGGAACAGGAACTGCCAGTCGTCGGCACTCAGACCAGCTAGGCGCAGGGCACGGTTCCGCTGGTGGCGGACGGCAGTTGTCCGGATCAGGGAGAGGATGCCGTCGCGACTGGAAGGCGGCGTGGCGTCCAGCGAGGCCAGAACGACTTCGGCCTCAGTGCTATCATCCAGCCCTGCCCAGGCAGGTCGTTCGCCATGAAAGGTCCAGCCAGAAGTCCGGGCCGTGCCGTCGCGGCCGAAGGCGATGACGTCAGCCGCGCTCCTCGAGGGTGATGCTGTAATCAGGACCAAAGCGCAGATCGCGCCCGTCACCGAACTCGAGATGATGTTTGAAGAGCCCCGGCCATATGTTGAAATACCGCGGCTCGGGCCCGTGCGGAGTGATCCGGGTCGAGACAAGAATAGCTTCCGGCTCGCCCTCGCGCAGGTAGATGCACTGGTAGCGCGGCTTGCCATCGTCCGTGAACCCCACGAGTTCATACCGGCAGCGGAACGCGATGCCCTTCTCGGACAGGTCTTTGACACCATCGATGGTGATCAGGATCTGGTTGCGCGCTATCGGCATGTTCGGACTCTCCCGTTGAGAGCCCTTCTACTTCACGACACTAAGGCCATAAAGTCATATGGAGTCAATACGACATATTGCAGAAAAATACAAATTGCACGATAGTTGCCGCAACTTTTGCGGGAGAGCGATATGAGACGACAGGCGATGGCAGCTGCGTTCGGAGTGATGGCGGTGTTCGGAGCCCCTGAGAAGGCGCAAGCTTATGACATCGACTGCGCCATCATGCTCTGCATGGCCGGCGGTTTCCCCCCGAGCGCGGTCTGTGCACGGGCCTATCGCACGATGATTCGCCGGATCACGCCCTGGCCGAGCCTGCCGCCCTTCGGGGTCTGCACCTTTGCCCATGTGCCGGTCGAGCTGGGCGGGCCCGGCGGAGAGGGTGAGCTCGACACCAACCTGCCGGAATACGAATGGCTGAACCGGACCCATGTGATCTGGTTCACCGGGCGCTCCTACGAGCCGCGCGACGAACCGCGCCAGTGGGACTGGTCGATCCGCTCCTGCGATCGCGAGAACCGGACTTGTCGGTATATCCAACGGGTCTACGGATCCCACACGCCCTGGCCCTCGACATTCACCTCGGAAAGCGGGCAGGAGATTGCCTACCCAAGCGGTGGCGGCCTTTGGCAGTTCTACTCCCGCAGCATCATGGTCGAATTCGGTGACTACGAGGGCAACATGGGCCACTCGGAGTGGTTTTCTTACTGATCTTCGCTGCCTGGCAGTGTGAGTGACACCGGCCGTAGGATGACACGCGTGGCATCGTAACTGTTCGGATCAACCAACTGGCGCCGGCTCACTGATCCATCGTTCCAACGGTAGTCGGTAAACACATGTGTTTCCTGCGTTCCGTCGATGATTAACCCTTCCTGAAAGGTAACCGACCGGTTGATACCGTCGCCTGATCCTACGACTTCCAGTTCCACGGGAGCAGTTCGTCGAGGCGGTTGATCTTGTGATCGTGGATACGGTCGAGGACATCAGCAAGCCACGCT
>NZ_JAEKIS010000016.1 GCF_017311415.1 Salipiger abyssi | reverse complement strand
ACCTGCCGAAGCTTCGATACAATCTCTTCGGGCCTCTCTCGCTTTCCAGCCATCGCTGATCCTCCAATTTGAGGGATAATCTATCCCAGTTGGTGGACCACTTTCAGCGGGCTACTCCAGAATACTCAAAGAGGAGGTCAATATCCGAGTTGACGTAACTTTTGAGGGTCGTCTCAACGGAGGCCTCATGCTTACGATTCCAACGCTCGACAATTTCGTCGACGTTGCGAAGCAGGTCGTCAATATCATCTCCCGATTTGGTTAGCATTCTATTGCTTTCTCAAGTATATAATCACCTAACCTTAATATTCGGTTTCTTTCCGGGATCTCATGTTTCCATTGGCCCAAAATATCCCGGGGAGTCCGAGGGGCTGGCCCCTCGAAAGCCGCCCGTGCCGTCAGCGCACCGGGTCGAGCAGCGCGTCGCGCAGGGTGCAATCCTTCACGACGTCCTGCCCGCAGGGCACCGGCTCCAGCGATGTCGAGAGGCAGAGCCGCGCCTCCTGGATGCGCCCCGCTTTGCAGGTGATCGTCAGCATATCCGGCTCCAGCCCCGGATTGGCCTTGAGAAAGGCCTCCTCCACCAGCGCTGCCGGCAGGCTCACCGGGCTTTCCAGCTTGCGGAAGGCGGCGGGGCGGGTCACGGCCTCATAGGCGCGGCGGGAGAGGGCGAAATAGGCTTCGGCGCTCAGCCCCGAGCAACTGCCGTGCTTCTTCCACTGATGCCAGGCGAGCCCCGCCGTGCCCATGATATCGGCCATCTCTGCGGTCATCGCCCGGCTCGGCGCGCGCTGCGAGCTCGGGCAATAGGAGGGGTAGCCGCGATGGTATTGCGGCCAGAGCCCGTGCAGGATCCAGCCGTGATCCTCCTCGCATTGCGGCGAGCGGCGCGCATCGCCTTCGAGCGCGCACCAGCTGGGCGACCAGCTCAGCGACATCACGTAATAATCGAATCTCCCCGCCGTCTCGCCCTCGGCGCGGGCCAGGGTGGCGGAGACGAGCAGCAGCAGAAACCAGCGCATTTTCTCTTCCCTCTTGGGTTTGTCGCCACTATATAGCGGCCAAGTTCCCCGACAACGGTAGCCCGTCCCGGATCAAATCCGGGACCTCCCGGCCAGAGAATGGCTTGGGGGCGGGGAAGACGCATTGCAAGGAGATGGAACGATGGCCAAACTGCTGCACCCCAAGGCGACCGCCGTCTGGCTGGTCGACAACACCACGCTGACCTTCAAGCAGATTGCCGATTTCACCGGCATGCACGAGCTGGAAATCCAGGGCATCGCCGACGGTGACGTGGCTGCCGGGGTGAAAGGGTTCGACCCCGTGGGCAACAACCAGATCGAGCAGTCCGAGATCGACAAGGCGGAAAAGAATCCGCTGCACAAGCTCAAGCTCAAGTATAACGCCGCCGCTGTCGACGAGGACAAGCGCCGCGGTCCGCGCTACACGCCGCTGTCGAAGCGTCAGGACCGGCCGAACGCCATCCTGTGGCTGGTGAAGTTCCACCCCGAGCTCAGCGATGGGCAGATCTCGAAACTGGTGGGCACCACCAAGCCGACCATCCAGTCGATCCGCGAGCGCACCCACTGGAACATCCAGAACATGCAGCCCATCGACCCGGTGGCGCTGGGGCTTTGCCGTCAGACCGAGCTCGACGCCGCGGTGGCCAAGGCCGCCAAGAAGATGGACGAGGTGATGACCGACGACGAGCGCCGCAAGCTGGTCTCGACCGAGCAGAGCCTCGGCATGGAGCCCGAGCCGCGCCTGCCCTCGGCGATCGAGGGGCTGGAGACCTTCTCGCTCTCCGATCCGCGCGGCGAGGACGAGGAGGAAGAGAACAAGGGGCCGAGCGATTTCTCGGATGCCGACAGCTTCTTCAACCTGCCCTCGGGCGGCGATGACGACGACGAGGACGAAGACAGCGAGGATCCGCGCCGCTAAGCCGGATCCGACCTTCCATGACGCACGGCCCGGGGAGAGATCTCCGGGCCGTTTTGCGTCTCCGCTACGGCTGCGCGCCTGCGTGTTGGGGCCTGCGCATAAGGTGTTTCCCGCGGGCTGCCAAGGGACCGGCGCTCAGAGCCGTTTGCGGGCGTTGAGGGCTGCGGTGATGGTGCCGTCGTCGAGATAATCGAGCTCACCGCCGATGGGCACGCCCTGCGCCAGCGAGCTCAGGGCGACCCGGTGCTCGAGCTGATCGGCGATGTAATGCGCCGTGGTCTGGCCGTCGACCGTGGCATTCAGCGCCAGGATCACTTCGGTGACGGATTCGGTGTCGATGCGGGTCACCAGCTGCGGGATGCGCAGCTCTTCGGGGCCGACGGAATCGAGGGCAGAGAGCGTGCCGCCCAGCACATGGTAACGGCCCCTGAAGACGCCCGAGCGCTCCATAGCCCAGAGATCGGCGACATCCTCGACCACGCAGATCTGGCCGTTGCCGCGTTTCTCATCAGCGCAGATCGGGCAGATATCGGCGGTGCCGATATTGCCGCAGTTGAGGCATTCGCGTGCCGTGCTGGCCACCGCCTGCATGGCGTCGGCCAGCGGTTGCAGAAGCAGCGCGCGCTTGCGGATGAGATGCAGCACCGCACGGCGGGCAGAGCGCGGCCCGAGGCCCGGAAGCCGGGCCATCAGCTCGATCAGCGCGTCGATTTCGGTGCGATCCGGCAAGCGGTCTGCCCCTTTTGGCAAGAGGCCCCGGCGCAAAGGCCGGGGCGGGGTGTATCGCGTCCCGGGCGCGACCCGGGACCTCTGCGGCTGTCCGAAGCGACAGGCTCCGGAGCGTCGCCTCAGAACGGCAGTTTCATGTCTGCGGGCAGGCCCATCGCCTCGGTGAGCTTGCGCATTTCCTGCTCGGAGCGGTCCTGCGCCTTGGCCTGGGCGTCCTTGATCGCGGCGAGGATCAGATCCTCGACCACTTCCTTGTCGTCGGAATTGAAGATCGACGGGTCGATATCGAGCCCGCGCAGCTCGCCCTTGGCCGAGGCGGTGGCCTTGACCAGACCGGCACCGGATTCGCCGGTCACTTCCATGGATTGCAGGTCTTCCTGAAGCTGGGCCATCTTGCCCTGCATCTCCTGCGCGGTCTTCATCATCTTGGCCATGTCGCCAAGACCGCCCAAACCTTTCAGCATGTCGTCTCTCCTGCGTTGCGGGCGCGGGGATCGCGGCCCTGGCGTTCCCGTCAGTATATCGCAGTCGCGGCGGCGATGAACAAGGGCGGCGCGGCTCAGCGGCGCCAGAGATGAGACTGGCTGGCAAAGAGGCCCTGAAGCTTCGAAAGCGACCGGTTGAGCGGGCCGGGGCGGGGCAGGGTGCCGGCCTCCAGGCGGTCGGCCACCACCTCGACGGGGCAGGGCAGGCCGGTCAGCGGATCGCGGTAGCGCGGATAGGCGATGAGCGTGGCATGCACGAGCCCTTCCAGCGAGGGGCGCGGCCCGGCGAGGCGGCGGGCGGGCACCGGGCCGAGATCGCGGGTCAGCTCCCAGCCGGCATAGAAGGGCGCGCCGAGCGTGGTGACCGGGATGCCGCGCAGCAGCGCCTCGAAGCCGGCGAGCGAGGTCAGGGTCCAGAGCTCGGCCACCTGCGGCAGCAGCGCGCCCATATCCGCCTGTGTAAGCGTGGCGTCGGCCCATCTCTCGGGCCGCTCGACCGCGCCGGGGCGGAGCCCGGCCTCGACATCCGGGTGCGGTTTCCAGAGCAGCACAGCCTCGGGGTTCTCGGCGCGGGCGCGGGCGAGGAGATCGGCGTTACGTTGGATCTGCGGGCTGCCGAGCAGGATGGAGGCATCGTCCTCGACTTGGCCGGGCACCAGGATGCGGTGGCCGTCGGGCAGGGCGGGCGTGGGGCCGGCGAGGTTGTATTTGGTGAGCCCGCCGGCAACCAGTCGCTCGATGAGCCGGCGGGCGCGATCCTCTTCGTCGGGGCGAAGAGCCGCGCTCGCGGCGATGAGCTGCTCCAGCCGGGAAGGGCGTGTCGGGTCGTAGTAGATGCCGAGATCGTCACTCACCAGCGACAGCGGCGGGATGAGCGCGGCGCCCAAGCCCCGCGAGCGCAGGAAGCCGTCTTCGACCCGCACTGCATCGGCTTCCTCTGCCTTGCTGGCCCAGATCATGCGGCGGCGGCCCTCCTCGGCCCGTTTCCGGGCCTCCTCGGCGCTTTTGGCAAAGACCACCGGCCTTTCGCCGCCGAAAAACCCCTGAAGCGGCCGGCGCTTCCAGAGCCGCATGCCCTCGGCGACCCAGCCGTGACGGTCCTCGCGCCAGGCCCGCGCCTGCGCCTCCAAAGCGCCCAGCACGTCTTCGATCTCGCAACGCCGGTCGCGATAGGGATCGTACCAGACCGGGTAGAGGATCATCGCCGCCGCAAAGAGCTGCGCCCGGGTCAGCCGGCGCTGGCGGCGCGGCAGCGGCGCCTCTTCGTCGGTCAGCCCCCAGCCGGCATAGAAGGGATGGCCGAAGACGCGCGGGCGGTGACCGGCAAGGATCGCTTCGAACCCCATCTGAGAGGACACGGTATAGACCGCCACCGCACCGTCGAGCAGCGCCTTTGGCGAAATCGGATCGGTGCAGAGCGCCACCCGCCCCTGCGCGTCATCGGCGGTATAGTGCCCTGGACGGAACCCGGCCTGCGTTTCCGGATGGGTGCGCAGCAGGATGCGCTTGCCCGGGTTCTCTTCCTGCGCCCAGTAGAGCATCTCCAGAAAGCGGTTGCGGTCGGCGCCCGAGGCGCGCACCGAAGCGTCCCCGGCGGTCTGGTCGACCACCAGCACATAGCCGGGTTCGGGCGCGGCTGCGTCCGGATCTGTGGCGGAATATTTCGACAGATGCGCCGTGCGCATCCGCGCCATGGCGCCACGCGCGCGCTCCAGCAGCGCGTGATCGTCGAGCGGGTGGGTGGCGAGCAGCGTCTCCAGATCCGACGGCGCGCGCCCGTCGAAATGCACCCCCGTGCGGTCGAGCAGCAACCCCAGCGGCGGCTCGCCGCTTCGGCCCGGGTGCAGCGAGCGCAGAAACGCGTCCTCGACCCGCAGCAGCGGCACGCCATGCCGCGCCGCCATGGCCTCGCCGCGATGGGCATAGGGCGATTGTCCCCAGACACCGACCATGTCCCCCGACCCGGGCCGGCCCAGCGAAACGCGATAGCCGGCGAGCGCAAGGATGCGGCGCAGCCGGCGCTGGCGCAGGAAGCCGGCGTTATAAACATAAAGACGCCGGGGGTTGTTTCCCCCGGCGCCGCCCTGTCCCCCGGTGTCGTGCAGGGTCAGCCCCCGCTTCCCTGAACGGCAGTGGCAGTGGTGGCCAGCGTGCTGACCGCGCTCAGCGATCCGGTCAGAGACGAGATCGTCTTGCTCCACTGCGCATAGGGCGCTTCGGTGACATAGAGCGTGTCCTGGTCGCGGATGACGAAATCGCGTGCCATGAACATGCCGTTGGGCTGAGTCAGATCGAGCACATAGACCAGACGCTGTGCCCCCACGAGATCGGAGCGGCCCAGCACCTGATTGGCGATCTCTGCCGGTTCGTTGCGGAACACGAAGACGCCGGTGGGGTCGGCGGCGGTGGGCAGCAGCCCGCCGACCTGCGCAATCGCCTCGACGGCGGAGAGCGTCTGGCTCTCGAAGGGAACGCGGGCCTGCGCGCCGGTGGCGCCGAGCGAGGTGAAAGAGCGGGTGTCCTCCTCGACAAGGATCTTGTCGCCGCCGCGCAGCGCGATGTCGAAGCTGGGATTGTCGTAGAGATCCTGGAACCAGATCTTTTCGGTCTGCTGGCCGCGGATCACCGAGATCTGTGCGATTTCCGGCGAGATGCTGATGCCGCCGGCGCGGGCGAGCATGGAGGACAGCGTCCGGGTCGGGCGCTCGATGGCGTAGACGCCCTGACCGCCGACGGCGCCCACGAGGCTGACCGTCGAGCCGTCTCCGGCGAGCCGGCGCACCTCGACCTGCGGGTCCGGGGTCTGCTCCGAGAGCCGGTCGGTGATGATGCGGCGCACCGCCTCGGGCGAGTTGCCGGCGGCGCGGATGCGGCCGGCATAGGGCACGAAGATATAGCCCGAACCGTCAACCTGCACCTCTTCCAGCACGGTGGCATTGGCGGTTTCGGCCACCAGAAGGCCGTCATCGACGTTTTCCCAGACCGTCAGTCCCAGCGTGTCACCCGGGCGGATCGTGTCCGAGCCCAGCACCGAGGCGTTCCTGAAACTTTCTGAAAAGCCGAGCGCGGGCACAACGGCGGTGGCGCGGGTCACGCGATCATTGACCGAGATCACAAAGGCGTCGCCCTCGCGCATCACCGAGCCTGCGAAGATTTCACGTTTGTTGGGGCCCGAACGCGGAAGGCCGCAGGATGCCAGAATGGACACCGCGGCCAGTAACGCGACGGACTTCACCCATCGGTTGGGGGAGTGTTTCACTGCTCGGTCTCCTCGACCTGTTCTTGTTCTGCCTCAGGTTTTTTCGGTAACCTATCGGAATCCGGCTGCAAAATCCAGCGCGGCGGGCAGAAACACTCAGTGGACCAGGCGCAACTGTTGCCGTGGCGCCGCGGTCCCGTGACGCAGCGCATCGTAGGGATCGTCTTCCGCGAGCATCATGTCGACCACCAGGCGCAGCAATTGGCGGCGCCCGCGCGAGGAGTAGAATCCGCCCGGAATCTGGCTGGTTTCAAGCAGATAGCGGCGGTAATCGCGATAGGCGCGGTTGTCGGGCCGGGCGGGCTGCGCGAAAAAGGCGGGCAGCGGCTGGTCGGAGACGAATTCCGGCTTGGCATAGACCGCATTGCCGAAGAGCTTCAGGGGAATTCCGCGCCACAATACCTGCTGACCGGCGGTGGAATTGACCGTGACGGCGGTGCGGGCATCGTCGAGCAGCCGAGCCAGCTTGCCGCCGCGCACGAAATGCACCCGCTCGGCGACGCCCAGCCGCTTTGCCATGTCGCGGATGGTGCGGCGCACCGGGGCGCGCCCGTCCTCGAGCGGATGCGCCTTGAAAACCAGATGATGGTGACCGGGCGCTCCCCTGGCAAAGCCCTCGATCACCAGCTCCAGAAACTCGGTCATGGAGGCGAAGGGCGAGTGCTCGCGAAAGCTCGCATCATGTTCGAGCTGCATCAGCACGAGGTGATAGGGAAATCCGCCGCGGCGGATGCGGCGGGTCTCTGCGAGGCGCTCGGCGCGGTGCAGCGGCATGAGCAGAAGCCGCTTGAGATAGAGCTGGAATTCCTGCCCGACGCTCTGTGCGCGATGCGGGCGGAAATTGCGGTAATCGCCGTTCCGGAACATCACGAACCAGTGGTAGAGCGCGCCGTAAAAGATGTGCTGGCGCATGTCGCCCCAGTGGCCGGGAGGCAGCGGCGCCTCCATGTCGGACTGCGCCAGCGCGCCGCGCATCTCGTCGATGCTCATCTGCATGAGCCGGGAATGCCCGTTGGAGCCGCCGCGCTCATAGGTCACCCAATAGGGGCGCATATAGCCTTCCTCGAAGACATGCACGCCGAGCCCGCACGCCCGTGCCGCCGCCACCGCCTCGGCATGGATGCGACGGGTGTCGCCATAGAGCACGATATCGGTCACGCCCTTCTCGACCAGCAGCGCCTCGAATGTCGCGGGCCAGTCCTCCGGCGCGCCGGTGAAGGGGATGTAGCTTTCGGGATGGAACCAGAAGGCGCGGTCGCCGGCATTGAAGCCCACCCGCCAGACCTGCGACCCGGCCTTGCGCAGCATTGTTGCCAGCCGGTGAAAAAACGGTCCGTGCGGGCCCTGAAGGAACAGGAACACGCGGGGGGAAGCGGTTGCCTTGGTCATGGCGCCCCGGTAATGGAGAAAGATACGCGGACTGCTTAGCGCGGTTTTTCGGCGAAAATAAGGCCTCTTTGGGGCAGGTCAGGAGGATGCGATGTTCACCGGTATCGTGACGGATATGGGCGAGGTGCGGAGCCTCACGCAGGCGGGCGATCTGACGGCGCGGATCGGCACGTCCTACGACACCTCGGGCATCGATATCGGTGCCTCCATCGCCTGCGACGGTGTCTGCCTCACGGTGGTGGATCTGGGCGAGGACTGGTTCGATGTGCAGATCAGTGCCGAGACCCTGTCGAAATCCAATCTCGGCACCTGGACCGAGGGCACGCGGATCAATCTCGAACGCGCGCTGAAGGTGGGCGACGAGCTTGGCGGGCATATCGTTTCCGGCCATGTGGACGGGCTGGCCGAGATCGTGGCGATCTCGGACGAGGGCGACTCGACCCGGGTGCAGTTCCGCGCGCCCGACGATCTGGCGAAGTTCATCGCGCCCAAGGGCTCGGTGGCGCTGAACGGCACCTCGCTGACGGTGAACGAGGTGCAGGGCGCGGTGTTCGGCATCAACTTCATCCCGCATACAAAGGACGCGACGACCTGGGGCGGGGTGGCCGTGGGCGACCGGATCAATCTCGAGATCGACACCATGGCGCGCTACGTGGCGCGGCTGGCCGAGATGTCCTGAGCGCCGCGCCGGTGGCGCGGGTGTTTTGGAGTATTTGCAGAAAGATGAAGGGCAGGGGGCGGCTCTGATGCCCCCGGCCCCGGTTATTCGGCGGGCTGGAAGCCGACGATGAGCTGGCGCAGGCCGAAGGCGGCGCCGGCAAAGATCGCCGCCATGGTGACCGGGGCGGAGAAGGCCAGCACCGAGAAGGCCGAGAGCCCCTGACCGATGGTGCAGCCCATGGCGATGACCGCGCCCGCGCCCATCAGCGCCGCGCCGACGATCTGGCGGCGCAGCTCGCGCGGGTCTTCGCAGGCTTCCCAGCGGAAATGCCCCTTGAGCAGCGAGCCGAGGAAGGCGCCGGTCCAGACGCCGGCTACCGAGCCCACGGCGAAGGAGAGCGGGCGCACGGAACCGGTCATCCACCACAGGATGGTGTCGCCCAGCGGCGCGGCGAAGCTGTGCGACACCACCGGCAGCCCCTCGAAGCCGGTGCGCGCCACCCAGGCGGTGCCGGCCCAGGCGAGGATCACGCCGAGCCCGACCATCGCGGCCCAGAAGATCTGCCGGGGCCTGGCCCAGAGCGGTTTCGACGCCAGCGAGACCGCCAGCAGCAGGGTGCCGAGCGCGATGCCGATGGCATGGGGCGCGAGGCCGGTGGCGGCGGCGAGGTGATGGGCGATGCCGGGCGGCGTGGCGGTGATCACCTCTTCCTGCGGAAACACCATCGCGCGCAGCGGGGCGAGCGGGCCGGCGAGCACCACGAAGGTGGAGACGCCCATGACCAGCACGATCACGAAGCTGCGCAGATCGCCGCCGCCGAGCCGGGCGATGGCGCCGTAGCCGCAATTGCCCGCCAGCGCCATGCCATAGCCGAACATCAGCCCGCCGAGGATCGAGGCCAGCGGCATCCAGCGGATCGAGAGGTAATAGGTCGCGCCGCCATCGAACAGCCCGGCGGCGATGAGGGCGAAGCTGCCGATGATCGCGGTGCCGATCGCCACGCCCCACATGCGTATGCGCAGGGCGGAGCCGCCATAGAGCAGGTCTTCGATGGCGCCGAGGGTGCAGAACCGCCCGAGCCGCGCCGCCAGCCCAAGCAATATGCCGCTGCCCAGCCCGATCAGGGCGACCAGATGGTGCTCGCTCAGCACGTCAAACATTGTGAATCCTCCCCAGGCGCCAGTGACGCCGTGGCTCAGGAGTATGTCCGGGGATGCCGGATATCTCAAGTGGGGCGTCACGTCACGGAGCGCGCAACGCGCGGTTGCGAAAGGGCTGTGGGCCTAGGCTTCGTCGTCGTTGCAGAACAGCTCGTAGACGCATTCCAGCATGCGCCGGGGCCGGTGATCGGCGAGGCGGTAATAGATCGCCTTGCCGTCGCGGCGCGGCACCACGAGCCCTTCGAGACGCAGCCGGGAGAGCTGCTGCGAGACGGCCGCCTGGCGGGCGGACAGCAGCTCTTCAAGTTCCGTCACGGATTTCTCCCCGGTCACGAGGTGACAGAGGATCATCAGCCGCCCCTCGTGGCTGATCGCTTTCAGAAAGGCCGACGCGGTGGTCGCCTTGTCGACGATCCGGTCGAGCTCCTCCTCGCTCAGATCGTCATGGATCACGGGAAGCGCCATGTTCATCACCCACCCTCCAGAGGTTCCGCCGGCGTTACCAAGACCGCTGCCGGGTCGAAATCTGTGTGTCGCTCAAGCAGTTGCGAGAGCAGTGGCCAAAAGAAATCCTCGCCCGGATACCCCTCCAGCCGAGCCAGTTCGTCCCCGTCTTCTATCAGAATGAATGTGGGAGTGAACAAGACTTTACGCTTATAAGTCACACCTTCGGGAGGACCCTGTCGCAAATCTGCACGCAAAAGCGGCGCGAAACGCCCCTCGGCTGTGTTGGGATAGGCCGGCGCAATCTGCGCGTTCCACGCCGCGCAATAGGCACAGCCCGGCTGTTCGACCATCACAAGGCGGATTTCGGCCATGGCCGAACCTGCCAGCAGCAGCACCGAGAGCGCGGCCCCGGCGAGGGATTTGATGACGGCCATGGCACACCGATTGACGAGCGACGTTCATTCAACGTAATATGAATATATGAATTATTCAAGGTGAGGGGAGGCACCGTGCTGGAGATTTCCTTTGCAGGTGCGGCATTGGCCGGTCTGCTCAGCTTTTTCACGCCCTGCATCCTGCCGATGGTGCCTTTCTACCTCTGCTACATGGCCGGGATCTCGATGACCGAACTGCGCGACGATTCGGGGCTCGCCCCCGGCGCGCAGAGGCGGCTGGTGCTCTCGGCGCTGTTCTTTGCCGCCGGCGTCACCACGATCTTTGTGCTGCTCGGCATGGGCGCGACGGCGGTGGGGCAGGCCTTTGCCGACTGGAAGCAGCCGCTCTCCTATGTGGCGGCGGCGGTGCTGCTGATCTTCGGGCTGCATTTCCTCGGCGTGATCCGGGTGCCGCTGCTCTACCGCGAGGCGCGGATGGAGTCGAAGGCCGAGCCGACCTCGGTGCTGGGCGCCTATGTCATGGGGCTGGCCTTTGGTTTCGGCTGGACGCCCTGCGTCGGCCCGGCGCTGGCCTCGATCCTGATGATCGCCAGCGGCATGGGCGATCTGGGACGGGGCGGGCTGCTGCTCTTCGTCTATGGCGTCGGCATGACCGCGCCCTTCGTGATCGCGGCGCTGTTCTCGGGGCCGTTCCTGCGCTGGACCGCGCGGCACCGCAGCAAGCTGCAATATGTCGAGAAACTCATGGGCGCGATGCTGATCTTGTTCGCGGTGCTGATCGCGACCGACAGCGTCAACATCATCGCTCAGTGGATGATCGAGACGTTCCCGAGCTGGACGTCGCTGAGCTGAGGAGGAGGAGAGAATGAAAGCATGGAGCGGGGCCGCGCTTGCCGCGGCCATCGCCTTGCCGGTCTGGGCCGATGTGGCTCCGATGGGCGATGACGGGCTCTATAAGGAGCCCTGGATGCGCGACACCTTCAAGGATCTGCGCGAGGATCTGGCGGAGGCCAATGACGAGGGCAAGCGGATGGTGCTTTTCGTCGAGCAGCGCGGCTGCATCTACTGCCACAAGATGCATGAGGAAGTGTTCTCCCAGGGCGATGTGGCGGCCTATATCGAGGAGAATTTCTTTGTCGTGCAGGTGAACCTGCATGGCGATACCGAGATCACCGATTTCGACGGGGAATCGCTGTCGGAAAAGGCCGCCACCGCGAAGTGGCGGGTGCTGTTCACCCCCAACATAATCTTCCTGCCCGAAGAGGTGGAAGACGGCGCCAGTGCCATCGAGTCCGCGGTCGCGGTGATGCCGGGCGCGTTCAGCAAGGGCACCACGCTCGATATGTTCACCTGGGTGAACGAGAAGCGGTACGCGCTTGATAACGGGGAGGATTTCCAGCGCTACCACGCGCGCCGCATCCGCGAGCGCGACGATGGCAAGACCGATTGACCTGCGGCGGTATCATCAATAATTCATTTCTGTGAATTTGATGTTGCGTGAATGGGTCGCGGTGGACTACGGTATGCGACAGCTAGGAGGAACAGGCCGACAAGGTCTGAGGAGCCAAGGGAGGGAATATGAGGCTTACTGGTTTGACAGTGGCAGCCGTATTGGTTGCGAGCGCGGCATTCGCCAATGTGGTCGCGCCCGACGATGTCGCCTTCGGGGAATACGGTGAGGTCGAGGCCTCGCTGACCGGCTCCGCCGGCGATGTCGACAAGGGGCGTCAGATCTTTTCCGAGAAGTCGATGGGCAACTGCGTGTCCTGCCACGCCGTGGCGGCGCTGCCCGACGTGCCGTTTCAGGGCGAGGTCGGCCCGGTGCTCGACGGCATCGGCGAGTACCGCACCCCCGAAGAGCTGCGCGGCATTCTCGTGAACGCGAAGAAGACATTCGACGGCACGGTGATGCCGGCCTTCTACAAGACCAGCGGGTTTATCCGCCCGGGCGACGATTACACCGGCAAGGCGGCACCGGATCCGATCCAGCCGATCCTGTCCGCCCAGGATGTCGAGGACGTGGTCGCGTTCCTCATGACGCTGAAAGACAACTGACGCACGCGACCCGAAACAGTTTTAGGAGAAACGGAAACATGGAATTCACACGTCGTGAAACCCTTGCCGTGGGCGGTGCCGCCGCGCTGGTCGCCATGCTGCCGAAAGGCGCCTATGCCGCCACCACGGAAGAATGGATCGCCGAGTTCACCGGCGGGGCCGAGATGGCCGATGCCGGGCTCGACCTGACCGCGCCGGAGATTGCCGAGAACGGCAATACCGTGCCGATCGAGGTGAGCGCCGACGGCGCCTCGGAAATCCTCGTGCTGGCCACCGGCAACCCGACCCCGGGCGTGGCCAAGTTCACCTTCGGCCCGCTGGCCGCCGCACAATACGCCTCGACCCGTATCCGGCTCGCCGGCACGCAGGATGTCGTGGCCATCGCGAAACTGGCCGACGGCTCCTTTGCCCGCGCCAGCAAGACCGTGAAAGTGACCATCGGCGGCTGCGGCGGCTGATCGGCATAACCAGAATTTCAGGAGACAGAGAATATGGCAGACGGTGTCAAACCCCGCGTCAAGGTCCCGAAATCGGCATCGGCCGGTGAGGCCATCACCATCAAGACGCTCATCAGCCACCCGATGGAATCGGGCCAGCGCAAGGACAGCAGCGGCAACACGATCCCGCGCTCGATCATCAACCGCTTCACCTGTGAATTCAACGGCGAGAGCGTGATCGACGTGACAATGGAGCCGGCGATCTCGACCAACCCCTATTTCGAATTCGAGGCCACCGTGCCCGAGGCCGGTGAATTCAAGTTCACCTGGTACGACGATGACGGGTCGGTCTACGAAGACAGCAAAAAAATCGAGATCGGCTGAGCACGACATCGCCCTGTCCCGCAGAGGTGCGGGACGGGGCTTTCCAGGGAGGGAACCTAGATGATTTTCAAGACGCTGACGGCTGCTGCCGCCATGCTGGCCCTGACCGCTCCGGTGCTTGTCGCGGGCGGGGCGGATGACGACACGCTCGTCATCAACGGCGATATCGAAATCACCACCAAGGCCGCCGCCGCACCGCATCTCGACGGGCATCTCGACGAGGTCATGTCGGGCTGGCATTTCCGCGACGACGACACCCAGGCCATGGAGATGGACGATTTCGACAATCCCGGCATGATCTTTGTCGATGTCGCCACCGACACCTGGAACACCGCCGAGGGCAGCGAGGGCAAATCCTGCGCCGACTGCCACAACGAGCCCGAGAGCATGGCCGGCGTGCGCGCGGTCTATCCTAGGTGGAACGAAGAGGCCGGCGAGGTCCGTACCCTGCAAATGCAGATGAACGCCTGCCGCACCGAGCGCATGGGCGCCGAGGCGTGGAAATACGATTCCGGCGACGCCATCAACATGGAGGCGCTGCTGGCCTCGGTGTCGCGCGGCACCCCGGTGAACGTGGCCATCGACGGCCCCGCCGCCGAGACCTGGGAAAAGGGCAAGGAAATCTACTACACCCGTTACGGGCTGCTGGAGCTGTCCTGCGCCAACTGCCACGAGCAGAACTACGGCAACTATATCCGGGCCGACCATCTGTCCCAGGGCCAGATCAACGCCTTTCCGACCTACCGCCTGAAAAACGCCAAGCTGAACGGCATGCACAGCCGCTTCAAGGGCTGCATCCGCGACACCCGCGCCGAGACGTTCAACCCGGGTTCGCCGGAATTCGTGGCGCTCGAGCTTTATGTCGCCTCGCGCGGCAACGGTCTCGACGTCGAAGGCCCCTCGGTCCGCAACTGAGCCTTTTGCCCCGTGCGTTTTCACGCGCGGGGTCTTCCCGATCTAACCCATTCACACATGCGCATGTGTGTTGAGAGATAGTCAGAGAAAGATCCCTCCCATGATCTCCAGACGCGATTTTCTTCAGGTGTCCATGGCGGCCTCGGCCCTTGTGGGCGCCGGCGGGTTCGGCAACTGGGCGCGGCTCGCCGCGCAGCAGAGCCTGACACAGGACCAGTTGTTGCAGTTCGACACGTTCGGCAACGTCTCGCTGATCCATGTGACCGACATCCATGCGCAACTCAAACCGATCTATTTCCGCGAGCCGGAGGTGAATATCGGGGTCGGCGGAAACAAGGGGGAGGTGCCGCATGTGACCGGCGCCGACTTCCGCAAGCTCTATGGCATCGACGACGGCTCGCCCTCGGCCTATGCGCTGACCTATAACGATTTTTCCTCGCTGGCGAAGGGCTACGGCAAGGTCGGCGGCATGGACCGGGTGGCCACCGTGGTCAACGCCATCCGCGCCGACCGCCCCGATGCGATCCTGCTCGACGGCGGCGACACCTGGCACGGCTCGATGACCTGCTTCAAGACCGAAGGTCAGGACATGGTCAATGTCATGAACGCGCTGAAGCCCGACGCGATGACCTTCCACTGGGAGTTCACGCTGGGCTCGGAGCGTGTGCAGGAGCTGGTCGAGGGGCTGCCCTTTGCCGCGCTCGGCCAGAACATCTTCGATGCCGAGTGGGACGAGCCCGCCGAGCTTTTCAAGCCGTACCAGTTCTTCGAGCGGGGCGGGGTAAAGATCGCCGTCATCGGCCAGGCCTTCCCCTATATGCCCATCGCCAACCCGCGCTGGATGTTCCCGGAATACAGCTTCGGCATCCGCGACGAGCATATGCAGGAGATGGTCGACGAGGTGCGCGCACAGGGGGCCGAGCTGGTGGTCTGCCTGAGCCATAACGGGTTTGACGTCGACAAGAAGATGGCCAGCGTCGTCACCGGCATCGACGTCATCCTGACCGGCCACACCCATGACGCGCTGCCCGAGCCGGTGCTGGTCGGCGAGACGATCCTGATCGCCTCCGGCTCCAACGGCAAGTTCGTCAGCCGCGTCGATCTGGATGTGCGCGACGGCCGCATGATGGGCTTCCGTCACAAGCTGATCCCGATCTTCTCGGACGTGATCGCGCCCGACCCGGACATGGCCGCGCTCATCGACGAGCAGCGCGTGCCGTTCAAAGCCGAGCTCGAAGAGGTGATCGGCCAGACCGACGATCTGCTCTACCGCCGGGGCAATTTCAACGGCTCCTGGGACGATCTGATCTGCGACGCGCTCATCTCCGAGCGCGAGGCCGATATCGCCATGTCGCCCGGCGTGCGCTGGGGCCCGTCGCTGCTGCCCGGCGATCCGATCACCCGCGAGGATATCTGGAACGTCACCTCGATGAGCTATGGCGAGGCCTACCGCTCCGAGATGACAGGGGAGTTCATCAAGGTGATCCTGGAGGACGTGGCCGACAATATCTTCAACCCCGATCCCTATTACCAGCAGGGCGGGGACATGGTCCGCATCGGCGGCATGGGCTACCGGATCGACATCACCAAACCGCAGGGTGAGCGCATCTCGGACATGACGCTGCTCAAGACCGGCGAGGCCATCGACCCGGCGAAATCCTATGTGGTGGCCGGCTGGGCTTCCGTGAACGAGGGCACCGAGGGTCCGCAGATCTGGGATGTGGTGGAAAGCCACATCAGGAAAATGGGCACCGTCACCGTGGCGCCCAACACGAGTGTCGAGGTGGTGGGCGCCTGAGCCCGCTGCGCATCGAGAGGAGACAAACCATGACGACTGAAAAGAAAGGCATGTCCGCCTCGCGCCGTCAGTTCCTGACCGGCGCCGCGGCGGTTGGCGCCGGCACCGTGGCCGCGACCGTGGCCCGCGCGGCAGAGCCCGATCCGCTGATCACCGAGGTACAGGACTGGGCCAGCAGCTTTGGCGACGGCGTCGATGCCACGCCCTATGGCCTGCCGATCAAATACGAAGACGACGTGATCCGCCGCAATGTGGAATGGCTCACCGCCGACACGATCTCGTCGATCAACTTCACCCCGATCCACGCGCTCGACGGCACGATCACCCCCACCGGCTGCGCCTTCGAGCGGCACCATTCGGGCGCGATCGAGCTGAAGAAGGAAGACTACCGCCTGATGATCAACGGGCTGGTCGATACGCCGATGGTCTTCAGCTACGAGGATCTGGAGCGCTTCCCGCGCGAGAACCACGTCTATTTCTGCGAATGCGCGGCGAATACAGGCATGGAATGGGCCGGCGCGCAGCTCAACGGCGCGCAGTTCACCCACGGCATGATCCACAATATGGAATATTCGGGCATCCCGGTCCGCACGCTGCTGAACGAGGCGGGTTGGAACGGCGAGGTCGAGGGCAAGTGGCTTTATGTCGAGGGGGCCGATGCCTCGTCGAACGGTCGCTCGATCCCGCTGGAAAAGGCGCTCGACGATTGCCTCGTGGCGATCAAGGCCAATGGCGAGGCGCTGCGCAAGGAGCACGGCTATCCGGCGCGTCTGGTCGTTCCCGGCTGGGAAGGCAATATGTGGATCAAGTGGATCCGCCGGATGGAGATCACCGATGGCCCCGTCGAGAGCCGCGAGGAGACCTCCAAATATACCGACACGCTGGCCGACGGCACCTCGCGCAAATGGACCTGGGTCATGGATGCGAAATCCGTGGTGACCTCTCCCAGCCCGCAGATGCCGATCAAGCACGGCCCCGGCCCGCTGGTGATCACCGGCATCGCCTGGACCGGCCACGGCAAGATCGCCCGTGTCGATGTCTCCAAGGATGGCGGCAAGACCTGGGAAACCGCGCGTCTGGCCACCGATGCCGGCGACAAGGCGATGGTCCGCTTCTATCTCGACACCGAATGGAACGGCGAGGAGATGTTCCTGCAATCGCGCGCCATGGACGAGACGGGCTATGTCCAGCCGACCAAGGCGCAGCTGCGCGAGGTCCGGGGGCTGAACTCGATCTATCACAACAACTGCATCCAGACCTGGTGGGTCAAACCGAACGGGGAGGCCGAAAATGTCGAAGTCTCTTAATCTCTACGCCGGGACGGCGGTCGGCATCGTGCTGCTGCTGACCGCGTCGGTGAATTTCGCCGACCGCAATATCGCCGGGTTCCCCGAGAACCCGCCCACCATGGCCGCGCTTCCGGCGCCCGAGCCGGCCTCCTCCGGCCTGCTGGTGGGTGCCGCCGAGGCCGCCACCGCCGATGCCGACGGCAAGTTCGGTCTCGGACGCGCCGCCCTGCCCGAAGAGGTCGCTGCCTGGAACGTGGATGTGAGCCCCGACGGCACCGGCCTGCCCGAAGGCTCGGGCGATGTCTGGACCGGCGAGAGTGTGTTCGAGGAAAACTGCGCCTCCTGCCACGGCTCCTTTGCCGAGGGCGTCGGCAACTGGCCGAAGCTTGCCGGCGGCGACGGCACGCTCGATCATGACGATCCGCTGAAGACCGTGGGCTCTTACTGGCCCTATCTCTCGACCGTCTGGGATTACGTTCACCGCTCGATGCCGTTCGGCGCCGCGCAGACGCTGACACCGGACGAGGTCTATGCGATCACGGCCTATATTCTCTACTCCAACGATCTGGTGGACGACGATTTCGAGCTGTCGAACGAGAATTTCGCCGAGTTCGAGATGCCCAATGCCGATGGCTTCATCGTCGATGACCGGGCCGAGACCGAATATACGCAATGGCGCAGCGAGCCCTGCATGGAGAACTGCAAGGAGAGTGTCGAGATCACCATGCGGGCGACCGTGCTCGACGTGACCCCGGACGAGGGCGGCGCAGAGGGCAGCGAAGAGGCCGCCGCGCCGGCTGAGGAGACCACGACCGAGGTTGCCGCCGTGGCCGAGGAGGCTGCGCCCGCGGCCGAGGAGGCCCCCGCCGAAGAGATGGCCGCCGCCGCGCCCATCGACGAGGCGCTGGCCGCCGAGGGCGAAAAGGTCTTCCGAAAATGCAAGGCCTGCCACCAGGTCGGCGACGGTGCCAAGAACCGCACCGGTCCGGTGCTCAACGGTGTCGTGGGCCGTCCGGTCGCCGCAATTGACGATTTCAAATATTCCAAGTCGATGGCCGAGCATGGCGGCACCTGGGACAGCGAAACGCTGCACGCCTATCTCGCCGATCCGCGCGGCTATGTGAAAGGCACCAAGATGGCCTTTGCCGGGCTCAAGAAGCCCGAGGATATCGACGCCGTTGTGGAATATCTCCGGAGCTTCCAGTGATGCCATGAAACGCTGGTGTCTCGCATTGTGCCTCGCGCTCGCCCCGCCAGGGGCGGCGCCTGCCGAAGAAGAGGCGGAGCGCCTCGGGGATGCCGCGCGCGGCGCGGAGATCTTCGGCCAATGCAGTGGATGCCACGAGATCGGGCCCGGTGCGAGACATCGCATCGGGCCTCATCTTAACGAGATCTTCGGACGCCGCGCCGGCGCGCTTGAGGCGTTTCCCTATTCCAAGGGCATGAACCGCGCCTTTGCCGATGGCCTGGTCTGGGATTACGCCCGGCTCGACGCCTATCTCGAAAACCCCCGGGCTCTGGTTTCGGGCACGCGGATGTCCTTTCGCGGCCTCAAGGACGCGCAGGACCGCCACGACGTGCTCGCCTATCTGCGCGACTTCACCGCCAGCCCGCGCGACATTCCCGAAGCCGCCCCCACCGCGCTGCCGCGCGAGGTGGATCTGCCGCCCGAGGTTCTGGCCATCATCGGGGATGCGGATTACGGCGAATATCTCGCCTCCGAATGCCTCACCTGCCACCGGCAGGACGGCTCCGACGCGGGCATCCCCTCGATCACCCGCTGGCCGGTGGAGGATTTTGTCGTCGCCATGCACGCCTACAAGCGCAAGCTCCGTCCGCACCCGGTCATGCAGATGATGGCCGGACGCCTCTCCGATGAGGAGATCGCGGCGCTGGCGGCGTATTTTGAAAAACTCGAATAGGTGAGGTCAGGAATTCCGCAATTGCTTCGTATGACGAGACAGGCACAGGATGGCGCGGGGGCTATGCGCTCCCGGCGCGGGCCGGTTTTATGGGCTCGGGCCAGACCTGATTTTTCGCCGCCTGCCGCGCGGCACCGTATCGGAGCATTTCGTGATGAGTTTTCGTTCGAGAATCCTCTGGCTCGCCGGGCTGATCGCCCTTGCGGCCGCTTTCGGCCTGCTGCCGCAGGGCCATGCCGAGGAACGCGCCCCCGGCGCCATCCCCAAGGCGCCCGCTTTTCGTCTTTAGGGTGCCAGAACGGTGGGCAAATTGCCCACCCTACGATAAGCCGCGCCATTGCCGGCCCGCCGGGACGGGGCATGCCTGACGCATGCCTCGGGCGCGACGATGGCGCGCCTCTCGGCGTTTGCTTGCAAACGCCTGCCGGCAACACATCGCTTGCGATGTGTGAGAGGCGGCTTCGCTTTGTTCCGCGCCCAGGGTTCCGTGCCGCCCATGCACCTGTTTTCCAAAGACATCGCATCCCCCGCCAGACCGGACGCCGCCCAAGGCGGCACCGCTGCGGCGGGATGCGCGTGTTTCGCAACCTGTCCAGCTTAGGGAGGAATGGACATGAGATGGAACAGACGGGCCTTTATCGGCACAGGTGCGGCAGCGGCGGCAACGCTCTCGGCGCCGATGCTCCGCGCGCAGGGCAGACCGCGCGTCGTGGTGGTGGGCGGCGGCGCGGGAGGCGCCACCGCCGCGCGCTATCTCGCCAAGGACAGCGACGGCGCAATCGACGTGACGCTGGTCGAGCCGACGCGCAGCTACTACACCTGCTTTTTCTCCAACCTCTATATCGGCGGCTTCCGCACGCTCGACAGCATCGCGCATAGCTACGCCACGCTGGCCTCGGGGTACGGCATCAATGTCGTGCATGACTGGGCCACCGGCATCGACCGCGACGCCAGGACCGTGCGCCTCGCCGGCGGCGTGAGCCTGCCTTACGACAGGCTGGTGCTGAGCCCCGGCATCGATTTTGTCGAGGGCGCGGTGCCAGGCTGGGATCTGAGCGCGCAGGACGTCATGCCGCATGCCTACAAGGCCGGTACGCAGACTGCGCTCCTCAAGGCGCAGATCGAGGCGATGCCCGAGGGCGGCACCTATGTGATGGTGGCCCCGCCCAACCCCTATCGCTGCCCGCCGGGGCCTTACGAGCGGATCTCGATGGTGGCGCATGTGCTCAGCCAGACCAATCCCAGCGCCAAGATCCTCATCGCCGACCCCAAGCCCGGCTTTTCCAAGCAGGCGCTTTTCGAGGAGGGATGGGGGCGGCATTACTCCGGCATGATCGAACGGCTGGGGCCGGATTTCGGTGGCGGCAATGTCCGCGTCGATCCGGACAGCATGGAGGTCGATATCGACGGCGAGCTGGTGAAAGCCGATGTGGTCAATGTGATCCCGGCGCAGAAGGCCGGCCATATCTGCGACACCGCGGGCCTTACCGAGGGCAACTGGGCGCCGGTGGACGGCCATTCCATGGTCAGCCGGCTCGATCCCGATATCCACATCCTGGGCGATGCCACGGCGCAGGGCGATATGCCGAAATCGGGCTTTTCGGCCAATTCCCAGGCCAAGGTGGCGGCAATGGCGATCCGTGGCGCGCTGACCGGATCGCGGGTGTTCCCGGCGAAATACTCCAACACCTGCTGGTCGCTCATCGCGCCGGAGGACGGGGTGAAGGTGGGGGCCGCCTATGAGCCCACCGAGGAAAAGATCGCCAGCGTGTCGAGCTTTGTCAGCCAGACCGGCGAGGACGCGGCGCTGCGCAAGGCGACCTATGAGGAAAGCCTCGGCTGGTATGAGGGGATCACCGCCGACATGTTCGGCTGAGCGCGCGCGTTAACGCTCTTTTGGCGCGATTCGTGGCAGGTTGCGGCGCATGTCACGGCTCTCCTGTCTTCTGTGGGCCGCGCTGGCGCTGGCCGCCTGCGCACCGCCCGCGCCGAAACCGCCGCCGCTCGCTCCGCCATCGGAGCGGGCGGACCTCACGCGCGCGCTGCTGCTGCTCGGCCCCGGCGTCGATGTGGAGGAGGCGCGGCAGCTCACGGTGACCGCCTATGCCTATCCGCGCGAACTGGCGCGGGATTACGGGCGCAGGCTCTCGGTGCTGGCGGAGCGTCGCGGCGTGGCGCTCGATTTCAAGACCCCGGCGCTCTGCCGCGATTGGGCGGAACGGTTCGAGGTGCGGCTGGGGCAGGAGCGTTTCCGCACGCTGGAGGTGCAGCTTGTCATTTCGCCCGCCCGCGCGATTGCGCCGGTCGAACACAGCGCCGTCGTGGCGACCGTGCCGGGGCAGCCGGTAAAGACGGGCATTCTGCTCGATCCCTGCCGCCGCGAGGGCGCGCTTTACTGGGCTCCGGCAGGGGAGGACGGGCTGTTCGACTGGCGGCCACGCTTGGAGGTTTTGCTGGAGCAGAGCTGGGGCCGCCGCCCCTGGTACGGTCGCAACCCGCTCGACGGGCGCATCCTGCGGCCCGATCCGCTGACGCCGTGAGCGGGGAAGGGGCATCGCGACCCGGCGCGGCAGTCGGGCGATGCCGCCGGTCTGCGGGCCTTGCACCTCGGCGCAGAGGGGGCCACTCTGCCCCCGGGGCCGCGCAGGGTGCCGGCCCGCCCGGTCTCCTCCGCCTGAAAGCCTCCGTTCATGCCCCACGATCACCACCACCATCATCATCATGTCGGCCCCGAGGCCGGCGACGCGCGGCTGATCGGCGCCATCGCGGTCAATATGGCGCTGACCGTGGCGCAGGTGCTGGGCGGCATCTTTTCCGGCAGCCTCGCGATGATCGCGGACGCGCTGCACAATTTCTCCGACGCGATCTCGCTGATCATCGCCGCCGTGGCGCGCCGCATCGCGCGCCGCCCGGCCAGCGCAGACATGCCCTTCGGCTATGCCCGCGCCGAGGTGGTGGCGGCGCTGGTCAATTATACCACCCTGATCGTCATCGGGCTCTATCTGGTGATGGAGGCGATCCTGCGCTTCCTTTCGCCCGAGCCGGTGTCCGGCTGGATGGTGGTGATCATCGCGGCGGTGGCGCTGGCGGTCGATCTGGTCACCGCGCTGCTGACCTGGAGCATGGCGAAGGACAGCGTGAATATCCGCGCGGCTTTTCTGCACAATGTCTCCGATGCGCTGGGCTCGGTCGCGGTGATCGTCGCGGGCACGCTGATTCTGCTCTTCGGCTGGACCTGGGTCGACCCGCTGGTGACGCTGCTGATCGCCGGCTACATCCTGTGGATGGCCTTTGCCGAGATCGGCGGCGTGATTCACATTCTGATGCTCGGCAGCCCGCCGCAGCTCGCCCCGCGCGAGGTGCTGGAAGAGGCGGCGCAGATCGAGGGCGTGGACGGTCTGCACAAGGCGCATCTTTGGCAGATCGACGAGCGCAACGCGGCGCTTCAGGCGCATCTGGTGGTGCGCGAAGGCGCCTGGGGACAGGCCGACACGATCAAGGCCGCGGTAAAGGAGCGCATGAAAGCGCGCTTTGGAATCGCCCATGTGGTGCTGGAAATGGAATGCGCGCATCACGCCTGCGCCGCCCCGCAGGACTGGGGCGGAAGCTGAACGCGCGATGCCATTTCCGCGACGAGCCCTTGCGGCCCTCCGGGGCGGATACTAAGAATCCGGTAAGACTGACGGGATAGGCCAATCAGGACAACAGCAGGCAGGCGGATATGAAAGACCCTTACGAAACATACATGAACACCCTCGTGCCCATGGTGGTCGAACAGACCAGCCGCGGCGAGCGGGCCTATGACATCTTTTCGCGCCTGCTGAAGGAGCGGATCATCTTTGTCTCGGGCCCTGTGCATGACGGCATGTCGAGCCTCATCGTGGCGCAGCTTCTGCACCTGGAGGCGGAGAATCCGTCCAAGGAAATCTCGATGTATATCAACAGCCCCGGCGGTGTCGTCACCTCCGGCCTGTCGATCTACGACACCATGCAGTACATCCGGCCCAAGGTCTCGACCCTGGTGATCGGCCAGGCGGCCTCCATGGGCTCGCTGCTGCTGACGGCGGGCGAGGCCGGCATGCGCTTCTCGCTGCCCAACAGCCGCATCATGGTCCACCAGCCCTCCGGCGGCTATCAGGGCCAGGCGACCGACATCATGATTCATGCCGAGGAAACGCTGAAGCTAAAGCGACGCCTCAATGAAATTTACGTGAAACATACCGGCCAGACGCTGGAAAATGTCGAGGCGGCACTGGAGCGCGACAACTTCATGGCGCCCGAGGATGCCAAGGCATGGGGCCTCATCGACGATATCGTCGACAGCCGCGGCGCCGCGGAAGAGGCCAAATCGTGATCTTTCGCCCCGCCGTCCGGGGGCGGCGGGGCGTTTTTCGGATTGTAGAGCGCAGGGCTGTAGCCTAAGCTTTGCAGAATTGGCGAAGTTGATGGGCCTTTGGCTGGCAGTCTGGCACAGCCAACGCGGAGAACAGGCCCCGAAAGGTGCGATATGGCGACGAATTCCGGCGGCGACAGCAAGAACACCCTTTATTGCAGCTTCTGCGGCAAGAGCCAGCATGAGGTTCGCAAGCTGATCGCGGGGCCGACCGTCTTCATCTGCGACGAATGTGTCGAGCTCTGCATGGACATCATCCGCGAGGAGACCAAGGGCGCGGGCCTGAAGTCCTCCGAGGGGGTGCCCAGCCCGCGCGAGATCTGCGAAGTGCTCGACGATTACGTGATCGGCCAGATGATGGCCAAGCGCGTGCTCTCGGTCGCGGTGCACAACCATTACAAGCGTCTGAACCACTCGCAGAAATCCGCGGATATCGAGCTGGCGAAGTCGAATATCCTGCTGATCGGCCCGACCGGCTGCGGCAAGACGCTGCTGGCGCAGACGCTGGCGCGCATCCTCGATGTGCCCTTCACCATGGCTGACGCCACCACGCTGACCGAGGCCGGCTATGTGGGCGAGGATGTGGAGAACATCATCCTCAAGCTGCTTCAGGCCTCCGAGTACAATGTCGAGCGCGCGCAGCGCGGCATCGTTTATATCGACGAGGTCGACAAGATCACCCGCAAGTCGGAAAACCCCTCGATCACCCGCGACGTCTCGGGCGAGGGCGTGCAGCAGGCGCTGCTCAAGCTGATGGAGGGCACGGTTGCGAGCGTGCCGCCGCAGGGCGGGCGCAAGCATCCGCAGCAGGAATTCCTGCAGGTGGACACGACCAACATCCTCTTCATCTGCGGCGGCGCATTTGCCGGTCTCGACCGGATCATCGCGCAGCGTGGCAAGGGCTCGGCCATGGGCTTCGGTGCCGATGTGCGCGACCCCGAAGAGCGCGGCGTGGGCGAGGTGTTCAAGGATCTTGAGCCCGAGGATCTGCTGAAATTCGGCCTGATCCCGGAATTCGTCGGCCGTCTGCCGGTGATCGCGACGCTGGAGGATCTCGACGAGGACGCGCTGGTCACCATCCTGACCCAGCCCAAGAACGCCCTCATCAAGCAGTATCAGCGCCTGTTCGAGATGGAGGACACGCAGCTGACCTTCACCGACGATGCGCTTTCGGCCATCGCCAAGAAGGCCATCGAACGCAAGACCGGCGCACGCGGCCTGCGCTCGATCCTCGAAGGCATCCTGCTCGACACCATGTTCGAGCTGCCGGGCATGGACGACGTGACCGAGGTGGTGGTGAACGAAGAGGCGGTGACCTCCGACGCCAAGCCGCTGATGATCTACGCCGATCAGAAGAAAGAGGGCACCTCCGCTGGCTGAGCGCCGCCAAAAGGGTACGGATTTTTCTGGGGGCGGGCCAATTGGCCCGCCCTTTTCCGTTCGCAATGGCGGCTTGCTTCATGGCCAGACGGGGGCGCTGTCCAGGCCGGCGGTTTCGGGCAGGCCGCAGATCAGGTTGGCATTCTGCACCGCGTGCCCCGCCGCGCCCTTTCCGAGATTGTCGACCACGCCCATCGCAATCACCAGATCGCGCGCCGGATCGGCGGCGTAGCTGACAAAGCAAAGGTTCGAGCCGGTCGCCCATTTGGTCTGCGGCGGCCTGTCGGTGACGCGCATAAAGGGCCGGTCTGCATAGTAATCCCGTGCCGCATTGAGGCACTGTTCCGTGGTGGCCTTGCCTCGCCCATAGATGGTGACGAGCACGCCCCGGGTCATCGGCACCAGATGCGGCGTGAAGATCAGCCCTTCGGCGCTGCCTCCGCTTAGCTGTTCGATGGTCGTGGCCATCTCGGGCATGTGGACGTGCTGGAGCAGACCGTAAGGTTGCAGGTTCTCATTGCTTTCGGCATAGCCGAACCGGCTGTCACCGCCGCCGCGCCCGGCGCCGGAGATGCCGGTTTTGGCGTCGATCACGATATTTCCCGGCTCGATCAGACCGTTGGCCAGAAGCGGTGCCAGCGTGTTCAGCGTCGCCGCCGGGAAGCAGCCGGGGTTCGCGATGCGGCTCTTGCCCCTGATCCGGTCGGGCCAGACGTCGGCCAGCCCATAGACCCAGCCATCGGCATAGCGGTGGTCGCCGCCGATATCGACGATCTTCACCCCCTCGGGGATACGCGCCAATGCCTCGGCAGAGGCCCCGGTGGGCAGCGAGGCAAACAGAATGTCCATCGGGGGCAGGGCGTCGGGGTTCCACGCCTCGATCACCAGCCCGGCAAGCTTGTGCGGAACCCCAGGGAAGCGCTCCACCAGCCGGCTGCCGGCGCTGCTCTCACCAGCGGCGTAAACCAGCTCGAATGAAGGGTGGCTTGCGATCAGGCGCAAGGCTTCGCCGCCGCCGAAACCGCTGATGCCGACAATGCCAACGCGAATGCTCATGATGTGTCCTTCCGTATTGCGGATAAAAGAAAACCCCCGAAGCCGGGGGCTGCGGGGGTCTGGAACGCGGGTCGACGGGGCGTCGGCGGTGGTCGTGCGGTGAGCTGGCTACGACGCGACAGGACGCTGATCGACGCGCAGCCCAAAGAGCCGCAGCTTGATTGCGCGGCGTCGGCGTCGATCAAAGAAGGTTTGAGTCCCGAACATGCTCTAAGCCATGATCCGGATCGATATGCGTGGTCAAGCGGAATATGCGCCAACCATCCAGCGCGCATCGCCGCGACACTCCAAACGCGCTCTCTGGCAGTGCGATGCCAGTCGCCAGACCGTTGAACCGTGCGGTTCAAATCCTTCAACGCAAGGCTTTTCTTTTTTTCTGCGCTCGCATAGGCTTTTCTGCAACGCTGCATCCCAGGGAGGGCGACACGTGGCCGACAAAGAAAAACCGTTGTTGATCAAGCGCTATGCAAGCCGTCGTCTCTACAACACCGAGACGAGCGATTACGTCACGCTGGAGGATATCGCGGGCTTTATCCGCGACGGGCGCGACGTGCAGATCGTGGATCTGAAATCCGGCGACGATCTGACCCGGCAATACCTGCTCCAGATCGTGGCGGAGCATGAAAGCCGGGGCGAGTCGGTGCTGCCGATCAATGTGCTGACCGATCTCGTGCGCAGCTACACCACCCAGGCGACCTCGGTGGTGCCGCAGTTCCTCGCCGCCAGTTTCGAGGCCTTCCGCGACAGCCAGTCGAAATGGGCCGAAAGCGTGAGCCACATGAACCCGATGATGCCAAAGATCCCCGGGCTCGAGGCCATGCAGGCGCAGCAGGAGGCCTTTCTCAAGGCGATGACCGGCGGCATGGGCAACCAGTGGTCCGGCCCCGAAGGTGGAGAGGCCGAAGAGGAAGATCTCGACGCCATAAAGAAGCAACTCGCCGAGCTTCAGGCCAAGCTGTCGAAGATGGACAAGTAAGCGGGGGAGGGCGGGGTATCCGCCCCTCCCGGCATCTGCTCAGGTGCCGTAGGCGCGGGTCTCGCCCATCACCGCCTCGGCGGCGGAGACCAGCACATCGGCCACCCCGGCGCAGTCCTCCAGAGTGAGACGTGCGGGCAGGCGCGTATCGCAGGCACGCTCCAGCATGGCGCGGGTGCGCGGCAGCTCGGGGATCTCGCCCATGAACTGCCAGTTCCAGAAGGCGCGGGCATTGTCGGTCGAAAGGCCAAAGACCTGCACCTTAACCCCCATCTCCTCGGCGGTATCGGCAAAGGCGCGCATCTCGTCGCGCGTCATGCCCACGAGGTTGAATTGCAGCGAATCCGGTGCACGCTCTTCGGGGCCGAGCTTTTCCGGCACCTCGATCCAGGGGCTGAGATTGATCCGCTCGGCGACAAAATCGTGGTTGCGCCGCCCGTCCACGACCCGGCGCTCGATCTGCGGCAACTGCGGACGGATCACCGCCGCCGACAGGTTCGACATGCGCAGATTGTAGAGCGGCAGCCGGTTCTGCCAGCGGGCAAAGGCCTCTTCCAGATCGGCGCGGTTGTCGCCGCGCGCCATGTGCTTCTTCCAGTTATGCTCGTATGCGCCCGAGAGGATCACCGCGCGCGCCACCACATCGGCATCGTCGGTGACCAGGATGCCACCTTCGCCGGCATTCACCAGCTTGTAGCTCTGGAAGGAGAAACAGCCGATCTTGCCGATGGTGCCGATCTTGCGCCCGCCCCAGACCGTGCCGAGGCTGTGCGCCGCGTCCTCGATCACCGGCAGGCCGCGCGCATCGCAGAGCGACATGATCGCATCCATATCCGAGGTGTGGCCGCGCATATGGGAGATGATCACCGCCGAGACGCCCTCGAGCTTGGCTTCGAAATCCGCCAGGTCGACGCGGTAATTCTCGCCGACCTCGCAAAGCACCGGCACGCAATCCGCATGCACCACCGAAGAGGGCACGGCGGCAAAGGTAAAGCCCGGCAGCAGCACCTTGGCATCCCGCGGCAGCCCCAGCGCCTTCAGCGACAGGAACAGCGCCGCCGAGCAGCTCGACACGGCAAGCGCATATTTGCTGCCCATCAGCGCCGCGAATTCCCGTTCGAGCAGCGCTACGGGCGCATCTTCCGGCGCGGTATAGCGAAAGAGATCGCCCGATTGCAGCAGGCGCTCGATCTCGGCGCGCGCCTCTTCGGGGATCGGTTCGGCGTGATGCATGTTCGGAAGAGCGCTCATCTTTCAAAATCCCGAATATTGGCTTTGTGAAAGCTTAAACACCGGCTCTGTGACAGCCAAGTGAAAACCGCCCCGGGGGCGGGACGGTTTCGGCGCATGTGACGCAAGGTTACGACAGTGTCAGAGGCCGATCCGGTCGCGCAGCGCGTACCAGGTCATGGCGAGCGTCAGCAGCGGCGTGCGCAGCGCGGTGCCACCCGGAAAGGGCGGCACGGGCAGGGCGGCCATGGCGTCGAACCCTGCCGATTGCCCACGCACCGCCTCGGCCAGCAGCCGCCCGGCATGCACCGCGGTGCCGACCCCGTGGCCGGAATAGCCCGAGGCGCTCAGCACGTTCGGCGCCAGCCGCGCCAGATAGGGCAGCCGCTTCATGGTGATGCCCAGCGTGCCGCCCCAGGCATAGTCGATGCGCACATCCCCTAGATGCGGAAAGATCTCCAGCATCGGCTTGCGCACCTTTGCGACGATGTCTTTCGGAAAGCGGTAACCATAGCTCTCGCCGCCGCCGAAGAGCAGCCGCCCGTCATGGCTGAGCCGGAAGTAGTTCACCACATGGCGCGAATCCGCCACTGCCACATCGCGGGTCAGCACTTCCCCGGCGCGCGCCCCCAGCGGCTCAGTGGCTACGATGAAATTGTTGATCGGCATCACCCGCTGCGCCACCTGCGGTTGCAAGCGCCCGAGATAGCCGTTGCCCGCATAGATCACCTGCGCCGCCCGCACCGTGCCGTGTTCGCATTGCACGAGGCACTCCGCGCCCTCCTGCACATCGGTGACAAGGCTGCGCTCAAAGATCCGCGCCCCGGCCCCCGCCGCCGCCCGCGCCAATCCTTGCGAAAAGCGCAGCGGGTGCAGATGGCCCGCGCCCATATCCAGCACGCCGCCCCGGTAATCGGGCGAGGGACAGAGCGCGTGAAATGCCTCCGCATCCAGTGCCTCTATCTCATAGCCGTAATGCCGGCCCATATGCGCGGCATACTCGTGCAGATGCGCCACCTCGCCCGGGCGCGAGCCGCACCAGGCGACGCCGTCGCGATAATGGCAGTCGATCCCGTGCCGCGCGATCAGGGCGCGCACCAGATCCTTGGCCTCCTCGCCGAGCGCCCAGAGATGGCGTGCATCGTCGCGCCCGACCATCTGTTCCAGCGTCACCTGATCCTGCCGCTGCCCGGACCCGAGCTGCCCGCCATTGCGCCCCGAGGCGCCAAAGCCCACCCGATGCGCCTCCAGCAGCACCACGTCGAGCCGGGCCTCCGCCATGTGCAGCGCCGCCGAAAGCCCGGTGAAGCCCGCGCCCACGATACAGACATCCGCCCGCTGCTCCCCCTCCAGCGCCGGAAACGCGGGCAGATCGTCGGCGGTTGCCGCATACCAGCTCTGGGGATACTGCCCGCGCCGGTCGTTGGAAAACAGCAGGTCCACAGCCAGCCCCTTCATCTTTCTTCAAATACTCACCCGCAGCCGTACCACACGCGCGTGCGCTCTCAGAGAGGCGTCAGCGCGCCACCCGCTCCGAGGCGCCTTCTGGGCGCCGAGACATCCTGCGCGCGTAAGCGCTCCGCGAGATCAGACGTTCAGCAGCAGGTGCTCGCGCTCCCAGGGCGAGATCACCGCCAGGAACTCCTCGTATTCCGCCCGTTTCACGATCGAATAGACCCGCGCAAACTCCGGCCCCAGCACGCCGTGCAGCGCGTCGGCCTCGTCCCAGAGATCCAGCGCCGAGCCCAGCACGCGGGGAATGTCCCCCTCGCCCTCATAGGCATCGCCGCGGAACTGTTTCGACGGGCGCCGCTCCTCCATCAGCCCGAGATAGCCGCAGGCCAGCGAGGCGGCGATGCCGAGATAGGGGTTGCAATCCATCCCCGCCAGCCGGTTCTCCACCCGGCGGCTGTCCGGCCCCGAGAGCGGGATGCGGATGCCGGTGGTGCGGTTGTCGCGCCCCCATTCCAGATTGATCGGCGCCGCATGGTCGCGCACATAGCGGCGGTAGGAGTTCACATAAGGCGCCATCACCGCCACCGCCGCCGGCAGATGCGTCTGCAAGCCCCCGATGAAGTGGAAGAACGCATCCGTCTCGCCGCCCTGTGGGCCGGAAAAGATGTTCTTGCCGGTCTCCGTGTCCATCACCGAATGATGGATATGCATGGCCGAACCGGGCTCGTTTGCGATGGGTTTCGCCATGAAGGTGGCAAAGCAATCGTGCCGCAGCGCCGCCTCGCGGATCAGCCGCTTGAAATAGAACACCTCGTCGGCCAGCTTTACCGGGTCGCCGTGGCGCAGGTTGATCTCCAGCTGCCCGGCGCCGCCCTCCTGGGTGATGCCGTCGATCTCAAAGCCCTGCGCCTCGGCGAAATCGTAGATATCGTCGATCACCGGGCCGAACTCGTCGACGGCGGTCATCGAATAGGCCTGGCGCGCGGCGGCCGGGCGGCCCGAGCGGCCCATCATCGGCTCGATATCCTTGGCCGGGTCGAGATTGCGCGCGACGATGAAAAACTCCATCTCCGGCGCCACCACCGGTTTCCAGCCCTGCTCCTCGTAGAGCTTCACCACGCGCTTCAGCACGTTGCGCGGCGCGTAGGGGATCGGCTCGCCATGGCGGTCGAAAGCGTCATGGATCACCTGAAGCGTCCAGTCGCCGGTCCAGGGCGCGGCGCTCGCGGTGGACATGTCCGGCTTCAGGATCATGTCGCGCTCGATGAATCCCTCTTCGCCGGCGGCCTCGCCCCATTCGCCTGTGATGGTCTGGTAAAAGATCGAATCCGGCAGGTGGAAATAGGCCTGGCGGGCGAATTTCGACGCCGGCACCGCCTTGCCCCGGGCGATGCCTGGCAGGTCGGCGACGATGCATTCCACCTCGTCCAGCCGGCGATTTTCCAGATAGGCGACGGCGGCCTCGGGCAGCTGTTCGGTCCAGTCGCTCATGCGATGCGGCCCTCCTTGAAAAAACGCGCGAACTGCGCGCCGAGATCTGGGCTGTCGAGTTGCAGCGGCAGTTTCTCCGCCGCCGCGTCGAGCTGCTCCTGCGGCACCACGCCCGGGCCGCGATGGTCGATGAGCCCCTGCACGAACGCCGCGTCGAACTCGGGATGCGGCTGCACCGTATAGGCATGGCCCGGATAGAGCAGGGCGGCGTATTTGCAGCGCTCGGCAGAGGCCACAACCTCGGCGCGGGGCGGCAGCTCGGTCACCTGATCCTGATGCCAGGCCTGCACCAGCTTCACCCCGTCGGGATAGCGGTAGAGCGTCGGCCCCACAGTCCAGCCGCCGTCGAATTTCTCGACCTTGCCGCCAAGCGCCTGGGCGATGATCTGGTGGCCGAAGCAGACGCCGACCAGCGGGCGGCCGCTGTCGTAGATCGCCCGGATCAGCGTTTCCAGCGGCGCGATCCAGGGGTGATCCTCATAGGCGCCGTGGCGCGAGCCGGTGATCAGCCAGCCATCCGCGTCCCTGGGGCCTTGCGGAAACGCCCCCTCGACCACCGACCAGGTCTGGAAGTCGAAGCCCTGACCGCCCAGCAGGCGTTCGAACATGGCGGGGTATTGCCCGGTCTCTTGCGCCAGGATCTCCGGCACGAGGCCGGTTTGCAGAATGCCGATTTTCATGAAGCACCGATAGCTGTGTCGGCCCGAACCTATCCCTGCCGCCCGCATGCGGCAAGGCCCGGCTCAGACCGTGTCGAGATAGATTTCCACCTGTTCGGCGGGCGAGAGTTCGGACATGAAATGCAGCTCCTGCCGCTTGGTCAGCAGCAGGTTGCGGATCAGCCCCTCGGGCAGGATGCGCGGCATCACCGTGCTGGATTCAAACGCGTCCATGGCGGCGCCCCAGCTGCCCGGGATCAGCGGCAGATCCTGCGCATAGGCATTGCCGGTGATCGGCGCCGGCGGCTCGGCCCCGTCCTCGATGCCGATCAGCGCCGCGCCCAGCAGCGTGGCCAGCAGCAGATAGGGGTTCACGTCACCGCCGGCGACGCGGTGCTCGATCCGCCGTCCCTTGGGGCTGCCGCCGGGGATGCGGATCGCCGAGGTGCGGTTCTCATAGGCCCAGGAGATGCCGCAGGGCGCGTGGTTCTCGGGCACCAGCCGGTCGTAGCTGTTGAGATGCGGGGCAAAGATCAGCGTGCTGTCATGCATCGCCCCCATCAGCCCGGCCACCGCGTGGCGCATGGTGTCGGTGCCCTTCGGGCCGCCATCGTCGAAGATATTGTTGCCATCCTCGTCCAGCACCGAGAAATGCACATGCATGCCCGAGCCCGGGTAATCCTCATAGGGTTTCGCCATGAAGGAGGCGGCAAAGCCATGCCGCCGCGCCAGCCCGCGCACCAGCATCTTGAAGAGCCAGGCATCGTCGGCGGCATGCAGCGCGTCGGGCTGGTGCATCAGGTTGAGCTCGAACTGGCCCAGCCCCGCCTCCGAGATCGCAGTGTCGGCGGGGATGTCCATATCCTCGCAGGCGTCGTAGAGATCGGTGAAGAAGATGTCGAACGCGTCCAGCGCCCGGATCGACATCACCTCCGCCGCCTTGCGCCGCTTCTGCGACCGCGGCGAGAGCGGCACCTGGAGCGATTTGCCGCTGTCGTCGATCAGGAAGAATTCGAGCTCGATCGCCACCACCGGCGTCAGCCCCTTCTTGCGGTAGCGCTTGAGCACCGAGGCCAGCGCGTGGCGCGGGTCGCCCTCGAAGGGGCGGCCATCCTCGCGATACATCCAGATCGGCAGCAGCGCGGTGGGCGCCTCCAGCCAGGGCATCGGCACGAACCCGCGCTCGGTCGGCCAGAGCACGCCGTCGCGGTCGCCGGTCTCGAAGACCAGCGGGCTGTCGTCGATATCCTCGCCCCAGATGTCGAGATTGAGCACCGAGAGCGGAAAGCGCGTGCCGTCCTCGACCACCTTGTCGGCAAAGCGCGCCGGCACGCGTTTGCCGCGCGGTTGTCCGTTGAGGTCGGAGGCCGCCGCGCGAATGGTGCGGACCTGCGGGTTCTTGCGCAGCCAGCTTTTGGGGTCGTTCATGGGTCACCAGTCGGGAATTTGATCAAATTCCAGCGTAACGGCGCCACGCGCGGCTGGCAAGCGGCAGGACGCCTCCGGCGGGGGAGTATTTGGCGGAAAGATGAAAGGGCGGGCTCAGCGCATCAGATTGGGGCGGTAGCGCACCCGCGATTGCCGGGCCTGCGGCAGGTGCCGGTTGAGGCGGCGGTTGATGGCGCCGAACAGTGCGATGACGAGCAGCGTCAGCACGATGAAATACCCCGCGAGGATCGGGTAGGCGACGAAGGGGTTGAAGGTCTTGTCGGCGAAGTAATTGGCGTAATAGAGCGCGTCGCCGCGCTGCTGCCAGGCGGGAAAGCCTGAGAAGAACACCAGCGTGGTGGCGTGGAACAGAAAGATCGCCTCGTTGGTATAGGCGGGCCAGGCCAGCCGCAGCATGGTCGGCCAGACGATCTTGCGAAAGCGCGGCCAGCCGGAGAAACCGTAGGCATCGGCGGCCTCGACATCGCCCTTGGGCACCGAGAGCAGCGCGCCGTAGAAGATCTCGCCGGAATAGGCGGCGGTGTTGAGGAACAGCACCACCAGCGCCCCCAGCCAGGCCGAGGAGAACGGGTCGAAGATCGGAGAGAGCGATTTCAGGCTGAGAAACAGGAAATAGGCAAAGAAGAACTGGATAAAGAGTGGCGAGCCACGAAATATGAAGATGAACCATTCGCTTGGCTTGCGCAGCCAGCGGCTTTTCGAGGCTTTGCCCACCGCCACCGCCGTGGCGAGGAAAAAGCCCGAGATCAGTGCCAGCACGCCGAAATAGACGTTCCATATCATCCCCGAGCCGATCAGCACCACCTGTTTGCAGATGGTGAAATCGTCGCGCGGCAGAAGCCGCTCGCCGATGCCCAGCGAGCGCAGCCCGTAATCGGCCACCACGTCCCAGCAGCTCATGTGCGCCTCCCGCCCCGGGCTCGACCCGGGGCCTCCTGGCCGCCGCTGAGGCCCCGGATCAGGTCCGGGGCGGTGGGGCGATGCCGGATCATGCCGCCTTCCTCTGGGCTTCGCCGCCCATGGTCGCCTGACCGTGGGTGAGTTTCTTCATGATCCGGGCGAGCGCGATCTCGGACAACCGGGTGAAGGCGAGGTAGAAGACCAGAAGCCCGAGGAAATACCACACCCGCCAGTCCGCATGCGGGTAATCGCTGAAACGAGCGGTCTTGGCGCCGCCCAGCTCGCGCGCCCAGTAGACGATATCCTCGACGCCGAGCAGGAAGAGCAGCGGCGTCGCCTTGACCAGCACCATCCACAGGTTCGAAAGGCCTGGCAGCGCATAGACCCACATCTGCGGGATGAGGATGCGCCAGAAGGTCTGGCGATGGGTCATGCCATAGGCTTCGGCGGTTTCCAGCTGCGCATGCGGCACCGCGCGCATGGCACCGAAAAGCACATTGGCGGCAAAGGCGCCGAAGACGATGGCAAAGGTCAGCACCGCCAGCGAGAAGCCGTAGATCTCGTGCCAGATCTGCGGCGCGGTCGACAGCGGCAGCTTGGCCGCCTGACAGACGATGAAATCAGAGCCCTGCCGGATCGGCTGATCCCAGTCGGGGCACTTTATCTTATGCCGCAGATATTCCAGCCCCTGATCCAGCGCGATCACGAAGAACAGGAAGAAGACGATATCCGGCACGCCGCGCACCATGGCGATATAGATCTTGCCGAGCCAGCTCAGCGGCGCGAAGCGTGCCCGCGCTGCCGAGGCGCCGGCAAAGCCGAAGGCCAGCGCCACCGGTGCGGTGATCGCCAGCAGCAGCAGCACCGTCCCGAAGGAACCATAGAACAGCATCAGCTTGCCCGTGGTAAAGTAGCAGGCAAACCAGGCCGGGGTCGAAAGGACCGAGGGGTCGGTGCAGAAGGCGAACATGGGCGCGATCCGCGGCGGCGGGGCAGGGCGCCCGCCGCCGCTGTCTCACATCATTCGTAGAGATCGGTGTCTTCGCCGAACCACTCGATGAGCAGTTCGTTCAGCGAGCCGTCTTCCTTCATTGAGGTGATGGCTGCGTCGAACGTGTCCTTGAGTTCGGTATCGCTCTCGCGGATACCCATGCCGGTGCCGCGGCCCAGCACCACCGGCTCGCCCACGAAGATCAGCTCGCCGGCGGATTCCTCGACAATCGGCGTCAGGTAATCGGTGTCGAAGAACACCGCGTCGGCCTCGCCGTTGCGCAGCGCCGCGACAATCTCGTCGGCGGTGGCGAATTCCAGAAGGGTGGCGCCGGATTCCGAGATATAGCCCGATTGCAGGGTCGAGGTCTGCGCGGCGACGACACCGTCGAGCGGCGCGTCCTCGCTCAGCGCCACATAGGAGGAGGTCGCGGGCGGGATGTAATCCTGGGTGAAGTCGATCACCTCCTCGCGCTCGTCATTGATCGACATGCCGGCGATGATCGTGTCGTAGTTGCCCGAGACCAGGTTGGGGATGATCGAATCCCACTCGTTGGTGACCCATTCGCAGGTCAGTTCGGCGCGCGCGCAAAGCTCGTCGCCGAGATCGCGCTCGAAGCCGTCGACCTCGCCGTCGTCATTGATGAAGTTATACGGAGGGTAGGCGCCCTCTGTGCCCATGCGGACGACATCCTGCGCGAGCGCCATGCCGGCGCTGAAGGCCAGAACGGCGGTGCCGAGAAGGATCTGTTTCATGTGATTGCTCCCTTGGTTGGTCTTTTTGCCCCGCTTTATGCGTGGGTCGTGGATTTCAGGAACCCTTGCAGGCGTTCCGATTTCGGCGCGCCGAACAGCGTTTCCGGCGGGCCCTCTTCCTCGATCAGCCCCTGATGCAGGAACACAACGTGGTCGCTGACGTCATGGGCCATTTTCATGTCATGAGTGACGATGATCATGGTGCGGCCTTCGGCGGCCAGATCCTTGATCACCTTGACCACCTCCTGCTCCAGCTCCGGGTCGAGCGCCGAGGTCGGCTCGTCGAAGAGCAGCGCCTCGGGCTCCATGCAGAGCCCGCGCGCGATGGCGGCGCGCTGCTGCTGGCCGCCCGAGAGCTGCGCCGGGAAGGCATCGCATTTGTCGCCGATGCCGACCTTGTCAAGATAGCCGCGCGCGGCTTTCTCGACCTCGGCCCGGTCGCGGCCGAGCACGGTGAGCGGCGCCTCCATGACGTTCTGGAGGATGGTCATATGCGCCCAGAGATTGAACTGCTGGAACACCATAGACAGGTTGGTGCGGATGCGCAGCACCTGTTTCGGATCGGCGGGGCGGCGGGCATGGTTCTCGCCCTTCCACTGCACCGGTTCGCCCTTGAAGAGGATTTCCCCCTGCTGGCTGTCTTCGAGCAGGTTGCAGCAGCGCAGCAGTGTGGATTTGCCGGAGCCCGAGGAGCCGATGAGCGACACCACATCGCCGCGATGGGCGGTGACATGCACGCCTTTCAGAACCTCCAGCGAGCCATAAGCCTTGTGGAGATTGCGGATCTCGATGACGGGCGTGGGATCGGGCAAGCGCGACCTCGGTACGGGTGACAGACGTGCCGAGGATGGGCGGAAAGGCGCGGGCTTGGCAATGCGCAAAGCGCCGTCACGGGCGCGGGTTTCGCCGCGTCATGCAGCATTTGCACGGGAAAAAGGCGGCGTTTGCCGGGATGGTTGGCTTTGCGTGAAGGTGTTGGGGATTAATGGGACGGTGTGCTTGGACACCAGCCCTGCGTTCGGGCCTCTCCACAATCCGTAGGGTGGGTTTCCAACCCACCGCCCGCACCGAATCTCAGCTCGCCTTGCCCTCGACCCGCTGGCGGGCCAGGGCCGAATCGCGGTCGTTGATGCCGAGCAGGTTCGAAACCAGCCGCAGCAGAGCATCCTCCTCGGCCTCGCGCACCCCGTCGGCCAGAACCACCTGCCAGAGCGCTTCGATCACGCCGATGCGGTGCTCGTAATCCACCGCATCCTTGATGGCGCGGGTAAAGCGCACCGTGTCGGGCGCCTCGGCCTCCAGCGCCTCGGCCTCGCCGCGCAGCTTGGCCGCCTCGAAGGGCGATAGCCCATAGCGCGCCGCGGCGATCTTGTCGATGCGCGCGCGCTCGCTGTCGTCATAGGTCTCGTCGGCCCGTGCCACCCGCACCAGCAGCGCGGTCAGCGCCAGCCGCGCATCGGCATCGGGAAGAGGGGCGGGGTCCGGCTGTACCAGCCGTTGGAGGAAATCTGCGAACATGCGAACTCATATAGCGCCAGGATGCAGGCGGGGAAAGCGCCCGTCGCACAGCCGTGAGCGGCTCAGGGAATCGTTGCGGCGGCTTGCGCGGCCTCGGAGTCTGCGCGGTCGAGCCCAAGCCGTTCCTCGATCAGTGTGACCAGTGCGGCCTCGACATCGTCGCCGATGCCATCCGCCCGGGCAACTTTCCACAGCGCCTCGGCGGCGGCGCGGCGGTGGGCGTAGTCCACCCCGTCGCGGATGCGCTCGGCCATCTCTTCGATGCCGGGCGTCTCGAAGGCCAGCCGTTCGCATTCTGCGCGCATCCGGGCGGCGGCGAGCGGCTTCAGATCAAAGGCCTCGGCGAGGATGCGGTCTATCTGCTCGATCTCCTCGAAGAGATAGGCGCGGTCGGCCACCGCCACCTTGACCAGCAGCGCGCCCAGGGCATGCGCCGCGTCCATTTCGGGCAGCGGGCGCGGGGCTGGAGCGGGGCGGTGGAAGAAAGCTTTCAGACGCTCGAACATGACCTTCGGTCCTTTTGCCTGTTGGAAGTCTTTTCGGGTTTTTGCTTTTTTGAAAGAGGGTTACGGCGGCGGCGGAGCGCTCAACCGGCCCGGCGCGGCGGGGCGAGGTCGGCAGGATGCACGCCCAGCACGGCCTCGGCCAGCAGTGCCACGCGCTCGGGGTCGGGCGCGCGCGCGTCGCCGGCGAGCTCTTCCCAGAGGCTGAGCGCCAGGGCGCGCCGTTCGTGGTAATCCACCGCCGCGCGCAGGATCGCGGCAAAGCGGCTTGTGTCGGGGGCGGCACGTTCGACGCGTTCGCAGGTCTCGCGCATCTCGGCGGCCTCCTGCGCGGTCAGGTCGTAGCGCCGCGCCAGGATCGCGTCGATCACCGGCGGCGCGGCCAGCGCGCAGGTGAGATGCGAACGTGAAAGCCGCACCAGCAGCGCCCCAAGCGCCACCGGGGCATCGCCCGGATCGAAGGGCGCCGCATCCGGCGCGGTGAGCCAGAATCTCAGATTGCGGCCCAAGCCGGGCAATCCTGTCGCGGCGCTGTGCGGCACAGCGCGGATGGCGGTCGATGCATCGCGGTCCTTTCTAGCCTGTCGCAGGGTCAGTCTGATGCAGGATGTCGTCCAGGGCAATCCCGCCGGCGTCGGTATTGGTGATGGTGAGCGCCCGTATCGGCTGATCGCTCTGCCAGGCGAGCGGCAGCACGCCGGTGCCCGGGTGCAGCACCTGCTCGGCGATCATCCGTCCGGCCTCGTCCCAGAAGCGCAGCGTGACCGTGCCGCGCGGCGGGCGCGTGCCCAGCGGGTCGGGGTAATCCGCATGCAGCTTGAGCCCCAGCCGCCATTGCGCCCTGTCGAAAAGGATCGCCACCGCGCCCTCGCCACGCCCTTCGCGCAGGCCGGCACCGGCCGGACCCAGCGGGAACAGCGCGTTGGAGCCGAAGCCGCGATGCAGCGCGACGGCAAGGCTGCACCCGTGCGCGCCGGCTTCGACGCGGAACGGCAGCAGCGGCACGCCGTGCAGCGCGTCGAACCGGCCCTCCGCCGTCACCGCTTCGGCCAGGGTCTGGCCTGCGAGATCCTCGCCGATGCGCACCCCCTCGAAGCGCAGCGGCGCGTCAAAGACATGGCCGGGCTCGGCGGCGGGCGGCAGAGTGTCGAAGCTCACCCTCAGATGCGGCATATCGAGCAGCGCCGCATAGGGAATCTCGGTCAGCCCATCGGCCAGCGCCGGCGGCGTCATCAGGGCGAGCAGGACCGCAAGCGCCCTCATGCCGCGCGCTCCGGGGCGGGCAGGGCGCCCATCAGCTCGCGGAACTCAAAGCGCAGATTGTCGATTCCCAGCCCCTCGGGGTCTTCGTTCTCGACCGTGAACCCGGCGATGTCGGGGAGGCCGCCCGCACGGAGCAGGGTCAGCGTGCCGGTGTCGCGATCCACCACGCGGGTCAGCCGCTGGATCACCCGCCCGGCGCGATCGAAAAAGACCAGGCTCACCGTACCGCCCTCGCCGCCGCGAATGTCGAGCGCCAGAGCCGGCTGGTCGCGGTCGAACAGCACCGCAATGGCGCCTTCACCCACCGCGCCCGCATCGGGAAAGCCGCGTGGACCGTGGCCCTTGAGCACATTGTTCCCCCAGAGGCTGATTGTGCCGAGATTGCGGCCCTCCTCGCCGGCGATCAGCCGCAGCGGCGGCAGCGGCTGGCCGCTCAGGCGGTCATGGCCGCTGGCAGTATCGAGGCTCTGGCCATCGAAGCGTTCGCCGAAATGCGCACCCGGCTCGTCGACGATCCCCGATAGCGCGCGGCCGATGCCGTAGCCCGAAGGCAGGTTGGAGAAATCGATGATTTGGGTGAAACGCAGGCTGTCCGCGGGAACCTCGCAGATCGGGTCCTCGCAGGCCAGCGCCGGAGCGGCGCAGAGCAGGAAGACAAGCCAGCGCATGGCGGGCAGAATACACCGCTTTGACGCGACGGCTCAGCGCTTTTTGACTTTGTCGAAGAGGGAATCGAGGCGTTTGGCCTCTTCCGCCAGCCCCCAGGGAGGATTGATCACGAAAAACCCGGAGCCGATCATGCGGTGTCCGTCGCGGATCGGCGGAAAGCGAATCTCGTGTTTCAGCGCCTCCGGGTGGTCGCGCTCCAGCGCCCGCAGCATCGGCGTATGCAGCCCCGAGGTCAGGATCGGATACCAGAGCGCCAGCACGCCGACATTCCATTTATGGGCGATGCCGCCGAGGAATTTCGGGATGCGGGCATAATCCTGCTTCACCTCATAGGAGGGATCGACCAGCAGCAGGCCCCGGCGCGGTTCCGGCGGGCAGAGGCTTTGCGCCAGTTCGAACCCGTCCTGCCGGTGGATCGCGATATTGGGCGCGCGCAACGCGGCTTTCAGCGCCGCGTGTTCCTGCGGATGCAACTCGGCCAGGTGCAGGCTGTCCTGCGGGCGTAGCAGCGTTGCGGCGATGAGCGGCGAACCGGGATAGGCGGCGGGGCCGTGGGCGGCGCGGATCTCGGCCAGCGCCTCGGCATAGGGATGCCCGACGGGCAAGGTGTTCGCCAGCGCGCCGATGCCCTGTTCCGCCTCGCCGGTCCTGAGCGCCTCGGCGCTGCCCAGATCGTAGAGCCCGCGCCCGGCATGGGTTTCGATATAGCTGACCGGTTTGTCCTTGCGCGTTAGGTAGGCGAGCATCCACGCCAGCAGTGCGTGTTTCTGCACATCGGCGAGATTTCCGGCGTGATAACCGTGCTGGTAGGACAGCATCGCGGGGCCTCGCTGAGGGGCCGATGCGGGCAGGCGCATCGGCAGGGGAAAGGACGGGTCGGACAGGCGCTTGTGCCGTCCAGTCGGGTGCATAACGGATCGCGCGCCGCAATGCCATGGCGCGTAGGGTGGGCAATCTGCCCACCGCCGTGCCTAAGGCGTCACCCCATGCCGCTGCGGCGCATATCCGCGACGGCAAAGTCGATCAGCGCGCGCACCTTGCGGGGCAGGGTGCGCCCCTCCAGCCAGACGGCGGTGATCGGATGGGCGGGGTTGTCGTAATCTTCGAGCAGCGGCACCAGCCGCCCGCTCTCCAGGCTGTCGCCCAGCACGAAGACCGGGCAGAAGGCGATGCCGTCGCCGGCCTCCGCCAGATCCCGCGCCACCTGCGCGCTGTTCACCATGAAGCGCGTCGGCACCCGCACCGAGACGGGGCTGGCGTCCTTCAGGAACACCCAGCGCGCCGGATCGGCACGGTTGGTGTCGACGATGCAGGCATGCGCGGCCAGATCCTCGGGCGTCGCGGGTGCGGGATGCGTGGCCAGGTACTCCTGGCTCGCCACCAGTGTGCTGCGGATCGCGCCCAGTTTGCGCCGCTTCAGCGAGGAAACCGACGCCTCGCCGATGCGGAACGCCAGGTCGATCCCCTCGGCGGCGAGATCCACATAGGCATCGCTCAGCCGCAGGTCGATGGTGAGCCCCGGATGCGGCGCGGCGAAGCGGCTGAGCAGATCCTTCACATAGATCTCGCCGAAGGTGACCGGCGCCGAGATCCGCAGCGTGCCGGAAAAGCCGCTGCCATCCTCTTTCACCTCCGCCAGCATCTCGTCGAGCTCATCGAGCAGCGCCGGCGCGCGCGCCAGCAGCGCCTCGCCCGAGGCGGTGATGCCAACGCGCCGCGTGGTGCGCTGCAAGAGCCGCACGCCAAGCCGCTCCTCCAGCTCGGCCACGTATTTCGAGGTCAGCCGGTTCGAGATGCCCAGCCGTTCCGCCGCGCCGGTGAAAGAGCCGCTTTCGGCGGTGGCGACAAAGGCCCGCAGCCCGTCGATCAGATCCATCGCTCAATTCCGAACAAATCGTGGAAAGTTATTCCATATCATCGTCATTTCATTCCGCATCTGCAAGGTGCATCTTCCCCTCATCGAAACGAACACCAGCGCCGGCGAGACCCAAGGGGCCCGACGCCAGAGACAGAGAAGAGGACCAGATCCATGAATATCGCAATCATCGGCACCGGAAACATCGGCTCGGGCCTCGCCCGCGTCATCGGCCGCACCTCCCACGGCGTTGTGGTCTCTGACCAGCAGGGCGGCACCGAGGCCGCCGCGAAACTCGCCGCCGAGGGCGTACGGGTGCAGGCAGCCGATACCGCCACCGCCATCGCTCAGGCCGAGATCGTCATTCTCGCCACGCCCTATGGCGCCAGCACCCAGATCGCCGGCGCAAACGACTTCTCCGGCAAGATCGTCGTCGATCTGTCCAACCCGGTGACCGAGGATTTCTCGGGGCTGCAACTGGGCCATGACAGCTCTGCCGCAGAAGAGATCGCCAAGCTGGTGGGTGCGCCGGTGGTTAAGGCCTTCAACACCGTCTTTGCCGAGCATTACGCCGGCGACCTGACGCTCGGCGGCCGCAAGATCCAGACCTTCGTCGCCGGCGACGATGCCGAGGCCAAGGCCAAGGTCATCGCTCTGGCCGAGGACGCAGGCTTTGAGGCGCGCGACGCCGGCGGGCTGTCGAATGCCCGCTATCTCGAACCGCTGGGCTATCTGAACATCGCCTTCGGTTACATTCTGGGGCAGGGCACCGGGATCGCACCGGCCTGGCTCGCGGCCTGATCGCAAGACACACAGAGGAGACTTCACCGATGATCGACCTGAAAACCGCCCCCCACGCCGCGCTGCTGCTGCGGCTCACCACCGGCGCGCTCTTTTTGGCGCACGGGCTGACCAAGCTGCTGGTCTTCACCCCCGCGGGCACCGCCGGCTTCTTCGAGTCGCTCGGCCTGCCCGGCTGGCTCGGCCTCGCCACCATGGTCTTCGAGATCGTCGGCGGCGCGGCGCTGATCCTCGGCGTGGCCACGCGGGGCGTCGCGGCGCTTTCCGTGCCGGTGCTGCTGGGCGCGGCCTTCACCGCACATTGGGGCAACGGTTTCGGCTGGACCAATCAGGGCGGCGGCTGGGAATACCCGGTGATGTGGGCCGCCGTGATGGCCGCCCTCGCGTTGCTCGGCGACGGTGCCTATGCGCTCTGGCCGCTGAAGCGCCGCTGACTTCCGACATCGCGCCGCCGCGCTGCTACGTTTGGCGCGGCGGTCCCCCGAAACCTGCATAATCCAAGGGAGAGTGCCATGAGCATCTCGCAACAACTGCAAAAGCTGAAAGACGGGCTCAAGGCCTCCGACCGGATGCCGGTCGTTTTCCTTGGCCATGGCAGCCCGATGAACGCCATCGAGGACAACGCCTATTCCCGCAGCTGGGCGGCGCTGGGCCGCACCCTGCCGCGCCCGCAGGCCATTCTGGTGGTCTCGGCGCATTGGATGACGCGCGGCTCGACGCTTGTGAACGTGCAGGCCCGGCCCGGCACCATTCACGATTTCTACGGCTTCCCGCAGGAGCTCTTCGAACAGCAATACCCCGCACCCGGCGCGCCGGAACTGGCGAGCGAGGTGGTCACGCTGCTGGCCAGCCACCACGCCGAGGGCGACGAGACCTGGGGGCTCGATCACGGCGCCTGGTCGGTGCTGAAATTCCTCTATCCCGGCGCCGACGTGCCGGTGTTCCAGCTCTCCATCGACATGGCGGCGGACCTGCCGCAGCATGTGGAGATCGGTCGGGCACTGGCCGAGCTGCGCCATCGCGGCGTGCTGATCCTGGGCTCGGGCAATGTGGTGCACAATCTGCGCGCCGTGCGTTGGGGCGGCGGCGGGGCGCATGACTGGGCCGAGGAGTTCGACACGCTCTTTGCCGAGCGGCTCGGCGCCGGCGACATCGCCACGCTGGCCGACCGCGCCAAGCTCGGCAAGCTGCTGAGCGTCGCCCACCCCTCCATCGACCACTACCTGCCGGCGCTGAGCGTCGCGGGGGCGGCGGACGAAAAGGACACGCTGCTCTTCATGAACGATTCCATCGACCTCGGCTCGATCTCGATGCGCAGCTTCATCTATTACTGAGGATTGTCGCCATGCTTGTGAACGGAAAATGGACCAGCGACTGGCAGCCGGTGCAGAAGGCCGACGAGAAGGGCCGCTTCGTGCGGCAGGTCTCCTCCTTCCGCAACTGGATCACCGCGGACGGCTCCGCCGGCCCGACCGGCGAGGGCGGGTTCGAGGCGGAGACCGGGCGCTACCGGCTCTATGTCGCCTATATCTGCCCCTGGGCCTCGCGCGCGCTGATGGCGCGCAGCCTCAAGGGGCTATCGGATCTCATCCCGGTCACGGTGGTGAACCCGGTGATGACCGATCAGGGCTGGCGCTTCGGCGGCTATCCCGGCGCCGACGAGGATCCGCTCTTTGCCTCGGGCTATATGCACGAGCTCTACACGCGGGCGGATGACCGCTTTACCGGGCGCGCCACGGTGCCGGTGCTCTGGGACATGAAGCGCAATGTGATGGTGAACAACGAAAGCGCTGATATCGTGCGCATGTTCGACACCGCCTTCGAACATCTCGTGCCCTCAGACCTGCGCCTCTACCCCGGGGATCTGGCCGCCGAGATCGACGCGCTCAACCCGCGCATCTACGATCTGCTCAACAACGGCGTCTACAAGGCGGGCTTTGCCTCGACGCAGGAGGCCTATGACGAGGCGGTGGAGGGTGTCTTTGCGGTGCTCGACGAGCTGGAGGCGCGGCTGACCGGCGACTTTCTCTTTGGCGAGCGGTTCACCGAGACCGATATCCGCACCTTCGTGACGCTCATCCGGTTCGACGCGGCCTATCACGGGATCTTCAAGACCAACCGCCGCCAGATCGCCGATTACCCGCGGCTCTCGGCCTATATGGAACGGATCCTGAAGCTGCCTGGCGTGCGCGAGACGGTGAATATGGATCACATTACGCGGGGGTATTATTCGATCAAGGCGCTGAACCCGACGGGCATCCGCCCCACCGGACCGGCGCATGTGGCGGCGCTGCTGGCGGGCTGAGCGCTCTGGCCGGCGCTTGTGCGGGCGGCGATGGCCCGACAGTTTTGCGTATTTGGAAAGAGAAGAAGACCAGGGGTTTGCGCGCCCCTGGTCTTCTTCTCTTTGAAAAATACGCCCGCCGAAGGCGTCCTGCGCGCTCGGCGGGCGATGTGGCTTGGGTAGAAGCGCGCCGCTCAGGCCGGCTGCGCGATGTGCTGGATCGTCTTGAAGCCCTCGAATTTCGGCGCGCCGGAATGCAGCTTGCGGCTGTCGCCGGCGCGCGCATGGGCGGCGCGGAAGCTGTCGCTGCGGGTCCAGTCGCGGAACGCTTCCTCGGTCTCCCAGACCGTGTGCGAAGCGTAGAGGATATGCCCGTCCTCCTCCGGCCCTTTCAGCATGTGGAATTCCACGAAGCCCGGGTTTTCGTGCAGTTTGCTTTCGCGCGAGAGCCAGAGCTCCTCGAAATCCGCCGCGTTCTCCAGCGGCACGGTAAAGCGGTTCATGGCGAGATACATGGGATCAGTCCTCCTGTCGGGATCATTCTGCCGCAAGCGTGGCGGCATGGGGAAGGATAAAGGGCGTGCCGGGCGCGGGTGCGGCACCGACACGCAGGCGGCAGCCATAGGCGCGTGACAGCGTGTCCGTCGTCATCACCTCTGCGACCGGCCCCGCCGCCAGCACATGGCCCCGGCTCAGCAGGGCGATGCGGTCGGCAAACATGGCGGTGAGGTTGAGATCGTGCATCACCGCCACCACGCCGCCGCCCGCATCCGCGAAATCGCGGGCGATCTGCATGACTTCGAGCTGATGCGCGATGTCGAGCGCCGAGACCGGCTCGTCGAGAAACAGCCAGCGCGGGCCATCCTGGGCGACCGGCTCGGCGACCTGCGCCAGCACGCGGGCGAGCTGCACGCGCTGCTGTTCGCCGCCCGAGAGCGACTGGTAGGGGCGGCTGGCGTAATGCCCCAGATCGACCCGCGCCAGCGCCTGAAGCGCGGCGCGCGTGTCGCCGCCGGCGCGGCCCCGGGCGAGGCCGATCTCGACCACCTCCAGCGCGGTGAAGGGAAAGGCCAGCGCGCTGGCCTGCGGCAGCACGCCCCGGATCGAGGCCAGCGCCCAAGCGGGCAGCGTGGCGATATCCTGCCCGTTGAGCTCGACCGTGCCGCGATAGGGCAGATCGCCGGTGAGCGCGCGCAGCAGCGTGGTCTTGCCGGAGCCGTTGGGGCCGCAGATCGCGGTGAGCTGGCCGGGGGCGGCGTGGAAATCGACGCCCTCCAGCACGGTGTTGCGGCCCAGCGTGACAGTGAGATCGGTTGCGGTGACCATGTCAGAGATCCACCACGCCACGCTGCCGCAGCAGGATCCACAGGAAGACCGGCGCGCCGAGCACGGCGGTGACGATGCCGATGGGCAGCTCTGCGGGGGCGACGATCACCCGGCTGATCATGTCGGCCACCACCAGAAGAGCGGCGCCCAGCAGCGCGGAATTGATCAGCAGCGCCCGGTGATCGGGGCCGGAGGCGAGGCGCAGCAGATGCGGCACCACGATGCCGACAAAGCCGATGCCGCCCGAGACCGCGACGGCAGCGCCGGTGGCACCCGCGACGCAGAGGATGGCGAGGCGCTTCATGCGCTGCACGGGAATGCCGATATGCGCGGCGGTCGCCTCTCCGAGCGCCAGCGCGTTGAGGCTGCGGCCCAGAAAGCTCGCACCGGCCACGGTAACGAGGATGATCGGCAGCGCCGCGGCGAGCTTCGTCCAGCTGGCGCCGGCGAGCGAGCCCAGCCCCCAGAAGGTCAGGTCGCGCAGCTGGCTGTCATCGGCCATGTAGACCAGCACGCCCGAGACCGCACCCGCAAGCGCGCCGAGTGCGATGCCGGCGAGCAGCATGGTGGCGACCGAGGTGTGGCCGCGGCGCGTGGCGACGCGGTAGAGCAGGATCGTGCTGACCCAGCCGCCGAAGAAGGCGGCGAGCGGCACCAGATGCGCGCCGGCGAAGCCCAGCAGCGCTGGCGGCAGCAGCGCGCCCAGAACGATGGCGAGGATGGCGCCAAGGCCGGCGCCGGCGCTGACGCCGACGATGCCGGGATCGGCCAGCGGGTTGCGGAACAGCCCCTGCATCACCGCGCCGGAGACGGCAAGCGCCGCGCCCACCGCCAGCCCCATGACGAGGCGCGGCAGGCGGATATCCATCAGCACCACGCGTTCCATGCGCGAGAGCTCCTCGCCTCTTGCGAGGCTCCTCGCCACATCCCAGAGCTGTACGCCCGTCGCGCCGACGGTGAGGCTGGCCAGCGCCACCGCGATCAGCAGCAGCGCCAGCCACAGATGCAGCCGCCGGGCGCGGGCGAGGCGGCTGCGCGGCGCCTCGGCCTCGGTCAGCTCGCCTGCGGGGTCGGTGAGCGCGACCATGGTTCAGCCCCCGTAAAGCGCCTGCGCCAGCTCGGCCACCGCCGCGCCGGTGCGCGGGCCGAAGCCCAGCAGTTTCAGCCCGTCCATCTTGATCAGCGCGCCGGTCTCGGCGGCGGGGGTGACGGCCAGCGCGGGCAGAGCGAAGAGCTCTTCGGCGCTGGCGGCGTGATCGCCGTCGCGGTCCATCATCAGGATCACATCGGGCGCAGCGGCGGTGACCGCCTCGTCCGAGAGCGGCTTGTAGCCCTCGACGCCTGCCAGCGCGTTGACGCCGCCCGCCATCTCGATGATCGCCGCCGCGCCGGTATTGTCGCCACCGCCCATCAGCCGGCCGCCCTGGGCCGACAGCACGAAGAGCACGCGCTTGGGCGTGCCCGCCGCTGCCTGCGCATCCTTGCTGGCGGTTTCGATCTGGGTGCTGACCTCCTCGGCCAGCGCGGAGGCGGCCTCGGGCACGTCGAGCGCCTCGCCCACCGCGCGGATCTTGGCGGCGACGGCGTCGGCATCGAAGCCGCCCGGCACGGTGATGAAAGGGATCGCCGCCTCTTCCAGCACATCGAGCGTTTCCGGCGGGCCGGCGCCCTCTTCCGACAGGATCAGGTCGGGGTTCACCGACAGCACACCTTCGGGCGAGAGCGCGCGCATATAGCCCACATCAGGCAACGCTTCGGCCTGCGGCGGGTAGGTGGAGGTGGTGTCGCGGGCGAGAAGCCGGTGCTCCTGCCCGAGCGCATAGACGATTTCGGTGACCGAGCCGCCGATCACCAGCGTATCGGCCTCGCCCCGCGCCGCTTCCGCGGGCAGGAGCGCGGCGCCGAGCCCGCCGAGCGCGAGATAGGCGGCAGTGGACAGTGCGAGCGCGTGGAAGGAGCGGCGCTTCATGCGGAGACCTCCTCGCGGCTGGGCAGCGCCTCGACGATTTCTTTCCAGGCGGGGCGGTGGTCGTTACCGTCCTTGCCGACGCCGAAACACTGGAAGATCAGTCCGCCCTCGGCATCGAAGGCCTCGACAGAGATCGCCGGGCCGCGCTGGGTGGGTTTCTCCACCGCCCAGAGCTCGGCCACCTTGTCGCGGCGCAGATGCAGGTTGAAGCCCGGATCCATGATGTTCTGCCACGGTCCCATCGGGCGCAGGGTACGCACCGGGCCGGAATGGATCTGAATGCAGCCACGATTGCCGACAAAGAGCATGATCTCGGTCTCGCGGTCGCGCACCGCCTCGAGCATCGCATCGACGGCGGCGGGCTCGAGCTGGCGCACAAAGGGCGCGCCGGCGATGCGATAGGCGCCGAGCCGGTTCATCTTGAGTTTCGAGCAGAGCCGCAGGAACTGATGCGTGTCGGTGAGCCGCGCCCATTCCTTGCGCAGCACGTCGAGCTTGGCGGGATCGGATTTCGCCGCCTCGGTGGGCTGGCGCGGTTCCAGATCCAGCGTGTCGCCGGTCTCGCCGCTGGCGAGGGCGGCTTTCGCGGCCTCCCAGCCGGCAAGGTCGGAGCCGGCGCGCAGATGCACCTTGTGGATGGCGTCGCCCGCCGCGTCGAAGATCTGAAGGCTGCGCTTCACGCCGGCGTCGCTCTCCTGTTCGACGAGAAAGCCGTGGCACCAGTGCTTGGGAAAGATCCGCAGGTCAATCTCGTCGGCCAGCACCATCGCCGCATGCGGACCGGTGTGATAGTTGGCGTAGGTGCCCACCTTTTCATGCACCGCCGCCTCGACACGGGTCAGCGCCATGACCTCGCCCAGAGCCTCGACCGCCGGGATCACCTTGTCGGGATGGGCGGCGATCCGGGTCACGCCATGGCCGGTCTGCGCCGCCAGCAGCTGCGCCTCGGTGATGCCGAGCTGGGTGGCGAGATCGCGGGAGCGGGTCTTGGGGGCGTCGGCGAGCGCGTCGCGAATCGTTTGCGCGCTGGGCGGGTGCTGCGAGGCAGTCGGGGAATCGGCCATCCTTGGTCCTTGTCCGGTTCGTTGCGGGTGCGAGAAAGGGAACAACTCGGCTGGCGCGACGCGACAAAGCGGCTGAATGCTGGCAAGTCCTTAGTTGACTGTTTTAGTTGGATACGCTACCCGCTGCAAGGAACAAACGGATTTGTGACCGAAATTTGCACGGATCCTCCCAGCCAGCCTCGTGCCAGCGACCCTCACCACACCCTCGCTGATCAAGGCTGAATTCATGACACGCAGCAGATTGCGCGGCACGACCGCGCTCATCCTCCTTTCTCTTTGCGCCACGCAAGGCGCGGCGCAGCAGGCCGAAAGAGATCTGACCACCGTTCCCGGGTTTCTCGGCACCCTCTACATGACACCGGGCAAGCGCGACCTGAGCCTCGGTGGCGCCGTGCCGGTGACCACCGTGGATTCTGAGGAGATCGAGGACCGTCAGGCCGGCACCATCGCCGAGCTGATCGACTCGGTGCCCGGTGTGACCCTGATCAACGGTTCGACGCCGCAGGGGTCGGGCATCAACATTCGCGGATACGGTGCCAACGGCACCTATGGCAACGACCAGAAGATCGCGATTCTTGTCGATGGCGCCTCGGTTGGGTCGGAAGAGCTCTACCGGATCGGCACGCAGCTCTTCACCGACCCGCTGCTCTATCGTCAGGTCGAGGTGCTGCGCGGCACCATCGGCAGTTTTGAATACGGCTCGGGCATTGTCGGCGGTGTGGTGAAGCTGGAAACCAAGGACGCCTCGGATTTCACCGGCGGCGTGCCGGGCTTCCGTGTCGGTCAGAGTTTCGAGTTCGGTTCGAACACTGCCAGCGCGGTCAGCTCGACGACGCTGGCCTGGCAGCCGACCGAGCGCGCGGAATTCCTGCTCAACTACACCTGGCGCCAGCAGGACGATCAGGTCGATGGCGATGGCCATGTGATCGGCAACAGCGGGTTCGAAACGCCGTCGGGGCTGCTCAAGGGCAAGTTCACCTTCGGGCAGGACGATGCGCACAGCGTGACGTTGTCCTACTCGCGCACCACGGCGGATGAAAAGGACGTGCCCTATGACACGTTCGGCACCACCGGCGGCAGCTTCGGCAATGTCGACCGGGTGACCGAAACCAGCCAGACGACTCTGGAATACCGTTACAATCCGCTCAGCGATCTCATCGACCTGACCGCGACGCTTTCCTATGCCGATCAGCAGATCGAATACAGCTATGTGCCCGGCTCGTCGCCGCTGGAATTCACGCCGACCTGGCCGTTCCTGCGCGATACGGTGAACGCCGATCAGCGCTATGAGACCACCAAGCTGACCGTGAAGAACGCCGCGCTGTTCCAGACCGGGATCGTGGATCACACCCTGCGTGCCGGTGTCGAGCTGTCGCGGCGCGAGCGCGAAGACAACGATGCCGCCAGCGCGCCGGGCGGCGAGGACAACCGTGTCGCGGTCTTCGTGATCGACGAGATGCGGTTCAACGGCTTCACCCTGACGCCGGCGCTGCGCTGGGAGAAATCCGAGGTCGAGAGCGCGACCACCTACGGCGATTTCGAGAATGACGCGCTGATGGGCGGCGTGGCGCTGGCCTATGAGTTCGGCAACGGCCTGTCGGTCTTCGGCAGCTACGCCTATACCGAGGGTCTGCCGATCATCGACGATCTCGGGCCGGCCGATGTCAATGAATGGCGCATGACCACGTCCGAGAAGTCCGACACCTGGGAGCTCGGCGCCTCCTATGCCGCGGTGGATGTGTTCTCGCCGGGCGACAATCTCTCGCTGCGCGGCAGCTACTACCAGACCGAACTCTGGGACATCACCAGCTATTCCGCGACCGGCTCGACCAGCCCCAATCTCGATCGGGTGGAAACCGAAGGGTTCGAGCTCGAAGCCTCCTACGGCTTCGCCAACGGCACCTATGTCGATTTCCAGGGCAGCTGGACCGAGGGCACGGAATATGCCGACGGGCTGAGCGATACCGACTGGCGCAACAAGCCGGGCGACGCGGTCGGCCTGACGCTGGGCCGCAAATGGGGCGACTGGCTGGATATGAGCTGGGAGGTGCGCCACACCACCGATGCACGTGACGCGTTGCAGGAGGATCTGCCGGACTACACCGTCCATAACCTGCGGGCGACCTACAAACCGCAGAGCGGTGCTTTCGAGGGCACGGAGATTCGCTTCGGCATCGAGAACGCCTTCGATCTCGACTACACCGGCAACCTGTCCTCGCGTGACGCGCCGGGCCGGACCTACAAGCTGGGTCTGTCGAAAGTCTTCTGATCCCGCCGTTTTCCCTCGCGGTGCAGAAGGTGGAAACGCCCCCCGGAGATCCGGGGGGCGTTTCTCGTTTGTGCGTCGGTGTTGGAACCGGTTTGAGGCGGGGATCGGAGCTGTGGCGGATCGTGCCGGGGTGCCGGCCCTGTAGGGTGGGCAATCTGCCCACCGCTCCGCTGCGATCACAAAGCGAATGCGCCGGGTGAGGCCATCGCCTCAGTTTGCGGGTGAAATCTCGAAGGAGAATTCGCGCCGCGCGCCTGCGGGGGGAGCCGGGAAGGGGGCGGCGCGATGCACGACCCTCAGCGCGGCCGCATCGAGCGCGGACGATCCGGAGCTGCGCAGCACCGAGGCACCGGCCAGCCCGCCATTGCCGGAGATGCGGAACGCGACCACTGTACCGCCGCGCGCGTTCAGGCGCGGGCGCGGCACGCGTGCGATCTTGCGCATGACCTGACCGGGATAGTTGCTGGCGGCAGCGTTGCCCGCCTGATTGCTCTTGCCGCCGGCGCCGCTGCGTGTGGCCTTGGCGGTTTCGCTGCCCCGTTCCTGACCGGCATTGGCATTGCGGTTCGCGTTCCCCTGAGGCGCGGCCTGTGGGGTCCGCTCCGGCTGCTTGCGGGCGGTCTGGGTCTTTGGCTTCTGGGTCTTGGGTTTCGGCTTGGCTGCCGGTTTCGGCGCGGGCTCCGGCTTGCGCAGGGCCTCGGGCCGCTCCATCGGGCGCAGCGAACTGGCCAGCGCGTTCGGCGGCGTGTCGTCCTCCTCGGCTTCGATGCGTTCGGCAGGGGCTTCGGATGAGGTCTGTTCCGGCACTTCCGCGGGCAGCGCGGCGACCGCATCCGGCGCCGGCGCCGCGGGCAGCGGCTCCGCCGCGATGGCGTCCGGCGTGGGCTCGGCGAGGCTGGGACTGGTCTGCGCGCGCTCGGCCGGAGGCGTCGCCTCGGCCTCGGGTGGCGTCGGCTGAGCGGTCTCGGCGGGCGGCTCCGGGGTCAGTGCCGCCTCTTCCACCGGTTCGGCCTCGGTGGGCTCTTCTGGCGGTGTCGCGGATAGCGTGCCGGCCGCCATATCGGCAAAGCTCGATCCGAGCCGGGCTTCGGCGGCCCCGCCCGAGCCTTCGATCTCGAACGGTTCGCTGCCGGGCAGCAGCGCCAGCGCCAGCGCGCCATGGGCGCTGCATGCCATCAGCAGCGCGACACCTTTCAGAACGCGGGATTTGGCAATCATTGCAGCCCCCTTTCACTGACGATCATGACCTTTTCCGCCCCGCCGGCACGCAGCGCCCGCGCCACCTCCACCAGATCGGCGGCGGGCAGATCGCGGTCGGGCACCAGGCGCACCAGCGCGCGGGCCTCGGGGTCCAGCGCCGCGAGATAGGTCTCGGGCGACTCCTGAACCTCGCCGCGATGGCTGAGCGCGCCGTCTGGATGCACCACCAGCGCATCGGGCGGCGGCGGGCTGCCTTCCAGATCGGCAGTGCTCACCAGCTTCAGCGCCGGATCGAGCGGCTGTGCCAGCGTGCCGGCCACGAGGAAGAAGATCAGCATCAAAAAGACGATGTTGATCAGGGCGATGGTCGGTTCGCGTTCGGATTTCGGTCGGCGCGCACGCATCAGGACGCTCCCAGAACGGTGGGCGTAAAGCCCGGCACGCCGCGCAGGATCACCAGCAGGTCGGTCAGTCTTTGCGCGGTAACGCCGGGTTGGAGCGCGACCAGAAGCCGCCGTGCCTCGCTGCCTTCGCCGCGCTGCTCGGCCAGCGCCTCGGCCAAACTGTCCAGCACGATATCGGCGCTGTTGAGCCGCGCGCTCTCCGGGCCGAGCTGGAGGAAGAGCGGGCGCTCGGAGGCGGAGGGCGCGGCACCGGTGCCGCCGGAGGTCAGTTCGACTTCGGAAAACCGTGTGAAGGTCGAGGTAAGCATGAAGAAGAGCAGCAGCAGGAAGATGACGTCGATCAGCGACGTCATCGAAAGCTTGCGCCTGCGCCGCATCTTACGCATGGGCAGAAGCTCCGGAAGGGGCCAGCGCGGCGGCCTCCTTCGGCATGCCGCCTGCGGGGGACTGCACGCTGCGCAGCGCCTTTTCGGCCAGCACGCGCTCGGCCTCCATGCGGGTTTCGAACCAGCTCAGTACGATCGAGGTCGGCATCGCCACGGCGAGCCCCACGGCGGTGGTCAGCAGCGCCACCCAGATGCCGCCGGCGAGGATCGACGGGTCGACCTGCGCACCGGCTTCCTGAAGTGCCTGAAACGCTGAGATCATCCCAAGCACCGTGCCGAACAGCCCCAGCAGCGGCGAGAGCTGCGCCACCGAATCGAGAAAACGGAAGCCGCTTTCGAGCCGGGCAAAGCGGGTCTCGGCCTCGGCATCCAGCCGCGCCGCGTCGCAGCGCCCGGCAAAGGCCATGGCGATCACCGGCTTGAGATAGCTTTTCGAGTGGGCCAGTTCGCGGCGCGCGATGGCGGTATCGCCCGCGTCCCAGGCGGCGACGGCGAGACGCAGCGCCTTGTGGCGCCCGACGCCAGCGGCGCGGAACTGCCAGAGCTTGTAGAGAATCACGGTCAGCGTCAGCACCGACAGCGCGATGAGCAGCAGCACGACCGGTCCGCCAAGCTCGGCCACGCGGATCAGCAGGTCGGAAACGGTGTCGAAAAGCGTGTCGATCATCCCATCATCTCCACGTCGGTGCGGCTGGTGAGGGTCAGCCCCTCGCCGCAGGCTCCGGCGCCAAGCGTGCCCGCCTCGCAGGTGCTGGCGCCATTGATCAGAATCTGCCCCAGCGCATCGCATTGCAGCCCGGGCACAACGAATTGCCGCAGCCGGGGCTTGCCGGCGGGTAATGTGCCGAAATCGAACAGCGTCAGGCGCTCGACCTGGCCGTCGCCGTCGAACAGCACGGTTTCGAACACCGCCTTGGCGATATCGCCGTCAAATCCGTTGCGGGCGAGAAAGCTGAGTTTGCAGCCCTTTTCGACCTGTTCCTGTGCGTTGAGTTCCAGCGAAAGGCCGGTCGGGGCGGCGTCTTGGGCTGCGAGCAGAGAGGGCAGGGCCAGCACGGCGGCGCATGCGATCAGCGCGCGGCGAAAGGCGGGGGGGACGGCACGGGACACCGGCAACTCCTTGAAACGTGATCTGGTACACGGTCCGCTGGCGTCGCCTGTCTCGGCAGGGGGCTGGCTGTTGTGGTTGGTCAGAGAGTCACCACAGCGCAGCGCAAATTTCAATACCTTATTAAGTTTATCAACTTTTCATCGGGGCGATAGTCCGGGCCGTCATCCATGCGCGTTCGGGGCCGTTTTGGGACGGTGCTGAGATGCGCGGCGGAGCGGCACGAGCAGGTGGCGGGACGGCGCGCAAAAAGTATGCGACGCGCCATGACGGGCCACCGGCATGCCACCTGTCAGCGTCCAACGACTTGTATTGTCTGAAATATTGGAGCGGGCGATGAGATTCGAACTCACGACCCTTACCTTGGCAAGGTAATGCTCTACCCCTGAGCTACGCCCGCATCCGTTTACGACAGTCTTGCTGTCGAAGGGTCCATCTGGAGCGGGCGATGAGATTCGAACTCACGACCCTTACCTTGGCAAGGTAATGCTCTACCCCTGAGCTACGCCCGCGTTCCCGATGGTGGAGGCGATGTAGAGGCTTGCGCGCCGCTCTGCAAGAGGAAATTTGCCCGCCTCGCAGGAAATCCGCGACGGGGCATGCAGGGGGCCGCGTGAAAGAAGATGTGCCGCCGCGCGCCAGCGCCCGCGATGCTTTTTTTGTTCCGTCAAAGCCAAGAGACCGCCATGACCGCCTTTCTCAAACGTATCGCCACGCCGCTCATCACCGGCCTGTTCCTGATCTCGCTGCTCTCGGGGCTGGCCCTGTTCTTTCACTGGAATTCGGTCTGGTTTCACAGCATGCATGAATGGCTGAGCCTGCTGCTCATCCTGCCCTTCGTGCTGCATATCTGGAAGAACTGGCGCCCCATGCTGGGCTATCTGCGCCGTCCGATCTTTGCCGGAACGCTAGCAGCCTCCGCGCTGGCCGCCGCCGCCTTCGTCGTACCGACACTCGGGCGGGAGCAGTCCGGCGGGCGGCCGCCGGTCTTTGCGGTCGCGCAGAAGATGCTGGACGGTTCGGTTGCCGAAGTCGCCGCGGTGATCGGCGAAACGCCGGAGGCGCTGAGCGCCGCCCTCAGATCGGCGGGATTCGCGGTGGCGGATGCCGACCAGAGCCTGAACGAGCTGGCCGACGCCTCCGGCCGTGCTCGCAACGATCTCTTTGCGGTGCTGGCACGCTGAAAAGGGACTCAGCTTTTGGGTGCCACAGGCTCGACCGGGCCTCCGGCTTGCACCCAGTCGTTGAAGCCGTCCTTCAGATGGGCGGCTTCGAACCCCATCTCCTGAAGCGTCGCCACGGTCAGTGCCGAGCGCCAGCCGCTGGCGCAGTGAAAGAGGTAGCGCTTGCCGGCCTGGGCGAAGACCTCCTTGTGATAGGGGCTGTCCGGATCGACCCAGAATTCGATCATGCCGCGCGGCGCGTGTACCGAACCGGGAATGCAGCCCGTGCGCTGGCGTTCGCGTACATCGCGGATGTCGACGATCACCAGATCCGGATCGCCAAGCTGAGCGATGGCCTCTTCCGTTGCGACCTCGGGGATCTGGGTGCGCGCTTCCGCCACCATCTGCGCCGCGCTGATTTTCAGGGCCATTCCGGTCCTCCCTCGTCCATGCCTAATCCCCGGCACTATCGCGATGTGCCGCGCGTGGCACAAGCAGGACCGGCCCGCGCATCCCGCCGGCATTCCCCTCCGCCGCTTGCGGCCCGGGCAGTGAGTGTTAACACTGCCGACACGGGCAATTTCGGGAGTGATTTTGCATGGCGCTGGACGCCGCCGGATTTCCGGTGATTCGCACGGTCGGGGTCGACGGCATGCTGGTCAGCTTTGGCGACCGGCTGAGCGAGACCGCGAACCGCGCCGCGCTGGCCTTTCGTGCCGAGGTAGAGCGCGAAGGCTGGGACGGGGTCGAGGAGAGCGCCTCGTCGCTGGTCTCCTGCTATCTGCGCTTCGACCCGCTCTATCTGCGCCACGCCGCGCTGGAGGCAAAGCTGCGCGAGCTGATCGACAGCCGTGACTGGATGCAGGCAGCGCTGCCACAGGGGCGGCGCCTGCACCGCATTCCCACAGTCTATGGTGGCACGCTGGCGCCGCAGTTCGGCGAGGCAGCGGCGGCGGCGGGGCTCTCCGAGGCGGCGGCGCGGGACTCGCTCAGCCGCACGCGGGTGCGGGTGACGGCGCTGGGATTTGCGCCGGGGCAGCCCTATCTGGGCGAGCTGCCGGAGTGCTGGGATATCCCGCGCCAGCAGGCGCTCACGCCGAGGGTGCCCATCGGCGCTCTGGTGCTGGCAATAAGGCAATTCGTGCTCTTCACCGTGCAGGCACAGACCGGCTGGCGCCATGTCGGTCAGACCGCGGTGCGGCTGGTGCGGCTGGGCGAGGAGCGGCCCTTTCTGCTGGCGCCGGGCGACGAGGTGGAATTCCCCGCGGTCTCGGAAGAGGTGTTTGCCAGGATGCAGGATGATGCCGAGGGCGGTGCAAGCTGGGAGGCATTGGCATGAGCCGGGCGCTGATCGTGCATCGCGCGGGGCCGGCGCTGACCTTGCAGGACGAGGGCCGGCCGGGCTGGATCGCCTATGGCCTCTCGCGCGGCGGCGCCATGGACCGGCTGGCACTCGCCGAAGGCGCTGCGCTCTTGGGTGGCAAACGGGGTGTGGCGCTGGAAATGGCCGGCGTCGGCGGGCTCTTCGAGGCGAGCGAGGAGATGCGCATCGCGCTGACCGGCGCGCCGATGCGCGCCACGCTCGACGGTCAGCCGCTGCTCTGGCAGGCCGCGCATTTGCTGCCGGCGGGGGCACAGCTGGAGATCGGCCCGGCCACCAGCGGCGCCTACGGCTATCTGCATGTGGGCGGCGGTTTTGCCGAGCCCGCGATCCTCGGCGCGCAATCGGCTCATCTGACCGCCGGGCTCGGCGCGCCGGTGACGGCGGGCACGCGGCTTGCGGTCGGCCCCGACAAGGGCGGCGAGACCGCGCGTAAGCTGCCGGTGGCGGACCGGTTCTCCGGCGGTGTGCTGCGCGTGGTGGAAAGCCTGCAAACCGGGCTCTTCCCCGAGGAGCAGCGCAGGCGTTTCGGCGAGGAAGCCTTCGTGCGCGACATGCGCGCCAACCGCATGGGGGTGAAGCTCACCCCCGAGGGGGCGGGCTATGGTGTCGAGGGCGGGCTGTCGGTGGTCTCGGAGGTGATCGCGCCCGGCGATATCCAGGTGACCGGTGACGGCGCGCCCTTCGTGCTGATGGCGGATTGTCAGACCACCGGCGGCTATCCCCGGCTGGCCACGGTGATCCCCGCCGATCTACCGCGCGTCGCGCAGGCGCCGGCGGGGGCGCGGCTGTCCTTCCGCTGGATCTCGCTCGACGCGGCGCTGGAGGCGGAAGCCGCCTATCGCAAAGAGATCGCGGAGCTTCCGCGCCGTGTCGAGCCGCTGATCCGCGATCCGGCGGATGTGCCGGATCTTCTGTCCCACAAGCTGGTCAGTGGGTTTTCGAGCGGCGATCATCACGATCATTGAAAGGACATGCCATGGCATCGGTCGATCTGAACGCGGATATGGGGGAGAGCTTCGGCCCCTGGGTGATGGGGCAGGATTCCGCGCTGCTCGACGTCATCACCTCGGCCAATATCGCCTGCGGCTTTCACGCCGGCGACTGGGACGTGATGGCCGCGACCATGACGCAGTCTGTCGCGCGCGGCACCGGCATCGGCGCGCATCCGGGCTTTCCCGATCTTCAGGGCTTTGGACGTCGGCGCATGCCGATCGCCGGTGACAGCCTGCGCAATCTCGTGGCTTATCAGCTGGGCGCGGCGCAGGCGATGGCGCGGGCGGCGGGCGGCACGGTGCGGCATCTCAAGCTGCATGGGGCGCTGTCGAACATGTGCTCGGAAGACGCCGCGCTGGCGCGGGCGGCCTATGAGGGCGCATTGTCGGTCGATCCGGACATCATAGTCATGGTGCTGGCGGCCACGGCGCAGCAGCAGGCGGTGGAGGCGCTGGGGTGTCGCTGGGCGGGCGAGATCTTTGCCGACCGCGCCTATAACGACGATGCCACGCTTGTCGACCGGTCGCTCCCGGGCGCGGTGATCCACGACCCGGCATTGGCGGCGGAGCGCATGGTGGCGATGGTGCGCGAGGGGGCAATCATCGCCGAGAGCGGCAAGCGCATCCCGGCGCCGGTGGACACGATCTGTCTGCATGGCGACGGCAAGACTGCGCTTGAGATCGCGCGGACGGTGCGGTCGGCGCTCGAGGCGGCCGGGATCGCGTTGGAGGTGTTTACGGGGCGGGGATAGGGGGCCGCGGTGGCGGTCACGGCGGTGCGGTGGACAGATTGCCCACCCTACCCAGAGCCCGTAGGGTGGGCAATCTGCCCACCGTTCGCGCGTTTAATGCCGTGTCGAGCGACGCCTTAGCGCTCTGCGCAGGCGGCGATGCGGCTGGCCAGATCTCCGATCAGCGCGGGATAGAAGCCTGCGCCCGGTTCCAGCGCCATGCCCAGCGGGTCGAGATCCGCAACCCCAATCTCCGTTCCTTCTGTGACGGCGGCGATCAGGCGCGGGTCGAATTGCGGCTCGGCGAAGACGCAGCTGGCGCCGCTGTCGGAGATGACATCGCGCAGTGCGTCGAGCCGGGCCGGGCTGGGATCGGAGGCATCCGCGAGCTTGATCGCGCCGATCACATGCAGGCCGAACGCCTGTTCGTAATACTGATAGGCGTCGTGGAAGACCACGAAACGGTCTTCTTGCACCGCCCCCAACATATCGCGGGCCTCAGACACGGCCTCTTCCAGCGCTGTGCGTGCGGCGGCGGCGTTGGCGCGGTAGGTTTCGGCATTCTCCGGATCGGCCTCGGCCAGCGCATCGGCGATGACCGGCAGCCAGGCGGCGGCATTGTCGGGCGAGAGCCAGAGATGCGGGTCGTCGTCGCCATGATCGTGATCATGCGCATGCGCCGTGTCATGCGCGTGGTCGTCATGATCGTCGTCAGCGTGGTCGTCGTGACCATGATCGTCGTGCGTGTCTTCGTCGTGATCGTGATCGTCGTGCTCATGACCGGTATCGGCCTCGGCGCGGGTGCCGAAAATCGCATTGTCGCGGGCGGCGAGATGCATCACGCCCGGCTGCTCGGAGAGCTCCAGCACCGTGGCCTCGCCGGCGATCGCCTCGATCTTGCGGCCGATGCCCGGCGTCAAGTCCGGCCCGATCCAGAACACCAGCTCCGCCTGCTGAAGCGCGCGCGCCTGCGAGGGGGTCAGCGCGTGGCTATGCGGCGAGGCGCCCTGCGGCACCAGCAGCTCCGGCGAGCCGAGATCGCCCATCACCGAGGCGACCAGCCCCTGCACGGGGCCGATATCGGTGACGGTGCGCGGGGCCTCGGCCCAGAGCGGCGTGGCCAGCAGCAGCGCGGCGGGGAGCAGCGGTTTCAGCATGGTGGGAATCCCGTTATGATATAACATTGTGGGGAGGGTTGATAATCGGGATGCTATAACATATCAACCCCTGGATTACGGAGGTTGTCATGGACACGCTCGGGTTTGCCTCGCACGATCATCGTCACTGCATTTCACAGGCGCTCGGCGCCGCGGAGGAGACCTGCACCGCGCAGGGTCTGCAACTGACGCCACAGCGCCGGCGGGTGCTGGAGATTCTGCTGCGCGAGCACCGGGCCATGGGCGCCTATGAGCTGCTCGACGTGCTGCGCGACGAGGGGCAGGGGGCGCAGCCGCCCACCGTCTACCGGGCGCTGGATTTCCTCGTCAGCCACGGATTCGCCCACAAGATCGAGCGGCTGAATGCCTTTGTCGCCTGCGCCCATCCCGGCGAACGCCACGCCCCGGCCTTTCTCATCTGCTCGGGCTGCGGCGCGGTGGCCGAGATGCCCTCGCGCGGGATCGCGCAGGCGGTGCGCGCCGCGGCGGGCGAGCTGAATTTCGAGGTCGCCCGCATGGTGATCGAAGCCGAGGGGCTGTGCCCGGCCTGCCGGGAGGCGCGGGCATGAGCCTGATCGAGGCCACCGGGCTCTCGGTCTCGCTGGGCAACCATCCGGTGTTGCAGGGGGTCGATTTTCACATCGACCCGGGCGAGATCGTCACCATTGTCGGGCCGAACGGATCGGGCAAGTCGACGCTGCTGCGCATGCTGATCGGTGCGCTGAAGCCCGAGGCGGGGCGCATCCTGCGCAAGCCCGGGCTGCGGCTGGGCTATGTGCCGCAAAAGCTCGCGATGGACCCGACCCTGCCGATGACCGTCATGCGCTTTCTGTCGCTGCCGCGCCGGGTGCCGGCTGCCGAGCGCCGGGCGGCGCTGCAAGAGGCCGGGGCGGAGAGCCTGGGCGAGCGGCCCATGGCGGGGCTCTCCGGCGGGCAGTTCCAGCGGGTGCTGCTGGCGCGCGCGCTGCTCAACAAGCCCGAGCTGCTGCTGCTCGACGAACCGACGCAGGGGCTCGACCAGCCCGGCTCGGCGGCGTTCTATCGGCAGATCGAAGAGATCCGCGCGCATCTGGGCTGCGCCGTGGTGATGGTCAGCCACGAGCTGCATGTGGTGATGAGCGCCTCGGACCGGGTGGTCTGCCTCAACGGGCATGTCTGCTGTCAGGGGCACCCGGAGGTGGTGGCGCAGGCGGCGGAATACCGGGCGCTCTTCGGCACCGGCACCCATGGCGCGCTGGCGCTCTATCGCCACCAGCACAGCCACAGCCATGACGAGACCTGCACCCACGATCACGACCACGGCACAGCGCCGCGACAGGCGGAGGCTGGCTGAGATGCTCGACGATTTCCTGATCCGCGCGGCTTTGGCCGGGCTCGGCCTGGCGCTGGCCACGGCACCGCTGGGCTGTTTCGTGGCCTGGCGCCGCATGGCCTATTTCGGCGACGCCACGGCGCACGCGGCGCTGCTGGGCGTGGCGCTGGCGCTTGCGCTGTCGCTGCCGGTGGTGGCGGGTACGCTGGCGGTGGCGCTGGTCATGGCGCTGCTGGTGGCCACCCTGTCCGAGCGCGGGCTGGCGATGGACACGCTGCTGGGCGTGCTGGCGCATAGCGCGCTGGCCTTCGGGCTGGTGGCGGTGACCTTCGTGCCGGGCGCGCGGCTGGATCTCTCCGCCTATCTCTTCGGCGACATTCTGGCGGTGACCCGTACCGATCTGGCGGTGATCTGGGGCGGCGCTGCGGCGGTGATCGCGCTGATTGGCTGGCGCTGGCAGGCGCTGCTGACCGCGACGGTCTCGCCGGATCTGGCCTGGGCCAGCGGCATCGACCCGCGCCGCGAACAGCGCATCCTGACGCTGGCGCTGGCGCTGGCGGTCGCGGTGGCGATCAAGGTGGTGGGGGCGCTTCTGGTCAGCGCCATGCTGCTGATTCCCGCCGCCGCCGCGCGCCACTTCGCCCGCAGCCCCGAGGCCATGGCGCTGAGCGCCGCCGTGCTGGGGGCCTTGTCGGCGCTGGGGGGGCTCTGGGGCGCCTTCATGCTCGACACGCCCGCCGGGCCCTCGATGGTCTGCGCTGCCGCGATCCTATTTGCCGCAGCCGCCACGTTGCGGCGTCTGAGGGGCTGAAACACCTCCTGAGAGAGGGCAGCTCACCAACATTGTCGAAGTGGGGGAAGGTGGTACCGCCTCCCCGGCTCGAACGGGGGACCTCTTGATCCACAATCAAGCGCTCTAACCTACTGAGCTAAGGCGGCACGTTCGCGGGGAATAGCGTCGCCTCCGGATGAATGCAAGCCGAAATCCGGAGCTAAAGTGCACGTTCCCAATGCTGTTCCACGAGCTCGACGCCAAAGCTGCGCACCGGGGTCGCGCTGATGCAGGCAAAGCCGTTGCGGGCATAAAGCGCACAGGCGGCGCGGTGGCTTTCATGGGTCCAGAGGGTCATGCGGCGGTATCCGCGGGCGCGGGCAAAGGCCATGCAGGTGTCGAGCAGGTGCCGGCCCAGTCCCTTGCCGCGCGCGGCGGGGTCGAGCAGGAAGAGCCGCAGCTTGGCGGTGTCGTCGTCGAGCCGAACGCAGAAGATGCTGCCGAGGCGCTGCCCGTCCTGCCAGGCGATCCAGCCGGCCTCGCGCGCCGGGTCGTGCCCGGTCTCGAAACCGCGCAGGATCTCGTCCACCAGCGCCGGAAAGCTCTCGTCGAACCCCTCGTCGCGGGCATAGAGGCGGCCATGGGCCTCGACCAGCCAGGGGCGGTCGGCGGCGGTATAGGGTTTCAGCACGGGCGCGGTCATGCGGGCAGGGTTCCACCGGGCGGCTTGCAAATCAAGCGCCCCGGGGATAATGCGCAGAGATGCCGCAGCCGCCGGACGGCCGCAGGAAGGGACAGGCCATGGGTATCAACACCGAACGCGATCTCGAAGCGAATTTGCAGATCGGACCGACCGATCACGGCATGGTCCGGCTGTTCGTCAGCGCGGGCGAGATGGAGATGCCGATGGATTTCGATCCCGAAGAGGCGGAGGAGATCGCCGAAGAGCTTCGCGCCGCCGCCGCCGCCGCGCGCAAGGTCAAGACGAAGCGCTGAGGCCGGGACAACTCTCTTCGAAGAGAGTTGCAAATTCCTTGAAAGGAATTTGCCCACGGACCCTAGCTGTTCAGCCCCAGCCGTCGAGCGCGGCGCCGGGATCGCGCAGCGCCTGCAACCGCCGCGCCGCATGCACCGCAAACCGCCGGATCAGCGCATTGCGCCGCGCGCCCGCGAGCTTCGTCTCCGGCCCCATGCGCAGGATCTCCGCGTCATAACCGTCGGCAATGATCAGCCCGGTGCCCTCGGGCAGCAGCTCGGTGGGAAACTCCGAATCCACCGCCCAGAAATAGCGGTCGCACCAGTCGAGATAGCCCTGCCATTTGCCGTCCGAGAGGAAATCGGCGCGGCTGCTCTTGCATTCGACCACCCAGATCTCGCCCTTTGGCCCCAGCGCCATCACATCGACGCGCTTGCCGCGTTCGGGCACGAATTCTTCGATCACCGAGAATCCATGCCCGGCGGAAAGGTGACGGCAGACGCCGCGGGCCAGCCATTGGCCGGGCATCAGGGGAGAGTCGGGGGCGAGTGTCATGGCGGAAGAGTATGAACATTACGTGAACAAATGCAAGCGTGCGGGCTGCGGTCACGATTTGCGCGATGGGCTCTTGCCGCGCCCGCATCCGCATCCTATCTCGGGGTCAGGCGGGTTCTGCCCTTCTCGTGTCATGGTTGCATTCCGGTGGCCTTAAGCAATTCCGAGGGAGCTGGCTCTGTCCGGACCGTGGTCTGGTTACCTGGCGCCCACCTGTATATACAGGTCCTCGGGAATGAGATAACCTCACGGTTGGTGTGGTTCCCGCCGCAGATTTCCCAATAGATTGATCCGAAAAGAAAAAGCGCCCCTCGGGGCGCTTTCGTTCAAGGTCTCTGCGGAGGCCGCGCTCAGAGCAGGCGGCGGCGTGCCTTGCGGTTGCCGGGCGCTTCTGCCGGCACCGGCGCGGGGGTGAGCGTGGTCAGGCGCTGGCGCTTGCCGCCGGCGGGGGGCGTGCCGTTGTCTTCCATCCGCATGATGGTGATCGCGAACTGCACCCCGGCAAAGACCAGCCCGTTGAACAGCCACAGCAGGAACACCGCCAGCAGGCCGGCCTCTGAATGGGTCACGAGATGGTAGAGATTTGCAACGTTCAGCCAGAGCAGCAGGCCGACGAAAACCGTCGACAGGCCGAACCCGGCGAAGACTTGCAGGATGTAGAGGCGCACGAGGCGGGGCATGGGCAATCTCCTTGCTGCGCGAAAGAAGGTATCGCGCCGCGTCGGTTTGGCAAGGGCAAAGCGGCGCCCCTGGCTGCTATATCCCCAATCTGGAATGTCTTTGGCCAAAGCGCAAGCGTCGCAGGGTCGCAGGGTGGCCTGCGACCTGGTGCTGCCGTCGTGATTGTGCGGGAGAGCGGGCGCGGGCCGCGCTCAGAACGCCTCGGGCTTTGCCTCGCGGGCCATGTGGTCGAGCACGGCGTTGACGAATTTCGCCTCGCGGCCCTCGGGAAAGAAGGCGCGGGCCACGTCGACATATTCCGAGATCACCACCCGGGGCGGCGCGTCGCTGTCGACGAACTCGGCCCCGGCGGCACGGAAGAGGGCGCGCAGCGTCGGGTCGATGCGCGCGATGGGCCATTTCGCCACCAGCGCCCGGTCGGTCATCTGGTCGATCTTGGCCTGCCAGTTCACCGCCGAAGAGGTGATCCTGCCGAAGAGCTCGATATCGCCCTCCAGCATCTCGACGCCTTCCTCGATCTCGGCGCCGAAGCGGTAATCGAGGAATTCGGACTGCACCTTCTCGGCGGTCTGGCCGGCGGCCTCCATCTGGTAGAGGGCCTGCACGGCATAGAGCCGCGAGGCGGATTTCATCCGCCGTTTCTGATTGCCGGAGAGGGCCGGGGGTGCGTCCGGGGTGGTCATGCGCTGTCTTTTCCTTGCGAGCCGCCCGCCACCTGGAACTCGTCCCGGGCGGGTACGAATCCCACCCCCTTGCGGGCGCCGCCCCACCTACGGGCCAGCGCGAGCAGATGCAAGGCCGCAGCGGCCGCGCCGCCGCCCTTGTTCTGCCCCGCCGCCTCGGCGCGGACGCGGGCCTGCTCGTGGTTCTCCACGGTGAGGATGCCGTTGCCGATGCAGAGCCCCTGAAGACCCAGCAGCGCCAGCGCGCGCGAACTGTCGTTGCACACGGTCTCGTAATGCGTGGTCTCGCCCCGGATCACGCAGCCGAGCGCCACGTAGCCGTCGAAATTCGACATGCGCTCGGCGATGCCGATGGCGGTCGGCACTTCCAGCGCGCCGGGCACCTCGATCACCTCGTGAAAGCCGCCCGCGGCCTCGATCTCGTCAGTGGCGCCCTTCACCAGCTCGTTGGCGATATCCTTGTAATAGGGCGCCACGACGATGAGGATCTTGACCGGCTTGTCGAAGGACGGGCGCGGCAGGGTGTAGTGTTCTTCGTTCGAGGCCATCAGGCGCCTCCGATCTTGCGGGTGCCCACGATCTCGAGCCCGTAGGCCTCGAGCCCGACGATCTTCGGGGTGGGGGAATTGGTCAGCAGGATGAGCTCGGAAAGGCCCAGCGAGGAGAGGATCTGCGCGCCGAGCCCGTATTGCCGCAGCGTCTTGGGCGAGGTGCCTTCCTGCGGGTCGAGCTTCATCGCGGTGTCGCGCAAGAGCACCACGACGCCCCGGCCTTCCTCGGCGACGGTGTGCATGGCGTCTCGGAACTCGTCGGCGCGGCCGGGGTGGCCGGTGCCGACGATATCCATCATCGGATCCATCGCATGCATGCGCACCAGCACCGGTTCCGGCGTGGTGATGTCGCCCTTGCTGAGCACGATATGCTCATCGCCATGGGTGGTGTCGCTGTAGATGCGCATATGCCATTCGCCGCCGAATTCCAGGCTGACGGTCTCTTCCTTCTCGGCGCGCACGAGGTTGTCGTTGCGGCGGCGGTAGGAGATCAGGTCGGAGATGGTGCCGATCTTGAGCCCGTGGCGCTGTGCGAAGGCGACCAGTTCGGGCAGGCGCGACATGGTGCCGTCCTCGTTCATGATCTCGCAGATCACGCCCGCGGGGTTGAGCCCGGCGAGGCGCGAGACGTCGACCGCCGCCTCGGTATGGCCGGCGCGCACCAGCACGCCGCCGGATTTGGCGCGCAGCGGGAAGACATGGCCGGGGGTTGCGATATCCTGCGCGCCCTTGGAGGCGTCGATGGCCACGGCCACGGTCTTGGCGCGGTCGGCGGCGGAGATGCCGGTGGTCACCCCCTCGCGGGCCTCGATCGAGATGGTGAAGGCGGTCTCGTGGCGCGAGGAATTGTTGGTGGACATGAGCTGGAGGCCGAGCTGGTCGCAGCGCTCCGCCGTCATCGAGAGGCAGATCAGCCCGCGCCCGTGAGTGGCCATGAAATTGATCGCGTCCGGGGTCGCCCATTGCGCGGGGATCACCAGATCGCCCTCGTTCTCGCGGTCTTCATGATCGACCAGGATGAACATGCGCCCGTTGCGGGCGTCCTCGATGATCTCCTCGACCGAGGAAATCGCATCTGTCCAGTCCGTCTCGACGGGCCCCGGGGTTTCGTAATCGGCCATCTCGCGCCTCCTGTACCGTTCCTGCCAGATAAGAGAAACGGGCGGAAATGGCTAGGGCGGTTTTGCGTCGAGCCGCTTTGCGCGTGGCGGTGACCGCGGCTTTGGGAGTATTTGAAGAATGATGAAGGGGCGGGGTCAGTCGAAGATGTCGTCGAGAAGGTCGAACAGCCCCTTTGCGGCTTTCTTGCCGAAGGATTTCTTCTTTTTCTTCTTCGCTTTCCGCAGTGCCTTGTGGCGCTTTTTCGGGTCTTCGCGAAATGCCGAAGGGCGGTGGCGCGTGGCGTTGCGTTCGACCCGCTCGGGGCGGAGCTGTTTCAGCTCGTGCAGCGGCGCGCCGCAGGAGGCGCAGACCAGCTCGTGCCGCCCGGCATCGAGGATCAGCGCGGCGCGGGTGCCGCAATAGGAACAGGTGGCGATCTTGGTGGTCGGCATGGGATCCGATATGGGCCGGCGCGGGGCAGGCTGCAAGCGCCGGTCGGGAAGATCAGGCGAGGTTACGGGCGCGCTGCATAAAGCGCGGATTCATGGGCGCGCTGCATAGAGCGCGACCGCCGCCGCGTTCGAGACATTGAGCGAGCCGAAGCCGCCGGCGAAGTCGATGCGCACCAGCCGGTCCACGGTGTCTTTCGTCTTTTCCCGAAGGCCCGGACCTTCGGCCCCCAGCACCAGCGCCACGGCCCGGTCGCGCAGCCCGTCGAGCGCCTCTTCGACGGTGCCTTCGGCCTCGCCGTCGAGCCCGAACACCAGATAGCCCATCTCCTGAAGCGCGCGGATCGTATCGGCGAGGTTGCGTTCGCGCAGATAGGGCTGGCGTTCGAGCGCGCCGCTTGCGGTCTTGGCCAGCGCGCCGGTTTCGGGCGCCGAATGGTGCAACGTGCCGATCACCGCCTGCGCGCCGAACACCTCCGCCGAGCGCAGGATGGCGCCGACGTTATGCGGATCGGTCACCCGGTCGAGCAGTACCAGCCGGGGCGGGCGCGTGCCGTCGCCAAGCGCCACATCCGCCAGCCGCCCCCAGTCGAGCGGTTTCACCTCCAATGCGGCGCCCTGATGCACCGATTGCGGATCGAGCGGCGCCTGGAACCTGCGCGGGTCGTGGATCTCGGGCGCGATGCCCGCCGCTTCGATGGCATCGGCGAGTTTTATCTGCGCGTTGGGCGTCACGATCAGGCGCAGCTTCTCGCGGCGCGGATTCACCAGCGCGTCGCGCACCGCGTGCAGACCGAAGAGCCAGACGGTTTCCGCGGAGCGGGCCTTTTTCGCCTGCTCCTTTTCCACCACCCATTTCGGTTTTTTCGCCATGACACACCCCTTTTCCTGCGGTGCCGTTCCCTTGCCTCTCTGCCGTCCGCATCGCAAGGGATTTTCCTGTTGACGATGGTTTTGGTCGACTGTAATCAGCCCACCACGCCGGGTCACCGGTGGGAAAGTGGGCGACAGGCCGCAAGGTGTGGCAGGGGACTGTAACTCCCTCGCGGAGACGCACGCTTGGTTCGATTCCAAGGTCGCCCACCATCCCGCACTTTAGGGATGAAAAATCCGCTAACACCTTGAAAGGAAAGGTGGTTTCAGCGGTTCGATAACCCTCATTTCGGCTATACCTTAAAGGCTCTGCAAAGGCCAGTTTGAGCACTGTGCGCTTGAGGGCAAAGTTGCCATTTTTGTAAATATTCCAAGGGTTTGCTAAAAATTCCAAGGCCGGTTCGATAAAATCAGCCAGGCGTGCCTCGTTCGGCACTGCTGACTCGACCCGTTCAGCCAGTCTGATCTTCTCGCGCTCCAGCTCTTCGATGCGCTTTTCGTAGGCTCCAATCACAGACGGTCTGGTCGCATCCATGATGCGGTCCAGCAAGTTGTCGATCTGCTTGCTTGCATCCTTGAGCTGGGATTCTAGTGCCTTGCGCGCGCCAATGGCCTCCTTGCGGCGCATCTCCCAAATATCAGTGAAGATGGCCTTGGCGAGGTTCATGAGCTGCGTGGCCGGTTGCAGACCGCGCAGGAGAGCTTCTGCACCATCTTCGATATCAGCGCGGCGGATCGACTTGCGCTTGGAGCCACAGCTTGGCGTATCGCACAGATAATAGGGATAGAGCTTGTTACGCCCCTTCGACCAGCAGGAGGTCATCGGTTCCCCGCAATCATCGCACAGCACGAAGCCGCGCAGCGGGAAGTCCTGATTGATATCCTTGCGGGCGGGCGCGTTCAACGTGCCCTTGAGACGCGCTTGGATGCGCTCGTAGGTGGAAAAGCTAATCAACGGCTCATGATGGCCTTTGCGCAAGGAAACGCCCCATTTCGGGGCTTCAATGCAGCCTGCGTAGACCGCGCGCTCCAACATGTCGCGCACCTTCGTCGGGTGGACATAGCCGCTCTTGCCGCTTTTCGGGAAATCCGGCTGGGCTTCAAGGAAGCGCTTCACCTCGGCTTGTGAGCGGAAGCGACCGCTGGCGAAGCCTTCGAGAGCTTCGGCGATGATGGAAGCGACAGGCTCGTCCCGAACCAGAATCTTGCCGTGCACTTTGTCTTTCTCGTAGCGGTAGCCGACCGGGCGGAAAAAGACGTAGTAGCCTTTCTCAACGCGGGCGGTCATCTTCTGGACGACCTGACGGCCATTTTGTTCACGCTCCAGCTGGCCGGAGGCCGCAAACATCGTTTCGACAAACCGGCCTTCGGGGGAATCATCAAAACGGAAATTCAGGCATTCGACGCGCGCTCCAAACGAGGCGAGCTTCTCGCGCAAGTCCCAATGGAAGCGAGTATCGCGGGCGAAACGCTTCAAATCATCGAAGATGACTGTGTAGTTTTGACCTGGCTCAGACGCCAAGAACGCCAGCAAGGCGCGCATGGCGGGGCGTTTCATGAAGTCGCCGCCACCGGTGATATCATCGGTGAAGACCATCTCGACATCAAAGCCGCGCTCTTCCGCGTATTTACGGCAGCGGTGCTCCTGGCTCTCAAGGCCGTGGCCTTGCGTCTTCTGCTTCTTGTCCGAGACACGGCAGTAGATGAGCGCGGCGTTCGCGCCTTCCGTATTTGCTAGTGCATGCTGCATGACTCCTCCTTGTCCTGCGGCTGCTAAACAGCCGCGCAGTAGTTGAATTTTTCGCTTAAGGATACTGCCTCAGAGCTTACCATATCTCGGGACTCGGGGGCAGAGTCATCCTCACTAAATCCAAGTTTTCCACAGGCTTGGTCGGTCAAATCCAGACCAAACCCCTTGTCGTAGAACTCCATGCCGATCAGAAACAGGCCTTCGAGAATCTGGCGCTTCTGCTCATCGCTGACACCTGAACCCTCAAAGAAGGGCTCGTATTTCCGGAAATCCAACTTGGCGGTTGGCCTCGGTCCATCTTCGATGGAAAAGCCGAGGGTGCCGCCAAGACCCGGCATGTCATCAATACCATCTTCACTCATCAAAACACCTGCCCATCCGCGCGTTTTTGCGCTGTGGGGCGCAAGAGCGCCGGTTAATCGGTGCCCTTGATGTCCGTTGTCGCTGGCCTTGAGGGTTTGATGGTGGCCCGGAGCTTCATGCGGCTCCGGTGCCGTGTTGGAAGTGCTGCTTCCTCCATCCTCTTTCAGTTTAGCATAATTTATGCGGCTCTCGCAAAAAGCAGGGCTGGCGTTTGCCTTGCGGTTCTTCCTTGGGCGGGGCATGAGAGGTTTCCATCATCTTGTTTTCGATGATGAAAATCTGGCGATTGCCTCCTTATGCGTTTGACGCTCGGGGGGTGCTCACCCAGCACTGAGCCGGAAACGGATGAGAAACGTGGCTGCGCTTTACCGCCAGCGATACTTGCTGATGTCCATCGGCCTCTCTTCTAGCTCAGCCAGAAAATTCTCAGCCATGACGCGATGGAAGTATTCATCGCTCGCATCCTCCCCCACGGCTTCTTTGGTCATCAGCCTGTATGCCGCCAAGGCCAGATCACCTCTGTACGGAGGCTTTATACCTTTGCGCAGCGCGCTGATGTGACGGACCTCCAGCTCAAGCGCCGTTGTGGTTTGGATGTAGGGCTTGTCACCGTAGAGCGCGCGGTAGACGGTATAGCCATAGGCATCCAAGGCGTGCTGGATTGTTTCTTCCGCCACGTGCTCGACAATTTCGATGTAGAGCTCAAGGTCATTCAGCCGCACATTTTTCAAGTAAGGAAAATCGCTCAGGAACTGGCGCTCAATCGTCATCTCCGAGAGGACGTAACCAAACCGGCAGAAGTAATTGGCAATAGTTTTGACGCTGGGAGCAGCCTGCAGTTCAAGCTCCATGATACCGCTACGGGCTGCGCGCGACGAGTATCCGCCAAGCCAGAACCAGACGAGCAACGCAAACTGTTCTTCATCAACCCGCGCATTCCGGCAGTAGCGGTTTGCTGGGAGCCATTCCTTTCGAGGCACGGGCGTCTCCCAAGGCAAACGAATCAGGCGGTACGCTAAACTACCACAGCTCAGAGGATCGCACGCCTGATTCGCTTGGCGAGTTCTTTCGCTGTTCCCATATCCCCCGGAGCACGACAAAGCGTGCCAGTGAAAGAGGACCGATGAACTAGAATGTCGATAGCACATCCTAAGGACGCAACCCCATGATTCCATAGAGAAAAGAAAGAATGCCATGTTTGCCACATCTTGCACAAAGGACGAAAAGATCGCCGTCCTGGCCGATCACCAAATCGCCAACCGCCGTCTCTACCGCGAACACATCTGGAAGCCTGCACGCGCCATGCACGAGGAAGTCGGCTCCTACGCCGCATGGCGAAGGGTTCTGGTCGAAATCGAAGACTATGACGGTCGGCTCTACTTCCCCAATCAGCGCCCGTTCCGCCACAACGAAATCTACGAGATGTTCTCCGATGTCTCGAACCGCTGGATGGGGCTCTTCCTAGAGACCGCGCCCTGCGGCACCCTCCCCAAACGCTATGCCAGCCCGCTCACCTATGACCGCGTTCGCGTGATCGAGCTGTATTGCCGTATCTACGGAGCGAATGACGGCATCGCCGCCTGACACCGCCCGAAGAAAAAAAAACGCCCCGAAGCGCGAGCGCCCGCGCTTCGGGGTTTTCTATTTTGGAAAGTTTTAAAGACTGGCGCGCAGCAGCGCCCAGAGGCCGTAGAGCATCCCCGGCCATAGAAGCGACAGCGGCCAGCCGAGCCAGACCGGAAAGGCAAAGATCGACAGCCATACAAGGCCGCGCGCCAGCAATTCCGGCGCGGCGGGGCCGTGGTTGAGAGTTCTCACCGGATCATGATCGCCCCGCGCCAGCGCGTCCGAGACATCAGGCAGATCGACCGTTCGCAGGTTCGAAACTTGGCGCACCTGCCAGAGCAGGATGGCGCTCCAAAGCGCAGAGATTAAAAGCGGGATTGGCCCGGCAATCCCGATGCCTTGCGCATAGTATGGATGAAAGAGCGGCAGGTTGATGATCCCGCTCAGCAAGATGGCGAGCGCGGCATAGCCAAAGATGATGTTGGCAGCGGCCAGGAGGATGAATTTTCTCATGGCTCACCCCACGCTCAAGTAATCGCCAAGCATCGCGCCGAGCGCGAGGCCGGGAGCAGAAAAATCCACGGCACGGCTGATGGGCTGGCCAGCGCGGGATGGATGAATATCGTAGAGCGGCATGCCCCGGCGGTCCCGAAATCGCTTCTCCAGGAAGTAGACAGGCCGGTAGCCAATGACAGGGCGCGCGGCGGCGAGCGCTGCCACCTGCACCGATGGATGCAGGCTCATCAGCTCAGTAGAGGTGATAAGCGCACGCCCCTGGCTAGAATCCGAGAATGAGCGGAAGTTTGGATCGCCCAGAATTTTCCCGCGCTCCATAGCGCTATCAAGGCTGAGCTGGTGCAGGCTGGTTTGGCCGCAAAGCGCCGAGAGGTAATCCGCCGTGAAGCGGTCATTGGTGCCAAAGCACTGGATCAGCGCGCTATTGGCAAGGAAGGATTCCCAGCGGTTCTGATAAAGGTCTTTGAGCTGCGTGAAGTCCTGCACCACCATGACGAACTGCATGCCGAACCCCGCCATGAGGCCCACAGCTTGCTCAATGATCGCCATGCGCTCCAGCGTGGCCATCTCTTCCAGGAGAAACATCACGGGGATGGAGGGCTTTTCCGGCAGCGTGGTGATGCTGGAGATCAGCGCCCCGATCAGCACGCGCAAGAAGCGCCTCGCTGTGCCGATCCTTCTGGCGGGCAGAATGATGTAGATACTGGTATCTTCACCAATCGTGGCCGGGTCAAAGTCGGAGCTATTCAGCGCATCCGCCAGCCTCGGGCTTTCAAGAAAATGCGTGTTGCGCTGCGCGGTTGAAATCACGCTGGAAAGCTCGCGCTCTTCCTTATTGTCGATCCGACCGCCAGCGGCTTTGACCAGATCAAAGGGCGAGTCCAGCATTTGATCGATCATGGCCCGAAACTCATCGCGGCTGGCGTTCAAGGCTTTGCGCATGGCTTTTAAGCTGGCCGTCCCTTGCTCGGCAGTATGCAGCAAAACCCCCGCAATCATGCTGGCCGCTTCGCCCGACCAGTGGCTTTCCGAGCCGCCATCGGGGATGACGAGGCTATCGGCGGCCAGCATGGCATCATCGAACGCATCGTCGCCGAAAGGCTCGATGCGGGCGCATGGATTGAAGGACGAGCGCGGAAACCCAAGCTCGGTGGCCGCTACATCAAAGGGATCGATCAGGATAACATTCTGCCCCAAGACATCGCGGCGATACCTTGCGGTGATGAACGCCAACTCCCCATCTTTGATGTCCAGAACGATGGCGCTGCCCTGATGTTCAAGCAGTCGCGGGATCGAACCCGAGACGCCTTTGCCGCCGCGCGTCGGGGCGACAATCAGCTCATGGCGGTCGCCGCCATAAGACACCCGCACCGCGCCTTGCCGGGGATCATTTACGGGCAAGTAGCCAACCGTATGAAGGCCAGCGGGGCCGTAGCCCCGCGCGGCCAAATGAAAGGAATCCGCCCATTTGGCTGAGCCGTGGCTGTCTGGATCATAACTCCAGAGCCGCCGTTGGGCTTCCTCCTTCTCTCGAAAGTCGAAACGCCTCATGGCTGCGTGCCTTCTGCCGAGCAGGCGACCTGACGCAGCACCGTTTGGCTCGAATAGGTCTCGCTCAGCACTTGGAAGTAGCGAGGGAGCTGGTCGGCCAGATCGCCTTCATGGGTGAGGTAGCTATCCGCCAAAGAGCGCAGATAGCGCTCTTCGCGCCCACCCAGGAAGTAGACGAAGGTAAGCGCGCTTCCCTTGAGGTCTCGGACCACGTGCAGCAGATCGGTTTGCTTGTTGAGCGCACCATCGGTGATGATGATGACGGCGCTTTGCTGGCCTGCCTTTTCTTCGGCCAGCCACTCATAGGTGACTTTGAGCGGTTGAAAGAGATCGGTGCCGCCGCCTGCCACTACGCCGTCCATCGGGAAGTTGGAGGCAATGCATTGGCCTATGCCCAGCCCTTCGGATGGCTCGAAGCTGCCGCCCTTATCTGCGAATGCCCCGACCGCGCATGTGGCATTGTCGGGCAGATCATGCACGAAGCTGCGCGCCGCCGATTTTACGTCCTCCATGACGGACTTCATCGAGCCGGAGCGATCCAGCAGGATGACGAAGTTCATGGGAAGACGCTCACCTGGCACGGCAGCAGTTGACGCCGTTAGCGGAACGGACGAAGCGCTTTTCACCTGCACGATCTGTTCTTCGAAGCAAAGACGCTCGCCGCCAGTGCGGTAGAGCGCCAGAGCGCCTTGGGGCGGATCAATCACGTTTCCGGCCTCATCACGGACAAGAGCCGTGATGACGAGGCCGCGCTCATCATTTGTGATGTGCGTGATTTCTGCCTTGCCGCCCGAGACCGCCAACACGACATCATGCTCGACATTGATGTCAAATCCGCTGGCGATCACCGCCCCGAAATCATCCACCATCTGGATGGAGGCGACCATTTCCAGCACGCGCGCGCTTGGCACGAGCGCCGGATCGGTGCGCACGCTGAGCAGCACTTCACCTTTGAAATCCTGCCAGCGTTGGAGGCTGAGATCGGTGGTGGCAGATGTATCGACGCGCGGGGCGAGTTGGAGGCGAACTTCGCCGCCTCCACTCTGTTCTTTGATGCCGATGCTGGCAGGCAGGCCGCCGCCGCGCGCATCATCAATGCGCACAGGGTTCTCTGCTAGAGCCGCGCTGCCGATGATGGCAAGCGCCGAGGATAGAAGGAAGGAACGGGCAAACATGGCTTAGTCCCTCCCCAGAATGTTGCCGAGATTGGAGCGTGTGCGCGCCTTGTCCATAAGGTCGAAATCGAGTTCACCGGAGGTCACGCGGGCCAGCACGCCAGCGGCCTCCAGATGCTCCAGCACCATCTCGTCCTGATCGGCATGGACATTGAGCAGCCGAACGAAGCTGGCATCTGCGGCCATGGCTCCAAGCTGCACCTCGTCGGGCACTTCCTGGGGAAGCGTGATGAGCCCGTCCCCTTCATCGCAAGGATATCCAGCGTGAATGAAGGGGCCGATCCCGATCAGGCGCAGATCATCAGGCCGGTTGATGCGCAAATTGTTGCGCACCTCACCCCAGGCCAGCGTCAAATCCGAACAGGTCGGACGGATGGCCAAGGCTTCCATCACCACCGTCCCTTGCTCGTAGAGCTGATCCGGCGTGCCCGACCAGGTGATTTCAGTCGGGTTGGCCGAGGTGATGATGTGGATCACAGCATCACGCATCGCGCGCCTGCGGCGCAGCTCCGCCAGTTCACCCAAAGTGCTGCGGGCGGTTTCGATCTGTACTTCGGGGTCAGTGACGACCCCGCCGTTTTCGAAGACGACGAAGAAGGTCGGACCTTCGTCCTCTCCCCTCGCATGGACAGGAATGCACGATTGAAGGGTGAGCACCCCGGCGAGGACTGTCGTTGTCAGGAATCTAGCAAGCATGGATCAGTCTTTCTTTGTCAGGGAACGGGTGGCGCGCACGGTCAAGAGCGCGAGCACGGCGTTCACGAGGACGATCAGAAGAGCGACGAAAATTCCCAAACCTTGGTTTTGGGCTAGGAAATCCATCATTGGCGAGGCGTCTTGCGGCTTAGCCCATGGGCCGGGCGCGCTTTGCTGAGCGATCAGCGTGTAGAGGTTGGTGGCCTCCAAGGCGACTACAGCGGCATAGACCAGCCCTGCCACGCCCGCTTTGACGCGGTTCATGGGGCTGGCAAGCCAGCTTCTCGGGTCTTCGTGGATGTCTTCATCCAGCACCGCCGACCAAATCATGATCGGCACCGAAATCGAAAACACGGCCAGCAGGTAGGCCAGCAGATGCGAAACGGTCATGTCCTCATCAATGATGCAGAACAGACCGCCCGCGCCGGGCAGATCACAGAGGTACTGGTTCGAAGCCAGCCCCATGGTCTCGGTATAGGTCGAGGCCAGCAGGATCAGCATCGAGAGTTCCAGAAGAACCGCGAGGACAAAGCCAGCGACGGCTTTGAAGTTGGGTACGCCGCCGCCAGGCAGATACGCCTCGGGGGAGAGCAGATTGGGTTTATCGGGTTTCAAAACGTAGGCCTTTCTCATCAAGTTGCGTTGAGTGCCTGTTTGGCACCCCTCGCATTTGAGGATGGAAAGGCTGGGCTACTGGATGCCGACACTCAGTGGATCAGAAGCCCACCTGAAACGGACCGGAAATCGGAGACGTTAAATTCCGAGAATGACCCACCGGCGGAATTTCAAGAATCCATAGATCGCCGTGCATGGGAGCCAAAGATAATTTCGCAAGAAACAGGTTGGAAACAGTCGAGAGACCAATAAGCTCGACGTCAATTTTTAATCCCGACGAACACAGCGCACTTCAAGAGTTGCGTCCTTAGGGGCAAAGTTGTTGAAATATGGAACCGACATATCCAACTGGAAGGCATTGTAAATGCCCGCTTCATTTGAGATCCAGTAAGAATTTGAAGTGAAACTGCCTGACGCATTGACATCAATGTCAGAGCTATTCTTTGCAAGAAGCCACATTTCGTCAATAGACGGCAGATACCAATCGGAATAACCACCATCCGTCAAATCCTTGCATAATTTAAACGCAGGGAAGGTCGTAGAATTTGCAATCTGGTCACTACTGGCTCTCCCATCTGTATAGGAGTCTGTTGCTATATCATCCAGGCCCGGATTCGGGGTTCGCCACTCTGTTCCCGCGCTTTGGTTGTCATCTGTCACATAAAGCGCTTCACATGATGTGCCATACAAAATAAATCCAGCAAAAATCGGATCATTGGTTGTCCCGGCATCGCTGTCATCACAAACATCACCGACGTTCGGGCACAATGTAGGTGCAACACAGCCACCGCTGCTAGGACAAGTCCAGTCGTTGCCATCACAATATTCCGCACAACTTGAAGAGCTGTTGTAGCGAATAGCGCCTTCCTTGCTGCTGTCGCAAGTATCAGTATCCGCACCAACTCTTATGGAGCCGCCCCCGACACCAGAGAAGTCTGCCGAAGTTTGTGCCTGCGCGGCATTGGGAATCACAAAAAGCGATAGAATGAATATCCATAAAGAAACTCTAAACATTAAAACCTACCTTACTTTAATCCCCCCAATTAACCTCACGCCCTTCGGTAATCAATGCCCACAAGCGGACACGAAAGGTGCGCAACTTAACGCGCACTATTCGACTTCTTCCTGCGGCGTCTCAGCGGTATTAGATTCAAAAACCTTTCCGTTGTGGTCGCGAATCGTCCCACCATAGGCAACGCTGTCCCGCACCATGAAGCCTTCCTTAGACAGATAGGCCGCTTCCTCGCCGTCGATGAAGAACCGAATAACATCATTATCCTCATCGACTTCGATCCGCGTATCCGCCGGTGGAGTCTCTGCGCTCTCTTGCGCATTGGCGTGAAGTGGCGCAATCGCCAGAAATAATACAAAAATAAAAAATTTCATCATCCAATACCCCGAAATTCATCATTTTACTATAATAACCTATTTTCTCTTAAAATTGGTTAATAGGCAAGATTGAATTCCAGCACAAGCGCCATAAAACTCTGAATCCGCGCGGATCACTTTTTTCGACACAGATGCATTCAATCCAATTCTACTCGCCCCAGTTTTTCCAAGAATATGCACCTTGGTAGTGCCGCAGGGCTTCTTCGGCAGTTATGACGCGGTTATAGATGCGGAAGTCATCGACAAGACCGTAAAACCCGTCGCCTGCGCCGGCATGTGCCAATAAGCGTAGAGTGCCGCCGGAGAGTGTGTTTGGCTCCTCACCGGAACCCGCGCCGAAGGAGGATTGTGCCACGGCGACGCCATCAACATAGATAGCCAGTGAATTTGTTGTATCGTCAAAAGTCGCAATGATGTGGTGCCATTGATCATTATCAAAAGTGCCAGTTGTCCTTCGGCCTGCAAAGCCACTAGGGGCATCATATCCGAACATGATCGTGCCGGCGGTCTCGAACAAGAGATGATAGGTACGATTGGGGAAGGAGTTCTTCATGACGATTTGTTGACCGTCACCGACATTTGTTGTTTTTGCCCAAACGGATAGGCTCCAGCTTTCATCAAGGCTGTAAACGTCGTCACTACCGGCATCGATGTAGTATAGATCCTGAACATCAACAGCGCCGCGAATAACGCCCGTGGCGGATGTTAGTGTTGTTGAGGGTTCGACAGTTCCGGTAATACCGGTCATTGAATCGTATGCTGTGGCGCTGCCTGTTTCTTCGTCGAATTTCCAATGGCTTATAAGCCCGTTTGTCAATGTATCGTCAGAAGTACACGCCTGAATGTATTTCGGGCTGCCGCCTGGACATCCGCCGCTGTAGAGTTCAGCAATCTCAGTTGGGCTCAGGGCGCGGTTGTAGATGCGAACATCATCCATCACGCCGCCAAAATGGTAAAGATTCTGGGTCAGAGCTTCATCTTCATAATCAAATCCCAATGTGACGGGCGATGTATTGTAACCGAGAGAGGCGCTATTGCTTCCTGAGTTAACCTCAACACCATCAATGAAAAGCTTATGCGTATTGGCTGAATCGCTATAAGTATAGGCAAAGTGATACCAACGATCCGTTTCCGGTGAAAAATCGTAGGAAATGCCCTGCATGTTTCCACCATGACCTGCATATCCTTGGAGATTAGGGGAAGACACCAGAAGCGTATAGCTGTTGCGCCAATCTGTACTGCCTGTACCGACCTGCTTGGCGATGAGTACTTGCCCGCCTGTGGACCAATCAGACTTGGCCCAAACGGAGAGTGTGACTTCGCTCGCTGGCTGTAAGCTGGTACTGTTCGGAATTTCGATTTCATAATTGCCGCCGGAAAGACTTAAACCTGTGCCAACCTTTGCTGTTTCGGATTGGGCACCGCTTAGGCCGCCACTCATCGCGCCATCATTCCCATAGCCGCTGCTATCTTCTGCCGTTGTTCCGCTGGTTTCGTCTAGTCTCCACCATCCGATAAGGCCGTTCTTATTGTGCCCGTCATCACCTGGTGGATAGCCAGCAGTGGTGAGCGCTCCGTTTTCGGTGAAGCCACCGCCTGCGCCCTTATTGGTGTGCCAGTCATCAGTCGCGCCGGAGAGGAAAATGTCAGGTGCGCTTCCGGTTGGGAGGGAGCCATCAAGCCCCAGATAAACCGGGTTCCCACTGGCATCGATGAATTTTTCACGGTTTGATGCAACAGAGAGGTCTATATTTGTGTCAAAATCGATCCAGAGATCAGCGATGCCGCCTTGCCATAAATTAGCGCCGGAGACTTGTGCGCCGACTCTGTAGGCTGCGCGTACGTAATTTATGTCGGCGGCATCAGAATATGTAACAAAGCCATTGCCGGTTTGATCAACGCCATCCAGATATATGTGGCATGTTGTGCATGTGCTGGCATCTGCGCCTTCGCTTGTATCCCATGAAGCCATGAGGTGATGCCACTGGCCTTGTACGATCGAGTTGTCGTCGGTCATGGCATAGAGCATTGATGTGCCTGTGGAGTCACGTCCAGCGAAGTGCATACGGCCGTTGTTGTCGTTAAAGTTGATATAAAAGCGTGAAGATTGTGCTTCGAAAACATAGTGGTCGGTTGTGTAATCATCTGTTTTGAACCAGACGCTAAATGTTCCTTTTTTACCATCGCTCAGGCCGGAAATGCTGGATGATGACAGGTAGGTTGTGGTGCCGTCCCAATTCGTCGCATTCGGAATATACCCACTGCATCGCATCGCGCCTTCAACTCCCGCTTCACAGCTGCGGTAATCATATCCTAGCTTCACAGAACCACCATTTGCGCCAGAGAGATCAAGCGCCGTCTGCGCCTGGGAAGAACCCGCCGAAAGATATAATGTCAAAAGTGCAAAGGCTAAAAATCTCATAGTCCCCATGAAAACAATTGTATCATAATAATTGCTTATGAGTTATTAAGAAGCAAGAAAGTTTTGACGGTATATTTTTTTAGCGGAGGTTAATTTCAGAATATGGACATTGAAGAATTGAGAGAGCGGGTTAACAATGTCACGGCGTCGGATTTTGTAAGTTCGGCTCTGATTTCTGCCCTTATCGGGAATCTGGCCGAACGGGGCGTAATCTCCGATGATGACACCCGCGATATCTACGACGCGGCGCTACTGTCGCTGGAAGAAGAAGCAGCGAAGGTGGCGGACGAAGAACTGCGCGAGGTCTACGCCAACGCCCGTGCCATCATCGAAGCCCCCTTGAAAGAGACCTGAGTATAGATCATCGATATTGCAGCGCATCGTGGTCAGCGGTTCGATAGAGTCCGTTTTGGTATCCGAGGGCAGCTTAGAGCCTTGTACTACAAGCCCGCCCCGGATGAGGGACGGCTGAGATAAGTCGGACCGCAAGCTGTGTTTTGTAGTACAAAACAGCTTGGCAAGGGGTCCCGCTGCGCGCCCCCGTTGCATCCCCCCGGCCAGTGGCTCTTCCTGGGCATTGAACCCATTCCAGAGCCATAGATCGTATCGCCGATCAACCACTCGCAGGGCTTGGAGAAGTCCCTCTCCACCTGCACCGAACCATGGATCAAAGGGCTATCGCGCCCCTTGAAACCACTCGCAACCTTTGGCCGTTGCATCACCAATCAGGGGAGCGTTCCTGCTCCCACCGATACCCCCATGACCATTTCATGGAGACCAACCTTCCGCAGTTTGGATGTGCGCCATTTCATGGAGACGATTTCATCGAGACCAGGAAAAGAGCATTTCATAGCAGCCCTTCCTTGGAACCATCCCATCGACCATGGGGCGTTCCTGCCCCCGTGGACCCCTGACCAACCCTGCGCGGTTTGGATGCCGCCAGCGCGTCGGCGCTGAACCCGATCATGAGGCCTATCGCCGCCCCCCTGAACCCAGCTCGCAGGGCTTGGAGAGTGTGACTTTTCCACCTGCACAGAACCAAACACCGTCCTGTTGTCGCTCAGGCGGCACCAGAAGCAGCATTCCGGCCTCATCTGCCCACAAGATATTGCTAGCCCCCGGTAGCTTGTGCCATGTTGGCAGAAGAGTCGATCACCCCTCCGAGAGGCCTACACCACTGAATTCGATCAAACATTGCGCCAGACCTTAACGCCCGAGCAGTTTGTATGGGCTAAGAAACCACCCATGCCACTTCCGCTCACCACCGGCATGACAACAAAAAGCAAGTAAGGCAGGGAGACCCGCACACATGTCATTCCGGTACATTGGCTCCAAGGCGCGCATCGTGGAGGCTATCATCGATCATATTGGTGAACCTGATGGAGGTGTTTTCGTGGATGCCTTTTCCGGCACGGGCGCAGTTGCTCAAGCTGCGTCCCGCGCCGGCTGGAGGGTACATGTTAACGATCACCTCTTGTCATCAGCAATTATGTCCTATGCGCGCGTCTTGTCCAGTGCCGACATACCTTTCAGGGGGCTTTCCAGCTATGACAACGCTGTTGCAGCTCTGAACGAGGTGAAACCCATTCCCGGCTTTATTTGGCGGGAATATAGCCCGGCTTCCTCTGACCACGGTGCCGTCTCTCGGATGTATTTTACCGAAGAGAACGCCAAAAAAATCGACGGGATGCGACGGCAGATTCGTGATTGGCGAGAGCGTGAGCTTGTCACGACACAAGAAGAACGGGTCCTTATCGCTGATTTGATGCGGGCCGCGAACCGCGTTGCAAACACCGCCGGAACCTATGGATGCTTCCTTTCCAAATGGCAGAGGCAATCCCTCGATACATTGTTCGTTGAGCGATCCAGTTTTCCCAATAGCGTTCCGCACGCGACTATGGGCACGCAGGATGTGCATCAAGTATCATGCAAGCCCGAAGATACTGTCTATCTCGATCCACCGTACACGAAACGCCAATACGCCGCCTATTATCACATTCTAGAAACTATTGCGCTAGGCGACGAACCCGAAGTCGAAGGGGTTTGCGGCATTCGGCCATGGCGGGAAAAGGCATCCGATTTTTGCTACAAGGTAAGAGCCGCCAAGGCTATTGAACGCCTGGTCGCCAGCCTTCCTGCACGGCGCATCTTTCTTTCCTATAGCACCGAGGGACATGTGCCGATCACATCGCTCTCCGATACTCTTGCAGGGATTGGGCAGCTAAGTGTCCATTCGCTCCAAAATATCGGTCGCTACCGCCCAAATAGAGCCGCCAGCGAAGCTGCCTCCGATGTGGGAGAGCTGCTTTTCTGTATTGAAAAAACGAAGGAAGCAAAGCGCGTTGCCGCATGAAACCGTCTAGCACCGTCGAAGGAAAGCGTCTGGCGAAGGCCGATGCCTACATAGCGCAATGCCTTGCGCGTCATCATGGGAATAGTGATGAGCTGCGCTTTCAGCTATTGGAAGCGGCATCTGCCCGTCTAGGCGGCTTCGATTTTGCTGAATTTTGTGGGCAATTCGGGATTAAGCCTTTGGCCGCGCCCGAGCGCTTCTTGGATGATGCCAGAACGCTTGTTCAGCTATTGGACGATACAGGTATCCATCCTTCCCTTTGTTTGAGTGCACTTGCCCGCGAAGCATTGGATCACAGCCAACAACGCAGCAGCGGTGCGTATCACACAGACTTTCGCCTTGCTCTGCATTTGGCTCACAGTGTGGAGAAGCAACTCAAGGAAGGTGCCAAGGTCATTGATCCAGCCTGCGGCGCTGGAATATTGCTTACAGCCGTTTCCATTGTGGCTTGCGGGCCGGATCGAATTCTCGCCAGTGACTGGCTGCGGAATTCGGTCTATGCCGCCGATCTTTCGCCCATGGCTTTGCGCGGGACTCGGCTCTCCCTTGCATCTCTCACAGATGACTTGGGCGCTATCGCCACCATGCACTCTCGTTGGCGTGCCCAGGATAGCCTTCTTGCCTCAGATTCTGCGTGGCTTGATATGAGCCGCGATGGCTTTGACATCGTGATTGCGAACCCTCCTTGGGAGAAGGTCAAACTCACAAGGCACGAGTATATCAAGGCGAGCGGGGAAACCCGCGATTACGGAACCAGCTACCGCCTGCAATCACTCGCCGGATATCAAGAGGCCAAGACCGAACGGGCTGCTATGGCCGGTACGCTTATTGAGCGATACCCGTTGCTTGCAAAAGGTGAACCTGATCTCTACGTCGCTTTCACCGAACTACTCTATAAGCTCACACGTGCAGGCGGGCACGGTGCTCTACTGGTTCCGGCAGGTCTAATCCGCTCTCTGAATACAGAACCCCTGCGGCGCGCACTGGCAAACGGCACCGATGATCTCACCTTCACGGTTTTGGAGAACCGCGCCCGGCATTTTGCCATCGATACGCGCTTCAAATTTCTCGTCGTGAATTATCGCCGCAAAACAGATTCCGGCAAACCGCTTGCGTCTATAAAGATTAGCCATGCCTCCGCTGACAATGAAAGCGTCACCGCCGTCCCGTCAGTCCGGCTGCCGCTCAAGGACCTCGAAAAGCTACGCCCCGATCTCACTCTGCCCGAGATACGCTCAGCAGAGGAATGGCGACTATTTAAGAAGATGCAGATCGGCGGTGTGCTTCCATCTACTGAGGATTCTCCCTGGTATCCTGAGTTTTGCCGCGAAATCGATATGACCCATGGGCGTCGCCACTTCGTCAAGCAGCCAAAGGACGGCTGTTTGCCTGTTATCGAAGGACGCATGGTGCAACCGCATCGCTTGGGTTGTAAGTCTTACGTCTCGGGTGAAGGAAGAAGCGCCGTCTGGCGCAATCTCTCGCCAGGCGAAAGCCGGATCGCCCCACAATTCTGGCTACCAATGAGCGTGGCATCCGCAGAAGCCACGCGGCGCTCACAACGGCTACGCGCCGGTTTTTGCGATATCACAGGGCAAACCAATGAGCGGTCCATGATGGCCTCCGTGATCCCCCCGGATGTCATCTGCGGAAACAAGGTTCCGACCGTCTCCTTCCCCAATGATCCATCAGAGGACCGGCTGTTCCTATGGCTAGCAGTGGTCAACTCACTACCTTTTGACTGGCTGCTTCGACGCGTCGTGACAACCACCGTGAACTACTTTGTCCTTCTGTCGCTACGCCTGCCAGGTCTTGATATTGCCTCACTTCCTGCGCAGCGCCTCATTGGGATCGCCAAAAAATTGCATGACCTCGATCAGGCAGAAAACTCGGGCCTCGACCACGTTTGGCGTATAGCTGAACTGCGCTGTGAAGCGGACGTACTTGTTGCCAGAGCCTATGGGTGTTCGGAGGATGATGTACGGCTCATGCTCCGCGACTTTCCACTGTTGGATCGTGGCCAACCACCATTGCCCGGCGAGATGTCGTCCACCGTGACCCAAGACTTCCTGCTTTTGACTTGGCTGAAAAAAACAAGCGGGGAAATCACGCAATATGCGCAGCGCGTAGAGGCCATGCGCAAGCTCGGCGCGGTTCCCTACGTTAGCTCCGAGTTCGCCAGTGGCCTTAAGTGTATAAAAAGAAAGAGAAGCATATGAGCGGGAATGGAGCAGCGGTTGTTCGAGTAATCCTTCAACGAGTAGATGAAGGCGACAAAAGAAAAGCCAGAGCAGAGTCAAATGATGCAGCGAGTGGCGGCGGCGCGAGAGACCTGAGATTTAACCCGCAGGATGAATTTTTCCCATTTCTGGGGAAGATTTTTACCGGGCGTAGAACCAAACGGAAAAAAACTATCTACTTTGGAGACTTAAATTGGAATGATGGCGCGTCTGACAAAGTCGCTGAGCTAGAGGTATGGCCGCCATATCCATCTCGCCCATTCGAGTGCAAGATCGGGCGGGTATCCAGTCTACATGTCGACAACCTTATAAAGCCGGACCCTAATGGCGGGCACTCCGTTATTATGATTCTTCAACAGGCAGATGGTGCTGTCTGGTTGTACTTCACAACAGAGACAAGCCTTCTTTCTCCTAACACTTGGGACCCTAAGATCGAAAAACTAGCACGAGATTGGTTCGCAGATGGCTGCAAATCAGCATTTCTCGACTTGGTAACTAAAGAGCAATACCCCCATGGCTGACGCTAGTGAAATTCTGGATCTTTTAGAAAACAGCCGCAATGTTCTGCTTGCGGGGCCGCCGGGTACTGGAAAGTCTATGCTCCTTAGCGAAGTAGCAACTCTGTTTGAGAACAAGGGGCACGCTAGCACGCCCGTTCACAAGCGCGGAGCAGCGGTGCCCATCCCGCCGACACCGACCACGACCCTTCCAGGGGCAATCGGTAAGTCCTCCAACCGAAAAGTCTTTCGATGTGTCCTTCATCAATCTAGCAAGTATCGGGATTTCCTCACCGGCATGATGCCTGATGTCCGAAGCGGCAAGCCACCGGGATCGTTCAGGATCACCGAAGGTATCCTCTACAGGGCCAGCGAATACGCCAAGCAGGCCGACAGCGCGGCACTGCTTATTATTGATGAAATCAACCGTGGTCCAACCGTTCAAGTGTTTGGCGGCGCGATCGTGGCCATCGAGGCTGACAAACGCCTTGCAGCAGACGGCAAGCCGACACCCGCGACGCAGTTCTTTGATCTTATCGACCCTGCGACGGGTGATCTGATCGAGTACGCATTTCCGCCGAGGCTCTATATCCTCGCGGCCATGAACCAGGCCGATGTCTCAGTCGAGCCGCTGGATGTAGCTTTCTTGCGCCGCTGGGCTCCCTTCAACCTGGAGCCCAAGTCCTCAGTCCTTCGCGCACATTTCGGCGTTGCCACGACTCCGGCATCGACGCTGCCACCGACACCAAGCTCAGCAGCCGACGTGATAGAAGCCGCTATCCAAGCCTTTGATGCCGTAAATGGCAGAATTGCGCTTGGCCGGGGGCCTGAATTTAGGATCGGTCACGGGGTACTGATGGCGAACAACGCCAAGCCTTCAAGCGTTACAGACGCACTTGCGCATTTCGCAACAGCATGGCGAACGATCAAAAACCATATTGACGAGGCCTTCTTCGGCGATGTTCGCGGCACAGCCATCATCTTGAATGCGGACCGTGGTATTGCAGGAAACCCATACGTTCTTGAAGAAACATCCTTCGGGGATGCGCCCCGCGCCATGATAAATGGCCCTGTCAGCGTTGACGCCTCGCAGCTGTATGAGCTTTTCCTCGCTCTATCACAGAAGGCCGTCTGATCGTCATGCGCCCGTGGCAGCGCTTTACAGCTATCGAATACGCAAAGCCATCCGCGCTGCATGAAGAGATTGCCCGGCGTAGCGACGTTAGCGCTTCGAACGCTCGGGAGCTATTGCTCCGCGCCGGGGACCGTGTACGCGGTATCCTCGGCCTTGAGAGCGTTCCGCTATCGATCAATGCCGACCGCTTCCAGTTTCAGAACGTGGCAGGCTTGCTCGTTCTGGCGTCCGGGCTGGAGCTTGAAATTGCACCAAAATTCCTCGGTTCCGCACCCGGATGGCGTGAAGATTTCTTTTTGCTGGCTATGCTTTCGCACCACGGCCGCTTGCTAGACAATGAAGGCCTCAAGTCATCTTCACGGGCGACCTCCGATCTTGCGACATTGATCGGTCGGTCCCTTATCGAGATGTACTGGAAAAACCAGCGCAGACCTTTGCGCACGTATCGACGCCTACACCAAAGTGAATTTGCCATCGAAGGGGATTTCGACCCAGAAGATTTGTCTGTGCCCTCCGAAGAGGGGTTTCCGCAATCCGTCACATCGTTCACCCGAGAAAACCCTTACAACGCAGTTATCAGAGCCGCCGCAGCGGGTCTGGCACCGATTGTCCCTGACGTTGAAACCCGCGTGCGCCTTGAGCGACTTGCGCAGCATCTCCCGCAACAGCCAAGGCCCTTGCGCCTACAGGATCGGAGACTTCCAAGCCGCTCGCGGGCTTGGCAACCAACATTCGATCTATCGCTCGATATCCTCCGTGGTCTCGGAGGCGCTTATGATCCCAAAAACGCGCTTGCCCCAGGCTACGTCATGCAGACATGGCAAGTATGGGAACAGCTTATCTCGCTATCGCTGCGTAGTGCCTTTTCTCCCAAGAACGTCCAGCTCCAGTCGCCAAATAAACTCGGGACCAGAACGCAAGATGGCGCAATCAGGACTCTCAACGTGGTTCCAGATGCAATCGTTGGTATTCCAGGTGCGGCAGGCACACGCCGTATTATCGTTGATGCAAAATATAAGGGGCATGTAGATCGTTCTTCCACATCAATTTCAAATGCCGACATCTATGAATCGCTTGCATTTGCACGCGCCACCGGAATCTTCGAAGTGGCGCTTGTCTATCCAAGGCCGGTGGAAGGGTCTGTGTCTCCAAGTGACGAAGTTGGACATGCGGCAGAATTTGCAACTGCCATAGCCGACGGGGTTCATATCAGGGCAATTGAACTAAGTGTTTGCGGGATTTCAGGTCGGCGTGGGTTGAAGCGCTTCGCCGATGCTCTTGCGAAAAGCCTTTAATATTTATTCTTTGGGCGCACCCCGCATGGGCAGGGCCGGGCTTTCGCGTGCCGAGCCTGTAGTCTCGGCCCTTCGGGCATCAATCCCTTGCGCAAGTGTCGGGGCGCTTGATGCACCCCTCTGGCTGAGCGCGGCTGTATAGCAGCCGCGCGTTTCTCCTTCGTTTCAGGGGGGCTTCCAGCCCCATCCTCCGTCAAGACCCAAGTCCCTTGCCTGGGCTGCGGGAGAAAGGATCGGAGCCGTGGCTCGTCCTCCTTCGCCTGCGGCTACGGCGGGACTGCGCCCGCACCACTTTCCGATCCTTTCGATCTTGACGGCCTCCCCCCGCTCATTGGCGCGGGCCTAGTTCGGTTGCATGCGCAACCGACTATCCAATGGAGGAAAAAGGACATGAAAACAGATGTATATCAGAAAGTAACCGACAAGATTATTGCCGATCTGGAAAGGGGCGAGCTGTCTTGGCTGCAACCTTGGAACGCTGGCAATTTAGAGGGGAAGATCACCAAGCCGCTACGGCACAACGGCATGCCGTATAACGGAATCAATGTGCTGATGCTTTGGGGCGCGAGCGTCGAGGCGGGTTATCTCTCGCCGTATTGGATGACGTTCAAACAGGCGAAAGAGCTGGGCGCACATGTGCGCAAGGGCGAGCGCGGAAATCTGGTGGTCTATGCCAACACCATCACCAAAACCGAAGAACAGGACGACGGCAGCGAGGAAGAGCGGAAAATTCCGTTCATGAAGGGTTACAGCGTTTTCAACGTCGAGCAGATCGAAGGCTTGCCCGAGCACTACTATTTGAAGCCCGAGCCGATCATTGACCCAGCCTTGCGGATCGAGCACGCAGAAAGATTTTTCGGAAACACTGGCGCGGACATCCGCCACGGCGGGAACAGCGCCCACTATGCGAACGGCAGCGACCATGTACAGATGCCAGCATTCGAGACCTTCCGCAGCCCTGAGAGCTATTACGCCACGCTTGCCCATGAGCTGACCCACTGGACGAAGCACAAAACCCGCCTTGACCGTGACTTTGGCCGGAAGCGTTGGGGCGATGAAGGCTACGCCCGCGAAGAGCTTGTTGCCTTATCTTGACAGTCTGCACCGCATGCCACCTTGCCGTAGGATGGGTGACAGGCGTTGACGGTAGGCAGTTTTCAGGCTGGCCGCCGCGCTTACCAAAGAGCTGGCGGCGGCCAGCCTGA